>DASYJX010000091.1:0-2158 GCA_035996065.1 Steroidobacteraceae bacterium | reverse complement strand
GACCTCTTGAACAGCGGTTCCACGGCCGCGTCCTGCTCGCGGTGAATGGAAGCGCGAATCTCCGCGAGCTCCGCTTCGGGGCGATCAGAACCCATCGCCTTGATGACCGAAAGCGCATCGTCGAGGCTGTCCTGGCTGATGAGGAAGCGGGAGCTCTGCGGGATAGTGAACAGCATCACGAAGAACATGATCGCCGGAAAGACCGCAACTCCAAGCTGCCAGCGCCACTCGTTCGCGCCCAGTCCGAGGCCGGCAATGTACCAGTTGGAAATGTAGGCGACAAGGATACCGATGACGATGTTGATCTGAAACGCGCCAACCAGCCGTCCACGCCAACTGGCCGGCGCAAGCTCTGCGATATACACGGGCCCCAGCACCGAGGAACCGCCGATCCCAAGGCCGCCAATAAACCGGGCAAGCATCAGCATGGGCCAGTTCGCTGCAAACGCGCAGCCCAGCGCGGAAAGAACGTACAACACCGCCAAACCGCGCAATATATTGCGACTACCGAAGCGCTGACCGAGCGGTCCCGCGATGAAGCAGCCGGCGACCGTCCCACACAGTGCGATCGACATGGTCCAGGCGAAGGAGGTCGGCGTGAGGTGAAACACTTCGCGTAGCTGCGTGGTCGTACCGGATATGACGACGGTATCGAAACCGAAAAGGAAACCGCCGAGGGCCCCCACAACGGTGCTTCGTAAAAGTTTGGACGTAATGCGCACGCAGATCTCCTTCAAATTTCAGAGTCGGACGGAATCGGTTCCAATCAGTGTCAAGCAGTGTAGAACGTCCATTGCCACTGTGGCGAACCTTGCGATGCTCACCTGGCGCGTCGTCTCTCCGCAACGCGCGACTCGCCGCCGGAACTGCGATGCACCAACTCGACTTTGAGCGTTACGGTCTGCGGTTTCTCGTCGCCGGCCTTCAGGGCTTCGAACAGCATCTCAGCGGCACGCGTCGCAATCGCGACCACCGGCTGCCGCACCACACTGATCGGCGGATCCAGAGTATCGGCAAGTTCGAAATCGTCATACCCAACCAGCGCCACAGACGCGGGTATCGCTACATTCAACTTGCGCAAAATCTTATAGACGTTTACCGTAATGGCGTTCTTGATGCTGAAGATCGCATCGATCCTGCCCTTGCCGGTGAGGTGACGGTGCAGCGCAGTCTCGGCGGAGTCGTAGTCCTGCACGTTGAGTTCGGCGATGAACGGCAACCCCGCCGCACTCACCACGTCGCGATAGCCGCGCACACGCCTTTGGCTGGTGAACAGCTTGCTGTCGCCGCCCATGCACAAGATTCGCTTGAACCCATTGCGCACCAGGTGTTCGGTGGCGGCCTTTGCGCCTCCGTAGTTGTCGCCCAGCACAGTCGGCAGCGTGTGACCCGGAAACGGGCGATCGAAGCAGACCACCGGGAACGCCACATGCTTGAACATGCCGATATCGGCAGCGTCGGACGGAGCGAGGATGAGCCCATCGATGCGGCGATGAATCAGCGTGAGCACCTGCTCCTGCTCGCGTGCGGGAAGATTGTCGGAAGCGGCCAGCAGCACCAGGCTGCCATGCGCTCGCGCCACATCCTGGATCGCAGCCGCGGCAGCGGAGAAGAACGGATCGGCGACGCTCGGCACGATCAGCCCGATCGTCTTGGTGCGTGCGCCCTTAAGACTGCGCGCCGCCTGGTTGGGATGATAGCCGAGCTCTTCGATCGCCTTCTGAACAGCCGCGAGAGTCTTGCTGCTGACGTTCTGGCCTCCATTGATGACGCGCGACACGGTGGCCGCGCCCACACCGGCGCGGCGGGCAACATCCATCAACGCTGGAACGCTTCTTTGCTTACCGACCATCGGCAGTAACCGGCGCCTTTCACGATTCCAATTGCATTCTCAATGCGCGGCCAGACGTTTGTACCATGAGCCGTGGCGAATTGTATCCACGACATTGATACGCAAATGTCAGTGCAGGTTTGACATCGTCCCAGCGCGTTACGTAGAGTGCGCTTATGCTTTTTGGAACCGATTCCATTCTAGTTCCAAGGGAAGCTTTACGGAGTGGCAATTCATGGCAAAACTAAGCCGCCGGCAATTAGCAGGGAAAGTCGCCGGCAGTCTTGCCCTCGCGGCCTTGCCGCTGGATCGGGCGTTCGGCGAGGC
>DASYJX010000090.1:0-17363 GCA_035996065.1 Steroidobacteraceae bacterium | reverse complement strand
TCGCCATCGTTGTAGCGGCGCTGGCGCTGTTCGATTGGAACAGCCTGAAGCATCCGATCGAGAGGATCGCGAGCGCCAAATTGGGGCGCACAGTACACATCGATGGCAATCTGCAGGCGCACATCTGGTCGTGGACTCCGACCGTCGTCGTGAACGGGCTTATCGTGGGAAATCCGCCTTGGGAGAGTTCCCGGCCGATGGCGACGGTGGAACGCTTGGAGATTCACGTCAAACTGCTGCCCCTGCTCAAAGGCGATGTGATCCTGCCCCGGGTCGCGCTATTTTCACCCAACGTGTATCTGCACCAGGACAAAGGCGGCAGGGCTAATTGGACCTTTGAGAACAAGGCGCCAACGAACGCGCCGGCCACCAAGCCGAGTAAGCTACCGGCGGTGCGCGATCTTCTCATCCAGGACGGCAAACTTACACTGATCGATGAAATGCGGCGCCTGAAGGTGAACGGCAGCGTTCAAGCACACGAACAGAACTCCGCTAACGATCCTACGCCCTTTCGAATCCAGGGGAGCGGCAGCATCAATGAGCAGCACTTCGAAATGCGCGTCGCAGGTGGTCCGCTTTTGAACCTGGATCCTGAGCATCCCTATCCGTTCGATTTGCACATCGTCGCGGGCAACCTGCATGTGGAGTCCAAAGGGCGTGCGCTCAAGCCTTTCGATCTCGGCCAACTGGACTTCGAAGTGGACTTAAGCGGCAAGGACCTCGCCGAAGGATTTTATCTGACCCAATTGGCTCTGCCGAACACGGCCCCTTTCAAACTGCACGCGCATATCGCGCGCAACGGCATGAAAGTGGCCGTGTCGAATATCGCGGGCACGGTCGGCGAAAGCGACCTGCACGGCAAGCTTGACATCGATGCCAGCCGCAAGCGTCCTTATATGAGCGGCGATCTCGTCTCCAAACAACTTCGCATGAAGGACTTGGCGGCCTCGCTCGGCGGACAGGCCAAGGGCGCCGATTCGCTCGATGCCAAAGCACCGGTGCAGCAGGCTCCCAAGAACAGCCCAGCCGCAAAAGCCCCGCCGAGCGACCCCAATGCACGGCTTTTCCCCGACGCGCACCTGCAGGTCGATCGCGTGCGGGCGATGGATGCGGATGTGAAATTCCAAGCAACGTCGATCGATGCCGGCAGTGTGCCCTTTAAGCAGGTCGCCTTTCGCGTGAAACTCGACGAAGGCGTCTTGAGCCTCGATCCTTTCGCATTCGAGATGCCACAAGGCCGGCTATCGGGACAGGCGAGGATCGATGCTCGCAAGAACATCCCCGTCGTGCACATTGACGTGCGCATCAAAGATATTCAGCTCGAGCAGCTCAAGGGCAAGAAGGCCGGCGCTTCGGCGCCTCTGCTCGGTGTAATGCAGGCACGCGCAGTCGTGGACGGCACCGGCGACTCGGTCCATCAGGTGATGTCCGATGCCGCGGGTCGCTTTACCCTGATTTTGCCGGACGGACAGATCACCTCCGCCTTCGCGGAACTGACCGGCATCAACGTGTCCAAGGGCTTGGGACTGCTTTTGACCAAATCCGATGAAAAAGTGCCTATCCGCTGCGGCGTCGCGCAGTTCAAAATTGACGACGGACTGATGACTGCCGAGAACATCACCTTCGACACTCAAAATGTGTTGATCAAGGGTTCCGGCAATATCAACCTGGGGCCCGAGGAGCTGCATCTTGAGATCAAGGGCGAGCCGAAGAAGCTACGCTTGACCCGGCTGCGCACACCGATCGAAGTCCGCGGTCATCTCGCCAATCCTTCCTTCGGCGTGAATGTGCCGAGCACGGTGAAACAAGGCGCCGTCGCCGCGGCCCTCGGGACGCTTCTCACGCCGGTGGCGGCGATCATTGCCTTCGTGGATCCGGGGCTCGCAAAGGACCAGAATTGCGCGGCGATGATTGCCGAGGCCGATAGCAATGGACCCAAAGCGCCACTGTCGGCGATTCCGTCACCGAATCGCGCTGCTGAGCGCCCGACTCCGGCGCTTGTCCAACCGAGACACGAAGAGGCACCTCAATAAGGCGCAGACAGCTGTGCACGTTGTTCGACGGTCCGCGCTTCGCTTGTCCTCGGCATTGACAGCGGAGGTCCCCCCAACCGTAGATCGCAGTTCCATAGGCGTTTACTACCAACTTGGCCCCCTGCGGAGGCAGGCTTCCGGCGTGTATAGTCATCAACAGCTATCTGGGCCGTGAATGAACCATTCGACGTCGGAAAACTTGGCGCTTGATGCTCTGCTCGAGCGCTGGTCTCGGGGCGATCGCGGCGCTCTAGACCAATTGCTGACGAACCTCTATACCGACATCCACGCAATTGCCGTACGTCAATTGAACCACGAGCGTTATTCGAGTTTGCGGCCGACCGCGCTGGTGCATGAGGCGTATTTGCGTCTGGCGGCGCTGAAGCAAATTCGCCTGCAAGACCGCACCCACTTCTTGTCGATGGCGGCGCGAGTGTCGCGACAGGCTTTGATGGATGAAGCCCGTCGCCGCCGCGCCGCGAAACGCGACGGCGGCAACGCGGTCACGCTGAGCGATACCAATCTCGGTGAGCCCGATCAGGTTTACGACGCGCTGGACGTCGATGAGCTGTTGACCGAGCTCGAGCAATACGACGCGATGGCCGCCGAAATTGTCGGATTGCGCGTGTTCGGCGGATTGTCCATCGAGGAAGTGGCCGAGTCCCTTGCAGTATCCGCGGCAACCGTCAATCGCCGCTGGGCCGCCGGTAAGGTTTGGCTGATGCGCGAGCTGACCCGAAAGTGAGCGAAGGCTTCGATCGCGGCAAGGCGTTTCAGCTCTTTGAACAAGCGCTCGGCCTGGAGCATTCGGCGCGCGGCGGGTTCCTGCGCGAGCGCTGCGGCGACGATGTGCTGCTGCACGCCGAAGTCGAAGCGTTGCTCACCGCCGCAACCGCGGACCACGCGCAAACCAATGTCCTATTGAGTCCCACCGCGCGGCCGATCGAGAATCTGGTTGGCGATCAGTTCGGGCATTTCCGCCTCGTTGAATGCATCGGCGAAGGCGGTATGGGAGTCGTTTATCGGGCCGAGCGCACCGACGGAATACAGCAAACGGTCGCGATCAAACTCATCGGCAACGAACTTGCCAGGTCGGGTCAAGAGCGATTCAAGCGCGAGACCCAATTGTTGGCCCGGCTCGAGCATCCCGCCATCGCGCGGTTGATCGATGCCGGCGTAGAGAAGGGCCGCGCCTGGATCGCGCTCGAGTTTATCGCCGGTAAGCCCATCGATGTGTATTGCGAGGAGCAAATGCTGCCGCTTCGCGCGCGCGTTCGCTTACTCGCCGAACTGGCCGGCGCGGTGGCCGCCGCGCATCGCATGCTGGTCGTGCATCGGGATATCAAGCCGGCGAATGTGCTCGTGAATGCCGACGGAGTGCCGAAACTGATCGATTTCGGCATCGCCGCCGCGCTCGAGGATCCAACGGCCTCGCACGCGCAGACGGCGGATATCGGTCGACTGTTCACACCGCACTACGCGGTCCCCGAACAAGCATCGGGTGAACCCGTCACAGTGGCCACCGATGTCTTTGGGCTCGGCGCGCTTGGCTATCGCTTGTTGACGGGTCAAACGCTGTATCCGGAAGCGCGCGGCGCGGTCGGTTACTTGTTGGCGATCACTCAGCGTGAGGTGGATCCGCCCAGCCGGGCGGCGCTCAACGCGGCAGACCCGCGGACCGCAAACCAATTGCGCGGTGACCTCGATGCCATATTGCACAAGGCGCTGGAACGCGATGCCTCGCGACGATATTCGTCGGCCGCGGAGATGCAAACCGATTTGCAGCGTTATCTGGACGACGTGCCTGTGATGGCGCGCTCCCCCTCGATCGGCGTCAAAGTCGGCAAATTCGCGCGCCGGAATGCCATTGCGGTGAGCCTCGATGCTGGGCTTGGTCGCGGAGACGAATCTGAATCTCGGCCTTTACACGCAAGGGCTCGAGGCCAACACTCGCGCGATCACGTTGCTTCTCGCGCATGCCGGACGAACGGCAGATCTTGCAAGCGCACTCTCGGTGCGCGGGCAATTGCTCATCAAAAGCGGTCACTACCGGGAAGCGGAGGCGCCTTTGCGCGAAGCCATTGCGCGCGCCGAACAATTGCCGGGCGCCAAGAAACAATTGGCCGAAGCCCTCAACGCTCTCGGCGCCGTGTTCCAAGATTCCGAGCGCGAACCCGAGGCCGAGGCCACGTATAGGCGTTCGATCGAGGTGTATCGGACGCCCGGCATCGATTTCGGCGTCGCGGCCTCCGATCCAGTCGCGAATCTGGGTGTTCTGCGATACAACCAGGGCCGCTACGACGATGCCTCCATTTATATGCAAGAAGCGATCGATATTCGGCAAAAATACTTGCCGCCGGATCATCCGGATCTGATGGACGCCGAATATAACTACGCGTCGGTCCTTGATCGCAAACATCATGAGATCGATGCCGAGCCCATCTATCGCCGGTTGCTGGCCTTGTATCAACGAATACTCGGCCCCAACAATATCGATACGCTGATGGCCCAATACGGCGTCGCCCAAAACCTGCTCAGGCAAAAGCGCTACGCCGAGGCCGCCGAAACCGCACGGCCCGCAGCCGAAGGATTGTCTCGCGTAGCCGGTGACGGCCACGATTGGACCCAAACCGCGTGGAGCTACTATGGCCTGGCGGCCTGTTTGAGTGGTCAGGGCCAAGAGGGTTTGACGGTTCTGCACCGAGTCGCGGCTCTTCGGCGCGAAGGCCCCGATGCCAACCAATGGCGAAAGTCGATCTCTGATGTGCAGCTTGGCACCTGCTTGGTGCTCTTGAAGCGTTTCGCGGAGGCCGAGCCGCTGTTGCTAGAGGCGGTGGCCTCTCTGCAGAGTGTACGCGGCGCAAGCTACGACCATACTCAAGCGGGCTACCTGGCGCTGCGTGATTTGTACGCGAATACCGGTCGGGAGACCGAATCCGCGATCTGGCAGAAGAAGATTCTGCCGGGCAATCGATAGAGCCTCGCTTGAATCATTCTCGGATTTTGTAAATTCTGATTCCGGTACCCCAATGACCGGAGGCAAGTTGATTTTCATAGATTATGTGCAGCTCGTTGCCTAACATATAGGATTCGAATTTCTCGATCACCTTTTCATCGCCTAGCGGCGGCTCGATCTCAACAATGTTCGTGATGTGTTGGAAGAGCGGATCTGAGCCCAAAGCGGCGGTCAGCATGATTTTATCCTTGCTTCGCCGCGAATAGTAAAAGAAAGCGTATTGATCTCCCAAACGGATGTTTGTGGCGAGATTCCCGCCGCATCTAGCAGCAAGATAGTTTTTGGGAAGCATCGCGAGGGGATTTCGCGGATGTTTTTCGACTAATTCCACATTGCCCGATCTTTTATCGATGCGCACTTTTGCCCATCCTAATTGACCGGCTGTCCGATCTACATGATAAGAGTCGTAGCCCAACCACAATGTGAGAACATGGTCGGTCTCTTCGATTAGAACGTGGGCACCATTGCTTTCCAAACTGGCTACTTTTCCTCCCTCCTTTTCCCACGCGTCCGTAACCTCAATCTTGAAATCATGAACAGGCTTGAAAGGTCCTTCGGGCTCGTCGCTGATCGCGGCTCTCACTCTGCCATTCGCAGAGTAGAAAGCGACGAATAAATTATCGTTCGCTCTGATGACGTCATGGATGACGGCCCATCGGTCGGCGCCTGCGAGACCTAGAACAATCTTGCTTTTTCCGGATGCGAGCGTCTTAACGTCGAACTCACGCACATAACTAATCCATTTACCGTACCAGTCGCGCCGGCCGCCTGTCGGAGCTTCGAAGAGTCCGGTCGTGTATAACCACGTCTTGCTACCATCATGCAAAACCAGTTCACCTTTTTCATCGTAAAGCAGAGAACCAAAGCCTGCGTGTCCGCGGTCCGGCAATAGCATTTGGTCGTAATGAATGCGCTCCAAGCGCACATTTCCTACGATTGCCACGCCCTTTGTCTTGTCGTCCGACGCAGCTCTCGCCGCAACAACGCCCAGAACATGGGCGCCGACCAGAACTAGTACTGCTGTCTTACGCACGAAAGTTCGAAAAACCATGTTTCCGTTTTGGATTAGCATTGACTGGATTTTGCTCCGCTGACGACGCAATTGTTATAAGGATCGTTGGATTGTAGACTTTAACCCGCTCACACTTAGCTCCGGTCGCTCAAGGTGTAGGGCAGCGCTGCGGGACCGGCCGGTCGGCTTCAACCCAAAGGGCGACTTTCTTTGGCCATGCACGACGCACAGGATTCCGAAGGAATCTCATTTGTCCTGATCCCAGGAGCGGGTGGGATGGCGTCGTATTGGCATCGGGTCGCCCTGCTCCTCGAACAAGCGCGCCAAGAAGCAATTGCGATTGACCTGCCCGGCGACGACGCGGGCGCAAGTCTCAGCGACTACGCCGACATCGTAGTTCGGGCTATCGAGAAGCGGGCGAAAGTGATCCTTGTCGCCCAGTCACTTGGGGGGTTCACGGCACCTCTCGTCTGCGCACGGGCGGCCATCCGGATGCTGGTCTTCGTGAACGCCATGATTCCGCTACCTGGCGAAACCGCTGGGGCTTGGTGGGGCAATACCGGCTCCGCGCAAGCACGCATTGCAGCCGCCAAACGCGGCGGATACAGCACCGAGTTCGACTTGCACACCTATTTCCTGCACGACGTTCCAGAAGCGGTATTGCGTGCGGGGCCCGCGCGCCAGCGTGAACAGACGGACGCCATCTTCCAATATCCCTGCGAATTTGAGCGCTGGCCTCAGATACCCATTCACGTCGTCGCCTCCGCGGATGACCGCTTCTTTCCGCTCGAGTTCCAACGACGGGTCGCCCGCGAGCGCCTCGACAAGGACGTCTCAGTCGTTCCTGGCGGCCATCTGGCCGCACTCTCCCATCCGCGGGATCTGGCGGATCTACTGCTTTGCTTCGAGCGCCAGGAGTGAGAATGCGAGAAGCTTGGAACGACAGCAAGCTAATCCTTCAACGCGACCCAAACTACTTCACTCGTCGTGGTGCCGATATTCCCAGACTGATGCTCTTCGCTCATATCGATCGTATCCATCCACGCAACCGTCCCGTCTTCTGCAGTCCCCGAGATACCTTGAGGATGCGCCTTCGACTTACTCAACCAGTGACCGCCCTTGATAAAGATATAGAAAGTGTTGGGGTTGTGCGCGTGAAGCCCTTCCCATTCGCCCGGTTTCATTTTAAACCGTTGGACTATCGCTTGGTCGTTCTCTAGGACATCTTCGCCGGGAATATTCGGATAGTTGAGGTATCCATACGTAGGTTGCCGTCCGGACGCCCCAGTGTGCGATATCGATTTGACCGGTTTAAATGTAACCCACACGAGCTCGACGGCTGTGCGGCCGGTATTGGTACTTCCCTCGTCGTGTCCGGCGTCTTGCAACCAAACTACGCGCCCATCCGGCCACAACGTTGAGCGGCCCGTCTTTGACGAGAGTATTCCCCCTTTGACGAACACCTCGAGCTGATGCGCCGCGTAAGTGCGAGCACCGGTCGATTGTCCCGGTTGGATGATGAATCTCTGTATGAGTACGCGCTCGTTCTCGAGCACGATTGTGCCGGGCAAATCGGCATGAATTCGCTGGGTACTTCTCAACTCGTGGTGCGCCGGATCGGCGTCGAGCTTCGGCGCTGCGCTGAGCAACACCATGATCCAAACAACTATTAACCCCCGACGGCTCACGAATTCTCTCCGCGGCTGACCGGCGCAACGCGATAGTTCGGGTTCATTCCTGCCGACCGCCGCATCATCCGTCGAGGATCCAGGGACCATCATAGGGCACGTGCGTCTTGCCACGTCATATTTGGTCTTACCGCCACGCCGGCGGCTCACCCTTCACCGAGCAAATGAGCAGCATCAGCAGGACCGTCGCCAATACAAAGCAAAGAAAGCCCACGACGTGAAGCGGCATCAAGAGCGCCGCGGCGACGATGTTCGCGATAAGAATTCCGATGAGAACCGCCCATCCCTGCCATGCGGTGGGAGGTCCCCAACCCCAGCCACGGCGCTTCGCTGGAAACCAGTACCGCTTGCGATCCATCACAACGGAGTTCCTCCTCCTTGGCTTCGATGCCTACTCTATTGTAATGAAATCCTTGTAAATCCGCGCGAACGAGTTCCCGCATCGCACATTCGCATCGATTGCCCATTTATTCCGCACCCCCAGGACGTCCGCCGACGTCGCTGACTCCCTGCCGTTCCATGTGCACCTTGAATCCAGGCACCCATCCGTCCTTGCCCTGGAATTCCGTGACCACGTCGTAGTTAGTCTCGCCGCTTCGTTGCCACCGACTGCGATAGGTCTGAGTCTTGCCGTCTTCCACATAGTTGGCGGGCGGGAATACCAGCGCGACCTCGTCCGTTGACACCGCACCTTGGCTGTAGCCACCGTCGCTTTCGATGTACAGGTACTCGATCTGCTTCGCGATCGAATTCCAAAAATAGATCGATTCACCGAACGAATCCGCCCGGCCTACGGTATGCAAGGTGTGCCGATCACGCAGAAACTTGCCACCGTAGATGGAACTGAAGCAATGTTCGTCGGTTTGCTTGCCGCCGGGCAAAGTTCCTTTCCAACAATGCCCTACCAGAAAGGCCAAAGGCTGATAGTCCGCGGCAGCGGATGGACCCGGAAGGCACGCAACAAGGAGCAATGACCACATTGACTGACGCATTTTCTTGTCCTTTGGTTCTGCGGATTCTACGGGCTCGGTTGCCACAGTCGCAGTCACGACGATATTCTTCGCGAGATGGACGGCGCGCAGGAGCGTCGTTTAGTTCTGTGTTTGGGCGAACGGCCGCCGGCCAGACCATCGATGTAATGGCGAAGGTGGCGAACACCGGCGTCGAAGTACGCGATGTTCCGAAAGGTACGCGCCTGCATCACTCCGCCTTCCATGGTGGTCAAGACGAATTGCGCCAGCTCGCGCCGATCGCGATCACTCGAAAACCGCAGCTTGGCCTGTTTCAGGCAGTCATCGATGGCATCGATCCACGCTTTGAAATTCGTCGCCAATCTCTCCCTCACAGGTAAGTCAGGCTCATGCAGCTCGAGCGACAGGCTCCCGATCGGGCAGCCGTAGAAGCACTCCGTATCGACCAGCGATTGCCGATACCTCGCCAGCAGTGCGAATATCTTTTCGATAGGATCGTCCACGCCCGCCCAGGCGGGGTCCAGTAGCATGGGTCGTATTCCGTCTCGGTACATGTCGAGCACTGCGGCCAATAAGTCGCTTTTGCCCGGGAAAAAGTGATAGAGGCTGCCGCTGTTGACCTTGGCAGTCTGCAATACGTCGGCAATGCTGGTGGAGTTGTATCCCTTCTCCCAGAACAGCTGCATTGCGGACAATACCAAACGAGTGCGGGTATCAGCGGATTCCATCGGCGTAACATCAACTTGATTGATTGATCAACTCAATCTACAGGCAGCGTCGAACGCAGTCAACGAGCCCGGTCTGGCGCCTACCAGGGTAGCCGGCCAATCGACGACCGCCTACAATCTCCCTAGCGATGCGCGACAACTTAAATGGCCGTATGACCGTAGTCGAACAACGAAGAGACCCGAGGCATGCACTGCTCCGCCAACCGGTGGGTGAATTTAGGCTGCATACCCCGACAGCGGAATTCCCCATTAGAGTCATCAATGATATTTCTAGTTCTGGGATGCGGATTTACTTGGATACGAGCTTAGCCCCGCGCTTGCAGGTCGCCGTCGAATACGTGGAGCCCAGCCTCAAGCTCAAGGTAAACGGTATTGTCGCGTGGTGCGCCACCCGACTGCGCGCAACGCATGATGGCGATGACCGAGGTCTATTCATCATCGGTATTCAATTGCTGAGTCCAATGCTGCTGATGGCGATGTCCGGAACGTACTGAGCGTTAGCCGGCTCGCGTACCGTTCGGCACGGCAGATTCCGGCATTGCAAGGACCGGCGTGACGCCGTCGGCGTATCCGATATCGAATAGCATCCCTTCAGAGACGACGCCCTGCATTGTGCGCGGCGCTAAATTGACGACGAAAAGGGACTGCTTGCCCTCGATCTCTTGCAGATTTTCGCGCTCGAGTCTGAGGCCTGCAACGATCGTGCGCGTATGATCCCCGAAGTTCACCCGGAGCTTAACCAGCTTTGTTGTCTCTTGGATGGCAGACACCGATTCGATGGTGCCTACTCGCACGTCAACCTGGTCAAGCGCAGATAGGTTTATCAGGGATTTGATGGGTGCCGGTGACATATCCGTTAACTCACTTTGTTCTACCCCCCATGTGCATGTGGGTCGCTCTGAGCTCGCAGGTATCCGTGGTATCGGTCAATGGAAGTACCCCGTACGCCACAGCGGCTGATCCCTCCTGCGCGCCCCAGCAATCTGATTGCGAAATTTGAAAAAGCATCACTCGAGCGCGAAGCCGAGATCGATAGACACTTGCCACTGACCAATTTTTCCGTCTTTAATGTAGCCACGAGTCTCAGTGACTTTGAACCATTTGAGATTGTGCACGGTGTTGGCCGCGCGCTCCACCGCCGTCCGCACCGCGTCGTCCGCGCTTGCATCCGAGGTACCAGTAACCTGAATGGTCTTGAAGACATGAGAATCCATGATGTTTTCTCCTTGTGAGAAATTGGGTGTTACGTCGTCGAATAGACTACGCTCCCACGCGCCGGGTTCAAAGCGACGCAATGCTCGAAGGGCTGCCTGGAGGCCAATCACCAGCAAACTTCGGCGCCAGTCCTGCTAATCTAGGCCTAACGGGGAGGGTCTATGAGCCGCATCATCGTGTCCGCCTTGACTCCGACGCAATCCTTCCACCGGTTTTTCCAGGTGGAGACCGCCATCTGCAAACGCATCGCCGCTGCGATCATCCTAGCGTCGTTCTGGTTGGCAGCTGCTCCGGGGCTCGCGTCGGACCAACTACCACCGCCGCCTTCGGCAACGTCGACCCCGCCCGGCGACACGGTGCCGGCAGCCGGGCATCAAGGGCGCTAGCGCCGGCATCGGCCGCTGCCACTGATTGAGAGTCCCGCCGTGAAATGCGCAAACAGGGTTTGGCTGATTTCGATCTTCTGCGTAAATCTGGTCCACATAAGCAGAGGTCAGGATTTAATGGAATCTCACGAAAAGTTTGTCTGCACGTCCGGTTCCATCAAAAAGGTCATCAGCATTTACAACATCAGCGGATTGCGTGGCGCGCATGAAAGAGGCGCCTGCCGTGTCGACTACACTGATGGGAAAAGGACCCGGACGCTCTGGTCATCCAATTCAGAGCACGCTTTTTGTACGACTAAAGCTCTGTCGTTAGTGACGAAGCTCATCCAAGGCAACTATTCCTGTAAGCCAGAATCCGTGGGCGTGCCGAAAGCGACCAGCCCTACGGCGCCCAATCAAGAGCCCTGACGTGGATTCCAAGAGAACCGCCCACAAGAAAAAGAAGAAGTCCGCGGCAAAAATGGATTTCATAGAATCAATGGAATGCCTGCCCGTGACGAAGCTCCCCGAAGGTCCACCATGGACCTATGAAATCAAGTTGGACGGCTATCGCTTAGAGGCCGTAAAGAATTCCGGCGACACCACTCTCTACTCCCGCCGCCGCAATATCCTCAATCGCAAATTTCACTACATAGCGAGGGCGCTCGCGGATCTCCCTAAGGCCACCGTGCTCGATGGCGAACTCGTTGCCATGGGCGTCGACGGCCGGACCGATTTCAAGCTCCTGCAAAACTTCCGTTCCGCGGAATCCAAAATCCATTACTACGCCTTTGACGTGCTCGCTTATAAAGGCAAGTTAGTCACCCAGCAGCCGCTCGAAGAACGTCGCGCGATATTGAGCGACATCCTGCCCCGAAATGATCACGTTAGCCTGTCCGTTGTCGACCACTCGCCGCAAACAATACTGAAGTTCGTCAAGCGGCACGGTCTCGAGGGCGTTATCGCCAAACGCGCCGACAGCGTCTACGAACCCGGCAAACGTACCGGCCTCTGGACCAAAACTCGGATAAATTTGGGCCAAGAGTTCGTGATCGGCGGCTATACCCCCGGTGCGCACGGCTTTGACGCGCTCATCGTCGGTTTCTATCGCGGCAAAGACCTCTTATTCGCTGCCCGCGTACGAGCCGGATTCGTTCCCGCCAGCCGGCGAGCCGTCTTTGGGCAAATCAAACATCTGAAGACGCCCAAGTGTCCGTTCGTGAACCTCCCGGAGAACGGCGGCGGCCGCTGGGGAGAAGGCTTTACAGCGGAAAAGATGAAGGGCTGCGTGTGGCTCAAGCCCACCACCGTTGTTCGGATCGACTTTCGCGAATGGACGGGCGCCGATCATCTTCGGCACACCCAATTCGTCGCGCTGCGCGACGATAAGGATCCTCGAAAGGTCGTGAGAGAGACTTGATTGGTCATTCTGCGCCCGGCCGCGAGCAAACCCGCATTAGAGGGGATCGGGCATGTCCTCGAGAACTACGCCCTTGGTCTCGCGCACCCAGCGAAACACAGTTACATAGGCCGCAATCGACGCAGTCGTATAGATGCAGAATATGCCGCTCAGTCCGACGCTCGACAGCAACCCGGGAAACGTCGTGGTCACGATGAACAACGAGGCGTAGTCTCCCGTGCGGGTCAGTTCGCGCGCAACGCAGAGGCCACAGGCACGCTGGCCGCGCGCAGCGCCGGCAACAAGCCGCCAATCAGGCCCATGGCCAAAGCCCACGCGACGCCAAGCGCGACAAGGTCGGAAGTAACGGTGAGCTTGAAACTCATGCCCATCGGACTCACGGTATCGCCGTTGAACAATGACCACGCAGCCAAGGCGCCAAGAACGGCGCCCGGCAGCACCAGCAACACCGCCTCGGTGAGCACGGCGAGGATCACCGGCCAGGCGCCGAAGCCAATGGCGCGCAGCGTGGCAATCTCGCGCTTGCGGCCATCCACAATGGCATACATGGAGTTGACGGCGCCCAATGTTGCGCCGGCTGCCATCACTGCGCCGACGAAGTAGCTGACGAAATCGAGCACGCCGCTCAAGTTCTTGGATTGTTCGCGCATGAAAGGGATTTCAGGCCTCAGTTCCACATCGAGCGATGGGTTAGCCCTGACTGCGGCCTGCAGTTCGTCGAACGCGGCGGCTGACTGCAGCATCAAGGTCGCGTTATTGAAGGTTGAAATTCCAAAAACGGACATGACGGTGGGCGCATCTGCCAGCAGACTTCCGTCGAAGAACCCGCCGGTTTCGAAGTGACCCACCACGGTCCATTCATTGCCGCGCAGCCTGACGTGGTCGCCGATTTCGAAATTTTTGAAGAGCTCATGACGGCTTTTGCCGGCGATCAGCTCGCGAAGCCCGGGCCGAAACAGGCGCCCCGCGGTAAGGTGAAACTCTGGGTGCACCGCCGGGAACTGCGCCCCCACCCCGAACAGGGCAAACGTCGTCCTCGCATTGTCGATTCTCTTTCGGCCCTCCACGCCGACGAAGACCGCGCCGTAGAGCATCGCCTTGTCGTGAACGTCTTTCTTGACACCGGGCATGTCGGCAGTGCTCAGCACAGCCTCCCTGGAGAGACTGCTGTCGCCCGTACCATGCGCCCCGTGTTTCAATACCCAGACCCGGTCCGCCCGAGCATCGTGCATGATCATCGCCCGGGCGCCCGCGCCTATCGATAGCATGGAAATCAGCACGCCGACTACGCAGGCCGTGCCGATGAGCGTCACCAACACGGAACCTCCCCTGTCCTTGAGGCTGCTCAAGCTCAGCTGCAGCAGCGCGATGTATTGCTTGAATATCTTCATCGACCACCCAACGCTTCTGCCACCGGCAAGCGCATTCCACGCCACGCCGGCATCGCCGCGCCGATCAATGCCAGCACCACTGCCAGTCCGGCGCCGATTGCCGCCACCGCGTAGGGCATGGATAGTCCGCCGAGGTAGGCTTTTGCCAATGGGAAAATGGCTGCCGCGCAGCCCAGGCCCAATAGCGCAGCGAACACGCATGAGATCAAAGCTTCCAAGAGAATGATCCAGAAAATCTTGCCGTCGGAAAACCCCAGCGCCTTCAACACCGCTAATTCCGGCGAGCGCTCGCGCAATGACTGCATCATCATGGCGCCCACCGAAAAGAGCAGCGCGAAGAACACCGCGCCGACCACGGACCTGACCACGAAATTGATGTCGCCCAGGGACTGAAACTGCGACTGGGCCATTTCCCGCAGCGGCTCGGTGCGGGTTTCATCCTGGGAGTTGGCAAAAAGATCATCGACGGCCTGCGCAACTGCGGCCAATTGCTTAGGGTCGTCGGTGAGCACGATGAAGTGCTGCACGGTATTTTTCTTGTCCGCGCGGGCTTCGTTCAAGTAGTCGTTGCTGATGATGATGGCTTCATCCAGCCCAAGGTGTTCCGATTCTCTGAATGTGCCGACAATATCGAAGCTCCAATCGGGCGAGCCATTTTCCTGAAGCAGGTTACTGTGCAATGGAATACGATCGCCGACCTTCCATGAATATTTTTGCGCCAGGGTCGCACTGACCAAGGCCCCGGTCCGCGTGTGAATCAGGGCGTCGAGATCGCTCCTGCTGACCTCGAGGCCGGGATATCGCAGCCACTTCAAATCAGGATCGACCGCATCGGCAAGAATTCGCTGTGTCGGAAATTGATAGCTGCCCATCAGAAAGTTCTGTACGAAGACTGCCTTCACACCGGGAACAGCCTGAATACGAGCAAAGTGGCCCAAGGGTATTGGCTGGCCGAAACTCTGACGCGAGTGGACGATCAAGATATCAGCCCTGGTCTGGGCAATCACCTGGTCGATACCGCTTTTGAATCCCTGCAATAGACCAAACAGCAGAAAGGCAAACAGAATCTGCAGAAAGATCAATACGGCCCGGCCGGGCTTGCGCCAGATGCCCGACCAAATGAGGGGCAGGTATTTCACCGCAACGGCACCGACGCTGCGCCTGCCGCCCGAAAACCGCTTGTCCTCAGCCGAAGAACGGTTCCTCCTGACCTCGCACGTTCAAGCGCACGCGGAACAGGTCGCCAGCCATGGGCTGCGCCGCCAACTGATCCGCCGGCAGCGCCAGCCGCGCCGAAGTCACATACAGCTCGTCGAGATCGCGTCCGCCGAACGCACACGCGGTCGGATTCGCCACCGGAAATCTGATCTCTCGCTCTGGTTTTCCGTCCGGATCATAGCGAACGACTTTCCATCCGCCCCAAAACGCGACCCATACGTGGCCCTCGGCGTCCACCGTGAGACCGTCCGGGTAACCATCGGCCTCTACCGTGCGCACATAGATGCGGCGGTTGCCGATCGAACCCTTGGCTGCCGAATAGTCGTACGCATAAATGACTCGACGGAAGGTGTCGATGAGGTAAAAGGTTCTCCCGTCGGGAGACCATCCAAGCCCATTGGAGACGGTGATCCCGGTATCCATGGTATGCAGGGTGCCGTCGGCATCGAATCGGTACATCGACCCATGCGGCTCATCCTGTTTTTCTGAATGCATGCTGCCGACCCAGAACCGCCCCTTGGCATCGACGGCACCGTCATTGAGTCGCATCCCTGAGCGATCATCCACCAAGGTAAACGCACTCAAAGCCTGGGTCGCAAGATGGTAGGTTGCAATCTGGCCGCGAGTGGCCACGATGAGGTCGCCTGTTCGACGAAATCCCAACGCCGTCACGGGGGCCTCGGTTTTATAGGTTTTCAGTTCCCGCCTCGCCGGGTGCCAGCTATGAATGTTCTGGTTCTCGATGAAGTCTACCCAGTACAGCCGCTGCTCCGCCGCATTCCAGCGCGGACCTTCACCGATCACATTGCCGACGTTGACTACATTTTCCGGCTTCATCAGTTCCTCATCCCTTGCGGCTGGTGCGCACTTGAACCGAAGGGCTCCTCAAGAGATCCTCGCGCAGCGCGGTCCCGAGCCCCGGCCGGGCGGGAATGATGGCGCGCCCTGCTTCGATATGAATATTCTACGTGTACACATCCGCGTACCAGCCGCCGTTGTAAAAGCCCCGCACCGTTTCCAATATCATGGCATTCATGCTGGCGGCGCACAGATTGCAAATTCGAATATAGCGCCACGAGGCCCGTGCAGTCATGCGGCGCGATCGCCAGGTGATAGGCGTCCGCCATGATGGCAATCTTCTTGCCTTCGGTCAGGCCGCCGGTCCAAATGAGATCCGGCATGACCACGTGCGCCGCGCCCTTTTCCAACACGTCGCGGAAGGCGTAGCGCGTAATCAGGCGCTCGCTGCGCTTGGTAGCGTACGGTCTCGATGGCTTGGATCTTGTTCATGGCGGACCCGCCGGTTGAAGAGTTGTGCGCAAGCCAAGCGAGTTCCATCTAGAATCGACTGATATGGCCGCAAAGAAGAAACGCAGACGTTCCGCGGACGCGCCCCACAATGTGCGGACCATCGCTAAGGCTGCCGGCTTATCCCCGATCACCGTGTCCCGCGCCTTCCGCAATCCGGGAAAACTGGCACCCGCCACCTTGGCGCGCATCATGAAGGTCGCCGAGGGGGTGGGTTTCGTTCCAGACCAAATCGCCTCGTCCATGCGCAGCAGCAGTTCTTTGGTGGGCACCATCGTACCGCCCCTCATCAACTCCGGGATCGCGGAACAGGTGCAAGGGATGTCCGATGCCTGCCAGGAGCGCAATTTGCAATTGCTGCTCATCCAGGGCGACTTCGCGGTTGATGCCGAGGAACGCGCCATTCGAACTCTGCTGGGCTGGCGGCCTGCTGGCCTCATTTTGCAGGCCTTCGTGCAGAGTCCGCGTGCGGTCAGGCTGTTGCGTGCGAATGGACTCCCGGTCATCGAGATCAGCGAGATCGCGGGCCGGGAGCCCATCGATATCGCGGTTGGTGTATCGAACTTCGACACTGCCTTTAGCATGACGACTCGATTGGCGGAGATCGGATACAAGCGCATCGCCTTTGTCTCAACTCCCGTCCACGGCAACGACCGGTTGCAACAGCGCCGGATCGGGTATCGAAAGGCCCTCGAAAGCCAGAACATGACGGTGGCTGAGCGGCTTGAGATTGAGATGCCCATCACTTCCGCAGGAGGCTCGGAGGCGCTGAACATTCTCAAACTTCGCGATCCGAGCATCGATGCGGTGTTCTTTTCCAGCGATGTGCTCGCCATCGGCGGTGTTCAGGAGTGTCATCGGCGCGGTTGGAAAATTCCCCAGGATGTGGCGATCGCCGGTTACGGCGACACGGAGCTCGCTGCCCAGCTCTTCCCGCGCTTGACCACCGTTCGGGTACCGCGATACCAGATGGGCCGAAAATCCATCGAGGTTCTGGC
>DASYJX010000089.1:0-309688 GCA_035996065.1 Steroidobacteraceae bacterium | reverse complement strand
TCCAGCACTGGGTGCAACCGCACACGTGGTTGTGTGCCGTCTGCGCTCCGACCGATACCTTCACCGGCTTGTCCGCGCATTTGCAGGTCAGGGTTCCGCCGGAAAAATCCTTCGATCCCTGCTTGACGCCATTGTCGACCGACGGATGAATTGAAACTGCCATGATTCTTCCTCCCACTAGTTTTCATATACAGCCGTTGACACGGCATCTCTCGCAATAAATCGCCGCCATTCAAGTCACGCCCAGCAATGATCAATACTTGATCACGGAACGAATTACCTTACCCGCATGCATCAATTCGAAGGCTTCGTTGATCTCGGTCAACGGCAGCACTTCGCTGATCATTTCATCGATCTTGATCTCGCCGTCGAGGTAGCGATCCACGTAGCCCGGCAGTTGCGAGCGGCCCTTCACACCACCGAATGCCGAGCCGCGCCAGACGCGACCGGTGACCAGCTGGAACGGGCGGGTGCAGATTTCCTGGCCCGCGCCGGCAACACCGATGATAACCGATTCGCCCCATCCCTTGTGACAACACTCGAGTGCCGAGCGCATCACATGAACGTTGCCGATGCATTCGAACGAGTAGTCGACGCCGCCGTTCGTGAGATCGACGATGACCTGCTGGATCGGCTTGTCGTGATCCTTCGGATTGACATAGTCGGTTGCGCCGAGGGTCTTGGCCATCGCCCATTTGCCCGGATTGAGATCGACCGCGATGATGCGCGAGGCCTTGGCCATCACCGCGCCCTGGACCACAGACAAGCCGATGCCGCCCAGGCCGAACACCGCCACCGTGGAACCCGGCGAGACTTTCGCGGTATTCAGCACCGCTCCGATGCCGGTCGTGATACCGCAGCCCAGGAGGCACACCTTGTCGAGAGGCGCTTTCGGGTTGATTTTTGCAACCGCAATCTCCGGCAGTACCGTGTATTCAGAAAATGTGCTGGTGCCCATGTAGTGCAGAATGGGTTTGCCCTTGAATGAAAAGCGCGAGGTGCCGTCCGGCATCACGCCCCTGCCCTGAGTCACGCGGATGCGCTGGCATAAATTTGTCTTGCCGGAACGGCAAAACTCGCAGGTGCCGCATTCGGGGGTATACAGCGGAATCACGTGATCGCCGGCTTTCACGCTGGTGACGCCCGGCCCTACTTCCTGAACGATGCCGCCGCCCTCGTGACCGAGGATTGCCGGAAACAGTCCTTCAGGATCCGCGCCCGACAGCGTGAACGCATCGGTATGGCACACGCCGGTCGCGACTATGCGTACCAAGACCTCGCCTGTCTTCGGTCCGTCGAGGTCGACTTCTTCGATGCTCAGCGGTTTATCGGCTTCCCAGGCAACAGCCGCTCTCGTCTTCATTGATTAGCGCTCCTCGTCAACACTTCTACGCGAATGTCTCTGCGCGCAATTCTTCGAGCAACGTGCAGACCGCTTGTTCTGTGTAACGACAAGCAGCAAGCGTGCCAATGAAGGTCGAGCGCACATAACGTTGATCGATCAATTACTTGCGAGGCAAGACATAACGCGAGCCGACAGCGGCGGCGCCGGGTGTTTCTGATCCGCCACAGTTTGTGCTTCAAAAATGAAGCATCGAAAGCGGCCCGCGCGAGCGTGCCCGGCGCTCGATGCAGGCCGGGCGCGTATCGGCGCCTGTGTCTAATTCAACACAGAGTGCGACAAATGTGATCCTCAAGCGTGACACTGGGGGGCAGATATCCGGCCGCAGATATTCGGCCGAACGCAGCGGCGCTGATTTGCGTTAAAACCACACATGCTCTCGTTTGCTCCGATGGCGGTGCGCTGGCCGGGGCACAACTGTGAAACGGGCGGTTTACCGCATATTTTCAGCCCCCGAAGTACGGGTCGCCGGCACCCTCCGGGCAGCATTGAATCCCTCCGCGCATCCTCGTTGCTGCATTGGTACGCCTCTTGCAGATACTGGTTCAGGCTTCACCCGACGCCAGGTGGCGTTTGGCGAG
Source organism: Steroidobacteraceae bacterium (assembly GCA_035996065.1). Classification (GTDB taxonomy): domain Bacteria; phylum Pseudomonadota; class Gammaproteobacteria; order Steroidobacterales; family Steroidobacteraceae; genus Bog-1198. The sequence goes on along the minus strand of DASYJX010000089.1, from coordinate 307,705 downwards.
TGCGGGAAAAGCTGCGGCCGGCGGCGGCGGCACCTTGTCGCAGCCTTCGACGTCACGACAAAGAACTCGAAACGGAGGGAGTTTTCATGAATAAGCGTACTAAGCTTGCGATCGCAGTGAGTGCCGCGATGTGGATGGTTCCGAGCCTCGACGCAGTTGCGGGAATCGACGTTACCGCCGGCGATTGGAAGATTGATTTTGCCGGCAATGTGAATGCCTTTTATGTAGCGACCAAGTGCGATGACACTTCGATCATAACCGGCGGCCTCGCTTGCACAGGCGGAATTGATCGCTCGTCATCAATTCGCAACGGTTTGCTGCCTGCGGCGCTGGTATTCAGCGCGACCTCTCGGCAGGCCGACCTCGACATCGATGTGACGGTCGGGTTCTATCCCGGCATCAACAGCGACCTCGGTGTTCCCGTCAACGGCGCCGGCAATCCTTCTGCGTTGCAGTCGCCCGGCATCGATGCGCGCCAAGTGTATTTCACCTTCGGCGACGCCAGTTGGGGCACCGTGAAGATGGGCCGCGACATCGGGCTCTTCGGCAAGGACGCGATCCTCGACGACATGACGCTGCTCGGGGTAGGAACCGCATTAGCCAACCCCGCGCCGAGCAACACCAGTCTCGGCCGCATCGGCATCGGTTACATCTATACCGACTGGGAACCGCAGATCACCTACACCACGGCGAATCTGGCTGGATTTACGGCATCGTTCGGCGTCTTCCAGCCCCTGAATGACGGGACCTATAACTCGCACAATGCGCCGCAATTTCAAGCAGGCGCCGCCTACGCCTTTGGAGACCCGAAGAGCGCCGCGCTCAGCGGCAAGGTCTGGGTCGACGTAGTCACTCAGAAATTGAAGCGTGCCTCTTCGCCCCCCCCACCGGCGGGCGCCGCCACGAGCTATACCGGCACCGCGGTCGACGGGGGCGTCAAGCTGGATGTCGCAGGCTTCGAGGGCGTGCTGTATGGTTATACCGGCAAGGGCGTCGGCACGACGGGACTGTACATTCTTTCCACATCAGCCTCCGGCGATAAGCGCAAGTCCGACGGCGGTTACGTGCAGGCAACCTACAAAGTACTCGACAAAGTGAAATTCGGCCTGAGCTACGGCATATCGGACCTCAAGCTCGCCGATGATGAAAAGGCGTTTCAGAATGCCTCCTGCGCCTTTGTCACTACTCCTGGCTGTCTGCTCAAGCGCAACAGGTCCGCAGTCTTAGGCGTGTACTACAGTCTGACCAAGAGCATCACCCTCGTGGGTGAATACATCGATACCAAGGCCGAAGCCTGGAACGGCAATTCGGCGAAGCAAAAAGACATCGCGCTGGGAGGCATACTATTCTTCTGATTTAGGGGCCGATGTTAGTCACGGTGGTTCGAGTCGGCGACGCAGTGATGCGTCGCCGATTTTCGTTGTGCAAGCATCGGCGCCGTCTCGTTCGGTGCGTGGATACGGTGAGGGTCTATTGTTGCCGGCCGGTCATTTTCCGCCACGCCGTCAGCGCGCGCTCGATATTGGCTTGCGGCCTATCCAGGAAAAATTCCAACGAAGTGCCGCTTGAAAAACAATACCGCTTGCCGCTGTCCGGACTGATCCAATTGAGGGAACAGTCCGCCTTGATTCTGGCTCCCGCCGCGACGCCGATCGGATCGAGGCTCTCGAATTCACCCGTCATGGGTTTCGCGGGCACGGCAGCCTTCCAGATTCCTTCACCGTATCGGCGGGCTAGGGCGTCTTCGCCGAGACAGACGCCCGCCGCCGCCGCCGAGACGGCGGCGAGCAGTACTAGATACGGGACGTTGCAACGATGCTGCCGGACCATGCGCCTATTCCAACAATGACCGGCGCGGTTTTCAACCCTTTCAGCCCTGATTCACGGGTTTTATATGGGTGCCCGGGCGAGTATCATGAAATAAAGGGGAAATATTCGTTGGGGTCATCGAGAAACTCACCCGCTGCGCCGCTCGGATGCGCCCGTCGCTGTCTTGCCCTGCTTGCCTTGCTCGGTACATTGTCCGGCTGCGTCCACTATCGCGCTGCGCCGCTCGAGCCGCAGCGAAGCGCAGATGAATTCGCGGCTCGCCGGCTCGCCGAGGTTCAACTGCGCGGCGAACTCTTGCGCCTGCTGCCGCAGGCAGCCGCGGCCTGGCCGCCGCGAGAGTGGGATCGAGCGGAATTACTCGCGGTCGCGTTGACGCAAAATCCGCAGCTCGCTGTGGCAAGAACGCAGGTGCTCGTGGCGCAATCGCATGGAATCACCGCGGCGCAATCGCTCAATCCCCAGCTGATTCTGCAATCCGAATACGCACGCCATGATCCCCATCCCTGGCTTTACGGAGTCGGATTGAATTGGCTGTTGCGTTCGCCTGCGCGGCGCCGCCTGGATATCGAGATCGCCCGCCTGGATACCAGCAATGCGCAATTGCACCTGATGGAGCAGGCTTGGGCCGTGCGTAGCGCATTGGCCGCTGCGTTGTCCGACTGGGAGAGCGGGCGCCGCCGTCTGAGTTTGCTCGACCGGCTGGCGGCGGCGCAGGACCGGCTGGTCGCACTCGAGAAGCAGCGCGTCGAAGCCGGTGAGGATGGGCCCAGCGAACTTCTGACCAGTCAGCAGGCCCGAATCCAAATAGAGCAACAGACAGCAGAATTGCGTGCATTCCTCGATGCAGCCCAGGTCGCAGCCGCGAAGGCCTTGGGCCTGCCGCCGCAGGCGCTGGACGGCGTGACGTTCGCGTGGCCGGAATGGGGCGATCCGCCGCCCGTGAGCGAAAACACACAGCGCGAGGCGCGCGAACAGGCACTGCTGTCGCGCGCCGATCTTGGCGCCGCGATCGGTGAGTACGCGGCCGCCGAAGGCAAGCTCCGGCTGTCGATCGCCCGCCAGTACCCCGAATTCGAACTCTCGCCCGGCTACTATTGGGATCACGGCATCGCCAAGTTTCCGTTCGACTTGGGGTTCACGCTGCCGCTCAATCGCAACAGGGGCGAGATCGCGGAGGCGCGCGCCGATCGCGAGTTGGCGGGCCAACGTATGCTCGCACTGCAAACCGAAATCTACGGTGAGATCGTTGCCGCCGAGCGTGCGGAGCACATCGCCCGCGCGAGCGCCGACACCGCGGAACGTCAACTGGAGGCTGCGCGGCGCCAGAAGCAGACGGCGGATCTAGGCTTCAAATTGGGCGCGGCGGATCTCGAGAGCCAGGTCGGCGCCGACATTCTTGCGATGCGAGCCGAACTCGAAGTGTTGCAGACGCGCGCTCAGCTGCAGACCTCGCGCAACGGTCTCGAGGATGTGCTGCATGCGCCCTTGTCGGGGCCGGAGCTTGCCCTGGCACAATCGATGGTGCCGATCGCGTCCGGAGCCGGTTCGTGAAGGGTTGGAGCCGTCATGCCCTACCGCTCGCTTGCGCGGCGCTGAGCATTTCGCTCGCCGCCATGGGCAATGACGACAAGGACGACGATTCCGGCCGGCAATCCGCACAATCGAACTTGAATGCCGAACAGCAGCGCGCGGTCGGCATCGTCGTCGCGCATCCGATGTCCGCCAAGGTTCCGGAACGCATTCAGGCGCTCGGTCTGGCGCTGGATGCGACGACGCTCATTTCCGAGCTGGGCGAAGCGAGCGCCACTGCGGCAGCGGAACATGCCGCATCGGCCGAACTCGTTCGGCTGCATGCGCTCCACGACGGCGGCGCCGGAGTTTCACTCAAGGTCCTCGAAGCGGCGCAAGCGGAACAGGCAAAGACCCAGACGCAGGCGCAGGTGGCGGCGGCGAAATTCGCTTTGCACTGGAGTCCATTGGCAGCACTGCCGCCAGGCGCACGTCAGAAAGTCATCGACGCGTCGACGAGCGGACGCAGTTTGCTGGTGCGCGCCGACGTGCCCGGCCGGCACATCCTGGGCGCGCCGGCGAACGAGGCCGTATTGGACGTGGATGGGATAGAAATTCGGGGACGGGTGCTTGGAACCCTCCGGCAGACGACGGAACTGCAGAGTGTCGGCTTGTTGATCGAAGTGCCGAACGCACCTCCAGGCTTGGGTCCGGGCGCACGAATACCGGTTGCGCTGTTGACCGCCGAGCGCTCCGGGCAGGCGCTGCCGCGCGACGCGTTGCTCTACGACGAGAACGGAGCCTACGTTTACAAACAAGTGACGCAAAAATCCGACGAAAAAAATGCGCGTTACGTGCCGGTAAAAGTGACTCTACTGCTCCCTTATGGAGACGGTTGGCTGGTGCAGGGCATTGATGACGATGACAACATCGTCGTACGCGGCGCCGGTGTTTTGTGGTCGCTTCAGCGAGCGGGTGCCCATCAGCACGATGATGATGACGATTAGGGAACATCGCGATGCTAGCCGCCATAGTTCGCGCCTCCCTGGGCAATCCCCGCATTGTGACAGCGCTCACCTGCCTGATCGCCGCGATCGGGCTGTCCGCGCTGTTCGTCGCCCGGTTCGATGTATTTCCGGATTTCGCGCCTCCGCACGTGCTGGTGCAGACCGAAGCACCGGGTCTCGACGCGACCCAGGTTGAAGCACTGGTCACGCGGCCGCTTGAAGGCCTGCTGGCCGGCACCGAGAATGTAAAGACGGTACGCTCGACCTCGAGCCAGGGCCTGTCGGCGATCCAGGTGGTATTCAACCGCGGCGGCGATCCGTATCGGCAGCGTCAGGTAGTCACGGAGCGACTGGCCGAGTTCGCCGGTCTCCTTCCGCCGGGCGTAGGAGCTCCTTTGTTGTCGCCGTTGAGCTCCTCGATGGAATACCTCGTGCATTTCGGCTACACCAGCGATCGGCTCTCGCCGGTGGAATTGCGCGACGTGGTGCAATGGATCGTCAAACCGCAGATCCTCGCGGTTCCCGGGGTGGCACAGGCGCAGATTTTCGGCGGCGAAGTGCGCGAGCGGCAGATCGTAATCGATCCGGCGAAATTAGCCGCGGCCGGAGTCGTCCTCGACGATGTCTTCGCCGCGGCCAAACGCGCGACCGCCTTGGTCGGCGGAGGGTATTTCGAAACCCCGACGCAGCGCATCGTGATCCAGGCGCAAGCGCCGGGCGCCACCCTCGAGGCGCTGGCCCAGGCGGTGGTCGCTACGCGCGACGGCCTGCCGGTGCGGCTTGGCGATGTCGCGATATTGCGCGAAGGAGCCGAGCCGCGTTTCGGAGATGCATTGATTGCCGGCCGGCCGGGCATCCTCATCGAAACCTCGACGCAATTCGGCGCCAACACGCTCGAAGTGACGCGTGCGCTCGAACTGAGGCTCGATGCCTTGGCGCCGGCGCTGGCGAAGCAGGGAGTCCGGTACCATCCGGCTCTGCTGCGCCCGGCGAGTTTCATCGAGAGCGCGATCGAAAAACTGCGAAATTCCTTGGCAATAGGCGCCGTGCTGGTGGTCGCGCTCCTGTTGATCACGCTGCGCGACTGGCGCGGCGCGTTGGTTTCATTCAGCGCAATTCCGCTCGCCCTCCTGACGACGGTTTGGATTCTGGAAGCCTGGGGATTGAGCCTCAACACGATGACGCTCGGCGGTCTGGTCGTTGCGCTCGGCGTGGTTGTCGATGATGCCGTCATCGACGTCGAGAATATCCTTCGGCGACGTCGCAGCGCCGGCGCGGACGCGGACATCGGTGAACTCTTCCTCGGCGCCTCGCTGGAAGTTCGGCGGCCGGTTTTCTATGCAACCGCGGCGGTGGCAGTGGCGTTTTTGCCCATCTTGATGATGTCCGGATTGCAGGGCGCATTCTTCCGCCCACTGTCGATTTCCTTCCTGCTGGCCGTGGGTCTGTCCTTGTTGGTGGCGATGAGCGCGACTCCGGCGCTGTGCGCGCTGGTGATGGCGCGGCATCAGCCCAAGGCCGAAGCGGCGTTTCTCCGTCATTTGAAACGTCGGCAGCTGGGCGCGATCGCTTGGCTGAACGACCGGCCGCGTACGCTGATCGCGATCGTGCTTGCGAGCGGAATTGCCGGAATCGTTTTTCTGCCTCTGCTCGGTGCGCGCTTGCTGCCGGATTTCCGCGAAAACTACCTGATCGCGCATGCATCCTTGCGCCCCGGAATTTCGCTTGCCGAAACGACTCGCGTCGGGCAACGAATCTCGCAGGGACTTATCGCCATTCCGGGCGTCGAAAGCGTCGCCGAGCAGATCGGCCGCGCCGAGAACGGCCAGGACCCCGACGCGCCGAACAAGAGCGAGTTCGAGGTGCAGATCGATCCGCGCCAGGGCCGCAACGCAAGCGAGATCGATGCCGCGATACGCCGCGTGTTCGACGACTATCCGAATCAATTGGTGGAAATCTACTCGGTGTTGGCGGAACGCATCGGTGAAACGCTTTCCGGCGAGTCGGCGCCGTTTTCGATCAGCGTGATCGGTTCCGATCTCGAAACCGACGATCTTGTCGGTGCGCAGATCGTCTCGGCGCTGCAGCGCTTGCCCGATAGCGGCAACGTTCGTCTGGTAGTGCCCCCTCGCGAAGCGGAGCTGCATCTTGAATTGATGCCCCAGCAACTGGGCCTCTACGGCCTGCAGGCGGCGGACGTGCTGCAGACGGTCAATGCGGCATATCATGGCAGCATTGCAGCGGAACTCAGTCAGGCGGATCGCAGCGTGCCGGTGGTCGTCCGAATCGCTCATCCCGGTGCCGATCCGCGCGCGGTGGGTGCTCTGCTTCTGCGCGGGCGCGACGGTGCGACCGTTCCTTTGTCCTCTGTGGCCAAAATCAACATGATCTTGGCGCGCAGCCTCGTCGATCACGAGGACGGATTGCGCCGCCAGATCGTCGTCGCGAGCCCAAGAAGCGCAGATCAGGTCGGGTATGCCGAGAAGGCGCGCCGGGCGATCGCCGCAGGGGTGCAGCTCCCGCCGGGGGTGTTTCTGCGCTACGGCGGGGCGGCCGAAGCGCAGTCCGCCGCCAAGAACGAATTGTTGCTGCACTCAGCCGCCGCGTTCGTGCTCATCGTGCTATTGCTGGCTCTGGCGTTCGGCCATCCCAGGCACGTGCTTCTCGTCCTGCTTTCCCTGCCGAGCACGCTGATCGGCGGCGTGGCAGCGGTCGCCTTGACGGGCGGCACTCTGACGCTCGGGGCCATGGTCGGCTTCGTTGCCCTGTTTGGCATGGCTGCGCGAAACACGATTTTGCTGGTATCTCACTACGACCATCTGGTGCACGCGGAGGCTCAACCCTGGAATTTGGAGACCGCAACGCGCGGTGCCGAGGAGCGGCTGACGCCGGTGCTGCTCACCGCATTGCTCACCGGGCTCGCGCTCCTCCCCGTGGCATTGCAGTTGCATCAACCCGGGCATGAAATCGAGGGCCCGATGGCAGTGGTAATTCTTGGCGGCTTGGTGTCTTCTACGTTCGTGAGCTTGTTGCTGATTCCGCCGCTGGCGGCGCACTGGCTGCGATTCGAATAACCAAATTACAAGGACTCGAGGTATGAAAATCAATAGTACAGTTGTAGCGGGACTATGCTTGTTGGCCTGCGGTTATGCTCACGCGGCGGCGTCCGTGCTCACCGCGAGCAAGTCGATCACCGTCGACGCATCTGCGGACAAGGTCTGGAACGCGGTGAAGGACTTCAACGCCTTGAACAGCTGGCATCCGGCGGTCGCTACGGATGAGATCGTCGAAGGCAAGAACAACACGGCCGGTGCCGTGCGCCTCCTGACGTTGAAAGGCGGGGGAACCATCAAAGAAAAGCTGGTCAGCTACGAGCCGGCGGGCCGAACGTTCAAATACACCATCATCGAAGGGGTGCTCCCGGTGAGCGGTTATAAGTCGACATTCGCCGTCAAGCCCATCGGCAAGAACAAGTCTTCGGTGACCTGGAGCGGTCATTTCAAACGCAAGAACGTCGGCGACAATCCCGGCGACACTGAAAATGACAAGACGGCGGTGGATACGATCGGCGGCGTTTACCAGGCAGGTTTGGACAACTTAAAGAGGATCGTGGAAGCGAAGTAAGGGGGGCCGCGAGGCTTGCGGGACGTCGCGGGCGCGATTATGCTGGGAGGATACCCTGCCGACCCCAGCCATGAACGCCCTCGATCCGTTCCATCCTGCCGTTGCCGCCTGGTTTGCGCGGACTTTCGATGCGCCGACCCCCGCGCAGGAACGGGCGTGGCCGGCCTTGCGGTCGGGACAGCACGTGTTGGTGGCGGCGCCCACCGGATCCGGCAAGACGTTCGCCGCGTTTCTTGCCGCGATCGACCAGCTCGTCAAAGAGGGATTGGAAGGCACTCTGCCGGATGAAACCCGGATCGTTTACGTCTCGCCGCTGAAGGCTCTGTCGAACGACATTCAACGCAATCTCGATGCGCCGCTGCAAGGTATTCGTGAAGAACTCGCCGCGCTGAACTTGCCCGATGTAGCCGTTCGGGCCGTGGTGCGCACCGGCGACACGTCGCAGGCCGAGCGCGCGGGAATGCGGCGCAAGCCGCCGCACATCGTCGTGACCACACCTGAGTCGCTCTATATCTTGCTCGGCTCGCAGTCGGGCCGCGACATGCTCGCAACTTGCCGCACGGTGATCGTCGACGAGATTCACGCAATCGCCGGCAACAAGCGCGGCGCACATCTCGCCCTTTCTCTCGAGCGGCTTCAGGCGCTCGCAGGGCACTCGCTGACGCGGGTCGGGTTGTCTGCGACTCAGAAACCGATCGAGGAGGTTGCTCGGTTCTTGGTTGGCGGCAACGGGAGGGACGCCCGCCGGTGCACCATCATCGATGGCGGCCACGCACGCAGCCGCGATCTCAAGTTGGAGCTGCCGTCGGCTCCGCTCGAGGCGGTGATGTCCGGCGAGACGTGGACCGAGATCTACGATCGGCTGGACGAGTTGATCCGCGAGCACCGCACCACATTGGTATTCGTCAACACACGCAGGCTGACCGAGCGCGTTGCGCGTCACCTTTCGGAGCGTCTGGACGAGAAGAATGTCGCCGCGCACCACGGCAGCCTCTCGAAGGAGCGGCGGCTCGACGCGGAGCAACGTTTGAAGCGCGGCGAACTCAAGGTGCTGGTGGCCACCGCGTCGCTCGAACTCGGAATCGATATTGGGGACGTGGATCTCGTCTGCCAAATAGGCTCGACGCGCTCCATCAATGCCTTCCTGCAGCGCGTGGGCCGCGCCGGGCATTCGGTGGGCGGCGTGTCCAAAGGCCGATTGTTTCCGCTTTCCCGCGATGAGCTGGTGGAGTGCGCGGCACTCATGGACGCGGTTCGGCGCGGCGAGCTGGATCGCTTGCGCATCCCGCAGAACGCTCTTGACGTCCTCGCCCAGCAGATCACGGCCGAAGTCGCGGCGCGCGAATGGGCGGAGGATGGTTTGTATGATCTCGTGCGCGGAGCTTATCCATACCGCGAGCTGCGCCGCGAAGAGTTCAACGAGTGCATCCGCATGCTCGCGGAAGGGTTCAGCACCCGGCGCGGGCGCCGGGGGGCGCTGTTGCATCATGACTCGGTCAATCAAATGTTGCGCCCGCGCAAGGGTGCTCGGCTGACGGCGCTCACGTCCGGAGGCGCAATTCCGGACAATGCCGATTACAAGGTCATGCTGGAACCCGAAGGTCATCTCGTCGGCACCGTCAATGAAGACTTTGCCGTCGAGAGCCTGCAGGGCGATGTCTTCCAATTGGGCAATACGTCGTTTCGCATATTGCGCGTGGAGCGCGGCACCGTACGCGTCGAGGATGCGCACGGTCAACCGCCATCCATTCCGTTCTGGCTGGGCGAGGCGCCGGGGCGCACCGAGGAGCTGTCGGCGGCTGTCTCGACGCTCAGAACGGAAATCGAGCAGCGTCTGAGCGAGCCGGGTGCGGCCCTGCAGTGGCTGATCGATACCGTCGGCCTCGACGAGGCGGCGGCTATGCAAGTTGTTCAATACCTCCGCGCCGGCCGCGCGGCCCTCGGCTGTCTGCCCACCTTCGACACGGTCATATTCGAGCGTTTCTTCGACGAATCCGGCGGCATGCAGATGGTGATTCATTCCACGTTCGGCAGCCGCGTAAATCGGGCGTGGGGGTTGTCCTTGCGCAAGCGTTTCTGCCGGACATTCAATTTCGAACTGCAGGCTGCCGCGACCGAAGATCACATCGTGCTCTCGCTGACTCATTCGCATAGCTTCGATCTCGCGGAGGCAGCGCGTTACTTGCATTCGAATTCGGCTCGTCAGGTGCTCATCCAGGCCTTGTGCGCCGCGCCGATGTTCGCCGTGCGCTGGCGCTGGGACGCCGGCATTTCGCTTGCGCTGCCGCGATTTCGAGGAGGGAAGAAAATTCCGCCGCAAATCGCGCGAATGAACGCGGAAGATCTGCTGGCATCCGTGTTCCCGGATCAAGTGGCCTGCGCCGAGAACTTGCCGGGCGAAATCGAGGTTCCCGATCATCCGTTGGTGCAGCAAACGATTCGCGATTGCCTCGAAGATGCAATGGACGTCGACGGTTTCGAGGCCGTGCTGCGCCGGCTCGAAAGCGGCGATATCCGCGTCGTCGCGCGCGATCTCACCGAGCCTTCGCCGCTTGCGCTCGAGGCCCTGAACGCCCGCCCGTATGCCTATCTCGATGACGCGCCGCTCGAGGAGAGGCGTACCCAGGCCGTCATGAGCCGCCGCTGGCTCGATCCGGAATCCGCCGCCGACATCGGCAAGCTCGATCCGGAAGCGATAGTACGCGTGCGCGCCGAAGCGTGGCCCGATGCGGCGACACCCGACGAGCTTCATGATGCGCTGTTATGGCTGACCTTCCTCACCGACGAAGAAAGGCGCCGCAATCCGGCGTGGGCGCCATTGATGGATGCGCTCGCCGAACAGAGCCGAGTTGCGAAGGTTTCATGGGGGCACGCTGTCATTTGGATAGCCGCCGAAAGGCGTACATTGTTCCAACCCTTGCCGATAGCCGACGAAGCGTTGGTGGAAATAGTCCGCGGCCGCCTCGAGGGTTTAGGTCCGGTCACGGCCTCGGGGATTGCCGAATCGCTGGCTCTGCCGGTATCGCGGATCAACATCGCATTGGCGGCGCTCGAGGCGGAAGGTTTCGCCATGCGCGGCCGATTCGGGCCGAGTGCAGCGCAAGACGCCGCCGGCCTCGCCGAAGAAGAATGGTGTGAACGCCGACTGCTCGCCCGAATACATCGCTATACGGTCAAACGTCTGCGCGCCGAGATCGAGCCCGTTCAAGCGCGAGACTTCCTGAGGTTTCTCTGCGAATGGCAACGCGTGCTGCCGGAGTCGAGGATGCAGGGGTCTGATGCGCTCGCCGCGGTGCTCACGCTGCTCGAAGGCTTCGAGGCTCCGGCAGGAGCATGGGAAACGGAGATTATTCCGTCGCGCATGACCGAGTATGAGCCGCAGTGGCTCGACGAGCATTGCCGCGCGGGTCGATTCATCTGGACTCGCCTCGCGGCCCGGACCTCGATGGCGGCCGGCGCGGAGGCGGAACGCGGCCGCGGCGCTTCGCCGGTTCGTTCGACGCCCATCACCTTGTTGGCGAGGCGCAATGTGCCGTTATGGGCATCATTCACGGACCTATCCGACGCGCCTCCTCTGACATCGAAAGCTGAAATCGTGGCGGAATTCATCCGAGAACACGGCGCCTCGTTTTTCGATGAGATCGCCGAGCACGTGGGCATGCTCCCGGTGGAGGTCGAGGATGCGCTCGCCGAACTCGTCGCGCTCGGCATGGTGAATTCAGACAGCTTCGCGGGCCTCCGTGTGTTGCTGTTGCCCAGCGGCCGTCGCGGCAAGCCAAGCTCGCACGGTGCGCGGCGGAAGCGTCGACTCGCGCTGTTCGGCATGGCGGATGCGGGACGCTGGGCGCTCGTGCGCCGGTCCCCGCCGGGGTCCCCGAATCGCGGCGACGAGGCGGTCGAACACATCGTGCGCACGCTGCTGCGCCGCTGGGGCGTGATCTTCTGGAAACTCCTTGGACGGGAGGCCGATTGGCTGCCGCCGTGGCGCGACATGCTCCTATGTTGCCGCCGGTTGGAAGCGCGCGGCGAGATTCGCGGCGGGCGGTTCGTTGCCGGTTTCTCGGGCGAGCAATACGCTACGCCCGAGGCCATCGGTTTGTTGCGCGACGTGCGCCGCAAGCCGCGCGCTCACCAATACGTGTCGCTGTCGGCTGCCGATCCGCTGAATTTGATCGGCATCATCACGCCCGGGGCAAGGCTGCCTTCGCTCGCCGGCAATCGGCTGTTGTTGCGGGACGGTCTGCCGATCGCGACATACGCCGCGGAGCAAGTTCATTACACGGAAGGACTGCCGGAGAAAGAGCACTGGGAGGCGCAAACCGCGCTATTGCGCCGGCACACGCCGATCGTACTGGACGACTTGGCCGAGCCTAGTTAACGCGTCGGGCGGCTATGGCAGCGGCAGCTGCGAGGCGTTCCAGCCGCCGCCCACTGCCTCGATCAGCGCCACGCTCGCCTGCAATCGATTCGACAGCACGGTAAGCGCCGTCTGTTCCGCGCTGAGGCGGGTGGTCTGAGCGGTGATCACACTGCTGTACGGTACGGTGCCCGCCTTGTATTGGTTGAGCGTGAGCTTTTCCGCCTCTCGGGCGGCAGCAACAGCGGCTTCCTCGATAACCGCCTGTTGCTCCAATATGCGCAAAGTGACGAGTTCGTCCTCGACCTGCTGAAAACCCGCCAGCACCGTTTGGCGGTACGTAGCGACGGTTCCCTCGTAGCCGGCGCGTGCCTGCGCCACCTGCGCTCGCCGCAATCCCCCGTCGAATAATGTTTCGGCAAGCGCGGGACCGATCGACCAGACTCGATTCGATGCGCGGATCAGATGGCTCATGGAGCTGCCGGTGTAGTCGTCCGAGCCGCTCAATGTGAGGTCGGGAAAGTAGGCCGCTGTGGCGACGCCGATCTGTGCGTTCGCCGCGGCCACCTTCCGTTCGGCCTCGGCCACATCCGGACGCCTCTCGAGCAATGTCGAAGGAACACCCGCGGGCACCGTGGGCACATCGGTTCGCAGGGAAGAGGGGCCCAGGGAGAAGGAGGCGGGTTGCTGTCCGATCAGCACGGCGATCGCGTGTTCGAGCACGGCGCGCTGGATTTTTGCGTTGACCTGTTGCGCCTGACTCGACAGGAGCTGCGCTTGCGCGCTCACGACGTCCGCCCGGGCGGCCACGCCGAACCGGTAGCGGCTTTCGGTGATTTTCAAGGAGAGAGTCTCCGCCTCCACCGTGTCGTCGAGCAGCTTTTGCAACTGATCCTGTACACGAAGCTCGAAATAATCCGTGGCGAGCGCCCCCTGCGCGGAGAGGCGTGCGGCGGCAAGAGCGGCGGCACTGGCTTGAGCCGAAGCGCGATTGCTTTCCGTCGTGCGGCGAATCTTTCCCCATATGTCCAGATCCCAGTTGACCGACAGCCCCGCGCTGTTGGTTATGGGAGATCGTGAACTGGCGGTGACCGGCACTCCCGCGGCATTCGTAATGGTGGTCGGTACACCGGCGCCGCCCCGCTGGCGCGCGACGCTCGCCGACACCGTCGGCCAATATCCGGCGCGGGCCTGCGCAACCAGCGCGCGCGCCTGATCGAATGCAGCCGCGGCGGCCAGCACGTTTTGATTTGAAATATCGATCCGCAGTTCGAGCTGGTTCAAGGCATCGTCGGCATACATTTCCCACCAAGGTCCGCGGTCCAACACATCGTTGGGCTCGCTAGGCTTCCAATCGCCCGATTCCTTGAAGTCCGGCGCGGCGTCGAGTTTCGGGCGATGGTAGTTGGGACCGACGGCGCAGGAAGCGGCCACGACGAGTCCCGCGACAACGCTTGCCCATCGACCAACGACCCCGCCCGGAAATCGAGTCATGTGGGAGCTCCCAAGGCGTCAAATCCCCGTCGCCCCGGGCCAGGCCCCGGGGCGAGTTCCGAGGGCGTGCGGTACTTGCCTTGTTTCAGGTGCTTCCAGTAGCGATGTATGTATAAGTACACCACCGGGGTCGTATAGACGGTGAGGAGCTGGCTGACAACCAGGCCGCCGACTATCGCTACGCCCAAGGGTCTGCGCATTTCAGTGCCGTCACCGGAGGCAATGGCCAACGGCAACGCCCCCGCAATCGCGGCGCAGGTGGTCATCATGATGGGCCGAAAGCGCAGGCTGCAGGCATGGGCGATGGCCGCGCGCGGATCCATTCCGAGACTTCGCTCCGCCTCGAGAGCGAAATCGACCATCATGATGGCGTTTTTCTTGACGATGCCGATCAACAGCAAAATACCCAGAAAGGCGATCAGACTGAATTCAGTGCCGGTGGCCATCAACGCCAACAGGGCGCCCACCCCGGCCGAGGGCAGTGTCGACAGAATCGTCAGCGGCTGGCTGTAGCTTTCATAGAGCACGCCCAGCACCACATAGATCGCGAGCAGCGCTGCCACCAGCATGAGCGGCGTGTTGCTGTTGCTTTGTTGAAAGAGGCGGGCAGTTCCGTAAGTTCCGCCGCGAATTGTTACGGGCACGTGGATTTCGGCCATCTTGCGTTCTATCGCGTCAAGGGCGGTCTTCAGCGATTTCCCTTCCGGCAAGTTGAATGCGATGGCCGTCGAGACCGAAGTTCCGGTGTGGTTGACGCTCACCGGCGTCGTTCCCGTCGCAAAGTGACTGAACGCCGAAAACGGCACGACGGTTTCCCTGGCTACGCTCACGGCCGAGCCGGTGGACGTATTGCCGCGTCCCGCGTTCGCCAGCGAATTCGCGGCGAGATTGCGCGCGGCATCTTCGGCGAGGGCGGCGCCGGAGGAAGCGGTCGATGCTACCGGTTTGAGTACCGTGGTGCCGGCCACCGCTTGGGTTGCCTGGGTGCCGCTCACGGCACCGCCGGAGGTACTCACATACAGTTCCTTGAGAATCTCCGGGTTCTGCCAAAACTCCGGCGCCACCTCCATGACGACGTGATATTGCTGTGGACTGTATGGATTGTAGATATTCGACACTTGAGCCTGAGCAAATGCGTCGCCGAGCGCGTTGTCGATCTGAATTTCCGTGAGTCCGAGGCGCGACGCAGTGTCGCGGTCCACGATCAGATCGGCCTCCAGGCCGCCCGGCTGCAAATCGGTATCGACGTCGGTGATCTCCGGCATGTCCTGCAGCGCAGTTCGAAGTTTCTGCGACCAGGTCTGTAGTTCATGCAGATCATCGCCCAGCAAAGTCCACTGGTACTGGGAATTGGCGGAGCGGCCGCCGCCGCGGACGTCCTGCACTGCTTGCAGAAAAACCGCAACGCCCGCGACCTTGTTCAGCTTCGGCCTCAAACGGGAGATAATCTTATCCGCCGATTCTCGCCGTTCGGTCAGCGGTTTCAGCGCGATCGTGACATTGGCGCTGGCGCCGCCGCCGCCCCCAGGGCCGAAACCGCCGCCGCCCACCGAGCCTGTAATGGTATTAACCGCGGGATCCGCTTGGATGATCGCCGCCACCTCCTGCAGCTTGCGCTTCATCAGCTGAAACGAACTCTGTGCGTCGCCGCGGATGCCTCCCTGCAATTGACCGGTATCTTGTTGCGGAAAAAACCCCTTGGGAATCGCGATATACAGATAAATGTTGAGCCCGATCGTCGCGCACAGCAACAGCATCATGGCGCGCGGGTGGTGCAATGCCCAATCGAGCGTTCTCTCGTAGCCGCCGCGCAAGCCCGAGAAGCCCCGCTCGAATGCCCGGCCGAACCGGGAGGCCTTGCGTTTGTCTTCGCGCACGAGCATCAACGAACACATCATCGGCGTCGTCGTCAGCGAAATCACGAGAGAAATCAAGATCGAGACCGACAGGGTGACGGTGAACTCGCGGAATATCAGCCCGACGATGCCCCCGGCGAACATGAAGGGAATGAATACCGCCACCAACGACAGACTCATGGACACGACGGTGAATCCCACTTCACGTGCGCCGAGCAGGGCCGCGCTCATGCGCGGCATGCCGGCTTCGATGTGCCGCGTGGTATTTTCCATGACGACGATCGCGTCATCCACCACGAAGCCCGTGGCTATCGTGAGGGCCATGAGCGAGAAATTATCGAGCGTGTAGCCGAGCAGATACATCGCACCGAACGTGCCGATCAACGACACCGGCACGACCAAGGCGGGAATCAGCGCCGCCCGGTAACTGTTCAGGAAGATGTACACCACGAGGATGACGAAGGCCACGGCCAGCACCAAGGTCTGTTCGACTTGGCGCAGCGAGGCGCGAATCGTAATCGAGCGGTCGAAAGTGACCACCAGATCGATCTTCGGATCGATCGAATTCTTGAGCAACGGCAGTTCTTTTTTGACACCATCGATCACTTCGATGACGTTCGCCCCGGGTTGCTGAAAAACCTGGACGAATACGGCGGGCTTGCCGTTGAACAGGCCGTAGGTGCGGATGTTCTCGGTTGCGCCATCCTGCATGTCGAGGACAGTGGCGACGTCACCGAGCCGCACCGTCGCGCCATTGCGGTTTGCGATGATCAGATTTCGGTACGGCGCCGCATCGCGGGCGTTGTCGTTGGTGTAGATCTGGTAGCGCAGCGAATCCGACTCGATCGCTCCTTTAGGCGAGTTGGCGTTCGAGTTGGAAATCGCGGCGCGCACGTCCTGCAGCCCTATGCCGTACTTGGACAGAGACAAGGGATTGATCTCGACCCGCACCGCGGGCAGGGCGCTGCCGCTGACATTGACTCCGCCGACGCCCGGGAGCTGCGACAGACGCTGTGAGATCACGGCGTCCGCGGCGTCGTAGATTTGTCCCTGGGTAAGAACGTCGGAGGTCATGGCGATGGCCATGACCGGAAACAATGAGGTGTTGAGCTTTCGATAGGAGGGGTTGCGCGTCAGCGAGGACGGCAGATCCGCGTGCGCGGCCACGATGGCCGCCTGCACGTCGCGCGCGGCGCCGTCGATGTCGCGATCGACGCCGAAGGTCAGTTGGATATTCGTGGTTCCCACCCCGCTCGAGGAGGTCATGTCGTCGACATCGGCGATGGCTCCCAGATGCCGTTCCAAGGGCGTCGCCACGGTGCTTGCCATCACCTCCGGACTTGCTCCCGGCAGCTGGGCGGAGACGAAGATTGCCGGTACATCGATGCGCGGCAGCGGTGCCACCGGCAGCAACATGAATGCGGCGCCTCCGCACAGTGCGACGCCGGCGGTCAGAAGTATCGTCGCCACCGGCCTGCCAATGAAGGGCGCGGAGATATTCAAGTGAGGTTGTCCGCCAACGCTTCGCCGCCGGCGTCCCGTGCGGGTCCGCGCATCCGGGCTGCAATGCGGTCGAACGCGAGATAGATCACCGGCGTCGTGAACAGCGTAAGCACCTGGCTCACCAACAGGCCGCCCACGATGCTGATGCCGAGGGGATGGCGGAGTTCCGAGCCCGTCCCCGTGCCGAACATCAGCGGTAACGCGCCGAAAATCGCGGCGACCGTCGTCATCAGTATGGGACGAAAGCGCAGCAGGCAGGCCTTATAGATCGCATCGCGCGGCGAAAGCCCCTCATCGCGCTCCGCGACCACGGCAAAATCGATCATCAGAATCGCGTTCTTTTTCACTATGCCGATGAGAAGAATGATCCCGATCAGCGCAATGATGGTCAGATCGTCGCCGGCCAGCATCAGGGCGAGCAGCGCGCCGATGCCCGCCGACGGCAGGGTCGAGAGTATCGTGATGGGATGTATGAAGCTCTCGTAGAGCACGCCGAGAACTATGTACATGGCGAGCACGGCGGCCACCAACAGCAAGAGCTCGTTGGTCAAGTTGCTGCGGAAGGCGAGCGCCGCTCCCTGGAAGGTGGTTCTGATGCTGTCCGGCATGCCGAGGCCTTGCTCGGCATTTTCGATGGCTGAAACCGCCGCGCCGAGAGAGGCATTCTGGCTCAGGTTGAAGGAGACGGTGGTGGCGGGAAACTGTGCCAGATGATTGATGAGGAGCGGCCGGGTTTCCACTGCGACTTTGGCGATCGCCGACAGCGGCACCTGACCACCGGCCGCCGACGGCAGGTAAATGGACGCGAGCGACTCGACGGTCCGATATGTGGCCGGATCCGCTTCCAGAATGACGCGATACTGGTTCGATTGAGTGAAAATCGTGGAAACGATCCGCTGGCCGAACGCATCGTACAGCGCGTTGTCGACGGTACCTACGCTGATGCCGAGACGCGCCGCGCTGTCGCGGTCGATGGTGACGTACGCCGCAAGTCCGTTGTCTTCCTGATTGCTGACCACGTCGGCGAGCTCGGGTTGCTGACGGAGCGCCGCCAACAGTTTGGGAGTCCAAGCGGACAATGCCGCGGCATCTGCGCTTTCCAGTGTAAATTGATATTGGGTGCGACTCACCGTGGTAGCGAGAGTCAGATCCTGGACCGGCTGCATGTACAGCGTGATGCCGGCGACGTTCGCCGTTTCGCCCTGCAGGCGCCGGATGGCATCGGCGACGTTCGCACCTCGCTCGCCGCGCGGTTTCAGATTGATCAGAAAGCGCCCGCTGTTCAGCGTGACATTATTGCCGTCGATGCCGATGAAGGATGACAGGCTGAGAACGTCGGGATCCTTGAGTATGGCAGCCGCCAGCGCTTGTTGCCGGTTCGCCATTGCGGCGTAGGAGATCGACTCCGTCGCATCGGAGACGCCTTGAATCAACCCGGTGTCCTGGTCGGGGAAGAACCCCTTCGGAATCAGAACATACAGAATCGCAGTCAGCGCCACGGTGGCCGTCGCGACATACATGGTCAGGCGCTGGTGATCCAGCACCCAAGTCAGTTTTCGGCCGTACCATGCGACCAACGCGGCGAACCACCGCCCCGTCTCCAGCTGGGAATGTCCACCCGCCGGCCGGTGCTTCAAAAGCTTGGCGCACATCATCGGCACCAGCGTCAGGGAGACGACGGCGGAAATGAGGATCGTGACGGCCAGAGTCACCGCAAATTCGCGAAACAAGCGGCCGACCACATCCTGCATGAAGAGAAGCGGAATGAGCACGGCGATGAGGGAAATGGTGAGCGAGATGATGGTGAATCCGATCTGTCCGGCGCCCTTGAGCGCGGCGTCGAGCGGCGTCTCGCCAAGCTCGATGTAGCGCGAGATATTTTCTATCATCACGATGGCATCGTCGACGACGAATCCGGTCGCAATCGTCAGAGCCATCAACGACAGATTATTGAGGCTGAAATTTGCCAAATACATCACGGCGAATGTGCCGATGAGCGACAGCGGTACGGAAAGACTGGGAATGATCGTGGCAGGAACATTGCGCAGGAACAGATAGATCACCAGCACGACCAGCACCACGGCGAGCACGAGTTCGAATTCGACGTCGGCGACCGAAGCTCTTATGGTCGTCGTGCGGTCGGTCAGGACGGCAAGATCCACGCCCGCGGGCAGTGCGGCCTGCAGGCTGGGCAGCAGATCGTGGATCCGGTTGACGACGTCGACGACGTTTGCGCCAGGCTGGCGCTGCACGTTGAGGATCAAGGCCGGCACCCCGTTCATCCAACCGCCGAGCTTCGCGTTCTCCGCGCCCGAGATCAGTGTGGCGACATCGTTGAGGCGCACCGGCGCGCCGTTCTTGTATGCGACCACCACGTTGCCATAGTCTTCCGCGTTTCTGATCTGGTCGTTGGTATTGACCGTATAGGCGGTGGTTGGGCCATCGAGCGTGCCCTTCGGGCCGTTCTGGTTGGCGTTGTTGATGGTCGTGCGCAGGTCGTCGAGATTCAATCCGTAGGCCGCCATGGCGCGGGGGTTCGCCACGACGCGGACCGCCGGCCGCTGACCGCCGCTGATGCTGACGACGCCGACGCCCTTGATCTGCGAGATCTTTTGCGCGATCCGGGTGTCGGCCAGATCTTCCACTTCCGTGAGGGGCATCACTTTCGAGGTCAATCCCAAGATCAGCACCGGCGCATCGGCGGGATTGACCTTGGCGTAGATCGGGGGCGCGGGCAGATCCTGCGGCAGCAAGTTCTGGGCTCCGCTGATGGCCGCTTGCACCTGTTGCTCAGCCACATCGATGGCGAGCGACAATGCGAACTCCAAGGTGATCACCGACGCCCCGGCAGAACTCGTCGAGGACATTTGACTCAAACCCGGCATTTGACCGAATTGCTTCTCCAGCGGCGCGGTGATGGCCGACGTGATGACCTCGGGGCTCGCGCCGGGGTAGAACGTCTGTACCTGGATCGTCGGGTACGCCACTTCGGGAAGCGCCGACAAGGGCAACTGCAGGTAGGCGATTGCGCCGATGATCAATATTGCAACCATCAGCAGAGTGGTTGCGACCGGCCGCAGGATGAATATGCGCGAGGGGTTCATACGGGTGTAACGGCGGGCGCAGCCACGATCGACGTCATTGCGATGGTTTGGGGTGCGTTCGCGGGCGGCGCGGAGCGGGCGATGCGGGGGTTGCGGGCGTCGCGCCGCCGGGCGGGTGCGCGGCGACTCCGGGGCCCGCTGCGTTCGGCAGCTGCACTTGCGCCCCGTCGCGCAGGCGGTCGCCTCCCTCCGTCACGACGACTTCACCCACGTTGATGCCCTTGGTGACGGCGACGCGCTCGCCATCGACCACGCCGAGCGTCACCGGACGCACCTTGACCGTGCGATCGGAACCCACGACGTAGACAAAAGTTGTCACCACTCCGTTGGGTGCGCCCCGGCGCACGGCGGCGTTGGGGATGATGATTTGATCGTGCAGCAGTTCCTGCAGCAACTGGATGTTGACGAACTGGTTGGGAAAGAGCAGGCCGTCGGCATTCTCGAATTGCGCCCGCAACTTCACCGTGCCCGTGGTGACATCGATTTCGTTGTCGACGGTGAGCAGAGTGCCGTCCGCGAGTTTGGTGCTGTTGGTGCGATCGTATGCCTCCACCGTCAGCGGGGCGCCGCCATGCAATTGCCGCATCAGCGCCGTGACATTGTCCTCGGGGATGGTAAAAATGACGGTGATCGGTTGAAGCTGGTTGATCACGACAAGGCCGTTCGCATCGCCCGGCGTGACGTAATTGCCTTGGTCCACCTGCCGCAGCCCGACGCGGCCCGTGACCGGCGAGATGATGTGCGTGTACACCAGGTTCACATTCGCGGTTTTCACCTGTCCTTCGTCCGATTCGATCGTGCCGCTGTACTGCGCCACCAGCGCCCGCTGCGTATCGAGTTGCTGTTGGGCGATCGAATCCTCCTTGACGAGTCCTTCATAGCGTTTCAGATCCAGCTTGGCATCGGCGAGCAGCGCCTGGTCGCGCCGCAGATTTCCCTGCATTTGCTGCAGGGCCGCTTCATAAGGACGCGGATCGATCTGCGCCAGAGAATCGCCCTGGTGAACGGTTTGGCCTTCCGTGAACAAGATCTTTTGCAAGACCCCGCTGATCTGCGGCTTGACCGTCACGGTGGCCAGCGGCGTCACCGTGCCCAGGGCCGGAATTCGCAGTTGAATGTCGCCGGAACCGGCCGTCGCCACCGAGACCGCTACGGGCACGTCTTTCCCGCCACGTCCCGGACCTTCCGCCGACGCCGATTGCTTGTGACGGAGATAGGCCAATAGTGCGATCATCACGCCCAAGGCGATGACGATGCCAAGAACTGCAATCCAATGCCTGCGCATGAAGGCCAGAGGACCGCGCGGCTGCGCTGAAGGTTCAAGGTCTATCGGATCGTTTAACACATCTTCACACTTCACCACAGTCGAACCCACGCTCGAGGGTGCGACGCCGGTTTGAGGACACTCTGGCGACTCTTAGACTATAACCAGATTGAGCAGGCGATGCGCATTGTTCTCGACAGGCTGGAACGACTGGGGCGAAAATGCGCACTGTCGGGTTGCGGGTCAAAGGAGTGTTGATGAAATTCATGAATTCCGCCGCGTTGGCGGCCGTGCTTGCATTAAGTATTTGCGCTCCGGTGCGGAGCGCGCCTACGTGGACGGAGGGAGTCAATTATTTCTTGATCAATCCGCCGCACCCGACGTCGATGCCCGGCGGCAAGGTGGAGGTCACCGAAGTATTTTCCTACGCCTGTCCCGCGTGCAATCTATTCGTGCCCACGATGCACAAATTGAAAACCAGCCTGCCGTCGAATGCGGTGCTCGACTTCGTGCCGGCTTCGTTCAATCCAAGCGAAGACTGGCCCATGTTTCAGCTCGCATATTTGACCGCGCAAACCCTCGGGGTCGCCGACCAGACTCACGATGCGATGTTCAATGCGGTCTGGCAGGGAGGCGACCTGGCCGTCATCGATCCGGGGAGCGAGCGGATCAAAAGCCGCCTGCCGACCATAGAGGATGCCGCCAAGTTCTATAAGGTCCAAGCCGGCATCCCCACCGATAAATTCGTCGCGACGTCGAAGTCGTTCGCGGTGGACGTCAAAGTGCGCGCCGCCGAAGGTTTGATTCAGGCGTATCGCGTCGACCGCACGCCCACGATCATAGTGAACGGCAAGTATCGGCTGCATACGGAATCCGCCGGCGGCAACGACCAGCTGGTAGAGCTTGTGAAATGGCTGGTCGCGAAAGAAAGCAAATAGAGGGCCATCGAGCGCCGGGCGAAATCATCCGGCGCGACGGCGCACCGGTGCAATGAATAAACTCGTGCGCAATCATCCGAGGCTGTGGATCTCCATGGCCGTTGGTTGCGTGATTTTCTTCTTTCTCCCGGAGCGCTGGTCGAGTTTGAGCCGTGTGCTGGTGTGCTGGAATTGCGGCGTTTCGTTGTTTCTCGTGCTGGTGTTCTTCTGGATGGTGCGGTTGACCGCCGAGCAGATCTGCATGAGATACATCGAGGAAGATGACTCGGCGCCGGTCATTCTGGTCGTCGTAACGATCGCCGCATTGCTCAGCCTGGTGGCCATCGTCGAGCCGCTCGCGACCGTCAAGGCGGTGGCGGGCACGGAACGCATTGCGCATTTCGCCCTTGCAGCCCTGACCTTGCTGAATTCGTGGATCCTGGTGCCGACGATGTTCGCGACGCATTATGCCGACATGTTCTACAGTGCAAAGCAAGACAATCGGCCCCTGCATTTTCCGGAAACGCCCGAGCCTGTCTTCTGGGACTTCGCCTATTTCTCCTTTACCATCGCCGCAGCTTGTCAGACAGCGGATGTCGCTACTTTGAATGCGGGCGCGCGCAGGGCGGTCCTTGCGCATACGTTGATCTCGTTTCTATTCAATCTCTCCATCCTCGGTTTCGCGATCAACGTCACCGCGGGGCTCATCGGCGCAAATTGAACGGCGCGACGAGCGCTCATCGGGGCGACGAGCGCTCATCGGGGCCATGGCCTAAGAACCGGTGTGCGTTGCAGCCGTTGCGGGAATCGCCGGTCCGACCGGCGGCATCAAGGCGTCGAGGCGCGGCGGTTGCGCGTCGCTGACGAAAGCAAATGCGACAATGTGTTCCAATATGTGCTGCACATAGCCGCGAGTCTCGGCGTACGGGATGTTTTCAATCCACACGTCCGCATCCATTGAATTGCGCGGCAGCCAGCGCGCGACCGACGACGGCCCGGCATTGTAGGCCGCGAGACTCAAGTTTAGCTGGTCCGCGAAATGATCGAGCAATTCGCGCAAGTACGCCGCGCCGAGCGGCAGAGCGACGCTCGGATCGAAAAGGCTGTCGTTGCGCGGGGCGGGCATGTGCCAGCGCCGCGCGACGGCGGCGGCGGTGGCGGGCCTCATCTGCATGAGACCGCGCGCGTCCGCGCGCGACACCGCGTCCTTGCGGTACAGGCTCTCCTGGCGCATGACGCCGAATATCCAGTCGGCGGGGACGCCTGCAAGGCCGCTGGCGGCGGCGACGGCACCCGCATACGGGCGTGGATAGCGCAAACGGACGTCGTCCCATTCCCCAGCCTGCGCCAGGGCGGCAATTGCCTCGGCATACCAACCCCAGCGCGAAGCAAGATGCGCGGCCTGAACCTTGGCGGCAGCGTCGGCCGTGCCGAGCACGGACGTCCATTCGACGGCGGCGTCATCCGCCATGTCGCAGGCGAATAATTCGTGAGCGCGGATGAGGCCCGCCTCGGTTGCTATCGCGTTCTGTGCCTTGACGTCATCGGGGGAAGGGCGTGCATTCAAGTGGTAGCCGCGATGCAATCTGTCCGCGGCGAGGTACCCGTAGTAGTCGCGAAGGTCGGCGATCTCGCTGAACAGCGGCGCCGCCGCTTCGCTGCCCGCCGTCGCCGCCACTGAGCGTGCGCGCCAGTAGCGCCATCGAGGCTGCGTCGCAAGGCTCGCCGGCATGCGCTCGATCCAGGCGAGGGCTCGACCGTAATCCCCGGTCCACAATGCGGCGCGCACGCGCCACTCCTCAACTTGGTTGTCGGGAGTCTCGGCGGCGAGATCCGCGAACAAGGATAAGGCCCGAGGATCGCGGTCGTAGGCAGCACCGAGCGCAGCTGCGCGGCGGAATCGAGCTTGCAATGCGGGCGTCAAATCCGGACGGGTCAGCAGCTGCGGCAGCAGGTCGATCGCGCCCCCGGAATCGGTGTGCGCGAGCTTCTCGAAGCCGGCGGCAAGCGCGTCGGGTTCCACTGGCAGGGCAGGGTGGGTCGCCAAGACTATCAGTGCCGCTTTCGGTGCCTCCAGCAGATCGGACCATTGGAGCAACGCCGCACTTAACGCAACTGGCACATCGGCGGTGAACTCGCGCGCCAAGCGCGGATTATCGGCCGCGAGCGCGGCGCGAACCCGGCTCTCCGCGAGCATTGGCGTTACGAGATTCTGCTGGTGAAGCCACGCGAACACATCGCCGCATTCGGCCGGCTGCTTCTGCGGCAGGCTCCATCGCGCGAGCGCCGCGGCGCCAAGCCCCTCCGTGTCGCCTGTGAGCAACCGCCCCTCGAGCCGGTCGCACACCAGCAACGGATCGGTCACATCGGCGGAGCGGGGAAGGAATAAGTCCCAGCGGCGGCGCTGGGCGAGGCTCACCAACCAATCGTGCCGCAGCCCGTGGCTGACCGGTTGCCCCGCATGGGTCCGCAGAAATCCGTCGATGACCGTGTCCAAAGCATCGTCGGATTTTTTGGTCAGATCGCGCCGCAATCTCGCCGCAACGAGATAGTCGTGGATTGCGTAAGCCTCGAGCATGGGCGAATCCGGCGTTTCCGGCAGATTCAGGCGAATGCGTTGCATGGCGGCGACGAAAGCCTGGCGCGTGTCATCCAAACGAGAGGCGCCGTGCGGCGGAGGCTCGGCGGCCGAAGCGAAGCGCGCCCAGAGGAGGGGCACGGTGAGGACCAGCAGCAACTTTGACCGGATCGGCATCAGCGCATTTTAGACGCTTGCCGCGCACGGAGCGATTCACCCTGCAATCGGGGCGCCCTCATGGTTGAATATCCGAATGAAATCCAAAGTAGTCGCGATACTCGAGACCCGCACCGGAGCGCATTTGGGCGAATTGATCGCGCGCAGGGGCGGGATACCGATGCTGGCACCTGCCCTCGAAGAGGTGCCGGACGTCGATCCGAATGCGGTCGCCGCACTGCTCGCGCAATGGCGGATCAGTCCTTTCACCGTCGTGATTTTTCAAACCGGCGTGGGCACACGCGCCCTGTTCCAAGCGACCGATGCGGCGGGTCTCACAACCGAACTCAAGCAGCATTTAAGTTCCTCCGTCGTGGTGGTGCGTGGGCCGAAACCCGTCGGCGAATTGAACGCGCGTGATGTTCGTATCGACATTCGGGCTGCCACTCCGTTCACCACGGAAACGGTCTTGGCCGCCGTGTCGGGAATGCCGATGCAGGAGGCGCGAGTGTTGGTGCAGCGCTACGGGGCGGCGAATCGACTGCTGTGCGATGAGTTGGAGAAGCGCGGGGCCAGCGTGCAGGAAATTGCGACTTACCGATGGGCGTTGCCGTCGGATACCCGGCCGCTCAAAGAGCTTCTGCGGGCGCTCGCTCGCTCGGGCGTCGATGCCGTAGTGTTCACGAGTGCGGTTCAAATTCACAATTTATATGCGGTCGCGGAGCAAACCGGCGAGGCATCGGACCTTGCGGAGCGGTTAAGTCGCTTGGTCATCGCATCGATCGGTCCCGTGTGCTCGCGAGCCCTTCGCGAACACGGCATCACGCCCTCGTTCGAAGCCAATCCGCCGAAATTGGGGCCGTTGGTCGCCGGCCTTGACGAAGCCTTGTCGGCGCATCGCCGACAATGACTTGGGCGGTCCTCTGACGCCTGGTACACGACGGTAGTGCGAACAGACTACCGTTGACCGTGTATAAATAGCCGCCTCACCGCATCGCTAGGAGAACAAATAGTGGACACTCAAAATCGAACTTCACAGCCGTTTCTTACCGATGTCAAGACATTGCGCGAGCGCGCCCTGAAGAACATTTCCAGCGGCGGAGTGACCTTTACTTACCGAGGCGACGTTAAAAAAACCATCGAGATACTGCAAGCGGTGCTGGCCACCGAAATCGTTTGCGTTCTGCGCTATACCATGCACGCGGTGGCCGCCACCGGCATCCACAGCGAGGGCGTCAAAGGGGAATTTGCGCAACACGCCAAGGAGGAGGCGGAGCACATGCAGGAGGTTGCGGAACGCATCAATCAGCTCGGCGGAAAGCCGGATTTCAACCCGACCGGATTGGCCACGCGTGCGGCCTCCGAATACGGCAGCGCAGATAGTCTGATCGACATGATCAAGGAAAATCTCATCGCAGAACGAATCGCGGTGGATCATTACCGCGAACTCATCCGTTATTTCGGCGACGACGACCCCGGAACGCGCACGATGTTGGAAGGCATTTTGACCGTCGAAGAGGAGCATGCGAATGACATGCAAGACCTCTTGGTGGCGCACGAGGGACGGTGACGCCTCGCCGCTAATCGATTCCGCCGACGGCGGGCGGATCGCTGGCGGGGAATGATTCCTCCAGCGCTTCGTCCAATAGTTCGTCGGTGTGCCGCTTGGCGCCGTCCGGTGAATGTTTGGCCATGTACGCCGCCGCGTACGAGCACGCCGGATTGACCGACCACCCCGCCTTGCGTGCCGTGTCCAAGGCGGTGCGCGTCAATTCCGCTGCGATACCGCGCCCGCCGATCGCCGGCGGAACGCGTGTGTGAGTGATGGTCATCACCCCATCGGCTAACGTGTAGTCGAGCTTCGCAGGGATTCCGTCCACCTCGACGGTAAAGCGATGCGCGGTGGGGTCATGGCTAATGGCGCTCATGATCGTCTTGGCGCGCCGGCGGACGCTCCGCCGGGCGAGGAGGCTCCGCCCGAGGCGGCGGTGCCTGTTGCCGCGGAGGCGGCGGTGGCGGCGCCGCATTTCTCGGCTGCGCCTGCTCCGGGGCGCGCTGCTCCACCGCAGGCTGCCGCGGCGGCGGCTGAGGCTGGCGATATTCGGGCTGCGCGGGGCGGTTCTGGGGCGGCGGCTGGGCCTGGCGATATTCGGGCTGAGCGGGGCGGTTCTGGGGCGGGGGCTGCGCCTGGCGATTGTCGGGCTGAGCCGGACGGCTCTCGGGCTGCGTAGGCCGAGGCTCGGGATTCGGATGCACCACGCTCATGGTGCCCCTCGCGGGACCGTTGACGGCGCCTCCACGTGCGGCCGGGACCACCCCGGGTGCAGAGAATGCACCGGGCCGCGGCGTAGCGGCGATCGGCGGGCGGCCGTTGTTCTCGCTGGCGCGCAGCGTCGGATTGCTTCGCGCGACTTGCTGGTGCTGGCTTTGCACGGGCGTGACGGGGATGTGCCGCTCGCGCACCGCTGCTTGCTCGCCGGCGGTGGGTTGAGCTCGAACGCCCCCGTTGCCGCCGTTGTAGCTGACGCGGTTTTCCGTCACGTTGTTGACTACGGTTCTGTTGTACACGTTGGTAATATTCGTGTTGCTGATATTGGTCACCGAGCGGTTGTAGTACATCCTGCCGTCGCGCCAGTAGCCGCCCTCATAACCCCGGCCGCCATAGCCGTAACCATAGTTCACCCCTCCATAGAACCCTACGTGGGGGCCCCAGTAGCCGGGATGCCAGAAAAAGACGACCCCGTCGGCGCCCCAATAGCCGGGCGTCCATAGGTATTCGGGCTGCGGAGCCTCCACCCACGTGCCAGGGACCCAGTAGTAGTCCTGGATGTCATCGCCCCACGCCCAGTAGCCGGGCGTCCAAACATATCCGTCGCCGGGAATCGGCGGCTGGTCGTAAACCGGAAGTTCAGGGGGCGGAACGTTTACCGAAACGTCCACCGACACCTGCGCAGACGTAAGAGCGGGCATGGCCAGGAATAGCAGCGGCGCAAAGATGCATCGGCGCCAGGTTTTCAACAGCATTTTTTTAGCTCCGTTCGTAGGGAAACGCTTGATTCGGCCTGTAATCTCGCGCGCAAATCGACGTGCAGGTTTTATGCATTCACTATATAGGTTGCTTGGGGCCACCCTCATCAGTGACCGCCCGCCGTCCTTGTAGGATAACGCCGACGGCCACGCGGGGCTAATATGAGCGACTCGTCAAACGGGCCGCCATCTTGAATCAACCCCTTATCACATCGTCCGCGATCCCATCGTCCACCGTCACCCAGAACGCCGATGTTCGATTTCTCGGCAGGCTCTTAGGGGACGTCATTCGCAGCTACGGCGGCCAGGCGCTATTTGAACGAATAGAAGCCATACGCGCGGCGTCCGTCGACCGCTATCGCGGCATTGCCAACCCCCGCGGTCTGGCGGCGGGCTTGGAAACCCTGTCTCTGGACGAGACCGTCGCTTTCGTCCGCAGCTTCATGCTGTTTTCAATGCTCGCCAATCTGGCCGAAGACCGGCAGGGAGCGGCTGCGGAAGAAGGCAGCACGCTGGCATCCGCGCTCAAGTTTTTGAGCGCGCAAGGGATAGCGCCACGCGCGGCGGCCGCATTGCTGGGCCGAGCATTGATCGAACCCGTGCTGACCGCGCATCCCACTGAAGTGATGCGCAAAAGCATGCTGGATCATCGCAACCGCATCGCGGCATTGATGCGTCAGCGAGACCTCGGCCACGTTGAGACGGCGGAAGGGGAATTGATCGAGGAGGGGATCGCGGGCCAGATCGCCTTGCTGTGGCAAACGCGCGCGCTGCGGCGCGAACGGCTGTATGTGGCGGACGAGGTCGATACGGCGCTGACCTATTTGCGGGACATCTTTTTGCCCGTCATTCCGGTACTTTACGCACGATGGGAGCGCTTGCTCGGGGAGCGTCCGGCAAGCTTTCTGCGTCTGGGAAGCTGGATCGGCGGAGACCGCGACGGGAATCCCCACGTCACCGCCGACTCGCTGCGTTTAGGTTTGAGCCGCGCCTCTCAGGCGCTGTTGGGCGATTATCTGGAGCGGCTCAATGCTCTAGGCGCCGAACTCTCGGTGTCGAGCGAGCTCGCAGGCGTTTCCGCCGCCTTGACCGCATTGGCGCAACGCAGCGGCGACCTCAATGCCGCTCGAGCCGATGAACCTTACCGGCGAGCGATTACCGGCATCTATGCGCGGCTTGCTGCTACCTATCAGAACGTCACAGGACGCGTGCCGCCGAGACCGGCTTCGGTCACAGCCGAGCCGTACGCCGAGGCGCAGAATCTGCTTGCGGACCTGAGGGTGCTGCAACAGTCATTGGAGTCGGAGAGCCATGTGGGGCACAACATCGGCGGCGCCCTCGCTCGATTGTCGCGCGCCGTGGAGAGCTTCGGTTTTCATCTCGCTGCCCTCGACTTGAGGCAGAACGCCGACGTGCACGCTCGGGTGGTCGCGGAGTTGTTCAGAGTCGCGGGCGTATCCGCAGATTATCAAGCGCTGGATGAGCCGGCTCGGGTGCTGTTGTTGCGGCGTGAACTTTCGAGCGAGCGACTCCTGGCAAGTCCCTTCGCCAGCTACTCGCAGGAAACCCTCTCGGAGTTAAGCGTCGTGCGCGCCGCCGCCGAGGCGCACCAGCGCTACGGCGGCAGCAGCATCACCACCTACATCGTGTCCAAATGCGAGAGCGTGTCGGATCTTCTGGAGGTGAATGTCTTGCTCAAGGAGGCGGGACTGTACCGCGGGCATGGGGTTCCGCGCGCAGACATCATGGCAGTGCCCCTGTTCGAAACCATCGGCGATTTGGCCAGGTCATCCGCGGTGATGACCGCATGGTTCGAGTTGCCCGAAGTCGCCGCGATCATATCGTCGCACGGTTTTCAAGAGGTGATGGTCGGATATTCGGACTCGAATAAGGACGGCGGCTACCTGACCTCGGTGTGGAGCCTG
This sequence comes from Steroidobacteraceae bacterium, assembly GCA_035996065.1. Taxonomy (GTDB): domain Bacteria; phylum Pseudomonadota; class Gammaproteobacteria; order Steroidobacterales; family Steroidobacteraceae; genus Bog-1198. The sequence continues at coordinate 277,554 of DASYJX010000089.1, read as the reverse complement.
CACCAAGCGACCCGTTCGCTCGCGTCGGTGTTCGAAAATTGCGGCGTAGCCATGCAGATATTCCACGGCCGGGGCGGTGCGGTGGGCCGAGGAGGGGGCTCATCATTCGCGGCGATACGAGCCCAGCCGCACGGCACGGTGCGGGGCCGCATCCGCATCACGGAGCAGGGAGAGATTATCGCCGCCAAATACGGCACCCGTGAAAGCGCGGCGGCGAATCTTGAATCCATCACCGCTGCGACATTGCTGGCGTCGCTCGAGAAGGCGTCGCTGTCGGACGAATGCAGTTCGCGGTTCGCGGCCGCCATGGGCGAGCTCTCCGAACGGGCGTTCCGGGCGTACCGCTCGTTGGTATACGAGACCGCAGGGTTTTCGACTTTTTTTCGGCAAATGACGCCCTTGGTGGAAATCTCCGAGCTCAAGATCGGATCGCGGCCGGCGTCGCGCTCGAATTCGCAGCGCATCGAAGATCTGCGGGCAATCCCCTGGGTGTTCAGTTGGGCTCAGGCCCGGGTCATGTTGCCCGGCTGGTATGGTGTAGGCGAGGCTCTACGCGCTGCGGACACGGGCCTGCTGCGCGAGATGCTCGAAGCGTGGCCGTTCTTTCGGGCCACGGTCGACAATTTGGAGATGGTGCTTTCGAAATCCGATATGGGCATCGCCGCCCGCTATGCAACGCTGGTCGAGGACCGCTCGCTCGCGGATGCGTTGTTCGGCCGCATCCGCGAAGCTTGGCTGGCGACCCAGGACAGCATCCTTACAGTCACCGGACAGACGCGCTTGCTGGAAAAACATCCGGCCTTGGATGACTCCATCCGCCTGCGTCTGCCCTATATCGAACCATTGAATTTGCTGCAGGTGGAATTGCTCAAGCGGCACCGGTCCGGCGAAAAAGACCCGCAGGTGCGAGAGGGCATTCAGCTGTCGATCAATGCCATCGCCACGGCGCTGCGCAACAGCGGTTAGCGGCCATGTCGACCGAGACCGAAATTCTGGCCGGGGAGGCGTACTCGCGCCTCGCGGCCTGCACGGACCACACTGCCTGCATAAGCGCGGCCGCACGGCTGATTCTCGCCGTTTACGACGACTTCTACAGCCAACTGTGCGAATACCCGCACCGCGCGCAGCGCGCTTTCGAACAGATGAATCCGCACGCCTCGATCCGGATAAGCCAGGAGCGCCTGGGGCTGTACAGCCGATACATCGCGGAGCACGCACCGAGGATCCTCGAGGCGTTCCCCGCGCTTGCCGCCGACCCGAGCGTCTGGGAGGCGCTGGATCCCTTGTTCACGGCCATGATCGTGGACCGTTACGACGCAGACATCGCCTTCAGCTTCGCGCATTCGATCCGGCGAGTCATCAGCCGCGGACTGTGGAGGCCGGTCGCCTACTCGTTTCCCCCGCCCAGCAAGCTGCGCGCGTATTCGATGGCTTCAGTGCACCGCCGTCTGCGGGTGCGCGATCGCGTCGACGCCGAGTTGTTGCGCACGGCCTTGCAGATACCCAATTTCTGCGTTCCGTTCCGCGACCTGCACGGCGACGCGCAAAAAATTCTGGAAAGGGTCGAGCCGTTATTGTACGGCGCTCCCAATCCCGATCCCGTGCTGGCGCTCGACGTCATCGATGCGGGATTTTTCCGCAATCGCAGCGCCTACGTCGTCGGCCGTTGGGTGCTCGCCGACGAGGGCCTGGTGCCGTTCGTCGTGGCGCTGCTGAATGGCCCGGACGGCATCTATGCAGACGCGGTTCTGCACCGCGTTTCGGACATCCACGATCTGTTCAGCTCGGCACTCGCAAATTTTCACGTAACCAACCGGCTTTACTATCAAACGTGCGTGTTTCTATTCAGTTTGATGCCGCGCCGTCCGTTCGGACATCACTACTCGACCATCGGGTTCAATCACGTGGGCAAGGTCGCCATCCTGAATGAGATCAACGCGCAGATTCGCCGCGGACACAGGTTCGAGCGGTCTCCCGGCGTTCCAGGCACCGTCGCGCTCGGGTTCACCTTTGACGCGTGCGCCTATCACCTGAAAGTCATTCGCGACCAGCCGACCACATCCTATAAGTGGGGCAGGTATCCGGGGGTCGCCGCGGTTTCCGACAAATATCGCATCGTGCACGAGATCAATCGTGCCGGCAGCATGCTGGACAATGTCATGTACTTCAACTTGCGGCTCGACCGCAACATGTTCGACCCCGCCCTGCTCGATGAAATCCGCCTTCAGGCCGCCGGCAGCGTGCAGGTCGATATGGACGGCGTCTATCTGCGCTCGTTGATCGTGCAGATGAAAATCGTGCCTTTGCCGGTTTTCCTGGAAACTGCCGACGAAACCGCCGCACGCGCCGTGATGGTCAGCCTCGGGAACTGCATCCGCAACAACGCTGCCACCAACATATTCAACAAGGACCTGGATTCGAGAAATTATGGAGTGGGAAGATATGGCCGGGTGTTCCTGTTCGATTACGATGCGGTCGAGAAACTGACCGAGGTGAAAATCCGCACGAATGCGGACCGTGAGCCCGGCGAGGAGGCCGTTCCTGAGTGGGTTTTCGAGGATGGGGTGATCTTCCTGCCCGAGGAGCTCGAGTACGGCCTACAGCTCAAGAGCTCGTTCGCGCGCCGCTGCTTCCGCGAGGAGAATCACGACCTGTTGGGGGTCGACTACTGGCGAGACGTCCAGCAGAAACTGCAACGCGGAGAAATACCGGACCTCAAGATGTATCCGGACAGCTCCAAACTTTAGCGCCGATCCGGCCGCGACGCCGCGACGCGGGCGCTACCTGCGCACGTATGCCGAGAGCTTGCTGTGGGTGCGGACGGCATCATCTTCCGTCAGGACATCCTTCGGGTGCGACGCGCGGATGAGACGTTCGAAGTCCGCGGCGGGCAACGCACGGCTGAAATGAAACCCCTGATATTCGTCGCAACCGGCGGTTTTCAAGAAATCGAGCTGCGCCGGCGTTTCCACGCCCTCGGCGACCACTTTGAGACGCAGGCTGTGGGCGAGCGAGACTATCGCGCGCACGATCGATGCATCCTCCGGACGGCTCACGATTTCCTGGATGAACACGCGGTCGATCTTGAGCTTGTCGATTGGAAAACGGCGCAAATAGCTCATGCTCGAATAGCCGGTGCCGAAATCGTCGACCGACACCAGAACGCCCATGGCGCTCAGATGCTCGAGAACAGCGATCGATTTCTCGGGATCGCTCATCACCGCGCTTTCCGTGAGTTCGACCTCGAGGTAGCGAGCTTCGAGCCCGGCGTCATCGAGCGCCCCACGAATGCATTCGACCAGACCGCTGTCGCGGAACTGCGATGCCGACAGATTCACCGATACCCGCAGGGCGGGCACGCCGTCGAGCTGCCACGCGCGAGCTTGACGGCATGCTTCGCGTATCACCCATGCGCCGATGTCGCCGATTAGACCGCACTCCTCCGCCAATGGAATGAAGTCCGCCGGCGAAATGATGCCGCGCGCCGGATGCACCCAGCGGATCAGTGCCTCGGCGCTGCGCACCTCGCCCGTTCGGGTATCCACCTTCGGCTGATAGTAGAGTTCGAGCTGCTTCAACGTCACTGCGTTGTGCAGTTCGCTTTCGAGCTGTACACGGTCCTCCGTGCCTGCATCCATCCCCGGCGCATAGCGCCGAAAATTGCCCCTGCCTTGCTGTTTGGCCGAATACATTGCGGCATCCGCATGCGCGAGCAGGGTTTGAATGGATGTGCCGTCATCCGGATACATGGCGATGCCGATGCTGGGAGAGGTATGAATATCGATGGTGGCGATTCGCACCGGCTCGCGCAGAACCTGCATGACGCGCGCGGCGAGGTCTTCGGCGTCCCGCACGTCGCCGATCGAAGTCCCGATTAGAACGAATTCGTCGCCGCCGAAGCGCGCCACCGTGTCGGCGGTGCGCACCACTGTCGTGAGCCGCCGGGCAACCTCTTGAAGAAGCTCATCGCCGGCGCGGTGTCCCAAAGAATCATTGATGAGCTTGATGCGGTCGAGGTCGCATATCAGGAGCGCGAAGGACCGCATGTCGCGGTCGGCGTGGGCGATGGCTTGCTGCAGCCGATCGTCGAGCAATACGCGGTTCGGCAGCCCAGTCAATGCATCGTGGGTGGCCAGATGCCGCAGTTGCCGGTTCGCGGCCTCCAAGCCGCGAGTGCGCGTACTGATTACTTCCTCGAGGCGCAACACCTGTCCTCGGACGAGCTTGTCGTTCTGCCACTTGCGACTGAGCGCCGTGGCGCACTGCAGGACTTCGATCGGTTCGGCCGGTTTGCGCAGTACCAACAGCTTGTCCGAATGGCCGAGCCTCTGTACGACCTCCGTCCAGTCGTAATCGGTGTGAGCCGAACAGATGACGACCTGAATGTCGGCGTCCGTCGCCCAAAGGCGCTCGATGGTCTTCAGGCCGTCCCAGCCCGGCGGCATTCGCATGTCGACGAAGGCCATCGCATACGGCCGCCCGTTCATCAAGGCTTGGTGCGCCATCGCCACACCTTCCTGCCCTTGGTGCGCAGAGTCGATCTCGAAATTCGGGCGCACTGAACCGGCGATGCCTCCACCGAACAGATTCGCTTCCAGCACATCGAGCGCCGCCTGGGCGGAATGCTCGGCCTGAACGCCCAAGACCTTGCGGAAATCCAGATGGATGGCCGCATTGTCATCGATGACCAGAATGCGCCTGTGATCGAGCGATGCGGCATTAGACAAGGGCGGGCTCCGCCGGGCCCACGGGCAGCTCGAGGATGAACGTTGCGCCGCAGCCCGGCCCGTCGCTTTCCACGAGCAACGCACCACCGAGTTCCTGGGCCGCGAGGGCTCCGCTATGCAAGCCGAAGCCGTGCCCGGAAGCGCGGGTCGTGAACCCGTGCGTGAAGAGGCGGGACATGTTTTCCGGGCGAATGCCCACGCCATTGTCGATGACGCAAATGCGGACGCCGGCCGGCGCTTTTTCGATGCGCAGGGTAATCAGCTTGTCGGACTTCCCCGATTCGTCGCATGCGTACTTCGCGTTGCGCACCAGATTCACCAAAATCTGCAGGACCTTGTGCTTATCCACGGTGATCGGGGGCACTTCGTTGAATTCGCGGCGCAGCGTCACTCCATGACGCACGAACGCGCCGGCGTTCAGCCGCAAGCTGTCCTCCACCAGATCAACAACCGCGACGGTTTCGGTGACCCCGCAGAGCTTGGCGTAGCTCTGCTGCATCGCCACCGTGTCCTTGATATGTTCCAAGTTGTCGCGCAGCGACGCGAGTTCTTCGAGCGCCATTTTCTGATCTTTCAACAGCTGCTCGCCCAGCGATGTCAGGTACTCGGGTATCTGCTTGCCGCGCTCATCGTCGGCGAGGAACTCGCCCAGCGAGGAGCCCTTCTCTTTCAGCAGCGCGGCGAGACGGGACACACCCGGCGCCTTGGATTGCTTGACGCGCTCGGTCACGAGGCTGGCCGAGATATTGACGCTATTCAGAATGTTGCCGACGTTGTGCAGGACGTTGGTTGCCACTTCGGCCATGCCTGCCTGGCGCGATGCGGTCATGAGCGATTTGTGGACCCGTTCGAGCTCCTCCGCGGATTCCTTGCGCGCACTGATATCGCGCAGGAACTCGACCGAATATTCGGGCTTGCCTTCGTCGCCTCCGCGAACCAGCGCCGTCGTCATGCGCACCCAGAGAAAACTTCCGTCCTTGCGGAGGTAACGCTTCTCCAGGTCCACGAATTGAGTCTCGCCGTTCCAAAGGCGTCGCAGGTCCGCCGAGACGCGCGAAACGTCGTCCGGATGCGTGATATCGGCGATGGTGCTGTGTGCGAGGTCGGCGGTTTCGTAGCCCAGCATCGTCCAGAACGATTGGTTGCAGCGTAGCAATTTGCCGCGGCGGTCCGCGTGCACAATGCCGACCGGGGCTTGGTCGAAGGTATTGCGGAACATGGTTTCCGCCTTGCGCAAATGATCGCGGACGGTCACCAGTTCGGTGAAATCGGTAATCGTTCCGACCCAGCCGGCCACGCCGTCGGCGGCGACCACTTGTTCCGAGAAGTGGCGGACCGTGCCGTCGGCGGCTTGCGTGCGGTAGTTTTCGAATCGAACGGCGCGCGGCTGCCGGCCGAAATCCGTCCAGGCCGCCTGCATGCGCGCGCGATCGTCGCGGTGAACACGCGCCGCCCACGCATCGGGTCCGGCGCCCGGTTTAAGGTCGAACATGCGGCGGTATTCGGGATTGCTGTAAATGATGTTGCCTGTTTCGTCCGCGTGATACACGGCAACCGGCGCGCTCTCCAGCAATGCGAGGGCCGGCGCGGGCCGCTCATCGCCTAGAAGCGCAAGCTCCATCAGCCGCGATTCGACTTCGGCGCGGGCGACGACCTGCTCGGCGATCAGCAAGAGCGAGGCGCGCTGCTCTTGCGAAAGAAAGCGAGCGGTCTTGTCATACACGGCCAAAGTGCCGAGTGTCTCGCCTGCGGTAGTGCGCAATGCGCATCCGGCGTAGGATCGTATGGCAAACGTTCCCGAGACCAGTTCGCAGTTCCGGAAGCGATCGTCCGCGGCCGAGTCCGGCACCTCGAACAAGTCCGCAGTTTTCAGCGTGGAGTCGGCGTACGGGTCGCAGCCAGGCACGGCGGCCGAAGGCAGCTTTGCGGAAGCAGTGCACCACGTTTCGCCGCCGCCGATCGCGATGGAGGCCAAATGCGCCCCGCAGGCGCTTGCGGCGAGTCGCGCGAAGACGCTGAACAAGGGGTCCAGGAATCCGGCATCCCGCAGGGGCTCCGCCGGCTGCGTCCGGCCAAGTGGTTTTCGACCGATAGGTTGCGAAATCATTGCATGAATTCCCCGCCGCGGTCTTATTGCGTAAGCGCCCGCCCCGATGTTCCGTTATCGGCCCATTTTGGATTATTCGAACATATGCACGGGTGGCGAATGCATCACACGATCGCGGTGCAGAGAGCGAATTGCGTCTCAACTATGACGTTCCCCTGCGGATCGACGGGATCGGTATGATCGGACCCGTGCCGGACGAGACGCAGCTGTATGGGCCATGGAACCCCGGGATCCGCTCGCAGATGCCGCGGGAACTGCGGCATCTATCGACGATGTTCCGGCCCGAGAACGTCTTTAACAGCATCGCGGCGGTCACCGAGATGCAGGCTCTCACCGGATTCGCATCGCACGAACTGGTGGCGTTTCGGCCCCAAAGACTCGCCCTGCATGAACTCCTGATACGAGTGACCGCGGACTTTGCCGTGCCCGACGGTTCGCGAATCGGGGACTTAGGGATCAACTTCCGGCAGATTGCGAGCCGCCTGCACGGGCGCTACCTCGCTCCGGAGATGGAGGCCATCGCTGCGGCCTACGATCGCACGCGGCGCGAAGTGCGCGCTGCGATCGATGCCGCCCTGACGGAGGCCACGCCCGAACAGGCGCCGGCAACCGCGCCCGCGAAGCGATCCGCTGCCTCCCGGCTGTTGGCACGCATCGCACCGCGGCGCGGCGGCGCCGCAAAGCCTACCGCCCCCGACCGCGTCTGGGGCCCGCGCGACATCGCCGAATACGAGCGCCTCGCCGGCACCGTGCAAGATTCTCGGCAGAAGCTCGTGTACCGCACCCTTGCGCGCGTAATGTCGGCGTTGTTTGCGACCCAAGGACGCCTCGCATTGGGAATGCGCGAGATCATCGTGTCGGTGGCGACCGACTTGGCGTGCAACGACTTCGGCAGCGATTCGATCGGCCGAGCGATCGAGCCCTTGCTGCTCAGCGCCGCGCGCAGCGAGGGGTATCAATTGTTGCCGCGACAGGAGCACCCGGTGGTGATCAATACGAAAGGCCCGTCCGCCTCGGGCAAGAGTACGCTGCGGCCGCTGCAGAAGGCATTGGCCGGAGACATCGGCGTGCAGTGGAGCGATTTCGCGCTCATCAGCCCGGACATCTGGCGCAAACAGCTGCTCGACTACGGCGAGCTCGGCGCCGCTTACAAGTATGCGGGTGCATTCACCGCAGAGGAACTGCAAATCGTCGACCAAAAGCTCGACCGCTACATGGCGCGCAAAAACCGCCGCGGAGATATGACCCATCTCTTGATCGACCGGTTTCGCTTTGACAGCTTCGCGCCCGATTCGGACGAAGCGGGCAGCAATCTATTGACGCGCTTCGGTCAGACGGTCTTTTTGTTTTTCGTGATTACGCCGCCCGCATCGCTGGTCGAGCGGGCCTGGATGCGTGGGCTCGAGTTCGGCCGCTACAAGGCAGTCGACGACACCTTGGCGCACGCCGTAGAGGCTTACGCCGGGATTCCCGACGTGTTTTTCACGTGGGTCAGGCGCAGCGACAAGCGCCTGCAATTCGAATTTCTGGACAATACCGTTCCGTTGGGGGAGCGCCCGCGGACGGTCGCCTTCGGCGACAACAATACATTCAATGTTCTGAGCGTGAAGGGAGTGCTGGACGTAGAGCGTTACGGCCGCGTCAATATCAACGCCGCATCGCCGGAATTTCTCTATGCCGATCGAAGGCTGCTTGCCGCCGAGAACAACACGGGATTCCTGCGGCGTTGTATCGACGGATTTCGCGAGGTCAATTTCGCCGATCAGGATACCGGGCGGATCTATCTGCGCATCGAGTCGGGAAAGCCGACGTCGATGGACCGGGCCCACCTTAGGTTGGCAATTGCCGATCCCGACACGCTGAGCGGCGTCGAGGCAGCAGCGCCGGAAGCGCTTCGCGGCCAAGTGCCGGCTGCGGCTGCGCCTCTATATCTGCGCCGCGAAGGCGCCGCGGCGCGGGGGCCGACGCTGGGCGAGTGGGGATCGTCAACCTAGGAAATCGCAGAAGCGGTCGACGTGCGCTGCGAGGTCCAACGTGTGTTGCCGGGCGAGCCGCTCGGACGACTCGGTGTCGCGGCGTTCCAATGCCTCGATGATCTTCAGGTGATCGACGATAGAGCGAGCCGCTCGGTCATTCTGCGTGATCGTGGCGCGGCGAATGGCGCGCACGTGAATCAGAAGGTTGCGTGTCGCATCGATGATGGTCTGCGAGCCGCCGAGGGCGATCACTGCCGTATGAAAGGCGATGTTGGCGTCGGAATACTCATCGAGATGCTCGGAAGGCGGCGAGTTCTGGAACTCGTCGAACAAATGCCGCAGCTTGGCGATAGCCTCATCGCTCGCGTGCAGCGTCGCGAGTCTCGCGGCCATCGATTCGAGCGCGGCCCACATCTGGATCATCTCGATGATCTCGCGCTTGGACTTGCGAACGATATAGATGCCGCGGCGCGGTATCGTGCGAATGAACCCTTCCTGTTCCAGCAGCGACAGCGCCTCGCGAATCGGCGTCCGGCTCACACCGAGAGCGGTAGTCAGCTGCCGCTCGTCCAGGCGCAGTTCTTGATTCGGATCGTAGATATCCGTATCCGCGATTGCGTTCTTCAATAGCGCATAGGCTTGATCACGCAAACTCGTGGCGTTCAGGGGCGCCAGGGCGAGCGGAGGCGTCGAAGATGTGCGCTGTACCAGCGTGGCGATAGTGTTCATTGGCTCCTTCGATGCTTTTTCCGATGCATCGTCAATCATTGATATTCGGCAGGGTTGCCCTTCCGGGGGTGATTGTCGTCGCGTGCACCGAAGATTCCGGCGCCGTACCGAAGATATATTACATGGCCGATGGCTTTATCCAACCTTGTCGTCGTTTTCGTCGTCGACCGAGGATGAACGGAGGCGACATAACGCAAGGCGCTCTCTCCCGGGACATCGCTTGACAGGCGAAAACTCATTCATATATGGTATACCACGAAAACAATGCAAGGGCTGGCATGGGTTCGCGCGCACGCGTTCGAACCTCAGGAAGGGGGCTTGCGGGTGAGTCAGTCTCGGCGCTTCTGCATCTCCAGCGACGCTTCCGTTCGGCGGCGTTCCCCTTTGGTCAATACTTTGATTTACTTGCGCGCCTGCGGGGGCAGCGGCGTAACCGCCGGCGCAGCTCAGTCGGCCGGCAGGGGGGTCACTCGCCAGTGATTTTCCGTCCGACATTTCCGCATGAACCTCGGGTGATTTTTCCGTATCGACCAGGGTGAATAAGGAGAACTATATGAATGCGAACTCGAATTCCCTTCCATCAACGTCAACATCGCCATTGGCAAATCCGTGGGTGCAGCTCATCCTCGGCGTCCTCTGCATGGCCTGCGTGGCTAACTTGCAGTATGGGTGGACGCTTTTCGTCAATCCCATCGATGCCAAGTTCCACTGGGGCCGCGCCGCCATTCAGGTGGCATTTACGATCTTCGTACTCATCGAGACGTGGCTCATTCCCGTCGAAGGCTACCTCGTCGATCGATTCGGGCCCAAATGGGTCGTCATGGGCGGCGGCATTTTGGTGGGCATCGCCTGGGTCTTGAATTCGACCGCCGGCTCCCTGCCGGTTCTGTATTTCGCCGCAGCAATCGGCGGCATCGGCACCGGCTGCGTGTACGGCACCTGTGTCGGCAACGCGCTCAAGTGGTTCCCGGGCCGGCGCGGTCTCGCCGCCGGTATCACCGCCTCGGGCTTCGGTGCGGGCGCGGCGCTCACCATCGTACCGATTTCGCACATGATCAACGATTCCGGTTACGAACAGGCGTTCCTTTTCTTCGGGCTCCTGCAGGGCGGCATCGTGTTCGTGCTGTCTTGGCTGCTGTTGTCGCCCCCGCCGCAGCTGATTGCCGCCAAGGTCAAACCCAACCAGACGGCACGCGGATATACGCCTGCCGAGGTACTGCGCAGCCCGGTGTTCTACGTGATGTACCTGATGTTCGTGTTGATCGCCTCCGGCGGACTCACCATGGCAGCCTCCATGGCGCCGATCGCCAAGGACTTCAAGATCGACAAGGTCCCGGTCAGCCTGTTCGGTATCACCATGGCCGCGTTGGCGTTCGCATTGATGCTCAACCGCATCTTCGACGGGGTGGGCCGGCCATTCTTCGGCTGGCTGTCGGATCAAATCGGCCGCGAATATACGATGGCTCTTGCGTTCACGATCGGCGCCATCGCGCTTTATGTCCTGAATCAGTCGGGGACGAACCCGGTCACCTTCGTGCTGGTCACCGCGCTGTACTTCGGCGTATACGGCGAAATCTTCAGTCTGTTTCCGGCCACGCAAGGCGATACCTTCGGGTCCAAATATGCCGCCGCCAATGCCGGCATGCTGTACACCGCCAAGGGCGCCGGCGCATTGCTCGTTCCCATCGCGGCCGGCCTTTCCAAGGACCACGGGTGGGGCACGGTGTTCGGTATCGCAATGACGTTCAACCTGATTGCCGCGGCTCTCGCCTTGTTCGTCCTGAAGCCCATGAGAGCACGGCACTTCGCCAGGATTAACGAAGGATTTGCGTCGGCGCCCGACGCCGCGGTGAGCACGCGACCCACGTGACGGCGGGTATTTTCGCTTAAGAGACGTTCCAAATCGCAGACCGGCGCGGCGGCGTCGGTCTGCGATCAGATTCACGAAGTTGGAGGCAACATGGCAACCGTAAATCCCACGCCGATTCAGCCCAAGACCACGACCGCAGAGGACACTCTGCAACGAAAGAGCCGCGACGCCGGCGTTGTCTCCGGCGGCCACCTGGTCGCCAAGGCGCTGAAGAACGAGGGTGTCGACACGATATTCACCCTTTGCGGCGGCCATATCATCGATATCTATGACGGCTGTGTCGATGAGGGGATTCGCATCATCGACGTGCGCCACGAACAAGTCGCCGCGCACGCAGCGGATGGTTATGCCCGCCAGACGGGCAAGCTCGGCTGTGTTGTAACGACCGCCGGACCGGGCTGCACCAATGCGGTCACGGGCGTCGCCACCGCCTTCCGTTCGGAAAGCCCCATTTTGCACATTGGCGGTCAAGGCGCGCTGACTCAGCACAAGATGGGCTCGCTGCAGGACCTGCCCCATGTCGATTTGATGAGCCCCATCACCAAATTCGCAGCGACGGTTCCGAGCACCGAAAGGGTCGCCGACATGATCGCGATGGCTGCGCGCGAGGCATTCGCCGGCGCCACCGGTCCCGTGTATCTGGAAATTCCTCGCGACGTACTCGACCGCGAGGTCGACATCACCAAGGCCGTCATCCCCCAGCCCGGCAAGTACCGCGCATCGACGCACTCGATCGGCGACCCGCGCGACATCGAGAAACTGGCCGACATTCTCGTCAATGCCGAGCGGCCCGCCATCCTTTATGGGCAACAAGTTTGGACCGCCCGCGGCCACAAGGAGGCGATCGCGCTGCTGCGGAGCCTCGACATTCCGGGATATTTCAACGGCGCGAGCCGCGGCCTCCTGCCCCCCGGCGACCCGCACCATTTCGACCGCACGCGAACTCAAGCGTTTGCGAACGCCGATGTCCTCGTGATCGTAGGCACGCCGTTCGACTTCCGCATGGGCTACGGCAAACGCATCAGCAAGGACCTGAAGCTCGTGCAGATCGACATGGACTACCGGACGGTCGGCAAGAACCGCGAAATCGACCTGGGTCTGGTCGGCGATCCGGGCGCGATCTTGGGCGCGGTGCTGCAGGCAGCGTCGGGCCGCATCAAGGGCGACAAGCGTCAGGCGCGCCAGCAGTGGTTGAAGCAGTTGAGCGATGCCGAGGACGTTGCCGCCGAAAAGCTCATGCCTCTGTTCAAGTCGAACAGCGTGCCGATTCATCCTTACCGCGTCGCCTGGGAACTCAATGAATTCTTGCGCGACGACACGATTTACATAGGCGACGGCGGCGACGTGGTGACGATTTCGGCGCAAGCGGTGCGTCCGCGGGGTCCGGGCCAGTGGATGGATCCGGGTGCGCTCGGCTCGCTGGGAGTCGGCACGGGATTCGCCATCGCAGCCGGGCTGGCGAACCCTGCCAAGGAAGTGCTTTGTTACTACGGAGACGGCTCCTTCGGCATGACCGCCTTCGACATGGAGACTGCCAACCGCTTCGGTGTTCCCTACCTCGCAGTCATCGGCAACAACTCTGCGATGAACCAAATTCGCTATGGCCAGCTGGCGAAATACGGCGAACAGCGCGGCAGTGTGGGCAATCTCTTGGGCGACGTACCGTTCGGCAAGTTCGCCGAGATGCTCGGCGGCTACGGCGAAGAAGTCCGCGACCCCGCGCAGATTGCGCCGGCATTGCAGCGGGGGCGCGAGTCGATACAAAAACTGCGCCGCTCGGCGGTCATCAATATCTGGGTTGACCCGCGCGAATATGCGCCGGGTACCAAGAATCAGACGATGTACAAGTGATGCGCGCAGGGGATTGATCCGCGCAGGGAGATTTCTATGGGAAAGGCATTGGACGGGGTACGCATTCTCGATTTCACGCACGTGCAGTCAGGCCCCACTTGCACGCAGTTGTTGGCATGGTTCGGCGCCGATGTGATCAAAGTGGAACGGGCCGGCACCGGCGATATCACGCGCGAGCAGCTGCGCGATATTCCGAACGTCGACAGTCTTTATTTCACGATGCTGAATCACAACAAGCGGTCGGTGACGCTGGACACGAAGAGCGAGGGCGGCAAGCAGGTTCTCGAGAAACTTGTAAAGCACTGCGATGTGCTGGTGGAGAACTTTGCGCCGGGCGTTCTCGACCGCATGGGGTTCACCTGGGAACGAATTCAAGAACTCAACCCGCGCATGATCGCGGCTTCGGTGAAGGGCTTCGGTCCCGGTCCTTTCGAAGATTGCAAGGTGTACGAGAACGTCGCGCAATGTGCGGGCGGCTCAGCTTCGACCACGGGCTTCGATGACGGTCCGCCGCTCGTCACCGGCGCGCAAATCGGCGACAGCGGCACGGGACTGCATCTGGCGCTGGGAATCGTGGCCGCCCTGTACCAGCGCAACACCACCGGACGCGGCCAGAGAGTGCTCGCGGCGATGCAGGACGGCGTGTTGAATCTCTGCCGGGTCAAGCTGCGCGACCAGCAACGTCTCGATCGCACCCACGTCATGAAGGAATATCCGCAGTATCCGAACGGCAAGTTCGGCGTAGCCGTGCCCCGAGCCGGCAACGCGTCGGGCGGCGGCCAGCCGGGCACCATCGTCAAGTGCAAGGGCTGGGAGGCGGATCCGAACGCGTATCTGTATTTCATCGCGCAGGCGCCCGTTTGGAAGGACATCTGCAACGTGATCGGCAAGGAACAGTGGCTCACCGACCCGGATTACGCCACGCCGGAAGCGCGCCTGCCGAGGCTCACGGAAGTGTTTGCCGCGGTGGAAGCATGGACGGTGACAAAAACGAAGTTCGAAGCCATGGCTCTGCTCAACGAGCATGACATCCCGTGCGGGCCGATCTTGTCGATGTACGAGTTGGCCAATGAACCTTCGCTGCGCAAGACAGGCACCATCGTGGAAGTGGATCACCCCAAACGCGGCAAGTATTTGACGGTCGGCAACCCCATCAAGATGAGCGACAGTCCGACCGAGGTTACCCGCTCACCTTTGTTGGGCGAGCACACCGATGAAGTATTGGGGGAACTCGGATACGCGGCGGCGGATGTCGCGGCTCTGAGAGCGAAAAAGGTAATTTGACGATGCATGACAAGAACGCGGTCCGCAAGATCCTGAACGACGCCAGAACGGCGAAGCGCGAAGCCCTGACCGCGCCCGAGGCGCGCGGTATCTGCGAGGCGTACGGAATCACCATCCCCAAAGAGGGGGTGGCGAAGAGCGCCGAGGAAGCCGTCAAGCTCGCCTCCGATATCGGCTTTCCCGTCGTCATGAAGATCGTGTCGCCGCAGATTCTGCACAAGACAGAAGCGGGCGGCGTCGTGGTAGGCGTCAAGTCGGCGGACGCTGCGAGAGATGCGTACGCCGCGATTGTCGGCAACGCCAAGAAGTACGACGCCAAAGCCGAGATTCTCGGCGTGCAGGTCCAGCAGATGCTGGCCGGCGGCCAGGAAGTCATCATCGGCGCCGTGACCGACCCGGCGTTCGGCAAGCTGGTCGCCTTTGGCCTCGGCGGCATCCTGGTCGAGGTGCTTAAGGACATCACGTTTCGATTGGCGCCGGCAACCAATGAAGAGGCATTGTCGATGCTCGACGGCATCGCGGCGGCCGAGATCTTGCGCGGCGTCCGCGGCGCCAAGCCCGTTCATCGGGACGCGCTTGCGGGGATGATCGAGAACGTGTCGACGCTGGTCGCGGACTTTCCCGAGATATCGGAGATGGATTTGAATCCCGTGTTCGCGACCCATAAGGGGGCGACCGCCGCCGATGTGCGCATCGTGCTCGACTTCAACCCCGCGCCCCCGCGCGATCGTCCGAGCCAGGCGGCGATCGTCGAGAAGATGACCCGCATCATGAAGCCCAACGCGGTGGCCGTGATCGGCGCTTCGGCCGAGAACGGCAAGATCGGCAATTCCGTGATGAAGAATTTGATCAACGGCGGGTACAAGGGAGAGATCTACCCGATCCATCCCAATGCCGAAATCATCATGGGCAAGAAGGCCTACAAGAGCGTCAAGGACGTGCCGGGCGAGATCGATGTCGCGGTGTTCGCGATTCCGGCGAAATTCGTTGCTCGGGCATTGACCGAGGTGGGCGAGAAGAAAATTGCCGGGGCGATTTTGATACCTTCCGGATTCGCAGAGACCGGCAATGTGGCCGGACAGAATGAACTGGTCGAGATCGGCCGCAAGTACGGCGTGCGGCTCATGGGTCCCAATATTTACGGTTTCTATTACACGCCGAGCAACCTGTGCGCGACGTTTTGCACGGCATACGACGTCAAAGGACATGCTGCCCTCTCTTCGCAGTCGGGCGGCATCGGCATGGCGATCATCGGTTTCTCGCGTTCGGCGAAGATGGGCGTGTCGGCGATCGTCGGGCTCGGCAACAAGGCCGATATCGACGAAGACGACTTGCTCACGTTCTTCGAACAGGACGAGAACACAACCATCATCGCGCAGCACTTGGAAGATTTGAAGGACGGCCGCTCATTCGCCGAGGTGGCGAAGCGGGTTTCCAGGAAGAAACCCATCGTAGTCTTGAAGGCCGGCCGCACGAGCATGGGCGCGCGAGCCGCGAGTTCGCACACCGGAGCGCTCGCCGGCAACGACAAGATCTACGAAGACGTGTTCAAGCAGTCCGGGGTGATCCGGGCGCGAAGCCTGCGCGACTTGCTCGATTTCGCACGCGGCATCCCGGTTCTGCCGACCCCGAAAGGCAACAACGTCGTGATCATCACCGGTGCCGGGGGTTCGGGGGTGCTGCTGTCGGACGCCTGTGTGGACAACGGTTTGTCGCTGATGGCCATGCCCGCAGACCTTGACGCGGCGTTTCGCAAATTCATCCCGCCGTTCGGTGCAGCCGGCAATCCGGTGGACATTACCGGCGGCGAGCCGCCGACGACCTACCAGAACACCGTGCGGCTGGGTCTTGCAGATCCGCGCATCCATGCGCTGATTCTCGGTTACTGGCACACGATCATCACGCCGCCCATGGTGTTCGCGAAGCTGATGGTCGAAGTGGTGGCCGAGATGCGCGCCAAAGGCATCGAGAAGCCGGTGGTGGCTTCCCTTGCCGGCGATGTGGAAGTGGAAGAAGCGGCGGAGTACCTGTATCAACACGGCATTCCCGCCTACGCCTATTCCACCGAAATACCGGTCGCCGTGCTCGGCGCGAAATATCGATGGGCGCGCGGCGCCGGCCTCATTCCGCAAGCATGAGGTGGCAGGGTCGCAGGCATGGATGATGGTGTCAAAAGGAGAGGGAGTTTCGCTGCAGGGCGGGCAAGAGGGCAGCAGCGAGGACGAGAATCAAACAAGGGCCTTTATGAGGAATCACACAATGCTTAAATTTAGATTGGCAAAGCCTATGCTGGTGGCGCTTGCGGCATGTGCCGCCGGCGTCGCCCTCACAGGAGTCGTCTTCGCAGACGATGCGCAGGACAACAGGGCTCTCAAAGAGCAAATGCGCATCATGCAGCAGCAGATGGAAGAGTTGCAGAAGCAAGTCCAGGCGCTGTCCAAACAACAAGCGCAGCCTCCGGCCGTGGTCGCCGCGCCCCCCAAACCGGCCGAGACGGGTCCCGCGGCCGAGAAGAAGCCGCCTGCCGAGCCGTTGTTCGAGAAATTCGCCAAGGGCTTCTACGGCACCTTGGACGTTTCCATCGATGACTCGACCAAGGGCATGAACGGCTTCGTCGCATATCCTTATTCCCTCATTGACCCGGCCGACCCGAACTCGGGCTATGTCAAAGGTCCCGCGAAGGGCGGCGGTGCGGGCCCGGTGGGACGCGTGGGCTGGGTGCCGGACCTGTCGAGCAACAAGTCGGTGATCGGCTGGCGCGGCGCGCATGCGATCAACAAATCCGGCGTCGACTTCATCTACCAGATCGAGGTGCAGCCGCAGATCACCAATGCGCCGGGCGTCAGCTCCGGCTATACGTCGCAATCCAACGTGACCAAGGGCGGCATCGGCTACGGCGATAGTTTCGTCGGTCTCTCGAGCAACGCCTGGGGCAAGATCAAAGCCGGAACGACGTATTCACCTTACAAGAAATCCACCGATCGCATGAACCCCTTCTCGGGAATGTTGGGGGACTACTCGGTCGTCATGGGCAATTCCGGAGGCGACAACCGGGTTGAATTCGGCACGCGCATCGATCATTCGATTTGGTACGAGTCGCCGAAGTTCGGCGGGGTCTTCAGCTTCGACGCCTTGTTTTCGCCGGGCCAGAACCGGACTTCCGACAGCCTCGCCCAATCGGCAGGCTCGTCCGATTGCACCGGCGGAAACGTGCCGGGCAGCGGCAATTTGCCGCTCGCCTGCGACGACGGCGGCTATGACAATGCGTATAGCGTCGATGTGAAATTCGAAACCGGACCGATCTACATCACGGCCGCGTACGAACTTCACAAGTCGGTGAATCGCAACAGCGACGGCGTCGGCTCCAACAATCCTTTCTACGGTTATCTGGCCGGCCTCGGCAACGGCGTGTCGCCGCTGCTGGACTGGAATGCCTACAACGCGTTTGCCGCGGAGTTCCCGCAGGCGGCGCCGTTCGGAAGTCCTGAGTACACAATCGATATCGCCAACGAGTCGGCATTCAAGGTCGGCGCTCAATACACGTTCGGTTTCGGACTGGCGGTCAGCGGAATCTACGAGTATCTCAAGCGCGATCTGCCGGCCTCGATGCAATTTCAGAACGAACGGCAGAGGAACGGTTTGTGGTTCGCGCTCTCCGAGGATTTCTCGCCCAAGGACAATGTGAGCGTCGGCTGGGCGCATGCCGGGCGGTCACCCGGCGATCCGGGCGGGCAGCATAACTACGATCCGACGAATCACAACAATTACGCGAATATGTACACCATCGCGTGGAAACACCATTTCGACAAGGCCTTGTATTGGTACGTCGATGCGGCGGATACCGTCAACGGCACCAATGCCCACTATGACCTCGGCGCCGGCGGCCGCGGCATCACGACGGACTGTCACGACGGCACCACCCAAGCGTTCACCGACTACAGCAGCGCGGGACCGACCACCTGGGGCGGCTGCCACGTCATCGGCTTTTCCACCGGCTTGAATTACAAGTTCTAGGCCGCTACGGCGGCGGGTGGAGTTGATATCGGTGCGGCCAGGGACGAATTTGCGTCCCTGGCCGCTTGCCGTAAGATTCAACGGCGGCGCTTCCGGGCGTTTCATGGGCGAATATCATTGAAGATAGCAATCATCGGTGTCGGTGCGATCGGCGGCTACGTCGGGACCAAGCTGGCGCTTGCCGGAGAGGATGTGACCTTCATCGCACGCGGAGCGAACCTCGAAGCGCTCCGCAGCCGCGGCATTCGATTGCTGACGGGCGGCAACGAAGAATCGGTTCCACGAGTCAAGGCCACCGATGATTACGCGAGTGCGGGCCCGCAGGATGCCGTCATCCTTGCAATGAAGGCCCATCAAGTCGAAGCGGTGGCCCTCGAAGTCCCCAAGCTCTTCGGACCCGACACCGTCGTCGTGACGATGCAAAACGGAATACCGTATTGGTATTTTCACCGGCATCCCGGCAAGCTCGAGGGTACCCGGGTCAAGAGCGTGGATCCGAGCGGGCTGATCGGCGAGCACATTCCCTGCGAGCGAGTCATCGGTTGCGTCGTGTATCCTGCAGCCGAATTGCTCTCGCCCGGGGTCATCAAGCACGTTGAGGGCAATCGCTTTCCCGTCGGCGAGCCGGACGGCACGGCGAGCTCCCGAGCGGCGCGCGTTTCCGAGTGCTTCATTCGGGCCGGGCTGCAGGCCCCCGTGCTCGAGGACATCCGGGCGGAGATTTGGTTGAAGCTGTGGGGCAATCTGACGTTCAATCCGATCAGCGCATTGTCGCGAGCCACGCTTGCCGACATCTGCCGGTATCCGCCGAGCCGCGCCGTCGCGGCGGCGATGATGACCGAGGCGCAAACCGTCGCCAATAAACTGGGGATCACCTTCCGTGTATCCCTCGAGAAGCGCATCAGCGGCGCGGAACGGGTGGGCCACCACAAAACTTCGATGCTGCAGGACGTCGAGTCCGCACGCACGCTCGAGATCGACGCGCTCTTGGGTTCCGTGGTGGAGCTGGCACGATTGACGGATACCGTGACTCCTCACATCGATACGGTTTATGCACTGACGAAACTATTGGCGAAGACCCTGGAGCAGATCAAGGCATCACCGGGCAGCACGGCGCCTTCGGCGGCGTGAACAGTCCGTTTCGGCCGCGAAGCGGCCGAGGCGACGTAATAGCACCTATTGACGAGGCCGATACATGAACGTTCACGAGTATCAGGGCAAGGAAATTCTGCGAAAGTTCGGGGTCGCGACGCCGCGGGGGATACCTTGTTTTTCGGTGACCGAGGCGGATTCCGCCGCACGCGAGCTCGGCGGCAAGGTATGGGTGGTGAAGGCCCAGATCCATGCCGGAGGCCGCGGCAAAGGCGGCGGCGTCAAGGTGGCGAAGTCGCTCGAGGAGGTCCATGAGTTCGCCTCGAAAATACTCGGCATGACGCTGGTCACTCATCAAACGGGTCCCGAGGGCCGTCTAGTGAAGCGACTGCTGGTGGAGGAGGGCGCCGACATCGCCAAGGAACTCTACGTCGGCATGGTCGTCGACCGCGCCACCCAGCGCGTGACGCTGATGGCGAGTTCCGAGGGCGGCATGGAAATCGAAGAGGTCGCCGCGCGCACGCCGGATAAGATTCACAAAGTCGCCATCGATCCCGGGAAAGGATTGACCGACGCAGAAGCCGCCGACGTCGCACGAAAAATCGGCGTGCCGGAGGGTGCGGTCGCAGAGGCCCGCAAATTCATGCACGGTCTGTATGCTGCATTCGTCGAATGCGACGCGTCGCTCGCCGAGATCAACCCATTGATCATCACCCGCGACGGCAGGGTATTGGCTCTCGACGCCAAACTCAACTTCGATTCCAACGCTCTATACAGGCACCCGGAAATCGTCGCCATGCGCGATCTCGACGAGGAAGATCCTGCCGAAGTAGAGGCGTCCAAGTTCGATCTGTCGTACATCTCGCTCAACGGCAACATCGGGTGTCTGGTCAACGGCGCAGGGCTTGCCATGGCGACGATGGATACCATCAAGCTATTCGGCGCCGAGCCTGCCAACTTTCTCGACGTCGGCGGCGGCGCCACGGCGCAGAAAGTCACGGAGGCGTTCAAGCTCATGCTGAAAAATCCGGCGGTCAAGGGCATTCTGGTGAATATCTTCGGCGGAATCATGCGTTGCGACACGATTGCGGAAGGCGTGATCGCCGCGGCCAAAGAAGTAAACCTCAATGTTCCTTTGGTCGTGCGCATGAAGGGCACGAACGAAGAATTGGGCCGGCAGAAGCTGCGCGAGTCGGGACTGCCCATCATTTCCGCCGACAACATGGCGGATGCGGCGCAGAAGATCGTCGCCGCAGTCGCCGGGAAATAGGAATACACCTCTATGAGCATTTTGATCGACAAGCATACCCGGGTGATGACGCAGGGAATCACGGGAAAGACCGGCGCTTTCCATACCCGGCTGTGCCGCGACTACGCTTACGGCAAGGACTGCTTCGTCGCCGGCGTCAATCCGAACAAGGCCGGGGAATCCTTCGAGGGAATTCCGATTTTCGCTACCGCCCGGGAAGCCAAGGAGCAAACCGGAGCGACCGTATCGGTGATCTATGTGCCGCCCCCGTTTGCCGCAGGCGCGATCGACGAGGCGGTCGACGCCGAGCTCGATCTCGTCATCTGTATCACCGAAGGAGTTCCGGTTCGCGACATGGTCTGCACCCGGTATCGGATGCGCGGTAAAAGGACGCTGCTGGTGGGGCCGAACTGCCCCGGCGTCATTACACCCGACGAGATCAAAATCGGCATCATGCCGGGGCACATCCACAAAAAAGGGCGCATCGGCGTCGTCTCGCGTTCGGGCACTCTTACCTACGAGGCGGTGGGCCAGCTGATGGATCTGGGACTGGGGCAATCGACCTGCGTGGGCATCGGCGGCGATCCCGTCAACGGCTTGAAGCATATCGACGTCATGAAGATGTTCAACGATGATCCCGCGACCGACGCCGTAATCATGGTGGGAGAAATCGGCGGAGACGACGAGGAGACGTGCGCGCGTTGGATCAAGGAGCACATGAAGAAGCCGGTCGCCGGATTCATCGCCGGCGTCACCGCGCCGCCCGGGAAGCGCATGGGGCACGCAGGCGCGATCATCTCCGGCGGGAAGGGCACCGCAAATGAAAAATTGGCGGTCATGGAGGAGTGCGGGATCAAGATCACGAGAAATCCTGCGGAAATGGCCGCCGTGCTCAAGTCGGTGCTCTAGATGAGATGGGCTCGGTTTCGGTCGAACGACGGCCGAACCGGGTTCGGAACATTCGATGGCGAGCATATCGCCGAGCATGCCGGCGACTTGTTCAGCGCGCCGCAGGCGACGGGCCGCACGCTCTCACGCGGAACGTTCACGCTGCAGAGCCCCTGCGCCCCGTCCAAGATCGTCGCCTTATGGAACAACTTCAACGCACTCGCTATGAAGCTCGGGAAACCGGCGCCCACGCACCCGCTGTTTCTCATCAAGCCGGGCACATCGGTAGTAGGTCCCGGCGAGCAGATACGCAGACCCACCGGCTATACGGGAAAAATCGCTTACGAGGGCGAATTGGGCATCGTCATCGGACGACTTTGCAAGGATCTGCCGCCCAAGGAGGCGGGCGGTCACATTTTCGGCTACACCTGCGTAAATGACGTGACGGCATCGGACATATTGAATGAGAATGCCGATTTCGCGCAGTGGTGCCGATCGAAGGGTTACGACACGTTCGGTTGCTTGGGGCCCGCGATTGCCACGGGTTTGGATTGGTCACGGCTGCGCGTGATCACCCGGGTCGACGGTACCGAGCGTCAAAACTATCCGCTGTCGGACATGATCATTCCGCCGGAAGAACTCGTGAGCCGAATATCCCACGACATGACACTGCTGCCCGGCGATGTGATCGCCTGCGGCACGTCCGTGGGAGTGGGATCGATCAAGGATGGATGCGCCGTCGAAGTGGAGATTGACGGCATCGGTTCGCTGATGAATGTCCTAAGCCAAAGCTCTCAATGAGCGAAGCCGCAGCCCGCCCCGCGCCACGCGCGTTACTGCGGCGGATGTTCGATGCCGCCATTGCTTCCGCGCAGCCGTCGCTATGCGTGCCGCCGCATCTGCCTGCGCCTCCTCGCGGCAGGCTCATCGTGGTTGGAGCGGGCAAGGCGTCCGCAGCGATGGCCCGAACGGTGGAGGAAAACTGGTCCGGCCCGCTCTCGGGATTGGTGGTCACACGCTATGGCTACGCCGTCCCGTGCGAACGCATCGACATCGTCGAAGCGGCGCATCCGGTGCCGGATGCGGCCGGGATGCAGGCTGCGCGGCGCATGCTCGAGCGGGTGAGCGGACTTCGTGAAGACGACCTGGTGCTGTGCCTGTTCTCCGGCGGCGGCTCGGCGCTGCTGCCCTTGCCCGCTCGGGGACTGAGCCTTGATTTCAAGCAGGTCGTGAGCCGCGCACTCCTTGCCTGCGGCGCCACCATCAGTGAAATGAATTGCGTGCGGCGTCATCTCTCCGCCATCAAGGGAGGCCGGCTGGCCGCCGCCTGTTACCCGGCGCGTGTGCTCACGCTCCTAATCTCCGACGTGCCCGGCGACCGGCCGATCGACATTGCTTCCGGTCCCACGGTGGCGGACCCGACGACCTGCGCCGATGCCCTGGCCATCGTGCGGCGTTACGGAATCGAGCTGCCCTTGCCGGTGCGCGAGGTATTGGAAAGCGGCAGCGGCGAATCCATAAAACCAGGCGATGCGAGACTTGCGCGGTCCGATGTGCGAATGATTGCCACGCCGCAGATGGCACTCGAGGCGGCGGCAGACGTGGCGCGCGCGGCCGGCGTCGCGCCGTACATTCTCGGCGACGCCATCGAAGGCGAGGCGCGCGACGTGGGCAAAGTGTTTGCCGGCATGGCATTGCAGATAGCCGAGCGCGATCAGCCCTTCGCCGCACCTTGCATGCTGCTCTCCGGCGGCGAGACCACCGTTACGGTGCGCGGCACCGGGCGAGGCGGCCGCAACGTTGAGTATTTGCTGTCGCTCGCGATCGCCCTCGAGGGTCACGCACGCATTTACGCGGTGGCCGGCGACACCGATGGGGTCGACGGGCAGGAAGAGATAGCGGGCGGGTACCTTGGACCCGATTCGCTCGCCCGTGCATGGGCGCAAGGCCTTCGCCCTCAAGACATGCTGGCCAACAACGACGGACACGGCTTTTTCAGCGCGCTCGGCGACTCGGTGATCACCGGGCCTACACTGACCAACGTCAATGATTTCAGGGCCATCCTTATCGAGAGTTGACGCACCCCCTCAGTCGCTCTCCCAAACGGATGTCTTCTCGAAGGACTCGAATATTCGTTTCATGGCATTCACGCGCGCGACGTATTGTCCGGCTTCATGATCTCCGCACCGCTCGCCCGGCGACAGCTTCAGGCCGCGGCGCACATAGGCGTCGCCGGCGCCCGCCCCGCAGAGGTGGATCACGGCGGCCAGTTCTTGCTTACCCTCGAGCGTGGCAAATTTAATGTGATGGCGGCCGAGAACGGCGGCCACGCTGCGATCGAGGTACGCCGAAGTGAGCTCAACCGCATGCGAGGGCAAGACGCGGGTGTACCAGCGGTTGAACCAGCATGAGTTCCAGTCGTTCCAGGGGCCGTCCTCGGCCACGGCATGATCGTGGATGCAGTAGCGCCTTGCCTCGGCAAAGGTGCCGTCGGTGATCTGATACATCCCCACTGCGCTCGACGCAGGCCGGTAGACGTCGAAAGGCTTGATGTTCAACGACCAGCGCCAGTACGTGCGCACTATGGGATTGCCCGATCCCTCGACCTGCGCAAGCGCCGCGAGCAGCTCGGGAGAAATGACGTTGGTCGAATATTTCCGAAATAGCTCAGAGTATTGCCGCCAGGTCTCGAGCGGTCTTTTGTTGAGCGTGCCGCTCACCGGAAAGAAAAGTTCCGAGGGCTTTCGGACGACCTGGTACATCCAGTTGAGAACGAACCAGAGGATTACGGCGATCGCGAGGATGGTCAAAATCTGCAGAGCCATCGGCGCGCGGCTGAATGCGCGCAACGCACGGCGCCGCAAGCGCGCATTCGGCAGCAGCCTTGCTATGCGCCAGCGGCGATGCCTTTTGCGTGGCTTGCGGGCGCGCGGCATTTATCGATCGCGCACCGTTCCCGGTTCTCTACCCTAGTTTGCTGCGCACGAGGGCGTAGACGGCTTCGCACGCGGCAGCGCCGGACTCGACCAGCGTCTTGATTTCGGCGCCCGCTTCTTGCGCGAAAGCACGATCCTTCAGCGCAGGGGCATTGATGTAGATGTTCAGCGCCGCGCTGCGCAAGCCCGCGAACCCGGCCAGCACACCGACGCCGCCGTCACTGATGACATTAAGATAGCCGTGCTCACTGGCGCGCCGCGATAAGGCGATCACTTCGGCACAAGCGCGCGCGCACTCCAGCGGCGTTTCGGTGGCGCGACGCAGGGCTGCCTGAATGGCGGCCGAGCGCCGCGCCTTATCGTCGTCGGTCGCCTTGGGCAGCTTGTAAGCGATCAAAATGCTGTCGAAGGCGGCTATATCTTCGGCCACCATGTCCATCAGGCGCCGGCGCACATTCTCGGACTCGTCGCGTACGGCCTTCATTTCGGCCTCGACGCCTTCGTAGCCCTTCTTGCCGATGGTGACGTTGCAGACCATGGAGACGAGGGCGGCACCCATGGCGCCCATGACAGCCGCAGCGCTGCCGCCGCCCGGTGTCGGATTGCCGCCGGCGAGTTCGTCCAGAAATTTCTCGAGGGAACCATGAGTGATCATTGTTGTTTCGCCGTCAGTGCCGGTTCAGCCACCATCGTTTTGGCGATGGCATAAATCTCCTCGGCGTCGAGCAGCAGATCGTTCTGCTCGAACAGGCGCGAGACGCAGGCGCGGTGCAGCGCCAGTTTGAGCGCGCCGAAGCCGAGCGCGCCGAACATTATTTTACCGTATTTGGCCGCACCGCGATCGCTCGGCCCCACTCCTTCGATGCCGGGCGGCGGCGACGCATTGGCATCGGCCACCAGTTCCAGCGTCGAGTTGTCCTGCCACTGCTTCTCGTCCAGCAGGGTGATGCCGGCGGCCCCGGTGGCGAGCACGATGTGTGCGCCCTCGACGGCGGCGCCGCGCTCGACATTGGTAGGCGCTTCGATGGCTCGAACCACGATACCGAAGCGCGCGTGGATCGAATCGCACGCCGCCTGCACGACGTCAAGCTTGCGCCCGGTGATCGCCACGTCGGCGCCCTCGCGGGCCAGGAGCACCGCGGCGCGTTGACCGACCGGACCCGAACCACCGAGCACCACGGCGCGCTTGCCGGCGAGGGAGCGCCCGTGCGCGAGCCACGCTACGGCGGCCGCCGCCGTCGTATTGGAGCCATTACAGTCGAACATCACCGAGACGCGGAACTTGCCGAAGAATTTCTTGCGCACCGCTGCCAGCACCGCTTCGCCCTCATGCATATTGCCGCCGCCGATAAAGATCGCCGTATTTTTTTTGTCTTTGGGGGCGCGGGTGAAGATTGCCCCTTCGACGAGACCGCCGGCATTTTTGGCGTTGACTGCGCCGTATGCCGAAATGTGATCGGCGCCGCCGTCGTAGCCTACGACGTTGTCAAAGACCGAGGGCAGGGTGTCCGTGTCGAACTGGTAGAGAAGCTTTTTCATCCTAACTCTCCGCGAGAAACGCCGGCCTTCAGGACGGCGAGGGGTAGCGTGGCGTGCATCGGCGAGGGGGATGTCAAGTCAGGAGATGCTGCGGCTTGCCCGCCGCCCAACACTCGATATTATCGATCAACTGATCGGCAAGAAACTGCATGGCACCGTCCGACGCCCAGGCAATGTGCGGCGTGAGGATGAAATTCGGGCGCCGTACATCGAGCAGCGGGTGCCCATCCTTCGGAGGCTCGACCGTGAGTACGTCGAAGCCCGCGCCGGCAATCAATCCTTCGTCGAGGGCCTGAATCAGCGCCGCCTCGTCGACCAATCCGCCGCGGGCCGTGTTGATGAGAAGCGCATTGCGCTTCATTTTTCGAAAGGCATCGATATCGATGAGGTTGCGTGTGGCGGGGAGCAGCGGACAGTGCAGCGAGATCACGTCCGATTGCGCGATCACTTCGTCATGCGGAGTAAAGCTCACGCCTTCCATCTTCGGCGGCGGATGGTCGGCGAACAACACGCGCATGCCGAATGCGCGCCCGATCGCCGCCGTGCTTTGGCCGATGGCGCCTTCGCCGATGATGCCCAGCGTTGCCCCGTGCAGATCGCCGATGGGGTGCGTGAAAAAGCAGAATTGCTCGGACTTGTTCCAGACGCCGTTTTCGACATCCTGCCTGTACGCGAGCAGATTACGCCGCAGCGCGAGAATCATCGCGAAGGCGTGTTCAGGCACCGTATGCACCGCGTAGTTGCGTATGTTGGCAACCGCAATGCCGTTCTCCTTGCAATACGGTATGTCCACCACGTCGTAGCCGGTCGCCGCGACGGCGATCATCTTCAGCTGCGGCAGTTGGCGCAATGTCTCGGCACGCATCGGCACCTTGTTGATGATGGCGATGGTCGCGCCTGCAAGCCGGGGAACGATTTCGTCCAGTGCGGTTTTTTCATGCTCGATGTATTCGTCGGCAAAGGACGGTTTGCGCACCTTTGCCTTGAGCGAAGCTCGGTCCAGGAACACCACTCGCGTGGTCATGCGGCGACGCCGGATTTTGCCGCGGCAGGATTCTGCGCCGCGCTTACGGGCGAATTGTTGCGCCAATAATTTTGCGCGGCAGCCACACCGCTGCCGGGCTCGATCTTGGCGCCCGAATCGAGCATCGCCATCTCGGCTCCCGCAATGCCGCCGAGCAGCATGAGTTCGTTCAAATCGCCGAGGTGGCCGATGCGGAACAACTTACCGGCGACCTTCGACAGCCCGGCGCCGAGCGCCAAGTTGTAGCGCTTGAATGCCCGCGCGATGACATCGGCCCCGCTAATGCCCTCGGGAACCATGATGGCGGACACCGTATCGGAGTACCACTCCGGAGCGGCCGCACACAGCTTCAGGCGCCACCCTTCGAAAACCGCGGCACGCACGCCGCCGCCGAGGTAGGCATGGCGATGAAACACGTTCTCCAACCCTTCTTCCGCCAACATGGCGAGCGATTCGCGCAGGCCGTACATCATCGGAATGGACGGGGTATACGGGAAATAACCGGAGGCGTTCGCGGTCACCATATCGCCGTAATCGAAATAGCAGCGCCGCGACGCGGAACTCTTGGCAGCCTGCAGCGCCTTCTGACTCACGCAGGTGACGCCGAGACCCGCGGGCAACATCAGGCCCTTCTGAGAGCCGCTGATACAAACATCCACGCCCCATTCGTCCATGCGAAAATCGATGCTGGCGAGCGCGCTGACCGAATCCACGAACAGCAGTGCAGGATGCTTGACGCTGTCCATCGCCCGGCGAATGGCGGCCACGTCGCTGGTCACGCCCGTGGCGGTCTCGTTTTGGCACACCAGCACGGCCTTGATCTTGTGCTGCTTGTCGGCGCTGAGCGAGGATAGATAGCGCTCGACCGGGGCGCCTTCGCCCCACGGAGTCTCTAGGATCTCAACGTCGAATCCAAGCCGCGTGCACATGTCCGCCCATAGATGACTGAACTGCCCGAAACGGGCTATCAGGACTTTGTCGTTGGGGTTGAGACAGTTGGTGAGGGCAGCTTCCCAGCAGCCGGTTCCGGACGACGGAAAGAGGATGGGGCTTCCGGAGGTTGTCTTGAATATCGGTTTCAAGGCGTTCAAACAAGCGCGCGTCAACTCGGGAAAAACCGGCGAGCGGTGGTCTTCCATCGGGACCGCCATGGCGCGGAGAACCCGATCCGGCACGTTGGTCGGCCCAGGAACGAACAAAAAATTGCGACCGGCCATATGATCTCCTTTGCGCGGATTGTGCGACTGAGTGAAATTAAGTTGTACGCTGCCGGCCGAAGGCGTGAAGCTGGGCCGAATTCTGCCACTGCCCGATGATCAAGCGGACTCTTTCGCTCTATCATACGCTGGATTTGAGCTGATGATATATGAGATATCATAAGGTTGGTCAAGCGGAGGTTTGTAATGCGGATCGCCATCGTAGGACAGAGGGATTTCGGCAAAGCAGTACTCGAGGCATTCCTGGCGCGCCGCGATACGGTTGCGGGCGTGTTCTGTGCCCCGGAGAAGCCGGGCACCTCTCCCGATCCGCTGCGCCTCGCGGCTGAACAACAGCGTATCCCGTTGTATCAGTTCGGATCCTTGAAGACCGAGGAGGCGCGTCAGACCCTGCGGGGCCTCGAGACGGACCTCGGCGTGATGGCGTATGTCCTGCAGTTCGCGCCGCAGGACTTCGCCAACATTCCGCGCCACGGCATGATTCAGTTCCACCCCTCGCTGCTGCCCCGCTACCGAGGCCCTAGTTCCATCAACTGGCCCATTATCCGCGGCGACACGCAAACCGGGCTTACTATCTTTCGACCCACGGACGGCCTCGATGAAGGCCCGATTCTGTTGCAGAAGGAGACTCCGATCGGACCTGACGACACGCTCGGGAGCGTGTATTTCGATCGGCTATTCCCAATGGGGATCGCCGCGCTCCAAGAGGCTGCAGACCTGGTGGTAAGCGGCGGCGGCACGGGCCGGAGCCAAGACGAGTCCCAGGCGAGTTATGAAGGCTGGTGCCGCGACGAAGAGGCTCGGATCAATTGGCATAATCACGTCGATCTGATCCACAATCTCATTCGCGGCTGCGATCCGGCACCGGCTGCATGGACCACTTTCAAGGGCAAGAAATTGCAAATGCATGCTGCTCGCAAGCATCCGGCGCATCGGTTTGCCGACGTCAAGGGCGCAATCGGCGCCGTTACCGCCATCACCGACCTCAGTCTTTTCGTGTCGGCGCAAGGCGGGCAGATCGAAGTATCCAAGATGCGATACGACGGCGGCAAAAAACTGCCGGCACCGCAGTTATGCGCCGAGGTGGGACTGTCCCTCGGCGCAGTTCTCGGCCAGTGAGCTAAAACAAGCCCACTACGCGCCCTTGCGCGTCGATGTCGATCTTATCGGCGGATGGCACCTTCGGCAGCCCCGGCATCGTCATGACGTCGCCGCACACCACCACGATGAACTCCGCACCGGCGGCGAGGCGCACCTCGCGAATGTTGACCATGTGGCCGCTCGGCGCGCCGCGAAGGGCGGGATCGGTCGAAAATGAATACTGAGTCTTGGCGATGCACACCGGGTAGTGACCATAGGCCTTCTGCAGCTCTTCGAACCGTGCGCGGATCTTCGAGTCGGCCGAGATGTCGGCAGCGCCGTATATCTTCGTGGCGATGGTCTTCACCTTGTCCCACAACGTCTGATTCTCGTCGTACACGAAGCGGAAGCCGCCCGCGTTCGACGTCGATTTCTCGACGATGTCCACGACCTTGCGGGCAAGGTCGGTTGCGCCCGCGCCGCCCTCAGCCCAATGGCGCGCAAGGACGAGCGGGACATCCAGCGCCGCCATTTTCCCGGCGAGCACCGCGTGCTCGGCCTCGGTGTCGGCGGTGAAGTGATTGACCGACACGACGCAGGGCAAGCCATATTGGTTTCGCACGTTGCTGACATGACGCTCGAGATTTGCGATGCCCTTTTCCAGCGCCGCGATGTTCTCTTTGTTGATCTCCTTGAGATCCGCGCCGCCGTGATATTTGAGGGCACGGACAGTCGCGACGATCACAACGGCGGCGGGGCGCAATCCGGACTTGCGGCACTTGATGTCGATGAATTTCTCTGCGCCGAGATCCGCGCCGAAGCCAGCCTCGGTCACCACGTAATCCGCGAGCTTCAACGCCGTTTTGGTTGCGAGCACAGAATTGCAGCCGTGCGCGATGTTGGCAAACGGGCCGCCATGGATGAAGGCCGGATTGTTTTCCAGGGTCTGCACGAGATTCGGCTTGAGCGCCTCTTTGAGCAGCACCGTCATCGCGCCTTGTGCCTTGAGGTCTCTCGCGTGGATGGGCGCAAGGTCGCGCCGATACCCGACCACGATATTGCCGAGCCTGGTCTTAAGATCGACGAGACTCTGCGCGAGGCAGAAGATGGCCATGACTTCGGACGCGACCACGATGTCGAAACCGTCCTGGCGCGGAAAGCCGTTGCCGGGACCGCCCAGCCCCACGGTAATTTCTCGCAATGCGCGATCATTCATGTCGACGACGCGCTTCCAGGCGATGCGCCTCACGTCAAAGCCTAACTCGTTCCCGTGGTGGATGTGGTTGTCGATCAGCGCAGAGAGCAAATTGTGCGCAAGTGAGATCGCGCCGAAGTCGCCCGTGAAATGCAGGTTGATGTCTTCCATAGGCACGACTTGCGCGTAGCCGCCGCCGGCCGCGCCGCCCTTCATGCCGAACACCGGTCCCAGGCTCGGTTCGCGCAAGCAAATCACGGCTTTCTTCCCGATCTTGTTGAGCGCGTCTCCGAGGCCCACCGTGGTCGTCGTCTTGCCCTCGCCGGCGGGCGTTGGACTCAACGCGGTGACCAGGATGAGTTTGCCGTCGGGCTTATCCTTCAGGCCGTCGATGTAGTCGAGCGCGATTTTCGCCTTGTAGTGGCCGTAGTTTTCAATGCTTGCGGAGGGAATTCCCAAGCGAGCGGCAACCTCGCCGATAGGCTTAAGGGTTGCATTCTGAGCGATCCCGATATCGGAACTCACGATTTCTCCAGTGTTATCGCGGCAAGCCGCCGCATTAATTGGCATCGAGCCGCGTCAAACCGGCCGATGTATTTGTTGACGCAAGAATATAGCAAAAAAACGAGCTCCCGAAACGGATCGATGAGATGTCGACGGACGGGAGTTCCTAGACGGCCAGCACGATTTTTCCGACGTGATTCGACGTCTCCATGAGCCGATGGGCTTCGGCGGCCTGGGCTAGCGGAAACGTAGCGTGAATAACGGGCCGTACGCGTCCCGCGGCGAGCAGCGGCCAGACGTTCTTTCGGACCGCATCGGCCACCTCGGTCTTTTGCGCGACCGTGCGGGATCGCAGCGTGGAGCCGGTGAGCGTGAGACGCTTGGTGAGAATCAGCCCGACATTGATTTCCGCCCGCGATCCGCCGAGCGTAGAAATCGTGACGACGCGGCCTTCGACGGCCGCGATCTCCAGATTGCGCGCAACGTAGCTGCCGGCCACTATGTCCAGAGTGACATCGACTCCCTTGCCTTGGGTCTCCGCGCGAATTACCTCGACGAAGTCCTCCGTGCGGTAATTGATTCCGCGACCTGCGCCAAGCCGTTCGCAGGCGCGCGCCTTGTCATCGGACCCGGCGGTCGCGAAAACGCGTGCTCCCCACGCCGCCGCCAGTTGAATCGCGGTGGTGCCGATGCCGCTGGTACCGCCGTGCACCAGCACCGTGTCGCCCGCCTTGCAGCGGCCGCGATCGAATAAATTGGTCCAGACCGTAAAGAACGTTTCCGGTATCGCCGCTGCTTCCACCATGCTGATGCCGCTCGGCACCGGGAGGCACAGCGGCGCCGCCGCGATCGCGTACTCGGCGTAACCGCCTCCGGGCAGCAATGCAGCAACCTTGTCGCCGATCGACAATCCGGCGACCTTCGGCCCGAGCGCGACAATTTCCCCGGCAATCTCAAGACCGGGTAAATCAGAAGCACCCGGCGGCGGCGGATAACGACCTTGGCGCTGCATGACATCCGGGCGATTCACCCCGGCGGCGGCCACTCGCACGAGCACTTCGCCGTCGCCGGGGACCGGCACCGGCCGCTTCGCAGGCTTGAGTTGTTCCGGTCCGCCCGGCGCAGCGATTTCAATCACGGTCATTTCACGGGGCACGGACATCGTTGCTCCTGGGCGCCCTTGCACTCGGCCGTCGCATCGGTGCAATGACGCAGTTGATTAATGATAAATTCAAGTCCGCGTGCGGAATCATCGGGGCGGAGTCCGGTCTTATCTTACAGGAAGCATCCTAGAGCCTTTAGATTAAACGGGGGGAGATCGTGTATGTATCAGCAGGTGACTCGACGGTTTTTTTTGGCGTCATCCGCTGCGCTATCGGTCGGATGTGCAGTGCGCCGGCCCGTTGCGGACGCGGCGATGTCCTCCACCGCCGTACGCCAACCGGCCGTGGGGCAGTCTTGGCGCTATGCCCAGCACGACCTCTTTACGAAGGCGGTCGTCGAGTACCAGGTCGACCGCGTGAGCGCCATCGCTCGCACGATCGAAATCGCGTCGAACACCGAAGCGATTCCGGACGAGGCCGCCGGGAAGTCGCGATGGGGCACTGAATTCCTGCGCAAGTACATTGCTCACCGCGATAAGCCCGCCGGCCCCTTGCCCGGTGAGATACAAAGCCCCTGGGGCATGGTCCTGGTCGATCCGCACTGGGGTCAGGTGCAAGTCTACGCGGCGCCGCTCCCCCTCTGGCCGCAACAATTGCAGCCCGGCTGGCAGACTCACGTGAATACCATGTACAAAACACCCGTCAACCAAATTCCTCTGCGTTGGAGCCAGACCATGAAGGTCCATGCCTGGGAGGCGATCACCGTGCCGGCCGGGCAGTTCAAGGCGCTTCGGTTTACGAACTCGATCAGCTTTGGGAGCACCGACCCAGGGAAGACGGATTCTGTGCGTCATGAGACGGTGTGGTTCGCGCCCGAAGTGGGCCGTTGGGTGGTGCGCGAGAGCAGCGGCAGCTACTACGTTGACGATTCGGCAGTCGATGAGCCGTACAATGAAAACGGCTTCCGATGGGAGCTTCTCGAGTGGTCGTAGCGCCTTTCGGGTGATCGTTGTTCATCCGGCAACTTGAATATCTCGTGACTCTCGCTCGCGAACAGCACTTCGCCAAGGCGGCGGAGGCTTGCCACGTGTCGCAGCCGGCCCTGTCGTCGGCAATCCGCGGTTTGGAGAAGGAACTCGGCGTCATGATCGTCGAGCGAGGACGGCGCTACATCGGCCTCACGTCCGAAGGCGAACGGGTTCTCGCCTGGGCGCAGCAGACCCTGGCTTCGCTGTCACACATGCGTGAGGATGCGTCCACCGCGAAATCGACGATGACCGGAACGCTTCGCATCGGCGCAATCCCAACGACAATGACCGTCGCTGCCTTCCTGACGGGCCCGTGCTTCGCGGCGTATCCGAATATTCGCTATACGCTGTCATCATTGACCGCCGATGCGATCGTCCATCAGTTGGATCACTTCGAACTCGATCTCGGCTTGACCTATCTCGACGACAAGGTGATCGAAGGATTCGAGAAGCTGCCTCTGTTTGACGAGCGTTACGTACTGCTGGCCGACCGCAATGCTGCACACGGACCTTTGACGTGGGAACAAGCAGCGCGGCTGCCGCTGTGCCTGCTGACCGGTAAAATGCGAAATCGTCAAGTCATCGACGCCGCGTTTCGGCGTGTCGGCGTTCAGCCCACGGTCATCCTCGAGACCGATTCGTTGTTTTCTCTCTACGCCCATGTGAGCGAAGCGGGGCTTTTCAGCATCGTGCCGCACAGTCTGCTCAATTTCTTCGATCTCAATAACCGGGTGCAGGCGCGGGCGATCGTGCCCCAGCTGACCCGCGCCATCGGCTTGATCGCGCGCAACCAGCCGGCGCTCGCGCCCATTACGGGGGCTGTTTGGGAAATTGCGCGCGCCCTCCGTCTGCAGGAGCGATTCGACGTGGTACTCGTTTGAGTTGATTCGCCCCGTCGGCTTGCACAGTGGCTGGCCGTTGAAACGGATGTATTATCGGCGCCATCGGCAACCGGCGGGCGATCGGGCAATGAAGATTTGCGTGTATGGTGCGGGCGCGATAGGCGGATATCTGGCTGTCGAACTTGCATTGTCGGGCCAAGAGGTCTGCGTGGTCGCACGCGGCGCGCACCTTCGGGCCATACGGGAACACGGCCTCAGGCTCCGGACCGAGGGCCGCGAAAAAGTGGCGCAGGTCGCGGCCGCTTCCGACCCACGAACCCTGGGGATTCAAGATCTCGTCATATGCGCACTCAAGGCGCATCAGGCGTATGACGCCGCCGAGGCGTTCGCGCCGCTGCTGGGACCCGCGACCGCATTTCTCACGGCCATGAATGGAATCCCGTGGTGGTACTTTTATCGCGACGGCGGGCGTTTCGAGGGGCATCATCTCGAGTCCGTGGACCCCAAGGGGCGCCAATGGAACGCCATTGAACCTCGTCGCGCGATCGGCTGCGTAGTCGAACCCGCCTGCGAGATGATCGAGCCGGGGCTCATCGTCCATCACGACTTGAAACGGTTCATCATCGGCGAACCCGACGGCAGCCGATCGAGCCGGGTAATGGATCTCTCCAAGGCGCTGACGGACGCCGGTTTCGAGGCGCCCGTGCGCGACAATATCCGCTGGAACATCTGGCTCAAGCTTTGGGGCAATGTGTGTTTCAATCCGATCAGCGCGCTGACCGGCGCCACGCTCGACCGCATCGTCGGCGACGCCGCCTTGCGGGTGCTGTGCAAGTCCATGATGCTGGAAACCAAGACGGTCAACGAAGCTCTCGGCGTACAAATACCGGCAGACATGATGGAGCGGCGGCTCGCTGTTGCCGGTACGCTGGTCGGTCACAAGATGTCCATGCTGCAGGACTTGGAACGAGGCCGCCCGTTGGAAATCGATGCATTGGTTACCGCTGTCCGGGAACTCGGGTCGCTCACGGGAATTGCGACCCCGATGATCGATGCGGTGCTGGCATTGATCCGGGCGCGCGGCCGGACCGCGGGCCTCTATACCCCCCTCGGAAGCCCCCCTAAAGTGTAGGATCGCCTTATGACCACGGCCTATATCACCCACCCCGATTGTCTGCGCCACGAGATGGGCGCGGGACATCCGGAATGTCCGGCGCGTTTGAATGCCATCAACGAGCATATGCGCGCCTCCGGCATGCTGGAGGAATTGCGTTGCTTGGAGGCGCCCCTGGCGGAGGCCGACGACCTCAAACGAGTGCATCGCTCCGCGTATGTCGACCTCATTTTTGAGAATGCGCCGACCGAAGGTTATGTGCAGCTCGACCCCGACACCGCGATGAATCCGTATTCCTTGAACGCCGCACGGCGCGCTGCGGGCGCGGGGCTATTGGCGGTCGACGAGCTGATGGCGGGACGGTCCGTGAACGCCTTCTGTGCAGTGCGGCCCTGCGGCCATCATGCGACACCGGTCCGATCAATGGGTTTTTGCATTTTCAACAACATCGGTGTCGCCGCAGCCTATGCGCTCGAGAAAAAAGGCCTCGAGCGAGTGGCGATCATCGATTTCGACGTGCATCACGGCAATGGGACCGAGGACATGTTCAGCCAGCCGCAGTGGCACAACCGGGTGCTGATGGTGAGTTTTTTCCAGCATCCATTCTATCCCTACAGCGGCACGACCAGCCCTGCGCCCAATATGATCAATGTGCCGCTCGCCGCAGGCAGCGGCGGCGCCGCGGCCAAACAAGCCGTCGAAACGCAGTGGCTCCCCGCGCTCGAGAGCTTCACGCCGGAAATGATCTTCATATCCGCGGGATTCGACGCACACCGCGAGGATTTATTGGGCGGCATGGCTCTCGTGGAGGCCGATTACGCGTGGATGACGGGCGAAATGATGGCGCTGGCGGCACGGCACTCGCAGCAGCGCATCGTCTCGATGCTCGAGGGCGGCTATAACCTGGCTGCGCTCGGCCGCAGCGCGGTGGCCCATGTCAAGGCACTGAGGGAGCATTAGCGGGCTTGCGGCTCGCAGCGGCGTCGGCACTCGCCGATCGCTTGGCCTTCGCCTTCCCGTACCGCCACCAGGGCAGGGCGGCCGTCATCACCAGCACTTTTCCCGGTTCAAACGCCGGCTGATAGCCGGGCAGATTTGCCAGGATCTCCCGCCAACCTTCGTCCGCGAGCACCATGCATAACCTCTGGACTGCCGGATGCGTAAGGTTGGGCTTGAGGCAGGCGAGGAAGTAGTTCTCCTCGACCAGCGGCGCAAAATGCAGGCCAAACTGAAGTGCGGCGGCTTCGACGCCCACGCCGGCATCGGCGAGACCGCTTGCCACGCACGCGGCCACCGCGACGTGCGTCTCCTCAGTCAACCCGTCGTAACCCGACAATGAGGCTGGATCGATGGCGTGTTCGTGCAGCAGGTGGTCGACCAACATTCGCGTGCCTGAACCCGGTTGCCGGTTGACGAAGCGCAGCCGGTGGTGAATGACATCGGGGAAGGTGCGGATCGCCACCGCGTGCTCGCGACGCACCATCAGGCCCTGGTTGCGGCGCGAGCAGCCGATCAGCTTGTGCAGCCCGGGTTTGAGCAGCGGTTTGAGCGCTTTGGCGAACACCGGGGCGGCCCCGCGCAACAGCGGAACGTGAAAACCGGCCACGATGCATTGGAGATCATTCAATGCGCGCAAGCTGTCGACGCTGCCTCGAAAGCGAATATCCAGATGCAAATCGGCGGTATCGGCCGCATGTTGCTGCAGCACGGGCAGCGCAATATCGTGGCTAGCTCGCATGGTGAGCAACTGATGGCGTTGGTCGCGTGCGTCGGCGAGCACATGTGCGAGGTCGGAACGCAGCGCCTCGATGTGCGGCTGCATGCGCGTGCGCGCGCGACGCTCGGACCACAGCAGCCGCTCGGCGAACTGCGTCGGCCGCGCTCGCTGACCTTGCGACCAAATAATCAGGGGCTCGCCGAGGATCTCCTCCCACTTGCGTAGCGAGCCCCAGACATACCGATACGAACATCCGAGCGCCTGTGCGGCATGACGGATCGAGCCGCGCTCGAGTACAGCGGACAGCACGTCGAAGAGCGGATTGCCCAAGCTCGCGCCGAGCTGCTCTCCCGGCTCAAATGCATACCGAAGGTGCAGCCCAAGGGTTGATTTTGGCGGAATTTTTGTGGGACGCACCCGATGATTTTAACCTGTCTTGGAACGGATGGCAGCGGCTCGCTCAAAGGTTCACCACGGAGTGCACCATTTGATCTCTCCCGCTCCGGCGGCGCGCGGCGCCGACACCACCGCGATGCCGATCCCATACGTCGCCGTGAGTGCGCCGCCGGTAATGACTTCAGAAGCGAGGCCGGCGACGAGGCTGCCCCCCGGCTTCATCATCGCCACTCTGCCCGGAAACTGCAGTGCATGGTTGGGGTCATGCGTCGTCATGATCATGGTCACGCCTTGCGCGGCCAGCTCGCCTATTGTTTTCAACGACCGCACCTGATTCTTGAGATCGAGGTGCGAGGTGGGTTCGTCGAGCAGAATGACGTCGGGCTGTTGCGCCAGGGTGCGCGCCAGAAGCACGAGCTGCCGTTCGCCGCCGCTCACTTCGGTGTACGGACGGTCCTTGAGATGCAGCATGCCGACTCGATCGAGAGCTTGCAAAGAGAGCTCCACGTCTTTGGATGCGGGCGCGCTAAAGAGCCCCAGGTGGGGCGCTCGTCCCATGCTCACCACGTCGAGAACCCGGAACGGGAATGACGCTGTGTGGTTCTGAAAGAGAAACCCGATGCGTCGCGCCCGAGCGCGCGTGTCGAGGCTGGAGATGTCGATCTGATCGAGGCGCACCGTGCCCGCGTTGAGGGCCAGTATGCCGCCGATGCAACGCAACAGGGTGCTCTTGCCGCAGCCATTCGGTCCGATGACATACAGGATCTCTCCTCGAAACACGTCGAGATCGATGCCGCTGAATACTTCGCGCGCGCCGTAGCGAAATGAGGCGCCGCGGATTTCTATGAGCGCCTCGGTTACGCCCATGTGCCCCCGCTGCGGCGCAGAAGGTATCCGAAGAACGGCGCGCCAATGAGTGCCGTGAGTATGCCGAGGGGAATTTCGGCGGGGCTCGCCGCTCTTGCGATGTCGTCCATTATCAGCAAGTAGCTCGCGCCGATGCTCAAGGTGGCAGGCAGGAGAACCCGATGATCAGGCCCGAGCAGCATGCGGCCGACATGGGGAATGACCAGGCCAATCCAGCCGACCATGCCGCAAACCGAAACGGCCGCGGCCGTGATCATGGTCGTGCATGCGATCACGATTCCCTTGAGGCGCTCCGTTTCGATGCCGAGCGTTCGCGCTTCCTCGTCGCCCATGGCGAGCACGTTGAGCCTCCAGCGAACGAGCACAAGCCCCGCGCAGCCTGCAATGATGGGAGGCAGCGCCATCGTCAGGCTCCTCTTCGACGCACCATTGAGGCTGCCCAATAGCCAATAGGTGATGGCTGGTAGCTTCGATTCGGGGTCGGCGACATATTTCGCCCCGCTCAACAGGGCGCTGAAGAATGCGGCAACTACGACGCCGGAAAGCACCAGCATCAGCACGGACGCCGTCTCGTATATCCTCGCGAGCCGGTACGTGAGCGCGACGCCGGCGAGTCCGAACGCGAACGCGATAAGCTGCAGTTCGAAAGCATTTCGGGAAAGAAGCAACGCCACGGCCGCCCCGAAGCCCGAGGCTGCCGTCACGCCCAGAATATCCGTGCTCACGAGAGGATTGCGAAACATGCCTTGATAGGCCGCGCCGCTGATGGAAAGACCCGCACCCACGCACATGGCCAGTATCGCTCGCGGCAGCCTGATTTGCAGAATGACGATCTCGGCGGACTTCGGCCAGTCGGGCGCCATGGGCAATATTTGCGCGCACAGAATGCGGGCAACGTCGAGCGGCGATACCGCAAAGCGGCCGACGAACAGCGATGCATAGAGCAGCGCAAGCGGCACGATGACGAGGAGCAGTGCGGTGCTCGTCTTGGTCAAGGCGCGGTCGCATTCATGATGGACGCGAGTTCCGCATCGGTGAGAGCGTGGTGGAAGAATCGGGCATAAAATCGCTTCGTTTCCCGGTTCAGGTCAAGATCGGCGAAGAGCGCCGGATGGAGCAGCTTTGCAGCCCACAGCACCTGCAAGGCTGCCTCGGCGCTGTGACGGTCCCACAGATATGCGCCGCTCGGATTCACGAACACCTTGCCCTCCCTGACCGCCTTGATTCCACCCCAGCGCGGATCGTCGAGGATGGCCCGTCTGTTTTGCTGATTCGGTGCGGTGCCGACGATCACGACGTCGGGATTCCAGGCGGCGACTTGTTCCATGGTGACGGGTCTACCCAAGCCGACTACGTCTGCGGCATTGATTCCGCCCGCGACATTGATCCAATCGTCGATGACCGACTGCCGGCCGTCGACCATGAGAATGCCGGGGGTGGCAGTGTGCAATACTTTCGGGCGCTCACTTTCAAGCAATCGGCTCGTGACCTTTGTGACCCGGCGGATGTTGTCGTCGAAATAGCGAATATACTCCGCCGCGACTTCCGACTCGGGTTGGCCGAGGACGCGGCCCGTCATGAGCACCGTCGTTTTGAGATCTTCCAGGGAGCCGTTGGGCAGCATGACTACCGGAACGCGGTACGCCTCGGCGGCATCCAGCCATCCCGGAAGCGTTCCGCCGTAGGCCATGAGAATGACGTCGGGTCGAGTTCCAATCAGAGTCTCCATATTCACCTCGCCGGCCGCGTTGAAGGCAGCAGGCA
Source organism: Steroidobacteraceae bacterium (assembly GCA_035996065.1). GTDB lineage: Bacteria > Pseudomonadota > Gammaproteobacteria > Steroidobacterales > Steroidobacteraceae > Bog-1198. The sequence continues at coordinate 237,441 of DASYJX010000089.1, read as the reverse complement.
CTTGGTCGATGCGCGGATAGAGCCTCCGGAGCCATGGCTGATTGCGCGCTTGCGTTGTGGTCGCGACCAGCTTGTCGGCGCCGCCGAGCATCAACACCATGGCATTGTTCGCATGCCATGGATCCGACACTCGATTAACGATCGCCGGAATGGTCACGACGCGCCCGGCGGCGTCCGTAATCTGCCGTGTTGCCGGCATCGCGGAGGGCGTCTGAGCAGACGCAAATGACGTGCCCGCTGCAATGCCGACAAAAAAGATGAAGCACGGCAGCGCCCCGATTGCGCGCGGCAGCGCTCCGATGATTGCGCGCGGCAGCGCTCCGAGGCGCCTGGCGGTGGTCATGGGCGCTGCGCCTCGCGACGGGTCAGAAGTCGACGCTCGCGGAAGCGAGCACGGTCCGAGGAGCTCCGAGGTGTGCGACGAGGTTGCCGGTATTGGCGCCGGTGAGATTGCTCGGAGCGACGGTGGACCAGTAATTCTTGTCGGTCACGTTATTCACCGCGATGCGCCAGGTGACATTCTTGCTTAAGAGATTCGAGGAATAGCGGGCGCCGACGTCGAACAGGTTGTAGCCCGCGGCGTAAAACGAATTGGTGTCGTTGCCGGGGCGCGGGCCGCTGAATTGCCAATCAAAGACGGCAACCAGGCGCTCCATTGCGGGTATGCGGTACTCGAAGAGCGTGTTGCCCTTGACTTTCGGCGCGCCGACATACGTCCGGTCGTTTGTAGCCGCATTGCCGGTGTCCTCCAGCCTGGCGTTCAGCAAAGTGACTCCGCCGTAAACGGTGAGGCCGCTGACGAGCTCGCCAACGGCGGACAGTTCCAACCCCTTATTCACCTGATTGCCGGATATCTTGAAGACGTTATCGATGAGATCGATGTTGGCGAAGGGACGCTGGATGCGAAATATCGCCGCGGTGAAGTCGATCTTCGCAAGCGAAGCCTTGAGTCCCGCTTCGATTTCCTTGCTGCGATAAGGAGGCAGGCTTTGGCCGGCGTTGGCCACGGTCTTGGGAGCGCCGGGAGTGCCGGGGGCGAGGTCCCCCGCCTGTAGGCTGCTGGCATAGGTGACGTAGGCCGTCACGTTGTTGACGGGTTTGTACATGAGACTTGCCGTCGGACTCAAGCCTCTGTTCGAGTATTCCGGGAGTGGCTTGGCCTTGGCGTTGTAATTGTCGACGTGAAACCAGTCCTGACTCACTGCGAGCCGCGTCGACCACGCTTCGTTGAAGCGGATTGTGTCGCCGGCGTCGATACCTTGCTGGTATGTGGTCGATGAATCGAAATTCAGTCCGGTGTAGGGCGGACCGGCTTTGGGTTCCGGGAAAGACGCCGGACTGTTTATATTCGCCTTGCCGAGAAGAACGCCGGCGGCAGGTGCGGGGGTTATCACCGAATAGGACTGGGCCTTGTAGCCCGCGGTGCCGATCGTGAGGTCGTGGGCTGCGCCCCAGGTGAGGAAGTTGCCGTTGAGGTAGCCCGCGTCGCTGGTCATGACGAAGCGCGGCGCGAAGCCGTTGGCGAACGATGAGGTGTAGTCTCCGGCATTCGATTTCAGGTTGTTGACCGGCGTGTTGATGTTGCGAGACGCGTCCTGATTGAGCGCCCCCACCACGAGGTGCCAGTCAGAGTTGAAGTCGTGCTTGAGCCGCACGCTTCCCATGCGAGTCTCCAGATCCACCCCGGCGAAGGTCTGCCCGTATCCCACCCGCGTCGGATCGGGAGCGGCCGGCAGCAATATTTTCTCGCTGTAGGTGAACCAGCCCGGGTAGCCCAGATCAACCAGGTGATAATCGCTGTAGTTCAATTCGAGAACGGTGTCCTGGCGCGGACGTATGTCAACGCCCAAGTCGCCGAGGACGCGCCTCTGGTGGCTTCCATCGACGTAGCCGCCGCCTTCGGCAAATAGCGCAGTGAGGCGGTAGCTCAGCACTCCAGCCTCGTCGACACGACCGCCCACGTCGATGTGGGCCGTGCCGATGCTGTTGCTGCCGTAGATCACACTGACGCGCCGAAGGTCGTAGTCCGTCGGACGCTTCGATACAAAGTTGAACATTCCCGACGGATTGGCGGGGCCGTACAGGGACGCCGACACGCCATTCAGCACCTCGATCTGCTGGAATTGCTCCATCGCATTGGCGACGGTCACGAACATTTGCATGCCGTCCAAGCGCGAGTTCTGGAAATTACCGCCCTGCATGCCCCTCGTCTGGGGCCGCAGGATATCCGGACCCTGCTGCTCCTGGTATGCGACCAGGGGCAGGTACTTGGATACGTCCTTGAAGTTGGTTGCCATCGAGTTCTCGATCAGGTCGAGCGGCAAGACACTGATCGAGTAGGGTGCATCGAGGATTTTCGCGGTGCCGAGCGGGCCGAGCGAGTCCACTGTCTCGACGCGGTAGTTGTCCTCGGGCGCTTGAGTGCCGACGACCGTAACTCGGGGCAAGGAAGGCTGCTGCGGCGGCTGCTGCGCCGCTCCGGCGTCGGAATCCGCGGCATGCGCGATACCTCCGAAGGGCGTAACCAAGAGGGCGATGAATGCGGCGTGAATCGGTCGGGTCATTTTGGGGTCTTTTCGATAGAAGGACCGCTGCGTCCTGGCGCGGTAAATTTGCGCAAGCGAGCAGCGAAAGGGCCGGGAAAACTAGCACGCAGCACTGCAGCCAACAATATGCACGCGGGCGCATACGTTGGCTGGGTTCATGGCGCTCGCTCGGGTTCGGAATCGACCCGCTCGGCACCGATGTAGCAGAGAAAGCGCCGCTTTACGGCACGGCCGATCAATGTCATGCCGAGCCTGCTCGCCACGTCGAGCCCCATCGTCGTCGCGCCGTTGCGCGAGACGATGATGGGTACGCCGATCTGGGCCGACTTCATCACCATCTCCCCGGTCATGCGACCGGTGGTGTAGAAAATCTTGTCGGCGCCGCCGACTCCGTGCAGCGCCATCCATCCGATGATCGTGTCGAGCGCGTTGTGCCGACTCACGTCCTCGACGAACACCCGCATTTCCGCACCGGCGAACAAGGCACAGCCATGCACGGATCCCGCACTGCGGTGCAGCGTTTCCTGTTCGCGCATCGTATCGAGCAGGCGGTATAAGGTGCTTTGATCGATCCGCGCCGACCGCACCGCCGGCAATCGAATCGCATCGATCTGATTCATCAGGTCGCCGAACACCGTGCCTTGGCCGCAGCCCGTGGTCACGATGCGGCGCGCGGTTTTGGCCTGCATATCAGGCGAGCGCGATCGCGTAACAACGAATGCTGCGTGAGATTTCCAGTCGACCGCGATCGATTCGATTTCGGTCACATTCCCGATCAAGCGCTGATTGTGCAGAAAGCCCAGCACCAGGAGTTCGGGGCATGCGCCGAGGGTCATGAGAGTGAGGAGTTCCCGATCGTCGACAAAGATCGTGAGCGGACGTTCCATGGGAACATCGATCAGCCGCCGCTCGCCGTGCTCATCGAGTATCTCGACTTCGCGGCGAAGGTCGCACGAAGCCGCCGTGAGGAGAGGCGCGCCGATCACGGGTTCGAGCGTACGTGCTTCGGGATGGAGCAGCATTGAATTGGTGCTGCTCATTCGATGCGGTACGATGAATTGACGTGGCGATCATGACTATCAAAGCGGCCGATATCACCGGGCTCGTCCTGGCGGGCGGACGCGGAAGCCGCATGGGCGGAGTCGATAAAGGACTGCAGGACCATCTTGGCATCCCGCTGGCGCTGCATGCGCTGCGCCGTCTCGCGCCCCAGGTCGGGAAAATGATGATCAACGCCAACCGCAACATTGCCACGTACGAGTCGATGGGCGTTCCCGTGCGGCCCGATGAGGTTCCGGACTATGCCGGGCCCCTGGCCGGAATGCTTGCGGGCCTCGCCCATTGCGAAACGCCGTACCTGATGACGGTGCCTTGCGACACCCCGAACTTTCCGCTCGACTTGGTCGAGCGGCTGAGCCGCGGCCTTGCCGATCTCGACGGCGATGTGGCGATGGCATTCACTCGCGAAGATGGAGTGCCGCGTCGCCAACCCGTGTTCAGCTTGATGAAGGTCTCCGTGCGCGAAAGCTTGACCGCCTATGTGGGAAGCGGGCAGGGCAATGTCGGTCACTGGGCCAGCCAGCAGCGCTGCGCTCAGGTGATGTTCGAGGATGGAAGCGCGTTTTTCAACGCCAACACCCCTGCCGACCTCGCGCAATTGCAGGACGGCGCGGACTGATCCATCGGGGAGCAGTCCCGCCGCTCGCATCGAAGTGCACCCCCGGCTCGTCAGGCCTCCGCCGCTGCCAGGATCTGACCGCCGCCGAAACTAGCCTGGATCGGCTTCGGGCCGCCCAGGGTCACTCGTACCGCGCAATATTTAAATTCCGGGATCTTGCCGAAGGGGTCCAGCGCGGAATTGGTGAGCTTATTGATCGCAGCTTCGTAGTAACAGAACGGAACGAACACCGCTCCGTGGGGCGAGCTTTCGTCGATGCGTGCGTACAGCGTGACCTTGCCGCGCCGCGAGGCGATGGTAATCAGATCGCCGGGCTTCGCGCCGAGCGACGCCATGTCCAGCGGATTCAGCGATGCCACCGGATCCGGCTCGATGGAGTCGAGCACGCCCGAACGCCGCGTCATGCTGCCGGTGTGCCAGTGCTCCAGTTGTCGGCCGGTGATCAGCACCATGGGATATTCGGCATCCGGACGTTCGTCAGCCGGAATAATGTCGGCCGGCACGAAGCGTGCCTTCCCCGTCGACGTGGGAAAGGTTTCCGTGAACACGACCGGGATGCCGGGATCGCCTTCCTTCTCGCACGGGTAGGTGACGCTGTGTTCCGCCTCCAGACGCTGCCAGGTGATACCGGCAATGCTCGGCATGGTGTGGCGCATTTCATCGAACACGGCCGCCACCGCCGGCACGCCCGTGCCGTAGTCCCAACTCAATCCAAGCTGGCGCGCCATATCGATGATGATGTCGAGGTCCTGCCTCGCCTGCCCGGGCGGGTTGAGCGCTTGGCGCCCGATCTGCACATAACGGTCGGTGTTGGTGAAGCTGCCGGTCTTCTCGGGGAAGGCCGACGCCGGCAAGATCACATCGGCGAGATAACAGGTCTCGGTGAGAAAAATGTCCTGCACCACGAGCATTTCCAGCTTGGCGAGCGCTTCGCGGGCGTGGTCGGCGTCCGGGTCGCTCATCGCGGGATTTTCGCCCATGATGTACATCCCCTTGACCTGGCCGGCAATGATCCCCTTGATCACCTCCACGACCGTGAGCCCCGGCTTGTCGTCGAGCTGCGCCTCCGGCACGCCCCAAGCCTTGGCGAATCGCTCCCGCACTTGCGGGTTATCCACGCGCTGATAGTCGGGATACATCATCGGAATGAGGCCCGCGTCGGACGCACCTTGCACGTTGTTCTGGCCGCGCAGCGGGTGCAGTCCTGAACCGGGTTTTCCGATCTGACCGGTCATCAACGACAGTGCGATCAGGCAGCGCGCATTGTCGGTGCCATGGATATGCTGGCTGATACCCATGCCCCAGAGAATCATCGAACCCTTGCTGGTGGCGTACAGTCGAGCAACCTCGCGGATCGTCTCGGCAGGTATTCCGCAAATCGGCTCCATCAGCTCGGGGCTGTAGCCCTTTACGTTCTCCACCAGCGCGTCGTAGCCGAGCGTGCGATCGGCGATGAACTTCGCATCGACGAGATTTTCCTCGACGATGACGTGCATCATCGCATTGAGCAGCGCCACATCGGTGTCCGGTTTGAACCGCAGGTAGCGGTAGGCGAGGCGAGCCAGTTCGCTGCGGCGCGGGTCCATCAAGATCAGCTTGGTGCCCGCGCGCATCGCGTTTTTGAGCCAGGTTGCGGCGACCGGATGGTTCACCGTCGGATTCGCGCCGATCAGAATCACAACGTCGGCCTTGGTGACATCCATCACCGGATTGCTTACCGCACCCGAGCCGATGCCTTCGAGCAGCGCCGCCACGCTCGAGGCGTGGCACAGGCGAGTGCAGTGGTCGACGTTGTTGCTGCCGAAGCCGAGCCGCACCAGCTTTTGAAACAGATACGCTTCCTCATTGCTGCCCTTTGCCGAACCGAAGCCGGCCAGAGCCTTCGCGCCGTGCGTATCGCGCAGGTTTCGCAGCGATCCGCCTGCCACCGCGAGGGCTTCGTCCCACGTGGCCTCGCGAAACACCTGCATGACGTTGTTCGGGTCCATCACGAAATCACCGCGCTTAGGGGTGCCGGCACGACGAATCAAGGGTACGGTCAAGCGTTGAGGGTGCCGCGCGTAATCGAATCCATAGCGGCCCTTGACGCACAAGCGCGCGTGGTTGGCCGGACCGTCGCGGCCCTCGACGTAGAGGATGCTGTCGTTCTTGACGTGATAAGTGAGCTGGCAACCCACGCCGCAGTACGGACAAAGCGACAGGACCGTCTTGTCGGGTACGGTAAGGGCCACCTCTCGCGCCGGCATCAGGGCGCCGGTCGGGCAGGCTTGAACGCACTCGCCGCAGCCGACGCAGGTGGAGGCGCCCATGGGGTCGTCCATGTCGAAGACGATCTTTTCGTGCTGGCCGCGGAACGCAAGCCCGATCACGTCGTTCACCTGTTCGTCGCGGCAGGCCCGCACGCAGCGCGTGCATTGGATGCACGCGTCGAGATTGACCGCGATGCCCGGGTGCGTGAGATCGGCGGCTACGCTAGGCCGTGGGGCGAAGCGCGGCTTACCGACATCCAATCGCGCTGCCCATTCATCGACCTCATTGTGCCGCGTGTATTCCTTCTCCGGCATGTCCGATTGCAGCAGTTCGAGCACCATTTGCTGCGACTTGCGCGCGCGTTCGCTGTCGGTAGTCACCTGCATGCCGGCGAGCGGCATGCGGCAGCAGGAGGCGGCAAGCACACGCTCACCCTTGACCTCGACCATGCAAGAGCGGCAGTTGCCGACCGCATCCATACCCTCCTTGTAGCAGAGGCGAGGAATCTCGATGCCTTCCCTGTCGGCGATCTCGAGGATCGTATCGGTGCTGAGCCCGGTGACCTCGCGCCCATTGAGGGTGAAGGTGACCATCGGTGCTTCGACTTGGGCGCGTTCGGCGCGGGCGATGGCATTCATCAGCTGTCCTTTAGGCAATTTCGTTCGGAAAATACTTCATGACGCAATCCACCGGATTTGGCGCCGCTTGGCCCAAGCCGCAGATCGAGGCATCGCGCATCACCTGCGAAAGATCGGCGAGCAGGGGCTGATCCCACTTGTCGCGCGCAATCAGCAGGTTGGTCTTGGCCGTGCCCACCCGGCAGGGAGTGCACTGGCCGCAGGATTCGTGCTCGAAAAAGCGCATCATGCTGCGCGCGGCATCCTTGGCCGTGTCGCGCGTGGAAAGCACGATCACCGCGGCCGACCCGATGAAGCAACCATGCGGCTGCAACGTATCGAAATCAAGCGCAATGTCGCCCATCGAGGCCGGCAGGATCCCGCCCGAAGCGCCGCCCGGCAGGTAGCCATAGAACTCGCCACCATCCTGCATACCGCCGCAATATTCGTCGATCAGTTCGCGTATGGTAATTCCGGCCGGCGCGAGCTTCACGCCTGGACTCTTGACGCGGCCTGAGACGGAAAAGCTGCGCAGTCCCTTGCGGCCGTTGCGGCCCTGGGATGCGAACCAGGCGCCGCCCTTTTCGAGCAGTTCGCGCACCCAGTACAGAGTCTCGAAGTTGTGCTCGAGCGTCGGCCGCCCGAACAAACCGACCTGCGCCACGTAGGGCGGTCTCAAGCGCGGCATGCCGCGCTTGCCCTCGATCGATTCGATCATGGCCGACTCTTCGCCGCAAATGTAAGCGCCCGCACCGCGCCGTAGTTCGATCTTGGGCAAGGGCGATACGGGGGGATTTGCCTCCAGCTTCGCAAGCTCAGCCTCGAGCAGCGCCCGGCAGCCGTGATACTCGTCGCGGAGATAAATGTAGATCGCAGCAATATCGACCGCCCAAGCGGCGATGAGCATCCCCTCGAGGAAACGGTGCGGATCGCGCTCGAGATACCAGCGGTCCTTGAAGGTGCCGGGCTCGCCCTCGTCGATGTTGACGGCCATCATGCGGGGCGCGCGCTCGCCTCGCACGATGCGCCACTTGCGGCCGGCCGGAAAGCCGGCGCCGCCGAGGCCGCGCAGTCCCGAATCCTCCATGGTCTTCAATACGCTCTCGACATCGCGCCGATGCTCCATGCAATCGCGCAACAGGGCGTACCCACCCTGTGCCAAATAGGCGTCGAAGTCGATGTAGGCCTCGGGCTTGTGCTGGGTATGTCCGGCCCGAACTTCGGTTTGAACAGACTCGATCGTAGCGTGCGGCACCGGATTTTGATGTACAACGGCCACCGGTGCCTGTTCGCAGCGTCCGACGCAGGGCGCCGGGATCACGCGAACGTCGCGCCCGAGCAGCGCCGGTAGCCGCTCCAGCAGAGACTTCGCTCCCGCCATCTCGCAGCTCAATCCATCGCAGACGCGCACGGTCAAGGCCGGTGCGGGCCGGAGGCCGCCGTCCGGGTTTTCCTTGACCACGTCGAAGTGATGGTAAAAGGTCGCCACCTCGTAGACCTCGGTCTGCGCCAAGCCCAGCAGTTGTGCCAACGCAGCTAGGTGGGGCGCCCCCAACTGGCGATAACGGTCGTTGATCCGGTGCAGGTATTCGATCAGCAGATCATGGCGCAGCGGCCTCGAGACCAGGGCCTCGACCTCGGCGAGTGCTTGCGGGTCGACCTGGCGACCTTTGGGCCCTTGGCGCTTGCGCTGTTTGCTGGCGCCCACGGGGGCGATAGGAATGACCGGCTTGTTCACGTATGCACTCCACAACAGGGGTCATTAAGTATGGTGCCCGCTCCCATACGTGTCCAATCCATCCGATTAACCAATTCATTCGCGGGACCTATTGAACAATTCGTGGGGCCTATGGAACCTCGGCGCCGGAAACCGCACGCGGTTCAGGCCGTAGTTGACGCTCATGCGCACATCGTCGATCTTGAACGCGCTCCTGATCATGGCGGGTATCAAAGCGAGCGTCAGATGCCCATGCGCTATGATCGTATCGAAAGGCCCCGCTGCCGCCCTCTTGGGATCGACATGAATCCACTGATCATGGCCGGTGGCCGCCGCAAATTGATCGATGCGGGCCTGATCGATGTAGAACCAATCGCTGGTCCCCAGGTTCGAACCTATGAGCGCCTCCAAGTCAGATAATTTTTGATAAGTGTTCATCGCAACCTCGCGCGACATGGGAGCCAATCGCGCCGATGAATGAGTAGCGCTAGGCGGTCAACTCCGCGACGGCGCGGTGCGCCTGATCGATGGCGACGTGGGTATATGCATCCCAGCCGGAGTCCGAATTGGCAATGGCGATACGGCCGAGCCGCCGGCGGGCCTGCTTGGCCGTGCGGGCCTGATGCGCGCGATCGTCGTACAGCGGCGTCGGTGTGTAAGCATAACCGTGCGGCCAGCGATTGACCGTGATCGCGGCGACATCGCGGTCGAAATCGAACCCCGCGGAACCCAGCATGCGGCCGAGTTCGTCGCGGATCTCGCTCTCGAAGTCCTCGAAGCTCATGGCGTAAAGGCGCGCGCGGCCGGCTCGATACTGCTCGCGCATGTTCAGACCCTGGTTGGGCGCAGTGGGCGTATGCATCAGGTGCAGGCATGTCGGCTTCGACGGGTCCGCGGCAAAGCGGTAGCCACCCAAGCTGACCGGAAAATCCAGCGCGGCGGAGAAGGTACCGCCGGGATTGTCGATGTACGAAACGCCGAGCTTGTGCCAGGGCTGCCAGTTGCGCACGGCCACGTTCACATAGACCAGCGGTGCCCGGACATTGTCGCGCAGCGCCGCGCGCTGCTCGGCGTCCGCCTCAAGCGCGATATAAGGAATCATGGCGTGGTAGCAGGCGAGCACGCAATCGTGAGCGCCGACGCGAGTGACCGTCCCGCCGTTCACATAGGCGATCTCGACTCCTCGAGCGACATTGCGGACGTCGATGGCGGTGGTATTGAGGCGGATCCGCACCGCGTTTTCGGGACGGTCGATTTGAACATAATCGAACGGCGCCAGTACGATATCTTCCATGTTGCTGCCCGGTGCGATTCCGGGAATCAGCCTGCGCACCAACATGCGCGCGAGCGACGCATTGCCGTCGGGGAAATGGTAAATATAGGGTTCTTCGGGTTCAACACCCAGGGCTGAACGTTGCGCCTTGAGGCCCGGCAAGGCCAGCGTTTCGCTGGCCGGAACGGCATCGATACCCACCGCCCACAACTCGTGGGTGCGCTTCTGCAGAAACTTCAGCACCTCGTCGTCGGCCTGCCAGTACTTCTTGAGAAAATCGCGATAGCTGGTGTGCTCGAGAACTTCCAGTCGTTGCCGGCGCGTCTTGCCGGACAGCACGTCGCGATCAGACCAGAACATCTCGAACAATTGTGCGCGTGCCGTCGCCCCCAGCGGAAATTGATCGAGATATGCGCGCAAGGTTTGATCGTCGAGCGGGTCTTCGTCCAATTCCTGCCACGTGCCGAAGGGCCGGCGCACCAGGCGGTCCACACCGAATGTCTCTTTCTTGAAGAACACGCTTTGACTCAAATTCCAGCGCGAGTAAAATTCTTGATCGAAGGCCTTGTTGAAACGCTCCACGTCGATGCCGAGATCCCTCAGTAAACCCTTGGCGGCGCTATCCCACTTGCGCGCCGGACCGTCTATCGACTGAGTGCCTCCGTAACCGACGAGCGTCTGTCCGTCGACGACGAATTCGTTGCGTTTGGCGTGGCCGCCGAAATCATCATTGGTGTCCAAGATCAAGACACGGGCGCGAGGGCGCCGCTGCCGGTAGAAATGGGCGGCGGCCAGGCCGCTGATGCCGGCGCCTACCACGACCAAATCGTAGCGCTCTATGAGCGGCGCTGCAGACAGGTCAAAAGGAGAGCCGTCCCGCAGCCGATGCGCCGCTTCGAACGAGCCGACATGACTGCCGCGCAATCCGTCGCGGCGGGGTGGATATGGTTGCGCCCGTAGCGCCGCGTCTGCGCGGGACAAATCGATACCTGCAGCCCCGACGACGGCAATCGCGATTCCGTTCATGAAGTCGCGGCGGGTGATTCGGTTGGTCACATTCTATAGTCGCAATACGCGCGGGTAATCGCAATTCGAATCGATCGAGCAAACAGGCGTTGGTGGCGGCTGAGGCGGGTGCTATGCTTCCGGCAAGAGGCGGTTGCAGCATGAACGAGGCGGTTCGCGGATTTCTCGACGCACGGCTTCACGGGGGGCCCTCGCGCCGAGGCTGCGCCGCGCTGATCGGCGCGATCGCCCTGTGCCCTCAATGGGCGAGCGGCACGGCCGCCCAGCCGACTCCTCTCACCACCGCCAACGCCGAGACCACTACCACCGTCGAGGCCCTCGACCAGCTCGCGGATATCATGGTCGAAGCGCCCGAGCCGCGTTACGTCTCGCCCACCCGGCGAGATCAAATAGGTCGCATCTGGGCGCCCGTCATGATTAACGGCCACGGCCCATTCCGCTTGGTGCTCGACACCGGTGCAAGTCATAGCGCCGTCACCGCGCTGGTCGCGTTGGCGCTAGGAATTCCGACGAATGAATCGCCGCCGGTGATCCTGCGCGGGGTTACGGGGTTCGCCACGGTGCCGACAATCCGCGTCGACACACTGACCGTCGGCGACCTCGCAGTCGATTCCCCGACTCTGCCGATCGTGCCGGATGCCCTGGGCGGTGCGCAGGGCATTCTCGGAGCGGAAGGCTTGGTGGGTAAACGCATATTCATCGATTTTCGCCATGACAAAATCGCCATCACTTTTTCGCGCAACGAGAGATCGACCCGTGATTTCGTCGACGTGCCGTTTCACGCAATCCGCAATACGCTCGTAGTCGTCAATGCCCTCGTCGATGACGTGCGCGTCAAGGCGATCATCGACACCGGAGGCCAGACGACCATCGCAAATCTTGCGCTGCGCAGCGCTCTCGCCCGCCGCAGCACCCTGTTCAAAGGCAAGCCTGACAACATCATCGGGGCGACGAAGGACGTTCAATCCGGCGAAGTCATGCCCATGCCCGCGATTAAGTTCGGCTCCATCCAGATCCACGACTACGGAGTTACGTTCGCCGACATCTATATTTTCAAGCAGTGGAAGCTGCTGAATGAACCCGCCATATTGATCGGCATGGATGCGCTGGGTTTGCTCGATACTCTGGTCATCGACTATCGCCGGCACGAACTGCAAATGCGCATGTCGCGAGCGGGCGCGGGCTAGTTCAAGGGAGCATCGATGGTCAATAAGCCGGTAATTGGAGTCGCCGCCGCGGTGGTCGTGGTTGCCGCGGGCGTTTGGTACTACTTGCACACCCGCCATGCGCCGTTGCCGCGCGCACCCGTGACGGTTCAGCAGCCGGCGCCCGCGGAGCCGGCCGCCGAAGCCGGCATTCAACACCCATTGCCCGCGGGGCAGGACGAGTCGGCATCGAAGGTTCCGCTGCCTGCGCTTGCGGACAGCGATCCCGCATTGAGCGATGCGCTTGCGCGGGTCGCCGGAGCCGAAGCGGTGAAGAACTATTTGCTGCAGGAAGGCATCGTCCGGCATTTGGTGGTCACGATCGACAATTTACCTCGGCAAAAAGTGGCGGTGGCGAAGCGGCCTACCAGTCCGGTCGCCGGCTCGTTCATCGCCGAGGGCGATGAGCTGCACGCGACGCTCGATCCGCAAAACTTCGCGCGCTATCAGCCCATGATGGCCGTGGTGAGCAAACTCGATATGCAACAGGTCGCTGCCGTCTACGTCCGCTTCTATCCGCTGTTTCAGAGCGCCTATCAAGACCTGGGTTATCCGAACGGTTATTTCAACGACAGGCTTGTCCAGGTGATCGACAGCCTATTGGCAACACCGCAGCCTTCCGGACCGGTCGAACTGGTTCGGCCGAACGTCATGTACATGTTTGCCGATCCGACGCTCGAATCGCGCCCTGCCGGGCAAAAATTGCTGATCCGAATGGGCCCGGACAATGCGGCTGCGATCAAGCTAAAGCTCAAGGAGCTGCGGGCGGCCATTACTGCTGCGCCGCCGAAGCGATAGACTGCCGAAGCGATAGACTTGTGGCACGAAAAAGCTACGATTTCTGGAAATGGGGGATTCTATGGCAAGCACGTCCGCGATAGCCGATTTGCCCAAGGAAGACGCGGCGACCAACCAATGGCTGGTCATCGGGGCGTCGTCGCTCGGCACCGTCTTCGAGTGGTATGACTTCTATCTGTACGGCCTGCTGGCGAGCATTTTCAGTGCGCAATTCTTTTCCGGCGTGAACGAGATTACCGGTTTTATCTTTGCCTTGGCCGCGTTCGCTGCGGGCTTCGCCGTGCGGCCGTTCGGCGCTTTGGTGTTCGGAAGGCTGGGCGATCTGGTCGGGCGCAAACACACCTTCCTGATCACCATGAGCATCATGGGAGGCGCTACTTTTGCGGTCGGCCTTCTGCCGAGCTACGCCAGCATCGGCGTCGCGGCGCCGGTCATGCTGTTGATGCTGCGGCTGCTCCAGGGTTTGGCGTTGGGCGGGGAATACGGAGGTGCTGCGACCTATGTCGCCGAATTTTCTCCGCCGCGCAAGCGCGGGCTGTACACCAGCTGGATTCAAACTACCGCAACGCTCGGGCTATTTGCCGCGCTGCTGGTGGTCATCGGCACCCGCACCGCCATGGGCGAGGATGCGTTCAAGGCCTGGGGCTGGCGCATACCATTCCTCGTCTCCGTCGTGCTGCTGGCCGTTTCGCTGTGGATCCGCATGCAGTTGTCGGAGAGCCCGGTATTTCTCAAGATGAAGAGTCTGGGAACCACGTCGAAAGCGCCGCTGGCGGAAGCGTTCGGGCGGTGGAGCAATCTCAAAATCGTGCTGATCGCCTTGCTCGGTGCGGTGATGGGCCAAGCCGTGGTGTGGTACACGGGACAGTTTTACGCCTTGTTTTTCCTGGAAAGGATGCTGCGCGTCGACGGCGCGACCACCAATATACTCACGGCGATCGCTCTCGTATTGGCAACGCCCGGATTCATCTTCTTTGGTTGGCTATCAGATAAAATCGGCAGAAAGCCGATCATAATGACCGGCTGTTTGCTGGCATTGCTGACCTATTTCCCGCTCTTCGGGGCGCTCACGCGTTTCGCGAACCCGGCTCTCTACGCGGCGCAGTCCGCTGCGCCGGTTACGGTGACTGCGGATCCTCGCCAATGCTCGTTCCAATTTGATCCCATCGGCAAGAACACTTTCGATTCGACTTCGTGCGATATCGCCAAGAGCTTTCTGGCGAAGGCCGGTGTCTCCTATCGAAGAGTGGATGCACCGCCGGGGACCATCGCGCAAATTCGCAGCGGCACGAGCGAGCTGACCGCCCCCGATCCCAAGGTCGTGACCGGAAAGGAGCGCAAGGCGGCGATTGCGGCGTTCCAGAAGGAGACGAAAGCCGTTCTGGCAGCGGCCGGGTACCCGGACAAAGCGGATCCGGCGGCCATCAACAAGCCAATGGTGGTTTTGGTTTTGTTCGTTCTGGTGTTTTACGTGACCATGGTCTACGGGCCGATTGCTGCCCTGTTGGTCGAGCTGTTCCCGGCGCGAATTCGTTACAGCGCCATGTCGCTGCCGTATCACATCGGCAACGGCTGGTTCGGCGGTTTCCTTCCGACCACGGCGTTCGCGATGGTGGCTGCCACGGGTGATATCTACTACGGACTCTGGTACCCCATCGTCGTGGCCGCGGCGACCCTGGTGCTGGGTCTGTTGTTCCTGCCTGAAACTTTCAGGCGCGCCATCGACAACTAGCATCGGCTTGTCGCCGTCTGGGGACACCCGCGTTACATTCCCTTCACGGAAGTAGCCGATGATCAGACTGTGACGTTATTTGTTCTATGGACGGCGGACGGCGGCGTACGCTGACGTTACAACATTAAATTGGCGGGTAACCCATGAGCAGATCGCGTAAGAATCCTCTACAGGCCCTGCGGTTGGCGGGAGTTGCGCTGGCACTGACGCTTTTCGGCGGCTGCGTCGTTCAAGAGCGCGTCGCCGCGCCGCCGCCACGGGTTTATGTGGCGCCTCCTCCTTCCCCGGCATACGCGGAACCAGCCGCGGACGTCGAAGTACGTGCGACCGAGGCGCCGCCCCCCTTGCCGGACTACGAGCAACCGCCGTGCCCCGAGGACGGCTATCTGTGGACCCCGGGATATTGGGCCTGGGGCGGCGGCGGATACTATTGGGTGCCTGGAACCTGGGTGCAGCCGCCCCGGGTCGGAGTGCTCTGGACCCCAGGGTACTGGGGCTTCGTCGGGGGGATTTATGCCTTCCATGCCGGCTACTGGGGACCCCACGTCGGGTTTTACGGCGGCGTGAATTACGGATATGGATACGGGGGCGAGGGCTTCGTCGGCGGCCGCTGGGCCGGCAACGCATTCGCGTACAACCGGACCGTCAACAATGTGAATGTGACCAATATTCACAACACGTATCAGGAGACCGTAATCAACAACGTCACCGTGAACAAGGTGAGCTATAACGGCGGTGCAGGCGGCGTCTCCGCCATGCCCACCGCCCAAGAGAGGGCGGCTGCGCACGAACTGCACGTGGCGCCGACCCCGGTGCAGCACCAGCACGTTCAGGAGGCGGCCCGAAATCCCGCACTCGCCCTGAGAGCCAACGCCGGTCACCCCGCGATTGCGGCAACGCCGAAGCCGGCCGCTTTCAATGCACCGGGAGTCGTCGGTGCGCGCGGTGCAATGGGAACGGGTGCTCCTGCGCCGCGTGCCGCCGCAACGCAGGGCGCCGCCGCGCCGCGTGCCGCCGCGCAGGGCGCCGCGCTGCAGCCGGCTCGACCGCCCGGTGCATCGCATGTCAACAACGGCGCCGCGGGGTTACCGCCGGGCGTTCAGCCGACGGTGACTCATGTGCCGCCGAATGCAACGGCGCGGCCGCAAGGGGCTGCCCGCCCGCAAGCGCCGAGGCCTCCTGCCGCCAAGGCGCAGCCGCAGAATCCCAAGCCGGCGAAAAACGATAAGTCTGAGGGCCGCAATAGGTAAGGTCCCCCGCGCGTCGGCAATGAAGCCGGCGCGCCGCGGATCAGGGGGCGCGCACCACCGGTAAATCGACGAAGCTTGCGTTCGGTCCGCCGGCGAATATTTTGATGGTTGCCTTCTTGTAATCGATGGGTTTGGCGAAAAAGATATTCTCGACGTAACTCTGCGGATTTCGGTCGTATACCGGAAACCAGCTCGATTGCACCTGAACCATGATGCGATGTCCCGGTAAGAACACGTGATTGGCGGTGGGTAAAGCGAAACGATAGAGCTGCTTTTGATCGGGGGGGATGGCTTTGGGATTGCTTAGCGACTCGCGATATCGTCCGCGGAAGATATCGGCGGCAATCATCAGCTGATAGCCGCCCATCTTCGGTTCGCGCCCGACTTCATCCGGATAGACATCGATCAGTTTCACCACGAAATCGCCGTCGGTGCCGGTGGTCGAGGCGACCAGGTTGGCGATGGGCTCGCCGCTGATCTTCACGGATTCATGAAGCACCGGGGTCGTGAAACTCAGGACGTCGGTGCGCGCCGCCGCGTCTCGCTGGTCGCTCACAAGCCAGGTTTGCCAGCTCACTTCGCCCTCGTCGCCGATGTGGATGGGGCGCGGCAGATAAGGAACCGGCTTTGCGGGATCCGACACATAGGACTCGAAACCGGAAGCCGCGGCATCGGATGAACCCAAGCGCAGGTTGCCGCCCGCTTGCAGATAGAGGTTCTGATGATCGATGCCGCAGCCCGCGGCGCAACCGCTCGGCCACGTCGTCAGCGCTCGCCAGCGATTCGTGCCGGTCTCGAAGGCGTTGACCGGCGTTATCGCCAGGGGCGGCGGATCGTCTTTGAGATAATGGTCCAAAAACGGACGCAGCAGATGCAGCCGGAAGTATTCGGCCGTGTCGCTGCCGAAGCGAATCGACCCGATCGCACTGCCGTCGAGCCGTTGTTGATGATGAAACCAGGGTCCGATGATCAAATAAAGATCGGGATTGTCGGATCGTTGCGCCTTGAGTGCCTTGTAGAGCGCGATGTTGCCGTAGATATCCTCTTGGTCCCAGAGACTGTGCACCAACATCACGGGCACGGCGACCCCCTGTTTGGCGAGAATCTTATCCAGGGCTTGTTCCTGCCAAAAGGCATCATAGGCTGGATGCTTCATGACTTTGTCGGTAAAGCCCACCTGTTCAAGACCATGCAAGCGCACCATGTCGCTCGCTGCGCCCACGTTGAGCCACGTGTCGTAGTCGTCGTAGTGATCGGTCCACCAGGGCAGGTCGCTGGCACGGTTTGCTTCCTGGCCATGAAAATAAGTCAGACTGTCGAGACGAAACGCGCCGTTGTGGAACCAATCGTCGCCTCTCCAGCTGTCGACCATTGCGTTAATCGGCACCGCCGCGCGCAGCGCCGGATGCGGGTTCACCAACGCCATGAGAGAGGTGAAGCCATCGTAGGAAATGCCGAGAATTCCCACCTTGCCGTTTGATTCAGGAAGATTCCTGACCAGCCAATCGATGGTATCGTAGGTGTCGGTCGAGTGATCGACATCGGTCGAATTCAACCGGCCGCGCAAGGGGCGGGTCATGACATAGTCGCCTTCCGATCCGTGCTTGCCGCGCACGTCCTGCATCACGCGAATATAGCCGCCATTGACGACGGCATCGTCCGCGACATCCGTGCTGTCAATCAGAGCGGACAAGTGCGCGCTGTTTGCCTTGGTAAGGCGTTCCGCCGCACCGTAGGGGGTGCGAGACAGTAAAATCGGTGCGCGATGCGCCCCTCGCGGAATGAGAATGATGGTCTGCAGTTTGACGCCGTCGCGCATCGGGATCATGACTTCCCGTTTCACGTAATCGAAGCCATCGACGCGCGGGACAAAGACCGGCGGGATTTCGTTCGGCAGCGGGTCGGAGGCAAGGGCTCGTCCGCCTGTCGCCATCAGCAAACAACCGATGCTAGCCGACACCAGACCGGCGCAGCGGCGTCCGGCGCAGCGGCGCCCGGCGCATGCGCGCGTGAAAAACATCGACATCGTTGAACTCCGGAGTTTGGCCGCCCGTGCGCGGCGGAAAGTTTGAGGTATCACGCGCTCGCGCGCAACGTTGCCGAACTCGCCGTCGCCAAGCCGACGATCAGACCGGGAAGCGCGCTCAGTGTCACTTTGCGCGCCCGGGAGCGCCCATGGCCCCGGCCGTGACCAACTTGGTGAGGAAGGTGGTCGCTACGACCACCCAGCCATGGTGCAGAGCTCGGCGGCTCATCGCCGCCGCTAGGCGAGCGCTGAGCACATTGACCCCCTTATGTCATGCGGCCCATGGGAGTGCCCATCGTCTTGCGGCAACAGCGGGCAGGGGGCATGATCGCAATCGAGGAGGCAGTACTCATGAACAGTTTATCGTTCACGGTTTCCGACGCAGTTGCAACTCTCGCGATACAGCGCTCGGCGGTGAGCAATGCGATCGATATCACGATTATCCGCGCGATGCACTTGGCGCTCGATCAAATACAAAAGGGAGAAAGCGGCGCCCGAGCCGTCGTGATCACCGGCAGCAATGACGTCTTTTGCAGCGGCTTGGATCTGCATTCGGTCGATCTGAAAACCCAGGAGGCGCGCCAGCGGGCGCATTTCGAGATGCGCCGGTTCATGGATCCTCTGATTCTGCGCTTGAGCGGTTTTCGCTTCCCCATCGTGGCGGCGGTTAACGGAGCCGCGGTGGGAGCGGGCATGAGTCTCGCGCTGGCCAGCGACATCATCATCGCGGGCGACAACGCGTATTTCCTGCCGTCGTTCGCGCGTTTGGGGCTGGTACCGGATGCGGGAATCACCTTTCATCTCGCCCGCCGCATCGGTGCGGGCCGCTCGCTGTCGTCGCTGATGCTTGCGGAACGCATCGACGCCAAGACCGCGCTCGACTGGGGTCTTGTCTATGCGGTCGTGCCGGCTGCAGAGGTCGTGATGCGGGCGCACGCGGTGGCGCACCGTCTTGCCAACGGACCATGTGCGGTCCTTGGGCAAATCCGCTCCTTGCATGCCTCGACGTTCGATCATTCATTGCAGGAACAACTTCGCGCCGAGCGCAGCGCTCAGGAGATGACCCTGGAAACCCACGATTGCGTCGAAGGCGTGCGCGCTTTCTTCGAGAAGCGGGAGCCGAATTTTTCGGAGCACTAGGCGCATGGCCGAAAATCGGCGGGGGCCAACCGCTACGGCTTGTGCGTAATGGCGACGCGAATTGCGCTAAGCGGCGCATGGGCGTCCAAGGGCTGTGATTTCGGGTCGCTCGGAATACCAAGCCGGTTCCATAGCAGTTCAAGATTTGGCGTCAACGGCGCCGCCTTGTTCTCGCGGTAAAGATCCTCCAGAACTCGCGTGCCCGTGGCAGCGTCGCCGATGCGCAGTACTTCATCGATGTCGCGTTCGGCGCGATAGCCGCCGCTTTCGTTGAGTATGGCTCGCAACGCCGTCTGCAGTCCGACTCGATTGCCGGTCTGCTCGCGTATGGCGACGTCGGCCTGCAGGCAAAAAAGTGCGCCGCCCCAATAAGTTCGTCCCCAAGTCGCCGTCTGGTCCATGCCGCCTTCCCCCTCATGCGGCAGGCCGAGCGGCATCGAGTGCCGGTATTCCGCCCAGACATCCGTGATGTCGCGGTTGCCGAATTGCGCCCGTGCAATGCCTTCGACATACACGGCCAGTCCCTCGGCGAGCCAATTGTGCCGCCGGCCTATCTCGGGCAGCGCGAGGTGCACCATTTCGTGCACGAGCACCCAATCCGCCGCCAAATCGGCTTGAGTCACGCCTCGCCCCACACTCACCTGGATCTCGAGCCCGGATTCATTGGTCGTGCGCCCCCCGCTCACACCGCCACCCGCGCCGGCATGGATTCGCAAAGCAACCAAAGGCGCGGGGAAACGCCCGTAATAATCGCCGACTATGCGCCCCGAGCGTTCGATCCATTCCAACAGGAGCTGGGGCCTGATGGCCTGCGCAGGGTCATCATCGATCGACGCGCACAGGGTTGAACCTTGCACGACGAGCGCGACGGCGGCCCGATCCGGGCAGCGATTGCCCACCGCGTGAGCGGCCGCCCCGGGATCGCCGACGGCCGCACGGGCCATGGCGAGCGGTGCGAACAGCGCGGCGAAGCCCATCACTATGCCGAGAGTTCGGGATGCACGCATTGCTTCACGCTGCGAATTTCCAAGGGTCCGGTACGGCAGCAGCCGCCGATCAAGCGTGCTCCTTCTGCATACCAAAGGCGCGCCTGTGCGCCGATCTGCCATGCTCCTTCCGCGCCGCGCCACTGTTTGATCGAAGCGTCGTAGCACTCGCCGGAGTTGGGGTACACCACCAGCGGCTTATCGGTCTTCGCGCGCATCTTTCGCAGCAGCGGCGTGATGTATTGCGGCGCGGTGCAGTTGACGCCGACCGCGGCGATCTGAGGATAGTCGCGCAACTCCGCAACGCACTCGCCGATATCTTCGCCCTCGGAAGTAAGCCCGCCGTCCCGGCAGGAAAAACTGATCCAGGCGCAAACTTCCGGAAATTCCCGCAGCCCGCGCGCCAATACCAGCGCCTCCCGGCGGCACGGGATAGTCTCGCACGCCAGCAGATCGGCACCCGCATCCGCGAGCACCCGCAGACGCGGCTCATGAAAATCCGCGAGGGCATCGTCATCCAGCGCGTAATGGCCCCGATACTCCGAACCGTCGGCGAGCATTGCGCCGTACGGGCCGACGGAGGCCGCAATCAGAGGCCGCAACCGGCCGGCGCGGTTCGATTCCACGGCCCAAAACTCGTCGCGTGCGGCGACCGCGATATCCACCGCGCGGCACATCAACTGCGCGGCGGCCTGCCGCTCGATGCCGCGGCGTGCAAAACCCTCGAAAGTCGCCTGATAAGTCGCCGTCGTCGCCACATCGGCGCCGGCGCGAAAGTAGTCGACATGCACCTCGCGGATGAGCTCCGGCCGCTCGATCAGGCATTTGGCGGACCAAAGCGCATCCTTAAGGTCGGCACCGCGACGTTCGAGTTCCGTCGCCAGCGCACCGTCCAGCACCATCAAAGGACGCTGCGCAAGGAAACTGTCTATTGGGTCATGCATGATCGGTCGCGAACGATCATACTCCGCCGGGAGTTCGGCCGTGGATTGGACAGCATCATGCTCACCGCTCACATCATCAAGTCTCGGCATTCGGATGTCTTCACCTTTCTGCACGGGGACTTGGAAATTGGCGCGAGCCACGTCCACATTCCGGAGGAGGCCTTGTTGGGCAGCTTGGTCTATGCGAGCAACGCAGAGCAACTTGCCGAGGCGCGCCGTCATAAGCCCGCAATTCTGATAGTGCCGGCGAAGATGACCGGTTGTATGGACGTCCACATGGATGCCGAGAGCTGCTGCTTTTCGGTGGAAAGCATATCGATGGGCATGGCGGTATTGTTGAAATACTTCGACAAGAAGTGCTATCGGTTCACGCAGTGGGGCGAACGCCATCCGACCGCGGTGGTGCACCCGGATGCCATGATCGGCGAGCGGTCCTTCCTGGGGCCTTACTGCGTCATCGGCGCGCATGCCAGCATCGGGAACGAGTGTCTGATCGGCGCTCACGCCGTCATCGAGAACGACGCCCGGGTCGGCGACCGAAGCGTGCTGCATCCGCACGTTTTTCTGGGCGCCGGATGCCAGATCGGCGATGACTGCGAGATACATCCGCACACCAGCATCGGCAGCGATGGATTCGGGTACGCCGTGGATCCCGACGGGAGGCCGCGGAAAATTGCGCATCTCGGCAACGTCAAAATCGGCAACGGCGTGGAAATCGGCAGCAACTGCGCGATCGATCGTGCG
Organism: Steroidobacteraceae bacterium; assembly: GCA_035996065.1. GTDB lineage: Bacteria > Pseudomonadota > Gammaproteobacteria > Steroidobacterales > Steroidobacteraceae > Bog-1198. The sequence goes on along the minus strand of DASYJX010000089.1, from coordinate 215,509 downwards.
ACTCTGACCTCCACCTACATCCGATCCGGCACCAAGCTCGATAATATCTGTCATATCGCGCACAACTGCGATCTGGGCGAGAACGGTTTCTTCACCGCCGGTTTCATGATGGGGGGGTCGACGAAAATCGGCCGGCAATTCGTCACGGGCGGAAATTCCGTGGTCACCGCGCACATCACGCTGGGAGACAACGTAGTCCTCGCCGGCAGATCGTCGGTCACGTGCGATGTACCGGATGCCGGAGCCTACGGCGGGTATCCCTTGCAGCCTCTCAAGGAGGCGATGAAGACCATCGTCTCTCTCGGGCACCTCAACGAGATTCGCAAGAATCTCAATCGCGTGATGAAGCACCTGCATCTTCTCGACAAGACGCCCGCCGACGACAGCCGCGACTCTTGAAACTCAAGTCCGACACGGTGGCCGCGCCGATCGCGGTGCTGATCGCGGCGATGTTTTGCTTTCAACTCGGCGCCGTGATGGCCAAGGGATTGTTTCCGATGGTGGGCGCGGCGGGCACTACTGCGTTACGGATGGCTTTGGCATCCTTCATGCTGTTGGCCGTGTGGCGTCCGTGGCGGATGCGTCCGACCCCGCGAGAGATCCGAGTGATCGTCATGTACGGGCTGGCGCTGGGGTGCATGAATTTTTGTTTCTATTTGTCGCTGAACTCCATCCCGCTCGGAATCGCGGTCGCACTGGAATTTGCCGGTCCGCTGGCATTGGCGATGGCGGCTTCGCGGCGCCCCATCGACTTTGCATGGATCCTGATGGCGGCGCTGGGCCTGCTCGCATTGCTGCCGCTGGGCTTGGAGTCCAAGCCATTGGATGCCGGCGGGGTCGGGTATGCGCTGGCAGCCGGCGTTTTTTGGGCGCTGTACATTTTTTACGGCCGCAAGGCGGGGGCCGCACACGGCGGACAGACAACGGCGCTCGGCATGGTGGTCGGCGCCATCGTGATTGTCCCCATCGGGGTCGCAGAGGCCGGGGCGCGGCTGCTCTCGCCGGCGATCTTGCCGGCCGCGCTCGGCGTGGCACTGCTGTCGAGCGCGCTTCCCTATTCGCTTGAAATGCTGGCGATGCCGCGATTGCCGACGCGAACGGTCGGCGTTCTCATGAGCTTGGATCCCGCGCTGGGCGCCCTGTCGGGCTTGAGCTTTCTCGGAGAACGCTTGAGTTGGATTCAATGGGCGGCGATCGCCAGCATCATGGCGGCCTCAGCCGGGAGCGCGGCAACGAGTCGCCCCCGGCCCCCCATCATCGCGCGGCTACCCGATTAGGGTGATTGCCAGATACAAGATTGCGGCACCCGCCAGGGTCATGGCGGTAGTCAGAAATTTCGGATGGGCATGGTAGCTCTCCGGGATTAAATCGCTGGCGCCGATGTACAAAAAGAATCCCGCGAAGAGCGCGAGCGCGGTGCCGAACCATTCGGCGGGAACGCTGAAGAAAAACGTCGAAAGCACTCCCAGGACGGGCGCCAGCGCATCAGCGATGAGCCAGCGGAACGCCGGCCCACGGCCGCCGCCGTTTTTGAGCACGATGTTCATCGTATTGATGCCGTCCGAGAAATCGTGGGTGAGCACCGCAATGGCGACCACGATTCCGACTTCATGCGAGGCCTGGAAAGCGATTCCGATGGCGACGCCGTCGAGCAGGCTGTGCATGCACAGCACGCCGGCGGCCAAGGGCCCGCGAGGCGCGGCGTCGCCGTGGAACGACAGGATTCGATCCATCACCAAGTACGCCAAGAAACCGAATGCCGTGCAGGCCAGAATGGCCGCCGGACCGTGAAATTTCTCGCCGAAAATGATCGCCTCAGGCAGCAGGTCGAAGAATGCGACGCCGATGACCGCGCCGGCGCTGAATCCCAATATCAAGTGCAATTTATCGTGCAGCTTGAGCGCCAGCAGGCCGCCGAAAAATGTGCTGAGAAACGCCGCTGCGGCGATGATTAAGAGCAACACGTTTGATTCATTCCACGCCTTCCGGCCGACAGGTTATATTGCGCATCGGAAATCGACTCGTTGGGGGCAACGTGAGCTACGACTCTTATCATAAACGCAAAATCGGCAAACACGTGCTCAAGCCCGAAACCCAAATGATGGGATACGGCTACGACCCGAGCTTATCCGAAGGATCGCTCAAGCCGCCGATCTTCTTGACTTCGACGTTCGTCTTCAAGACGGCGCAGGACGGCAAGGACTTTTTCGACTACACGTCCGGACGGCGCGAGCCCGGTGCGGGTCAATCCTCCGGCCTCGTCTATTCGCGATTCAACAATCCCAACCTAGAAGTGCTCGAGGACCGCCTGGCGCTGTGGGAAGAGGGCGAGGCGGCGGCGGTATTTTCCAGCGGCATGTCGGCAATCTCTACCGTCATCTGGACGCACGTGCGGCCGGGCGACGTCATTCTGATGAGTCAGCCTCTGTATGGCGGAACGGAAACGCTCATCGAAAAAACCTTGCCTCCTTTCGGCGTAAATGCCGTCGGATTCAGTCTGGGCCACGATCGGGCCGCGGTCACCGAAGCGGCGGAACGCGCTTCGAAAAAGGCCGCTGAGACAGGCGGCCGGGTTTGCCTGGTGATGGTCGAGACACCGGCGAATCCGACCAATAGTTTGGTCGATCTTGCGCTGATGCAGGAAATTTCCGCGACCATCGGCAAGCGCCAATCCGGCGGCCGGCCTCCGGTCGTCGTCGACAACACTTTTCTCGGCCCCGTGTTTCAGCGCCCGCTCGGGTTTGGCGCGGATCTTGTGATGTATTCGCTGACGAAGTACGTCGGCGGCCACTCCGATTTGGTCGCGGGAGGTGTCGTCGGATCGCGTGAAGCGGTGGGTCCGGTGAAAAAACTGCGCGGCGCACTCGGCACTCAATTGGATCCGAATACGGCATGGATGATCATGCGTTCGATGGAGACGCTGTCGCTCCGCATGCATAAGGCGGCGGAAAATGCTGCACTGGTGGCGGACTTTCTGCGCAGACACGCCAAGATCGCCGCCGTCAATTATCTGGGCTTTCTGTCGGCCGACGACCCGCGACAGGCGGTGTTCAAGCGGCAGTGCCAGAGCGCGGGCTCGACTTTCGGTTTTACCGTCAAAGGCGCAGAGGCGGAGGCGTTCAGGTTGCTCGACGCGCTGCAAGTGATCAAGCTTGCGGTGAGTCTCGGAGGCACCGAGACCCTGATATCGCACCCCGCAAGTACCACGCATTCCGGCGTCGCCAAGCTCACGCGTGAGCGTCTCGGAATTACCGACGGATTGATTCGAATTTCAGTCGGCATCGAGGATGCCGGCGATCTCATGGCGGATTTGGGCGCGGCGCTGGATGCGGTTTGAATTAATTCGAGGCGCGGCGACCGCGCTGGCCGCTGCCGGGACGCTGGCCGCCGCACCGACGTGCCTTGCACAGGACGCCGCGAAACAAGGCTCCGCGACCGACGGGTCGGCCGACACGATATACCGGCATGGGACCGTGTACACCGTCGACGCCAATGATAGCCGGCAGCAGGCGCTCGCAATCCGCGATGGGCGGATCGTTTATGTGGGAACCGATGCGGGGATCAATTCCTTGATCGGCCCGCACACCAAAATCACCGATTTACACGGCAGAATGTTGATGCCTGGCTTGGTGGACGGCCACCAGCATCCGCTCCAAGGAGGGGCGGCTCTGCTGAAATGCAACTTGAACTACGAACAGCTTCGAGTCGAACAGATGCAAGCAAAGATTCAGGCCTGTCTCGATCAAACGCGCACTCGCGAACCGGAAAATTGGCTCGAGGTAGTCAATTGGTTTCAAGAAGCCATGTTGCCGGCAGGTACGCTGACCACTCGCGGAGTCCTGGACTCGCTGAAGACCCGCAGACCTATTGTCGTCATGTCCTCCTTCGGCCATACGGCGTTGGTCAATTCGCGGGGCTTGCAACTCGCCGGCATCACCACGAAGACCCCTGATCCCTTGGGCGGCAAGGTGGGGCGCGATCCTTCCGGCAACCCGTCCGGGATACTGGAGGACGCCGCGCAAGAGGCGGTGGCGAAGCTGATACCGGCGCCCACCCCCGCCGACGACGTCAAGTCGGCGGCAGCTACCCTGGACGCCCTTCGCAAACAGGGCGTGACCACGTTCTTGGACGCGGCGGCCGTACCCGGCGGCATCGAGGCGTTTGCAACGTTGCAACGCAGCGGCGCACTGACGGCCCGCGCGCACTTTGCCGTCGTGATCACGCCGCCGCAGGGTCGCGACCCCAAAAAAGCGGTCGCAATGGTCAAATCATTGGCTGCGCGCTACGACCAGGGAGCTGTGGGTCCGGAGCCGACAGTGACCGTTCGTAATGTGAAACTGTTTCTCGACGGAGTGATCACCGCTCCGGCATCGACGGGCGCGATGTTGGTGCCTTATCTGAGCCTGCAAGGGACTCCCGACAATCGGCACTGGGGGACTTCCAAAAGCCGCGGTCCGGAAGTGTATTTCCCGGCGCCCGTGCTGGGTCCGCTGTTGGTCGAAATTGCGGGGGCGGGATTCGAACCGCACATGCACGCGGACGGCGATCGCGCGGTGCGCGAAGGGCTGGATGGCGTCGCGGTCCTGCGGCGACAGTTTCCCGGCCGCGACATACGAGCTGCGATGGCTCACGATGAGATCGTCGATCCCGCCGACTTCCCGCGCTTCAAACAACTGAATGTAATTCCCGTGCTGTCGTTTCAATGGGAAAAGCAGGCGCCCGATACCATGGAGGGCGCCCGCGAATATTTGGGAGCGGCGCGCTTCAAGTACATCGAGCCCGCCGGCTTTCTCGCGGCGGCAGGCGCGCGCATCGCGTTCGGCAGCGATTGGCCGGTGGATCCGCTCGATGAATGGTTCGCGCTCAAGGTCGGCGTCACGCGCACCAATGCGCCGCAGCCTGATCACAAATATGCCGGCCGCTTGAGCGAAGACCCGGGCCTCTCGCGCCAGGAGGTACTGCGGGCGATCACCATGAATGCCGCGTACCAGCTGCATCGGGACGAAGCGATCGGATCGATCGAAGTGGGCAAGCTCGCTGATCTCATCGTGCTCGACCGAAACTTTTTCGATGTTCCCGCGGGGCAAATCGCCGACATCAAGGTGTTGCAAACGGTGGTTGGCGGGCGGGTCGTATACCAAGCAGGCAATTTTGCGGAACCGTAGGGGCTAGCGCGGGCGCTGTGCGCCGATGCTGATTTCCGTGCGGTCTCGAGTCGAGACCATGCACTCCGCGCGGCCTTCATTGAGGAGCGCCCATGGGAGCTGCAGGTTGTCCGGGATGACCGTAATGACATGGTGCCCGGTCGCCACCACCGGGAAGTTGAATCGGCCGCGGGCGTCGGTCTGCACGGAGAATCTCCCATCCAGCACCACCGTGACATTGGGCGCGCCGAGTTCGCCGGCATCGGCACGTCCGTTGTTGTTGGCATCGAGAAAGACGACGCCCGAGATTTCGCCTGAACCCGCTCCCGGGGCGCCGCCGAGCGGAGCGAAGTGCGCGCCCGACGCTCGCCGGTACCGCAACGTCAGAAATAGTCCGCTTTCCCGTACCGAGGGAACCAGCGTCGCTATCGGCGGTGTCAGCGGCGATTGCACGGTCAGCGGCGTCCAGGATCCGATCCGGCTGTCGTAATAGGTGAGGCGGGTTTCCCAAGCGTGCGACAGCTGCCAGGTCAAAGATACGTTCGCAGACACGCCCGGCGCGGCCTGTCCCTGCACTGCCTTGGCCCAGCGCACATTGCCCTCGACGCCGAGCGCGGTGGTGAATTGGCCGCCGCCAAACGCGGCGATGCTCAGCACCGTACTGTCCTCAGGCAGGCCATTGATGATGGCGCCGCTGATTCGCTCGACGGAGGTTGAGGTGCTCAGCCGCATGCCCACCGGCGCCGACCACGATTCATTGAGTGTCAGCGTGGCGTCCCGGCCGGTGACGGTCTCGGCGAAATCGGCCTGCGCGCGGCCCGTCCCCGCGGCGTTCGCGTGGTCTAGATAACCCTCCAGCGACCAGCTGGTGCCACCGTCGGTACGGCTGGCGTTGACGACGCCGCCAACGCCCCAATCGCGCGACAGCTGGTAACGGGCGTCCCCGGTAACGAACGTCGTGTTGGTACCGAGGCCCGACACCGAGCGTACTTCGTCGATCCCGACGTCCGCCAGCCACTGCCGGCTCTGGTAGTTGAGCCGGTAATACCCGCCTTGCGCGTCGTTCGAAATCAGCTGATTGCCCCAGGTCATGTTCGGATCGATGCGAAAAATACCCGCGTTTTGCAGGATCCGGCCCCGTGCGATCGACGCGTCGACCCAAGTGCCGACCGCATTGGACTTGCCGTTGACGTCCCCATCGAGAAGATTCAGCTGAAGATGCGCACCTTGATCGGCCCAAGCGGCTGTGAGGAGCCCGGTGCTCGAGGACATGAGCGCGCTGCCGTCGATCACCGGACCTATGCTCAGGTTCACGTCTCGAGCCTCGACGAATTGTCCGCCCACCGTCCACTGCGATGCCGGGGACCACTGTGCGCCGGCGGTCGCCGTCGATCCCTGCAACGTGCGGAAATTCGGCACCACGATGCCATCGTAGACACCCGGTATGCCGCCACCCGCGACGAGTTGCAGGCCCGAGGGGCCGCGCCACTCCGTCGCAAGCCCCTGCACCGGAGCCGTGGGCAAATAGAAGCGCGGTTGAATCCGCGCGAGGCCGATGTCGGGGGAATTCAAATCGCCGATAGCATTGTCTGCCTGCCAGTCTCCGTCAAAGGGCATGCCGCGCTGCCTCAGCGTGAGGACTCCGCCCTGTCCTTGCCCGGCGGCCCCCAGCTCGGACCCTCCCGTGCGCGCGGAGGCATCGAGCGACCACGCACCGTATACCGCGGTTTCCCATTGCGCCTTGGCGAGGAAGCCTTTTTCCGTGACATGGGTGTCCGAACCTGCGCCGCGCGAACTCAGCGCGCTTAATACGCCATCGAGCTCAAGGGAATTCGCCAGACCTTGCGTATCGCTGCTTGTACCGTCCGCGCGGGATATGTCGAGAGGCAGGGAACCGCCGCCGATGTAGCGATCCTGATAGGCCGGCGCATCGTGACCTGTCGGTGGCGCCGTCGCCGCAACTTGCGCCTGCACCGCGCTCAACAACGCGAGTCCTCCCGGCCCGCACAGGAATGCGAGCGTAAGGTTGCCGCGGCGTTTCATCTAAAAGTCTGATTGAGTTCAGTCCTCTGCTTGCCCCACTCGAGCGTGCCTTTCACCGTGACCGGAAAAGTGAGCGTCGGATGATCGTCGGTGGCCGTCGAGGGAGTCAGGAAGACGTCACGCTGCTCGTGAGGCAAGATCGGAAAATCCGACGGCGTGAAGTCATACGAGATTCCTTTCGCGTCCTTACCCGTCAGGAACCCGCTCACGCGTCCATGCGCGGTGCCGGAGTTGTGAACGACCAGCGTCGGGATCTGTTGCCCATTGAGCGTCGCGATTTTCGGTCCGAACACTTCAAGATCGGGTGCACCGGCGCCGATGGTCAGGTACACGATGACGCCGATGCGCCCGGTAACGGGCATGTCCAGACCATTGCTGCGGGCGATCGAAGGTTCAGCGCCTTCGATCATCAGTGCGAAATGGCATTCGCCGGCCGGCGCGTCTCCAGGGACGGTCACTTCGAAGCGGTAGCGCAATGTACCGCCGCCGGGAACCGTCACTTCGGGCCGTTCGATCGCGACCCATGGCCGGCAGCTGCCGGGTTGCAGCTCGTCCTGAAAGGTGACGCTGAAGTCCGGAGAAAAGGTCCAGTCGGCGGTGTGGATCAGGTACCGCGCGCTTGCCGTCGAGCGATTGCTCACCTCGATGACGCTGCGCAGGGCCTTTCCGGGCTGCGTCGCGAGCTCGAAGCGCGGGGGCGAGACCAGCGCCGCGAATCCTTGCGCGTGCACGCAAGGGGAAAGCGTGGCGCCGAGAACGGCGAGCACCAGAGATACGCGACGCACCATGATCAATCCTCATCCATTTCAAAGCGGAAGGTCACGGGGAAGGTGCGCCGCACCAGGCTTCCGTCGACGCTGAACCGAACCGTCAGCATGTCCTCCATGGAGGGCGCCGTGATCGGTCCGGTGTAGACCAGAACCCGATTTCCGGAATGCACCTGTCCCGGCAGAAATCGTCCCTGCGTGATCCACGATGCGGCGATTGGACCCGGCGGCTGCGCCGGCAGATTCAAATAGATCCGTCCCGAACGGCGTAGCCAGGGCATCACGTTGAGGCGCACACGAATCGTCGTGGTACCGACCATCAGATTGTTGCGGCCGGAGCGCGGCGGCGCGGCGTTCTTCCACTTGAGACTCACGGACGGTTCGAGCGCTTGAGTGCCCGCATCATCGATCGTTATCGTCTTTGCGCGGGCCGCTGCCGGCCAGATTATGCTCAATGCGCAAGCCAAAAAAAAAGCACCGCGCAGCTCCCTGCCGGCGCGGGTCATGGCGCACTCAGGGTATAGCGCACCACGCCGGTGAATGTGCCGGCCGGGGGTACGGTGTTGTTCAAGTACGAGAATGTCCAGCAGCTCTCGTTCCACGTATTGCTGCTCATGGAGCCCACGTTCTGAACGCTGCCGTTGACGAAGTTGCCGGCGGCAAAGGGCTGGGCACCCGAATCGCCGTTGCCGCTGGAGGTCCACCGGATTTTAGAAAACGGAATGGTGTCGCCGGCTGCGTCGGTCAATGCGGCCGGAACAGTGGCGGTGACCAGCGCCGCGGCGGTAGCGCCGCCGGCGGTGCGGTAAAAACCGCCGATATAGAGTTGCCCGGGCACGCTGCAAAACGTGTAGCCGTCCCAGTAACTTTGGATCGCGGTGCTGTCGGTTGTCATCGCCTGCGCGGTCCCGTTGCCGACGGCCGCCGCCGCGACGGTGGCCGAGACCCGGTTGATGGTTGTGTTATTCCCCGGCTGACCGCCATTGATGTAGTCGTTCGTGAAGCCGCCGACGCCCACCTGCAGGTACACGGTCAAGGGTGTTGCCGGGGTGAGCGTTGCCGTGTACGCCGAGGCGGCATTCGGCATCGCGCTGCATAAGGCTGCGCCGATCAGCGCTCGGCGCAGCCCATAGTGGCAGCGTTGCAACCGATGAACGACCGGCGTCATTCCGGGCTCGGAAGCCGGGAGCGAGAGCTGATTGTCGTGCATTGGAGTGCCGTTGCCGGCGGATTAGGGCATCGTCGCCGTGTAAACCACGCGGCTATTGTTCGCATTGACGCCGCCGTAGGTACCCGCCGGCACGCTCGCGGCGTTCGCGTAGCTGTACGTCCACTTGGCATCCTGGACGATCAGTTTCGTCGCCGGTGCAGTAAGGACGACGTTGGAACTGGTGCCGTTGGTCAGCACCGGCGCAGGCAGCTGCGTGGCGGATGTCAGAGTGGTGGCGGCGGTGGTGATCTGCGTGAACGGAATGCTGTCGCCGTTGCCGTCGCTGAGCGCGCCGCTCGCGGTGGCGTTCAGCGTCACGTTGCCGCTGTTGCTCACGATCGCCGCGGTCTCGACGCCGCCGGTCAGATCGCCGCCGGTACCGGCCACCGGGGTGCCATTGCCCACCGTACCCGGTGCGGGCGAGAACGTGATGAGATCGATGGTGTTGACGGAACTGAGCGCACCGGTCGTGTAGCCGGAGCCCGTGCCGACGCGCAAATACAGAATCTTCGGAATGACTATGGAGAAATCGACGTGGGCGGTCGCGCCGGGTGAGGCGGTCGCAGCCCCCGTCTGAACGTTCGATTCGGCAAATGCCATGAGCGGGAGCGTCAGTGCTCCGGCGCCCAACAGGCTCTTCAAGGCGGTCGAAGTCTTCATTGTCTGCTTCCTGTGCTGCTGCGTTATGCTCGCAACCGATACTAGGGGATAGCCCTATAGGCACGTTGAACCAGGTCGCAATTCGGCTGAGATGCGCTCAAGTTCCGTCTGCGGGTGCCGATATTCCTTGGTTTTTGTGCGTTGGGTCGCACGATCGGCGTCGAGCCGGCGGGCACGGGCGAGGAGCGCGCCGGCGGTCTTAACGTGACGCGGAGCACATTTGTGCGGATCGGCTAGGGCATCGAGACGGTGCAGAACACCTGGTGGACAGCGAAGGTCCCCGCTCGGCGGGCTTGGGCAGGCGCAGCGGAGACGCGGCTCGGTCCAAGCGTGCACGCTGCGTCCTGGGCAATGAGGTTTCCGAGTGCGGAGCTCAGGATGACATTGCCCTGGGCAGAGGAACCCGGTGTGCGAATCGTCGCGTTCAAGGTCACGTTGCGGCTATTGCTCATGATGGCCACCGTTTCAGCGCCGACGGCGCGATCGTTTCCGGTGCCCAGCCGCACATAGAGAACCCTGGGAATGACGATCTTGAAATTCACGCGCGCCGTAGCCGTCGGTGCATCATTCAGCGCGACAGCCTGAATATGCGACTCCGCCGAAACCATCGACGGCAGCAGCAAGATGGCGGCGACGCTTCGCACAGTGAGCAGGGCGAGACGGGCCGCGAATACCGCGTGGTTGTGCATGTCCTTGTTCAAGTCCGAAATAGCGGCAAGCCAGGACGTTACTTTAACGAGGACCCTGGTTTAATGAATATCTCTGGGACGCCGGCGAATCGTCAAGGTTACGCTCAATGACATATGCTGGCGGACGCCATATCCGCCATACAACAAGTCGCGGGGGAGAGTTGCTGATGAGGGGCGGACGAGCTGCGGTATCGCTGATAGTCGTGGTGTCGAGTTGGGCGGCGGTGTGCCGAGCGGCATCGGCCGACAGCGCCGCGGAGTTGTCCGCCATCGTGGTCACCGCTACGCGCGTCCCCGAGTCCAGCCTGGACTTGCCCGTATCGATCGACCGGGTCGACAAAGCAGCCATTCGCGCCGGCCAAGTTCAAGTGAATCTCTCGGAATCGTTGATCACCGTGCCAGGGGTGTCGGTACAGAGCCGGCAAAACTATGCCCAAGACCTGCAGCTCTCCGTCCGCGGATTCGGTGCGCGGTCGAGCTTTGGAGTCAGGGGTATCCGGCTTTACTCCGACGGTATTCCCGGCACGATGCCCGACGGCCAGGGTCAATTCTCGCAGTTCGACTTGGGATCCGCCGATCATATCGAAGTATTGCGCGGACCCTTCTCGGCGCTGTACGGCAATTCGTCGGGTGGTGTGATCGCGATTTTCACCGAGGACGCGAAGCCGGGCTACGCGTACGACGGCAGGGCGGAATATGGCACCTTCAACACTCAACGCTTCGCGCTGAAGGCCGAGGGCGACAATGGCGTGGCCAACTACGTCCTAGATGCGGCGCACTTCCAAACCGACGGCTACCGTTTCCATAGCAACGCCGAGCGCGATAACTTCAATTCGAAGCTGCGCTTCGCACCGAGCGAGACCTCGAAACTCACGGTGGTGGCCAACGTGGTCGAGACGCCGAACGTGCAGGATCCCCTCGGACTCACGCGTGCGCAGCTTGCGGCGGACCCGCGCCAGGCGGGCGTCGGCGCCATTCAGTTCAATACCCGCAAGTCTCTCGACCAGGAACAGCTCGGCATCGTCTATGACGACAAATGGAGCGCCAATGACGACGTGACGGCCACGGTCTATACCGGGCATCGTGCGACAACACAGTTCCAAGCCATACCAAAGGCGACCCAAGTCAACGCCCCCCTGTATCCGGGCGGCGTCATCGATTTGGATCGCGCGTTCTGGGGCGTCGATGCGCATTTGACAAGCATGCGCATGATTGCAAGTACTCCCTTGCAGATCGTGGCGGGAATCAATTACGACGATCTGGCGGAAGCACGCAAGGGCTATCTCAATTTCTCGGGGCCGCAGCTCGGAGTCGAAGGAGGGCTGCGTCGCGACGAAGCGAATCATGTGTACGACTTCGACCAATACCTGCAGGCGCAATGGGATCCGCAAGCTCGTTGGCGCATGATCGGCGGCGTACGCAACAACTTCGTGGAGGTAACCTCCCACGGTCACATACCGGTGCTCGACGGCGCGGACTCGAGCGTGCGCTACTCGGCCGTGAATCCCGTCGGCGGCATTACTTTTCGCGCGACTCCCTTGGTCAATGTCTACGGCTCGTACGGCAAGGGCTTCGAAACCCCGACGCTGAATGACCTTGCCTATCGCTCCGTCGACGGCAGCCTTCCCGGCTTGAATTTCGGGCTGAAGCCTGCGCGCAGCGACAATTTCGAGGCCGGAGTCAAGGCTGCAGGCGATTATGTCAGGGCCAATCTCGCCGCGTTCTACATCAAGACGGTGGATGAACTCGCCGTTCTGCAGAATTCCGGCGGCAGAACCGTGCAGCAGAACATCGGCGAGACGAGCCGCCGCGGGGCTGAGCTCGGCGTCGATGCGAACTGGCGGGGAGGCTTCAGCGCTCGTCTAGCGTATACGAACCTACGTGCGGTCGTGGGCCAGGCGTACGCGGCCTGCGTCGCAGCCCCTTGCAACCCGCTCGGGCATGGCCCACCGCCGGCGAACTACAAGACCGTAAAAGCGGGAAGCTACCTCCCGGCTGTGCCGATGAATACCTTGTATGTCGGCCTCAGTTGGAGCCAGGCGGCGGCGGGCTTTTCGGCCACGCTCGAGACCCTCGGTCGCGCGCGGATCTACACCGATGACCGCAATTCCGATGCTGCCGCGGGCTTCTGGGTAGCGAATCTGCGGGCGGGGTTCGAACAAGAAACGAGACGCTGGCGGTTCAGCGAATTTGGCCGCGTTGATAATCTCGCCAACCGTGCCTATGTGGGTTCGGTGATCGTGAACGAGACGAATTCGAGGTTCTTCGAGGCAGCCCCGGGGCGTAGTGTTTATATTATGTTCAATGCAGCGGTGCGGAATTAAGCATTGTTTATGTGCACCAAACCTCGCGAACCGCGTTGTACAAGACAGGTCTTATGTGTATAGGGTTTGGAGTGCTTGAGCCGAGGCGCGATCGGTAACGGAAGGTGACAGTCATGGGTACTAACGGCAGACGCTTTCTTTTTGCGGCCGGCGTTGTAGGGTTGATGCTGACCGCAGGGCCGGCGCTTGCGCAGCATGGCGGCGGCGGTCATTCGGGCGGTGGCGGGAGCGGCGGCGGTCATTCGGGGGGCGGAGGCGGGGGCGGCCACTCCTCAGGCGGCGGACACTTCGGCGGTGGTGGGCATGCCGCCATCGGCGGCGGCGGGGCGCGTTATGCGGCCGGCGGACATTTTGCCGGTGTTGCGGCCGGATCCGGATATGGCCGGGCTGGCTATACCGGGGCATACCGGGGCGGGACATCCTATGCGGCGCGTGGCGCCTATGGGCGCCCCGGCTATTATGGCGGTCATGGCTATTACGGCCACGGGTACTCCACGGGAGCTTATTGGCGGGGCGGGTACTGGCACGGCGGTTTCTGGCCGCGCGCCTACTACGGAATAGGATTCTCCTGGTTCCTCCCGATCCTACCCTTGGCTTACGCTACCTATTGGTGGGGTGGAACTCCGTATTACTACGCCAACGACGTGTACTACACCTATAACCCGTCCTACGAAGGCTATGTGGCGACGGATCCGCCGCCGATCGCGGATTCGAGCCCCGGCGCGGAAGGCGCAGCCCCAGGTGTCGGCGGCGCGCCCCCCGGCGACGCCGGAGCGGCTGCGGGGCAGATATTCATGTATCCGAAAAACGGTCAGACCCCGGAGCAGCAGGCGACCGATAAGGCCGAGTGCCAGCAGTGGGCTGCGGAGCAAGCCGGACAGGTGGCGCAAAATAGCTTGGACTATCAGCGCGCCATGACGGCTTGTGTCGAGGGCCGCGGCTACAGCGCGAGATAGCAGCCGAGCGCGAGCAGCCGGGGGCGAGCAGCCGGGGGCGAGCAGCCGGGGGCGAGCAGCCGGGGGCGCGAGATAGCAGCTGTTAGAGCGGCTCGTGAGGCTTATGTCGAACCCCAGCACGTTAGCGTAGTGTTGCTCATGCCGTCGGTCGCGGTCTGCCTACCGGTATTGTCGATCGAAAACTGCGTGCAACTCGTGTCCGCCAACTGGGGCGCGGCGACGGGAACAGCCGTAACCGAGTAGGTTGTGGCCGTTGCCGCGATGGTGATGGTGTAATAACCCCGAGGAGAGAGAGTGGCGCCGGCCGGCACGGTCGGGCACACATAGCTAAAGCTCTGCGAATAGCAGCGCTCGAGCGCTTGAGTATCGAACGTCAACGTTCGCGTGGCATCGGTCCGGTTGGCCCGTCTGGTATACGCTGAGTAAGATGGAATCGCGATGGCGGCCAGAATTCCGACAATGGCGACCGCGATCATGAGTTCTACCAACGTAAATCCGCTTTTCTTCACGGCTGCGCTCCCGTCAATTTGCATGCTGTGTGATGGAAACAACTTCGGGCTCGGCACCCATCGCCGGCTTATCGAGCGTCACGTCGACCAGCTCGCCGAAGTAAAAGCTGTGAGCCGCCGCCGCGGCGGGGCTATCGGCCTTGATCCGATACAGATGATGGCCGATTTCGATCTGAGTCGCGCTCGGCGACGCAGTGATTTCGCCTGTAATCACGCCACCGACCGCCCGCGAGGCCCATCCCGCCGTCGGCTGTAGGCTGAGCGAAATCATCAGCGCGCCGATGACTAACCCGAGTTTTCGCAGTTTCATTGTCTAACCTCCCACCATGCGATACGACGTTTACCGGACCCCTTCAAGCAACGAGGAGTACAGCTTGTTCCAGACTCGGGACAGCTATATGACTCATAGCTGCCAAGCGGGCACACACCGCCCCCGGCGTTGGAGAGACCGGTCGTCACTCCTTGGTTGACGATGGTCGCATCAGCGTAAAAGCCTGGTCCAAGTTGCACGCTGAGGGGAACCTTTCCGCCGGCGGTGGTATCACTCGAATTGATCGAGCCGTCCCCGTTTGCATCAAATTGCGGCATCGCGAATGCGCTGCCCGTTTTATAGTTGATGACATATAAGAACGAGGACCCGCCCGAGACGCAGGAATTGGTCGCCGGCTGGGTCGTGGTCACGACGAGCGCGCCGCTCTTCAGCAGCGGGTTGTTGACCACTCGCTCGCCGCTGTTCAAGGACAGATCGATATACCAGCCTTTGGTCGTTGGAACCGATACTGCGTTATTGGTGACCGTGGACACCACGGTTGTCCCGATCAGCCCCGATGAGAGGGTTTGCTTCACGAGGCTGGCGCGGGTCAAGGGCGATGCATATGCGGCGGGCGGATCATACACGCCATAAATGGTTTGCGTCGCGGTATTCGGCAGGTCAGGAATCCCGAGCAGCTGTCCCGTGCCGACAAATACGAAGGTCCCGAGCAGCTGGGGGTACTGAGGATTGAGCGTCGCTACGGGAGTTGTGGTGATGGGTTGCGCGTTGCCGCCGGCATCTCTTGCCTGCAGAAGGACGGACACGCCCCAGGATGCCGGGCTCGCGTTCGAGATGTCTATTCGCCACAGGTTCCCCTGCAAATCACCGGCATACACGATATTCGCCGCCGCCGTCCCGAGTCCGCTGGTATTCACCGCGATGGCACTGGATAAGCCGTTCGCAACGGCCAGGTTGCAGGCCGTCGGCACCGCAGCGCATAGATCGACTTTTGCAAAGATCGCGCCCGTTTGCGGCCTCAGCACGTACAGATACGGCTTCTCCCGGGTGCTGTCATAGCCGTTGCCCAGGAACAGCATGGTGCCGTTGATCGTGTTCGACACCGCGGGCGCGGCGTACGTCAAACCCAAATCCGTATCGGTGAAGTCCCACAGCACCAGGGGAGCGAGGGCCGCCTCCGAGGTCATGGTCGTGGGATCCGAAATGTCGATCGCGAAAGCGCTCTTGCCGCCGGCGCCTTCGGTACCCAACAGCAGCGTGTGCCAGGAATTATCGGCGAACTGCACGTCGACTGACTGCGGGGAACCATCCACGTAAAACAAGTGCCGGGCATTGTAATAGGGCGATGCCAAGTTGATCAGGTTGGCATACACGCCGGTAGGGATATAGGCGAATCGCTCACTGCCCGTGGTCGCGTCGAAGGCATGAAGCATGCCGTCGTCGGCCCCGACGTAGATCACCGGCGGCCGCGCCTTCTGGGCTATGGCAAAGGCGGCGTAGGACGGTGAGATGACACTGCCCGAGGGAGGGCCGACATACACCGGGTTGCTGAATACGATATCGCCCAATTTGTGAGTGCGATTGCGAAATTGCCCGCCATTCCTGACTTCCTGCGCGTTCGAGCCGCGCAAGAAATTGAGCACGTCCTGGCCGCTGGGATCCGGCGCGAATGTGGTCAAGTCCTGACCCAGCACCGTCGTATTGGCGATGCCTGTGGCGGGGGTGCCCGCGGTCCATCGAAACGGTGTGCCCGCCCCGGCCACGGGATCCCAGGTCGCGATCAAGCGACCGGTGTCCCAATTTTGCGCGTCCAATTGAGTCGCTGCGGCCCAGGTGGCGTCGGCGGGAATGGTATCGACGACGCCGGTCGTTGCGCTCACGGGAAATGCATACAGATTTCCAGTCCAATCCTGATTCGTGTCGGAGGACAAAAACTGCGATTGGTAAACGACATTGTTGGTGCTGAGTCCGGTGGAGTTGACGGCGACCGAGGCGACCGATTGGGTTGCCGCGAGAATCGTACCGAGTATGCTTTGCAAATCATTGGTGAGGGTCGTCGGATCGGTTGCCGCGAAGTAAGAACCGGTGCCCCCGGCGATGGCCATGGCGGTCAGCGTTTGTGCAGCCACGGGGTTCTTGCTGGGATCAACGCCCGCGCCCAGGCCGACGATAAAGGTATTGATTCCGGCCGTTTTGAGTGCGGACAATTTCGTAATGACGTCGGTCAGTGCCCGATCGTTGGTCGCGCCTAAAGAACCATCGCCGTTGAAGGTCGCCGTGACGCCGTAGCCGGTCGCCGCCGAGCTTCCCAATGGCGGCCAAGTTTTACCGCTCAAATCAAACGTCGGCAAGCCGTCGGTCACCATGATGACGTAGCGCTGCGGCGTGCAGCCGTTGCTCGATGCCGGATTGGTTGCGAAATACGTTTTCGCTTGGGCCATCAGCCCCGCCATCGGCGATTGTCCCGCCTCCGCCTTGATTTCCCTCGTGCCCGTATTGTTCGTCTCCGGATTGAGATAAGGCGTGAAGACCGCCAGCGCGGCGGCAACGGTTCCGGCAGTGGGCGTTGCGCCCGCTGTCGTCATCGGCACGAGAATGGTGCCGGAGTTTGCGGATTGATTGGCTCCGTAACCCCAGCCGCGCTCCTCATAGATCACTTCCGGCGAATACGGCACGAAGCCGGCGTTGGTCGGTCCGGTTTGTCTCGGACAGTTATTCCTTTGACTCGTGTAAGTCTCGGTGACGCTGAAGCCGCCGTTGTTGAATTGTCCGAGGCTGAAATTGGGCGGGAAGGGATTCGGCGGATTCGGGCCGCCATATGCGATACAAACGGCACCGGTGCCGCCGAAATCATAGAGTACGTCGTTGATCGCCGGATCGTCGCTGCTCGAGCCGATGTTCATGTAGGGATTGGCAAAGAGATTCTGAGGCGCGTAATAAGCAGTCAGCGTGTTGCAGCCTTGTGAAACCGGATTGCCGAGTGCGATATTGATTTGGTAGCAAGGATTGGCGACTTGGCCGGGCGCTGCGGCCGACGTGAAGGTAAATCCCCCGCCGGAAGGACTCATCTGGTACACCCATGTCGTGTAAAGGCCGTTACCCGAAGTGTTGTAGTCCATCAAGCCGAAATCGGCGCTCGCCATATAGCTGGTGAGAATCGCACTGATTCCAGCTTTCGCGACATTCAGGCGGCTCGGCGAATTGTCGTACAGCGTGCCGCCCAATTTCACCGTGTAAGGCGCAACTCCCGCCGCGCCCGGGTCGAGCGGAGGTGTGAATCCGGCCGGAATCGTGAAATTCACAGGCGAACTGGAAGCATTCAGGCCGGCAAAATTCGGGCCCAAAGAGCCCGAACCCGTCATGATGGCGCCGCTCAAATTCCCGTCCATGGATTCGGAATTCGCAAAGGCCACCATGATCTGCGGATGGGCCGGAATGGTAATCGTCAGAGGAACTTGCGAGACGGGCACAGCGGGGGGTATTGCCGCGGCAGCCGGGAAAGGCATTCCCACCAGCAGCGCGAGTCCGGCCGAGGACAGTGTAGCGAGGAGCCGCCTGCTCGCGATGTTCAACATGTTGTCGTGCATAAAAGCTCCTCGAATCCTCCACTAAAAAGTGGCATAAATGGTTTGCAGCATGACGCTGGGAGTGCCATCCGCGTTCATCCCTTGAACGGTGACCCTGAACAGGTTGGGAGGCGGTGCCGGATCCGAGCCTGCTCCGCCCAAGGCCTCGCCCGTCGGCGACACCGTGGGTAATTCTTCGATCACGATCTTGGGCGGATATGTCATCGTGGTCGGAACATTGGTCATGGCCGGCCCCGTATACGGCAGCACGTTTGCCGCGTTGGTCCAATCGAGACCGGGTAATTGGCTCACCGCCGTCCCGTTGTTGCTCTGATTGAAGTAATAGAAGCCGCCGCTGTCGTTGGCGAATAGATTGGTGTTGACGCTCAATAGCGTGGCCTCGGCATTGCGCAGGGCCGCCTCTGCAGCTTGTTCGGCCAGCTGCCGGCTGGTTTCGTTGCGTGCCATGCGCTCTTCCACCGTCTGCATGCGCGCAACCGTGACCCCGATCATGCTCAAAATGAGCAGCAATATCAGCGCGACAAAGAGCACGACTCCCGATTGCCTGGAAGCGCTTCGGACCACATCTCGTCGATTGCGCGTCATGTTTGCTCTCATGGCAGTAAGTTTCGAGCGGCGATCGTCACTTCGAATACTTGGCGGGCCCGATTATCGCGGGGTGCGGTCACCAAAGTTCCAAGCAGGTTGTATCTGATCGCAGCAGGCGGTGTCGCCGCCGATCCCGGCGGCCCGGCGGCGAGTATGGCCACCTGAACGCTCATCACGCTCCCAAAATCCGGCACGAGGTCCGCCGTGACGAACTGGCTCGCGTTCTGTGCGCCCGTGGCATCCAGGCCGTAGAGAATCTGCATCGCTTCGATGTCGGGTACCAACTCATTGGGCGCGAAGGTGTTGTTCGTTTGCATGTCGGCTGCGAACAGCGCGCCGTCGCCATCGGCGCCCGTTCCAATGAAATACACCGTGGCCGCGAGCGGAGCCACCATTGCGCCGGCCCCGAAACTCAAGGGCAGTGTTGCTGCCGCATTGCCGCCCGCACCTCCGCCTGCCGCGTGAGTCACGGTGACGTTCGGCGCAGCGCCCGCTATTCCGGTAATTTGGAAAAGCAACGCCTGGCCGCAATTCGAGATGATCGCCAGCTGCGGCGCCTTCAATGACTGTTGTGCATCGACTACAAAAGTATTTCCCGCGAGCGAGGTCACATATGCGGGCTGGCTGGCTTGGCTCGCCGAGCGCACCACCAAAATGTCATTGTTCTTGAAGGGCAGGCCCGGCGAGGGGCCCCCGAGAGAACTGAACGCCGCATCCAAGGTCGGATTCCAATTTGCCAAGACGCCGGCCGTCGTCGAGGCAGTGTAAGCATTGCCCACACCGGTATTCTTGGCCTCGAATCCCGCCATCGGCGGGAAGAAGCCGGTCGGCCCGGGTGCGTAATACAATGAGGTCGGCTGCGGATTCAAATTGCTGATTGTTCTGGTGCTGCTGCCGCAAGACATAAAGCCGGCGTCGCGCACTGCATTTTCGATGAAGCGGAGCGCAAAACGACCGCTATCGCTGAGCGCTGCGGTGCCGGAGGTCGATCGAAATGCCGATTGCGACCCGATGAAGACCGACACGACTGCCGTGGTTACGATCAAGGCCAGGGTGATCGCCACCATGAGTTCCACAATCGAGAAGCCGCGCGTCCGAGTCATTGCAGCACCGTTTCCAGCGTTACCGTCTTCGCCGCTGCAACCTCGCCATACACCACTTGAGCGGCAGTGTCGTCCCACTGCACCACGATGGTTGCCGTGACGGGTGAAGTCACGGAGGTCACGATGGAGGCGGTACCTGACGGCATTGCACCGGTGCGCGTTCCGGCAGTATCGGTCCCGGTCGTCAGATGTTGTTTCCAGCTATACACATCCCAGAGGGCAATTTGCAGCGGGGTGCAGACGGTGCCTGTACCGATACAGGAGACAGGCGCCGCAGGCATCGCTCCTAGGGCAGTCGTGTAGTTGCCTGCAAGCGCTCCGGCGGGATTGGCGCGCATCTTGTCAAGGATTTCGTACGCCAATGCCGTGGCCTGACTGCGCAAATACGCGCTGTCGTTGGAATGCGCGGAAACCAGCACCAGCTTGGCCATCCCCAGCAAGCCCACGCTGAGGACGACGAGCGATACGAGCACCTCGACTAGGGTAAAGCCGCGGCTTTTACGGAAGTGTGCCGGAGTGTGCATGATGTTCTGCGGGAGGTTCATGGGCATGCGAGCACGCCACGATTCGCGTCCTGGCCAGGCATCTGCGAGGACGCGATATTTCCGACCGCGTTGACCTCGACATCGCGTCCGTAGGCGCCGTTGCGTATATCGCAGATTTTGATCTTGAACGGCAGCACGGTGTTGCGGATGCCGCCGGTGGAATTGAAGGTGACGCCGCCGTTGGCCAAGGCCCCGCTCGGGGTGAGGACGTTGGTTCCGCCCAGTCCGGGCACCGTTTGCAAAACGTTACCCGGAGCCAGATCTGCGGGATCCAGGTCGAGCACGATCCAGCCGGCCGACCAGCCCGCCGCCGGTGCGTTGCAGGTCGCTCCATTACCGGACGGGCATACAGCGACCCCGAACGACGTGTTGCGCTTGACCGCTTCGCTTCGCGCAAAGTTGAAGCTGGAAACCAAGGAATTGATTTGATTCGCATCCCGATTGTTGAGCACGAAACTATTGAACGAGGGCACCGCGATTGCCGCCAGAATTCCGGCAACGGTCATCGTCATCAACAGCTCGATGAGCGTGAACCCTCGGTGAGCGCCGTGCGGCTGGGTACTTGAAAATGGCGTTAGGTACATGGCCGGCATGATAGAGAGGCAAGCTTGCTCGAAACTGACGGCGGAGTCTCAAACACGAAGAATGAGACGCAGTTCCCATGCCGCGCCGCGATTCGGTCGTATCGACGCGTGGGGGGTCCTATCCGCGGCGGTATCTGCGCGGAGGTTGCGTCGTGTCAGGTCAACCCGACGCGGCCATCGGGAAATTGCACCAGTATTTGGGTCCCGATGCCATCGGTGCCGCTCCCGATGGACACAGCCGCGCCGTACAGCCGTGCGATTTCGTCAGCAATTGCGAGGCCCAAGCCGCTGCCATGTCCCGGCGAATTCGGCAGCCGATAGAATCTTTGACGTACCCGTTGCCGGTCCGCCTCCGGGATACCGGGGCCGGTGTCCTCCACGGAGAGGAACGGCTTACCGTTGTTGCGCCCCGCCCTGACGGTTACGCTCCCGCCGGCAGGGGTGTACTTCAAGGCATTGTCGACGAGGTTGCTCAGAAGGTCATCGAGCAAGGAGGGGTCGGCGAGGATGGATGCGGATTTCGCATCGACGCCCAAGTCGATGTTGGATTGCAGTGCGCGGTCGAAGAACTTGGCCGCCACCTCGCCGACGATGCCCTTCAGATCCACATCTTGGTTCTTGGCGCTGACATTCGCGGCGGTATCGGCGCGCGCCAGCATGAGCAGCTGGTTCGCCGAATGGGCGAGCTGTTTGATGCCTTCTTGCAGTGTTCCCAGCCGGGCTCTGATCGGCTCGGCCGCGGGTTCTGCAATCAAAAGGCCGAGTTGCGCCTGCATTCCCGTGATCGGCGTGCGCAATTGATGTGCGGTGTTGGCGATGAACTGCTGCTGCGATTGCACGGAAGTGCGCAGCGTTCCAAATAGACGATTGAGCGTGACGACCAGCGGCGCGATTTCCCGCGGCACCGAAGATTCGACAATCGGACGCAAGTCCGACGGCGAGCGGCCCGCAATCTCATCGCGCAGCCTTCTGATCGGCCGCAGTCCGAGCCGGATCCCGACCCAGACCAAGACCAGGGTGACGTCAAGCTGCACGAAGTCCCAAAGCAACGTGCTCATGAAGCCGAGCCGCGCTTCCGGTTCGCTTGTTCCTCGGGTATCGGCCACGGTGATGGTGATCACGCCTACCGGGGTGTCGAATCGCGTCGTCAAAGTGCGAACGCTGCGGCCATCGATTTGCGCCATCGCAAACAGTTGGCTGGTTTCGCTGCTCATCGCCACCGCCGGCAGGCGTGCGTCGCCGGCGAGCAGACGTCCGTGGGAATCGCGCAGGGCGAACTTGATCGACTCGGCGCTTGGCAGAGAAGGCTTGCGGTCCGAATCGCTATCGAGCTTAACTTGTCCCTGATTCA
This sequence comes from Steroidobacteraceae bacterium, assembly GCA_035996065.1. Taxonomy (GTDB): domain Bacteria; phylum Pseudomonadota; class Gammaproteobacteria; order Steroidobacterales; family Steroidobacteraceae; genus Bog-1198. The sequence goes on along the minus strand of DASYJX010000089.1, from coordinate 193,178 downwards.
CGTGCACATGCGCCATGAGGGCGTTCGCGGCTTCTTTCAGCCTCCGATCGCTGCTGATGACTCCCGGAGCAACGTGGTTGAAGTAGTGGACCAAGGCGCCGCAGAGGGCGACCAACATCAGCGGGATGGCCAGCCACAATATCAACTGGCGGCTGATGGAGGAGGTCACGCGGACTTCGCTTCTTCCAGGCGATATCCCAAGCCTCGCAGGCTGCGGATGATCGCGGCCTGGCCGAGTTTTGCGCGCAAACGCGACACATGGACTTCAACGGCGTTCGGCGTGACGTCGTGATCGGGATCAGCCACCGCCTGCTGAAGGCGCTCCTTGGAGACGATCAACCCGATGTGGCGCACCAAACATTCCAGTACCGACCATTCGCGCGCCGTCAATTCGACTTCGGCGTCGTCGATGCACATCCGCTTGCCCGTGAGTTCCACGCTCATGCGGTTGAGCTTGATGACGCCGTTCAGCGCGCCGTTCGAGCGCCGCATCAAGGCGCGACATCGAGCGGCGAGTTCGGCGCCTTCAAAGGGTTTGCTGAGAAAATCGTCGGCGCCTAGGTCGAGCGCTTTGACTTTGTCGGTCAGCGTGCAGCGGGCGGTGAGGATCAGTGTCGGCAACGTTTTGCCGGCGCTGCGCAGGCGGCGCACGAGGGTCAAGCCGTCGGCACCCGGCAGTCCGACGTCGATGATCGCCATGGCGAACTCCTCGCGGGCGAGCGCGGCTTGGGCAGCCTCGGCACTGGCGACCCGCAGCACGGAATATTTGGCCGCGGCTAAGCCGCGCGTAATTGCGTCGGCGACGATGTCATCGTCTTCTACTATTAGGAGCCGCATGGGCCACTCCGTGACTCAACGAAGGGATAGCTTAAGCGAAAGACCCGTCAATCGCCGACCGCTTGGCCCGGCACCGCATCGCCGCCTCGATCGGCACCGAAGGTTGAGCGCCGCGGGGGAACCAAAGCCCTCAGTTTTGCCTCGAACGCCTTGGCAAAGGCCTCCGTGAACAGATGCGGGAATCCGTCCGCAGGACGCTGTGCGAGGCCCGCGAACATCTCGGTATACAGGTCCCAATACTTCGTCTTGTTCTGAGAACCGAAGACGCCGCGCTTGGTGGCCCGTTCAAAACGTTCCTCCAATTCCTTGGGGTCGACGCGCCCGAGAAACTCCTCGAATGCGGCGCGTGTCGCCGTTAGCGTCGCGGTATTCTGCGCTTTCAATTCGCGGAAATTCTGGCGTATCGCCTCGACGGAGCCTGCGCGGGTCGACAGGGTCGTCAACAAACGAACCAGTGCCTCATCGACTCCGCGCGAAAAATTGAGCGGGGACTCGGCCCCGTCGTTGGCGGGCGGCGGAATGCGAAAGCGATTGCGGAATTCGTTGCGACTCTGGTTCAAGTCCATCAAGCCGAGCACGGCTTCACGCAGCAGCTGGCCGGCGAGTTGCAACGCCGCTGCGCGGGCCTCGGTGGAGATATTGACCGGATCGATGCCGGCCCCTCGGCAAAAGGCGGTGAGCCCGACGTCGAAGTCGGCGTCGAACAGCACGGGACTCTGAGGTCGCGGCGGCGGTATGGCGGCGATTTCGGGTTTGGCACCCTCGACCTTGAGCGGGCGGGTCATCATGTGCCAGGGTGTGCCGGCGGCATCGGCCTCGAGCTCCGCGCGCGTTTGCATGGGCGCTTCGACGGGGCCGGTCACGGCCTGCCCATAGGCATCGCGCGGGCGGACCCCCGAATCGCCCGACAACAGATCGCTGGGCTCGAGGAGTTGACTTAAGTCCAGGTCCTCGCCGAGATCGTTGGCGGTGGATTTTTTGACTGCCGAGGACGGCGACTGCCCATCGTAGGCCACAATGGCGCTTTCCTCGGGTGGAAAGTCATTGCTCTTGTCGATGCTGACCAGCAGTTCATATTCGCCGAGACGAATGTAATCGCCGTCCTTCAACAGGTAGTCGTGGTATTTGCCCAAGGGGACCTGCGCCCCGTTGACGTAGGTGCCGTTGGAACTCGTATCGACGAGAACGTACGTTCCGCCGCGGAAATCGACCCGGGCGTGTTTGCCCGAGAGGTAACGCTCCGGGTCGGGTAGAATCCACTCGTTGTCAGTCCCACGTCCAATGGTCCCGCCATGCACGCCGAATACCTTGGTGGCTTCGTCGGCAAGGCCGGTTGCATGTTCGCTGACGACGCGTAAGCGCAAGGCCATTTTCAATCCCTCCCACGGGGCGACAGGTTTGCGCTAAGTGCCCGTATAATATGGTGAAATACTAGCAATGCCTGGAGCCTACTAAATGGCCGCGAGTCACATTTTCAAAATTATGTTCGTAAATCAGGGCAAGGTTTACGAGATCTACGCCCGCAAAGTGAGTCACGGCAGTCTATTCGGCTTCATCGAGGTCGAAGAACTCGTGTTCGGCGAGCGCTCGACCGTGGTAGTCGACCCCGCCGAAGAGAAGATAAAGGCCGAATTCAACGAAGTAAAGCGCACGTACTTGCCCATGCATTCGGTGCTGCGCATCGATGAGGTGAAAAAGCAAGGCGTCAGCAAAATCGTGGCCCTGGAAGGCTCGAACGTCGCTCAGTTCCCGGTCCCCATTTACACTCCCGGAGGAGATTCCAACGCCCGCAAATAGCCGCATGCCTGCCGGAACGATCAATGTTTAGTCTCTTTGGCGCGCCCGCGCTCTCGCAATTCCGCCTCGATCATCTGCTGCGCACACTGAGGGCGCAGGATGCACGCGTCACGGGGCTTTCATCGCAGTGGCTGCACTTCGTCGATATATCGCGGCCTCTCGTCGACTCCGAACTCGAGCTGCTCGGCAAGCTGCTCACCTATGGTCCGCGAAGCAAAGCGCCGCCGCCTCGCGGCCGGCGGGTGCTCGTCACGCCGCGCGTCGGCACCGAATCGCCCTGGTCGAGCAAGGCCAGCGATATCGTGCATGTTTGCGGCCTCGACGCCGTCACGCGCGTGGAACGCGGCACGGTCTATTTCATCGAGTCCACCGCCACGATAGAGGCTGCCGGGCTCAAGGAGCTGGCCGCTCTCTTGCACGATCGGATGACCGAGTCGATTTGGATCGATTCGACCGATCCCGAAGGCCTGTTTCACCACGCTGCGGCGCGGCCGCTGCGCATCGTGGAATTGGGTGCAGACGGTCATGCGGCCCTAAGGCGCGCAAATCGCGAATGGGGATTGGCGCTGTCGGAGGACGAGATCGATTACTTGGTGCGGGCGTTCGGCAAATTAAAGCGCGACCCCACCGATGTCGAGCTCATGATGTTTGCGCAAGCAAATTCGGAGCATTGCCGGCACAAGATATTCAACGCCGAGTTCATTATCGACGGCGCTCCGATGCCGCTGTCGATGTTTGCGATGATTCGCGCCACCCACGCGCGCAATTCCCGCGGTGTCCTGTCCGCGTACCGCGATAATGCCGCCGTCATCGAAGGCGGCATCGCGACCCGATTCTTCGCGGATCCTGCGACGCAGCGCTATGCGGGTACGCCCGAGCTCGCCGATATATTGATGAAGGTCGAAACGCACAATCATCCGACCGCGATTTCACCCTTTCCGGGAGCCGCCACCGGCGCCGGCGGCGAGATTCGCGACGAAGGCGCGACGGGTGTCGGCGCGAAACCGAAGGCGGGCCTAACCGGTTATTCGGTTTCGAATCTGAGGCTCCCCGGCATGCTGCAGCCGTGGGAAACCGACTTCGGCAAGCCGGAACGAATTGCTTCCGCGCTCGACATCATGATTGCCGCGCCGCTGGGCGCCGCTTCCTTCAACAACGAATTCGGCAGGCCGAACACGTGCGGGTATTTTCGAACCTTCGAGCAGCGAGGCCTGGAAGGCGGCCGCACGGTGATACGCGGCTACCATAAACCGATCATGATTGCCGGCGGCCTCGGCAACGTGCGCCCGGGACACGTGGAAAAGAAAGAAGTCGTGGTGGGCGCGCCGCTGGTCGTGCTCGGCGGGCCGTCCATGCTGATTGGTCTCGGGGGCGGCGCGGCTTCCTCGGTGGGCAGCGGCGACAGCTCTTCCGACCTGGATTTCGCCTCGGTGCAGCGCGGCAACGCAGAAATTCAACGCCGCGCTCAGGAAGTCATAGACCGCTGTTGGGCCTTGGGCGATGCAAACCCCATATTGTTGATTCACGATGTCGGTGCCGGCGGTTTATCGAACGCTCTCCCTGAGGCGATCGCGCACAATCAGCGCGGCGGGCGCATCGACTTGCGCAAGATCCCGACCGCCGAGTCCGAGCTATCGCCGATGGAGATTTGGTGCAACGAAGCGCAGGAGCGCTACGTATTGGCGCTCGCTCCCGGGGCAGGGCTTCAGTTTGCGGCCATCTGCGAGCGGGAGCGTTGCCCCTGCGCCGTAGTTGGCGAGATTACTCCGGACGGCCGCTTGCTCGTCACCGACCCGTTGCTTTCCGCCACCCCGGTCGATATGCCGATCGAGGTATTGTTGGGCAACGCACCGCGCATGACACGCAATGTGCGATCGATGTCCAAACTCCCCTCGCACCTCTCGACCTCCGGGACGACGATCGGCGAATCCCTCGATCGATTGCTATGTCTACCGGCGATTGCGGACAAGTCGTTCCTGATCACCATCGGCGACCGCAGCGTCGGCGGGATGATCGGCCGGGACCAGATGGTCGGGCCGTGGCAGGTGCCGGTGGCCGACGTCGCGGTCAGCTTGAATAGCTATGACGGCTATGGCGGCGAAGCCATGGCGATGGGCGAGCGAAGCCCCGTGGCGGTGCTGAACGCGCCCGCCTCGGGACGGCTGGCCGTGGGCGAAGCGATCACCAATATCCTCGCCGCGGACATTCGCAGGCTCGATGATATTCGCCTGTCGGCGAATTGGATGGCTGCCTGCGGCGAGCCCGGCGAGGACGCGGACCTGTATGCGACGGTGCGCGCGGTGGGTGTCGAACTCTGTGCTTCGCTCGGGATTACCATCCCGGTCGGCAAGGATTCGTTGTCCATGCGGACCGCGTGGCGGGATGCCGCGGGCGAGCATTCGGTGATCGCGCCGGTGTCGCTGATTATTTCGGCGTTTGCGCCGGTGCAAGACGCGCGAGCGACGCTGACCCCTGAATTGGATCTGACGCAGCCTTCGCGCCTGCTGCTGATCGACTTGGGCAACGGCAAGAACCGATTGGGGGGATCATGCTGGGCGCAGGTCCACTCAAAAAGCGGTGGCGTGCCGGCGGATCTCGACAACCCCACTCTGCTACTCGCGTTTTTTGCTGCCTTGCGCGAGTTGAAGGATAGAGATCTGTTGCTGGCCTATCATGACCGCTCGGACGGCGGCGTGCTGCTGACGGTGCTCGAGATGGCCTTTGCCAGTCGTTGCGGCCTTGCCATCGACCTGGGGGAGACTGCAGATCCCATATCGACGTGCTTTGCCGAGGAGTTAGGCGCGGTCCTGCAGGTGCCGGCGGCGCGCGCTGCCGAGGCACACGGTATAGCCGCTCGCCATGGATTGGCGCCGATGACGCGAGATATCGGCGAACCGCGCGCCGGAGAGGACATACGCGTACAGATCGGCGGCCGGCCGGCATACGCCGCATCGCGGCTCGATTTGCATCGTCGCTGGAGCGAGGTATCGTTCCGCATCCAGGAGATGCGGGACAACCCCGATTGCGCGCGCGAGGACTATTCGCGCCTCGCCGACGCGGCCGATCCGGGGCTGCACGCGCGCCTCAGCTACGATCCTAGCGAGGACATCGCGGCCCCGTTCATCTCGAGCGGCGCGCGCCCCGCGATTGCCATTCTGCGCGAGCAGGGAGTCAACAGCCATACGGAGATGGCCGCCGTGTTCACCCGCGCCGGGTTCGATGCCTACGACGTCCACATGACCGATATTTTGAGCAGCCGGGTGCGCTTGGCGCGGTTTCACGGGCTCGTGGCTTGCGGCGGCTTTTCGTACGGCGACGTCTTGGGCGCAGGCGAGGGCTGGGCGAAATCGATTCTCTTCAACAGCCGGGCACGCGAGGAGTTTGCAGCTTTCTTCGCACGCAATGCGACCTTTACGTTGGGCGTGTGCAATGGCTGTCAAATGCTCTCGGCGCTCAAGGAACTGATCCCGGGTGCGGAAAGATGGCCACGCTTCGTGCGCAATCGATCGGAGCAATACGAGGCACGCCTGGCTCTGGTGAGCGTCCCGCCTTCGCATTCCGTGCTCTTGACCGGAATGCAGGGCTCGGTATTGCCGATTGCCGTGGCCCATGGGGAGGGTCAGGCCGAATTCGATCCGGAGTCCAGTGCCGCGGATCTGCTTGTACAGCGCCTGATGACGCTGCAGTACGTGGACAATCGCGAACAGCCGACCGAGAAATATCCTTTCAATCCGAACGGCTCCGCCTTGGGGCTGGGCGGACTTTGCAGCGCCGACGGCCGCGTCACATCGGTAATGCCTCATCCGGAACGCGTGTTCCGCACGGTGCAAAATTCTTGGTCACCGCGGGAATGGTCGGAGGACGGCGGCTGGATGCGTCTGTTCCGCAATGCACGCGTGTTCGTGAGCTAGTGCGCCCGGCTAGGGGCGGCGCCCGGCGAGGGGCGCCCGGCCGGCCTAACCGGCTTCGGCGTGGGGGGTGGGAGCCACGAACTTGCGGTAAGTCATCGCTTGCAGCAGGCGAGCCTTTCGCACAAAGGTTTGATACAGCAAATCGCGCATGACTTCGAGCAGTACGCCGGCGCGTTCCGCATTGATGTCGGGTTGATGCGGCCAGGGGTCGCTGTCGCTGCCGAACAGCACCGCGCGCAGGGCCGCAAACGTATCATCGTCGAGTTCCGCGAGCGTGCGAATTCCCTGCAGCGTGTCGAAAAGCTCCAATTTGCCGCGTTCGCCGAGTTCGCGGAAAAGCGACTGCGCGGTGCGCCGGCACATCGCCCCGAAGGCGTTGAAACACCCCGCCGCGTAGCAATTGAGCGCTTCCTTGAACATGCCTTCCGCTTCTTCCGGAAGATACGTCAACGGAAAATGCTCGCGGGCGCGCTCGACTTCCGTGTAGTTCGGACCGAGTTCCACTCGTAAGGCGGTATAGGCCTTGATGTCGAACTTGAGAAATACGGGTTCCGCGCAGGCGTCGCAGCGAAAGACAATCCCGACGTGCTTCGGTTTGCGGCGGCTGAGGTCCTCGAACTTGGGAGTCGCGACGGCGGTGAGATGGGTTAGCGTTTGACAGTGAGGGCAGGTCAGCGCGATGCCCTGGTATTCGACGTGCAACTCGTCCTGCGGTGTTATGTACATGCTCATGGGTTCATCCTGCGAGGGGCTTGTAGCGGATTCGATGGGGCTGCGCGGCATCTTCGCCTTTTCGCTTCTTGTGATCCTCGACGTATTCCTGGTAGTTGCCTTCGAACCATTGGACTTGAGAGTCGCCCTCGAAGGCGAGGATATGAGTGGCGATCCGATCGAGGAACCAGCGATCGTGCGAGATGACCACCGCGCAACCCGGGAATGCGACCAACGCATCTTCGAGCGCGCGCAGCGTTTCGATGTCGAGGTCATTGGTCGGTTCGTCGAGCAGGAGCACGTTGCCGCCGGCCTTAAGCACCTTTGCCAGGTGCACGCGATTGCGCTCGCCGCCCGATAGATCGCCGATCACCTGTTGCTGTTGCACGCCCTTGAAATTGAAGCGTCCGACGTAACCGCGAGAGGAGGTCTCGTAATTGCCGACCTTGATGAGGTCGAGGCCGCCGGAAATCTCCTGCCACACCGTGTTCTTGTCGTTGAGCGCTTGGCGCGACTGATCGACGTACGCGAGCTTCACACTCGGGCCCAGGCGGATCTCGCCGCCGTCGGGCGTTTCGGCGCCGAACAGCATGCGAAACAGCGTGGTCTTGCCGGCGCCGTTGGGGCCGATAATGCCGACGATTCCCCCCGCCGGCAGGCTGAAGCTCAGGGAATCGATCAGCAATCGATCGCCGTACCCCTTGCGCACGTTCTTGCATTCGACGACCAGATCCCCGAGGCGATCTCCCGGCGGAATGTAAATTTCATTCGTCTCGTTGCGTTTCTGGAATTCCTGCGACGCCAGCTCTTCGTAGCGCTGCAAGCGCGCCTTGGATTTCGCTTGGCGCGCTTTGGGATTGGTGCGCACCCATTCCAATTCACGCTTCAGGGTTTTTGCGAGCGCGTCTTGCTGGCGATCTTCCTGCACCAGACGCTGCTCCTTTTGTTCGAGCCAAGAGGAATAATTTCCTTGCCACGGGATTCCATGGCCCCGATCGAGTTCCAATATCCACTCGGCCACGTTGTCGAGAAAATAGCGGTCATGCGTGACCGCGATGACGGTGCTCGGGTACTCCTCGAGAAAATGTTCCAGCCAGGCGACCGATTCCGCGTCCAAGTGGTTGGTCGGCTCGTCGAGGAGCAGCATGTCGGGCTTGGACAAAAGCAAACGGCATAGAGCGACTCGGCGTTTTTCGCCGCCCGACAGCATGCCGACCACCGCGTCCCATGGCGGCAGGCGCAGCGAGTCGGCCGCAATCTCAAGCTTGCGCTCCAGCTCCCAGCCGCCGACCGCATCGATCTTGTCCTGCATCTTGGCCTGTTCTTCCATGAGCTTGTTCATTTCATCGTCTGACATCGGTTCGGCGAATCGATCGCTGATCGCGTTGAATCGGTCGATCAGGCTCTGCACGTCGCCGACTCCCTCGCCGACCACTTCGCGCACCGTTTTCGTCTCGTCAAGCAGGGGTTCCTGCGGCAGATAACCGACCTTGATGCCCGCCTGCGCTCGCGCCTCTCCTTCGATATCCTTGTCGACGCCGGACATGATCTTCAGCAATGTTGATTTGCCGGAGCCGTTCAACCCCAGTACGCCGATCTTCGCGCCCGGGAAAAAACTCAACGAAATATCGCGCAAGATGATGCGCTTGGGCGGCACGACCTTGCCTACCCGGTTCATGGTGTAAATGAACTGAGCCATCTGCTACCTATTTGAAGTAATCGCTCGAACGCGCGGGGATCGAGGCGAATTATCCGCGAGTACCGGAAACTTGTCACGGAGCGGCTTAGTCCCGGGCCGGCAGGAGGCCAAATCCGCCCTTCCGGGGGATGGCCCTGGCGAGCGGCGCCGGGCTTAGGCTCGCAACGGGGCTCCTAGGGAACCCTAGTCGAATCGGCTACAATTATCGGCTATCTCCCGGGAGACTCAGATGTTCACCAGCCAGATGACGATTGCCGGCTTCGATCCGGAGCTCGCGAAGGCGATTGCGGACGAACGCAACCGTCAAGAAGACCATATCGAGCTCATCGCTTCGGAGAACTATGCGAGTCCCCGGGTGCTCGAAGCGCAGGGCTCGGTGCTCACCAACAAGTACGCCGAAGGTTATCCCGGCAAGCGCTATTACGGCGGCTGCGAATTCGTCGACGTCGCCGAGCAGTTGGCGATAGACCGCGCAAAGCAGCTGTTCGGAGCGGACTATGCCAATGTCCAGCCGCATTCGGGCAGCCAGGCGAATGCCGCCGCCTATTTGGCCATGCTAAGCCCCGGAGAGACGATTCTCGGCATGAGCCTCGATCATGGCGGCCACTTGACGCACGGCGCCAAAGTCAATTTTTCGGGCAAACTGTTCAAGGCCGTCCAGTACGGCATCAAATCCGACAGCGGTGAAATCGACTATGACCAAGTGGCGAGCCTCGCGAAGGAGCATCGCCCCAAGGTCGTCGTAGCCGGGTTTTCAGCTTATTCGCGCGTCATCGACTGGGCGCGTTTTCGCGCCATTGCCGACTCGGTCGGCGCCTATTTGTTCGTCGATATGGCGCACGTGGCGGGCCTCGTCGCCGCGGGCGTCTATCCGAACCCGGTGCCGTTCGCCGATGTGGTGACAACGACTACGCATAAGACTCTGCGCGGACCGCGCGGCGGCCTGATCCTCGCGAGGCCGCATGCCGACCTGCACAAGAAATTCAATTCAATGGTGTTTCCGGGCACTCAGGGCGGCCCGCTCATGCATGTGATCGCCGCGAAAGCGGTCGCTTTTCTCGAGGCGCTGCAGCCGGAATTCAAAGTTTATTCCGCCCAGGTGGTCGCCAACGCACGCGTCATGACCAAGGTTCTGCAGCGGCGCGGCTATAAGATCGTGTCGGGCGGCACGGACAACCATTTGTTCCTGCTCGACCTGATCGATAAGAACATTACCGGCAAGGACGCCGATGCGGCGCTCGGCCGCGCGCATATTACGGTCAACAAGAACGCGGTGCCCAACGATCCGCGTCCTCCCGCCATCAGCAGCGGACTGCGCATCGGCACGCCCGCAGTGACGACCCGAGGCTTCAAGGAACCGGAAGTCGAGCAATTGACCGGTTGGATAGCGGATGTCCTCGATCACATGGGGGATGAAACGGCAGTCGAACGCGCGCGGGCCGAGGTGGTGAAGATATGCCGGCGATTTCCCGTTTATGGGTAGGAGTCCGTACGCAGCCCCTTGCGCGGCCTCCCTGATCACTCTCCATGCATTGTCCTTTTTGCAGTCATTCGGAGACTAAGGTCATCGACTCTCGCCTCGCCGGCGAAGGGCGGCAGATTCGCCGGCGCCGCGAATGTTTGGCCTGTACGGAACGCTTCACTACTTTCGAGTCCGCGGAATTGTTGCTGCCCACCGTCGTGAAAGGGGATCGCAGCCGCGAGCCTTTCGACGAGAACAAACTGCTTCACGGAATGCAGAAGGCGCTCGAAAAACGGCCGGTCGCCCGCGATGCCATCGAGGCCGCGGTGGCGAGAATTTGCCACAAGTTGCGCAGTTTGGGTGAGCGCGAGATCGCCTCCCGGAGCGTGGGCGAAATGGTCATGGAGGAGCTGCGGCACCTGGACGAAGTAGGCTATGTTCGATTCGCTTCGGTTTATCGGAGCTTCCAAGACGTAGAGGCGTTCCGTACCGAAATCGATCAATTGCGCCGGCATCGCCGCCGTCGCGAACCCAGCAAGGATCAGCTGCCGCTGCTTCCGGGTGAAGAAAGCGACGACGGCAAATGACGGAGGGCACGGAATCGCAGGACCGGGCGCATATGACGCGGGCGCTGGCGCTTGCCGCTCGTGGGTTGTATACGACCGATCCCAATCCGCGGGTCGGCTGTGTAATGGTTAGGGACGGCCGGGTTTTGGGCGAGGCGTGGCATGAGCGGGCGGGCGAACCGCACGCGGAAGTCTTGGCGCTGCGCGCTGCGGGTCCCGAGGCTCGGGGCGCCACCGCCTATGTCACGTTGGAACCGTGCAGCCACACGGGGCGGACGCCCCCTTGCGCAGAGGCGTTGATCGCAGCCGGCGTCGCGCGCGTTGTGTGCTGCAGCGCCGATCCGAACCCCAGAGTCGCGGGAGGCGGCATCAAGCGGCTGCAATCCGCCGGAGTTGAGGTATCCGTCGGCGTGCTCGCCGCCGAGGCGCGCGATCTTAATGTCGGCTTCTTTTCGCGCTTCGAGCGCGGACGGCCCTTCATTCGATTGAAGTTGGCCATGAGCCTGGACGCGCGAACCGCGCCCGCATCCCACGGTGCGGCGTGGATCAGCGGCGAGGCAGCGCGCGCGGACGTGCAGGTCTGGCGTGCCCGCAGCAGCGCGATACTCACGGGCGCAGGTACGGTGCGGGCGGATGACCCGCGACTCGATGTGCGATTGGCTTACGGGTCATGGATCAGGCAGCCGCTTCGGGTGCTGCTCGATCCGATGCTCTCGTGCGCAACGAGTGCGAAAGTGTTCCATGGAGAGGGTGCATTGGTGTTTGCGGCGGCCGATGCGCCGGTGCGTTCGCAAAACTCCGCACGAGTCGAGCGCTTGCCGCGGGCGGCGGGCGGCTTGGATCTGCACACGGTTGCCCGACGCCTGACCGAACTCGAAGTCAACGAATTGCTGGTGGAGTGCGGGCCACGGCTTGCCGCATCCTTTGTCATGACGAAGCTGGTGGATGAATTCGTGTTGTATATCGCACCGACCTTGCTTGGCGCCGACGCCGCGCCGCTGATGCATCTGAGCGGCTTGGGCCCGCCGGGCTCTCTGCCCGCCTTCGACTATCAAGACGTGCAGCGCATCGGGGATGACCTGCGCCTTGTTCTCAAGCCGAGAAATCCCTGATTATGTTCACTGGAATCATCACGGCGACCGGCCTCGTGACCTCGCTCGCGGACAGGGGCGGCGACTTGGAATTGGGTGTCGACACGACTGCCGGCGCCGCAGCGCTGGATCTTCATCGCATTGCGATCGGCGACAGCGTCAGCGTCGAAGGAACCTGTCTCACGGTGACCCGCAAAGAAGGTATGCGCTTCTATGCAGACGTCTCCCGCGAAACATTGGTCAAGACAACGCTGGGCACCTTGCGGCCGGGATCGAGGGTAAATTTGGAGCCAAGCCTGCGCGCCGGAGATGCGCTGGGCGGCCACATGGTGAGCGGGCACGTCGACGCGGTGGGCACGCTGCGGACCCGGGTCCAAGATGCGCGTTCATGGCGCATGGAGTTCGAGCTGCCCGTTTCCCTGATGCGCTTCGTAGCGGCGAAAGGATCGGTATGCGTCAACGGCGTGAGCCTCACCGTCAACAAGGTGGACGGCAGCCGTTTCGACGTCAATCTCATCCCCCATACCCTGAAAGTCACTACGCTCGGCGAGCTCAAGGTCGGCGACGGCGTCAACGTCGAAATCGACGTGATTGCCCGATATCTGGACCGGCTCATGACGAAAACTGAAGAATAAGGCTACTTATGTCTGCGTTCAACACGATCGACGAAATCCTCGAAGACCTGCGCCGCGGCAAAATGGCGGTGATCATGGATGACGAGGATCGTGAAAATGAAGGCGATTTGATCATGGGGGCGGACTGTGTGCGGCCGCAAGACGTGAACTTCATGGCGCGCTACGGCCGCGGGCTCATTTGCCTGACTCTGACGCGCGAGCGCTGCCGCCAATTGCGTCTGCCGCTCATGGTGAGCGATACCGATAGCAGCCATCGCACCAATTTCACGCTGTCGATCGAGGCGGCCGAGGGCGTGACTACGGGGATTTCCGCGCATGACCGCGCACACACCGTCAAGACCGCAGTGAGTCCGAACGCAAGCCCGGAAGATCTGCGCCAGCCGGGACATATATTCCCGCTGATGGCGCAGCCCGGCGGCGTGTTGACGCGCGCCGGCCATACGGAGGCGGGTTGCGACCTGGCGCGTCTGGCCGGATTTTCCGCCGCCGCCATGATCGTTGAAATTCTGAACGATGACGGCAGCATGGCGCGGCGGCCGGATCTCGAGCTGTTCGCGAAAACGCACGATTTGAAGATCGGCACCATCGCGGATCTCATTCGCTACCGCCTGAAGAACGAACGCTCGGTGGAGCGCATCTACGAGGATACCGTCGAGACGGAAGACGGCAGTTTCAAGCTTTCCTGCTACGAAGACCACGTCAACAAGACCGTGCATATCGCGATGGTCAAAGGCGACTTGAATTCCGCCTTGCCACCTCTGGTCCGCGTGCACATCAAGGACACGCTGCGGGACGTGGTGGGCGTCCGCAACGAGCGGCTTGGCTGGCCGTTGCGTGCAGCGATGCGCCGCGTGGCACGCGAACCTTCCGGGGTGATCGTGATATTGCGGCCCGAAGAGACACCGCGCGAATTCATGGACAGCGTGCGCCTGCTGGATGCCAAGACTACGAACACGCGACACCCCGGCGCCACCGTGATTCGAACCTACGGCATCGGCGCGCAAATCCTCAAGGATCTTGGCCTGAAGCGCATGCGTGTCCTGAGCGCACCCAAGCAGCTGCAAGGTCTTGCCGCCTTCGACCTGGAAGTGACCAGCTACGTCGATGGCGGCGAATGAGAGCTTGGGCGGTATACTTCGCGTCAATCTCCAAGAGGTAAGATACGTGCCTACCGATCAGCCGAAGATAGTCGAGGGAGAGCTGCTGGCGCGCGATCTGCGCTTTGGGCTCGTCGTCGCGCGGTTCAACGATTTCGTCGTGGAATCGTTGGTGCGCGGCGCGCTCGATGCGCTCAAGCGTCACGGGGCGAGCGAGAAGCAGATCGAGATCGTGCGCGTGCCGGGTGCCTTCGACATCCCCATCGCGGCGCGCAAGTTGGCGCTGTCGCGCCGTTACGAGGCGCTCATCGCCTTAGGCGCCGTGATCCGCGGTCAGACGCCACACTTCGACTACGTCGCCGGTGAGTGCGCCGGGGGAATTGCCCGCATCGCGCTCGAATCCGGAATACCGATTGCGTTCGGCGTATTGACCACCGACACCGTCGAGCAGGCCGTGGATCGGGCCGGCGGCAAGGCCGGCAACAAAGGCGCCGACGCGGCGCTCGCGGCGATCGAAATGGCGAATCTCTTGCGCCGCCTGGATCCTTGAGGCGTGGCGGGCAAACGGCGCGAATCGGGCAAGGGTGCCACGCGCGGCCCCGACCATCGGGCCCGCAGTCTTTCGCGTCGATTGGCGTTGCAGGCGCTCTATCAAATACAAATCAATCCAAGATCGTGGCAGGACACGCAGCAGCAGTTCGCCGCCGACCCGGAGGCCGAGCGGGTGGATCTGGATTATTTTAGGGCCTTGATCGCGGCGATCGCGCCCAATCGCGAGGCTTTGGATTCGCGCCTGGCGGGGCTCTGCGAGATTCCGCCGCACGAACTCGACCCGATCGAGCATGCGGTGCTGTGGCTGGGACTTCACGAACTGGAATCGTATCCGGATCTGCCTTACCGAGTAGCCCTTGCCGAAGCGGTGCAACTGACCAAACAATTCGGCGCGACGGACGGACATAAGTTCGTCAATGCCGTATTGGATCGAGCCGCCCAAGAATTGCGGCCGCACGAGTACGGTCTGAGTGTCGGCTGACTCAATGGGCGCGGAGGCTGCCAATCTCGGCGAGTTCGAATTGATTCGGCGCTTCTTTTTGCGCCCTCACGCCTCCGAGTCGAGCGTCGTTCTGGGGATCGGCGATGACGCTGCAGTGCTTGCATTGCCGCCGGATATGCAACTGGTGGCTGCAGTCGACACCCTTGTGTCGGGCAGTCATTTCCCGGTCGGAACGGACCCGCGCTCGATCGGCCACCGCGCTCTGGCGGTCAACTTGAGCGACTTGGCCGCCATGGGCGCGACTCCCGCATGGATGACGCTGGCGCTGACCGTGCCCGGGTTGGATGAGCGATGGCTGGAGCGCTTCTCTTCGGGATTGTGGGATCTTGCCGATGCAAACGGGGTCACGTTGGTCGGCGGCGATACGACGAGGGGTCCCTTGACCGTGAGCGTGCAAATACTGGGATACGTTCCGCTCGGAACGGCTCTGCGCCGCAGCGGGGGCCGCGCCGGAGATCTGTTGGCCGTGACCGGAACGTTGGGCGACGGCGGCGCGGGACTTGCGTTCGCAACAGCGCCGCCGGGGCCGGAGACACGCACCGCGGCGCTGGAACTCGTGCAACGCTTCGATTATCCGACACCGAGGGTGCAGTTCGGCCTGGCGGCGCGCGGCATCGCGACCGCTGCGATGGACATCTCCGACGGACTGGTCGCAGACCTGCCGAGGCTCGCGCAAGCGAGCGGCGTTGCGGCGCATGTCGAGGTCGAGCGTTTGCCTCTCTCCGATGCGATGCGCGCCGCGGTTCCCGCCGCGCAAGCGCGCGATTGGGCGCTGGGGGCGGGCGATGACTACGAATTGCTCCTGGCGGTGCCCGCAGATAGCTATGCCGAACTCAAGGCTGCGGCGGATCAATTGAACTTAAGGCTGACCACGATCGGGCAATTGAGCGGCGGCGGCGGTGTGACGTGGTCGCTAAACGGCAAGGATTTCGTGCCCGACGTGCGGGGATGGGATCACTTCGCCTAAGCCTCGACTCAAATCACAGTTTGGGTCCAGTCTCCCCAGTATCCTTCGACCCACTTAAGTCGAATAGACGCCTCTGTAGCGCACGGGTACCCTTGAGCAACACTCGCTTAAATTCTCATGCGAAGTCCCCGAACGGCCGCGCATCTCTGCCCGAGAAGATCGGCAAGTATGCAATCATCAACGAGGTCGGACGCGGCAGCACGGGCGTCGTGTATCTATCGCATGATCCCTATTACGGCCGCGACGTTGCCATCAAGGTGTACAACGTCGACGCCAGCGGCGATGAAGGCCGCAAGCGCATCGCGCGCAAGATGTTTCTCTCCGAGGCGCACATGGTCGGCATGCTGCAGCATCCGAATATTCTGCCGATCTACGATGCCGGCGAAGAGAACGGACACTGTTACATCGTCACCGAACATGTGCACGGCGCCCGCACCCTCGCGGCGTATTGCCGCCCGGACAATTTGCTGCGCATCGACGATGTGGTGGAGTTGATCTACAAGGCGGCGCGGGCGCTGCATTACGCGCACAGCCGCGGCGTCATTCATCGCGACATCAAGCCCAGCAATATCATGCTCACGCTCGACAGCGATGTGCGGATCATCGATTTCGGAATCGCCTTGGTGGCCGATTCGGAAATCTCGCGGATCGAGGGAATCGCCGGCAGTCCCTCCTATATGTCGCCCGAGCAAGTGCAATCGATCGAACTCACGAATCGTTCGGACCTGTACTCATTGGGCGCGGTGATGTACGAGCTTCTGACCGGCACCCGGCCCTTCAGAGCCGGCAATTTACAAAAGCTGCTGCACCAAATCGTGTTCGCCACTCCTCCGCCCATACACACCTTGCGGCCCGAGATTCCGGAGGAGCTAGAGAACGTGACGGCAATGGCGCTGCAAAAGGACCCGGAAAAACGCTACAAAACCGGCCTGGACTTTGCCGCCGAACTCACGCGCGTGCATCAAAAATTGCGCGCCCAATACAATCGAATCGATCAGCAGGAACAATTCAGCCTGCTGCGCAAGCTTAAGTTTTTTCACGAATTTTCCCATGGAGAGATTTGGGAGGTCTTGCGCGCCAGCAGCTGG
Source organism: Steroidobacteraceae bacterium (assembly GCA_035996065.1). Taxonomy (GTDB): domain Bacteria; phylum Pseudomonadota; class Gammaproteobacteria; order Steroidobacterales; family Steroidobacteraceae; genus Bog-1198. Next base: position 176,263 of record DASYJX010000089.1, on the reverse strand, counting down.
CAGGATTATGCGGACGCGGAGGAGATCGTCAAGGAAGGCGAGATGGACGACCGATTCTACATCATCGTTCAAGGGCGCGTCAGCGTGCAGCGGCTCGGGCGAGCGCTCGGCTACCTCGAGAACGGCGATTGCTTCGGAGAGACCAGCTACGTGCGGGGCGCGAAACGCACCGCGACCATCAACGCCTCGGGACCCGTGACGGTGATGAAGGTCAGCTCCACGCTTCTGGAGCAGGTGTCCGCGGAATGCCAGCTGCGCTTCAACCAAGTATTCCTGCGCAGCATGATCGGGCGCCTGCAAAGCGCAGAGCGGGGTGTCTCCTAGCTCAGCGCAGCGACGGCTCTTCCTTGTCGTGCTCGATCATGGCGTACGCCGAATGATTGTGAATCGACTCGAAGTTCTCCGATTCGACCACGTACGCGCGAACGCGCTTATCCTTGTTCAAGGCCATCGCCACGTCACGCACCGTGTCCTCGACGAATTTCGGATTGTCATAAGCGCGCTCGGTGACGTATTTCTCATCAGGGCGCTTCAATATCCCATAGACCTCGCACGAAGCCTGGCTTTCGGCGATATCGATCAATTCTTCGAGCCACATGTGTTCGACGAGTTTCGCCGTCAAGGTGATATGCGAACGCTGATTGTGCGCGCCATAGTCCGAAATCTTTTTCGAGCACGGGCATAAGCTGGTCGTCGGGACCACGACCTTGAGCCAGACATCGGTATTGCCCGCGCGGTGCTCGCCAAAAATGGTCGCCTGATAATTCATCAGGCTCTCGACGCCGGTGACCGGGGCCTTCTTCATGACGAAATACGGAAACGTCATTTCGATGTGGCCCGCGCTTGCGTCCAGGTGCTCGGTCATTTCAGTGAGCATTTTACCGAACGAATCAACCGAGATCTCACGCTCGTGGCGATGCAGAATCTCAACGAAGCGGGACATGTGAGTGCCCTTGAAGTTATGGGGCAAATTCACGTACATGTTGAAATTCGCGACGGTGTGCTGCTCGCCGCGCGCGCGGTCTTTCACCTTGACCGGATGATAGATGTCCTTGATGCCGACCCTGTTGATCGGCATTTGACGCGTATCGGCGTGGCCCTGGACGTCCTCTACGGTCTTCACCTTCGGCTTTTTCACGGGCGCGGCAACATTCATACGGGGTTCCTACTGAGGCGATCAGGCTCTACATGGTGCCGAAACCGCGAATTCCAAGAATATTAGACGATTCGCGGGGGCTTGGCTCGGCCCCGAAACGGGGTGCCGCCACGGGCCGCCCTCAACCGGCCTTCGGTTCGTCGGGATCGAAGTCTTCAACGGCGGGCCCGCCGGCCTTTTTGAGCAAGATCTCGACCTTCTGTTCCGCCTCTTTGAGCGCAGTTTGGCAGGCACGAGTCAGCAGCACGCCGCGTTCGAAGGCCGCCAAGGACTCCTCGAGCGACAAGTCGCCTTGCTCAAGGCGTTCCACGAGTTCTTCGAGGTCGCGCATGGCCGACTCAAAATCGGGCTGAAGCTCGCTCGCGGCATTGGGTGTTGACATGCCCGGGAACGGTACACAGGCGCTGGGGCGGGGTCAAACCGGGGTCAATCGTGACGCGCATCGATCTTCGGCGAGAGGCCTCGGCCACGACATCGTCAAGTCGTGAGACGCGTCACAACCGCGGGGCCGCATGGCGGCCGCTTTTGAGTACCATTGCGAATGGGAAGCTTTATGCAAATTTCAATCAAATCAATCGTCGGCGCCGGTGGTCTGGCTGCCGTTATTTTGGCCGTGGCAGCCTGTGGTCCGCGCCGCATTCCGCCGATGACGGTCACCGAACTCATGGAGGACCGGGTGACGCTCGACGGTGTGCTGATGAAATGCAATCAAAATCAATCCAAGGCGCGTAACGATTCGGATTGCATCAATGCGCGAATCGCCATCGGGCGTCTTGCCAGCCGAAATGAGTCTGATGTGGAGGCGAAGCGGGCTGCGGAGTTCGAGCGTACTCGGGAGCAGCTGCGGTCGGCCCAAGACAAGCGCCGGCAGGCACAAGAAGCCAAGAATCCCAAGGTAGACGCCTATCACTTGCCGCTGGTGCCGGTCGAAACAGCGCCACCCCAGCCTTCACCCGCACCTGAAGCTGCACCGGCGACGCCGCCCGGCTATATGGATCCGCCGGTGGTGAGCCGGTCGAACCGCTAAGCACGATCGCACTGATTCGGCGCCCGCCGTTCTTTAATAATCAAAGCATACCCCGAGCAGGTACGTCCGGCGCTAGAACTCGCGTTGCGTATTTCCTCGATGGATTCTGCAGGAGAGAGGAGAAAGGCTGCGATACCCAGTAACGGTTTTATGACAAGATCGGAAAAAGCCGCATGGCCGGCCGACGCCATCCGCTAGAACTGAAAAAAGAGTAGGAGTTAAAAATGATCAAAGTGAGCGTGATGTACCCCAACCAGGCCGGCGCACGATTCGACCATGAGTACTACCGCGACAAGCACATGCCGCTTGTAAAAAGCCGGATGGGCGATAACTGTAAGTACTACACCGTGGACAAGGGATTGGCCGGAGGCGCCCCGGGCTCACCGGCAACGTACGTCGGCATGTGTCACATTTTCTGCGAATCCGTCGAGGCGTTCCAAAAAGGCTTTGCTCCGCACGCAAACGAGATCATGGCCGATATCCCAAACTACACCGACCAGACGCCCGTAATTCAGATCAGCGAAGTCATGGTCGGCTGACCGGGCGTTGCACGGCGGCGGGATGGCCGCGCTCGGGACGTGCGGACTGATTTCACCGGGACCAGGACCAATCTTTCGCGGCGTCGCGGCAACCGCCGCTCGCCGCCCCGGTCCACGCTCGCCCACGCACCACTCGACCGGTCGCGGCCCCGGTGGGCTGTCCGTCCTTTACGGCCATCTTGCCGTTCACGATGACGTAGCTCACCCCGGTACTTAACTGATGCGGTTTTTGGTAAGTGGCGTGGTCTTGGATCGTGTTCGGATCGAAGACCACGATGTCGGCGAAAGCCCCGGCTTTGAGCCGGCCGCGATCGGGCAGCGATAGATTGTCCGCGGGCAGGGCGGTGAGCTTGCGTACCGCCTCCTCGAGGCTCAAAACATGTTCCTTGCGCACATATTTCTGCGAGCACACGCGCGAAATTGCCGTACGCACGCGGGTGGGCGCCCGACAGCAAGAACACCCCTTCGGGCGCATCGCCCGATTCGTCCGAGCCGAAACTGACCCAGGGCAGCGCGACTTGGCGGCGGATATTGTTTTCATTCATCAGGAAATAGGCGATACCGACCCGCGATCCATCTTCGATCACCAAATCGACAGCCGCATCCTCAGGCGAAACGCCGCGCTCCTTCGCCACCTCTGCCAGGCTTTTTCCGGTGAGCGGCTTCAATTTCGGATTCTTGAAGGCGAGCAGAAGCGTGCCCTCGGCGCCGGCGGCGCCATAAAGATTTTCCCAGCTACCGGGATGCGGGTCACGCATTTCGGCGATCACCCGCGCCCTGACGGCAGGATCCTTGAGGTGCTGGATCCAGGCCTCCAAGCCACCGTCCTGAACCCAGGGCGGCATGGCGGCGTCCAACCCCGTTGCACCCGCCGTATAGTCGTACATGTCCGCCGATATGCGGATCCCCGAGGCGCGCGCCTTCTCGATCGATGCAACCACTCGATCAAGCTTTCCCCAATTGTCCTTGCCGGCGACTTTAAGGTGGTAGATTTCAGCGGGCCCGCCGCTCGCAGCGGCGATGTCGATTGTTTCTTGCAGCGCCGATTCAATCCTGTCGCCCTCGCTTCGCATGTGAACCGTGTAGATGCCGCCGCATCGGGCGGACTCCTGAGCCAGCGCGATGAGCTCGGGCGTCTTAGCGTAGGTTGCGGGCGCATAGATGAGCATCGTGGTCACTCCGAGCGCTCCGTCTTCCATAGCCCGGTGAACGAGCGCGCGCATGTCGGTAATTTGCGATGCGATCGGCTGCACGTCGGCTTCGCCGAGCACGAAAGTGCGGATTGTCGATGCTCCCACGAAAGACCCGACATTGGGGCTGATGCCGCGGCGCTCGAGGGTTTCCAGGTACTCTGCGAGCGTCGTCCAGGTCACCGGATATTTTATATCCCCCTCCCGCTCAACCATCCGCTCCTTCATTTTCTGGTTCAGGGGCCCCATCGAAAATTCGCCCATCACTTCGAGCGTCACGCCCTGCATGAGGTCGCTCAAGGCACGTCCATCGGCGAGCAGCGAGTCTTCGGGGTGCGCCAGCATATTGATTGAAGCCCGGCGCGACGGCTTGTCCCTTCGCATCGATTTCCGTGCGAGCGGCCAAATGGCGCGGCCGTCCCACGTAGGTGATCCTGTCCGCATCGACGGCTATATCTCCGATATAAGGTTCTCGGCCGGTGCCGTCGTAGATGGAGCCGTTGCGCACTACGAGATCGTGGACCGCGGTATCGTCACGGGCCGGCGACGGCGCGGCGGCGAACAGGAAGATGATCGCAACGAATGGCCGAACGCGGGAAAAAATCATCGGTGTTCTGCGGGGGCGGGAACGATGCCGCGGGCTCGATCCGTTGCGCGCAGATGCGCAAGCAGCAGCGCATTGACCGCGGCCGGCGATTCCATGTTCGCCATATGGCCCGCGCCGGCGATCGTCCGCAGCGCCGCGCCGGGAATCTCCTCGGCAAGGCGCCGTGCGATTGCGTGAAAGTCGGGGAGGTCGAGCTCCCCCAGGATCACGAGCGTCGGGCATGAGACCGTGGCCAGCAGCTTGCTAGCCGAGTGTTCAGGCCTGCGAACCGGATCGGCGTTGCACCAGTGCCACGCGCTGTAGCGCTCCACCATCGAAGCGAGTGCGGCCGCGCAGGCCGGGTCTCGTCGTGCCGGGGCAAATAGATCGTCCGCCAGCCACAGCCGCTTCGCGGCGTGGATCTCGCCGGCCTTGGCAGCAGTCACGATTGCGTCCATCCTTCGCGTCCACTGCTCGCTCCAAGGGAAACTTTCCAGCGCTGCGTCGACCAAAGTCAGCGATGCGGTGTATTTCGGATGATCGAGCGCAAAACGCAGCGCCAAACGTCCACCCATCGAAAGGCCGACGACGTGAGCGGGCCGTGCCTCGAGAAACTCGAGCAAGGCGAGGAGGTCGTCGGAATGACTGTAAGGTTCCTTGGGAACGGCCGAACCGCCGAAGCCGCGTACGTCGTAGCGAATGGCGCGAAATTCTTCCTGCAGCATCGGCCACTGTGCATCCCACATGGATGCGTCAAGCCCGAAGCCATGGATGAGGACGACGGGCGACCCTTTCCCTGCGACGGAATAGCGCAGCTGAGCGCCGTCCGTGCTAACGAAGGTCCGCTCCTCCGATCCGGGACTTCTCACTGAAGCTGCGCCAGCCAGATTTCAGCGTCCGGCCATGCTTGCGCCGATTTGGCGCAGCGAAAACCACTGTCCTCATCGGCACGGTTGGAAAGCTCGTAGCGGCGGGTGGCGGCACGTTTGTTGGCGGGGTTGGGCTCCAGCCAAGAGCCGCCCTTGAGCACTTTTCTGCCGGCCACTTTCGTGTCCACCCACTGCCAGACATTGCCGGAGAGGCCCTTGTAGCGGCTGCCAATGCCTTCCGCAGGACCATCGGTGATGGTCGGTGGAGCGCTCGGCGCCGTCGCCACGGGATCGATGTTGTCGCCCCATGGAAAGCTATGCCGTTTCGGGCCGCGCGCCACATATTCCCATTCATCTTCCGACGGCAGGCGCCCGCCTCGGAACCGACAGTAAGCGACGGCATCCTGAAAGCTGACGCCGACCACCGGCGATTCGTCGGCGACAGCGTGTTGTTTGACCGCGTTTCGCCATGAACCGCCAGTCACGGGCTGCAACGTTCCTTCGACAACGGCATAGGCGAAACCCGCCGTCTCCGCTTGGGTTTTGTAGTGAGTGGCATCGACGAATTGACGAAAGGCGCGCACGCTGACCGGCACTGGGTCCAGTTCGAATGGATCGAGAGTCACGTTCCGCAGCCCCTCGTCGCCATACCAGCTGAGCTGGCAAGCGGAGGAATATCGGCGGCATAGCGCGTAGGCAGCACGAATCTGCTCCGGTGTGCTGCCCAGCGTGACACGCCGCGGGGTGCCCGCAACCAGCTGGCGGATGGCAGCCTCGGGATAGTCGTGCTCTCCGTCAAGTTCGTTGGCCGGAATGCCGAGCGATTGCAATAACGGCACCGTGCGCGCCCCGGGCAGCAGTACGCCCGTCGCGACCGGCTTGGGGTGGGGCGCGATCACCGGGGGCAGGGCAGCCTCCGGCGATGGCTTGCGATCCACAGATTCGGGCTTGCCGGCGAAGAGTCCGGATACCCATTTGCCGAAGGTTTCCGATTCCGGCTTGCCCGCCGTAGTGACCGTCGCCGGGACGGCCCCTGACGCCAATGCGCTCGCAGTTTCCGGTGCGACCTTGTTCGGTGCGGCGAAATAAAAATCACCCGTGAGCGAGGAGGATTCCCATGGGACTTGCTTCCCCGCCGTTACGCTCATTACCCCGACCCGCACGTGCTTGAATACTTGCTCCACCGGCTCATGCATTTCGCGTATGGCTTGCGTGAGTGCCTCCGTGTAAGGACTGTTGCGGCCGCTGCCATCGGCGGCCACGGCGCCGGGCGCGGTGGAATAGGCGATGAGGATGCCCGCGGGTGCGTCCATGGTGGCCAACCCGTGGTCAACCGAACGCATGCTGCGAGTGAATGGATTATTGCGGCAGGCATCCAGGATGACGATGTTGAGGCGGTTGCGCGCGTAACGCATTTGCTCGATCACCCAGTCCGCGCTGACTGCCTCTATCTCCACGTCGCCTTCGCGCTCGATGCGCGCCGTGGTGGGGATCAAATAATTGCGGCCGCTGAGCTGCATGCCGTGGCCCGCATAGTAGAAGAGTCCGACGGCACTGGGACCCGCCTTTTCCAAACGCGACCCGAATTCTTGAATGGCTCGCTTCATGGTGGTTTGATCGGCGTTGCGGCGCGCAATGACATCGAATCCCAATGAAGTCAGCGCCTCGCCGACCAATTTCGCATCATTGGCGGGGTTCGGCAGCGGTCCGCTGGCGTAATCGCTGTTGCCGATGACGAGGGCGATTCTGGTTTCGGCCGCCTGCACTGCAGTCGACGCGAGTATCGTGGCAGCAAGCAGTAGGAGTCGGATCAAGCGCATGATTGGGCGAAGTATAGAGGGTAAAACAGGCCGCGGCCTTCGGCGGCGGGTCTGCTTGTTCACATAATTACTTGCGTTACCACGAGTGCGTCAGTCTTTCTGCGACGCGGCGTCAGGCCGCCAGAAGCGGCTGGCTATGCAACTGCGCTTGGTGGCATTATCTCTGCCCACCGCCTTGAAGGGGAGATATCAAAATGAACGGCCGCAACTTGAGTATGCGCACCCCAGGGCGCGCGGTCGTCGGTTCGTTGGCGCTGGCTGCGGCGTTGACATTCGCATCCGCCGCGTCGAATGCGGGGATTTTGCGCGACGTCATGGTCTCGGTCGGTTTGTCAAAACCGGCGCCGCCGGCGGCCGGTTCCGCAGCCTCTCAAACGCTGCCGCGCCAGGGATTCGCATGCTGCGTTCTGCACTATAAACATGACTGGATCAACGATGGGAATTACGCCGAGCTGCCGATCATTCCCGCGGGAACGCCCATCGAAGTACTGAATTACGGCAGCAACCGGGCGTATATCAAAGTTGAGGGCAAACCCATGCGATTGGGTCACGATTACGGACGCGATCAAGAGACTCTGGAAGTCTGGGTCAATAAAGTCGTCGTCAATGACGACCCGCGGCCGCGCATTGCGACCTATCCGCCCCCGGTACAGGCCGCCATCCGCGAGGGCAAGGTCATGGTAGGTATGACGCGCGAACAGGCCATCGTTTCGATCGGTTATCCGCTGACCAGCGAAAACATTTCACTGGATGCGCCCATGTGGCGCGTTTGGCGCTCCAGCAGTGGAGAATACGATCTCAATTTTGGAGCGGATGGGCGCATTAAGTCCATCACCGGCGACGACAGCGTCACTTCCCTGGTGACCTACCAACCGGGCCGCTGAGCCGTTACCCTGGCGTCCGGCTCATGTCGCGCAGGCGGCTCATGTCGCGTGGGCGATCAACAGGACATTGGCGAACGGAGTTCCCTCACTCATGGGTTGCGCCTCGCTGTCGAAGCCGCATTCGCGCAACAACACGCGCCATTGCGCAACGCTGCGGCAGTGCTGAGCCACAAAGGCATGCCCGCGCAAGAGCATCACCAGCTTGTCGCTCCATTGGCCATAACGAAACCGCAATCCCCCGCCGGCATCGCCGACGCGCAGCAGCAATAGGCCGCGCGGCGGCAACGCGGCCCGCACGCGCTTCAGTACCTCGAGTTGTGCCGGCGGGGACATATAGTGCAGCACATCCAGGATGACGACGGCATCGACCGTCCCGAAGGCGGTGCTGCGGATGTCGGCTTGCGATATGTCGCACAAAGAGCCCAGCGCCCTGCGCGCGCGTTCGACATCGCGGGCCATCAATTCGATGCCGCGCGTCGACAGTGCCGACGGGGCGGGCGGCCACGCCCGAGGCCAGCTGCCGCCCTCGTAGCAGCGCTCCGCGGCCCGCAGCCAAGCCGCCAACAGGCCCTGGCCACAGCCCAAGTCCAGCACGCGCGCTCTGCCGAGCAGCAGCCCCAGCTCGAGAATGGCGCGGTATACGGGATCGGCGCGCAGCTTGCCGCGGGCAAAGTAATACGCGAAGCGGCCGGCCCTGCGGTATGGCTCGCTGGCCGCATCGAGAAGTGCGGCATCAAAAGGCGCTTTATTCAAGACTCACCGCCGCACCCACAAGATCCAGTCACGAGGCACCGATTATTGCCGTGAGCTACCCAGGTCGCGGATTTCGACGCGGCGATTGCTCGGGTCGTCGGGTCGATCCGGCGCCAGCAAGCGCTCTGATCCGTAGCCGACGGCCTGCAATCGCTTGCCATCCATGCCTTTGGCCACCAAGAATCGCTTTACCGCTTCGGCCCGCCGCAACGACAGCTGCTTGTTGTATTGCGTGCTTCCTTTCGCGTCGGTGTGACCGGCGACAATGAATCTATCCTTGCCCAAGGACGCCGACGTCAGCGCCAATCCCAGTTGCTGAAGCTGGGCCTGGGCTTCGCGTTTCAAAGCGCTCGAGTTGTGTTCGAACGGAATGTTCAGGTTGACCGACTGCTCGGCCTCGGGCGCATCTCGCCGGGTCAAACCGCGCGGCACGAAGCTCCGGGTTCTGGGTTGCTGCAACGCCTGTTCTATTTGTTCGCGAGACAACACCGAATTCGCTTCCTGCGGCCGTGGCGAATCGGCCGCATGGACGGCAGCCATTGCGCCCGCCATGGCAAGCGCGCACGGCAAAATGTAACGGTTCAGCATCATTTTATCCGCTCCAATCCCTGTGCCCGTCGGGCTTCGTTGTACTTATCTTTCATGATCTCCAAATTCCGCCGGGACTCTGCGCCGGCCCCGCCGTTTGCGTTGCTCTGGACTTCCACCAAGGCGTCAAAATAGTGAATCCGCGCTGTCTCGAGCTCGGTCGCGGCATCCGACGAATCAGATTCGGTCTTGATGTCGCTCGAGGCCACAGACTTTGAAATGAGGCCGGTCGCCGTGCTTGCGACGGCGGCGCCGACGAGGCCGCTATTTTTCCCAATGATTTCCGCCAGCGCGAGCTGCGCCTTTCTTTCCGATTCTGTTTCAGTTACGGCCACTTCGATCGTGACCGGCATGAACTCCAGGGACGCGCGCGGCAGATCCTGATATTCCGCCTTGCGGGCGTCGAGTTCGGCGCCGAGCGTTTCGGTCTGAATCGCGATTCGAGTCCGCTCTTGCTTCAGGCCGTCCGCCGTTTCGGCATTAGCCGAGGCGATGCGCTGATCCAGGCCGGCCAACATGCGTCTGTTGCGCACCTGCGCGCGGGTCAACGCCCCGATCTCTCCCATGACTTCCTGGTGCACCTTGGTCTTTTCCTCATAGACACGCCGGGCCTCGATCGACAGCGGGGGAACTCGAAGCCACGGCGCGGCGTCGCTCTTTGCGCCGTTCGCATGGGACCCGGGCGATACGGTCCCGATATTGACCCAGGCGCTCGACAGGACCTCTTGTTGATCCGTCGCGCCGGGGTTGGAGATCTTCAGCGTGTAAACGGTGGTGCGCACCGCGGCTTTCTCCGGGGTAGTCAGCAGCGACTCGATGCGGTAGCCCGCATCCTTGAGCCGAAAGGCCGTGGCATCCTTGGAGAATTCGAAGCGCGCCTCGTAGACCGCCTTGGCCTTGCCGTTCACGCATGCATTGGCGCGCCGCAGCTGGTTTTCAATCGAGTCATCGGTGCGCGAAGTGGTCCACTCGTTTTGCGGCAGATTCCTGGCCTCGCTCGACAGCTCCTTGGGAACGTATTCGGCGGTGCAGTCGGCAGGTTCGGGTTTGAAGCTCGCGGCAACTATCGTCATGCAGCCGAGCTTCGCGTTGATGCCCAGGACCGGCCCCGGCTGGAAATCGACGCGGTAAAGATTCATTTGCCTGGTCACCGCATAGCGCGTGTCTTTGCGGACGGCATTCGATTTGATGCGATCGGCCGACGCCTGTATCGCGTGGTTGATGAACAGTTCGGCCAGCTTGCCGACGACCAGCCCGAGCAACGGCAGGAATTTGGCGGTGGATTGATCCGGCGCGTCTTTATTTCCGGTCGCCGGCAGGAAATAAGGCTCATCGGCGACGATGCAGGCATCGTCGACGTAGGCGCGCACCTCGAAGTTGTCGTGCGCCGCTTGGGCTGCCTGCGCCGCGTGAGTTCGCAGCAATGACAGGCCTATCGCGCAGCACAGGCGCTTGACCCATGGGCCCTTCATTTGGCTGCGCCGCCCGATGCAGCATTGGCGGGCACCAGCAGCCCATCGAGCCGCTTCAATATGAGCGACCACTCTTTTTTCTGCGACGGGTCCGTAAGTGTCGACATGGTGGCGACCACGCGCGCGCGCGCCAAATCACCGAATCGCTTGAACAGAACTCCGGCTTCCAGCATGTCCTCGCCCTTGCATGCATCTGCATTGAACCACCATACGGTGAGAGAGCCGCCGCCCTTGCGGTCGCTCATTCCGCAACGCTGCGGCGGCGGGTCGCCGCGCCAGAGAATACGAAATATATCGTAGATCGCACCCGAATTCGCCGCGAAATAGCTGTGACCGAGGGCGTCGGCCGAAACGGCGGACATGTCGATCGTATCGAGGCCCGGCAATCTGATGATGACGTCGCCGGCAGTGCCGGCCCGCGGCGCGCCATGCAAGAATTGCGAACTGCGGAGCGCGTAGTCGTTATCCGAAGCGTACAGCGTGACGCGTTCCGCGGAGCTGCGCAGGGATTCGATCGCGTCGACGAAGTAATCGCGATCCACGTCCGGTGCGGTGAAGACAATCTGGCCGAAAATGTGCTGACGCTTGTCCGGCGCCCGTTTGGCCAGATACGTTTGCAGCGCTTCGACCAGTGCGCGGTTACCCATGCTGTGGGCCAGCACATGGATGCGCTCGGCGCCGGATTGAGCCACCACCGTCTCGATAAAGTCGGCCATTTTCCGGCCGCTGATTCCGACGGTCGCTTCATCCACAGCGTAAGCCGTCGCGCTGCCCTGCGACGGCCAGCTGTACAGTATCGGCGTGCCGTCGAAATCCAAGTCGTAGGCCATCTGCGCGGCGCGTCTGGCAGCATCCTCGAACGTATTGTTGAAGCCGTGCACGAAGATGAACAAATCCTTGGAGGGGGAGTCTTTGATCTGCTGGCGCAGCGCGCGCACGAAGTCATCCTTGGCCAGCGGCGAGATTTGGTCGAGCAGCACATAGCGGCGCCTCATGGACGCTTCGCTCAGGCGGAAGGTGTATTCGGCCCAGCGCGGCTGAGTTTCGAGTTCCGCTTCCTTGTGGACTTCCGGAATCGTGACGGTCAGATAGCCATATTGAAGATCGCCGCGCCCCTGGCCGTAGAACAGAGCGGGCTTTACATCCCCGGTCGGTGCCCGGTTGGTCCCGTAGAAGACCCGAACGGTTGCGAAGCCATGGTTTTGTGCGTAGCGACGGCTGCCCGCGGCCTCGCCCGGAATTGACGGTAATCCCCGCTCGGGAGTCGGCGGAGGCCGCGACCTCGTCTGTATCTGCGCGTCGATGCTTGCGATGGCCGCGGTGTCATTGTCGGCCGCGTAGATTTCCCGAAGTTTCCCGAGCGTTGCCAGCACATTTTCATGGTGCTCGCCATAGGCCTGCCGCTCGATCCCCAGGATGCGCTGTTCGAGCGCCGCCGCCTCCGCATAGCGCCGGTCCTTTGAACATAAGTCGGCCAAGTCCGTCAGCAGCGGCACGAGATCCGGATGCTCAGGGCCTATTGCCGATTCCTGCAAGGCCAGCGCGCGCTGATAGTACTGCACGGCGCGCCGCTCCTCGCCCGCCTGCGCCGCAAAATCACCTAGGTTGCGCAGCAATTCGATGAGGCTCTGTTGGTCGCCGCCTTCCTCGGTCAACTTGACCGCCAAATCCCCGGACTTGAGCGCATCCGCTACTTTGTCGGCGGCCTTGGCAATTTCGAAATTCCGATATGCCCGAATCAAGTCGGCCGACTGAGCCGAGGCGAGCACCGGAGCGATGAGTACCAGCGCGCAAGCGAACCATTTCACGCGGCGCAGCGGTGCGTTTCGCCGCCGGGACGCCCGGAGCATGCGGAAGATGCCAAGCTCAAACATTATGTTTCTTCGCCGTAATGCAAAGCGTAATAGCCGCATCGGGTGTGCGTGTATGGTCTTTTTACTTTACCCGAAGTCTCGATAATGCGCTCGTTGTCGACGCTGCGCCCGCGATGCCGGGTGTACAATAAAATCAGAGTGAGCCAATCACCCTTGGGGATTTAGCGTGATCCATCGCGGACGTGTGCTTTCGCCGGCAGCAGTGCTGTTGTGCGCGTTCCTCTCCCATTACGCTGCCGCGCGCAATGTGGCGTTGCTTGTGGCGGTGGGGCAGTTCAGCGATGCGAACCTCAAGGCGCACCAGCTGCTGGGTCCGGCAATCGATATTGAGTCAATGCAACGAGCGCTTACGGAACACTGGGGCTTCTCGCCGGCCGATGTGGTCGCACTTCGCGATCAGGATGCCACCCGTGAACATATTCTCGATCAAATTGCCGCCCTCGAGCAACGCAGCGCGCCCGGCGATACCGTACTCATCTATTTCAGCGGGCACGGTACGAGCGCCAATGACAACGACAACAACTTCGATCTGCCCTACGCGACGGGAGCGTGGGTGCCCTATGATCTGGATTACAGCTCGACCGCCGCAGCGCAGCGCACGTTGATCGTGGGGCGACGCGATCTCGTGCCGCGGCTCAGGCGGCTCGATCAAGGCGGCCGGTGGGTGGTCGTCGTCTCCGACAGCTGCTATTCGGGCCAAGTCGTGCGCTCGTTCGGTCAGACTGTCAGCCGTTCGCGCTTCCTGCCGGTGATTACGCGAGATCTGGGTGTGGCTCGTGTCGCTGCGACGGTGAGTGCGCGACCGCCGCCGCCGCCGTATCCCTATCAGCACGTGGTGCTGCTGTCAGGCGCCAGCGACAGCGAGACGGGCGCGGACATCTCCTCCGCGCAGGCATTGGCGCAAGCCCCGACGTTGGACGGCAAATTTCACGGCGCTTTCACCGATGCGTTCCTGCGATTGTTGTACGGGCAACTGCTCTCCGGGACATTCAACTATGCGCAAGGCCGCGAGGCCATGAACATCTTCCTCGAGCACCGCAACTTTCCCCAGCACCCGCAATTGCTGCCGGCCATCGCCGAAGATCCTCAAGACATCGGGGCCCGTCCTTTTCTTGGGATGTACGCGCCTGCCCAACCGGTCACGATGCCCGCCGTTCCGGCCGCCCGAGATGCGACCCTGCACCTGCGGCTCGAATCGGTTTCGACCGTGTTGCAGGCTAAGATTGCCGCATTGACCGGCGTTGCGGTCGTCGAGCGCGACAGTGACTTGTCGCTGCGACAGACCGGAGATCAGGTTCAGCTCCTGGGACCGGCGGGCGACCCCATCGTGAGCACCACGGCCGGCGATCCGAACTTGATCCGGCGCATCGCCGCGCAGGCGTGGCTCAATCGGTTGTTGCCGCCGGGTGACGGCAGCCTGGGGCTGCGTGCCGAGACGGATCCGGGCAGCCGCGGCAATACTTACGTGCAGTGTGAATCGTTTGTTTTCGAAGTTCGATTGAAAAAACCTGCTTACGTCATGCTGCTTGATCTGGACAGCGAAGGTAATTTGACGGTGCTTTTTCCGACGCGGGCATCGGAACGGCACATCACCGAGGCCGGAGCGCCGCGGGCGATTCCCGGCGCCGATCCGAAGGATCGCATCTTGGTGACCGCGCCATTCGGCTCCGATCAGGTGGCGGTGCTGGCGTTTGAACGGTTACCCGACTTCTTCACCGACCTGACCGGAGTACAGCGGTTCGCCGCCGACGGCAGCCGCGCCGCGGCGCTGGCCAAGGGTATTTCCGGCGCCGCGGGTGCGGTCGCAGTTCAGCAAATCAGCGTGCATACCTATCCGGCGAGCGGCAAGGTCTTTTGCGGTTCTTAACATCCATGGCAGAACAACAATGAATATTCGGCGAGCGCGCCCACAGCGCCGGTTCTTTTCGATTTGGTGCCTGGCCGCGTGGAACGTCATCTTCGCGCAAGCCGCCGGCCTGCATGCCCCGCAACTGCCCTCGAATCACGCCTTGATCATCACCGTCTCGGAGTATCAGCGCAGTCCGCTGCCCGGAGTGCTGAACGATCGCAAGCTCGCCAACGAATTGGCACAGCGCTTTGGGGTGCCTGCGCAGAATATCGTGGAGCTTTCGGAGCGAGATGTCACTCGCGAAGGCCTGAAGCAGGCATTGGGCGCCCTGAATCAAGTGATCATGCCCGGCGACAAACTGTACGTCTATTTTTCGGGACACGGAGCGCGTTTCTTCAGCAAGGCCAGCGGTCAATGCACGGAAAGCATCGTGATGCAGGATATGCACGTGGTCACGAATACCGAGTTTGCCAATATGCTGAAACCGCTGAGTGCGAAGACCGATAAAACCATCGTCATGCTCGACTCATGCCACTCGGGCGGTGTGGCGCACGCCGCAAGTGCACGCGATATCGCGTCCGGCACTGCACTGCGTGCAAAGTTCCTTCCCGAGGCATCGAGCCCTCAGTGCTCTCTGGCGGTGAACGACCGCAGCTTTTCGCAAACTCGCGGCGCCGACCTGGACACCACCGACAATAATCTGGTGATTCTCGCCGCGGCGAGAAACAACGAAGTCGCCTGGGACACTTCCAAAGGGGGCGCACTGACATATAACTTCCAGCAATGCCTGAACGGAGGCGCAGCAGACGCGGATCACAGCGGATCCCTGTCCATGCGGGAACTCACCGCTTGTATTCAGGCTCGGCTGGATAAAACGCAGCAGGAATCGGCGCGGCAGCACGCCACTTTGGCCGGAAACGCCGCACTGGTTCCTTCCTTTGTCGATGAGGCTTCCGGAGCTGCCGTCTCCGCCCCGTCGGATCCGCTGGCAACATTGAACGACATCTATAATCAGCGCGACGATCGATGGGAAGTTCAGGCGAAACTGAGCCAGCCGGCGCTGAAGATCGGCACCCATCTCGCGATGTCGGTACGCTCGCAACGGGATGGGTTTGTCTACATGTTCTACCAAGGCACCGAACCGGGCAGTTTCTATCTGCTGTTTCCGAATCAACTCGATTCGAACAATGCGATAGCGGCGAACCAGGAGCTGCAGCTGCCGCGTCCGGACTGGAACGTGACCGCGCTCGGCCCTCACGGGACCGATCATCTGATGGTGATGGTCACAGCGACGGCGCGGGATTTCTCGACATTGGCGCTGCCGGCCGAGTACGTGAGCGCCTCGGGGCCGTTCGAAAAGATTCGTCCGACCACGCAAGCCGCCGCGCACATCGGTCAGATCGCGACTTTATCGGCTGCCGCCGGTAAGGCAGCGTGTCGCAGTGCCGCCGACAAGCGAGACCTCGGAGTGGCACGGGAATGCTCCAATGTATTCGGTGCCAGTCTGGTCAGCGTCGAGGAAGTCGACTGATAGCCCGTGCCGCGCCTATTTGTGTTCTTCCAATGGATAGGTGCGGGGAGGTTCCGTGCTCGGTTCAGTGCTATTTGGCGCCTGCGCGGCCGAGGCTGCGGGCAGATCCGCCTGCGGCGCCGGCGAAGTTCGCACGGGCGTGTGGGTCACCTGCGCCAAACGCTCAAGAAAACGCTGCGCCGTCGCCGGCGCGGCCGGTGCCTGGCCCGAGAAGATCTCGGTCGCCGTCACGCCGCTCTTTCCGTACAGTGCGCCGTTCGCCGACCGGTCGATCGAAATAACGCTTCCATCCAGCGCGATACCGCCGAACAGACCGCGCGTGCGCGCGTAGGAATAAATCTCCGCATTGAAACTCATGTCGGTCGCAGCCGAACCCTGCCGGCCGACGGGTCCCGTGGCAACGGATGCGTCAGCACCCAATGTCAATTTGCCACCGGCAATCCCTTCAATGCCGGTCTTGCTCGTGAAAACCAAAATGATATCCGAGGACTGAGCTCCGGCTTGCAAGCCCCAGCTGCCGCCGGTCAGGGCGACGAACACCGGATTGCTCCAGGCGGCCGTCAACTTGTCGCGCACCACGAGCACGCCGTTCCCATGGCGGCCGCCAAAGATAAACGCCACCTTGGTGACATCGGGTATCACGGCAATTCCGTAGGCACGGGAGAGGAGGGCATCCGGGATCTGCTGATCCGGCATCGCTTGCACCTCTTCCAAAACTTCCGTCGCCGTGAGCAGGCGGCCCTCCTCGCGTGCGCCGGCCTGTGCAACGTTTACAATGGCTGCGGCGGCGAGGATTACAGAGAACAGGGCGTTAGGGATTGCTTTTCTGGTTGACATCAAGACTCCTAGGGTTGGCGTACAATCGCCATCATAGCGCGGCGGACCCCGTGCCGGCCGGATAGTTCCGGGAGCTTACCGCTTGTCAGGCTCCGCGAGAACCCGCGCGGCTTCGGCATCGCGGTGATGCGCGCGGTAATACTCGACCAACCGCGCGGTTGCTTGCTGTGTTGCGGGATGCCGCGAGCCCATCGTGGTCAGCAATTTTGAGCGGGCCGTGAGCAGCATGGGTTCACCTTCCGCGGCCTTGTCGCGCGTAATCAGCAACCAACCCAAACTCGCTTGGCTGCGCGCGGCACGCCAGCTGCCCGTTCCCGCGAGCCCGACATTCATATCCACTGCCGTTTGCAGCTCGGTTTCGGCCGCCGCGAGCGAGCCGCGTCGCATGAGCACTTCCCCGAGCAGCTGGTGGGTGGACGCGATGTATAGGTGGCGCGCAGGCAGCGACTTGGCATAGATGGCAAGCGCCTCGCGGGCGTCGGCCTCCGCGGCCGGCAGGTCATTGGCGCTCAACAACAGGTTGCCCAAAGCGTCGAGATAATATCCGGTCAAATAATGGTTGGAGCCGCGCCGATCGCGCGTGATTTGCAATGCGGTCTGGGTCGCCGCAATGGCACGGGAGAGGTCCCCCTCTCGATCGTAGAGGACCCCCAGATCCGCTTCGGTGGCCGCGATTCGTTGGTTGTCGGCACCGAAGACGGTGCGTTCGATTTGCAGAGCTTCGCTCAAGACTTGCTCGGCCTCGGCGAATTTACCGCGCTGCGTGAGTATCGAGCCCAGCAGCGCCAAGGCGACGGCGTTATCGGGGTGATTACGACTGACGGTCTGCTGGAAAATGTTCAGCGCATCTCGCTCGTAACGTTCCGCCAGCGGGTAATCGCTCTTCCACACGGCTGCATAGGCAAGGCCGTTCAGCGTCGCGGCTACTTGAAGACTCTGACTACCCGTCGCGTTGCGATAAAGATCGAGCGCCTTACCGAATAACTGAGAGGCACGGTCGGGATCGCTCTTGGCATCGAGCGCAAAGTTGCCAAATTGCACCAAGATGTCCGCTGTCTCCATCGGTCGAGACTCTGCACCGCTTTCCGAGATGGATACTGCTTGTTCCAAATCGGCTTCCGCCGAAATCAAGTGGCCCGAATCGCTCAATGCGCGCGCCAAATTCGCCAGTGCCACGGCAACACGGCCGTTGTCGACCGGTCGTTCCAGACGGCGTATCGCCACCGCCTGTTCGAACAGTGGGATTGCCCGCTCACTCAAGCCTTGGCGTCGATAGGCGAGCCCGATGCTTTCGAGGAGCTGGGCGCGTACTTCCGGCTGCAGGCTCAAATTGCCCGTGATTTTTTCCGCCCCCCGATCGAGCAGATCCTTGGCGGTCGGCTCCTTACCTTGCGCGTTGAAGGGGTCGGCTTGCGAGAACACGTCTACCAAAAACCCGGACACTTGTTGTGCCCGGTCACGCTCCAGGGCCGTCGCTTGCCGCGCCAATTCAGTGCGATGGTTCTCCCAGGTCACGGCGCCCCCGAAGAGCGCAAGACTCAAGAACGCTGCGACGACGGCCGCAACCGGCCATGCATGGCGCCGCAGAAACTTGGCGGTGTTGTAGCGCCAATCCCCGTGTCTTGCACGAACGGGCTGACCGAGCAGGTGCCGGCTGAGATCATCCGCGAGCGCCTCTACGGACGGATACCGCCGATCCGGCTCTTTGCGCATCGCCATTGCGACGATGGCGTCCAAATCACCGCTCAAACGGGCGCGTAATCGCTGCGGGGAGAGTCCGCGGCGATCCGAGATCCGGCTGCGGTCGGCGTCCTTTTCGCCGCTCAATTTGGAAATCACCATCTGACTCGGCCGTACGGGATCGTCCATGCAGATGGCGCGCTCGAGCTGCAGCTGGCTGTAGCTCAGCAGGCGATAGGGCGAACGGCCGGTCAATAGTTGATAGAGGAGAACGCCGAGCGCATAGATGTCCGTGGCCGTGGTAATCGGCCGGCCGAGCACCTGCTCGGGCGCCGCGTTTTCCGGAGTCAGCATTCTTTCTTGAAGCCGCGTGACCGGCAAAGTATGCGAAAGACTGTCCGGCGCGAGTAACTTTGCAATGCCGAAATCAAGGAGCTTAGGGGCGCCTTCGTCCGTGACGAAGATATTGGACGGCTTGATGTCCCGGTGCACCACCAGGTTGCGATGCGCATATTGCACCGCAGCGCACACCTGAACGAATAGTTCCAGCCGCTCGCGAACGAACAACGTGCGGCTGTCGCAATACATATCGATGGATTCACCGTCGACGCGTTCCATCACCAGGTACGGCGTTCCATCCTCGAGATCGCCGCTGTCGATCAATCGAGCGATCGACGGGTGATCGAGCGTTGCAAGGATATGCCGTTCGCTGTGCAGCCGGCTGCGCAATCGCGGATGCAGCGTCGCGTGCTGCAAAACCTTGATGGCGACCGTTTGCTGGTATTGCGAGTCGTCGCGCTCTCCGCGATACACTGTGCTCATGCCGCCGTGTCCGAGAATGGACACCACGCGGTACGGGCCGATGCGCGTTCCGATCAATCGATCCCGATGGTCCTCCAGCAGGCATTCCGCAGCTTCGCCGATGGCAAGCAGGAGCGGATCCTCTCCCCTGGCATCCGATTTGAGCATGGATTCCACGGACGAGCGCAGTTCCAAGTCATCGCCGCAGGCGCGGGCCAGGCGCAACGCGCGGTCCCCGTCCCCCGTGTCGATGAGCTGCTCGAACAGGGACTGAATTTGCTGCCAGCGTGCGCGCGGAATCATCCAGGTCCCGTGCTGCCGATTTCATTGAGCAACCAAGCGCGCGCGAGCCGAATATCGCGATGGACGGTGGCCGGCGAGGTACTCATGGCGGCGGCGATTTGGTCGTATGTCAGACCGCCGAAATAATGCAACTCGATGACTTGAGCCAACCGAGGTTCCATCTGCTGCAGTCCGTCAATGGCATCGTCGAGCGCAACGACGTCGAAATCCATCGGCGGGGATGTCTCGGCTGCCTCTTCGGCCGGCGGCTCTCGGGCGCCGGAATTGCGCTTGATCCGCGAGCGAGATTTTGCATGGTCCACCAACACACGCCGCATGAGGCGCGATGCCAGTGCGAAAAAATGGCCGCGATCTTGCAGCGTAACGTTCGCTTGAATCAGCCGCAGGAACGCCTCGTGCACCACGGCCGTCGCTTGCAGTGTATGGCTGCCTCGTTCCGCGCGCATATAGCCGCGCGCAAGTCGCCGCAGCTCGTCGTATACCAGCGGCGTCAATCGATCCAGCGCCTGCGGATTGCCCGAGCGCCACTCGGTCAGCAGTTGCGTGAAATTGGCCGGCACCTGCATCGTCATTTCACTCACCGTCACAGAAATCTGCCCGCGGGATGAGGGTTTCCCCTAAGCATACATTGTCGCGACAATGTGAGGGAGTTTGGGTCTTGGTGTCGCTTATACCAATGCGGGCCATCGACTTTTGGTGGCCTTCGTCGTCGCGCTCGTTAAAAACACACTTGGAGCAATCATTATGAAGATCAGTCTAGTCGCTTTGGTCGCCGGCTGCGCAGTCGCCAGTTCCGCTTTCGCGATGATGGATTCCCCGCCGGCCAACCCGCCGCACGCGGCCGTGATGGATTCCCCGCCTGCCAACCCGCCGCACGTGGCCGTGATGGATTCCCCGCCTGCCAACCCGCCGCACGTGGCCGTGATGGATTCCCCGCCGGCCAATCCGCCGCACGCGGCCGTGATGGATTCCCCGCCGGCCAACCAGCCGCACGCGGCCGTGATGGATTCCCCGCCTGCCAATCCGCCGCACGCGGCCGTGATGGATTCCCCGCCGGCCAATCCGCCGCATGCAGTCTAAGTCGATAGGAGGGTTGAGGATGTATCGTCGAAAAGTGGTCCTAACGGCAGCGGCGGTGTTCGCCATTGCCGTCGCGTTCGCGGCGCAGCCAACATCGCTACGCGCCGATTGGGGTGAGGGTGTGTCGCGGCCGGGTTCGCCGTGGGTTCCCGGTACGAATACTTTGATGTCGGCCCAGGAAGAGAGTATTTCGATTTTGGCGCCTCCTCGCTAGCGCGGCTCAAGCGATATTCATTTCAAGGCCCCGTCATCACGGGGCCTTGTCAGCGGCGTGTGCGCTAAACCCCCATCGTGTGCGGTAAACTCGAGGGCCATCGTCTAACGGGTGACCTCTTGCGTAATATCCTCGTCATTGCTCACCGCGGTGCCAGCGGCGAGCGCCCGGAGCACACCCTTGAATCCTATCGCCTGGCGATCGAGGAGGGCGTCGAATACATCGAGCCTGACCTGGTCATGACTCGCGACGGCGTGCTGATTGCGAGGCACGAGAATGAGATCGGGGGCACCACGGACGTCGCGCAGCATCCGGAGTTTGCGATGCGGCGCCGCACCCAGCTCATCGACGGCGAAGCCATGACGGGGTGGTTCACCGAGGATTTCACGCTCGCCGAGATCAAGACGCTACGCGCGAGGGAACGTCTGCCGCGATTGCGGCCGCAAAACTGCGCCTTTGATGGAAAATTCGCGGTTCCCACTTTCGATGAGATCCTGCAACTCGCGGCCGATGCCAATCCTCAGCGTGCCGGCGCGAAGATCGGCATCTACCCGGAGACCAAGCATCCGGCGCATTTCGCCCGCATCGGCTTGCCGCAGGAACAGGCTGTCCTTGATGCCTTGCGGCGCCATGAGTATGCCGCAGAGGGCAATCCGGTATTTATCCAGTCCTTTGATCCTAAAAACTTGCGCCAACTGCGCGGCATGACGCGCCTGCCCTTGGTGCAATTGCTGGAACACGAACTGGGCGACTTGGCAGAGATTGCGACGTACGCCGACGGCATAGGAATCGCCAAGGCCTTGGCAAGCGCGGAAGGCGTGCGGGCGGCGCACGCGGTGAATCTCAAGGTCCATGTGTGGACGTTTCGCGCCGAGAATGCCTTTCTTCCCGACGATTTGAGGATCGGCGACTCGCCGGCGGAGCACGGCGACTTGGATGCGGAAATTCAGCGGTTTCTTTGCAGGGGCATCGATGGCTTTTTCGTCGACTATCCGGCCATCGGCGTGCGTGTTCGCGACGATTACATCTCCGGGGTCCAGGCCTTGCACCAGCCGCCGACGGAAACGACCTTGCCCGGAAAAAGACTGCAAGGGCGATAGGAATTGCCGGGGTTCCCCTGCAGCTGCAGGCAGTTTTCGCAATTCGACCCTTGGATGTATTCCGGGTATTTCTTGACGTCGACTCGCGCGACGCTTTCGACGTAGCCCACCGCGATCGCGGCAGGATCCTTCACATCGAGCGGCTCGAGGGCGGCCGTGTGTCCTTGCCGCCAGGGCAGGGCCGCCGAAGCGCCGGCGGCGAGACAGAATTTCTTGAGTGCCTCGCGGCGCGTCATGTCGAATCCGATTTGTTATGCTCGATGTTTTGGACGATTCCGTGCTTAGAATATCATTGCTGATCAGGCTGGCCCAGGCTGCATTTTTTGCGGCTCTGATCTTCACTTTCTACAGCGCCGTCATACCGCCGACGCATGCCGTGCAGCTCGTCCCATGGGACAAGGCCGAACACTTCATGGCCTTCTATGTCTTGACCGGCCTTGCGGTGGCGGCGTTCCCCGGGAGCCGGCTGTGGGTCATTGCGGCCCTGTTATGCGCCTTCGGCGCCTTCATCGAGTTCGTCCAAGGGCTTCCCATCGTGCACAGGGATCGAGACTTCTGGGATTGGGTGGCGGACTCCGTCGCCATCCTGGCGGCGCTATCGCCCATGTTGCTTGTCTGGTGGCGCGGCCAGGTCAATTCGGGTCAGAAGAACATCGAAATATAAACTTGGTACACCATCGCATCGAAGCCGTACAGCGGCTCGGTGCCGGGTTGATAACCGCCGGCCGCCGGAGTCACGTTGTAATTCTTTATGTTTCTAAAGTCGCTGTATTTGAACTGCAGCCGGCTCACGTCGGCCGTCACGGTGCCGCGCTTGAAAATCTTCCATCCGTCGGGAAGGAAGGCATAAGTGGCCTTGACACCGATCGTGTTGTTGGTCGATGCAGCGAGGTTCCTGTCACGCCCTTCGAAATTCTGCTGTTTCGCGAAGTCGAATAGATCGCTGTAGAACGTTGCGTGGGTTTGGCTGTAGTGGCGCAGCCGTCCTTCGAGAATCCAGACATTGGAGATCGGTTGGGTATAGCCCAATTCGATGGTGTTCGCGCGAATGCCCCAGGTGTCCGAGAAAAATCGATAAGACACGGACGCGGCTGCCCGATACGGGAGATAGTATTTCGCCCGTGCCTCTGCCGCGGTGCTGGTGTGCGTGTTGGGATACACCTGGGTGCCGAGCGAATATCCGAGCGGGACCGTCGGGTCTAGATAGCGGATGGACCGATACGGGTTGCTCAGGAGTCCCTGGTCCGTGATGATTTCCAGGGTCGCCCCCATGATCAGGTTTTTGGTGACGATCTGCGACAGGCCGCCTTCGTAGCTGCGGCTGGTCGCATGTCCAAGCCATGAGATCGCGGGTTTGAAGGCAGAGCCGTTGTTTTCCCCTACCTTGTTGCGGCTGTCCGTGAATCCGAGGCTGACGGTCGTCAGGTCGCCGAACATGTCCTGACTCAACGAGAAATGCGTGGTGTTGGAGATATAGTCTCGTTCGGTGCTGTTGGTATACGACAGGTTGTATTGCGTCTTGTCATGGATGTAGTCGACGGAAACGCTTTTTTGCTTGCGCTCGTCCTTGATGACGCTGGCTTGGCTCAACACGTCGACGGACGCACCGCTGACCTTGTCTATGAAGTAATTCGCCTCGACAGCAAATTTTTCGGAGAACTTTTTTCGCACCAGCACCGACTCGCCGGTGATGTCCATCCCGCCGCCCTTGTAGCTGCTCCAGAATACGTCGGCACGGTCGTCGGGCAGAACGGCCGCGCCGGCGATGCACATCATCGACAAGGCTGCAATGGCGGCGAGGCGGCTCGAATGACGCGGCAAAATCCTCATATCGATGGCAATCGCCTTCAGTTGCAGCCGCAGCCGCCGCCGGCGGTGCCGGTGGCGCCCCGCGATCCTTCGCGGGACTCATAAATATGATCCAGGTACGCACCCGAAATCGCATCTCGATCCCATGACATGATCGGGTCCGCGAGGCGGTCGCGTTCGTAGGGTTTGACCCAGGGTTGAATGCTGCTGCATGCCCCCAACAACAGCCCGACGCCTACCAAGGCCAGATTCAAGGAACGCCGCACGGTCACTCGCGAATCAGCTGGCGTATGCGATCTTGGTACTCATTCTCATCGCCCGGCCGATAGCCGCGGTGGATATAGCGAATTTCGCCCTTGCGATCGATGATGACGGAGCTTGGCATTTCATCGACGTGGTACGCCTTGCTCACCTGGTTCGCCGGGTCGAGCAGCACCGGGAAGCTCACCGGCTTGCGCGCGAGCAATTCCTTGACCGCCGGCGCTTCCTTGTCGACATTGACGCCGATCAAGGTAAAGCCCGCCGGTTTGTACTTCTTGTACATCTGTTCGAGCAAGGGCATTTCCTGCTGGCATGGTCCGCACCAGGTTGCCCAGAAATTCACCATGATCACTTGGCCCTTATACTGGCTCAAGGCGGATTGCTGCCCGGACAGCGCCGTGAGGGTGAATGCGGGGGCCGTTCCCGAGTCGCTGCCGGCCGCGAACGCCGTGGATGCAATGACGATTGCCGCCATCGTGCATCGTTTGAAGAATTCAGCTGTGGAAATTTTCATGATCTGTCCTCCTGATCAGTAGAAAACGGTTAAGCCGAGGGTGGCTTCCAGGTTGTGGACATTCTTGGTTCGCCCGGTCAAGGCGGTCTCGAACACGTGATCTCTCACGTCCAAGTGCATCGCGAGCCAATCGGTGATCAATAAGCGCTCGCCTAGTCCAAAATTCAGTGCAAACTGGTCCTTATCGGCAAATTTCACATCGCCCATTCCGACCGTCACATACAGGGCCGAATTGAACGCGCGTCCCCTACCGAGAAAGATCTCGCCGGGAAGTACGTTGTAGCCTACGTCGAGGTCGTAATACGTGAAGCGCCTCCCAGAGTCGCTGACTACCGTGATAGCCGGAAAAACATCCTCGAGACTGGTGGTGCCCGCCTTGGAACGCCCCAGAAATCCTTCCAAGAAAATATCTTCCGATACGTGGTACGCGGCGCGCACGCCGTAGACCGGGTTGGTACCGAAGTCCTGGATGCCGAGCGCACCGAAATACCCGCCGAGCTCGAAGTCCTTGGCCTTGATCTTCGGCGTTTTGACGACGCGGCGGTTGACCTGCGGCTCGACGATCGAAGGCTCGCCTTGAGGCTCCTCGGCCACGACTTGAGCCGGCGCCCGTTCGCCGCGATGGAACCAGCCGCAGCCGGACAGCAGCGCCGCCGCTAGAAAAACACTGCTAAGCCGAATTTCCATTCTTCCGGTTCCTCGTTCTGATTTTGGTTGGTGAAGACCACATATTTGCGCCAGTCCGCACGCCACATGAATCGCCTGGTAATGAAGCCGCGCGCGCCCAGCGAAACGTAGGCCATCTGGTTGCTGGTCTGGAGCGGCTTCGGCGGCACTTTGTCGTCGATGTATTGGTACCCGGTCCCGATTCCCGCGGTGGGCGAGAACCAACGCCATTCGGGTATGAAGGTGTGCCGCATTCCGATGGTTGCGATATAGCGGTTATCGATCGTTCCCAATGCCTGCTGCAGGACGACTTCCACATCGAGGCTGTCCGTGAGACCAAAGTCGCCCCAGGTGGTAACCAGATTCTGATGATTGAAGACCCCGTAGCCCGCGCCCACCTCCCAGCGGTGGGTTGCGAAGTCCGGATACGGCGGAATCGGCGCAGGTTCTCCCGAGACGAGCTTGGTGAGAGCCAAATCCGAACGGCGCGCCCACCCCTCCTGGCCACGCGGCGCGCGCACCTTGAACCAGTCGGTGCGGCTGTACAGAACCGTGACAACCTCATCGCGGCCCACCACATACACGACGGGGAAGCCGCGACCCGGGCCGCTGTGCATCTCCAGGTAGGGCTGCGCAACGACGACTTCAAGAAGTTGTTCCTTCGCCTGAACCAGACCGACGCTGAACGCCTGCAGCAACAGCAGTAGCGCGAGCAGTGATCGCATCAGCTCAATTTGCCGGCGCGACGAACGGATCGTTGTAGTACTGCGCGCCAATGTCCAGCCATTCTGCGATCAAACGCAACTCCGCCGCCGTTAAGAATCCCGTGTGGTCAAGAACAGGGTCCTGATACGTTCCGTCAAACAGTCTCAAAAACTTCACTACCGAGCCGATCGCACTGCCCGCCGTCATCGGCGGCGCCAGCGATACCGGCACCATGATCGTCGTGGGCAACCCCGTGACCGGGTCCGGCGGTCCGGGCGCCGGCACCAACAAATCCTGCAAGGCGCCCATATTAAGCGTCTGCTCGTTATGTGCAAACAGCAGTTCCTCATACGAGGTGGTCACGGTGGGATCGACGTTCGATGCGCTATCGGTCAAATCGAGCTGACCCTGGGGTACCTGGATGGCCTTTGCGGCGTTCACGGGGTTGTGGCAGAGCACGCAGGTGTGATCGCTCGTAACGACTCCGCCGGTTTTCGTTTGCCGAGGCAGATTCCACATCGGCTGCAGCTGGTGCGACACCGCGCCATCGGCCACGGCATCGGGATAGTGAATGGTGCTGCGGCAAAGCGGATCCCACGTTGCGCAATGGGCATTGGCCGGGCTGGGTGTCGAAAGATCGGCGTACAAATAGGAAAACGCCTTATCGGGCGTGCGCACGGCCGGATCGGTCCAAACGTCGCTGTAGATCACATCGATCGAAGGCAGCTCCGAGCACGGGGTCTTGGCGGCGGGGGGCGTGAGCCCGCTGGCGCAGGTATGCAATGCTCGGGCGTCCGCCATGGTGTCGCCGGCGTTCGCCGGCGACAGAGTAGCCACCGTATTCGGAAAGGCCGTACCCACGCTCGTGGCTCCCGCGTTCACCGACGCCGTGAGTCCCGAGCGGCCGTGCGACGGGGTCTTTTTGCTGCCCACGATGTGGCAGCCGTTGCAGGTTTTCGTTTCACCCGGCATCAACTGCAGCCAGCTGGAATGAAGCGCGCCGATTCTCCGCGCGTTCTTATCGAGTATGTCCACGGTAAAGGGCACATTGGCCGGCAGTTGGATCTTCACCGAGCCGTCGGGTTCGACCGGCGCATAGGCGAGAATCTCGCGCATGCCCCTGCCTGCGGGACCAAAAGCCGAGGCATTGATCTTGCGCACCTTCTTGTCGGGAATCTCGACGGCCTTTTCAATCCTTACGAAGCGGGCCGGCCTTTTATCGGCGGTCGCTTGCTTGGGGTCGGCCAAGGCCGCGATATTCGGCAAGGCGTTGGCGGTTTCGGTAGCAACCATGTCGACGCCGTCGAAGTCATAGACGCTGCGAATGACGAGCAGACCGAGGCCTCCGTTGCTGTTGTGAGCCATGTTGGCGGCGGCGCCGGTCGGTACGACATCGGGGATAAAGGCCGGCACGGGCGTGCGGACCTGCATGATGACCGGGTCGACGATGACGGTATTCGCTTCGGCTCCGAGTATCGGACTCAAGGTGCCGTGGGCGACATCGTAGATCCAGATCGTGTACTGCGGCGGCGCCAGTTGCACATTCGCGCCGCTGGTATTGGCGGCCGTGCAAACGCTGGTGGTGTTCGGGGTGACGGTCGTATCGAGCACCAGACATGGCGCCCAACTTACAACCAGTCTATTGCTGCCGTCGTACAGCGGGTAGACCGAAGCGAACCGGCCGCCCATGGAGGGCATATCGGCATCGGTGGTGATACCAAGCGTGGTCGCGCTGGATTGTGCCGTACCGGCGCTGCCCAGCGGGGTCGCCGGCTGGTTGATTTCCACGAAATTCTCGGCGTCCACTTGCACGATGTCGCCGCCCTGCTGCGTGCCCAAAAACGGCCGAACGATCGCGATCAGCTTCCCGTCCGCCCGCTGCCGGGCGCTCAAGAATTGGACCACGTTATTGTTCGTGCCGGCGATGTTGGCGCCCGTGGCGTGGCTGTTTGCACCGTAGTAGAGCTCAAGGCCGGTGCCGTCCGGATTTGCGCGATACAGGCTGATCTGGTCGCCATTGATGGATTCGTAGCGCGAAAATACGATCTGACCATTGGCCAATACGGATGGCGCGAAATCATGGTTGGTATTGAAACTGATCTGGTGGATGCCCGTGCCGTCCGCATTCATGACATGCAGCAAGAAAATCGGCTGCTTGCGGTCGTCTGTCTGCGCCGGGTATTGCGGACGGCCTTCGTCGATCAGGATGGCTTGAGTAGCCGCCTGGCGTGTCGAGGCAAACACGATTCGGCCGTCAGGCAGGTAGTGGGCGCCCACGTCATGACCGGCGGTGGTGTTGTCGTTGGTGAGCTGCGTCACCGTTTTCGCCACGGCGTCGTACTGGTAGATCTTCCAAGTGGGCTGGCTGACATCCGTGTTGGGCTTGTTGGGATTCAAGGGCAGTCGCAGCGAAAACACCAGCTTCTTGCCGTCTGAAGACACATCGAGGTCGCGTACATCGCCCATGCCCTTGGTGATCGGCTGGGTGATATTGGTCTCCGGGAACCCCGGGCTCGCCTGCTCGCGGATGTAAAGATCGCCGCCGGTGGTTGAGGTAATGAGGTCGCGCACGTCGATATCCACCTTCGGCGGGGACGCGGGCGCGGGGCGCTTCACATAGGCCAACGGAAAATTCAGAGTTCCCGGGTCCTGGGTTTGTACGCCCGCGAGCCCCGGCCCATGGCCGCTGACCCCGCTCTCGCAACCCAGCATGAGCAGTGCCGGCAGCAGCAGCGCCGCCAGTTTCAGGGAACCGTGATGAAGTTCACGTGTGGGAAAAGTGTTCATGGCTGCGGATACCTGGTTCGATCTTCGGTTCGGCGATTCAGTGTGCACATTCGTCAAGCTCATTGAACTTATTCGGTCTCAGAACGCGAACTTCGTCCGGTGCGTGTGTGCAATCTGTTAACGCACTCACAGAAGAACTCGGCCACATCCGTTTCTCTGTGCACCTGAGAGCAGATCTTTGCAAATCAGGCTGCAGGATATAGGCGGACAGGGGTCCGTCGATATGTCGCGAAACACCGACGTCGTTCGGATGAGACATTCCTGCAAGCATTTTTTGCTCTGTATATTTGCGCCACGTCGAAATCACAACTCACGCGAGTGGATGTGCATATGGAGAATGGGATGGCAAAGCCAAAGAGGGGCGGCACGCGCAATACGCGCGGCACGCGCAATACGCGGCCAAGAATGCACGCCAGCGCCGTCGCCGGCACGCTCTTACTGCTAGGTGCAACGGCATTCGCCGGCGGTCCCAACCCCGATCAAGCGACGCGCATGTACAACCGCATTGCCGGCGTACCGCCGACGGCGGCGCAGCTCGCCCAAATGACCGGCTCCCCCGACTCGGTTTCCGCGGCGTTGCTCGCGACGCACGACCCTTCGTTCTACAACAACACCATCCGCAACATGGCGGCGCCGTGGAGCAACCGCGATCAGTCGGTGTTCGTGCCGCTGAATGATTACACGGCGACGGTCGTCGGCATGGTGCGCGACGACGTGCCGTTCAACACCTTGCTGAGCGCCGACCTCGTGTACATCGGAGCCGCCGGCGGAATACCCGCGTATTCGCCGGCGAACAACGACATGTATCAAACCATGGACACCAACAATATCGATCTATCGGTTAAGGCGAACTTGGTTTCCAGCGCCCAGTCGGCGCTGACCGGCATCCCCGCGGCGGCCACGGCCGGGGTGATGACCACCCGGGCCGGAGCCAATGCGTTCTTCATGGATGGCACGAACCGCAGAATGTTCCGCTTCACCATGATGAATCACCTTTGCAACGACCTGCAGACGGTCATGGACATCACACGGCCGCCGGATCGCATCCGCCAGGACGTAACGCGCAGCCCCGGCGGCGCCAGCAGTCTGTTCCTGAACAACTGCGTCGGCTGCCACAGCGGAATGGATCCGATGGCGCAGGCGTTCGCGTATTACAACTTTAATTACACCGTGGCAACCGACCCGACGGGCGCCGCCGGTCAACTCGTCTACACCGCCGGTCAGGTGCAGCCCAAGTACCACATCAACAACACCAATTTCCCGCAAGGTTTTTCGACTCAGGACGACAGCTGGACCAATCACTGGCGCACCGGACCGAACGAGATTTTGGGATGGCCGGCGGGTTCGGGCAGCGGCAACGGAGCCAAATCCCTGGGCCGGGAACTCGAGAACAGTGCGGCATTCACGAGCTGCCAGGTCACGCGGGTATTCAAATACGTCTGTCTGCGCGCACCCAATAGCACCAATGACTCCAATCAAGTCGCCTCGATGATCGCCTCGTTCAAAGCAAGCAACTATTCGCTGCGGCAGCCGTTTGCCGAGGCGGCTGCTTACTGCCAGGGGAATTGAGCATGAACGTCAGACGCATAACCAGCCTGCTCGCTCTCGCGGTCCCGCTTGCTCTAAGCGCCTGCGGCGGCGGCGGCGCACCCACGACGGCCACCGCGGCGACCGCTCCCACGAGCCAGGCGAGCGCCTACACGGGGCCTGCGGCCGCAACAACCGATGTCACGGCCTTTCAGGTGAACTTCTGGAACAACGTCAGGGTGCAAAATCGTTGCGGTCAGTGCCACAACGCCACCAGCCCTGCGCAGATGCCGAACTTTGCGCGCAGCGACGATGTGAACCTCGCCTATGCCCAGGCCAATACCGTAGTCAATCTGTCGTCACCGGCGACCTCGATCATCGTCACCAAGGTGAGCGGCGGACACAACTGCTGGCTCGCCGATCCCAGCGCCTGCGGCGCCATTTTGACCACCTGGATCAGCAATTGGGCCGGCGCCACCGGCGCCGCCTCGGCCACGCAGGTGCAGTTGCAGGCTCCTCCGATCCAATCGGTGGGGCAGAGCTTGAATTTCCCGGGCGACGGCGGGGTGCTGTACGGCAATACGATCTATACCCTCACCGGCCAATATTGCGTACGCTGCCACTCATCGACCGCGAATCCGGCGACGCAGCAGTCGCCCTACTTTGCCGATCCGCAGCTGCTGATTGCTTACCCGGCTGCGATACCGAAAATAGACCTTACCGGCTGTAGTCCCTTCGTCGCCGGGAGCGCTCCGGCCGCAGCCGGTGCTCCGGTCGTGTGCGGCACGAACTCGCGCTTCTATCAGCGGCTGCTGACCGACAATCACAATTGCTGGGACAACTGCGCGTCCGATGCCGCGCAGATGCTGGTCCAGATTCAGAAGTTCGCCCAATCGCTCAGCCCGAGCAATATCGACCCCAGCCTGGTCG
The DNA here is from genome assembly GCA_035996065.1 of Steroidobacteraceae bacterium. Lineage (GTDB taxonomy): Bacteria > Pseudomonadota > Gammaproteobacteria > Steroidobacterales > Steroidobacteraceae > Bog-1198. Next base: position 144,911 of record DASYJX010000089.1, on the reverse strand, counting down.
TCAGCAAGGCGCTTACCCTGACCCAGGGTACGGTGGCAAGCGGGGCCAACCGCTACGACGCGGATACCATTGCGAAGTACGAATTCCAAACCGGCAGCGGCTATACCGCCTATGACACCAGCGGCATCGATCCGGCGGCGGACCTCACGATCTCCGGCAACGTACTCTGGGCCGGCGGCTGGGGCATCACCGTGGGCGCCGGCGGCAAGGCGCAGGCATCGACCTCGGGGAGTGCGAAACTCTATAGCCTGATCCAAGCAACCGGCGAGTTCTCCGTCGAAGCGTGGGTCGCACCCGCGCTGGTCGCTGCCGACAAATCCTACATGGTCAGCTATTCGGGCGGCGACACCTTGCGCAACTTCACGCTCGGTCAGACCAACCAAAGCTACGACTTCATGCTGCGCAGCTCCAATTCGGTCTTGAACGGCACGCCGCAGCTGCAAACCCCGGCCGCCGCGATGCTGCTGCAGCCCTCGTTGCAGCACGTCGTTCTGACCTACGATCCCGTCAACGGCCGGCAGATGTACGTCAACGGCGTGAATGCGAACGTTCCGGACCCGCAGAAGGGCGGCGCTATCTCCAATTGGGACAACACCTTCGCGTTGGTTCTCGGCAACGAAGTGTCCAACGACCGATCCTGGCAGGGGTTGATCAAATTCGTCGCCATCCATAGCCGTGCGATGTCGGCAACGCAGGTGATGGAGAACTTCAACGCCGGCGTCGGCCAGCGCTACTACGTGCTGTTCAATGTCTCGCAGGTGACGGGCGTGTCGCAGGCCTACGTCATGTTCACGGTCAGTCAATACGACAGCTACGGCTACCTCTTCGACAAGCCGACGTTCATCTCCCTGGATGCGGCCGCGAAGCCGAACAATATCCCCGTCAAGGGTCTTCGCATCGGCATGAACGGCAACATTCCGCAGGTGGGCCAGGCGTTCATACCGCTCAATACGATGGTAACGACGGCGGGCTACAAAGCGCAGGCTCAGGTGCTGTCGCCGATCGGCACGGTGATCGGTTTGCAGAGCGGACCGCAAACGGACCAGTTCTTCCTGACGTTCGATCAGCTCGGCAGTCAAACCCACGTGGTGGTCGAGCCGACGCCGACGCCCCCTGGTTTCACGCCGGGTCCCAGCGCCGCCGACATCGGTGTGCGCACGTTTGCCCAGGTCAATTCGACCCTGTCGCAGCTCACCGGCGTGTCGACGAAGAATCCGGCGGTCACCGCGACGTACCTGGCCGTGCAGCAGCAGTTGCCGTCGGATCCCACGCTCGAGGGTTTCTCTTCTTCGAATCAGATCGGAGTCGCTCAGCTCGCCATCCAGTACTGCAACGCAGCGGTGAGTTCACCCGCCCTGCAAACGCAGCTCTACGGGACGAGCCTGGCCGCCAATCAATTCACGACTCCGGGCGGTGTCAATACAGTCACCAGCGCCCTCGCAGCCCGCGTGCTCGGCAATAGCCCGAACAATCAACCAGCCGCACCCACCGTCACGGGTGAACTGACAACCCTCATAGGGAAACTCTGCGCCACGAATTCGTGCACCACGTTGGCGGGGACGTACGCGGTAGCCGCGGCGGCCTGCGCCACGGCGCTCGGCAGCGCCGACATGTTGATCTATTAAAGACATGTTTATTTAAAGCAGATGAATCGACGAGGTCTTATATGAGCAAGAAGTCAAAGGCTCTGGGTATTCACGAACCGCTGCGGCACCAGGATCATCCTCGGCCGCGCACGCGCCGCGAATTCCTCGCGCAGAGCTTCATCACCGGTTCCGCCACGGTGATCGGGCCGTCGCTGCTAGCGATGCTCGCGGCTCCGCGGCAGGCGCGCGCCGCGCTCGACCCGGATATTTCGGGCTTGCTTGGCCCGTGCAGCATCACCACAGGTGCGGGCAAGATTCCCTTCATTTGCTTCGACCTTGCGGGCGGCGGCAACATCGCCGGCTCGAACGTGCTGGTGGGAGGTCCCCAGGGACAGATGGACTTTCTATCGGTCGCCGGGTACAGCAAACTGGGATTGCCGGGCACCATGGTACCGAACAAGAGCACGACGGGTAATTTCGTCGACAGTACCTTCGGGCTGCGGTTTCATTCGGACAGCGCGCATCTGCGCGGCATCAAGAGTCGAGTCAAGACCGCTTCGGCCATGACCAACACCTCGGGCACCGTGATTCCCGCGCTGTCGCAGAACGATACGAATACGAATCCGCACAACCCGATGTACGCGATATATCAATATGGCGCGCGCGGCGGGTTGCTCAATCTCGTAGGCTCGGAAAGTTCCATGTCGGGCGGCAGCTCCATGTCGCCGCCGACCATGGTCATTGCCGCCGCTCAGCCCACCAAGGTGTCGAGCCCGGCGGATACTCAAGGTTTGGTGAGTACGGGCCAGCTCAGCACCTTGTTGCCTCATCCCGCCGACGTGACAAATGTGTTGGAGTCGATGAAGCGCATCAGCGACGCGAAGTTGGCCAGGGTGCAGGCCTATGCAACCGATCCGGCCCTGAACACGGCCGCACTGGGCCCGAACGGCACACAGGCGTGCGGCTACACGAAGGCCGCCTACACCGTCGAGACGTACAACAGTCCGGGATCCGTCGACGCGAGCAAGGATCCGAAAGTCGTAGGCCCGAGCGGCATCTTCAGCGCGGCGGAATTCCAGAGCAATTCCGATTTCCAGAAAACCGCCGCCATCATGAAACTCGTCATCGACGGGAACGCCGCCGCAGGCACCATCGAAATGGGTGGTTTCGACTATCACTCCGGCAACCGCATGGACGGCGAGGCCCGCGACTTGAACCTCGGCAACTGTATCGGCGCCTGTTTGGAATATGCGGCGCGCGTGGGCAAGCCCGTCATGATCTACGTCTTCAGCGACGGGTCGCTCGCCAGCAACGGCATGATCGACAGCTCGGTGGGCGGCCGGGGCAAGGGCGTGTGGACGGCCGACAATCAAAGCGTCGCGGCGACGTACTTCTTGGTTTACAACCCGAAGGGCAAACCGGTGCCCTTGCAGAGCAATCCCGAACTGAGCTTGCAGCTCGGCAGCTTCAACGCAGACGGCTCGATCAATACCACCGGCAGTCCCGCCGGCAACAACGTCCCTAACCTGGTCCAGATGGTGGTGCTCAACTATATAGCGCTGCACGACGCGAACGCGGTCGCGACGTTCCCGGGGCTATATCCGGCGCCCAATTTGAATAACACCTTGGGCACGGGAACCGCACTCGAGCCGCTCATCGCTTTTCACCCAATAGTGAACGGGAAGATCGGAGGTTGACGTCTCGGGATCCGACCGCACGGTTGATCCGTCCATTCGTTGTCTCAATCTAGAGACAGTGCGCTCGAGCGTCGGGTCGCTTGTAAATTGTGCAACTCGAGTGCTTCCGACCGCGGCACCCGTCTCGATCAAATACAATGAATGTGCGGCAAGTCATAGAGAAACTCGGCACCGACGCACGTTGCTTCGTTGACACTACGGCTCGCATTGTGCGATTTTGCATAAGATCTGTTCAGGGCAAACTCACCGAAAGGTGAGGGCGCAAAGCTTCCGGTCTACGGGTGTTCCCAGGATAGCGGGGTTACCAGCGTGAATGTTTTCCTGCTGCGCGTCGAGTGCAGCGCAAAGACGATTAGTTCAAGAAAGCCGCGGTGAGGGCGTCGCCGCATGCGTAAAGTGTTGCTTGTCTGCAGCCTGATCTTGAGCGCCGGATTGAGCGTCCCCGCGCTCGCGGCGGCACCGACACTGGTGGGCAAGGACGCGCCTGAATTCGTTTTGAAGGCGAGGGACGGCAGGAACCTGCGCATGTCCGAATTTCGCGGCCAGGTTGTCTTGGTGAATTTTTGGGCGCGATGGGCGGGCGACTCGCGGCAGGAGATGCCGGCTCTCGATCGGATCAACACGACTTATCAGCGTGCCGGTCTGGTGGTGCTTGGCGTATCGGTCGATGAGGATCTGGCGCGTGCAGCGGAATTTGCGGACGCGATGAAAGTGTCGTATCCGGTGATGTTCGACACGGGTGCCGACATCGGCCGCGATTACTTGCTGCAAAAAATGCCCATGACGATCCTGGTGGATCGCGGGGGCGTCGTACGGTATGTCAACTTCGGCTTCAAGCGCGGCGACGAGCGCGTTTATCTCGATCACATTCGCGAATTGCTTCGCGAGTAAACGATAGGTTTTTTATGAATTCCAAGTATAGAGTTGTGTCGCTCATTGCCTGCGGAACGTTGCTGGCGGCGGCGTGGACCGCGAGGTCGGCGCTCGCGGACGCGGCACCGCCCGCTCCCGCGGCCGCGACATCCACGGCCGCCGCACAGTCCCCGTCGGCCACCACGTCGGCCGGCACGAGCGCACCTGCCGCGGACCCCGCCGTGCCGGTGGCACCGGGCGCCGCGCCCACCGACGCGCCTCCCGCCGACTTCAAGACGCTGGATCAAGAAGTGCAAGGCCTCAAGAAGGACGTCATCGACCTGAACAAGGATCTTTTCGTTCTGGAAGAGGAATTGCTGTTTCCCGCCAACACTCAGGTTGCTTTGTATGTATCGATGGATGTCGGTACGTTTTTCGCTCTGGATTCCGTGACCGTGAAAATCGACAACAAGGAAGTCAAAAACTACTTGTATACCGCCCGCGAGGCGGATGCCTTGCTCAAGGGCGGCGTGCAGCAAATCTACTTGGGCAATCTCAAAGTCGGCAAGCATGAACTGGTGGCGTTTTTTACCGGCAAGGGGCCGGTCGAGCGCGATTACAAGCGCGGCGCCACGATCGTCTTCGACAAGGGCGTCGGCGCCAAGTATTTGGAGCTCAAGATCACGGACCGTTTGGCCAAGCATCAGCCAGAGTTCACGATCAAAGACTGGGAATGATGCGTGCAACGTGTGAGTAATAGATTTCGGCCGCTCATACTGAGCGGGCTGCTGCTGGCAATGCCGCCGGCGGCATTGCCAGCGAAGAACGTCAAGCCGGATCCGAACGGGCTGCCGCCGCAGGACGTGAAGGATCTGCACTACGGCGATGTGTTGTTCTATTTCTTTCAAGACGACTACTTCGATTCGATCACCCGCCTGCTCGCGGCCCGGCAGCTCGACCGCATCCCGCACACTCAAGGCGAAGCGGAACTGCTCCTGGGAGGCCTGTACCTCTCTCTGGGCGAGCACGTCGAGGCCGGCAGGATTTTCGAAGCGCTGCTGAACCAAAATACCTCGGAAGCGGTGCGCAACAAAGCGTGGTTCTATCTGGGGAAGGTCTGGTATCAACGCGGCTATCTCGAGAATTCCGAGCGCGCCTTGCGGCAGGTTTCGGATAAGATCGACCCGCGCATCAGCGCCGAGCGCTACATGCTTCTCGCCCAGCTGATGATGCGGCAGGAACGCTACGACGACGCCATCGCGGCGTTGAGCAATTGGCACGGCGCACCCGACTGGACCGCCTACGCGCAATTCAACCTAGGCGTTGCCCTGGTGCGCAAGGACCGGCTCGCCGATGCCATTCCGTACCTCGATCGCGTAGGACGCCTGGAGACGCGAAGCGAGGAGTTGTTGTCGCTCAAGGACCGGGCCAACCTCGCACTCGGATTCGCGCTTTTGCAGGCCGAGCGCGCGGCGGACGCCAAACCGATCTTGCAGCGGGTTCGGCTCGAAGGCCCTTATTCGAGCAAGGCGCTTCTCGGAGTCGGCTGGGCGGATGCCGGCGTCGGCGAATTCAAGCGCGCATTGGTGCCTTGGCTCACGCTGCGCAAGCGCAACTTGCTCGACTCGGCGGTCCAGGAGTCGTTTCTCACGGTGCCGTACGCCTACAATCAGTTGTCGGCGACCGGTCAGGCCGCTGAGAACTACAACTCGGCCATCGAGTCATTCGATGCGGAGATGAAGCGAATCGACGATTCGATCGAACAGATTCGCAGCGGAAACCTGCTCGACCGCCTGCTCAATGACGACAAAAAGGACACATTGACGTGGTATTGGCAGCTCACGACTCTGCCCAATGCGCCCGAATCCCGATATCTGTACACGCTGCTGGCGAGCAACGAATTCCAGGAAGGTCTCAAGAATTATCGCGAACTCAACTATATGAGCCGCAACTTGGACAATTGGCGCGAAGATGTGGCGGCCTACGACGACATGCTCGATACGCGCCAGGAGGCGTATAAGCAGCGCGTGCCGAAGGCCGACGCCGTCATGGCGGCAACCGATCTTGACGCATTGACGCAAAAACGCGTGGATTTCGAATCGCGGATCAACGAAATCGAGAAATCCCGCGACGTCGCGGCGTTAGGCACGCCGGACGAGCAGCAGAACTGGGAGCGATTGAGGCGCATCGAGGACTATCTTGCGGCGCACCCGGACGATCCGGATCTCGCCGAGATGCGGGCAAAGCATCATTTGATGAAGGGTGTGATGTACTGGCGACTGTCCGCGAGCTTCAAGGCCAGATTGTGGAATGAACGACGCTCGGTCAAGGAACTGGAAGCCGAACTCAAGGAAACGCAGAAGCGTGCGGTGTTGGTCAAGCAGGCGCGGGCGGGCATGCCGACCAATACGGGCGCCTACGCCGGGCGCGTCGCGGCGGTCCGCGTCCGCATGGACCAATTGCAACAGCGGCTCGCCGATGCCTCGGCGCGGCAAAATCGATTTTTACAAGTTCTAGCCATCCGTGAACTCGAAGGCCAGAAGCTGCGCATCTCCACGTATCAGATTCAGGCGCGCTATGAACTGGCGGCCATCTACGACCGCGCTTCGAGCCCCAAGCCGAAGGCCAAGCCGTGATGTACGCGCGCATCCACTCCGATGCGGCGGGTGCACCCCTCCTGGCGGCGATGCTGGCGGCGGCGCTGCTCGCGAACGCGAGCCCTGCGGCAAACAAGAATCCGCCGACGATCAAGGATCTGGATGCGCAGCAAGTCGAGATCAACACCGAGCCGCCGAAAAACGTCGATGCCAACAAGACCATGGACAGCTACCGGCGCTTCCTCGACTTGAATGCCGGCGATGCCGCGTTGCGAGCGGAAGCTCTGCGCCGATTGGGCGATTTGAATCTCGAAAGCTCCGAATCAGAGCGCATCGAGCGCGAGCTCATCACCAACGAGGGATTGCGCGCCACGGAGGCCATTCATTTGTATTCGGCGCTGCTGAAAACCTACCCCAAATACGAGCGCAACGATTCCGTGCTTTATCAATTGGCCCGCGCGTACGAGCTCAATGCGCAGCCCGATAAGGCGCTCGCGTCCTTGGATCAGTTGGTGGCGAGCTATCCGCGCAGCCACTACATCGACGAAGCCCAGTTCCGGCGCGGCGAATTGCTGTTCTCGGACAAGGCGTATCCCAAGGCGCAGAGCGCGTACGAGGCCGTCATCAAGATCGGCCCGTCGTCAGCCTTCCATAACCAAAGTCTGTACAAGCATGGCTGGTCGCTGTTCAAGCAGGGCGAGAACGAGCGCAGCTTGGATTCCTTCGCGGGTGTGCTCGATTCTGTTTTGGTATCGAAGTCGGATCCATCCGTGCTGATCGAGCTCGAGACTTTGAGCAGGCCGAACCGCGAATTGGTGGAGGATACCTTTCGGGTGATGAGCATCACGTTCTCCTATCTCGACGGTCCGAAAACGATCGACGACTTCGTGAAGCATCGCAAACCGCGCCCCTATTCGTATCTGCTTTACGCGCGCTTGGGCGATCTGTACATGGAGAAGGAACGCTATACGGACGCGGCCGACAGTTATCGCGCGTTCGTTTTACAAGACCGCAACAACGAAAAAGCTCCGCTGCTCGAAATGCAGGCGATCGAAGCGTACGCCAAGGGCGGATTTCCGCAGCTGGTATTGCAGGGCAAGAAGGAGTTCGTGGAGAACTACAGCTTCGGCACGGCATATTGGCAGGGTCGAGATCCAAAGAAAGAGCCGAAAGTCGTGGCGGTGCTCAAGACCAATCTCAAGGACGTGGCGCAGTACTACCATGCTCAGGCGCAGCGCAGCAAGAACGTGGCGGATTATCAGGAAGCGGCGAAGTGGTATCACAGCTACCTCACCTCCTTCCCGGATGATCCGGACTCGGCGGTCACCAATTTCTTGCTCGCCGATACTCTGTTCGAGAGCAAGCAATACACCGACGCTGCGAAGGAATACGAAAGCACCGCCTATCACTATGGCGACCATGCGAAGGCCGCGGCGGCGGGTTATGCCGCGATCATCGCCTACGGCAAGCAAGAAGAGGCGCTGAGCGGCGATGCCAAAGCGGCTGTCCATCGCCGCGAGGTCGACAGCTCGCTGAAATTCGCTCAAACCTTTCCGGCTCATCCGGAAAGCGCGCAAGTGCTGACGCGCGCCGCCACGGATCTTTACACGGCCAAGGATTATCCTCGGGCAATCGCGGCGGCCGAGTCTCTGTTGGCGCGGCAGCCGGCGGTGGACGCGAGCAAACAGCGTGTCGCCTGGACGGTGATCGGTAATTCGAATTTCGATCAAGGCGTGTTCGATAAGGCAGAGACGGCTTACAGCCATGCCCAAGCGCTGATGCCCGCCAATGACCCCGAGCGTCCGGCCATCGTCGAGCGGCTCGCCGCCTCGATTTATAAACAAGGCGAGCTGCAGGCGAAGTCCGGCGATACTGCGGCGGCAGTCGAAGACTTTCTGCGCGTAGCCGCGCTGGCGCCGACTTCGAAGGTGCGCGCGAGCGCAGATTTCGATGCGGCGGCGCTGCTTTTGAAGGAAAAGCAGTGGGATCGGGCCGTGGTCGTGCTGGAAGGCTTTCGCCGCAACTTTCCGCAGAGTCCGCTGCAGGCCGAAGTCACCCGCGATCTGGCGGTGGCCTATACGGAGTCGAATCACCCTGGCCAAGCGGCCGTGGAGTTCGAGAAAATTGCGCAGACGACCGGCGAATCGCCGGACGTGCAGCGCGAAGCCACACTGCAAGCGGCGGATCTCTACGACAAGGCCGGCAATACGGCCAAGTCTCGCGCCATGCTCGAGGCATTCGTGAAGCACTTCCCGCAGCCGATCAACCCGGCAATGGAAGCGCGCAACAAATTGAGCTTGATCATGGCCAAGAGCGGCGATACCGCCGCGCGCGACTATTGGCTCAGGGATATCATCGCGGCCGACCGCGCAGCCGGCGCGGCACGCACCGATCGCAGCCGCGCCTTGGCGGCGAAAGCGACCTTGACTCTCGCCATCCCGATCCGTGACGAGTTCAGGCGTGTCAAGCTCGTGGTGCCGCTCAAAAAATCACTCGCCGAGAAACGCAAGGCGATGGCGGCGGCGCTCAAGGCTTACGAGCAAGCGGCGGATTATCAGGTGGCCGACGTCACCACGGCGGCGACGTTCGAAAGCGCCGAATTGTATCGGCAACTGGGCAAAGACTTGATGAGCTCGGAGCGGCCGAAGAATCTATCGAAGGACGAATTGGAGCAGTACAACGTATTGCTCGAGGAGCAGGCCTTCCCGTTCGAGGAGAAGGCGATCAAATTGCACGAAGTCAACGCGGCGAGAGCGAAGGAGGGCACCTACGATGAATGGGTGCAGAAGAGCTTTACGGCGCTGGCGCAACTCAATCCAGGCCGCTACGGCAAGGTGGAAATCGGTGAGCAGCTGGTCGAATCGATTCGTTAGCGTCGGCGCGCTCGCGCTGCTCGCTGCCTGTCACAGCGCGCCGCCGAGGGCGGCGAGCGCGCCCGCGCCCGTGGTGGAGTCCAAGCCGATCGTCGCCGTCCCCTCCCGCGCCGCCGCTCCGGGCGGCACTGCCGACGCGCGCGGCACCGCAGGCGCTCCGGCGTCCGCAGATGCTGGGGCGACCGCGGGTGCTCCTGCGATCGCAGGTGCTCCGGCGATCGCAGGTACTGCTGCGCCCGGAGGCGTGCCCCCTGCCGAGGCGACTCCAATTCCCGCGCGCGCGGCACAGCAATATGCGCAGGCACTGCAGCTCATGAAGGCGGGGCGCAACACCGACGCGGAGCTCGAGTTCAAAGAGTTGGTCGTCGGTTATCCGGAATTCACGGGACCGCAACTGAACCTGGGGCTCCTGTACATGCGCGATTCGCGCTTGCCCGAGGCGGAGGCGACTTTCAAGGCCGCGCTCGAGCACAGCCCCGCGAACGCGGTGGCGGGGAACGAACTCGGCATCGTCGAGCGTAAGCTCGGCAAGTTTGCGGAAGCCGAAGCGGCGTATCAGCGTACGATAGCCGCTGAACCTAATTACGCCCCGGCGCATCTGAACCTGGGCGTGCTCTACGATTTGTACCTTGCACAGCCGCAAAAGGCGCTCAATGAATTCGAGCGCTACATCGAGATTGCCGGCGAGAACAAACAAGTCGCCGGTTGGGTGGTGGAATTGCGCAAACGCGTCGGCACTCCGGCACCTGCGGCGAAGAAGGAGCCTGCATGAACACTACGAACAAGACTTTGGGTTTAATGGTGCTGTGCTTCGCGGTATCGGGTTTCGCGGGGGCGCAGCAGCAGGCAACGCCTGCCACCTCTGCCCCGGCGGCGAAGCCGCCCAAACAGACCGCCCAGTCGGAAGCCGGCGACCCGCGAGCAGACACCTCGAACCCGGCGATCGCGGAGCCTGCCGCGCCCGCCGCCGCGACCCCCGCCGCCGTGACCGCTGCGCCCGTGACCGGGCGCGGACAGGGCGCCCGTGCGGCACCCGAGTCCAAGCCGGGGGTCAAATCAATCCCCAAAATCGACCGGCTCGATCTAGGCACGGCCACCGTCACGGGCGACCGCGAGCAGCCGAAGGTCATGTATATCGTTCCCTGGAAGCGGTCCGATATCGGCGATCTGGCAGGCAAGCCGATGAATAGCTTGGTAGACGAAATCCTGGCGCCCGTCGATCGGGACGTGTTCAAACGCGAGGTGGTTTACTACCACGCGGTGCAAGCAGATGCGTCACAAAATGGTGCATCGCCCAAGCCGTCGCAGCAGGGTGAGAAGTAAGTCATAGCCGATTTTACGGAATCTGGTTGAATCTTAAGTTCGGAGCAGATGGGCATTTTTTAGGAGCGCTATTTATGAATTCGATCGTCAATTTCTTCAAGGACGGCGGGTTTTTCCTGTATCCGCTGGCCTTGATATTCGTGGTCGGTATATCGATCGCCATCGAGCGATACGTGTATTTGACCCGCGAGACTATTCGCAATCGCAGTCTCTGGGACGAGCTCGTACCTGCCCTGAGCGCCGGAAACTTCAAACAGGTGGTCGCCCTGACGCAGAACTCCAAGGCGTCGATCGCCACGATTCTGAACTACGGTGTTGCCCGTGTCGCGAGCGCGCGCCGCCGCGACGACATCGAAAAGGCGATGGACGAGAGTCTGCTGGAAGTCATTCCGCGCATCGAGAAGCGCACGCATTATCTTTCGTCGCTGGCCAACGTCGGCTTGCTGATCGGCCTGCTCGGCACCATCACCGGTCTGATCCAGGCTTTCAGTGCGGTGGCGACCGCAAATCCGGCAGAGAAGGCCAGCCTGCTGGCCGCAGCGATTTCGGTGGCCATGAACAATACCGCGTCGGGTCTGGCCGTCGCGATCACGCTGCTGACGGCGCACATGTTTCTGGAATCGAAGACCACCTCGTTGATCGACAGCCTCGAGATTGCCTCGGTCAAGTTCTTGAATTCCATCACGGAGCGGCAGTCCGACCAGCCGGTGCGCGAGCCCACGGCTCCGGCGACGCCGACGGCGCGCACTCCGGCCGCGGCCCGCGGCAGCATCTAGGGTTATGACTCCCAGGATGGTGCTCCAACCATGAAGTCAAAAGCCGCGCGCCTGGTCCGACGCAATCACGCCCGCTATCACCAGGGACGTGATGACCTCAATATCGTGCCGATGATCGACATGATGGTGATCCTCGTGTTCTTCCTGATTTTCACCGCGGTGTTTTCCAAGACGAATATACTTCAGCTGAACCTGCCCGACAGCAGCAATGCCGCTCCGCTCGATTTGCCCAAGGGCCTGAAGCTGGAAGTCATCATTCGTCCCGAGGACATCGTGGTCAACGATCGCAACTCGGGGCCGCTCAAGACGCTTGCCAATACGGCCAGCGGCTATGATTTGGAGAATCTGTCGGAATTCATGCGCAGGATCAAATCGCAGTTTCCAGAGATGACCGATGCGACCATTCTGTCCGGCCCGAACATCACCTACGATTCCTTGGTGCAGGTCATGGATACGGTGCGCGTGTATCAAATCCCGGTGGCGCCGTTTTCGAAGGCGGAGCTCTTCCCGGATATTTCCATCGGGGATGCGCCCATATGACCTCGTATAGGATCAAACGCCACCGTCAACGGCGGCATGGCGCGAATCACTACGCCTTGATTCCGTTCATCGACATGATGACCATCCTGGTGGTGTTTCTGTTGGCGCACACCGCGGAAGTCGACATCCTGCCCAACACCAAGAACATTTCGATTCCGCAGTCGCTGTCCGACCGCAGGCCGAGCGCCGCCGTGGTGGTCATGATCACCAAGGACTCGGTGTACGTAGACGGCCAATTGGTCGGCTCGGTCGGCGATATCGTCGCGAATCAAGGGCCTTTTTTCCCGCCGCTCAAGACCGCGTTGATCGCGCAGAACGAGCGCAGCCTCCGGAAGGCAGAGCAAACCGACATCGCCAAGCGCGAGGTCACCATCATGGGCGACAAGAGCACGCCGTATAGCGTGCTGAAAAAGGTCATGATGGCGTGCAGCGAAGCCGAATACGGCAAGGTTTCCTTCGCGGTCGTCGAACGCGAAAGGACGGCGACGTAAATGGCCGCCGCCAATCCCGCGCAACGCCCTTTCAGCCCGCTGCCTCCGTACTACCGGCGGTACGAGTTGCCGTGGTCGCCGTCGGAGGAGACGGAACGGCGTTTCCGCGTCATTCTGCGCAATCTTGCGATCATTTTCGCGATCTTCGCGGTCCTGCTGCCGTTTCTGCCGCGCCATGAACGCGTGGTCAACACCGAGTCGCTGCCCGAGAGAGTGGTGCAGCTGGTCATGGAGCCGCCCCCGCCTCCGCCACCCCCCCCGCCTCCCAAGCCGGAGAAGCCGGTGGAAAAAGCGCCGGTTGCACCCAAGCCCATCGTGCCCGTGGATCCGCGCGTGAAGGCGGCGAAAAGCGCGATGGTGTTCGACCAACTCGCGGCGTTGCGCGACGTCGACTTGGACAAATTCGCGAAGAATCAACCCAAGACCACCGATCCGGGCGATGTGAGCGTGGTGAGCCGAAATATCATCTCCTCGAAGACCGGCGGCACCAGCGGGGGCATCAGCGCGCCGACCAGCTCGGGTCTCGCCGCAGGTTCGGGGTCGCTGCGCGGCATCTACACGACGCAGGTGAAGGACCCGAACTTGGGCGCTTCCGGCCAGGCCGCGACAAGGGCGGGCGGCAGCGGCAAGGCGTCGCGCAGCGCGGACGAAATCGCCCTGGTGTTCACCAAGAACAAGGGCGCGATCGACGCGATGTACGCGCGCGCCCTGCGCGACAACCCGGCATTGCAGGGCAAGGTGGTGCTCGAATTGACTATTGCGCCTTCCGGTGATATCACGGCGGCGCGCGTAGTCTCGTCGGAGCTCAACGACAAGGAGTTCGAAGGCAAATTACTGGCGCGTATTCGGCTCTTCAAATTCGAAGCCAAGGATGTAGCGACGCTGACGGCAACCAAACCCATTGATTTTTTCCCGGCCGGATGAACATTCAATCTGAAATCGAGTTCTTCAGCGACTTAAGTCTGGTCGACAAGGCCCGATTCGTCGCGCGCCTAATTTTTGAAGTGGCGGAAGAAGCCAAGGTCGGCGCCGGCGACGGAAACGATGTGCTACGGCTGCGATTCGCCAACGAGATGAATCAACGCTTGTCGCGCTTCGCGTACCAGATATTGGGCGAGGATATCTCGCGCCCGCAGGACGATGTCGTCATTCGCATGTTGCTAGGCACGCGTGCCGACAAGAATGCGGAGCGCATCATGCAAAATGCCTATCGCCGCGTGCTCACCGGATTCGAAAGTTTCGAAACGACGGTATTGCTCAACCCTTCGCGGTCTTGAGGCCGGCCTCCAGCACTTCGGGCTGCACGGCATCCGTTTCGAACAGGTGGAGCAGTTGTTCGGCGGATTCGCGCGCGGTCTCCAGCAGCTTGCGTTCGTCATCCTTCACGGCCAGCTGCTTCTTCATGGTCGCCTCGTCGTGAGCGCGGAACCTGCGGACCGTCTCCACCGACGTCGATTTCGATAGTCCGAGCGTCTCGAGGATTTTTTCGGACATCTCGAGGCTCGAGACCAATGTCTCGCGAATCGTGTAGCGCACTTCCAAGTCCATCAATCGAAACGCGTGCTGCCGATTGCGCGCGCGCGCGAAAATCTTCAAATGCGGGAAATGCCTGGAGATCAGCTCCGCCGTACGCACGGACGCTTCGACGTCATCGATGGCGAGCACGAAAATTTCCGCGTTCTCGGCGTGCGCTGCGCGCAGCATTTCCAGGCGCGACGCATCTCCATAGAAGACCTGATTGCCGAAGCGCCGCAGAAAATCGACTTGAGTTTGATTGGCTTCGAGCGCGGTGAAGGCGATGTGCCTGGCGCGCAGGATTCTACCGACGATTTGCCCGAAGCGGCCGAAGCCTGCGATGATCACCTTCGGATACAATACATCCGGCGTATCGAACGGCAGGCTGTCCGCCTGCTTTTTCTTGAACAAGGCATCGTGCACCAGCAGCAGCAGCGGGCTCAAAACCATCGATGCGGTCACCACGATCACCAGAAGCTCGGCAATCCCGGTATCCATGATGCCGAGCGACGCCCCAAGTCCGAAAAGCACGAATGCGAATTCTCCGCCGGAAGGCAAACTGAATGCGAGGCCGCGGCCGGCCGCCGTGGGAAGTCCCGAGAGCCGACCGATCGCGCGCAGTACTGCCACCTTGACGAGCATGAAGCCCAACGTAAGGCCCACGATCATCAACGGCTTCTGGCGCACCAACGCCAAGTTGGCCGCCATTCCGACCGAAATGAAGAAGAGGCCGAGAAGCAAGCCCTTGAACGGCTCGATGTCGGCCTCGAGTTCATGGCGAAATTCACTGTCCGCGAGCAGGACGCCGGCCAAGAAGGCGCCCAACGACAAGGACAAACCCACCTGGCCGACGAGCAGCGCGGTGCCGATGACGATGAGCAGGCCCGCCGCCGTGAACGCCTCGGCCACGCGGGTCGCAGCAACGATCCGCAGCATGGGACGCAGCACGTAGCGGCCGCCGATGATGACGGTGGCGAGCACGGCCGCGAACTTGATCACCAGCCAGCCGCTCGGACCCGCGGCTCTCGCCGCGTCGGCGCTCAGGAGCGGCAGCAGAGCGAGCGCCGGCAAGACTGCGATGTCCTGAAACAGTAAGATACTGAATACGGAGCGGCCGTACTGAGAGTTGAGTTGCCCTCGTTCGGCCAATAGCTGCAGCACGAGCGCCGTCGACGACATCGAGAGACCGAAGCCGATGATGAGCGCCGATTCCTTGGGTTGATGAAAGCCGAAATACGCGGCCGAACCGATTGCGAGGGTGGTCACCAGCACCTGGGCCAGTCCCAATCCGAAGATCGGCTTGCGCATGACCCAGAGGCGCGAGGGCTGCAGCTCGAGGCCGATGACGAACATCAGGAGTACGATGCCGAACTCCGCAATATGCTGGGTGGCGTCGATTTTGCCGATGAGGCCGAGACCGGAGGGACCGATGATGATGCCGGCGGCCAGGTAGCCCAAAACCGAGCCCAATTTGAAATAGCGGAATATCGGGATTGCGATCACGGCGGCGGCGAGAAATATAGCGATCTGCGCCAACAAGCTCATAATATTTCCTCGTTTATCCTCGAGAGCCTAGCACTATGTATCGCCAAAGCATTCAATTTCCCATCAAGGACGCGGCACTGCGAGACGACGTGCACGCCTTGGGCGCGTTGATCGGCGAGATGTTTCGCGATCAGGGGGGCGATGAATTCTTCAAGCTCGTGGAAGAGGACCGCCTCGCGGCAATTCGGCGGCGCGAAGGCGATGCCGAAGGGGCGGCGGAGCTGCAACGCCGCACGATGGGCAGATCGCCCGCAGCCGCCACCGACTTGACGCGGGCGTTCTCGATTTGGTTCCAAGCGGTGAATACGGCGGAGAAAGTCCATCGAGTCCGCCGGCGCCGCCAATATCTCAGCGATTCGAGCACGTCGCAGCCCGGCGGCATTGCCGATTGCATCGTGCGCTTGCAGCGCGACGGCGTGACACTTGCAGAAGCGCTGGAATTGATCGCTTCCATGAGCATCGAGCCAGTGTTCACGGGACATCCGACCGAATCGACCCGACGCACGATCCTGCGCAAGCAGCAGCACATCGCGCAGGATTTGCTCGATCGGCAGAATCCCGGGTCGACGGCGGCCGAGCTCAATACCTTGTGGGCGCGACTTCGTCTCGAGCTCACCAGCATCTGGCAGACGGAAGAGCACCCCCGTGAAGGCTTGACGGTGGTCGACGAGCGCGAGCACGTATTGTTCTATCTGATCGACATCCTCTACCGCGTGGTGCCCTTGTTCTACGAAGAAATCGAGGCTGCACTGGCCAAGTCCTACTCGGTCGAAGCCGAACAGCTCGACGTACCGAGCATCCTGCATTTCGGTTCGTGGGTCGGCGGCGACATGGACGGCAATCCGGACGTGCATGGCAAGACCATCCGCGAGACATTGCACCGCCATCAGCAGGTAATCGTCTCGACCTATTTTGCGGAATGCGGACAACTCGCCGAGGCGCTGAGCCAAAGCGCGAACCGAGTCGGCGTGAGCGCCGCGCTCGCGGCACGCATCGATTCCTATAGCGCCATTTTGCCGGGTGCGCAGGCGCTGGCGCCGGCGCGGCACGATCGCATGCCTTACCGCATGTTCTTCGGCCAAATCGGCGAGCGGCTCAAGGCGACCTACGAGGGCCGGCCCAACGCGTATCAGAATCCCGAGGAGCTGCTCGCCGATATCGGTCTCGCCGCCGATAGCTTGACGTTGAACCGGGGCCGGCACGCCGGATATTTCCTGGTACGGCGGTTCATGCGCAGGGTGCGCACGTTTGGATTTCACCTGGCAACGCTCGACGTTACTCAGCACGCGCACGTGCATGACCTGGTGATCGCGCAGGGCCTAGGCATAGCGGACTGGCCGTCGCTCGCGCCCGAGGAACGGCTGCGGCAGCTGCGCGATCTGTTGGCCCGCGATCAGGGACCGACATCGGCGTTCGACGCCCTTGGCCGGCGCAGCTTGTGGGTGTTCGAAGCCATCGCGCAGGCGCGCCATAAATTCGGCGGCCGGGCCATCGGTGAATACATCGTGAGCGGTGCGCAGGGTCCCGAGGACATACTGGCGGTGATGCTTCTGGCCAGATGGGCCGATATCACCGACAAGCGCACCGGCGAATCGCCCCTCGATGTGGCGCCGCTCCTGGAGTCGATCGAATCGTTGGAGCGGGCGGGCGAACTGCTCCATGCTCTGCATCAGGAACCTGCGTACCGGCGGCATCTGGCCGCTCGCGGCAATCGCCAGATGGTGGTGATCGGTTATTCCGATACGAACAAGGAGGGCGGAATCGCCGCGTCGCGCTGGGCACTGCAGGTGGCGCAGAGCGAAGTGCTCCGGGCGGCGCGCGAGGCCGGCATAAACGTGTTGATTTTTCACGGCCGCGGCGGCACACCGGCGCGCGGCGGTGGACGGACCGAGAATCTAGTTGAAGCCGTGCCGGACGGCGCCATCCGCGGGTTCTTGCGGTTGACGGAGCAGGGCGAAGTGGTCAACCAAAGCTACGGCTTGCGGCCGATCGCGATGCGCACCCTCGAGCGCACGTTTGCGTCCGTGGCCTTGGCAACCGCGCATACGGGAGACAAACCGCCGGTGGCGCCGGCCTATGCGGCGGCGATGCGGACAATTGCCGCCCGCAGCCTTGCGGCGTATCGTGAACTCGCATTCGGCAGCCCGGAGTTTTTCGAATATTTTCGAGCAGCGACGCCGATCGACGTGATCGAGCTCATGCACATCGGATCGCGCCCCGCAGCGCGTGCCGGCGGCGACGGCGTACATGCGCTGCGGGCCATTCCGTGGGTGTTCGCGTGGACGCAAAGCCGCCACATGCTGCCCGGCTGGTTCGGTTTCGGGAGCGGCCTCGGCGCCGCGCTGGAACAGCACGGCGAGGATGTGGTCGGTCAAATGGTTGCGCATTGGCCCTTCTTCGGTCATTTGCTCGACGACGTTGAGGCCATGCTGGGCCGGACCGACCTGGAAATCGCGAGCCACTACGATGCCCTGGCGGGAGATGCGCTGCGCACGTACCCCGATTGCATCCGCCGTGAATACGGGCTGACGGTGGCGCATGTGCTGCGGTTGCGCGGCTCAGCGCGCCTGCTCGACAGTGATCCGACCTTGCAGCGGTCCATCAAATTGCGAAACCCCTACATCGATCCCATGCACTTAATGCAAGTGGATCTCTTGCGGCGCTGGCGCAAGACGGGCCGCGAGGATCGCGCCCTGTTCACCGCTTTGCGGGCCACCATCAACGGCATTGCGCAGGGTCTGCAAGCAACCGGATAGCAAGACTCAGCACTCCGGTACATTGACTGCAAGTCCGCCTTGCGAGGTTTCCTTGTAGATTGTCGACATATCCAGCCCCGTTTGGCGCATGGTGCTGATCACTTGGTCGAGGGAGACCTTGTGCGAGCCGTCGCCCCGCAGTGCCAGGCGCGCCGCGTTGATCGCTTTCACCGACCCCATGGCATTGCGTTCGATGCAGGGAATTTGCACCAGTCCCGCCACCGGATCGCAGGTCAATCCCAAATTGTGTTCCATGCCGATTTCTGCGGCATTTTCGATCTGTTCATTGCTGCCGTTGAGCGCCGACACCAGACCGGCCGCCGCCATGGAGCACGCAACGCCCACTTCGCCCTGGCATCCCATTTCCGCACCGGAAATCGAGGCGTTTTGTTTGTACAGCATGCCGACGGCGGCCGCGCTGAGCAAAAAGCGGATGACGCCATCGTCGTCGGCTCCCGGCTCGAAGCGCCGATAATAGTGCAGGACCGCCGGCACGATTCCCGCCGCGCCGTTGGTCGGCGCGGTCACCACCTGGCCGCCGGCCGCATTTTCTTCATTGACCGCGAGCGCAAAAACATTGACCCAGTCGAGGGCATGCATGGGACTCAAAGGATCGCCGCTCATGAGCTGCCGATAAAGGCGCGGGGCACGGCGGCGCACGCCAAGCACGCCCGGCAGCAGGCCCTGGGCATCGAAGCCGCGGCGCACGCAATCCTGCATCACTTGCCAGATTCGCATGAGTCCCGCGCGGATTTCGACATCGGTGCGCCAAGTGCGCTCGCGCGCGAGCACGAGCTGGTGGATTTCCAGACCCTGGGTGCGTCCATGCTCGAGCAGGCGCGCGGCCGAATTGAACTCGTAGGGAGGCTCGGGGCGAGCGGCGCCGACGCCTGCCTCAGCTCCGGCCTGCACGACAAAGCCGCCGCCGATGCTGTAGTACTCCTCGCGCGCCAACACCCGCAGCGCCGCATCGTGCGCCGTGAAGCGCATGCCGTTGGAGTGCCCGGGGAGCACCTGATCCATGTGAAACAGAAGATTTAGGGGCTCGTCAAAAGCAATCTCATGCCGGCCCAGCAAACGAATGCGTCCACCCGCGCGGATTCTTTGCAGCGCGGGTTCGATCGCTGCGGAGTCGATGGTATCGGGACTCAGTCCTTCCAAGCCCAAGAGTATGGCCCGGTCCGTGCAATGGCCGCGACCGGTCAAGGCAAGGGAGCCGTAGAGCTGCGCCGACACTTGCGTGGTGAGTTCCAGCAAGCCGCGTGCGGCCAATAGTTCGACAAAGCCGCGTGCGGCGTTCATCGGTCCCATGGTGTGCGAACTGGACGGGCCGATACCGATCTTGAAAATATCGAAGACGCTCAAGCTCATGCGAGAAACCTGCGAGATGCCTTGGTAGCTCCCCATGATACCCCGCCGCGCCGAGTGTAGAATGACCGAACAACAAATCTGACCGGCTCAAGCCTTAGGAACGGAGTGCTCCATATGATTCGCTACCCGCTCATGCTGGCGGCCGCTTGCGCGGCCACACTGACGTTCGCCGCACACTGCGCGAGCGCGGCTTCCCTTCCCGACAACATCGCGGCGGCGGTTGCCGACGGAAATCGGCCGGACGCCGACAAACAACGGGACGCGAACCGCAAACCGGCGGAGGTTCTCGCATTTACGGGCGTCAAACCCGGCGCGAAGATCGCCGAGTTGTTACCGGGCGGCGGCTATTTCACGCGCATCATGAGCAAAGCTGTCGGCAGTTCCGGACACGTCTATGCGCTCGTGCCGGCGCCTTTGACCGATGCGCCGGCGGACACGCCGGATTTTGAGGCGCGTGTAAAGGCAATCGCCGCCGATCCCAACTATGCGAATGTCAGCGTGGTGGTAGAGCCGTTCAGCCAGCTTGCCGTGCCGGCCCCCGTGGATTTGGTATGGACGTCGCAGAACTACCACGACTTGCACTATTTTCCGGGCCTCGATATTGGGGTGCTCAATAAAATGGTATTCGACGATCTGAAGCCCGGCGGAATCTATCTGATCCTGGACCACGCCGCGGAAGCGGGATCAGGCGGCC
Organism: Steroidobacteraceae bacterium; assembly: GCA_035996065.1. Taxonomy (GTDB): domain Bacteria; phylum Pseudomonadota; class Gammaproteobacteria; order Steroidobacterales; family Steroidobacteraceae; genus Bog-1198. The sequence continues at coordinate 124,295 of DASYJX010000089.1, read as the reverse complement.
GGGATACCAACACCCTGCACAGAATCGACTCCGAAACCGTGAAAAAGGAAGTCCTCGCCGCAGGTTTCGTTTTCGTCGCACGCAGCAATTTATTGGCGCAGCCCAGTGATAGCCACTCGACGAAAGTGTTCGATCCGGCGGTGCGGGGCAAGACGGATCAGTTCATATTAAAGTTTCGTAAGCCTTAGACGCGGTGCAAGCGAGGCCGATGCTCGAACTTAAGGGGGTGCCTGGCTGTCAACTAAAGCGCGCCTTCAACGTTGATGGCTATAGGACTCAAAGGGTTGGTTACATGACAGCGGCACATTTCGCACCCAAATTATTCGCCGGCCTTCGCTACGCCATTGCGGCCACGGCGGCGGTTTTAGCGGCGGCCTGCGTGGCGCCGCCGCCCCGTACCTACGTGGTGCCGGCGCCCCCGCCGCCGCCTCAACGAGTATTCGTCTATCCCGCCGGCGGCCAGAGCCCCGAACAAACCGAGCGTGATCGTTACGAGTGCCACATTTGGGCAGTTCAGCAAACCGGGGTTGATCCAAGCCGCGCGGATTCGAGCGCCTACGAGCGCGTTGTCGTGCAACCCGCCAATCCTCCGGGAGCGGGCACTGTGGCGGGGGCGATCGGCGGCGCAATCATCGGTTCGATTATTGGAGGTCCGCGCAATGCGGGTGCGGGCGCATTGATCGGCGGCGCGACAGGCGCGGTCGTGGGATCAGCGTCGGATGCCAGTGCCCAGGCGCAGGCGCGGCAGACGCAGCAGCAGATCAATCAGAGCGCAGCCGCCGGCCGGGCCCGAGGCGATTCCTATCGACGTGCAATCGGCGCATGCCTTCAGGGACGAGGCTACACGGTCACCTGAGGCGCGTGACTGGTTTGGCGGTGATCGAGAATCGAGGTTGGCGTTCTTCATGAATCAACGACTGAAAATTGCGCTGCTACCCGTCCTGCTGTTGCTTGGCATCCAAGCGGCGACGCCCGCGGCGGCGCGAGCCGATGAACACGATCGAGGCCGTGCCGAGCCGCGCGCCGAGGGTCGAGGACCGGCACCTTCGCGGGGAGGGCCGCGGGAGGGCGCCGGCCGTCCCTCGTTCGACGGGCGCGGACAGGTGCTGGACAGCCGCTACAACCATGGCCGGTACTATCCGCGCCCGGGTAGTTTCAGACCGTCTCTGCCGGAGTCCTATCGTCCCTACTATCGCGGCCGAGATCGCTATTATTTCAGCGGCGGCATCTGGTATGCGCCCCGCGGCCCCGGGTTCGTGGTGGTAAGTCCGCCGCCGGGCCTCGTCGTCTCGGTTCTACCGCCCTATTATTCGACGGTTTGGTTGGGCGGCGTTCCCTACTACTATGCCGACAACGTGTACTACAGCTGGCAGCCCGATCAAAACGGCTACGCGGTCGTGGATCCGCCCGCGAACGCCGATGCGCCTTCGCCGCCTCCGGACACCGCCGGGGATGATCTGATGATCTATCCCAAGAATGGTCAGAGCAAGGAGCAGCAGGCAGCCGACCAATTCGAGTGCCACGACTGGGCCAAGGGACAAACAGGGTTTGATCCCACGCTGCCGGGAGGAGGAAGCCCGGGCAACGCCGATGCGGCGCGCAACGGCTACAACCGGGCGATGTCCGCGTGTTTGCAGGGCCGCGGCTATCAGGTGAACTAGAAGGCCGTTTGTCGGCGAACGGCGTCGTGAGCGGAATCCTACGGCGCCTGCTGCTGGCCGCCGATAGTGAATCGCACGGGCACCGGGCAAATTCAGCCATCAAGGTTCTTCACTTATGTTAGGAGGCTGCGCGATGCTGACCACCCACCCAAGCTCGGTCGAGCAGAAAAGGGATTTGCACGTGGGGGGCCTTGGGTCGAGCGCGTCGGGCGCGCTGGCGGCGGTTACCGATCCTTTCGCAGACACCGCCGAATCCTGGCTCGGTCGAGCCCGGAGTGCGGCGAGGGACGCGGATAGCTACGTCCATGACAATCCGTGGGCCGCGCTTGCCGTCGTCGCGGTGCTTGGCCTAGCCGCCGGCTATCTTTTGTCTCGTGGCTCGCAGCCGTGAAGAATTTAGACGATACCAGAAGGTTTTCCAACCACCGGCGATGGCGGGAGTTCATTGCAGCGGTTCACGATTCGGTGGCGTACCCATGCTTGGTGACGTATCCGATGATCATGGGCGCACTGCGTCCTCGAGCCCGCATGATCATGGCGGCGCCGGTGCCAGCGTCAATCGTTCGGGGTACGAATACACATTGCAATGCGTCTCACGCAGGAATCCCACGAGGGTCAGTCCCGACGTCGACGCGAGATTGACCGCGAGACTGGAGGGCGCGCCGATGGCGGCGAGCACGCTCACCCCGGCTCGGATTGCTTTCTGCACGAGCTCGAAGCTGGCGCGGCCGCTCAAGACCACGACGCGGTTGGCCAACGGCAGATCGCCCGCCAGCAGAGTCATTCCCACGAGTTTGTCGAAGGCGTTGTGGCGCCCTACGTCCTCCGCGATGTTCAACAGCGTCCCCTCAAAATCGAATAGCGCAGAGGCGTGAACCCCGCCGGTATCGCCGAACTTCGACTGCGCCGCGCGCATGCGGTTGGGCAGCCGGAAAAGAAGCGACAGCGCAACGTGGCCGGTATCCGGGATATGCGTGGCGGCCGCGCGGGCGATGGCGGCATCGAGTCCGGTGGTACCGCATACACCGCAGCTCGAACCGGCTGAAAAGAGGCGGGAGGGAGTATTAGGCACGATCTGCACCGCGGGGTGCAGACGAACGTTCACGACATTCGGCCGCCGCGTGCTTGACTCGATCGCCACGATGTCCGAGGGTTGATTGACGATTCCCTCGCCATAGAGCAGCCCGGCCGCCAAGCTTTCATCATCGCCCGGGGTGCGCATGGTCGTGCCGAATGACATCGGTTCCAGCCCGAGTGCCGGATGATGGAGCAGAAACTCCAGGGGCGCCTCGACCGCCACCCGATCGTCCTTGGCCACTTGGGCGTCGGCGCTCGAACGCAGGATTTTCACATTGAGTGTTCCGCCGGCCGCTGGTGGCGCGGAGTCCGTCGGAAAAGCAGCATCGGCCGTACTCATGGGAACGCCCATCCTTTTGCTCAAATTACCACCCAATGATACCGTTCCCGCTCTTGGCTACGCCATCAATGAGGACCAACATGTCTAAATCAGCCGATCTTAAAACGCGCAAGGCGGCGGCCGTGCCCACAGGCGTGGGCAGCCGGGGCGTCTACGTAGCCAAGGCGGAGAATTCCGAACTGTGGGATGTCGACGGCCGGCGCTTCATCGATTTCGCGGCGGGAATTGCCGTGCTCAACACCGGCCATCGCCACCCGCGAGTCATGGAGGCCGTGGCGGCGCAAGCGCTGGCGTTCACGCATACGTGCTTCCATGTGGCGCCGTACGAATCCTACGTGCGACTGGCCGAGCGACTGAATGCGCTCGCACCCGGCGACTTCGCAAAGAAAACCTTATTTTTGAATTCCGGCGCCGAAGCGATCGAGAACGCCGTCAAGATTGCGCGCTACCACACCAAGCGTTCCGCGGTCATTGCGTTCTCCGGCGGTTTTCATGGGCGCACGCTCATGACCATGGCGTTGACGGGCAAGGTCATGCCGTACAAGCGCGGCTTCGGGCCGTTTCCCGCCGAGGTTTACCACGCCGAGTTTCCGCAGCCCTATCGAGGTATCAGCACCGAACAGGCGCTCGCCGATTTGGATCGGCTATTTCACGGCGACGTCGACCCCAAGTCGGTCGCGGCCATCGTCATCGAACCGGTGCAGGGCGAGGGCGGCTTCAATGTGGCGCCCGCCGATTTCCTGCGCGCATTGCGGCGCATATGCGATGAACACGGGATCGTCATGATCGCCGATGAAGTGCAAGGCGGCATCGCCCGGACAGGCAAGATGTTTTCCATCGAGCACTCCGGCGCGGTGCCCGATGTCATTACCATGGCCAAGGGCTTGGGCGGCGGCTTCCCGCTCTCGGCGGTGACCGGCCGCGCGACGATCATGGATGCCGCCCATCCCGGCGGCCTGGGAGGTACATATGGCGGCAACCCGATCAGCATCGCGGCGGCGCACGCAGTCCTCGATGTGGTCGAAACCGAAGGGCTGTGCCAGAGAGCGGCGGCTATCGGAGACAAAATGCGCGCCCGGCTCCTGGCGCTCTCCAAAGAGCTGCCGTGCATCGGCGATGTGCGCGGCCTCGGAGCGATGGTGGCCTTCGAACTGATCAAGGACCCAAAGACCAAAGAACCCGACGCGGACTTGACCGCCGCCGTGTTGACGCACGCCGAAGCGCGCGGCTTGATATTGCTGTCATGCGGTACCTCCGCGAATGTCGTGCGGCTGCTCTCGCCGCTGACGATTCCGGATGCGGTGTTGGAGGAAGGCTTGGTGATCTTGGCGGCGGCGCTGAGGGATGCCTGCGGCCGCGAGTCGACACGCGCGGTGGCTTGAGGCTGTTCCTGCGAGGAAACTAATTTCGGTAGGTTGCGGGATAACTCCGTGGACAGTAGCGCCGTGCAAAATCTCGGGCGACCGCCGATGCGGTAGCATGCGCGCATGGCTCCGAAACTCGACATTCCCGACCTCACGACGGACAGCGCCGCGTGCTGGGTGGTGAAAGACGAAGTGGTCACGGTGGAGTTCGCCGTCGCATCCGGCGTTCTCGACAGTGCGGTGGGGCCTAATCGTTACGCCCCGGGAGATGCCCTGCTGACCGGCTCAACCGGGGATCGGTGGTGCGTTTCTCGCGAGCGATTCGACGCAAAGTACACGCCGGAGCCGTCGCCGGGCGCCGCCGGCCGCTACCGCAATCGACCGATGCCCGTTCTCGCAAGACGCATGAGCGTCCCATTCTCCGTCCAGCGCACCGCAGGCGGCGATGTGCTGCGAGGGGAGGCGGGTGATTGGCTCGTGCAGTATGCGCCCGGCGACCATGGCATCGTCGCGCGCGCGCGTTTCGAGGGCGTGTACCGGATTCGGTCGGGTTAATTGCGGTAAGTCACCGTGAGACCGATGGTTCGCGGACGGAAGGTGAATTGGCGCTCCAGGCGGCTTTCACCGTCGCTCGGATCGATGGTCCAGTTGTAATTCGTGACGGTGTGCGTGTCCGTGAGATTGTCGACGAAGGCCGCCACTTGCCAGCCGCCGCCGAGCGTTACGCCGGCGCGCGCCGAGGCAAAATTAGTCGAGGACAGCACATAATTTGCCGCATCGAATTGTTGAGTGGCCGGGTCTTGCGAGGGTGAGGGCCACTTGGCGCGGCTTTGGTATTCGTCATCGACTCGAACAAACGATTCATGATCGAAAATCCGGAATTTGTATTCCAGGCCGACCGTGGCGGTGAACGGCGCGCCCGGCTGGCCGCTCTGGCCGGTGATTGCGTCGCCCTTCGATACTACGGGAGGATTTTCCGCGGGGGTCAAGCGCGAATCCTTGGTGTAACGCGCATCGGTGTAGCCGGTTGCGAGCTCGACCGTCAAAGCGTCGGTCACCGCGACTTCGGCTTGAAGGTCAAAGCCCTTGGCAACGGCTTGGCCCAAGTTCGAGATGAAGGAGATCTGACAAATGGGCGGTACCACGGTCTGCTGGATATTGTTCCAGCGGATGTAGTAAACGCTGCTGGCGATCTTGACGCGATTGTCGAAGTTGTTCTTCGCCCCGACCTCGAAGCTATTGACGGTGTCCGAGTCGAAGGTGGCGGGCGCGCCCGCTATGCCGAGATTCGCGAAGTCCGTGCCGCACGCCGCCTGAGGTATGGGATTGTTGCCGCCGCCGGGGCGGAATCCCTTGGCATACGTGAAGTAATACAGATTCCGCGGATCCATCTGGTAGCTGAAGCTGACCTTGGGGGTGAAGGAGTTTTCGTTTTTGTCGGCGCCGACCGTTTGCGGGGCCAAAAACAACTGCGGGCCGCCCGTCAACGACACGAAAGAATACTTGGATTTCGAGTACCGCGCGCCCAGGGTCAGCTTGTATTGGTCCGTGAAGCTGAACGTCCCCTCGCCGTAGGCCGCTAGCTGCTGATCCTTGGCGTTGGTAAGCAGGAAATAGGAATCATTGAGATATCGTGGATCGTAGAGCACGGGATTACCGTTAGGATCGGTAAATATCGTCCCGTAGTCCGCACCGACGGCAGCCTGCGTCAATTGATTCAGCAGGGGGTCGTGAATCTGCTCTAGATAGCGTTGCCGATTCTGGCTGAAGAAAAGACCCGTGGTCCAAATGAGCCGCGCCGCAGGATCGTTCGACTGCAGGCGGATTTCTTGAGTGAAATTTTGCTGACCGTTGTCGATGGAGGCCGGCGAACGATAATTTGTCGCGCCGGCGGGCAGATGAAGGCCGGTGCCGTCGACCAGGAGGGGCTGCAACAGCGAAAAGTTCGGACCCAAAAAGGTCTGGTAAAACCCCAGGTTGTACAGAGTGCCGTCGTAGCCGGTTTCCTCTTTGCGATGATAGTACGAGGTGTTCGATATCAGCCGGGTAGCACCCAAGTCGGCATCGATCTTGAGCGCCGGCAGGTAGAAGCGATCCGGTGCCGAGCGCCGGGTGGGATTGGCGCTGACGAAGCGGTCGCTGCCGGGTTTCGAATACAACGGCCAATAGTTCTCCACGTCATTGCGGTATCGGTCTTGGTAGTAATAGCTCGGCGTAACGGTCAGATGCTCGTTCGGCGCCCAGACCGCGGCCAACCGAACCAGCATGGTTTCATCGTAGTTGGCGTTCTTCTGGTCGGTGGCAAGCGTCACGGGGTCGATGCGATCGACATAGCCGCCGTCGCGCCGGTACCAAACGCTGGCGCGAACTCCCAGAGTGCCGTCAATGATCGGCGTGCCGCCGGCGACGCCCGCTTCATAGCTCGGCGCGCCGCCTTGCGTGTAAGACACTTCTTCACGGCTGTAGATGCTGCTCTTGGTCAGGCTGGGTTGAGTCGTGATATAGCGGACCGTTCCGCCTTCGGAACCGGCGCCGAAAAGGGTGCCCTGGGGGCCTCGCAGCACCTCGATTCGATCGATATCGAAGGACTTCGGCAGCGCCTCGTCCGGATTGAACGCGAGCGCGCGGATTTGAATCGGGGTGTCGTCGAGGTAAATCCCGGTCGTTCCGGCGCCCCCGCTCGAGGCAATGCCACGAATCGAGATGTTGTTGGTGCCGGAGTTGTCGATGTCGACGCCGGGGGTAAATCGCGCCACGTCCTGAAAGTCCTTGACGCCGCGAACGTCCAAGGCTTCTTGGGTCAAGGCAGTGACGCTGATGGGGACCTTGCTGAGGCTTTCCTCGTGACGGGTCGCCGTCACGACGATCTCTTGCAGCGGCCCCGTCGCTTCCTCGGCGGCCGGGGTATCGGCATACGCTAATGGCGGGGACAATGCGGCACAGGCAATGCATAGCGCGGCCACGGCCCGCAACCAATCGTGGCCCTTTCGCAACTCATGACTTATCCGGCGTCCCAGCATGATGCATCCCCATTTTCTTTTGAACGACCTACGCTCGTTCCGCGCGCCAAAATCCCCCGCGAGAAGGCACCATAACGGCCTGCGGCGAGAAAGGCAATCCGGCCGTTGTGAACACGCAACGGCGAATCCCGCGAAGCGGCGCCCAGAGCGGTCCCGGTGCAGGTATGGGATCATGGCACTCATGAGTGCCAACGCCGACCGTCCCCGCGCCAAGAGCCTGAATCCGCTGCGAGCTTTGTTGCCCTTCCTCAAGCCCTATCGGGGCATGATGCTCGCCGCGTTGGGGGCCTTGCTGTTGGCGACGGTCGCCATGCTGGCTTTGCCTTTGGCGCTCCGCCAGCTCATCGACCACGTCGTTGCCGCAAAGGATTCCGGTGCTCTCGATCGATATCTGATCGGATTCCTGGCGGCGTCGGTCGTGTTCGGTGTGTTTGCCGCCCTGCGCTTTTATCTCGTGACGTGGCTCGGTGAGCGGGTGGTCGCGGACCTGCGCTCAGCCGTCTACCGGCGTGTCGTGCACATGGATCCGCTGTTTTTCGAAACCACCCGCGTCGGTGAGGTGCTGTCGCGGTTGACCACCGATACAACGCTCGTGCAAGCGATTTCCGGCGTCAATTTGTCCATCATTTTGCGGTCGAGCTTAAGCTTGACCGGCGGCCTCGTCATGCTGGGACTTACCAGCGCAAAACTCATGGGCATCATGCTGGTGCTGATTCCGATCACGGTCGTGCCGCTCATCGTCATCGGCAGGCGCGTTCGGAGTTTGTCGCGCGCCTCGCAGGACCGCATCGCCGACACCAGCGGACTTGCCGGGGAGACATTGAACGCGATCCAGACCGTGCAGGCGTTCACCCTCGAAGAACTGCAGGCCGATCGATATCGCGGAGCGGTGGAAGATAGTTTCGTCACGGCCGTGCGCCGCACGCGCGTGCGCGCGTCGCTCACGGCGATCGGTATCATGCTGGTGTTCGCCGGCATCACGATCGTCCTCTGGCTCGGCGTGCGCCAAGTTCTCGCCGGCACCATGACCGGGGGTCAGCTCTTGCAGTTTTTGCTTTACGCAGGCTTCGTCGGCAGCTCCGCCGCCGCGCTCACCGAAATGTGGGGCGAGATGCAACGCGCCGCCGGCGCCATGGAGCGCCTGAGCGAGCTGCTCGAGGCGCGCCCGACCATCAGCGCTCCGGCGCACCCCGTCCATCTTCCTGCGCGCGTGAGCGGTGCGATGCGTTTCGACAACGTTACGTTTCGTTATCCATCGCGGCCGGATAGCCCGGCACTTTCCAACTTCAGCCTCGATGTGGCGCCCGGTGAAACCATAGCCTTCGTCGGTCCCTCCGGGGCGGGCAAGAGCACGACGTTCCAGCTGCTGCTGCGATTCTACGATCCGGATTCGGGCCGGGTGGTGATAGACGATCGGCGCCTCGCGGATTTGAGGCCTCAGGATGTGCGCGCGCAGATCGGCCTGGTGCCGCAAGAGACCGTGCTGTTCGGCGCCAGCGCGCGCGAGAACATCCGCTATGGCCGCCCGACGGCGACAGATGCGGAAATCGAAGCCGCCGCGGTGGCTGCCGCGGCCGATGAGTTCCTGCGCAAGTTGCCGCAAGGCTACGACACGTTCCTCGGAGAGCGCGGAACGAGGCTGTCGGGCGGACAGCGGCAGCGGATCGCCCTGGCGCGCGCCATTCTGAAAGATCCGCCGATATTGCTGCTCGACGAGGCGACCAGCTCGTTGGATGCGGAATCCGAACGACTCGTGCAAGAAGCATTGGAAAAACTCATGCGGGGACGCACCACCATCATCATTGCCCATCGGCTGGCCACCGTGCTCAAAGCGGACCGCATCGTGGTGATGGACCATGGGCATAAAATTGCCGTCGGCACCCACGCCGAACTCTTGGTGCACAGTCCGCTGTACGCGCGGCTCGCGTCCTTGCAATTTGCGGCAGTGGCGAGCGACACGGTCGAAGCGGCATTGAGGTAGCAGACGCGAAACCGGCGCGGGCGCTATCGGCGCCGTCTCGCGCGCTACTTCAACAAACCTTCTTCTTGCAGGGCTTGCTGAACCTTGGGTCGCTGGCCGATGTGCGCGTGATAGGCGGCGAGCGCCGGCCATTTACTCAGATCAATGCCCACCTTTGCCGGCCAATTCAACACCGTGAAAAAATAAGCGTCCGCCACCGTGAAGTTGGTTCCGAGCAGGAAGGACTTGCCTTTCAGATAGCTCGTCAGCCAATCGAACTTCTTGCCGAGAGCGGTCTTTGCCGCGGCTTTCATCTCGGCCGAAGCCTGCTTGTCGAACAAGGGACCGAAACCCTTGTGCACTTCCGAGGTGATGTAATTGAGCATTTCCATGAGCTGATAGCGCTCGAAGGTCCCGGCGCGCGGTGCGAGCCCGGAGTCCGGGTTTCTGTCCGCAAGATATTGGATGACGGCCGGTCCCTCGGTAAGCACCTTGCCGTCATCGAGCTCCAGCGCGGGCACGCCACCCTTGGAATTGATGGTGAGGTAATCCACCCCTTTGTCGGTTTTCTTGGCCGCCAAATCGACCTTCTCCAGGGTATAGGGCAGGGCCGCCTCGATCAGCACGATATGCGGTGAGAGGGAGCAGGCGCCGGGAGAGTAATAGAGCTTCATGGGCATATCCTCAACGTTCGTCATCGGTGGAAGTGTTCGAAGAACTATACGCCAGTCACGGCCCATCGATGATGCGCCGCGCCCTCACGAATCCTCCGGCATAGGGTGGCGCGGCAAGCGAGTCGATGCGTATGTAGCCTCCCTTGGAGGGTGCATGAATGAACCGTTCGCCGCCGGTGGCGATGCCGACATGCAGTTCTTTGTGGGCGAGATGCAGGAAGACAAGATCGCCGGCGCGTACTTCGCCGCGCGCAATCGGCTTTCCGATGCGCAACTGCTCTCGTGCCGTACGCGGGACCCGAATACCCGCGCCGCTCGCCGCGTACGCAACCAGGCCGCTGCAGTCGAAGCCCCCGGGCGCCGCGCCGCCATAGCGATAGGGCTGGCCGAGCATGGACATTGCGAGATTGACCATGCGGCTCGACGAGTCGGATTCGGCGGCAATGGCGGGTGAATTCGGCGGGTGATCGGCCCTGAGCGAAGTGCTCGCGCAGCCGCCGAGCGCAATCGTCAGCACTGCAAAAACTGCGGCTTTTATCAAGCGCGCCGGCGTCACGCGCGGGCCGGCAACACCAAGCCGGCCGCCAATGCGGCGCCGACGATACCGGCCTCGGAGCGCAAGGTGCCTATGCACAGCTGCGGCTTGCAGTTCAGTTTGTCCATGAACTTCTCGGGCTCTTCGGTGATGCCGCCGCACAATACGATGAGATCCGGCCACAACAACGCGTGCATTTCATTCAATACCAGATTCAACTGCTCCGCCCAGGCATCCCAGCTCATGTGCCGTTCCACCTTGGCGCGTCCGGACGCTCGAAGCTCCGCTTCGCTTCCCAAGACTTGGAGGTGGCCAAATTCGGTATTCGGCACCAGCTTTCCATCGACGAACAAGGCACTGCCGATGCCCGTGCCCAGAGTCAGCAAGAGCACCGTACCCGGTACATCGCGCGCCGTGCCATAGCGCATTTCGGCGAGGCCTGCCGCGTCGGCATCGTTGATGGCGATCACGGCCCGTCCCAATCGTTCGCCCGCAAGGCGCGCGAGCGGTTTTCCGATCCACGCCTTGTTAAGATTCGCCGCCGTGCGTACGATGCCGCCGCGTATTACGCTGGGAAATGCCAGCCCCACGGCGTGATCGCCCGGCACGTTGGACACCACCGTCTGCAATGCAGACAGCAAGACCTCGGTCGAGTCCTGCGCCGGGGTCGGCGTACTGAACCGTTCGCTTGCGAATGCGCCCGTGTCCAAATCGACGAGGGCGCACTTGATGGACGAACCTCCGACGTCGATACCGACAGCCAAGGGAGAAGGGGTCAAGTTAAATCGCACATTGTGAGGTTTGCCCGCCGTCGCTTAAGATTTCGACCCTATAATAACCCCTAACATGTACTCGATTGATACCCAGTTTGCGAACCGCCGAAACGTCGCTTTGCAGCCCGGCACCCTTCAAGCGGCGCTCCTGGATCGTCTCACGCGCACGCTGGGCAAGAATCCGGATTCGGCGACGGCGCGCGATATTTACGATGCCTTGTCGCTCGCCGTGCGCGAGGAGCTGACCTTGCGCTGGCTGGCCACGCAGCGCCGCGTGGCGAACGCGCACGTGAAGAGGGTGTGCTATTTCTCGGTCGAATATCTTCCCGGCCGATCGCTGTTGAACGCATTGTCCAGCCTGGAAGGCGGTCTCGTGCAGGAGGCGCGAACGGCGTTGCGCGAACTGGGGTATGACCTGGAACACATCGCCGCGCAAGAGGTCGATCCGGGATTGGGCAACGGCGGCTTGGGGCGCCTGGCGGCATGCTTCCTGGATTCGCTGGCCACGCTGCAATATCCGGCCGTGGGCTACGGCATTCGCTATGACTACGGCATTTTTACTCAGGTCATCGGCCCGGACGGCGGACAGCGCGAGGTCGCGAGCAGCTGGCTGCGATTGCGGAATGTGTGGGAAACGCCCCGCGGCAATATGCGCTTCACCGTACGCTTCGGCGGCCGAATCGAGCCTTCGGAGAACCCCGGACTCGGCGATGGGCAGGGTTGGGTCGATACCAATGACATCTACGCCATCGGATTCGACCAATTGATTCCGGGCAACCGCGGTTCCACCGTCAATCATCTGCGCCTTTGGTCCGGCCGAGCCATAACGCCGTTTCACATCGATGCTTTCAATGCCGGCGACTACGCCGCCGCCGTGCGCGAGCAGGTGGAAGCGAAGAACCTGTCGCGCGTGTTGTATCCGGATGATTCGACGCCGCAGGGCAAGGAGCTTCGGCTCAAGCAGCAATATTTTTTCGTCAGCGCGAGCCTGCAGGACATCCTGGCGACGCATTTGAGCGAGGGCCGTCCGCTCGCATCCATGCCGGACTCGGTCGCGATTCAGTTGAACGATACGCATCCGACGGTGGCGATTCCGGAGCTGATGCGCCTGCTGATCGACGAGCATGGCTTGTCGTGGTCCGAAAGCTGGCAAATCACCACCCGCGTATTCTCCTACACCAATCACACGTTGCTGCCCGAGGCTCTTGAAACATGGCCCGTCGGGATGTTCGAACGGCTATTGCCGCGGCACCTGCAAATCATCTATCTGATCAATCGCGATTTTCTTCAATCGGTCGAGGAACGTTATCCCGGCGATCATGAGCGCCGCCGCCGTCTGTCGATCATCGACGATGGCGATGACCGGCGAGTACGCATGGCGCATCTCGCCGTGATCGGCAGCCATCGGGTCAATGGCGTCGCTCAGCTGCACACGGAGCTCATGCGCAAGCACGTGTTCTCGGGATTTGCCCAACTGTATCCCGATCGATTCATCAACGTGACCAATGGAATCGCGGTGCGCCGTTGGTTGAAGCAATCGAATCCCGGCTTGTCGTCGCTGCTGACAGAGCACTTGGGCTCGGCTTGGGAAAACGATCTCGAAGAACTCGGGCGCCTGACGGGCGCCGTCGATGATGCGGAATTTCGCCGCCGGTTTCGCGGCATCAAACGGACCAACAAGCAGCGGCTCGCCGAGGAGGTAATGCGGCGCACCGGAGTCGAGATCAGTGTCGACTCCCTCTTCGACGTGCAGGTGAAGCGCATCCACGAATACAAGCGGCAGCTTTTGAACTTACTGTATGTGGTAACGCGCTACCGGCGCATTCGCGAGAATCCGCGCGCCGATATCGTGCCCCGCACCGTGATCTTTGCGGGCAAGGCGGCTCCGGGTTACGCGATGGCCAAAGCCGTCATCAAGCTCATCAACAATGTCGCGCGCACCATCGATTCCGACCCCGTTGCGCGCGACAAGCTGCGTGTCGCCTTCCTGCCCGACTACGATGTGTCTCTCGCGCAAAAAATCATGCCCGCGGCGGATCTTTCGCAGCAGATTTCAACAGCCGGCATGGAGGCGTCGGGAACCGGCAATATGAAATTGGCGCTGAACGGAGCACTGACCATCGGCACCATGGACGGCGCCAATATCGAGATTCGCGACCATGTGGGAGCGGAAAATTTGTTCATTTTCGGCCTCACGGCCGAGGAGGTCGCGGCACGGCGTGCCGCAGGCTACCAGCCGCGGCGCGAACTCGACGCCAACCCTGATTTGAAGGACACTTTGAACCTCATCGATTCGGGATTCTTCTCGCCGGGGCGCCCGGATGACGCCAAGCAAGTGGTCAATCGACTGCTCAGCGACGGCGAGCCTTTCTTGGTGCTGGCGGATTTCGCGGCCTATGCTCTTGCGCAAGAACAGGTGGACGCCCTGTATAGGCGGGAAGACGACTGGAGCCGCAAGGCGATCATCAATTGCCTCAATATGGGCTATTTCTCGAGCGACCGCAGCATTCGCGACTACGCGGACCGAATCTGGGCCGTGAAGCCCGTGATGTGAAGGAACCTTCTCGGATGATTCAGGCGGGATTCCCGCGTCCCTTGGGTGCTACGTGGATGAAGCATGGGGTGAATTTCGCTCTATTCTCCAGCAATGCGACCCAGGTGGAAGTTTGCCTGTTCGATGCCGAAAGCGGCGCCGAACTGGAGCGCTACGAATTGCCGGCCCGGACGGGAGACATTTGGCATGGTCTGGTCGCCCCGCGCGGGGCGGGGCCGGGATCTCACTATGCATTTTTCGTCCATGGTCCGAATCAGCCGCAGAAGGGTCATCGCTTCGATCCCACCGTCGCCCTGATCGATCCGTATGCGCGTGCTCTCTCGCCCACAGCGCCGTTGCGCGCGAAAGTCATCGATGGCGGTTTCGATTGGGACGGCGATCGGCCGCCCGGCATTCCCTGGCGGGAGACGCTCATTTATGAGCTGCACGTGAAGGGTTTTACGCAGCTGCACCCCGCAGTGCCGCCGGACTGGCGCGGAAAATACATGGCACTGACGATGGCTCCGGTCATCGAACATTTGAAATCCATCGGCGTGACGGCGGTCGAATTGCTGCCGTGCCAGTCCTTCGTCTCCGAACCGTTCCTGCGGGACCGCAGGTTGATCAACTACTGGGGCTACAACCAGGTTGCCTGGTTCTCTCCGGCGAATGAATACGCCTTGCACGATGCCGTCGTCGAGTTCAAGTCCATGGTGAAGGCGCTGCACTCAGCAGGGATCGAAGTGATCCTGGACGTCGTGTTCAACCACACCGCCGAAGGCAGTGAAGCCGGTCCACTTCTGTCATTGCGCGGCATCGACAATTCGGTCTATTACCGGCTGATGCCGCAAGACAAGCGCTTCTACGAGAATGTCAGCGGCTGCGGCAACACCGTCAATTGCGAGCATGGCCAGGTGCGTACCTTGATCATCGATTGTCTCAAGTACTGGGTCGAAGAGATGCACGTCGATGGATTCCGATTCGATCTGGCCACGGTGCTGGCGCGCGAAGGCAACGGCTTCAACGAGCACAGCGCTTTTTTCAAATCGTTGCGAGCCGAACCCGCGCTCGCGTTCGTCAAGCTGATTGCAGAGCCCTGGGACGTGGGCTGGGACGGCTACCATCTCGGGCGATTTCCTTCGGGGTGGGCCGAATGGAACGACCGCTACCGGGATGCGGTCCGCTCGTTTTGGCGGCGCGACGCGGGGAAAATCGGCGATTTCGCAGAGAGACTGGCGGGGTCCAGCGACCTTTTCCGGCACAATGGCCGCAAACCGACGGCCAGCATCAATTTTGCGACGGCGCATGACGGCTTCACTTTGTACGATCTGGTTTCCTTCAACGAGCGGCACAACGAATCGAATCTCGAAGGCAACACCGACGGCCACAACGACAATCTGAGCTGGAATTGCGGAGCCGAGGGACCGACCGACGATGCCGCCGTCAACGGCCTCCGCAAGCGGCAAATGCGAAATATTTTGGCCACATTATTCTTGTCGCAGGGCGTGCCCATGCTGCAGGCAGGCGACGAATTCGCCCGCACGCAAGGCGGCAACAACAACGCCTACTGCCAGGACAACGAGATTTCATGGGTCGACTGGCGTCTGCGCAGCGTCAATCTGGATTTGCTGCGCTTCGTGCAGCTGCTCACGCAACTTCGCCGCCGGCATATCGAGTTCCGCCGCGAAACGTTCCTCAAGGGGGCTGGATCACGCGCCAGCGTCAAGGATGTGACGTGGTTAAATGTGGGCGGCGCCGAGATGAAGCAAGCTGAGTGGCAAGATGTGAACCTGAGGACTCTCGGCATTTGGTTCGGCAAGCGCAACAATTTGCAAGGACGCCTGTTGCTGTTGCTGAACGCCGGCGACTCCGCGCAGAGGTTTTCCCTGCCGGCGACTCCGGCTGACGAACCCTGGATCCGTCAATTCGACACCTCTCTGGACAGTCTCGAGGCGACGAGCCTCGGTCGCGCGCGCGATTATTGCCTGGAGGCCAGCAGCGCCGCGTTATTGGAGTGCTGATATCGTGGACCCGACATTGATCGAGCGGTTGGCGCGCCTGCGGGGAATCGGCGATGCCTACCATGACTATCGCGGGGAACTCCGGCACTTCAGCCTCGCGACGAAGACAGGGCTGCTCCGCGCGATGGGCTGCAAGGTGGACGAGCCTGCCGCATTGGCACTCGAGCTGAGCCAGCTCGAGATGACGCGTGGAATCAAGTTCCTGCCGACGGTCGCCACGGCGCGCAGCCCCCGAATCAGCATCGACGTGAATATCCACGCGCGCGAATTCGGATCCGCGCTGTTGTGGTCGGTACGGCTCGAGGATGGTTCCCGGCGCGACGGAGCAATCTCGACGGCGGATTGCCCCGAGCTTTGGCGCGGCGAGATCGAGGGATCGTGGATCACGCGCCGAAGGCTCGAACTACCGATCGATCTGCCCATCGGCTATCACGAATTGGAAGCGAGAACCGCCGCGGGCGCAGCCGCGGGCGCCGCTGCGGGCGGAGCCACGGGCGCCGCCGATCGATGCCTGCTGATCATCTCGCCGCCGCAGTGCTACGAGCCCGCGCCGATCGCCGCGGGCGGGCGGCTGTGGGGTATAGCCGTGCAACTCTATACCCTGCGGTCGCGCGACAACTGGGGGATCGGGGATTTCAATGATCTGAGATCGTTGATCGGGTGGGTCGCGTCGCACGGCGCGGGTTTCGTCGGCTTGAACCCCTTGCATGCGCTTGCGCCCGCGGATCCCGAGAGATCCAGTCCCTACAGCGGGTCGAGCCGGCACTTTCTCAATGCGTTGTACATTGCAGTTCCGCTGGTGCCGGAATTTCAAGATTGCGCCGCCGCGCGCGAACGCTTGGCCGAGCCTTCGGTCGTCGAGCGGCTCCGCGAACTGCGTGACCGTGAATTGGTCGATTATCGCGGCGTCGCCGACCTCAAATTCGAAATCCTTGCGCTCCTCTACCGCGACTTTCGCGAGCGGCATCTGGCACGCGGAACCGGCCGGGCGCACGATTTCCGCGCCTTTGTCGCCGCGGGCGGCGAGCCCTTGCAGATGCATGCCCGCTTCGATGCGCTGGATCGGCATTTTCGCGCGGCCCTGGGGGTGGCTTCCGGTTGGCTGAATTGGCCGGCGGAGTTCAGGGACGTGAACGGCACGGCGGCGGCTCGATACGCGGACACGCATTGCGAAGAAGTCGAATTTTACGCCTACTTGCAATGGCTGGCGCACGAGCAGCTGTGCGCCGCGCAGGCGCTGGCGCGTGAACTCGGCATGCCTATCGGTCTGTACGGCGACTATGCGGTAGGCGCCAACCCTGCAGGCTCCGAGACCTGGTTGGACCAAAGCAGCTATTGCATGGGCGCAGAGATCGGCGCGCCGCCGGATCCTTTGGCGCTCAAGGGTCAGGGCTGGGGCATACCGCCGCAGGATCCCTCCGTGATGCTGGCGCAGCGCCTGCAAGGCTTCGTGCGGCTGATCCGCAACAACATGCGCTATTACGGCGCGCTGCGCCTGGATCACGTGATGGCGCTGTTCCGCCTGTGGTGGGTCGCGGCAGGATCTTCTCCCACGGAAGGTGCTTACGTCCATTATCCGCTGCAGCAATTGCTGACGGTGTTGTCGCTGGAAAGCGCGCGGCGCGCGTGTTTGGTCGTCGGGGAAGACCTCGGGGTCGTTCCCGACGAATTGCGGCGGGCCATGCCCGACTTCGGCCTCTATCACTACAAGGTGCTGTTGTTCGAAAAGAGCGATGGCCGATTTCGGCGTCCCGATGAATATGTGCGCCGCGCCTTGGCGACGGTCACCACCCATGATATGCCGACCTTGCGCAGCTTCTGGGAAGGGCGCGATATCGAATTGCGCCGCCGCTTGAACCTGTATCCCAGCGCTGAGATCGAAAAGGACGTCATTCGAGAGCGCGAGCGTGACCGCGAATTGCTGTTGGAGGCGCTGCACGAGCAGGGACTCAAACCCGCGCGGCCGACGACGCCCTTCGAGCCATTCACCGCCGAGCTTGCGCACACGCTGCATCTGTATCTCGCACGGTCGGCGACGGCGCTGGTCGCACTGCAAATCGAAGATCTATTGGGCATGACAGAGCCGGTGAATGTGCCCGGAACTGATCGGGAATATCCGAATTGGCAACGCAAGGTAACGGCCAGCATCGAGGAAATGTCGGGGCGTGCCGACTTAGCGGCGCAGTTCGCCGAAATTCGCCGGGCCAGGGAGTAAGGCGAAGGCGCCTACACCGGGCTTGTCCGTATGGCGCTTACCTCGTCTGCCGGCATCCGCGCCTGCGCGCGCGCCGCCCAGACCCAGACGCAGCCTCCCATCAAGACGGCGATCGGCACAATTTTGACGGCCTGCGCCAGCGACGACGCATCCGACAAGGCGCCGATGATAAACGGAGACGGCACGTCGCCAAACAGGTGGATGGCGAAAACTCCGAGCGCAATTGCAGTGGCCCGTTCAGTGGCCACCACGAGATTGATGATGGCCGCATTGATCGGGCCGGTCGACAAGAAAAGGCACAGCTGCGCCGCCACCATCCACGTCAAGTAGAGCGTATGGGACACCGTGGTGAGTGCCATCCACACGCAAGGGGCGGCGAGGAACGTCGCAATCGCGGATAGCCACAGGTAAGCTTGCCGCGAATATTTGGCACAATAGTCGCCCAACCAGCCGCCTACGAAAGTGCCGATGAAGCCGGTGATGACTACGATGGTGCCGAAACTGACCGTGGCCTCGCTGCGCGGGACACCGCGGACACGCTCGAGGAACGCCGGCATCCAGAATGCCAACCCGCCCACGGCAAACGTGTACGCGGCATATCCGACGATGGTCAGCGCATACGCCTTGTTATGCATCAGCCGTCCGTAAGCGGCCCACGTCTCTTTTCGGGCGTTGGCCGGCGGCGAGTCGGGCGCGGCGCCCGTTGGCACGGTGCCTGTTGGCACGGCGCCCCCCTCCTGCAGGCCGCGGGGGGGATCTCGCAGCAGCAAACACAATGCCGCCAGCAGCAGGCCGGGAACGCCGGCGACAAAGAACGCGGCCCGCCAGCCGTAGTGCTTATCGACCAATCCCCCGACCACGTAGCCCAGTGCAGAACCCACCGGTATTGCACAAAAGAAAATGGCCATGACGCGGCCGCGTTGACGCAGAGGGAAATAGTCCGACAGCAAACTGGGCGCGATCGTGACGTATGCCGCCTCTCCCACGCCCACGGATGCGCGCGCCGCGAACAGTGCCAGGTAACTGCCCGCAAATCCCGACAAGGCAGTTGCGAAGCTCCAGCAGGCAACGCCCAGGGCGATCAATCGAGGCCGCGAACGGCGGTCGCCCAGCGCGCCGAATATCGGCGCCGCCAGGGTGTACACGACCAAGAAGCCGGACATGAGAGATCCCAAATTCGCATCCGAGAGCGCAAGATCCGATTGCTTCAGGCTTTCGGTCAGTGCCGATACGACGTAGCGATCCAGGTAGCTGAACAGGTTTATGAACGAAAGGACGGCCAGGCCGAAGCTCGCGGAGCGTATCCAGGGCTTTTGTGTTTGATCTGCCACGCCCCCGGTATAGTAGCAACGCATTTTGCGTTTAGCTTTAATTTGTCGGTGGCCCAATGATCATGCTCCGCAAGTCGTGGATGCTCGGCGCAGCGGCGCTGTTGTTCACCTTCCTGTGGTTTGCCCTTTTGGCGCACCGGCCGCTGTTCGACCCGGATGAGGGGCGATACGCGGAGATACCTCGAGAGATGCTGAGCGGAGGCGATTGGGTCATTCCGCATCTCAATGGGCTCGTCTACCTGGAAAAGCCTCCGCTGCAGTACTGGCTCACGGCGTTGGCGTTCCGCTGCTTCGGCGAGACCGAATTCGCAGCGCGTCTGTGCACCGGGCTCGCGGGCTTCCTTTCATTGGCGACGGTCTTTTTTCTCGGCCGCAATCTCTGGGGATTCGATGCCGGCGTCAGAGCCGTGCTGTTTACGTCGGCATCGACCTTGTTCGTGTTGCTGGGGCACCAGCTGACGCTCGACATGCTGTTGAGCTTTTGCTTGATCGCGGCCTTGGGTTGCTTCTTGATGGCGCAGGTGCGGCGCATGCAGTGGCGTGGGTGGATGCTCTGCTGCTGGTCCGCGATGGCGTTCGCGGTACTCGCGAAGGGATTGATCGGGGTGCTCATTCCGGCTGCCACGTTAAGCGCGTACGTCATATGGCAACGAGAATGGACCATGTTGCGCCGGTTGAATTTACGCTGGGGCCTGCCTGTGTTTGGGGTGATCGCCGCGCCTTGGTTCGTGTTGGCGGCGCGCGCGAATCCGCAATTCTTGAGGTTTTTCTTCGTCCGCGAGCATTTTCAGAGGTTTCTCACCACGATCGAACATCGTACAGAGCCGTGGTGGTTTTTTGCGCCGGTGCTCGTGGTGGGAATCATGCCTTGGTTGCCGCAAGCAGCGCGCGCGCTTGGCTCGCCGTTTGCGGACCGCGTGCCGCGCGGCGAGTTCGATGCGCCCCTCATGCTCTGGATCTGGTGCGTATTCGTGTTCGTTTTTTTCTCGTTCTCCGATTCCAAATTGATTCCGTACATTCTGCCGGTCGTTCCCGCCCTTGCATTGCTCTGTGCCGGCCGGGCAAGCGGCGATAGCCGCGCCAGCCTGCTGACCGGGTCGCTCTTGTCCCTCGCCGCCTGCGGCGGTCTGCTCGCTTATGCGAGCGGCCGGTGGGCCTCGCCTGGAACAGGGCAGTTACTGCAGCTGATACGTCCGATGCTCTTTTGCACATGTGCCTTGCTGGCGCTCGGCGCGCTCATCTGCGCCATATGTATCCTGCGAGGCCGGCCGCTCGCTGCGCTTGCGGCCATTAGCTGCGCATGGTTCTTAGGGACCGGAAGCATTCTCGCAGCGGCGGACACAGCCCAGACTCTTTTCAGCGCCAAGGACATCGCCTTGACGTTGCGCCGGCAGGCCGCAGCATTCGGGCCTGCGAGCGTCCCGATGAATGCTTTTAGCGAGATACCGATATTCGCGGTGCAGTCGTACCAACAGTCGTTGGCTTTTTACTTGCAGCGATTCGTGGTCCTGGCCGATTACCGCGACGAGTTCGACTTCGGTCTGACGGAGGATCCAACGCGCGGCATCGCGACGCTTCGGGAGTTCGCCCGCCGGTGGCGCGCCCTTGACTCCGGTTTCGCCGTCATGCCTCCGAGCACGTGGGATCGCCTGTCGGCCCTCGGCGTGCCGATGCACGTGGTGGCGCGCTTCCCTGACCGGATGCTAATCAGTCGACGTTAAGCGCATCGGGTGATGCATACTCGCCCGGGCCGCCTTGGTTTTTACGCACCGCGGGGGTCGGCACCGTTTATCGGTTCGCGTTTCAGTGCAGGCAGAGTAACATCGAAAGCACGAAATTCATTGTCAGGAGAATCCGTTGGCCAAGCCGAACTATCGTCACGCGAAGAAACAAAAGGAGGCCGCCCGAAAAGCTCGCCAAGATGCAAAGCAGCAACGGCGGTCGAATTTGCCGGATGCAGCGGATTCGCCGGCGGCGCCCGTGGAGCCGGAACCCGCGAAGCCCGCGCAGTGAGTTGAACGGTCACATCCGATCAAGCCTTGAGCGACTTCACTTAACTTTGCCCTACTACCGCTTCAATTGCGGCCGGAATCGCTAAACAATAGGCGATCAAAGAGGCGGTCGATTCCACCGCGACCCGTATCACCGTCGTCTTGAATGACTGACTCGCTGAAATATGGGGATGCGTTGCCAGACAAAGTTACACGCCGCGATTTTCTAAGGGCAGCGTCGGTGCTCGCCGCACCGGCGGCGTATGCGTACGCGTACGCTGCGGATGCACCGGCAGCCTACTCTTATGCGTACGTAGGCACCTACACGCCGAACGGCGGAGGCATCTACCTGTTTCGCATGGATCGAGAGTCGGGGGCCCTCACGCAGTTGCAAGTGTTCGACAACATTCGCAATCCGTCCTGGCTCGCCACGAATCCGGCGCAGACGCATCTATATGCCGTCAGCGAAATCGACAATTATCGAGGAGCACGCAGCGGCGCCGTGGTCTCGTACGCGATCGACGGGGAAACTTTACAGCTCAAACGTCTGGGTGCCGTGAGCTCGGCCGGCAGCACTCCCGCGCATGCCAGCGTACATCCCTCCGGGAGGTTCGTGTTCGTCGCGAACTATGGCGGCGGCAACGTCGCCGTCTTCCCCGTGGGGCCGGACGGCGCGCTCGGCGATCCCACGGACGTCCGGCCGAGCGTGGGTGCGCGCCATCACGCGCGCCCGGTGGACGACCCGCCCGGACAATTCGCGGCCAGCGATCATGACAGTGCGCATATCCACATGGTAGCGGCGGACCCGAGCGGACAATTCGTCATTGCAAACGATGCGGGACTCGATCTGACCTTGGTGTGGCGGTTCGATGCGCAGGCGGGGCGGCTGTTGCCCGCCGATATCCCCGTGATCGCCGCGCCGTCCGGTTCCGCGCCGCGCCACTTCGTTTTCCATCCGAGCGGTCGAATTCTCTACAATCTCTATGAGCACGATGCAAGGATCGCGGTGTACGACTACGATGCCGCGAAAGGGGGGCTGAAACCCAAGCAACTCGTGTCGGCGTTGCCGCCGAGGTTCAGCGGCAGCAATCTAGCGGCGGAAATCGTCATCGCCGCCGACGGCCGGTTCCTATACGTATCGAATCGATTGCACAATGCCATCGCAATTTTTGCGGTGGCGGACGACGGGCAGCTGCGGATGATTTCCGAGGCCTGGGTGCATGCTGACTATCCGCGTTGCCTCACCATCGATCCCAGCGGCCAGTTTCTGTATTCGTGCAATCAAAGGGGCGATTCGATCACCTCGTTTCGCATCAATGCAGCGTCCGGCGCACTGCAATTCACCGGGCGCTTCGAACCGGTGGGAAGTCCCGCGGTCATGCTCATGCGCTAGATCGCGCTGTACCTCGCCGCGTGGCGGGATCTATACTGGATGCCGTAGCCTTCGCCCAACAGGTTGAAACTTATGCAAATCGCGATGATTGGCTTGGGCCGTATGGGCGCCAATATGGCGCAGCGATTGCTGCGTGGCGGCCACACGGTGGTGGGATTTGATCCCGCCGTCGATGCGCGCACCGCCCTCGAACAGAAAGGCGCGGCGACTGCCGCTTCGCTCGACCAGACAGTGGCGAAACTGAAGGCGCCGCGAGTCATATGGTTGATGGTCCCGGCCGGGGCGATTACCGACAGTACGATCGCAAGCCTTATGCCGCTGCTGGCCGCGGGCGACACCATTATCGACGGCGGAAACTCGAATTATCGCGACACGCAGCGCCGGGCTGCTGCGGCACTGCAGAGCAAGATCAACTATGTCGATTCCGGCACCAGCGGCGGCGTGTGGGGTCTCGCGGAGGGCTATAGTCTGATGATCGGCGGCGATGAGGCCGTGGTCGAGCGATTGCGGCCGATCTTCGAGACGCTCGCGCCGGCTCCGGACCGAGGTTGGGGCCGGGTCGGAGCCGTCGGCTCCGGCCATTACACGAAGATGATTCACAACGGCATCGAGTACGGCTTGATGCAGGCCTATGCCGAGGGCTTTTCCATTTTGCAGCACAAGAGCGAGTTCAACCTGGACCTGCACCAAATCGCCGAGATCTGGCGCTACGGAAGCGTGGTGCGGTCGTGGCTCCTGGATCTGACCTCCAACGCGCTGCAGAAGAACCCGACATTGCGCGGGATTGCGCCGTACGTGGCCGATTCCGGCGAAGGTCGATGGACCGTGGCCGAGGCCATCGAGTTGGGCGTGCCCGCGTCGGTCATAACCTTGTCGTTGCTCGAACGCCTGCGTTCGCGCGACGCCGATTCATTTACCGACAAACTGCTGTCGGCGATGCGCAACCAATTCGGCGGCCACGCAATAAAAGAGGAATAGCATCCGCCGCGAACGGCCTCACTCGCTGGGCAGTGCGGCCTTGGGGCGGCTAACTGCGTCGCCGTCGCCGCTTCTCAGCTCATTGAATACGATGGTCGACACGATGGTCAGTGAGCCCAACATCAACAATGCCAGGTGAATTCCGTGAATCATTTCACTTTCGCCGGCATGCATTCTGTGCGGAATGAATAGGGCCGCGGCGAGCGATGCCGCGGCCACGCCGAAGCTGACCGCCATTTGCTGAACGGTGCTCGCGATAGTGCTGGCGCCGCTCGCCTGGCGCTCGTTGACATCGGCGTATGCCAGCGTATTCATGCTGGTGTATTGCAGAGACGTGAGAAATCCGTACGCGAATCCCATCAACACAATCATCCACACGGGCGTGATGCCATCGATGGTCGAAAACAGAAGAATCATCAATCCTAGCGCGATCGTGTTGGCGATCAACACGCGGCGGTAGCCGAATCTCCGCAAGATGAGGGGCATCGTGAGTTTCAGGCTCATCGCTGCAATGGCCTGGGGCATTATGAGCAATCCGGATTGGATCGGCGTGAAACCGAGGCCTACTTGGTACAGCAGCGGCAAAAGGAAGGGAATTCCGCCGATTCCCAACCGAGTGAATAAATTGCCGGTCACCGCGACGCGAAAGCTGCGAATTCGCATCAATCCCAGCCGCAGCAGCGGATGGGGCGTGCGCATCGTGTGCAGGCCATAGGCTCCCAGCAGCGCACCCGATATGACCAGCAACCCCACGATCTCGCGGCCGCTCAAAGTCGTTTCGCCGAACACCTCCAGAACGTAGGACAGCAGTGCGACGCCGGCGCCGAACAACACCAATCCCACGATATCGAGCGGATAGTTACGCTGCTCGCGGTAATTGGGCAGATGCCGATAGACCATGTACAAACCGCACAGGCCTATCGGTATATTGACGAAGAAAATAACGCTCCAGTGGAAATATCCCACGATCAGTCCGCCGAGGAGCGGACCCAGCATCGGGCCGATCAGACCCGGAATGGCGACGAAGCTCGTGGCGCTGATGAGTTCGGATTTGGCGAAGCTGCGGACCATCGTCAGGCGACCCACGGGCAGCATCATGGCGCCGCCGCAGCCCTGCAGAATGCGGCAGGCCACCAGAAAGTGGATGTCGCTCGAGATGCCGCAGAGAAACGAGCCGAGCGTGAAGATGCCGATCGCGGACGCGAACACTCGCCGCGTGCCGAAGCGATTGGCCATCCAGCCGCTGATGGGAATGAAAACGGCGAGACTTAGCGTATAACTCGCCAGAACGGCCTTCATGCTGAGCGGCGGCACCTTCAGCGCCTGAGCGATGGCGGGGACCGCCGTGTTCAGGATCGTCGTGTCCAGCGACTCCATGAAAAAGCCCACCGCCACCAACCACGGGAGCAACCGCTTGGACTTGGCGTTCGGGGTGATGGGTTCGCGTGCCGGCAAGACGGGCTTTACGCGCCCGCGAGCGCCGCATCTACGATGTGTTGCGCGTCGGCGATCAGCTTGTCCAAATGCGCCGCGTCGCGAAAACTTTCGGCGTAGATCTTGTAGATATCTTCGGTCCCCGAGGGCCGGGCTGCGAACCAACCGCCGCTAGAAGTCACTTTCACGCCGCCGATCGGCGCATCGTTGCCGGGCGCGTGAGTCAGAATGCGATCGATCGGATCGCCGGCGAGCTCCGTGATCCGCACTTGCTTGCGGTCGAGCCGGGCAAGTTTCTTCTTTTGTTCGGCGTTAGCCGGTGCGTCCACCCGATTTGCAAACACCTCGCCCAATTCTTGAGTCATGGTGCGGTACGCATCGCCGGGATCATGTCCGGTGCGCGCCGTGATCTCCGCGGACAGGAGTGCCGGTACCAGGCCATCCTTGTCCGTCGTCCAGACGCTGCCGTCCATCCGGCTGAACGAGGCACCGGCGCTTTCCTCGCCGCCGAAACACAAACTACCGTCGACGAGTCCGGTCACGAACCATTTGAAGCCGACCGGAACCTCGTACACCGCGCGGCCCAGCCTCGCGCTCACGCGATCGATCATTGCGCTACTCACCACGGTTTTGCCGACCGCGGCGTCGGCCCGCCAGCGGGTTCTGCGACGATAGAGATAGTCGATCGCCACCGCCAAATAGTGATTCGGCGGCATCAGACCGCTGCTCGCAGTGACGATGCCGTGGCGATCGTGGTCGGTATCGCAGGCAAAGGCTATGTCGAACCGCTCCTTCAGGCCGATGAGCCGCTGCATGGCGTACGGCGATGAGGGGTCCATGCGGATCTTTCCGTCCCAATCGAGGGTCATGAAGCGAAAGGTGGGGTCGACTTCGTCGTTGACGACCGTGAGGTCGATCCGATAAAGATCGGCGATACGGGCCCAGTAGTGCACGCCAGCGCCGCCCAACGGATCGACTCCCAGCCGGATGCCTGAATTCCGTATCACGTCCATGTCCAGAATGGCGCCGAGGTCGCGTACATAGGTATGCAAATAGTCGTGGGCATGGGTCGTCGCTGCCCGCCGCGCCGCGGCGAACCCGATTCTGCTGACGGCGCCGGCTCCGGACTGCAGCAGTTCGTTTGCCCGTGTCTCGATCCATTTCGTCACGTCGGAATCGGCCGGTCCGCCGTTCGGCGGGTTGTATTTGAAACCGCCGTTATCGGGAGGGTTGTGCGACGGCGTAATGACGATGCCGTCGGCAAGCCCCGACTCGCGACCGCGATTGTAAGTCAAAATGGCGTGAGAGATGGCCGGAGTCGGCGTGTATTCCCCGCCCGGCGCGATCATGGCCTCGACCCCGTTGGCGGCGAGCACTTCGAGAGCGCTTGCAAATGCCGGCGCTGAAAGCGCATGCGTGTCGAACCCGATGAACAGCGGCCCGTCGATATTCTGCCGCCGGCGCAACTCGCAAATGGCTTGACTGATCGCGAGGACGTGAAATTCGTTGAAGCTCGACGAAAAAGAGGAGCCGCGATGCCCGGAGGTGCCGAAGGCAACACGCTGTTCGGCGATATGGGGATCCGGCCGCTCGCTGTAATAGGCGGTGATGAGCCGAGGTATGTCGACCAGCGACGCGGCCGGGGCGGACTTGCCGGCGAGCGGATTGATTTGCGGACTCAAGATGTCGCCAGTGCCGCGCTTTTTTCCTCGATGCGCTTCATGAGCTCCCGCCAGGACTTGACGAACGACTCGGCCCCTTCCACCTGCAGGCGCGCCGCGAGCGCGTCGACGTCGATACCGGCGTCGGCAAAACGAGCCAGCACCTGCTCGGCGTCGCCGCCGTCCTTCGCCATCGTGGACCCGACAGTGCCGCCGGCGGCGAATGCCAGCAATGTCTTCTCCGGCATGGTGTCGACCGTGTCCGGGGCTGCCAGGGCATCGACGTACAACGTCGGCGGAGCTTTCGGGTCCTTGGTGCCGGTGCTTGCCCAGAGCATGCGCTGCTTGCGGGCGCCGGCCATCTCCAGGTCGCGCCAGCGCTTGCTCTCGAGCAATTCATTGTGAGCGCGGTAGGCGCGACACGCGATGGCAATACCCAATCGATTGCGCAATTCCGGCGGCGCCCGGTCGGCGACCGCTCGATCCCAACGGCTCACGAACAAGGAAGCGACCGAGCTGATGCGCGGATCGAGACCTGCGCCGATGCGCCGTTCGATTCCGCGCATATAAGCGTCCGCAACCTGAATATAGTGTTCGCGAGAGAAAAGCAGGGTTACATTCACCGGGACACCGGCAAAAATAGCCTCTTCGATGGCAGGCACGCCGGCGGGGGTGCCGGGAATCTTGATGTAGAGATTCGGCCTGCCCGCCTGCTTGTGGATGCGCATTGCTGCGTCGATCGTGGTCTTGGTGTCGTTGGCGAGCAGCGGCGAGACCTCCATGGAAACCCAGCCGTCGATTCCGGAAGTGCGTTCGAACTCCGGCCGAAACAAATCGGCGGCGCGCCGCAAATCCTCCAGCGCCAGTTCTACGAACAGCTCTTCGCCCTTGAGTCCGGCCTCAGCCTTCTTGCGAATGCCGCCGTCGTACGCGGACGTGTTGCCGATCGCCTCGTCGAAAATCGTGGGATTGGAGGTAAGGCCCGTGATCGACAGGGTGTCGATGTAGCGGCGCAGCGTGCCGTTGTCGAGCATCTCGCGCGTGATGTTATCGAGCCATAGGCTTTGTCCCAAGTCATGCAGGGTTTTGGTGATGGTCATGGCCTTTCCTGAAAGTCGGTTAAATTATGGTCGATCAGATCTCCAATTCGCTGGATCGTCATGTCCGGCGCAGGTTCTACTGAATTCGACTCCGGGGCGAGCGCGTAGTGCCCTTGGCGCACGAACACGGTCGTCAGCTTTTCCTTGAGTATCGATTTCATGGCGGCCAACAAGTTCGGCTTGTCGTCGACCATGACGTAATGGACGGCCGGGTAGCGAAGCTGCATATGGTCGAGCACCCGTTCCTTGTGCACATAGATCATGACGCGTCCTTCGACCGCCTCCCATATTCCCGAACGCTGAATCTTGCGAGGTTGGAAAATGATATCGCCGTCCG
This sequence comes from Steroidobacteraceae bacterium, assembly GCA_035996065.1. Lineage (GTDB taxonomy): Bacteria > Pseudomonadota > Gammaproteobacteria > Steroidobacterales > Steroidobacteraceae > Bog-1198. Next base: position 95,897 of record DASYJX010000089.1, on the reverse strand, counting down.
ACAGCACCACGGGACGGCCGAGGGTTGCCAAATGAGCTATGGCGTCGAGCGCGCGCGGGAACAGCCGTGCCGCAAAGGGATATTCCAATACGAATTCCGACATGGCAAGCAAATCCGGGTGGTCGTCGAGCCCGGTGCGGAATGCCTGCAGGCTTCCCAAGTAATCGGCAAGCCCGAGTTGCTCGCGCAATCGGCCGAAGATCGACCAGTAGCGCTCCCGCTCGGGGGCACCGAAGGCCTGTTCCAGGCGGTCACCGAGATCGGCGGCAAAACGATCGTTGTCCAACAAGGTGTTATCGACATCCAAGAGAAAAATAACGCCGCCCCTGTTCAACACGGCGAGGATTGCTCGGGCATGGGGTCATGCCAGGTGTCGCCCTTCACGATCTGGGCAGCGGCTGCAGGGCCCCATGTGCCGCACTCGTACTCGAGCACCGGCAAGTTGGACGTCAACACCGGGTCCACCACCCGCCAGGCCGCCTCGACGCTGTCATCTTGCGTAAAGAGCGACGTGTCGCCGCGAATCGCGTCGCCAAGCAGGCGTTCGTAGGGAGACTTCTCGCTTTCGGAATGGTGGCGGGCGATCAATTCGACCGGCTCGCCGCGCATTTGTTCGCCGTTCCTTTTCACCAGCGCGCCCTCGCTGATCACGACTTCAGGGCTCAGCCGCAGGCGAAAATAATTGCGCGGCGTCGCATCGTTGGAATCGAAGATGGAAAGCGGCGGACACTTGAGGGTCACCCTGACCTCCGTGGCGGTGATCGGCAGAGACTTTCCCGCGCGTATGTAGAAGGGAACGCCCGCCCAGCGCCATGTGTCGATGTGCACGCACAGGGCGGCGAAGGTCTCGATCTGCGAGTCCTTGGCCACACCCGGCTCATCCCGATAACCCTTGAATTGACCGCGCACGACTTCCTTCGGGTCGAGCGGGCGCATCGCCCGGAACAAGCGCAGCTTTTCCGCCTTCATCGCCTCGGGTGCGTGGCCGGTGGGAGGATCCATCGCAAGCAGCGCGGTGACTTGCAGCAGGTGGTTTTGCACGACGTCGCGAATGGCGCCGACTTCCTCGTAGAACGCGCCGCGGCCTTGCACACCGAAGTTCTCGGCCATGGTAATCTGCACGTCCTCGACGTAGTGGCGATTCCAAATCGGCTCGAGAAAAGTATTGGCGAACCGGAAATACAGAAGATTCTGCACCGCTTCCTTGCCCAGGTAGTGGTCGATCCGAAAGATGGCGGATTCCGGAAACACCTCGTGAAGCGTGCGATCAAGGGCTTGAGCCGTCGCTAAATCGCGCCCGAACGGCTTCTCGACGATGACCCGCGCATTCTCGGCGCAGCCTGATTTCGCGAGACCCCGCACGACGCTGGCGAACATGCTCGGGGGTATCGCAAGGTAGTGAATGGGCCGGGTGGCAAGACCCAGTGCCTGCTTCAGTTTGACGTAGGTTTGAGGGTCCGTATAGTCGCCGTCCACGTAGCGCAACTGCGCCGCGAGCTTCTCGAAGCAGCCGGGCTCGAAGTCCGGGCCGTGCTCGACGCTCTCGCGGGCGCGCAGCCGCAGTTTCTCAAGCGTCCAACCCGCGCGCGCCATTCCGATGATCGGAATGTCGAGGCTGTCCCTGTGCACCATGGCAAACAGCGCCGGAAAAATTTTCTTATAGGCGAGGTCACCCGTGGCGCCGAAAAAGACGAAGGCATCCGATTCGAGAGCCGCGCTCATGGACGCCTCGCCTGAAGTTCGCGCCGCAAGCGCTGCAGTTCCTCCATCAGTTCGAGCGCCAGTGCGACGCCGGCTAGATTGATCTCGAGATCGCGCTCGAGACGCACTGCGAGGCGCGCGCGGCGCAGGGCGGAGCCCGTAAAGTGCCATTCGCTGGTATCGACCTCGACCACATCGAGCACCCCCTCTTCGACGAATTCCACGATGTGCCGTTCCTCGACGGCGCATAAGCGGCTCAAATCCTGGACGGTAAGCACCGCCGATTCCTCGAAAATGGTGCCCGGCAGCGCATGGTCTTCCGATGGTGACATGATGGTTAAACTCCCAAGCTCGCACGAGGATCGAACGGCAGCGCCGCAGCGAAGGCCCTGTAGGCAGCCTTGGCGTTGTCGTCGTCGGCAGGCGGCAGGCTGATCTGCAGGATGACGTAAAAATCGCCCGGCGGGGTGGACGGAATGCCTCGGCCCTTCAGCCGCAATTTGGTTCCGGCATGCGAGTTGGGCGGAATCTTCAGATCCACCGGTCCCGTCGGCGTCGGCGTTTTCACGCTCGCACCGAGCGAGGCTTCCCACGGGGCGACCGGCAGGTCGAGATACAAATCACGGCCATCGACCCTATACAAAGGGTGCGGCTGAAAGTCGACTTCGATATATAAATCCCCGGAGGCGCTCGCGCCGGGAGGGCGTTCGCCCTGGCCGGCCAATCGAACAGTCTGACCGGCCAGAATTCCTTTGGGCACCTGAACATTGAGCACACGCTCTTTGGACACGAGCCTGCCGTCGGCATCTATCTCGGGGACACGCAAGGTAATCTGCCGGGTCCCCCCATGCAGCGTGGCATCGAGATCGAGCAGCACTTTTGCATGATGGTCTTGACCGCGGCCGGGATGGAACGCACCGCCCCTGTTCTGCGCTCCGCCTCGGGCATGTCCGCCGAAAAGAGACTCGAAGAAGTCGCTATAGGCCGAATCGCGGTCGCCCGTGCCGCGGAACTCAAAACCCGAGCCCCAATCCGGCGGCGGCCGGAAATCCTGACCCGCTTGATGCCGCTGTCCCAGTTGATCGTACGCGGCGCGCTTCTCCGGATCCTTGAGTACTTCGTAGGCTTCACCGACCTCCTTGAAGCGTTCTTCCGCGTTTTTTTCCTTGCTGACGTCCGGGTGATATTTGCGGGCGAGCTTGCGGTAGGCTTGCTTGATCTGTGCCTCCGTGGCATCGCGCGCCACGCCCATGACCTTGTAGTAGTCTTTAAACTCCATTCTACCTACCAACACGCGGGAATCGCGGCGAGCAGCCAAGGATACTCTGCGTCAGGCGCGGCCGAGCAATAATCCTATGTAAGTAATTTCCTACGCCGTGACGGCGTCATAGTTGGTAAGCGACCGTCAAGAGCAAACCTTCGCCAATATCACGCAGGAGGCCCGGCGGACGGTAATCAAAAGCCCGGGCTTCGGGGATCAGGGACTGAATCCACTGCGCCAGCCATGCGATTTCGAGCGCTCCATAGAAAACAACGGCGCATTCATAGTTGAGCAAGAGGCTCCGCGAATCCAAGTTCACCGACCCTGAGATGGCGAGTGTTTCGTCGAACACCACCGCTTTCCCATGCATCATATACGGCAGCAAATGAATGTTGACGCCGGCTGCGCCGAGCGCGCGCAAAGCGCGGTTGCGCGCAAAATCGGCCAAGACGTGATTCGAGACAGCGGGAATGCACAGGTCGATTTTCACCCCGCGTCTCGCCGCCAAGCGCATCGCCGTTTCCAAGCTTGAGTCAGGGACGAAGTAGGGCGTCACGGCGAGCATGCGCTCGCGGACATGGAAGCAGGCGTCGATGAGCAATGCATGCACGGTATCTTCGGCCTGGTCCGGACCGCTCGGCAAAAACTGGGCTCGGCCGCCGCCGTACTGGGGCTCGGCGGCGAGGAGGTCGCCTGAGGCGATTATCGCGCCGGTGCCTCGGGGTTGCGCAGTGCGCGCTTCAGGCCTGCCGCCGGCGGCGACCCAATCGGCCTCAAATTGATTCGCTGCGGCGGCGGCGACCCGCCCCTCCAAATCGAAGGTCAAATCACGCCACGGATTCGCTCCTTTGACACCGACGAAGTATTCCGCGGCGATGTTTCTGCCGCCTGCCCAAAGTTGTGCGCCGTCGGCGATGACCATCTTTCGATGATTGCGCAAATTGCGCGGGCCTTGGGTCTTGCGCGCGAACAAGGGGCTGAAAATCGCGGTCTCGACGCCGGCGTCATTCAGGTAGGTGAAGCACGAGCGGGGCAACTGCATCGCGCCGACGCCATCAATGAGCAACCTCACCTGCGCACCGGCGCGCGCTTGCGCGATCATGCACTGCATCGCTTTACGGCCGAACGCGTCGTTGCCGAGAATGTACGTGCAGATGTCCAGGCGCAGGGCTGCGCTCGACATGATGTCGAACAACGCGGAAGCGGATTCGTCACCATCATGGTGCAGCCGAACAGAACAGGCCGCAGACGGAGCCAGTCCGAAACTCTCGATCAGATCCTCGGCCCAATGATCGCCATGCGGCCGTATTTCCGGCTGCCGCAGCACCCTGCGAGGCAGCTTGCGACGGCCGAAAAGAATATAAATGGGCAACGTAAAATAAGGCAGAGCGATCATGCCCAGGACCCACGCGATCGCGATGGACGGCGGGCGGCGCTCGTGTTCCGCGCGCGTCGTCAATACATAGACTAGCACGCTGACCACGATGGCCAGTGAATGAAGGGTGATTCGTGGAAACCAGGCGTTCACTGAGCGGGACTCACTCGTACTCGAAATCCCGCAGCACGGCCGGCACGAGGTCCGGCAGGTCTTCCGCGATGAGGCCGGGGCCGAAGCGAGCGGCCGCGGCGCCGTGTATCCAGACGCCGGCCGCCGCCGCCGCGAAGGGCTCCATGCCTTGCGCGAGCAATCCTAGAATCAAGCCGCCGAGGACGTCCCCGGAACCGGCCGTGGCGAGGCTCGCCGGGGCGTTCGTATTGATGACGGCGCGCCCGTCGGGCGCAGCAACGACCGTGTCGGCTCCTTTCAGCACGATGATTGCGCCGCTGAGGCGCGCGGCGGCGCGCGCGCGGCTGAGCTTGTCGCCGGTGCCGTCGAACACGCGCGCGAACTCTCCCTCATGAGGCGTCATGACGCACGGTCCGCGAATGGCTCGCGCGAGTTCGGCCGTTTTGGAGGCAAACACACTGATCGCATCCGCATCGAGCAACACCGGCCGCGCAGTGCCGAGCATCTCGAGCGCTGATTCGCGCGTTGCGTCGCTGATGCCGGCGCCGGGGCCGATCAGAAAAGCGGTGTAGCGCGAATCGGCCAGGAGGCGCGTCAAGTCGCCGTTCGTCGTCAAGGACTGCACCATGATGCTGGTCAGGGTTGCGGCGTATATCGAGAACGCGATGCCGGGAACGGCGACGGTCGTGAGACCCGCGCCAACGCGCGCGGCGGCGCGCGCGGCCATTCGAGCGGCGCCCGTCATGGGATAACCGCCGCAAAGAAGCGCATGGCCGCGTGTGTATTTATTGGCCGACGATTTTGCCGTCGGCAAATACGCCCGCCACACGCTCGGGTCATTTTCCCAGCTGTCGATGCTCAACGATTCGAGCACGGCGGAGGGGATGCCGATGTCCTCGACCAGGATTTCGCCGCACAAGTCTCGGCCCGGCAACATGACATGGCCCGGCTTTTTACGCACGAACGCAACAGTGCAGGCCGCTGCCGCTGCGCCCAAGCTTTCCCCAGTGTCACCCATCACGCCGCTTGGGACATCAATCGCAACAAGCGGCAATTTCAATCGCGCGACGGCGCTCAGCGTCTCGAGGACTAGGCTGTCCAGACGGCGGTTGAGGCCGGAACCAAACAGGGCGTCGACGACCAGTGCGGCACCGTCGATCGCGGCCGGAGTCACGGCGTCGATGCGGCCGCTCCAGCGCATTGCATGCAGCCGCGCGTCGCCGCGTAGATCCTCAGGATTGCCGAGCAAGGCAATTCGGATCGGCCAGCCGGCTGCCGCCAGTGCGATGCCCGCCACAAAGCCGTCACCGCCGTTATTTCCCGGGCCGCACAGTACGGTGACCGGTCGAGGCGACCACCGCCGGATGATTTCCCGGACCACGGCTTCGCCGGCATTCTGCATCAACACCGAGCCGGACGTTCCGGCGGCCACGGCGGCCCGATCGGCCTCGTTCATTTGCGCGACGCTGAGGAGCGCAGTTTGAAGGGGTCGCGGCGGCAATGTTCAACCCAGATTGCCGGCAATGGCACCGACGAGAGTCGTTATCGCCATGGCGAGCGCGCTCCAAAAGGCCACTCGCAGCGCACCGGTGCGCATATCGGCGCCGCCCACTCTTGCGGACCACCCGCCGAGGAAAAGCAGACACAGAAGGGACACGATCACGACGGAAATCATCAGATAACGCTGCGGAGCCAAGACCGCCACCGCCAGGGGCAGAATGGCGCCTGTTGCGAAGCTGCCGGCGGACGTCAACGCGGCCTGCAACGGCCTCGCTCGCGTGCCCGCCGATAATCCCAGTTCGTCGCGGGCATGCGAGCCCAGCGCGTCGTGCGCCATGAGTTGGGCGGCCACCTGTGTGGCAAGATTGAAATCAAGGCCGCGGCGGACGTAGATGTCCGTTAGTTCTCGGCGCTCACCTGCGAAATCTCCTTCCAGCTCGGCGCGCTCCTGTGCCAGGGCGGCCGCTTCGGTGTCCGCTTGGGAGTGCACCGACACGTATTCTCCGGTCGCCATCGACATCGCCCCGGCGACCAGCGCCGCCGTACCGCTGATCAAAATATTGGTCTGCGAGACATGGGCCGCAGCAACTCCCAGGATGAGACTGGAAGTCGAAACGATGCCGTCGTTTGCACCCAAGACGCTGGCGCGAAGCCAGCTAGTCCCTCCGAGACTATGACGTTCGTGACTGCGTGGACGCATGATTTCCCTGTATATACCAACAGCGGACCGACCGCATCGAGTTGCGCGAGATTCTAGGCTCTGCCGGTCTTAGGACCCAAAAAATACCAAAGAATGAATCCGAGTACGGGCAGGATGATTACAAGCACCGTCCAGAGAACTTTCTTGCCGGTATCCGCGCTGCTTTGAAAGATATTTACGATCGCCCAAACATCGGCGATCAGAACAATAAGACCGCCCAAACCTTGGTATTGCATATCTCGATCATCCTTATTGGTATTGCCAAGACGCTACGCTACACCCTTGGGCACCTTTCGCGAAATTTCATCATACGATCAAGAGAACTCCGGCGATCGCGCTCAACCCCAGCACGAGCTGTTCGAAAAGCTGCTGATTGATGCGCATCAGGAGCCAGCGGCCCGCGAATGCCCCGAGCAGCACGGCCGGCGCCAGCGCGAGGTTGAATTCGAAGCTCTGCGCAGTGATCAAGCCGAGGTCGATCATGAAAGGTACCTTGAATAGATTGAGCGCCATGAAAAACATCGCGGCGGTGCCCACGAATTGCATTTTCGGCAGGCGCATGGCGACGAGGTAAATCGCCATGAGCGGACCCGCGGCGTTCGCCACCAGTGTAATGAATCCGGCGGTGACTCCGACCGCGGCCGCGAGCGCCCAGTGCCAAGTCTCCGTTTCCTGCCGAGGGGCGCTGATATATCGCCGCCAATAACCCAGCATGCACAGCGAAACGATAATCACGCCGATCAAGATTCGCGCGGTTTCATCGGAAATGTGGCCGAGGGCCAGATACCCTAGCACGACCCCGGCTGCGGTCCACGGCATGAGTTTCCACAGGTAACGCCACTGCGTGTGCGCGCGATAGGATAGAACCGCGACGAAATCGCCGAATATCAGCAGCGGCAGGACCAACCCACTGGCCTGTTTGCTGCTGGGGAAAACGTGCGTAAACAGCGCGACCGACAGGATGCTGAGTCCCATGATGCCGGCCTTCGAGATGCCAACCATCACGGCGCCCAAGAGCGCGCATATCCACTGCAGAGGTTCCGCTATCATCGCGAATAGCTTAACGCGCACCGCAACCCGTCACATGTCTAACCTGTACCAAGATATCGCGCTGCCTGCGCCATTGACCCCACCCCTTCTCGGAGCGTTGCAAGCCGACGTGGTCGTGATCGGCGGTGGCGTCACCGGATTGTCTGCCGCTCTGCATCTCGCGGAGTCGGGTGCACGGGTCGTTCTGCTCGAGGCCGAGGAACCCGGTTGGGGCGCATCCGGCCGCAATGGCGGTCAAGTCAATCCCGGCCTCAAACATGATCCGGACCAAGTGGAACGGGATTTCGGCAGCGACTTGGGCGGCCGCATGAATGCCTTCGCGGGCGCCGCGCCGGATTTCGTCTTCGATCTCATCAAGCGCTACGACATTCGCTGCGATGCGCGCCGAAACGGGACGCTGCGCGCGGCAGTACGGGCTAGGCATGCCGCAGAAGTGCGCGTTAGCGCCGAGCAGCTCGTACGCCGCGGTGCTCCCGTCGAGTTGTTGGAAGGCTTAAGCCTCGAGCGCGCCACCGGTACGCGGCGCTATCTGCTCGCGATGCTGGATCGTCGCGGCGGGGACCTGAATCCCTTGAGCTATGTGCGTGGACTGACGCGCGCGGCGTTGGGCGCGGGCGCCGCCGTGTTCGGAGGTTCTCGGGCGCTGCGCATCGAGAGGAGCGGAGCGCATTGGCAAGTGGACACCGGCTTGGGCAGCGTCTCTGCGGGCCAAGTAGTGCTCGCCACCAACGGCTATACCGACGATCTCTGGCCAAATTTACGGCGCACGATCGTGCCTCTGTTCGGCGCGATCGCGGCAACCGCCGCTCTGCCGGCTGCCATTGCGCGACAAGTCATGCCGAGCCGCGCTGCGCTCTACGAGAGCGGCCCGATCACCGTCTATTACCGGGTCGATGCCGATCAGCGCTTGCTGATCGGCGGCCGCGGTCCCCTGCGTGAAGTCTCCGCACCGTCGGCGATCCCTCATTTGTTGGCCTATGCGCGCACCCTGTGGCCTGTCCTATCCGAAACGCAGTGGACTCATGCATGGGGCGGACGCTTGGCAATGACCCGGGATCAATATCCCCACATTCATGAGCCCGCCAAGGGCGCCGCGGTTTGCTTAGGGTATAACGGGAGAGGCATTGCGATGGGCACCGCCATGGGTGCTCAGGTTGCGCGCCGGCTCATGAATCCGTCGTCGGGACTCGATATGCCGATCACCGGCATGAAGCGCATTCCGCTGCACGGTTTGTGGCCGCTGGCGGTGCGGGCTGCAATCGCGCGCGGGCGCCTCAGCGATTTCTTCGGCAGCTAATCGGATGCCTCAATTGTCGGTGTAGAACTGTCGAAGCCGGTGCAAGTCGATAATGACGTCGAATCGCTGATCGGCCGGTAATTTAGGACCCGAAAAAAAGTCATAGCGAGCGTCGAGATTTGCGATTCCCGGATGCAGGTCGTGCATTGCGCGCTTGAACATTTCCTTCGGCACCCATTCGGAATTCGACGAGAGCGAACCGAATTCGTCGTGATAGATGCTGGCAGTGGAAATGTCCGCCGGCGTCGACTTGACGATAAATATGCGCGGACGCGAGCCGTCCAAGCGGACATGCCTGGCGCCCGCCATGATCAATTGCCATTCGTTGCCCTGAGGCACCGCGATCAATGCATACACATGATGCTGTGCGGTAAAGAAAGCGATCGCAACGACCACGGTAGCCAGCATCCGGCGCCCGCCGGGACCCCAGCTTTCCGTCAGCGCGCGGATGGACGCAACCATGAAACAGAGCAAGACTGCCGTCATCGCCAAGACCGTGCGATAGGTCGCGTACCGCTCCGAGGCGATCAGGCTGACTGCGCAGGCGAACATCGGCAGCCCCAGCAGCGCCGTCAGCCAAACGATGCCGCGCGAAGTTCCATAACGCCGCCATTCGAGATAGGCGCCCGCCAGCAAGAGCACTCCGACGATGGCAGCGCAGCCGAAGTAGAGCGCGTGGTCGCGATGATTGTTGTCGTTCAGCACTAAGAGACTCAGCGCATTCGGCAATGTTTCCTGCAGAAACCAGGAGATTTTGTCGCCCCAGTGATGCTCGAACGCGATACGTCCGGACTTGACGAAAACCCCCGTCGCGTAGAGCAGTGTCATCGTGCAGTAGGCCAAGCCTAGGGAGGCGAGGACAAATCCCAGATGGATCCCCGCCCAGCGCGCAGTCTGCGCCAAAGTGCGGTGCCGCTGCGCGATCAAGGCTGCCGCCAGAGGCACCACATAAAACATTGCACTCGGCTGATAAATGAGCGCGCTCACCACCATGAGGCCGAGGGCCACAATCCACTGCCGCACGGCGCGGCGGGGGTCCAAGCCCAACCCCGCGTTCAATGCGCCCTCAACGACGAAGAATCCGCCGAAGGCCAACAGCGCGGTCGCCGCGTAAGGCCAGCCGATCGCCCATCCCGCAATTACTTGGGCGGATGGAATCAAAGCAAGCAGCAGCGCGAAACACAGGCTGGTGTTGAATGACCAACCCAGCGCGCGCAAACCGCGGAAGCCGACCAGCGAAAGGGCGCCCAACAGCAAGCACGCTGCAAAGCGCATCCAGCGCAGATCTTGCACTGTGCCGGTCTGTCCATACGTGGCCTGCAGCAGCCAGCCGTACACGGGCCGCGCATGCGATGCGCAAAATTGAACGATTTTGCCCGGTTCCTCGTGCGCCTCGCGCAAATTCGAGTAATCATCGCGCAAACCAAAATCGTGGAAAGTCGCCGGCCAATAGGTCAGGAGGGGCACGAGGAAGAGCGCGGCCGTCAGTACCCAGGCGCGTATAACAACAGCCGCAGTGCGGCGTTCGGCGGCGACGCCCGGGTGCGCGTTAGGGACCGCAATCGACGATTCGGCCACGACGTTTTCGGGAACTGACATAATTCTTGAATGGACCCCGTGATGCTGCAACGCACCGCCAACTTGCCGCCCCCACCCCTTTTGCCCATAGCAACTCAAAGTAACGCTGTTAGGTCAGGTGGATTGTATTTAGGCTGGTAGGGGGAATTTTAGGCATACGGAGCTCCAAAAATCCGTGAGAAAATCGGAAAAAATACGTTAAATATCTGTTAACTAGAGAAAACGGGGGCGCGGGCCGTCAGGCGGCGACGCACAGGTTCTTGCCGCCGTTTTTGGCGCGATAGAGCGCCGCGTCGGCGCGGTCGAACGCCGTTTCGGATGCATCATATTGGTGCAGCTGCGTGATTCCGCACGAAACCGTCACGCGCACGCGCTTGCCTCGAAAATGAAAACGCAGGCCTTCGACCGCCGTTCGCGCCTCATTGGCGACCGTCAGGGCCTCTGCGAGCGTAAGTCCGCTCAACAACACGGCGAATTCCTCCCCGCCAATTCGCGCGACGAGGTCGCTGGCGCGGAACGCTGCCGTGAAACATTCCGCGACCGTCTGCAGGACGCGGTCTCCCGCCCGATGTCCGTAACTGTCATTGATGGTCTTGAAGCTGTCGATGTCCCACAGAAGCATGACCAAGGGCGGCGCTCCGCCATGCGCGCGGCGGGCGATTTCCTCCGCGAAACGTTCCTCAAAAGATTTTCTATTTGCGACACCGGTCAACGGGTCAAGTCGCGCGCCATGTTTTTCCAGATCCAGTTTGCAATGCAACTCCTGCGCTTCGCGCTCGAGGTCCGCGATGCGCTCCCGCATGTGTTGCGCGCGTCCGTTATAATCGGCCAGCCGTTTCGCCTCCCGCGCACGGAAGTCGCAGACCTGCTTGGCAACCGACTCGAGGCGTTGGCTGACGACCGACTGCAGCAGACCCAATTCCGTGGCGCCGCTGACCTCGTCGGTGAGCTCTCGAACATGAGACAGCACCGTTTCGTTGAGCGATTGCGTGTCGTCGAAATGATTGCGGTTCGCGCTATGGGATTCCGTCAAATAACCCGACATTTCCTCGAGGCGCTTGGTCACCTCCGACAGCACCGCGGCGGCCTGCAGCCGCTCGCGCATCAGAGATTCTCCGCGCTCATGAACCAAATCGGAGATGCGCGCCACAATCGCGGCCAACCCGGCGTCGCTTTCAGTCGTCGCCAGCTCTGCAATCCAATTCTTGTGCCTCGCTTGGTCGGATTCGCCTGCTTTCAGCCGTTCGAGCAATGCGGCAAGAGCGGCACAGGTTGAATGCCAGCGACCGGACGGCGCGACCGGCGGCGCTCGGGACGCCGGCGGCGCACCGAGCTGCGGTACCGGGGAGGTGGCATCGACGGCCACGACCGCCGTCGTCAGTGATTCGGCAAGCCGATCGAGCTCCATGGCGTCCGCATTGCGCCGATTTGCGGCCGCGAGCGCAGTCAGTTCGCCGTCAAGCTGAGTGTCCTGGCCCATGCTCGCCGCGCACAGTCGGCCGATCAGGCGACGGAGTACGCGCTCGATTTCCCGCCAGCGGTTCTCCTCGGCTTCCCTTTCCAGAAGCGAGGCGCGATATTTTTGTTTCCAGTCGGCGGTTTCGGGCACGCACGGGCTAGCATGCACGAGACCCGGCTTGATTGCCATGCCGGCGAGCCAGGCGTCCGGCATGGGCGAATGTCAAATCGCCGTTTCATGATGCAGGTCCCATCGAACCCCGCACCGTTCGCGATAGGCTTTCGCGCAAGGAAATCCAAAAATTCATGGCTTTCAGGCCCGCATTTCTACTACCAGCTCTGCTGATGGCTGCGTCCGCCGCGGCGCACCCGCGGATATATACCTTTGTGGATGCGGACGGATTGCGGCATTACACGGACATGCCGGACAACAGCCGGTATCGATTGCTGGCCTTGTCGCATGACCGTACGGCGAGCGGCGATCGTTACGATTCGCTGCTGCTGGCAAGAGCCGGTCAGTATGATTCAATCATCGAGAGAGCCGCGGTATCGGCGTCCGTGGAACCGAACCTGTTGCGTGCCGTGATCGTGGTGGAGTCTGGGTTCAATCCGCGCGCCGTATCGAAACGCGGCGCGGTGGGGTTGATGCAGTTGATGCCGGCGACGGCAATGCGCTTCGGTGTTTCGAATCCGTATGACCCGCGCGAGAATGTCCGTGCGGGAGCGCGCTATTTGAAGTTTCTCATCGATCGCTTCGGGCGGGACGTAACGCTCGCGCTCGCGGCCTACAACGCGGGCGAAGAAGCGGTCGACCGCAATGGCGGCCAAATCCCGCCCTTTACGGAGACGATGGCCTACGTGCCGCGGGTGCTCAAGATATACCGGATGCTCCGAGAGCAACCACGCGCGACCTGAAGCCTCGAAGTGCGCGATAACGCGCTAGGGCGGGCTGCCCGCCGGCTTCACGGCGATTCCCGCCACTTCGAAATGGGCTCCGCGCAACAGCTTGTTGACTCCGACGAAGGCGCGCGCAGGGTATTGCTCATGAAAATAACCGCGATAGACGGCGTTGAACTTGTCGTAGAGATCCAAATCGGTGCAATAAACGGTCACTGACACGAGGTCGTCGGCCTTCAATCCTGCCCGCTCGAGAGTGAGCTTCACCGAATCCATCACCAAGCGCGCCTCGTTTTCAACGTTGGCTGCGGCCTGCCCGGTAGCCGGATCGATCCCAATGTGGCCTGCCACATAAAAGGCCTCGCCCACCATGACTCCGTTGCTGAAGGGCGGCGAGGGACTTGTGCCGGCCTTCGGCGGCACGATGTAAACGCGCTTCGTGTCTGCTGCGTGGCTCGATACGACACAGAAGGCGATAATGGAAATGGCCAACGCTACCTTTCTCATGGTTCTATATCCTCCGCAGATGAATGGGAAAACGCCGCAACGGTTCACATTGTAAGTCGTCGCACGCGGGCGCGGCGTTGATTTACGCTCTCTGCGTCCCCATAGGCAATGAGCCGATGAGTCGATGGAGCGAGCGTTGACCCTGCCATCCTCAGATACCGATCACATTGCGGATCCCCCGCAGGCTGGTGCCGTGGTGTTCCGCGGTTCTCAGTCGCTGTGTCGTGAATTCAGCTTGGTGCTCGAAGCGCAGGGCATCGAACATGCGGTCCAAGAGACCGCGGCCTCTTGGGTTTTGACGGTTGCGCCTGACTTGGTTCACCGTGCGTATGAGGAAATCAGCCGCTATTCCGCGGAACGCAGCGCGCCCCGCCGCGCTGCTCACCGAATGGAACCGTTGCCGGGCGCGGCGATCGGCGCGATCGGGTATGTGCTGATCCTATTGCTCACGGCTTACTGCGCAGGCCTTGGCTTATTCGGCGCTGACTGGCTGGCTTTGGGCGCCCTCGACCTCGGGGCCCGGGGCGAGTGGTGGCGGGCCGTCACTGCCTTGACCTTGCATTTGGACCAAGAGCATCTGCTCGGCAATCTGCTGTTTGGCGTGGTGGCGGGAATGGGCGCCGGCCGGCTGCTGGGGCCCGGAGTGGCGTGGGCGAGCATCCTTGCGGCGGGAGCGCTCGCCAACTACGTGGAAATTCTCGTCGCGCCGGACGCTCACCGCGCAGTGGGCGCCTCCACCGCGGTGTTCGCAGCATTGGGGCTGCTCACCGGTTTGGCATGGCGCCAGCGGCTGACAATCCGCGAGCGGCGCTGGTACGCGGTCGCACCGTTGATCGCGGGCATCTGTTTGCTCACTCTATTGGGCGCGGGCAACGCGCATGTGGACGTGCTTGGCCACGCTCTCGGATTTCTCTTCGGCGTCGGCGTAGGTTGGCTCTATGCGCGAGCCGGGATGCCCCGCAATCGGGGCAAGCGACTTCAGATTGTCACGGGCGCCGTCACCGCGGTGGTCGTCTGCGCGGCATGGATCCTGGCGTTGTGGCACGCGGTTTAGGCGCGAGATCAGGTTTTAGCGGGTACTCCGCCGGGAGTGAGTTTGTCGATGGCCTGCGGCAGGATCTGCGACAGCTTGGCGGCAAGGTCCTCAGGCGTCATGCCAGCCCTGGCGGCAAGCTGTTTTATGGTATCGGAGCCAAAGGCCTGATGAATCTGGTCGGGCGAGATCGGTAGATTGGCGCCGGTTCCCACCCACGAGCGGACCGTGCCTCCGAGCCCTTCTCGCTCCAGCTGCGCTATTATCCCCTGAATTCCGCCATGTTTTTCGATCAGCCCGTTGACTACGGTGACCATTTCGGCACCGACCACCCCGCCCAGCAATCCGTCGAACAATCCCATGTTCAGACTCAAACGCGCTTCGCGAGGAGATCGCGAATTTCTTCGAGCAGCACTTCCGATCTAGGCGGCGGTGCGGGCGCGGCCGGAGCGGCGGTAGCCGGCTTCTTGAGCTTATTAATGCCCTTGATGGCCATGAAGATCACCAGAGCGATGATCAAGAAATCAAAGATGTTCTGGAGGAAAGCGCCGTACTTGACAAGGACTTCCTTGCCCGTCGGGTCTTTGCCGAGCGCTACGGCCAAGTCCGAGAAATTAAAGCCGCCTATCAGCTTGCCGAGTGCCGGCATGAAGATGTCGCCGACCAGCGATGAAACGATTTTTCCGAAGGCCGCTCCGATAATCACGCCGACCGCCAAGTCGACCACGTTGCCCTTCATGGCAAATTCTTTGAATTCTGCCGCCAGTCCCATGCCCTTCTCCTTGGTACGGTATTGCGTGAATGTTACTGAGCGCTTCCGACGCAGGCAAGCTCGAGCGCGGTCAACGCAGCGCTCCGAATACTTTTTTGATCAAACCATTGGCTTGTCCGAGCGGGTCCCGGCGGATGGCGCGTTCTTCCTCCGCCATCATCAAATATAAACCGTCGAGGGTCTTGTCGGTGACATAGGATTGCAGGGTTGCATCCTCGGGCTTGAGCACACCCAACGCTACGGCCTTCTTCGCCAATGCATCGTAGGTCTCGCCCAGTTTTACCTTTGCGGTCGCGCGGCCGATGATGGGAGCAAATTTGGCTTGCAGCGGAGTGTAGGTCGCCTGTTTGAAATACTGCGTTGCCGCATCATTTCCGCCGGTCAAGATGCGTTTTGCATCCGCCAAGCTCATTTGTTTGAGGGCCTGTTTCAGCAGGACCTTGCTTTCCGGCACCGCCGATTCGGCTGCGCGGTTCATCGCGGTGACGAGTTGATCGAGCTGATCGCCGACGCCGAGCATCCGCATCATGCTTTCCGCTTTCGCCAGCTTTGGCGGTAAATCTATTTTCACCTCGGGATTCTTCAAGAAACCATCGGTGACCCCCAGCTTTCCCACTGCGAGGTTGATGCCCTGATCGAGAGCTTTCTTGAGACCTGCGGATGCGTCGGCATTCGACAGCGAACTCACATCGAGCCCGAATGCGCCACCCCAGGGCACGCCGCAGCCGAGGGCCGCCAGCATGAAAGCGCCGGCCAATATTTTCCGTTTCATTGTCTTTCAGGCCACATACATCGTTTCCTGTTGAAATGAGCGATCGCTCGCTGCCGATAGTCTATTGTATCCGTCACGGGCGGCGCACGCCTGACTGTAGAAATCCGGCTCAAACGATGCCCAGCTTACTCACGATCAATGGGGGTTCCTCCAGCATCCGGTTCGCCGTTTTTGCGGTGGAACAGCCGCGGCGACGGCTTCTGCAGGGGAAAATGGAGCGTATCGGCAGCGAGCATCCCCACCTAATCATCGAGCGGGGCGCGGATCACGCATCAACGCAGATCAAGATCGGGCCCAATCGTCCCGGCACCGCAATCGCCATGCTGCTCGAGTGGCTGGAATCGCAGGCGATTTTCAAAACGATCGCGGCGGTGGGACACCGCGTGGTGCATGGCATGCAACGCACGGAACCGCAGCTCGTCACGACAGAACTGCTGGACGAATTGAAGAGTTTTATTCCCTTCGATCCGGAGCACCTGCCTCGCGAAATCGAGCTGATCGAATCGTTTCGGCAGCGCTACAGCGGACTGCCGCAAGTCGTTTGCTTCGATACTGCGTTCCATCGGAACATGCCTCTCGTCGCCACGCAATTACCGATTCCGCGCCGCTACGCCGCAAAAGGAGTCCAGCGGTATGGGTTTCATGGCTTGTCCTATACGTTCCTGTTGCAGGAGCTTCACCGTCTGGGTGATGCTGCCGCCGCGCAAGGCCGCGTCATCCTGGCGCATCTGGGCAGCGGCGCCAGCGTGGCTGCGGTGCGGGACGGCCGATGCATCGACACCAGCATGGGTTTTACGCCGGCGGCCGGGCTGGTTATGGGAACCCGATCGGGAGACCTGGATCCGGGGCTCATGAGTTATCTTGCGCTGACGGAGGCGATGACCGCGGAGCAATTTCGAATCATGGTCAATCACGAATCAGGATTGCTTGGCGTCTCCGAGAGCAGCGCCGACGTACGCGATCTGCTGGATCGCGAGGCGAGCGATCCGCGCGCGGCCGAGGCGCTCGCACTGTTTTGCTACCAGGCAAAGAAGTGGATCGGCGCGTTTAGCGCCGCGCTCGGCGGCCTGGATACCTTGGTCTTCGCCGGCGGCATCGGAGAGAACGCGGCGCCGGTGCGCAGACGCATCTGCGATGGTTTGGAATATCTCGGGATCGACATCGATGATCGGGCGAATCGCCGCCATGCGCGGCGCATTTCGACCAAGCGCGCCGCCGTCGCGGTGCGCGTCATACGCACCGACGAGGAGTCGGTAATCGCCGCCCTCAGCATCGGTCTGCTGAAATTGGCGCATACATAGGAGCTGAAGTCATGCAACAACAGGCCGCGGGCCGGACGCTCGACCTTGAGTCGGCGCGCAAAATGGATGCCTACTGGCGCGCTGCAAACTACTTGTCCGTCGGTCAGATCTATCTGTGCGATAACCCCTTGCTCAAGGAGCCGCTGACGAATGCACACGTCAAGCGAATGTTGCTCGGACACTGGGGTACGACGCCGGGGCAGAATTTCATATACGCGCATTTGAACCGGATCATCAAGAAGTACGATTTGGACATGATCTACATGTCGGGCCCGGGACACGGCGGTCCGGCTGTCGTGGGCAACACCTATCTCGAGGGAACGTATAGCGAGATCTACTCGAACGTCAGCGAGGATGAGGCCGGCTTGAAGCGGCTCTTTACTCAATTTTCGTTTCCAGGCGGCATTCCGAGCCATGCTTCGGCGGAATGTCCGGGATCGATTCACGAGGGCGGAGAACTCGGATATTCGCTCAGCCATGCATTCGGCGCCGTGTTCGACAATCCTGCGCTCGTGGTCGCGTGCGTGATCGGCGACGGCGAAGCCGAAACGGGACCACTTGCCACGTCGTGGCATTCCAACAAGTTCTTGAATCCGGCGAGCGACGGTGCCGTGCTTCCCATTTTGCATTTGAACGGCTACAAAATCGCCAATCCGACAATTCTGGCGCGCATTTCCCGCGAAGAACTGCAGCAGTTGTTGCAAGGCTACGGCTGGACTCCGTACTTCGTCGAAGGGAACGACCCGGCGCCGATGCATGAGGCGATGGCTGCGACGCTGGACACCGTCATCGAGCAGATCCGCGGGATTCAGGCGGATGCGCGAGCCCACGGAAAAGCGGAACGTCCGCGCTGGCCGATGATCGTCTTCGCGTCGCCGAAAGGCTGGACCGGACCGAAGATCGTCGATGGAAAGGCAAATGAAGGGACGTTCAGATCTCATCAAGTGCCGTTGACCGATCCTGCGAAAAATCCCCAGCAGCTGCGGGAGTTGGAAAGCTGGTTGCGAAGCTATCGACCCGAGGAACTGTTCGACAATCAAGGCCGCCTGCAGCCCGACCTCAAAGCGCTCGCCCCGAGCGGCGAGCGGCGCATGGGGTCAAATCCAAACGCCAACGGCGGCATGCGGCTTCGCGATCTTAAGATGCCTGACTTTACCGAGTATGCGGTCGAGGTAGCAGAACCCGGCATCGGCGGCATCGGCGATACGCATGTGTTGGGACGATTCTTGCGCGATGTTCTACGATTGAATGCCGAACCGCGCAATTTTCGAATCTTTGGTCCGGACGAAACGAAGTCGAACGGTCTGGAGGCGGCGTTCGAGACGACCAATCGCCAATGGCTGGCCGCCGTCGAGGACAACGACGAGTTTTTGGCCCGTAGCGGTCAAGTCATGGAGATGTTGAGCGAGCACCAATGCGAGGGTTGGCTCGAAGGTTATCTGCTGACCGGACGGCATGGTCTGTTCAATTGCTATGAAGCCTTCATTCACATCGTCGATTCGATGTTCAATCAGCACGCCAAATGGCTGAAGGTCACTGCCGGCCTGGCGTGGCGCCGCAAGATCGCATCGCTCAACTACCTGTTGAGCTCGCATGTTTGGCGGCAAGATCACAATGGATTCACTCATCAGGATCCCGGGTTCCTCGACCATGTCGTGAATAAGAAGGCCGAAATCGTGCGTGTATATTTGCCGCCGGATGCCAATTGCCTGCTGTCGGTGATGGACCATTGTTTGCGCAGCCGCCATTACGTGAACGTGGTGGTGGCGGGTAAACATCCGGCTCCGCAATGGCTCTCGATGGATGCGGCCGTCAAGCATTGCAGCGAGGGCATCGGCATCTGGCAATGGGCGAGCAACGATCAGAGCAGTGAGACGGATCTGGTGATGGCCTGCGCCGGCGACGTGCCGACGCTCGAGACCTTGGCGGCGGTGTCGATTCTGCGGAAATCCCTCCCCGAGCTTAAGGTGCGAATGGTCAATGTCGTGGACCTCATGAAGCTGCAGCCGGCTTCCGAGCATCCGCACGGCTTGAGCGACGGCGACTTCGACTCGCTCTTCACGCGGGACAAGCCCGTCATATTCGCCTTTCATGGATATCCCTGGCTGATCCACCGGCTGACGTATCGCCGCCATAACCACGAGAATCTGCATGTGCGCGGATATAAGGAAGAGGGCACGATTACCACGGCCTTCGATATGACCGTGCTGAACGACTTGGATCGCTTCCACCTCGTGATCGATGCCGTCAATCGACTGCCGCAGACCGGCAGCCGGGGCGTTTATCTTCAGCAGCAGTTGCGAGATAAATTGGTCGAGCACAAACGCTATATCGACCGTCATGGACAGGACATGCCGGAAATCCGCCACTGGACATGGGCCGGATAGCGGCTCTTTGTCCTACAATCGCTATCGAAGCCCGCCGACGCCGCCTGCGGCTTCCCGCCTACGCCCGCCTTTTCGGCGCCATTAATAATACCCGGCGGGTAAAATGTGACGGGTGATAACTTAGAGCCAGCGGATTGCCGCCAAGGCAATACGGAGTTTCAGATGGGTGGAATCGACCGCGCGGCCCGACGTGCCTGATAGCTCAGGCAAATACGACCGGTCTCATCAGATCAGCGGGTCGCCTTTTCCGCGCGGCGCCAACTGGGATGGCAAAGGCGTCAATTTCTCGCTCTTCTCGGAGAGTTCCGAGTCCGTTGAGCTGTGTTTGTTCGACGCGACGGGAGGCAACGAACAGCGCATTCGCATTCGGGAGCGCACCAGCGGCGCTTGGCACATCTACGTGCCGGACATCGGCCCGGGCCAGCTGTACGGCTACAGAGTCTATGGGCCCTATGTGCCGGAAAGCGGCCTGCGCTTCAATTCCAACAAATTATTGCTCGATCCCTATGCCAAGGCGATCGGCCGGCCGCTCACATGGGCCGACGAGCTGTTCGGTTACCAGCTGGGAGATCCGGACGGCGATTTGACCTTCGACGACCGGGACAGTGCGCCTTTCGCTCCCCTGGGTGCGGTAATCGATCCCAGCTTCGATTGGAGCGGCGAGCGGCGGCCATCCCACGCGGCGCACGAGACTCTCATCTACGAAGCTCATGTCAAGGGCATGACCTACTTGCACCCTGACGTTCCCACCCACCTGCGCGGCACCTATGCGGGCATGGCGTGCGAACCCATCATCAAGCATCTTCAGAGCCTGGGTATAACCGCGCTCGAATTGATGCCAGTGCATCACTTCGTGCACGACCGCCACCTCGTCGAGAAGGGCCTGCGCAACTACTGGGGATACAACACGCTGGGCTTTTTTGCCCCGGAGCCGGGTTATGCATGCAACCCCCATGAACCGCGCGATGTGATCCGTGAATTCAAGGAAATGGTCAAGGCACTGCACAACGCCGGAATCGAAGTGATATTGGACGTGGTGTACAACCACACGGCGGAGGGGAATCACGCCGGTCCGACGCTCTCGTTCCGCGGCATCGACAATCTTGCGTATTACCGCGTGGTTGCGGGGGATCCCCGGCACTACATGGATTTCACCGGCTGCGGCAATACATTGAACATGGTGCACCCGCATTCGCTGCAACTGCTCATGGACAGTCTCCGCTACTGGGTTACCGAGATGCATGTGGACGGCTTTCGCTTCGATCTTGCATCCGCGCTCGCCCGCGAACTCACGGACGTCGATAAATTAGGCGCCTTCTTCGACACGATTTATCAGGACCCGACGCTCGCTCCGACGAAATTGATTGCCGAACCTTGGGATCTCGGCGAAGGCGGATATCAGGTCGGCAATTTTCCGCTGGGTTGGATGGAGTGGAACGGCAAATACCGCGACACGGTGCGCAAGTTCTGGAAAGGCGATATGGGTCTGCACTCGGACATCGCGACCCGTCTGGCCGGCAGTGCCGACCTGTATGAGGTCACCGGCCGGTTGCCTTCGGCGAGCGTGAACTTCGTCACTGCGCACGATGGGTTCACGCTGCAGGACCTCGTCAGTTACGAACAGAAGCACAACGAAGCCAACGGCGAGGATAACCGCGACGGCAGCGACGACAATAGTTCTTGGAACGGCGGCACGGAAGGCGCGACGGATGACCCTGCGGTGATTGCGTTGCGCGAGCGGCAGAAGCGCAATTTCTGGTGTTCTCTGATGTTCGCTCAGGGATCACCCATGATTTCCGGTGGCGATGAGCTGAGCCGTACTCAGGGCGGCAACAACAACGGCTACTGCCAGGACTCGGAGATTTCGTGGCACCACTGGGACTTGGACGCTCCGCGGACGGAATTTTTGGAATTCGCACGGCGCGTCGTCGAATACCGAAAGCAGCACCCGAATTTTCATCGCTTTGCCTTCTACGATAATGATCCCGAAGCGAAGCACCCCGATAAGAACATCGTGTGGTTCAGAGCGGACGGCAAGCGGATGGTGGCCAAGGATTGGGAGGACGGCGGCTGGATGCGCACTCTCGGCATGTATCTCAACGGCACGGCGCCGGAGATTCGCGATAGCCACGGCCAGTGCACCCAGGACGCGGACTTTTTGCTGCTGCTCAATGCCTACCACGAACCCGTATCGTTCCGCATTTCTCATGAGCTCCATCCTTCGGGCTGGATGGTGGCGTTCGATACCGCCCGCCCCACGTTGCCCGTGGAGACAGAGTCGGTGAAGCGCAATCGATTGGTGAGTCTGGCGGCGCGGTCCTTCGTCGTGCTGAGCCATGAGCGGTAATTGGATCGCGAGCTACCGCCTGCAGTTGCACGCCGGATTCCCCTTGAGGCGCGCGCTCGAGGTGCTGCCGTACTTGGCCGAGTTGGGAATCAGCCATGTATACCTCTCGCCCTGCCTGCAGGCAGTCCCGGGCAGCCAGCATGGATACGACGTCGCGGATCCCACGCGAATCAGCGAAGATCTCGGAGGCGAATCCGCGTGGGCCGATTTCGTGGACCGCGCGCGCGCGCTCGGCCTTCGAATCCTATTGGACATCGTGCCCAATCACATGTCCGCTTCGCAATACAACCCCTGGTGGGACGACGTTCTGGCGCACGGGCCGTACAGCAAATTCGCCGAGTACTTCGATTTCAGGAACCGGCCGCACCAACCCTTTCGGGTGCATCTGTGTTCGCTCGCGCGGCCCTACGGGGCGGCCCTCGAGGCGGGCGAGCTTACGATAGAGGCCGCGGCAGGGGCGCCGCGCGTTCGTCACTACGATAACAGCTGGCCGCTGGGACCCGCGTCCTGGGGCA
The DNA here is from genome assembly GCA_035996065.1 of Steroidobacteraceae bacterium. Lineage (GTDB taxonomy): Bacteria > Pseudomonadota > Gammaproteobacteria > Steroidobacterales > Steroidobacteraceae > Bog-1198. Next base: position 73,314 of record DASYJX010000089.1, on the reverse strand, counting down.
GGCTGCTGGCGGCGCGCGAAGATGCTTCGGCGGGCGCGGTAGCCTGCTTCAGCGAACTCGAGCGGTTACTGCTCGTCGAGGCGCCGAGCGCACGGGAGCGCATCGAATATGCAAGACATGCATCGGCAGCAGCGGAGGCGCTTGCCGACGCGCTTCGGCGGGGCGAGCTGCAGGCTGCCGTCGATCGCGCGCAGAACGACAAGGACCTGTTGGACGCGGTGCTGCAGCGGCAGTTCTACTTGCTTCACGGCTGGAAGCTCGCAGGCGAGCTCTGCAACTACCGGCGCTTTTTCGACATAGGCACCTTGAGCGGCATCCGCGCGGAATTGCCGAGCGTGTTCGAAGCGACGCATGCGCGCATAGAGGCAATGATCGCGCGAGGCGAGATTCACGGCCTGAGAGTGGACCATCCGGACGGACTGCGGGAGCCGCTGGAGTACTTCAAGCGCCTGCGCGCGCTGTTGCCCCAGGGGCGGATCTACGTCGAGAAGATCTTGGAGAACGACGAGCGTTTGAAGGAGGATTGGCCGATCGAGGGCACCGTCGGCTACGAATTCCTGGCCAAAGTGAATCGTTTGTGGATGGACGATCAACGAATCGACGTGCTGACCGCGACTTATTCGGATTTCACCGGGCACCCCGTGAATTTCGCCGCGCTGGTCCGCGAGAAGAAGCGCGCCATCGTCGAGTCCACATTTTCCGCGGATCACGAACGATTGGCGGAGGCAGCACTCAAGATCGCACGAGGCGAGCGGCAAACCCGGGATTTGAGTCCGCGTCAACTGCGCGAGGCCTTGGCCCGCTTGATCATCGCGCTTCCCATCTACCGGACGTATCGAACGCTCAACACCCTGCATGACGACGACAAGCGGATTTTGGCCGAGGCGGTTCAAAGCGCACGAATCGGCTCGCCGGACATCGATTCCGCGACCTTCGATTTTTTGGCGACGCTGCTCACCAAATCGCGGCTCAACGAGGCCGAGGCGGATTTTGTCGCCACGTGGCAGCAGCTGACGCCGGCGGTCATGGCCAAAGGCGTGGAGGACACCACGTTCTACTGCTTCGATCGGCTCGTCTCCTGCAACGAAGTGGGATCGCAGCCCTCGCTGGTCGGCATCTCGGCCGACAAATTTCACGAATTCTGCCACTCGCTGAGCGACCGGTGGCCGAACAATTTGCTGGCGACTTCGACTCACGACAACAAGCGCAGCGAGGATGTCCGCACGCGCATTTCGATCCTTTCGGAGATTCCCGAACGGTGGGCCGAAGCGTTGCATCAATGGTCAAAGCTCAATGCTGCCGCGTGGCAAAATCACGTGCCCGATCGCCACGCCGAATATCTCCTGTACCAGACGCTCATCGGGGCGTGGCCGATCGACCGAGAGCGATGCTGGCAGTACATGCTGAAGGCCTGCCGCGAAGCGAAGATCAACACCTCTTGGCATGAGCCCAACAATGCCTACGAGGAATCCATCCGCGGCTTCGTCGACGGTATATTCCAGGCACCGGAGTTCATTGCAAGCCTGGAACGCTTCGTCGACCCGTTGATTCTGCCCGGCCGGATCAACAGTCTTGCTCAAACTCTCATCAAGATGGTCGCGCCCGGCGTCCCCGATTTCTACCAAGGCACCGAATTGTGGGATTTGAGCCTTGTGGATCCCGACAACCGACGCCCGGTGGATTTCGGCTTGCGTGCAGTGCTCGTGAGCCGGGCACGGGACCTGTCCGCAGGCGATGTGTTGACGCAGTGGGATTCCGGATTGCCCAAATTGTGGATGACCCTGCGCTTGCTCGCGACTCGAGGCCAACGTCAGGAAGATTTCTCCGATCAAAGCAAGTATCAGCCGCTGGTGGCGCAGGGAACACACTTAGGACGCCTGCTGGCGTTCCGCCGCGGCGAGAACCTCATTGCCGTGGTTCCGCGCTTCACCCTGACATTGGGAGGCGAGTGGGGCGACACCCGCCTGCCGTTGCCGGGAGGCGCGTGGCGCAATTGCTTCACGGATGCCGTCGTGCAGCGGGAGGTGACACCCGAGGCGCTGTTCAATTCGTTTCCGGTGGCCTTGTTGATTCGAGACGCGTCGTGATCGCCACCGTGTGGGCGCCGTCGGCGAAGACGGTCGAACTCGTCACGCCGCAGCGGCGAATCGCCCTGCATCGGGCAAACGCTAACGCGGACAGCGCTCGCCCCGCGGACACGGCGAGGGGCGCCGAGGGCGTCGGATATTGGCAAGGCGAGATCGATGCAAGCCTTGTGCAAGACGGCTATCGATATTCGATCGACGGCGGCGCGGCGGTGCCCGATCCGCGGTCGATGTGGCAGCCCGACGGGGTTCACGGCCCGTCGCGCCGCGTGGACCTGTCGCGATTGCGTACGGCGGAGCCGCGCGCGCCGCAATTCGAGGCCAAGCCGCTGTGCGATGCGGTCATCTATGAATTGCATGTCGGCACATTCACCCCCGACGGAACGTATGCGGGGGCGCAAGCGAAATTGCCGCATCTGGTCCAACTCGGCGTTACGCACATCGAGCTGATGCCGCTTGCGACATTTCCGGGCCGGCGAGGGTGGGGATACGACGGCGTGGATTTGTACGCGCCGTTCCCCGCGTACGGCACCCCGCAGGAACTCGCCTCGTTCATCGATGCCTGCCACGCCGAGGGTCTCGGCGTCCTTCTCGATGTCGTCTACAACCATTTGGGGCCCGATGGAAATCATCTGGCGCAATACGGCCCGTATTTCACGGATCGGTACAAAACCGGTTGGGGGGAGGCGATCAACTACGACGGACCGTACAGCGATGGCGTACGCCGTTTCGTCATCGACAACGCGTTGATGTGGCTGCGCGACTATGGATTCGACGGCCTGCGCCTGGATGCGGTCCACGCCATCTTTAGTTTCGACGCCGTTCATGTGCTCGAGGAACTGGCGATCTGCGTCAGGCAACTCGGCGAGAGCCTCGGCCGCAACTTCGTGCTCATCGCGGAGAGCGACCTGAACGACCCGCGATTGGTTCGCTCTTCGGCCCAGGGCGGCTTCGGCCTGGATGCGCACTGGGCCGACGATTTCCATCACGCCGTCCACCGATTCTTCACTGGCGAAACCGACGGCTACTACGCGGACTTCGGAGGCTTGCAAGACGTTGCATCCGCGCTTCGCGACGGCTATGTGTACCAGGGACAGTATTCCCCCTACCGACGGCGGCGGCACGGCCGCGCGCCGACGGGCATCGCTGCGCACCAGCTCGTCGTGAGTTCCCAAAATCACGATCAGATAGGCAATCGCGCCCAGGGAGAGCGCCTGAGCATGCTGCTGGCAGAACCCCAGCTCAAGGCAATCGCGGCATTGACGCTGCTCTCGCCATTCGTGCCGCTGCTGTTCCAAGGAGAGGAATGGGCCGCAAGCACGCCCTTTCTGTATTTTACCGACCATGAAAATACCGAGTTGGGCCGGCTGGTTGCCGAAGGCCGCAGCAGGGAATTCAGCGGTTTTCGCTGGCAGGGCGAGGTGCCGAACCCGCAAGAACTCGAGACCTTCACGCGCTCCAAGCTTGAATGGTCGGAACTCGCCGAATGGCCGCATGCAGAGATGCTCGGATGGTATCGGCAGCTCATTCGTCTCAGGCACACTAATAATAATCGAGCCCGGAGCAAAGCAGCCGTGAAGACCGATCCGCAGGCAGGCTGGCTGAGATTCATGCACGGCGACCTGCTTTGCGTGTTCAACTTTGCCGCCACTGCGCAGCGCGTGCCCATGCCCGGCGGCGAGTGGGAGCTCGAGCTATGGTCCACTATGAAAGAGGGGAAACCGCCGCGCGAAGCGCCGCCCCAGGCAACCCTTATATATCGCCGGCGACCGGCGGCCGCCAGCGCGGATTGACGTCGAGCACGGTGGCGCTTGCGTCACGGTTGCGATACCGTGTACTTTGTACTGCAAAGTAGAACGGAGTCCAGTATGCCGATATCCCGCTTTAAGCCGCTCCGCGGCCGAGGAGCCCTTTGTCTGGGATTGTTGCTGCTCGCGAGTTCGGCCGTAGCCGGCGGCGGGCCCTTCGGCATCGATCATGAGCTGACGCTGGACCAGAACGGCATTTGGGCGCGCAAGTATCAAAGCGGACTTGAGGATGCGGTGATTGCGTTCGAAGTGGCGGGGAGCCTGTGGTTTGGAAATGATAGCGAACTGGGGCATACCCTTTGGCAGACGGTGGACTCATCGGTGATTTCCGGGGTCGGCGCGGAGCTGCTCAAGTACGGGTTCAGCCGCGCGCGGCCGCAACAGGGCGATAATCCCAATTTATGGTTCAAAGGGAGCGGGCACCAAAGCTTCCCGAGCGGCGAAGTGACATTGCAGGCAAGCTTCGTGACGCCTTTCATTGCGAATTACGCGCGGCAAAACCCTTGGATCTGGTCCCTCGAGCTGCTGCCGCTGTACGACTCGATCGCGCGCCTGAAGAGCCAGGCGCATTGGCAATCGGATGTCATTGCGGGTTGGGCGCTGGGCACGGCGGTCGGCTATTGGAGCACGACGCGGACTACGCCGTTCTCCGTGCAGATACTGCCGCGCGGGATGTCCGTCGGGTTCTACAAGCGCTTTTAGAATCTAAGCGCGCACGAGCCGCTGCGCTATTGGATTCCGTGGTTGACCCATTGGGACGACACGCTGCGCCACCACGCCGCCGTCAAGAGATCGGCATGGTGCTCAGTGAACACGCCGCTGAGCGCCGGCGGTACGGAGAGAAACGGCAGCCATTGTTCCGGGAACACGTCGCGCGGTCCGCAGTGAAACCACGGTTCGGCGCTTGTTTCTTCTTCCTCACAGCTTGGCTTGGGAAGGTCGCGAAACACGCAATCGGACACCAGGCAAATCTCGTCGTAATCGTAGAAGATCACACGGCCGTGGCTGGTCACGCCGAAGTTCTTCAGCAACAAGTCGCCGGGAAAGACGTTGCTGGCCGCCAAGTCGCGCAGCGCGTTGCCGTAATCGACGATGGCCGATTCGGCGGCGGCGGGATCGGCTTCGCGCAGGAACAAATTGAGCGGCCGCAGGCGACGCTCGATGTAGCAGTGTTCCACGATGAGGTCGTCGCCATCAATGCGGCAACTTTGGGCGGTCTCGCTCAAGAGTTCGTCGAGCAGGTCGGGCATGAACCGCGCGCGCGGCAAACGCAGGCGCTTGAACTCCTGGGCGTCGACCAGGCGGCCGGCCCGGTCGTGCCGGAACACGAATTGATAACGCTCGATGACGTCCTCGCGAGTGCTGGTCTTCGGCGCGCCGAAGCGATCGCGGATCACCTTGAACACCAGATCGTGAGAAGGAAGGGTGAACACCAGCATCACCAGCCCGCGCTCTCCGGGAGCATGCACGAAGCTGTCTATCGATTTTTCCAAGTGCCTTTGCAATGCAAAGTAACGTTCGGTCTTGCCCTGTTTGGCGCGGCCAAGCACGGTGTACAGCTCGTCGATGGATTTGCGCGGCATGAAAGAGCGCAGCAAGGTAATCGCCGCGCTGACTACCGGCAGATCCACGTGAAAATAGGAACGCGCATAGCCGAACAGAGATCCGACATCGGCGCGCGATAACATGACGGCATCTACCTGCACACCCTTCGAGGAGTTCGTGAAGGCCAAAACCAACGGGGTTATCGAACCGTCGCCGATCAGCCGGCCGACGACGAAGGCTTGCATGCCGCGATAGAACAGGGGTTCGATCAATTCAATGGACTCCGGGTGCCCGCTCAGCCGGCCGGTCTGAAAAAACCTGCCGATTTCAGCGCTGACGCGGTGCACCGCGCCTTCCGGATCGCCGATGGCAGCACCGAACGGCAGATCGGTCAAGATCTCCCGCACGGCGGTCGGCAACGAGCCGGCCACACGATAGACCCGAATCGGCACCGCCCCGGAAGCGCGCCCCACGCTGGTCGCGCAAAATTCAACTTCCGGGTTGACGCCGACCGTGCCGAACAAATCGCGGGTTATCGAATTGAAGAACGTGCGGTAGAAGTCGCTGTCGGGCCGCCGCGCGACGATCATCTCGTAGGCACGCTTGATCTCGATCCAATGCGCCACGTCGGTGCGTTTCGATCGCAGCTGGCTTGCGACCGCCGCCACCCCCCGCGCCACGCGCAGCTCGTACAGCTCGATGCGCGCGACCGCATCGAGCTGCGCCGTCTGCCAATCCTCGGCGAGAAAATTGAGCGCGGCGCGGCGCGTAATTCGGCCGAATTCCTCGTTGTACAGCCGAAAGTGCTCCGCGATCATTGCGGCGTGATCTTTCGCGGTGACGCCGTCCCTCGTCGCGGCGCCGGTGACGGCGGCGTTCATTCGCGCAAGGCCTTATGCGACGACGCGCTGCTGGAACTGCTCGGTCTCCGTGCTGCCTGCCATTGCGCCGGTGGAATGCGCGCCGGCGCTGATGGCGGTCTGCACCGCATCGAAGTAGCCAGTGCCCACGAAGGCTTGATGTTTAGTGGCCCGATAGCCGGCGCCTTCCTGGCCGAATTCCCGTTGTTGCAATTGCGAATAGCCGAGCATTCCGTCCGCCCGATATGCCGACGCCAGCTCGAACATCGACAAATTCAGAGCGTGCCAACCGGCCAGCGTGATGAACTGGAAGCGATAGCCCAAGGCGGCCAGCTCTTCGCGCCAGCGCTTCATCGCCGCGGTATCGAGTTTGGCGTGCCAGTTGAATGATGGCGAGCAGTTATAGGCAAGCAACTTGCCCGGGAATTTCGCGTGAATGGCAGCGGCAAAGCGCCGCGCCTCCCCCATGTCGGGCTTGGACGTCTCGCACCACAGGAGGTCGGCGTACGGTGCGTAGGATAGCCCTCGATCGATGGCTTGCTCGATCCCGGCCTTGACATAGAAAAAGCCCTCGGTGGAACGTTGGCCGGTGAGGAAACGTACGTCACGAGGATCATGATCGGTGAGAAGGAGGTCCGCCGCGTCGGCGTCGGTGCGGGCAATGATGACCGTGGGCACGCCGAGTACGTCGGCGGCCAGACGCGCCGCCACCAGCTTGTTGATGGCCTCGCCGGTCGAGACCAAGACCTTGCCGCCCAGATGCCCGCATTTTTTGGCGGACGATAATTGATCTTCAAAGTGAACGGCCGCAGCGCCGGCGCGAATCAATGCCTTGGTCAGTTCAAAGGCGTTGAGATTGCCGCCGAATCCGGCTTCGGCATCGGCGACAATGGGGACCAGCCAGTCGATGTCCGATTTGCCTTCCATGTGATGGATTTGGTCGGTGCGCAGCAACGCATTGTTGATGCGTTCGACCATTTTCGGCACTGAATCAACGGGATACAAACTCTGGTCCGGGTACACTTCCCCCGCGGTATTGGCATCACCGGCCACTTGCCAACCCGAGCAATAGATCGCCTTCAGGCCCGCTTGAACGGTCTGAATCGCCTGATTTCCCGTCATGCATCCTAAACCCGAGATCACGGACTCGCTCTGCAGCTGGCGCCAGAATTTCTCGGCGCCCAGCCGAGCGAGGGAATATTCGATATGCACCGAGCCGCGCAGACGCGCCACATCGTCGGCGCTGTACGGGCGCTGGATGCCGGGCCAGCGGTCGGTCATTTTGTCGCTCACATCAACTCTCCTTAAAGGTTCCAAAGGCGAGCTTGCCTCGCGTGCTGCGGGCAGCTTAGAGTACGAGAGGCGCGGATTTATACATTAGAAATTTGACAGTGTGAATTTCACAAGGAGACGTCATGGCGGGATTGATCCGGCAAGGGCATTTCCTGGGCACCAAACTTCGGTCTTTGCGCAAGCGCAACGGCCTGACGCTGGATGAGCTGTCGGCCCGTTGCGTGCAAATCGATGCGGCGGGCGCCCCTTCGGTGTCCTATCTGAGCATGGTGGAAACCGGCAAACGCATGCCGTCGGCCGACATGCTGGAGATGCTGGCGGGTATCTTCAGCAAGGATGCGCGCTGGTTTCTCGACGAAAACACCGAGGTCGAAGCCGCTCCGCCGGCGCGCGAACGCGGGGGTCTTGAGGCGATGCCGTTGGAACCCGCGTTTCTGTTCTCGCACGAGTTGCTGCAGAACGCACTGCCGGAGCTGCTCTCGCAAACCGGGACCACCGGCCGGCAATTTGCCCAACTGCTGATTCGCGTCTGGCAGGAAACTCACAACAATAACTTTCCCGACATAGAGCGCGCAGCAGAGGAGTGCGGCAAGCGCGAGATGCCGCTTGATCTCAATGCCGTGCTGGCGATCTGCAAGCGGCATGCGCTCAGCGTGCAATGGTTCGACGGTGATGCCCGCAAACCGAGCGGGGCGCTCGTGCGATCTCAGTTCGAAGCACCCGGGACGGTACTGATCAACAAGCGCCTGCGCAATCAAGAGGAAAGGCTGAAGTACGAACTTGCGTTCTTCGTCGGTCACAAGATTCTGCACAACGGCGATGGCGCGATTTCGCCGCACAGCGCCATTCATTCTGCCGACGGCGAATCGTCGGGTTCCGCCGCCGGCATGGGTGCTCAGGACGTGCTGTACGCTTGGCGCGATTTCGAATGCAGTTTCTTTGCCGGTGCATTGCTGTGCCCGCGCATTCCGTTCCGGCGCTTCCTGATACGCGAGGCGCACGGCGTGGCCGCTTGCCGCAAGCTCGGAGTAACGCCGGCGCTGGTCATGCGACGCATGACGGCCGTGTCGCCGTATCGGCATTGGCATTTCTTCGACGCCTACGCGCCGGGGTACCTGCGCGCGGTGTATCGCGGTAACGGCATCCCGTTGCCCTGGGGCAATATGAGCCTCGTATCCGATCCGTGCCCACGGTGGGCGGTTTTTCGCTTATTGCAAGCGACGCCGGCGGCGCCCCCCATGCAGAAGCCGAAGTCGCAGATCTCGGTGATGCAGGACGGCAAACGGGCGCGGTTATACTGCTGCCACTCTTTGTTGACGCGCGACGCCCTCGACGAAGTGCACGTGCTGTCCGTGGGGGTCGATTTGCTGCCGGCACTGGATGCTCAAGGATTCGACGGCGAAGCGATGGTCGCGGAGGTCGCGCAAGCCTGCCGGCTTGGCGGCGGCGACGGCGTGATTCCGCAACGCGCGGAGAACGCGATCCGCGCCGCCTCGCAGGTGCTCAATATTGCGTGGATCGCCGATGCGCTCGAATTTCCCGCGAGCGTGATCTGCCCGCGCAGCGGCGCTTGTCCGCGGCAAGCGCCAGGCTGCACGGGCGGGGTGGCACAATAGGGGCCGACGGGACGGCAGCGCTCACTTCAGTTGCGCGGTCAGCGGCCGATATCTTGCTGCGACCATGCATATTTTGAAACGCCTGCTTGGACGAGACGGTCCGCTCATGCACGGGGTGCTCGCGGGAAGCGTCATCATGCTCATTTCCTCGTCGGGGCTGTTTTACTTGTGGCATTCGGCGCGGGAGGCGCAGCTGGACGCCGTCCGCACCGAACTCGTGCAGCTGGCTCGCGTCGCCGGGACGCTGGTCGACGGTGACAGCCACCGGCTGATCAAATCGCAAGCGCAAGCCGGCAGTGCCGATCATCTGCGCCTGCTGGCGCCGCTGGTGAAGTTTCATAAAGCCACGTCCGACATCATCTACGTCTATACGGCCATTCTCGACAAAGACAAAGACCGGATCTACTACGTCCTGGGCACGGACTACCTGTATCACGTCGACGGTGACGGCGAAACGCCCGATCCCATCATGACGCCGCACGATACGTTTGACCCGACCCTGCGGAGAGCGCTCGAGCAGCATGCGGTGGCAGTCAACACGGAACCGGTGCACGAGGCGGTGCGCAGCTACATGAGCGCATACGCGCCGTTCTACGACTCGCAGGGCCGGTTCGTCGGAGTGATCGGCGTCGATATGTGGGTGCGAGATTTCGACGTGCGGATCGGCGCGATTCGCCGCGCGGGCATCGGGGCCTTCGCGGCCATCGCCATGCTGGCGGTGCTCGCAAGCTTCGTGGTGTACCGTCTCAGCAGCACGACATCGCGGGCGCGACGCCGCGATAAGATCGTTCAAGCGGGGCTGGCGGATGCGAAACAACAGGCCGAGGTGCATGCGCAGCTTGCCGAATCTGCATCGAAAGCCAAGAGCGATTTTCTCGCCATGATGAGCCATGAGATCCGTACGCCCATGAATGGCGTGATGGGGTTCGTCAACTTGCTGCTCGAGACGACGCCGCTCAGTGAGGAGCAGCGGGAATTCGCCCAGTCGGTGCGGCGCTCCGGGACCGCATTGCTTACCGTCATCAACGACGTGCTCGATTACTCGAAGATCGAATCGGGCCGGATGACGGTGGAGCAAATCGAATTCGATTTGCACTCGGTGTGCGATGAGGTACGGAACATTCTGCATCCGGCGGTCGTCGAGCGGGAATTGTGCATGAGCTTCTCGTACGACGTGGTGCTGCCGAGAGTCATCAAGGGAGATCCGGTTCGCATACGGCAAGTCGTGCTCAATCTGGCAGGCAACGCAGTCAAGTTCACCGAACGCGGCACGGTTCGCATCGAGGTATCGCAGTGCGACGCAAACCAGATCAGGATCAGCGTGGCGGACAGCGGCATCGGCATATCCCAAACGCAACTGGACCGACTGTTCCAGCGTTTCACGCAGGCTGATTCCTCGACGACCCGACGTTACGGCGGCACGGGACTCGGCCTTGCCATCAGCAAGACCCTGGTCGAGCTCATGGGGGGCACGATCGGCGTTTACAGCGAACCCGGAGCGGGATCGACGTTTTGGTTCACGCTGCCGCTCGTCGCCGCCCTGCAAACGCAGTCGGAGACGAGAGCGCCGGCGCCTCCGCTCCTCGCCGCGCCGAAGCATCCCGCACGCCGGGTGCTCTTGGTCGAAGATAATTTCGTCAATCAGCGTGTCGCGGTCTATATGCTGAAGAAGCTGGGATTTCAGGTCGATGTAGCCCAGCATGGTCGTGAAGCGATCGAAATGATGAGCAGGACCGGCTACGACCTTGTTCTCATGGACTGTCAAATGCCGGAAATGGATGGATTCGAAGCGACGCGCATTATCCGCGATCGCGCCTCGGCCGTTCTCGATCACGAGATTCCGGTGATCGCGATGACGGCGAACGCGTTTCCGGAGGACCGCACACGGGCGCTAGCTGCCGGCATGAGCGATTTCCTGGCCAAACCTGTGGATCGCTCGGTCCTCGCGAATATGATTGAAAAGTGGCTGAACCCGGGTGCGGGACAGGCACCGCTCGCCGCCGCGGGCTAGCGAACCTGCGCCGCCTGCATGCATAATGCGCCGCTGCGACCCGCGATGAGATATTTGCCATGAAGATTTTTTCCTGGAACGTCAACGGCATTCGCGCCGTCCTCAAGAAGGGAACTTTCCTGCCGTTTCTCGAAGCGCATCGCCCCGATATCGTCTGTTTGCAAGAGACCAAGGCGGAGCGCGGGCAGTTCGAGATCGATTTGCCCGATTATCGCGAGTACTGGAATTCCGCAGTGAAAAAAGGCTATTCCGGAACCGCGATCTTCTCGAAGCAAGAGCCGCTGTCGGTAGTCAACGGCTTTCCGCGCGAATTTGCGCAACGCTTCGCGTTCGCCGACGAATTGCAGCGCGATAGCGGCGAGGAGGGCCGGGTCATGACGGCGGAATTCAAGAATTTCTATGTCGTGACGGTCTACACGCCGAATGCCAAGGATGACCTGAGCCGTTTGCCCCTTCGTTTCAAACACTGGGACCCAGCCTTCCTTTCCTATTGCAAGCTGCTTGAATCGGCTAAGCCGGTGATTTTTTGCGGCGACCTCAATGTGGCGCACACGGAGCTCGATCTGGCCAACCCGAAGTCGAATCGCGGCAAGAAGGGCTTCACCGACGAGGAGCGCGCGGGATTTCAGAATCTCCTGGATACGGGGTTCGTCGACACGTTTCGCCTGTTCACGCAAGGCAACGGGCATTACTCTTGGTGGAGTCATTTCGCCAACTCACGGGCTCGAAACGTCGGGTGGAGAATCGACTACGTGCTCGTGTCGCGGGGATTGCGCGAAGCGGTGAAGGGCGCCGAGATCCATCCCTCGGTCATGGGCAGCGATCATTGCCCCGTCAGTATCACGCTTGATTCCTAGATTCGCGGGCGTGCAATGGCGCGGACGGCCTCTGTCGGCGGTCCTTTTCGATCTCGACGGCACGCTTCTCGATACGGTCGCGGATATCGCGTTGGCGCTCAATCGGGCGATTGTCGAGTATGGCTGGACGGAATTGGCGGAAAACGACGTGCGCGGAATGATCGGACGTGGCTCGCCGGTTCTGATCGAACGGGCTGCGGCCTCTCAGGGACGCACGCTCGACGATGTCACTCAGGCCGCTATGGTCGATCGTTTTTTCCACTACTACGGCGAACTCGAGAAAGCCAACGAGGACCGCGCCCGGCCGTACACCGGCGCCGCCGAGGCGCTTCGGGCGGTGCACGACGCGGGACTGCACACTGCGGTAGTCACCAACAAGCAGCACCGCTTTGCCGGAGCGCTGCTCAGGCGGCTGGGCCTCGAATCCTGGATCGATGTGGTGGTCGGCGGCGATACCTGCGAGCGCCGCAAACCGGATCCGCAGCCGTTGCTTTTTGCTTGCGAGTCGTTGCATGTGCCGGCATCCGAAGCACTGATGGTCGGGGACTCGGTTAACGATGTGCAGGCGGCGCGTGCCGCCGGCATCCCCATCGTGTGCGTTTCGTACGGATACAACGAGGGCCGGGCGCCCCATACATTGAACTGCGACTCGCTACTCGATTCCTTGGCCGCCCTTCCCGCGCTGCTCGAGATCGGACTTCGGGCTGGGCAGCGCTGATGGAGTTCCCAATGAGAACAATGCCGCTGCTGACGATTGCCCTTCTTTACGCGGGCCCAGTGCTTGCGGGCGAACCGCCCAGTCGCTTCGGAGTCGATGCGCCGGAACTCGCACAGGGGGGGGCCGACGCCGTGGGTGTCAAAACTCTGCATTTGGTTCAGCACGGACAAATCGACATCTTGGCGTACGATGCAGCGAAAGGCTCTGCCCCCTTGACGGACCGTGTGCTTACCGTGGACTTGTGGTACCCGGCGCGGCCTGCCCTCAACGCGCCGCGCGTCGTCTACACGGCAAGCCTGCCTTCCGAACCTCCGGCGCCGCCGGCGCATTTCTCCATCGCCGGCATAGCGGTGCGCGACGCGGCGGCCGCGGGCACAGGCCATCCGTTGGTCATCGTCTCCCACGGTTACAGCAACGACCCGGCTGCCATGACTTGGCTGACCGAGAACCTCGCATCGAAGGGGTACGTCGTGGCGGCTATTCATCACGAGGATCCTCCGATTACGGATCGAGTCCGATTCGTGCAGCCCTTGATGCGCCGGCCGATCGACGTTGCATTCGTGGCAAAGTCGCTGCAGAACACGCTTGGCGCCGATCATTTGGTGGATCCGGCGCGCACCGCGCTGGTCGGCTATTCCATGGGCGGCTATGGCGTTCTGACGGCGGCGGGCGCGACGCTTGATCCCGATGGCGGTGCGGTCAAAGGGGTCCCAGGCCGTTCGATGCAGCCGTACGCGCGTGGCGGAGCATTGCGCGAAACGCTGGCGGTCAAGGGACTCCTCGCGATCGTGGCGATTTCGCCCGCCGGCGGCGGCTCGTTGGCCGCTTGGGGAGCCGAGGGGCTGGGCATGATCACCGCGCCGATGCTGCTCATTTCCGGCGACCGCGACAGGACGGTGGATTACACGACCGGAGCGCGTGCGATTTTCGATATGGCGAGCGGTGCGCATCGCTACCTGCTGACCTTCAAGGAAGGCGGACACGCGATCGGCTTGAGTCCGGCGCCCGATTCGATGCGCCAGCGCCTTTGGGATCAGGATTGGTTCGAAGATCCGGTGTGGCGCAAGGAACGCATCAATGCCATCAACGCGCATTTCATCACGGCGTTCCTGGATCTCTATGTCAAGGGCGATCAGAGTCGTGCCGCATACCTCGACGTGCCGGCTACCGACTCCTCCGCCGGCGTATGGCCGGCCGCGGCCGCGCCCCTTGCATACGAGGCCTACAGTCCCGGCAATTCGGGTGTCACGGTCTGGAAGGGCTTTCAACGAAATCACGCCGCAGGGTTGGAACTCCTGCAGGCGCAAGCGCGACCGTCGCCGTGACGAGGCTTCCGCTGCCGCTCGCGGTTCCCGAGGAAATCGGGCTCTCATCGGGTCGCCTCGCGCGCCTAAGCGCCGTGCTGGCCGGCGAAATCGAGCGTGGCCGCGTGCCCGGTGCCGTCGTACTCGTCGCCCGCCGCGGCCGACTGGGATTTTTTGAAAGTTTTGGTCAACGCGATGCCGCCGGCGGCGCGCCAATGATGCGAGACGCGATCTTTCGCATTTATTCCATGACCAAACCGATAACGTCGGTGGCTGCCATGATGCTTTGGGAAGAAGGGCGATTCCTGTTGAGCGATGCGGTCGGGAAATATCTTCCGGAACTGTGCGATCTCAAGGTTGCCGTGGAGCACGGCGCGGAATTCGAGCTGGTGCCCGCCGAGCGCGCCGTCACCATCCAGGATCTCCTGCGCCATACCTCGGGCATCACCTATGAATTTCGCGGCTCGGGGCCGGTGCAAAAAATGTATATGAGTGCGAAAGTGTATAGCCGCTCCCAAAGCGCTGCCGGTCAGGTCGCCACTCTCGGCAAACTGCCGCTTCTCCATCAGCCGGGTACCCGGTGGGAATATGGCCGCTCGACCGATGTCGTCGGACGCCTCGTCGAGGTGCTGTCAGGGCAACCGCTCAGCGCGTTCTTCGAGCAGCATATACTGGCGCCGCTCGGCATGGTCGACACCGCATTTCACGTGCCGCCGCATAATCATTCGCGCCTCGCCGAGTCTTTCGCCAGGGATCCGGAGAACGGCGCGGCGGTGCAGCTCCTCGAAGTTCGCAATCCGCCGAATTTCGAATCGGGAGGCGGAGGCCTGGTATCAACGGCGAGCGACTACGCGCGCTTTCTGCAGATGCTGCTCAACGGCGGTATTTTGGATGGGCGGCGCATGCTCAGCCGCAAGACGATTGAGCTCATGACGGCGGATCACCTCGGACCAATTACCGGAGCGCCCGATCTGCTGCTGCCGGGACACGGTTTCGGCCTGGGGTTCGCGGTTCGGCTGCACGCCGGCATCGCTCATGTGCCGGGTTCGATCGGCCAATACTTCTGGGGCGGCCTCGCCGGCACGACCTTCTGGGTTGATCCTGCAGAGCAGCTGTTCGCATTGATGCTCATTCAGGCGCCGGGGCAGCGCGACTACTATCGGACACTGTTCCGCGACCTGGTTTATTCGGCCTTCGATGACTGATCGGCAGTCCGGGCCGAAGCGGCGCAGAGGGGCGACGCCGCTGCACGAGTACGCGCGTCACATTCTCAGCGCTTATCGCTAAGGAAAAACCCCAGGTAAATCTTGAGAGATGACCTTCATCACGCCAGTTTATGTGTGAACATGGCAAAAATGCGGGTATGTGGTGCTGCACTGCGGTGTGATGCTGGCCGAAATATGCGAAAAGTCGACAAACTCGCGTCAATCACGGCTATTTTGCTATCCGCCGCATTCGCATCCGGCGCGATCGCGGCATCGAGCTTTGCCGACCAGCT
Source organism: Steroidobacteraceae bacterium (assembly GCA_035996065.1). Classification (GTDB taxonomy): domain Bacteria; phylum Pseudomonadota; class Gammaproteobacteria; order Steroidobacterales; family Steroidobacteraceae; genus Bog-1198. The sequence goes on along the minus strand of DASYJX010000089.1, from coordinate 57,720 downwards.
CGAAATGCTCGAGTGGTCGGATCCCGAGCGTGCCGCGCAGATAATCGATGCAGCCCCGCCGTTGTCTGCGAACTCCGTCGCATCGGAAATCGAAATGCTCGAAATCCGCGGCATGATCTACGCCGACGGTACCCGGGACGAGGACGTCTATTCGGTCGAGCGGAGGCTGGAGGTGATCGCGGGAACGGGCGATGAATCGGCGGTTCGGGCGGGCCGCTTCATGCGGGCGTACTCGGCGCGCCAGCATAGCCAATTTGCCGCAGCGGAAGCCGAACTCAAAGGTATCGACATCAATACAATCCGGTCCGACACGGAACGCTATCGCGTGCTGACGCTGCGCGGTCATGTACTGCGCATTCTGGGCCAGGACGAGGCGGCACTTCCCTTCCTCGAGCAGGCACTGGACCTCGCGAACAAGATGCATGACCAACTTCGCATCCTGCACTCGATGCTTTCGCTGGTACGCATCTACACGGACAGCGGTAATTTCGACAGAGCCACGGTCCAATTGAACGCGGCGCGGGCTCTTGCCACTCAATTGGGCGACGAGACTTCGTTGGTTGAAACCGAAGAGCGCAGGGCCGACATTGCCGACCGCAAAGGAGATCGAACGGAGGAACGGCGCGCCTCGCTCGCGGGGCTCGAGCATGCGAAGCGCTCCGGGAGCAGCAAATGGATCGAGCTCGCGCTTCTCAATCTCGGCGATTCCTATCTGAAAACGCGAGACTTTGCCGAATCACTCAAGTATTCGAAGGAAGCTTTGCCTATCATGCTGCGCACGAATCAGCGCGACGACGTGCAGATAACGCTCTTCAACGAGGGCCTGGCTTACATCGGACTTGGCAGCATCAAGATGGGCGAGAAGCTCGCGGAGGGAGCGATATCCGAAGCGCTGGCGGGCAGCGATCTCTTGGACGCAAAGGAACTGCTGCGAGAATACGCCGACGCATTGGAGCATGCGGGATACTTGATGATGGCCATCCAGGTCTATCATCGCTACGACGCGATCAGCGAGAAGTTCATGACCAACACGCGCCAGCGCGCGTTCCTCGAGCTCTCCGCGCAGTTCGACGATGAGCGCAAGGCGCGCGAGCTCGAGCTCTTACGGCGCGACAACGCGCTCAAGGTCTCCGAAATGCACGAACAGCGCTTGCGTCAGCAATTGACCTTTGCGGGTGCGCTATTCATCGCCCTCATCTGCGCCGCACTCGTTTGGGTAGTCGCTCGCGAGCGCAGGGCCAACGATCGGCTGCGCTTCAGCAGCGAACATGATCCGTTGACGGGGCTGTCGAATCGGCGTTATTTCAACGAGCGCGTGCTCGCGGTCGACGGCGGGCGCCCGGTCGGGGGCTGCGTGTTGCTGGCGGACCTCGACCACTTCAAACGCATCAACGATACCTATGGGCATCCGGCCGGCGATGCCGTGTTGGCTGCGATGAGTCAGCGCCTCTCAGCGGCACTGCGTGAGAATGACAAGCTCGTTCGTTGGGGCGGCGAGGAATTCCTGGCCGTTCTCGGGCCGATGACGCCGGCGCAGGCGGATGCCACGGCGGCAAGGTTGCTGCAAGCGGTGCGCCGCGAGCCCGTGGCGTGGAATGGGCAGATGATCCGTTGCACGATCTCCATCGGTTACGCCAGCTTTCCGATGGAGGGGTCCGCAACCGACATCTCGCTCGATAGCGCGATCAGCCTGGTCGACAAGGCACTGTATGAGGCCAAACGCCGGGGCCGGGACCGCGCCTGTCTCATCAAGGTGGTAAGTGCACGTGACGAAAGAGAACTGACGGACATCAGTTCCGAATTCGAGTCGGCGACGATCGACCGCAGGGTTCAGCTGGTAGAGATTCTGGGCGCTGCCGCTTAAGGATTTGCGAAAAACGTCTTGACCGCGGCGAAGCAAACGGGCGCAACCAGCAACGTGTGATAGGCTTCGGCCACGGCCAGCGCGCCGCCGTCGGTCGCGCCATGCGCGATGGCATCGGCGGCGACGACATCTCTCGCAATCGCGAAACTTTTTTTCAAATTTGCATAGGGATCGTTGCTCGACGCCGCGGATTCGAGGTCGAGCACGCTGATGTGCGCGGATGCCGGTGCGTGTGTCGCCCAGTAATTCTGCATCAGCGAGGTGTTGAGCCAAAAGACCAGAGGATCGTTGTCGCCGCCGCACAGGAGCACTGGCGCCGCCGGGACCCAGTCGCGCAGATCATTGGTCTTTAATGCTTGTCGCCATGGAAGCCCTGGATTTGCGGCTGCGACTCCGGTGGTAGTGCTCGGCCAGCCGCCATCGGGGTTGGCCTGTGCGTCCTGCAGGTAGCTCAGGCGATAACTGTTTTGAATCAAATTGCCCGTACCGAAGCCGAGCGCAAAAACGTCGGCGAGATTCGCCGGCGTGGTCGGCGGCGTATCGGCTGCGAACGCCGGGTCGGGCGGCGTCGAACTGAAGAGGACGAATTCGGGCAACTTCCCCTGCGCGTACAGCTGGCTCCTCGGCGTCGTCGTCGGCAGCAAGGAGTCGATGCCGGCTGCGTATTGGGCCGCGAATACGTCAACCGGATTGGAATAAATATTGCCGTAGACTCGTTGGTAGGCGGTGAGCAGCAGTGTTGACGACACGGGTCCATCGCCGTTGACCCGGCCGTAAAACACGGCATCGACAAAAGCGCCGAGCGCATAGGGTCCGGACATCGGGGCCGCAGCCGTAACCGCCATGCCGGCAGCCTGCATGGCGCGATGGGTAGCCATCGCCACGTAGCCTCCTTGCGAGTAGCCCGTGATGAACAACTGTCCGTTATCCTTCGTGAGCGTCGCCGAGGCCAGAGGCAGCGCCGTGCGGGCGGCCGCCAGCGCATCGATCATGTCCTTGGACTGCTGATCGGCGATCAGGTAGGGATGATAGGGAAGCGTCGAGGTGTCATAGCCGGCGTAATTCGGCGCCACGACGATGTAACCCTTCGTTGCAAAAATGGCCGCCAAGTTGAGAGTCTCGGTGTTTTGCAAATTGTCCATGTTGAATTTGCGATCGGTGGACGTGCCGTGCGCGTACAGAAGAAACGGGCGCGGCCCGGTACAGTTTGCGCCGAGGCCGGTAGGTACCAGCAGCGCGGCGGAGGCGGTAGTGGCCTCGTTCGAGCCGCCAACGGTCTCGTATTCGATGTGATAGAACAGAATGTCGCAGACCGGCGAGCCGCTGACGGAGGACAGCAGCTGATTGGCCGAGAGATTGAGCTCGAGCAGCAGGCTCGGCGCCGTGAGCGTCGACAGAAGCTGTGGCGGGCTTTCGAGCAAGGTTCCCCGCGCCGGCGTCGCCGGGGTTCCGGAGCCCGAATTGTCCATGCCGCCGCCGCCGCATCCAGCCAGCAGGAGCGCAATGAGAAAAGACCCCGACGTGCAGTTGTTAAGACCCATATCCCTGCTGTTGCCTCCGCCGCGCAAGGGCGGCCTTGCTTTAGAGTGCACTTCGTACTGTCTAGTTCCGGTCGGGTTGGAGATGCCGAAGGGGTTTGTCCGGGGTATAGTCGAACACTTAGGAGTGCGAAGGGCAAACGAAGATTATGGAGTGTCTCGCGCCTGCCAGAAAGCCCGACGCTGGATCGCGCTGGAGCCTCTTCGATCTTGTGGCCATCGGCGTCGCGGTAACCGCCGCAGACGGCACTCTGGAATATTGCAATACCGCGTTGCTGCAGCTTCTAGGTTGCACGGCTCTGCCCGGTACGTCGATATTTACGTGGCTGGATGGCGGCGCGGGTAACGAACTGGAAAGCGTGCATCGGACCGCGCTGGCGGTGAACAGCGAGCTGCGCACCCAAGTTCGTAGTTTCAGCGGCAGATTCGTCGCAGGCGCAGTTCTTCGACGAATGGATTCGGGCGATGGTCACCGTGTGATCTGGTCGTTCGTGGACGCAGGACCTAACGCGCCGGTGCCTGAACTTGCTTTGTGGGGCACCGAGATCGGTCTCTGGGATTGGGACGTCGTGGATGACCGGCTCACTTGGATCAATGATTGGTGCGAACACTCGCAGCTGGCGGCGTTTTCGGGTTATGGCCACGAGCAACTGTGGTCGTCGCGGATTCACCCCGAGGACCTTCAGGACTATCGGGATGCCTTGAGCAGACATGTAGACGGTGAGACTCCGCCCTATGATATCGAGTATCGGCTCCGCAACCGCGACGATGCCTGGGTATGGATACACGAGCGCGGCCGCGTCATAGAGCGCGATTCGACCGGTCGCGCACTGCGTATGGTTGGGCTGTGTCTGGATGCAGATGAGCGGCACAATTCCGCACGTGCGCTGGAGCGCAGCGAAGCGCGTTTCGAGCACGCCGTCTGGGGAACGAGCGTCGGCTTATGGGACCATGATATTGCGAACGACGCGCTGCATTGGTGGAACGATTGGTGCGAGACGTTGGATCTCGATCCCTGTGGCGGGTCCCGTCATTCAGAGCGTTGGGACGCTAAAATTCACCCGGACGATTTGCCGCAGTTCGCTTGCAGGTATGAGAAGCTGATCGAGGGCGACAGCGGGAGCTATGAAGGCGAGTATAGGATCCGAACACGCTCCGGCAGTTGGCGCTGGATCCTGAGCCGCGGACGCGCGACCGCCCGTGACAAGGCTGGACGGGCCATCCGTCTGGCGGGCGCCACGATCGACATCGACGCGCGCAAGCGCGTGGAACTGGCGCTTCGCGACAGCGAGGCGCGGCTCGAAACCGCGATATGGGGCGCCGACCTTGGGCTATGGGATTGGAAACTGGAAGACGACTCGCTGCTGTGGTTATCCGATTGGCCGACACGATACGGAATCGATGCATCGGTCCGGGCAGTCCGGCGCGACGAGTGGGTTGGGCGGGTGCATCCGATGGATCGGCAGAAATATTCGGCCGAGGACCATGCGCTCATATTCGATGGCAGCAACGCCGCCGAAAGCGACTATCGGATTCAGACGTCATCCGGCGATTGGCGGTGGGTGAATGTGCGAACCCGGGTCATAGAGCGCAACGCCGCCGGAAAAGCACTGCGGATCGTCGGCGCCTGCATCGACGTCGATGCACGCCGGCGTGCCGAGCAGATGTTGCGGACACAAGCAATGATTTTGGACACCATGCGCGAAGGCGTGGTGCTCGTTACGCTCAATGGGCGCATAGAATTCACCAATCCCGCATTCAACCGGATGTTCGACCGCAAGACCGAGGAATTGGCCGGCACTTCCCTGCTGGAGCTGTTCTACGGCAGGCAACCACCGGCTCAGAACGTGGATTCGGAGGGACTGCCGCAGCTTCTCCGCCGCGGTGGAAAACGCGACATGTTGTTTCGCCGGCACAACGGCAACCAGTTCGCGGGCGAGGTATTGTCCGCGGAAATCGAACTGAGCGGCGAGAAAAAGATCCTTGTCGTGGTGCAGGATGTTTCGGAGCGCAAGCGATTGGAATCGGAGGTCATCGATATCGCGAATCGCGAACGGCGGCGTTTGGGCGCGGATCTGCACGATGGGCTCGGTCAGGAACTGACAGGCATCTCGCTCATGATCCGCAGCCTGGCGAAGCGCGCGGCCGTTGCAGCAACGGGCGCTGCTCCCGAACTCAACGAGATCATTGCTCTCGTGAATCACGCCATCCAGAGCTCCCGGAAGATGGCGTTGGGCATTTCGCCGGTAACGCTGGAACGCGGCGGTTTGATGCCGGCCTTGCAGGCTCTCATTGCTTGGTCCCGCGATAGCTATGACATCGATGTCCAATTGCGTGTTGCTATCCGCTCACCGCTGCTCGTCGGCGAGTCCGCGGCTGCACATCTTTACTTGATCGTGCAAGAAGCGATAAATAATGCCGTCAGGCACGGCCGAGCCAAATCGATCGCCGTCAGCCTGCGCACCAACCGAGCTTTGGTGTCCCTATCGATCAGCGACGATGGTGTGGGGATTGTCGAGAATCAGGCACGAGGGGCGGGGATGGGCCTCAAGCTGATGCAATATCGTTGCGCGGTGATTGGCGGTGTCATGAGGGTTAAGCGCAGACCGGGCGGCGGTACTCGAATCCATAGCGTCTGCCCGCAGGCCGAACACGGTATGCAGCACCGGCAGCCTGTCTGAGAGTACTCAAGGCCGCCGCTCACCGCGGCGCAGCAGCGTGAGCGCCAACACAGCCGATGCAATCATGAGAAACAGACTGACCGCGTTCAGAACGGGAGTCGCACCCTCGCGCATTCGTCCATACATCATCACCGTAAGCGGCGTATCGGCACCGACCAGCATCAGGGTCGTATTGAAGTCCGCGAACGACATCAGGAAGGAGATGGCCGCCGAACCGAGCAGTGCGGGCCGCAGATACGGCAATAAAATAGTGCGAAACATGGCCGCTTTGGAGGCACCAAGATTGAGCGCCGCTTCCTCGAGCGTGCGGTCGAAACGCCGCAGGCGAGCGCTGATCGTCAGCGTCGCGATGGTGGCGATGTACGAGAATTGACCGAGGACGACCAAGGGCAGCCCCGGCCGCAGAAAATCGAGCTCCAGGCCGAAGGTGTCATCCGCGAAATCCGCAATCCGACTTGCAAAGGCAAGAATCGAAATACCCAGGATGACGCCGGGGATCACCAGCGGGGCCAGCATCATGATCGACAACAACTGCTTGCCGCGGAAGCGTGCACGTTCGATCAGAAATGCATTGGACGTGCCGACCAACGCCGACAGTGCCGTGACGCTAACGGCCACGATGCAGCTAGTCCAGATACTGCCGAGTAATTGGCTGTCGGCGAAAAGACCTGTGCGGCCGCGCCCAGAGTTGCCTAGAAACCAATCGAGCGTAAAGCCGCGCCACGGCGGCGCGGGGTAGGGCGCATCGTTGAAGGCGAAAACCGCAACCACTGCCAAGGGCAGAAACAAGAAAGTGAGAAATGCGATCAGGTACGCCGGCGTGGCGGTGCGTAACCAGACAGGCCGCGGCAGGGAAGGGATCATGTTTGACGCATCACGTCGCCGAAGCGCTGTCCGCTAATGCGCAGGCCCACAATCACCAGCGCCGTGGATAGCGCGAGCAACAGGAATCCGAACGCGGCGCCTTGTTCCCAGTTGAACCGGGTAATGAACTGCGTATAGATCTGCTCGGTGAACCACTGCGAATTCTTGCCGCCGAGCAGAGTCGGTGTCAGATAATTGCCCAGCGTCAGCATGAACACCACGATGCACCCGGCCGTGATGCCCGGCGCCGCGTGAGGAATCACGATGCGGCGCAGAATGGTAAATCCACCGGCCCCCAAATCGTAAGCGGCTTCGATCAACGAATTGTCCAGACTCTCCAAGCTCGATACCAGCGGCACCACCATGAAGAGCAAGGAGGTGTACACCAAGCCGACCAGGATGGTCGCGTCCCGATACAAGAGCTCGACCGGCATCGCCGTGATGCCCAGTTTCACCAGCAAGGCCGGCAAAACGCCGGATTCTCTGAGCAGGATCATCCATCCAAGGGTACGTACCGTCTCGCTGACCCAAAATGGAATCAGGCAGACGATGAACAACAGAGAACCGGCGCGTCCCCGCGCCAGCTTGGCGATGATCCAGGCAATGGGGAACGCCAGGAACAGCGTCAAGAGAGTGGCGATCACCGACATTATCGCCGTGCGCAGAAATACATGCCAATACAAGGGTTCCGCGAAAAAGGTCTTGTACTGCGCCAAACTGGCGACGTACTGGCGCGGTCCCACTCGCTCACGGAAGGACAGCACGGCGAGATCGACATGCGGCAAGATGATCAGTGCACCGAGCCAGAGTAGGGCGGGCGCGAGCAACATACCCAAACCGAGCCGTGCGTGCCAGCGCGCGTCCATCGCCGTGCTAGGCATCCTGCCCCTCCGCACCGGCACGTGCCGGAAAGCAAACGGCCCGCGAAGGATCAAAACTGAATACGACTTTTTCGTGAGGTTTTAAATCCGAAAACTGTCCGGTTTGGGGAAGCGCTATGCGAAATTCGCGGCGAGTTCGCAATTCCTGCAGCAAGACCGCCGAATTCGCCCCATCGAACAGCACGCTTTGCACCTCTCCGCCGTGGTGCGGCTGACCGGCGGGCAGCTCCGTCGCGCCGCGCGCGAGTATGGCTACTTCCGGGCGCACGAAGACCTCGACCGCATCACCCACGGCGATTGCGCCGGTCTTGAGCGCCCGCACGATCCAACCATCGGTCGTCGCGATCTCGGCGACGGGGCCGTCGGCATTGGTCGTTCGGCCCACGATCCGATTGTTTGCGCCCACGAAGCCCGCAACGAAAGGCGTTTGCGGGCGGTAATACAAGTCCTGCGGAGTACCCAGTTGTTCGAATCGTCCGTGACTCATCACGCCGACATGATCGGACAGCACCAATGCTTCCGATTGATCGTGGGTGATATAAACGAAAGTCGTCCCAAAGGATGCCTGCAGCTGCTTGAGTTCGATTTTCATATGCTCGCGAAGCTTCAGATCGAGCGCTCCCAAGGGCTCGTCCAACAACAGCAATGTCGGCTCCAGAACGAGGCTGCGTGCGATGGCTACGCGCTGACGCTGACCGCCCGACAACTCATCGACACGTTTACCCGCTGCATTGCCCAATCCGACGCGTTCGAGCATGGCACTGCTGCGCTTAGTCCTTTCGGCTTTTGCAATCCCGCGGCGCGCGAGCCCAAATGCCACGTTCTCACCCACGGACATCATCGGGAACAGCGCCAGTTGCTGAAACACCATGTTCACCGGGCGCCGATTCGGTGCCACGTCTCGCATGCTTTTGCCGCCGATCTCGATGTCGCCGCCATCCGGGGCGATGAAACCCGCAATCATGCGGAGCAGAGTCGTCTTGCCGCAACCCGATGGACCCAGTATCGAAAAAAAGCTGCCGCGCTCGACCGAAAACGACAAGGCATCGACGGCGACGTGATCGGCAAAACGCTTGACGACGGCGTTCGCAACCAGATCCGGCGTGCTCAATTGGCAGCCTTCACGCGGTCGAGCACTCGGCCTTCGATTTCTTCGAGGCCGGGGGGTATGGCGGGATACCAATGAATGCCCTTCAGATCGTTGTTCGGGAAAGCGGCGGCAAACTGCGCTTTCAAGCGCGGATCGATGAGCGGCGCTGTGTTCATGGCGGCGGAGAAACTGCCCACGGATTTGATGACGCGCGCTGCATTTTCCGGCCGCATCGTGAAGTTGATCCAGGCGTAGGCTGCGGCATCGTTGCGGCCGCGCGCAGGAAGCGCGAAGGTGTCGAGCCAACCCAGAGCCCCGGAGCGGGGCACGATAAATTGGATGTCCGGATTGTCGCGGTTGAGGGTCCAGCCGCCCGTGTCCCACATCATGGCAGCGACGACTTCGCCGGAACGAATGCCGTTGAGCAACTGGTCCTTGTTGTCGTAGAAGAACTTGAAATTCGCCTTGCACGCGATGAGCGCGGCGCCCACTTGATCCATGAGCGCAGCGTAGGCCTTGGGGTCGCCGTAGAGGGCGAACGGATCCTTGCCTGCCGCAAACGCGAACGCCATCAGTGTCGGTCGCCGCAGGCGAACGGCGGTCTTGCCCTTCAAATCGGCTCGGCACAGATCCGGATAGTCGGCGATCTTGGTGCGCTTGCCATTGACCACGAGGCCATCGGTTCCCCAGAGATAGGGCAATCCGTACACTTTGCCGTCCAGCGTGGTGTTTCTGCGAACGATGTCCAGAAACCCAGGCTGAAACTCTTCGACTTTGACCTTGGTGAGATCGAGGGGCTTATAGATTCCGAATTCGCGCTGGGCGGCCATGATCCGATCCTGGGAAGGCTGCGCCAGGTCATAGCCCGCGCCACCGGTCGCACGCAGCTTCGAAATCATTTCCTCGTTGTTAGACAGAGTCAATTCGACGTCGATGCCGGTCTCTTTTTTGAATGCGGCGATCAGGTCGGCGGGTACATAATCGGCCCAGCTGATGATGCGCAGCTTTTGGCTGTCGGCTTGGACGGAGCCGGTTCCCAAGCTCAAAGCGAATACGAACGAGGCTATCAAGATGTATTTCATCGATGCTCCCGAGAACTCCCCAGCGCATCTTACCGAATCCCGGCGTGCAGGCGCGATGCTTTTGGCCGAAATGGGTGCCGGTAGGCGCCGCCCAGTGCGCCTGGGCTCGCCAGGCTCCGAAGTCTGCCGCTGAAGCTCGCGTGACGGACATAGAATCGAGCGCGCTCAAAAAAGTCGGCAGGCGCCTGATCCCGTTCTTGGGGTTGCTGTATTTCGCCGCATTCATCGACCGCGTGAACGTCGGATTTGCCGCCGCGCAAATGAATCGCGATCTGGGGTTCTCCCCTTATGTTTACGGCCTTGGTGCGGGAATCTTCTTCATCGGCTATTCCGCGTTCGAAGTTCCGAGCAACTTGATCTTGCACAAGGTAGGCGGCCGCCGTTGGCTGGCTCGGATCATGATTACCTGGGCCATCGTCGCGGGCGCGATGGCGTGGGTCAAGGGCGCGACCGCCTTTTATGTGCTGCGTGTCTTGCTGGGCGTCGCCGAAGCAGGGTTTTTCCCGGGCGTCGTTTATTACCTGACGTATTGGGTCCCGGCCGCTGCCCGCGCAAGGCTGGTGGGGCTTTTCATGACTGCGATCCCAATCAGCACCGCAGTGGGCGGACCAATGTCAAATACGATTCTGCGGCTCGACGGAGTCTTCGGCCTCGCCGGATGGCAGTGGTTGTTTCTGACAGAGACGATCCCTTCCTTGGTATTGGGGTTCGCCACGCTCAAATTTCTTCCCGATTCGCCGCGGAATGCACGATGGCTGACTGCGGAGGAGCGTGATTGGCTCACCCGAAAGTTGGACGCAGAATCCTTGCGGCGTGGCGCGAATCATTGCACGAGCATTTTGCATGCGCTGACGAGTTCGCGGGTTCTCGGCTTGAGCCTGTGCTATTTCGGCGTGGAGATCGGATTGTATGGGGTTATTCTCTGGGTTCCGCAAATCCTTGCGCATGCCGGCATCGCCGCCGACAACGTCGGCAATGCGGTCGCGATTCCCTATGTCATAGCGGCCATCGGCATGTTGTGGTGGTGCCATCACTCGGACCGCATGAAAGAGCGCGTGGGGCACATAGCCGCCGCATCCGTTGTGGGTTGTTTCGGCTTGGCCGCCAGCGCGTGGCTTGCCAATTCTCCGCTTCTCTCCGTGGCTGCGATCTCAATGGGCGCTGCCGGAACACTTGCAATCCTGCCGATTTTTTGGACTCTGCCGGCGGCGATACTAAACGGCGCGGCGGCCGCGGGCGCCATCGCATTGATCAATGCGCTCGGCAATGTCGGCGGATTCGCCGGACCTTTTATAATCGGCTGGATCAAAGATGCAACGGGCAGCTATACGTGGGGGTTGATGGCCGTCGCCGGCAGTGTTTTGTCGACCGGGATCATTGCCGTATTGCTGGGCGACGCTGCCGCCACCCCGGATCTTGAGGCATAATCAAGACCCTGCCGCAGGAACGAAGTCAATCATGGATATCGGTCAATGGGAATTCGCGTATGTGCCGACTACCGGCGTGAGGCGGGCGCATGAAACGCCAATCGTCCTCGCCACCGAGGACAGTCTCAAAGGCTACGGGCGTCTCGTTGACGATGCCAAGAGTTTCCCGATCGAGATCGTTCGCTGGCCGGCCCAAGGGTGGCGGTCTATCGACCTCAATTCCGGCGATCAGGGCGGAGTTACCGAGGGGCTGTTCGAGTTCTGCTGGAAGGGCGAGACTTTGTACGCGCGAAATAACGCGGTCGGCGACAGTTACCTATTCGGCTGGAGCAACTGGCCTGAAGAGGCGGCCGCGGACGCATGCGACCGATTGCGCGAACGCGCGCTCATCTGGCGCGCGAATTATCACCCGGACGGCGGCCAGCTTTTTTATCCGCTCAAACGGCAGAGTTTCGTGGTGCCGCTGGCCTTGCCGGGAGACGACGTCACTCCGGAGAAATTCGTCACTTTCTGGTGCGACGGAGACCGCGGCCTCTACCTCCATCCGAACGTGTGGCATGGTGCGGTTGTGCCTGTGGACGATGAGGCGGGGTTCCTCGATCGTCAGGGTCGCGTCCATGCCCGCGTCTCGGTCGATTTCGTGAAAGAGTTCGGCTGCTATCTCGCGGCGCCGATGCGGCGGCCTTCAGCCTAGGCGCATGACGCGTAAAAAAACGGCATTCCTGTTCGACCTCGACGGCACGCTCATCGATAGCGTGTACCAGCACGTGCTCGCTTGGAAGTCTTCGCTGGATCATGAAGGCATTCCATTATCGGTATGGCGCATTCATCGCAAGATCGGCATGAGCGGCGGCCTGTTTACGAACATATTGCTGCGCGAGACGGGGTTCGACAATACGCCGGAGCGTCTGGAGCGGCTGCGTGTGCGGCATGCGGAAGCCTATCGCGAGCTATCGGCCAGCGTGCAGCCGTTGCCCGGTGCGCGCGAGTTGCTGGATTATCTGACCGCGCAAGGGACCCCCTGGGCAATCGCAACCAGCGGGCGCATGGAGACGGCGGGAAGCAATCTCGCCGCGCTCGGCGTCGATCCGGCCAAGGTGCCGGTAGTTACCCGAGATCAGGTCAAGTACGCCAAGCCCGATCCCGATCTGTTTCTGACCGCAGCCGACCGTCTCGGCGTCGATATCCGTGATTCGCTCGTTCTCGGCGACAGTATCTGGGACATGATTGCCGCGCAGCGTGCGCGTGGGCTCGGCGTGGGGTTGTTGTCTGGCGGCTACGGAGAAGAAGAATTGGCGCGCGCCGGCGCATTTCGCGTCTATGAAGACCCGGCCGACCTGCTCAGACATATCGACGAAGTCGCCGCGCGCAGCTGACCGCCGTGTTCGCCCTGTAGCCCAGGGGTGTTGTTGCGCATATATTTTCGTGTCGCTTTGCCGCTAAAGCTACCGCTTTAGCGGCAAACGTCCCTTTCTTTAGAAACATATGTCCAAGGCGGCCGCGCCGGCGTCGCCCGCTAAGGCACGATCGTTGTAAACAGATAAGCCACGAACACGGTGAGCAGCACGACGCCGTGCAGAATGATGGTGCGCCCGGTTCGCAGCACCAACACGGAGACGAACAGCGAGAGCATGAGGAGCAGCGAGGATTTCGCGTCCAATCCTAATCGCAGATGGGAATTCATGAAGAGCGACACGAAGCTGACGGCGGGAATGGTCAACCCGATGCTGGCAAGGGCCGATCCCAACGCCAGATTAAGACTGGTTTGCAGTCGATTCGCACGCGCGGCGCGCAGTGCCGCAAGCCCTTCCGGCAGTAACACAATCCCCGCTATGATTACTCCGACCAGGGCATTCGGCGCACCCATATGCGATACCGCGGCTTCCAGAGTCGGTGCAAGCTTTTTCGCGAGCAGGACGACCGCCACCAAGCACATCAGCAATAGCAGTGAACTGATTGCAGCTACGCCATTGCCGGGCCGCGCCATGTCCCGTGCGTCCTCGTCTTGCAGAAAGAGCGGCCGATGCGCGATGGTTTGCGTAAAGATGAAGGCGCCGTAGACCACCAGAGTCACGATGGCGATGAGCGTGAGTTGACTGGGAGAGTAGTAAGGCCCCGGCGTGGTGACGGTGTAGTTGGGGAAGACGAGCGTTAAGATAACGATGGTCGCCAACGCGACCAGTGCAGCGCTCGCCCCCTCGAGGCTGAAGTTTTGTTCGCGGTGCATGAATCCGCCGACGAGCAAGCATAGCCCGATGATGCCGTTCAGAATGATCATCACCGCGGCGAAGACGGTATCGCGCGCCAATCCCGCCGCCTGTTCCCCGCCCGCGGCCATCAACGACACGATGAGCGCAACTTCGATGAGCGTGACCGAGAGCGCCAGCACCAAGGTGCCGAAGGGTTCGCCCACGCGATGGGCGATCACCTCCGCGTGGTGAACCGCCGCGAACACGCTGCCGGCGAGAGCCGCGGCGATCAAAGCCACGATAATGGGCTCAAATCCGACCCCGATTCCGAATCCGGCCGCGAACAGTACGGCGCACGCGAAGATAGGGGCTGCAACAGTCCAAAATGGAATTTGAGCACTGGATTTCATGGATTCGTTTATTCTGGCAGTTCTCGTTCAAAAATCGACATGTGGGGGTCGTTCAAGGCAATGGAATTACGATGCGCAAGGTCATCTTTGAGCGCTAGGGTACTGCGCATGAACTTGGTCGCCGCTACCGCCGGTGCCATCGCCGCTACCGCCGGTGGCGCCGCTCCTGCGGCGCCGGAGGCGGTGCGCACTCAGGCCCGCGAGATTTTCGCCCACATTGTCGGCATCGAAAGTTCAATCGGCAAGGGCAAAGTTCCTGTCGTGGCGAAGTATCTCGCGGAACGCTTCAAGGCGGGCGGCTTCCCCGACGCGGATATCCATATCCTGCCGTTGGGTGAGACCGCATCGTTGGTCGTGCGCTACAAGGGCGGCGGCGGGCGGCCGATCGCGTTTCTCGCACATATGGACGTGGTCACCGCGAAACGCGGGGATTGGCAACGAGACCCCTACACCCTGACCGAGGAGAACGGCTTTTTCTACGGCCGCGGAACCTCGGACGTCAAGCAGGAAGTGGCGCTGCTGACGGCGACGTTCCTGCGCCTCAAAGCCGAGGGGTTCCTGCCGAAACGCGATCTGATTATCGCATTCAGCGGCGACGAGGAAACGGCGCAGGCAACGGCCAGGGACCTCGTCACTACCCATCGGGATCTAGTCGATGCCGAATACGCGCTCAACGGCGATGGCGGCGGCGGTGTCCTGAGCGAGGCCACCGCGACCCCGCTCATCTTCTATGTTCAAGGTGCCGAGAAGAGTTCGGCCCAGTTTCTCCTGACCACACATAACTCCGGCGGGCATAGTTCCCAGCCTCGTTCCGACAACGCGATTTACGAGCTGGCAGACGCGCTCAAGGCGGTGCAGGGCTACCGGTTTCCGACAATGTGGAATGAGTGGACCCTGGGCGATTTCAAGGCGGCGAGCCAGGTGACGAAGGGGCCGCTCGGCGAGGCGATGGCGCGTTTTGCCGCCGAGCCCGGCAACGCCGCGGCAGCTGCCGAGATCGCCAAGAATCCGGCCTTCGTCGGCAGGATCCGCACCACATGTGTCGCCACCATGCTGACAGGCGGCCACGCGGAAAACGCTCTGCCGCAGTCCGCGACGGCTACCATCAATTGCCGGATCTTTCCGGGCACGAGCGCTGCGGACGTGCAGAAGACGTTGCAGGGGCTCGTGGGCGGGAAAGTCGATGTGAAGCAGGGCTACGATGCGCTCGTATCGAATGCCTCACCGATGCGCGACGATGTCATGCGAGCGGTGGCAAAAGCCGTTGCGGCCTCGGATCCCGGCGCGCCCGTGGTACCGACCCAGGCTGCCTACGCCACCGACGGCGCCGTATTTCGCAACGCCGGGATTCCCACCTACGGCGTTGGCGGGGTGTTCATCATGAACAGCGAGGAGTTTGCGCACGGCCTCAATGAACGAATCCGAGTCAAGGAGTTCTACAATGGATTGGCTTATTGGGAAGTGTTGATCAAAGCCCTGGCAGGTTAGGGACATGGCGGGATCTTCTATACGCGACTGGCGCAACGACGGCATCAAGGTCATCAAGAGCGATCGGCTCGACAGCAACACGCCGCAGACACCGGGCATGCTGCGCGCCGCAGCCGTCAACTCGGCTCGCGGTTCCCGGAAGATATGGGCAGGGACCGTGATCATTCATCCGAACGCCAAGACCGGCGCGCATCATCACGGCGCGCTCGAAAGCGTCATTTACGTCGTGCGCGGAGTTGCGCGGATGCGCTGGGGCGAACGGCTCGAGTTCGTCGCCGAGGCGGATGCCGGCGATTTCATCTTCGTGCCGCCTTACGTGCCGCACCAGGAGATCAACCGGTCGAGCGACACGCCTCTCGAATGCGTGCTCGTGAGAAGCGACAACGAGTCGGTGGTCGTCAATCTCAATATCGACGCCGCGGACCGGGTCGAAGAAGTGTACTGGATCGATCCGATTCATCGCGGCGCGCCGAAATGAGGCGCGCAACTGCGAACGCTGCCATGGTTACGCGGCGAGGGCTTCGTGCACCAAGCTGATTTGTTTCTCTGCTTCGCTGAGAATTGCGGCGCAATCCTCGGCTGCCACTCCTACCGTTTGAAATGCATTGACACCCTTGGTCATACCATCATGCGAGCCCGGCGTTTTCAAGGCATCCGCGAGCACGAGGCTCGCGATCAGGACGTCCGTTAGCGCCGCTTCGTGCTTCCATCGGCGCTCGCGGTCTGCTTGCTCGCCCACCGCGTCGCACATCTCTTCCGCGAATCCCCAACTTTCCAAAACCGCCTTGCCGATGGATGCCTGCCAACCATCCAAGAGCTCCGACCAGAACTGCTCAGTGCCAAGTCCCGTTGCCTGCGGGGCCGCGCGAGCCATGATGTAGAGGCTCCCGATGCCGTGTAATAGACCGGTCAAAAACGCCTCGTCCGGATTCACCTTGGTTCGCCGGGCGACGATCCTGCTTATCGAGGCCACCGCGATGCTTTTGTTCCACAATTCCATCAAAGGCTGCGCGATGGATCGCAGCGATGCCTCATTCTTCATCTGCTGCATTGCATAGGACATCGCGGTCCCATGCAGCATCTGATGTCCGAGGCGAGTGATGGCGGACCGCAATTCCGTCAAGCGCTTGCCCGAAGTGTTGAATGCAGCCGAATTCGCGGTCTGCAATATGCGCGCCGCCAGGCGCGGCTCGGCGCCCACAATGGTGACCACATGATCGGAGGTCGTGTTCGGATCGGCCAGCGCGGTACTGATGCGGATGACCACATCGGGAAAACACGGCAAGTCGATCGAACCTTCGGAGACTTCCGCCGCCAATTTTTGCAGGAAAGCGAGCGCTGCGGCCCGCTCCTGCGGCGTCGAGGCAAGGCCGCGGGCCGGAACGGACTGCGTGCCGGATCGGTATGTCGGTGGCGTCCCGGGATCAGACATCGGTGCGCACGCGACGCTAGAAGGAAAAACCCACGGACAAGACCAGCGCCTGCGGCCCAAAACTGATGTGCGTGGTGCGAATGACGCCCGCGGTATCGGCCCTGAGATTGGTTTGCACCCGGGAGACAGAGTAGGACGCATACGCGTTCCAATGGTTCGCAACGTGGTACGCCAGGCCCACCGTGCCGGCTGGTCCCACCGACGAGGTCAGGGAAAGTTTGGTCGGGCCGCCGCTGGCGGCGTTGCCTTGCGCGGTCGAATCGCGATCGTAGAAATTGGTGTAATTGATGCCCATACCGATGTACGGACGGAGCTTCGAGTCCTCGCTGAGGAACAGATATTCAAGGAGCAGGGTCGGTGCCAGCCACCGGGCCGTCGCGATGACCTGTCCATCGTAAGGGACCGAACCCAAGGTTGCCGGACCCCTGCCCACGGTTTTCTGCAATGGCGGGTAACCCGCGGTCAATTCCATATCCAAATGCGGGAATAGCCGCCTCACGTATGCGAGATACAGCGTGTTGACGTTTTTGGCATCGATGTTGGCTCCGGGGGGCACGTAGGGCCCCGACAGGTCATCCGCCGTAACGTGATAGAACACAGAGTAGAGCCCGGCCCGCACGCTGTTGCTGAAAACATCATCGGCCCGCGCCTGCGCGGCGCCCAAAAGAGTCGCCGTCGCAGCGACCAGCATGCCGATACGCGTGCGGACATTGAGTTTGGTCATGGCCGATCCTTTAGAGTTGGCTGAAGAACGCGCGAGCGGCTGCGGTGCAGAAAGGCGCTACAGAACCGTGATAACCCTGAACAAGGAGTTGTTCTGCCGCGGCCGGCGAGAATCCGCCGCCGGCCGCCGATTCGTAGAAGGCCAACTGCGCCGCCTGGCTTTGTTGGAACCCGGTCTGCAATGCGGCGAAAGGACCCGCGGGGGCCGCGCCGACATCCAGCACGGTTATGAGGCCGGCGTGCACCTGCGCGCTCCAGAAGGCCGCCATGGTCTGCGTATTTACGGAAAAAAACACGGTGGGGTCTGCGTTCCCGCCGCAGAGCAAGGTGGGCGAGGTCGGCGCCCAGGTGCCATTGCGCAAATCATTCTTGTAGAAGGCCTCGCGCAGAGGCTGTTTCGGCACGGCCGCCGCGAGCGGTACGCCGGGCAGCGGCACGGGGACGGCGCCGTCCGGATCAGACGCGGCGTCCAGTACATAGCTCACGCGATATGAATTGTTGATGAGGTAGGGCGAACCGAATCCGGCCGCGAACAGCGGCGTTTGCGCGGTGGAGGGTATTGGGTATCCGGGACTGCCCGGCACCAGCAACAGCGCCGTGAGTTCCGCAGACAAAACGGGATTGCCCGGTACGCTCACCACCGGTGTAGTGCTGTTGAACAGAGCGGTTTCCGGCAGCAAACCGTTCGCAAAAATCGTCCCGAGCGGCAGTGCGCTCGGCAGCAAAGTCTCGATCCCCTTTGCGTAGTTCGAAGAATACAGGTCGCTCGGCGTGCTGTAGATATTGCCGTAGGCTTTCTGGTAGCTGGTGCTCAGCAGCGGCGAGAATACGGTCGAGCCTAGATTGACGTTGCCAAAGAAGATGACGTCGCCGAAGGCTTCCAACGCATAGGGTCCGGACATGGGCGCGGAACCGGCGACGACAGCGCCGCTTGCCTGGAGCGCTCGCTGGGTCGCCAAAGCTACATATCCGCCTTCGGAGTACCCGGTGACGAATAATTTGCCGCTGTCGCTGGTGGCGGAACTCAAAGTCTTGGGAAGAGCCGCCCGCGCCGCCGTCAAACTATCGATCATTTCTCCGGACTGCTGCTGGGCATTGAGAAAGGGGTGATAGCCAAGAGTCGAAATGTCATACCCGGCATAGTTGGGCGCCACCACGATGTAGCCTTGCGCGGCGAACATGGCCGCGATCAACGCGCCCTCGGCGTTGGAGGTGTTGGTGATGTCGGCGATATTGAGTGTCTTGTCGGTATTGGTGCCGTGCGCATACAGCACCATCGGACGCGGGCCGGAACAGGCCGGTGCGCCGCCCGTCGGCACCATTAACGCGCCGGACGACTCAGTGATCTCGCCCGCGCCGCCGACGGTCCAGAATTGAATGTAGTAAAAATCCACGCCGCAACTCGGGCTGCCGGCAAGCTGCAATAATTGCGCGCCGCTGCCGGTACCGGATAGTTCAGCTTTGAATGTCGCAGCGTCCAGCGAGGCAATTCGAAACGGCGGATTCTGCGCCAGCGTCCCGTGCGCGGTGGAAGCAGGGACCAAGGAGGTCTGGCTGCTCGAACCACATGCGCACAGAAGCAGAGCGCCAAGCGCCGCACTCAGAGGTGTCCTCAACTTGACCATGACTGTCTCCCGCTTCCGCTGAGAATGTACTACGCCGCCGGTAGTCCGGCGTGTCGTTATTATTCTCGAGTCTACGCCAACGAGCATCGACAGGCATCCCTCCGCGGCCCGTGGCTGATGCCGCGTGCTCGGGTTCTACAGTGCAGAGCGCAGCACGCCGCAGCGCCCGGCGAGCCAAGCGTGGATCTGACTGACGATAGCCAAAGCAATGCCTTCCGGTGTCACCGCCCCGATGTCGATGCCCACCGGGCCGTGGACTCGCGATCTAAGCTTATCCGCCGTCGTCCCCAGTTCTTGTGCGAGGCGGAGGCGGCGCGCCTCAGGGCCCAGCAATCCGATGTATTCGGGGACCTCGGCCGCCGCCAGTTCACGCAAATATAGTGCGTCGGAGGGCAAGTGATGGCTCATCACCACCGCCGCATGACATTGCTCGATGGCGATCGTGGAACGAAGCAAGTGCGCATCGCCGAGACTGACCTCAGCGCCCGGGAAGTGGGCGGGCACCGCGAAGGCAGGTCGGTGGTCGACGACCGATACGCGCCAACCCAAGGCGCGGGCAGCGCTCGCCACGGGTTGCGCATCGGGTCCCGCTCCGCAAATCAACACATGCGGGGGCGGCGCGAGGAATTGTACGAATGCGCGCGTGCGGCCGCCTTCCTCCAGGTCAGCCGTGCGCGATGCGCGTCCACGAACCGATTCCGCAGCGGCTTGGATCAGCGCGGGCGGCAGAGGCGGCGCAGCAGCATAGGTGCCAAGCGGCAGATCTGCGGATTGGTGCACGCAAACCAGCGAAATCGATTTACCCGCCCGCGTGAGGCTCCCGGCCGCCGCGAGCGCCGCCGCCGCCGGACTTCCGGGACCGGCCGGCTCGAGCAGTACACGCATGGCTCCTTCGCAGCCCGCACCGATCCCGAACAGGACATCGTCGGGCCCGCGCATATCGTACTCGATGGCGCGCGGCACACCGCTATCGAGCACCTCCTGTGCGTGAAGCTTGAGATCGGCTTCGAGGCAGCCGCCGCTAAGCAGCCCTAAGTAGCTGCCGTCGGCCAGAAAAGCCATGCGCGCGCCCGGCTTGCGGTATGTCGAACCGGCGGTTGCGACAACGGTCGCAAGGACGCGCGAGGACGGCACAGCGCGCAGGTGTTCCAGGAGCAATTCGAGACTCGTGTCGAGGCGCACGGCAGGGCGAGCGATATGCATTTAACGGTTCCGAATACCCACGCCCTGTCCTACACCAGATTGTGCACCGCATATCGGTTAGCCGGTGATGCATGAAACATACTGCGGGAACAATACTCGATCGTGACCAAATTATGTCGAATTGTAACGCCCGTGCCCTTGCACGAGAGATGCCGAATACATGACCATGCGGGGCAGAATTCGCGCTTGGCTTCCGCAAAAGTCGGCCTGGGTCCGCGCCTGCCGGATACCAATTCTCATTCTATTCGTATTGGCACTGGCAAGTCAGTTCTATTGGCAGCATCGCGCCGCCGCGCTCGAACGGGAGAACTTGGACCTGCAGCTCAAACAATTGGCGCGCGAAGTCGAGAGAGAGCCCGACCAATTGATCGAGCGGGCGCGCGATTTGGCGGAATCCGATCCCGTAGCGCAGCTCTTGCAAGACAACTCAGGCCAGGCGCTGGATCGATCCTCCCTTGCAATCCTTGCGCGCGGCACGGTGGATGCCCTGGCAATAGTCTCGGCCTCGCAAGCGGTGCGATTCAGTGCAACGATTGCCGGCAATCGCGTTAAGGAAGAGCCGCCCGCGCCGGGGATGATGAGACATATTCCGCCTCACGCGGCAGCCGCGACGGCGGAATTTACCGGCGACCAATGGATCGTGGCACTCCCCGTCATGTCGCACGCAGCTCCACCCTCGATTCTAGGATGGGTGATCGCGGCGCGTTCCCTGTCCGCGCCATTGGTCGAGCAGCTCGCCCGATCGGTCAGCGGCGCCTTGAGCGCACGGCCGTTAAGCGCATTCGACGCCTCGACCTTGCCGGAGGCCTTGCTGAAACCCGCCGTGAGCCCATCCCCGCCGCGCTCCGATATCAAGATCTACCGGTCGCGCGACAATTCGTCCGGGTACGTCGCGTTGCGCGATCCCGGCGGCCGGGCAGTTTACGTATTTCGTCTCAGCACGGCAGCGCCTACCGCAGAGCGGGGCGCAGCGAACGTCCTCGCCGTGATCGCCATACTCGCCGCCCTGGCTCTCATTGCGCTGCTGGCGTGCAAGCTCTACGTTCGCCGGCAGACGTCCGTGGATGCGCGCTATAAAGCCATCATCGATCAGGCCAACGACGGCATCGTCATCGTGGACGCCGGCGCCCAAACCGTCTTATATACCAATCCCGCATTCGTCAACCGCCTTGGATACACGGCCGATGAGGCGCAGGCGCTGACATTGCGCGATATTTTCGCCGATGGCGCCGCGACCCCTGAGTGCGTGCTGGCGCGCTTGCGCGACGCGAATTCGCAGATGGCGATCAACATGCAGCAGCGCTGCAAGAATGGGACGCTGATCGACATCGAAGTGCGATGCAACGCGCTCGATGTGGATGGCCGGGGCGTACTCGCCTACGTCACGCACGACGTGTCACTGCGCAGAAAAGCCGAGCAGCAGCTGCTCGAGAATCAAAATCGACTCGACCGCATGGCGCACCATGATCAGTTGACCGGGCTGCCGAACCGGCACTACTTGACCGCCTTTCTGCCGGACGCGATCGCCGAGGCACAGGCCGCCAACACCAAGCTCGGCGTCGTGTTCCTCGATCTGGACCGGTTCAAACACATCAACGACACTCGCGGCCATGAGACCGGCGATAAGCTCCTCCAAGAAGTGGCAAAACGGCTCAAGGCCGTCGTTCGCGATTCCGACGTGGTCATTCGGATGGGCGGCGATGAGTTCGTGGTGGTGTTCCGCAACGTCAAATCCTATGACGAAGTGACGCTGGGCGCAGGTCGGATCATCGAGACCCTGAACCGCCCCATCATAATCGACGAGCATCCCTTGCAGACCACGGGCAGCGTCGGCGTCAGCCTGTTTCCGCGGGACGGCTCGAACATGGTCGAACTTCTGAAGCACTCGGATACGGCAATGTACCAGGCGAAGGACCGCGGCCGGAACAACGTTCAAATGTTCAGCCAGGTCATGAACCGCAAGCTCAAGCACCGAGTCGCGGTCGAGGCTTCTTTGCGTGAAGCGCTGCGACTCAAGCAGCTCGATGTGCACTATCAACCTTTCATCAACTTGCTGACGCGAAAAGTGGTTGGTCTCGAGGCGCTCATGCGGTGGCACCATCCGGTGCATGGAATGGTGCCGGCCGATCAGTTCATTCCGGTGGCCGAGGAGACCGGCCTGATCGTTCCCATGGGCAATTTCGTGCTCCACCGAACACTGCAAAACATGACCGCGTGGCGCAAGGCGGGCGTTCCGCTGGTACCTATGTCGCTGAATATCGCGCCCGCTCAGCTGCAACGCGGCGAATTGCAATCCACGATCGCCACACTGCTCAAGACACACGGCATTCGACCCGACATGCTGCAGCTGGAAATGACGGAGCGCGCCATGTTCGATTCGCACGCGCCGGCCGGAGAGAATCGCCAGGACACCATG
This sequence comes from Steroidobacteraceae bacterium, assembly GCA_035996065.1. Lineage (GTDB taxonomy): Bacteria > Pseudomonadota > Gammaproteobacteria > Steroidobacterales > Steroidobacteraceae > Bog-1198. The sequence goes on along the minus strand of DASYJX010000089.1, from coordinate 34,807 downwards.
GCGCGGCTGCGCGATCTCGGCGTCAAAATCGCCATTGACGATTTCGGGACCGGATATTCGAGCTTAAGCTACCTCAAACACTGGCGAGTGGATGCGCTCAAGATCGACCGCAGCTTCGTGCGAGACCTTGCGACGGATTCGAGCGATCTTGCCATCGTGAGCGCGATCATCGCGATAGCGCGGCATCTTCAAATTCAGGTCATCGCCGAGGGAATCGAAGGATACCAGCAAGCCGAGATCCTGCGGCGGCTCGGCTGTGCGGTCGGTCAAGGCTTCTTGTTTGCGCGACCGATGGCCGCCGACCAGTGCCTGGAGTTGCTGGGCGACAGCGCCGAGTCGGATAACAACAACGATGAGGACATGCTGGCGGCGTTCAGCGCGGGGCGAGGCTAAGAGATGGTCCCCAAGGACGCCGTGAGCGTTGGGCTCGCCGTCAGATTTGCACCCATCGCGTGTTCTTCGGCAATGCTGCCGGCCAGCGAAAGCGCCTGGGCGCGCGCGGGAGTATCACGCATCCATCGCGTCGCCGGCGGCAGCGGCTGATCGGTCAGGAGCGCAAGCAGGCTCGCGTTCGTGACTTCGACCGAGTCGAATGGAGTACCGTGCCGCGAGCCGCGCACGACGACGATATCTGCCTTGAGCGTCGCGGCCAGGGCTCGCTTTTCCGCGAGCGACGTGAAATCGTGCTCCGCCGCAATCAACAAGGTGCGGCTGGTGAGCCTATCCAGCCGATCAATAATGGCCCAGCGCGCCAGCGCGAATCCTAACCCCAGATAGGAACTGGCGGGAACCGCCGCCACCACCGCCGCGGCATGCTGGCGCATCGCTCGTTGCCACGGTTCGGGAAATAATCGCACCGCGAGCAGCCATGCCGTGCGCCGCATTCCGAAGAGCCGCACCAGAGCTGCGGTGACGTGGGTTTCGAGCCATTTGCGCCAATGATCGGGCCGATAAGTCGCGAGGCTGTTTATAAGTCCGAGGCGCGGCACCTTGCCAGGCCGTAGTGCCGCCATTTCGAGCGCGACGGCGCCGCCGAGCGAGAATCCAATGATATTGATCTTCGAAATCCCCAGATGATCGAGAAGCGCCCAAAGCGATGCGCCAAACTCGCCGATGTCGTACTGGTCCGCTGGGGGCGGGCTGTGCCCGCTGCCCGGCAGATCGGGAATAATCACGCAAAATCGTTTCTCGAGCGCAGCCACCTGAAACGCCCAATCCGCACCGCTACAGCCGAGTCCGTGAATGAGGAGCAGCGGCTCGCCGCGCCCGCGCTTCAGATAATGAAGTGTCGTTTTATCGTCGCGAAAAAACGGCATGCTATTCTCCTTGCCACCGGCTCTCGTCCCAAACTATCCTGACGCTGCGCGTTAGCGGCCGTGCTGTGTTGAATCGAATGTTATCGCCGCACGCGGGCACGCCGGCGTCGCCGCGGGCCGCTTCCGGGATTGGATTTTTTCGACGGCATTTGTAGGCTAACGCCGACTGTGGCGTGCGGGCGACAGGCGTGTCAGCGAATACTTACGTGGCGTTCCCTGATAGCATTGTCGCGGCGAGGGCATGCCGCCAATCGGCGCGTTAGGAGGTTCAATCAGTGAGTTGGCGAGGTTGGAGCGCTTTCGCGGCGCTCGGTATTATTTGGGGCTTGCCGTATTTCTTTATCAAGCTGTCGGTCCAGGAACTCTCGCCGGTCGTGGTGGCTTTCGGCCGGGTTGCGCTGGGTACCTTGATTCTGTTGCCGATCGCCTGGCGCCGCGGCGCCTTACATTCTCTCGGACAGCACAGAGCGGCAATTCTCGCGTTTGCCTTGGCGGAATTCGTCATTCCCTTCACAGCGATATCGTTTGGGGAGCGATGGATCAGTTCTTCGGTGACCGGAATCCTCATCGCCATGGTGCCGCTGTCGATCGCGCTGATCCAGCGATTCTTCGGCGTACATGAGCGTTTGGGTTTGTGGCGCACAGTAGGTCTCGCGGTGGGGTTGGTCGGCGTCGCTGCTTTGCTTGGTTTCGGTACGATTTCCGGGCCTCTCGGTTGGGCGGGGGTTGCCTGCATGCTGATCGCGACGCTTGGCTACGCAATCGGACCCCTCATCATTCAGCGGCATCTGAGGAGCCTCGACCCGTATGGCCCGCTCGCTGCGAGCTTGGCCACGGCGAGCGCGGTTCTGCTAGTGCCGGCCATTCTGGCATTGCCCGCCCATGTGCCGTCGCTCCTGACACTCGCCTCAGTGGTGATACTGGGCGTGGTATGCACGGCGCTGGCCATGCTCTTGATGTTCTATCTCGTGGGACACGCGGGCGCCTCGCGTGCGGCCGTCATCACCTACATCAATCCCGCGGTCGCGGCGCTGCTCGGCGTGGCCCTGCTCCATGAACGCCTAGGGTGGGGCGGAATCCTCGCCTTCGTGCTCATTCTGGCCGGATCGTGGCTGGCCGCTCGGGGAGCGGCCGCGCAACACCCACGGGTGGCCGAGGCGCTGGTCTGACGCGCTTCGTACCATGATGGCGTCCACGATCTCGACAACTCCCCTGTGGCTGCAGAACGCGGCGATGCCGGCGACCACTGCATCGCCGCTGCCCGACCGCGTCGACGTTCTCGTCATTGGCGCGGGCTATACCGGCCTCGCGGCGGCTCGCGAGATGGCAGCGGCCGGCCGTTCCACCCTGGTGGTTGACGCCGGAGACCTCGGGGCGGGGTGCTCGAGCCGCAACGGCGGCCAGATCGCCTACAGCATCAAGCCGTCATTCGATTCATTGAAAGCGAAGTTCGGTGCGGACCTGGCATTCCGGATTTGTCGCGAGGGACTCGACGCCGTGACTCATTTGCGGTCGTTCGCCGCGGAGCGCGCCGATTGCGAATGGCGCGAGGCGGGGTGTTTCTTCGGTGCGCACACCGCGAAGCACTTCGGGCGAATGGTGCGCGACGCTGAAAATCAACCCCGGGGCCTTGAGCAACGGATCAGCATCGTCCGCAGAGAACAACAGCGGGACGAAATCGCCAGCGACTTTTATCATGGCGGCTGCGTGTACCCCGACGATGCATCCGTCGATCCCGCGCGTCTCTTGCTCGCGCTCTTGGGCCGTGCGCTCGAGAGTGGGGTTACGGTCCGGGATCGCACCTCTGTCACCGCCATCAAATCCACCCGCGATGGCTTCGAAGCGCTGACCCCGCGTGGAGTCGTGCGGGCACGGCAGGTGCTGTTGGCGACCAACGGCCACTCGGGCCCGCTGTCGCCGTGGCATCGACGGCGGGTCATTCCCATTGGGAGTTATCAGATTGCCACCGAACCCCTGGGCGCGGATCGCGTTCGCACGCTGATCCCTCGGGGACGCAACATTGTCGATTCCCGTCGAGTCGTCGTGTACTTCAGGCCGTCGGCGGACGGCGAGCGCATCGTATTCGGCGGGCGTGCCGCGTTGGCCGAAAAAGACCCACGCGTGTGCGTGCCGCGCCTGCAGCAGATGATGCAGCGGATATTTCCGCAACTCGAGGGCGTTCGCGTGAGCCATGCATGGGTAGGCTGGGTTGCCTATACTTTCGATACCCTACCGCACCTGGGTCGGCACCAGGGCATCTACTATTGCATGGGATATTGCGGTCAAGGTGTGCCGCTGGCGCCTTATTTCGGCAAGCGCATAGGCCAGCAAATGGTGGGGCTGGCGGAGGGGCGAACCGCTCTGGATGGACTGCCGTTCCCGTCGCGACCGTACTATCACGGCAAGCCGTGGTTTCTCGCGCCATCGGTGCTCGCTTATCGCCTGATCGATGCCGCCGGCCTTTGAATTCTCAATGAATCGCACGAATTCTCGATGAATCGCAGCGACTATGCCGATTTGCCGGAACGCTTCTTCGCGCGAGTCAACCCGACGCCGGTCGAAGAGCCGCGCCTGCTGGAATTCAATCAAGGCCTGGCGGCCGAGTTGGGACTCATTCGCAGCGGCCTCGATGCCGGCGCATTGGCAGGGATCTATTCCGGAAACGTCATTCCGCAGGGCGTGGAGCCGATCGCCATGGCCTACGCGGGCCATCAGTTCGGGCATTTCGTACCGCAGCTCGGCGACGGGCGCGCCATCCTGCTCGGGGAGGCGCACGCCCGGGACGGAACGCGCCGCGACATTCAACTGAAGGGTTCCGGCCGAACCCCCTATTCGCGCAGCGGCGATGGGCGTGCCGCACTCGGCCCGGTGCTGCGGGAATATCTCGTCAGCGAGGCCATGCATGCGCTAGGGATTCCGGCCACGCGAGCGCTCGCCGCAGTCGCCACGGGCGAGTCGGTCTTCCGAGAGAAAGCCTTACCGGGGGCGATATTGACCCGCGTAGCCGCGAGTTTCGTCCGGGTGGGTACGTTTCAGTACTTCGCCGCGCGAGGCGACGTCGACGGCGTTCGCCTGCTCGCCGATTATGTGATCGCGCGCCATTACCCCGACGCGAAAGCCGAAGAACGACCCTATCTTGCGTTGCTGCGAGCCGTCACCGGCCGCCAAGCCTCGCTGGTCGCGAGTTGGATGCATGTGGGATTCATCCATGGCGTCATGAACACCGACAATATGGCCGTGTCGGGCGAAACCATCGATTTTGGTCCGTGCGCCTTCATGGATACCTATGATCCGGCCGCGGTTTTCAGCTCGATCGACCGGCAGGGCCGCTACGCTTACGGCAATCAGCCTAACGCCGCCGTGTGGAATCTAGCGCGATTCGCCGAAGCGCTGCTGCCCGTCATTGATGCAAGCGCGGATCGGGCGGTGGAACTCGCGAGCGAGGTGCTCGGGACGTTTGCGCAGAGCTTTTCGGAGCTGTCGCTGGCGGGAGTGCGCCGCAAGCTCGGTTTGTCGGTTGAGGAGGATGGCGATGCGGCACTTGCTGAAGATCTACTCGATGCCATGCACCGCAATCAAGCGGACTTCACGCTGACCTTCCGTGGACTATGCGATGCCGCAGAAACGGAGGCCGGGCATGCGCAGGTCCGCAGCTTGTTCATGAATCCTCGGGATTACGACGATTGGGCGAGCCGCTGGCGGGCACGTCTGAGGCGAGATGGGCCGGAGCCGGGGACGCGCGCAGCGTCAATGCGGCGGGTCAACCCGGAAATCATTCCGCGCAATCATCGCATCGAACAAGTCATCGACGCTGCGGTCGAACGGCAAGATTTCTCGCCCTTTGCGGAATTGTCGGCGGCGCTGTCGCGACCCTTCCAACGTCAAAAGGGATTCGAGTCTTACGCAGATCCGCCGAAACCCAACGAGCGTGTGCTGCAGACGTTCTGCGGAACCTGAGCGGCGCGCCCAGAGTTTGTCCGTCACGCCGGCAGTCCGAGCAGTGCGCGAGTTTCCGGCGCAGTCAGAACCCGCACGCCCAGGAGTTCGATTATTGCGCGGGCGCGCGCGACCAATTGAGCGTTTGTCGCCGCAACTCCCCTGTCCAGGTACAAGTTGTCCTCGAGTCCGACCCGGACATTGCCGCCGAGAAGAACCGACTGCGCAACCATCGGCATCTGCATGCGGCCCAGGCCGAACGCCGACCAGCGCGATCCGGACGGCAGCGCATCGCGCATCGCTTTCATAGCTTCGGACGATGCGGGTGCCCCGTACTTGACGCCGAGGCAAAGTTGAAACAACGCAGGTTGGTCGATCAGCCCCTCTGCCAGCAGCTGCTTGGCGATTTCGATGTGACCGAGTTCGAATACTTCCAGCTCGGGGCGCACGTTTCTCCGTTGGTATTCGCGCGCCATGGTCCGCAGAAAGTTTGGTGTCGTGCCGTAGAGCTGTTCATCGAAATTCAGCGACCCACAATCGAGGCTGCCGATCTCGGGCGACAGTTCGAGAACATGTGAGATCCGTTCCAGCGGCCCCACGAAATCGGTGCCCGCACGGAATGCCAAGGGTGCTTCATCCGGGCCGAACATGAGATCGCCTCCCATTCCCCCCGTCAGATTTAGAATCACACTGCGGCTTTCGCCGCGAATTCTGCCGACGACCTCGCTAAAAAGCGCGCCGTCCCGGCTTGCCATGCCCGATTGCGGATCGCGGACGTGAAGATGGACGATGGCCGCGCCGGCCGCATGCGCTTCGAGGGCCGATGCGGCGATCTGAGCCGGCGTCACCGGCACATTGGCGTTCTTGCGAACGGAATCCGCCGAGCCGGTTACCGCACAAGTAATGAATACCTCACGCGCCAGCATGGAGACCCGCAATCGAGCCGGGCAGGGTTACCCGGCCTGTCGCAGGAGAGCGTAATATATGGGAGAACATAGCGAGGCCCTATTGTAATTAATCGGGCGATCCACCAATCTTACTTGATGAGGCGTCCCACAAGTGATGAAGTGTGACGATATGTGGAGGGTGTTTCGTGCCGGCACAAAATAAGGTACAACCGTGAAAAAGATCCACGGCGTTCTGTTGGCGTTGTTGTCGTTCGGCCTGAACAGCCTTGCGGCAGGTGTGGACAAGCCGCCGATCACGGTATTCGCGGCCGCTTCATTGTCCAATGTGCTGCAGGAGCTGGGGGACGGCTTCACGAAGGAGACGTCCATTCCGGTCAGATTTTCATTTGCGGCCAGCTCCGCACTTGCTCGCCAGATCGAGAATGGCGCGCCGGCCGACGTATTTTTCTCCGCCGACCTGGAATGGATGGACTATCTGCAGACCCGAAAGCTCATTCAACGCGATACTCGGCACAACGTGTTGGGTAATCGGCTGGTCCTGATTGCACCCGTCGACAGCAAAATCAAATTGAAGATCGAGCCGGGATTTGCTCTCGCCGCCGCCTTGGGCAAGGGGCGCTTGGCGACCGGCGATCCGGATTCCGTGCCCGTGGGGCGTTATGCGCGCGAGGCTTTGAGCACTTTAGGGGTTTGGAGTGAGGTGGCGGATCGCATCGTGCGGGCCGACAGCGTGCGCTCTGCGCTCGTGCTTGTGGATCGCGATGAAGCGCCGCTCGGCATCGTCTACGAGACCGATGCGTTGGTGGACAAGCAGGTTCGCGTTGTAGACGTTTTTCCGGAAAACAGTCATTTGCCGATTGTGTATCCGATCGCGCTGACCGGCGCGGGCAAGGCCAATGCTGCCGGATTTGTCACATACATCCGCGGTCCGGCCGGCGAAGCTGCGTTCAAGGCCTACGGCTTCACGCTTCTGCACTAGCGGGGCATGGCAGACTGCAACGCGACTCGTTCCGTTGAAACCATGGCCTCACAGCCGGGAATCCCTTGGCGAATGTCTGCAGAGAATGTGTAGCTGCGGTCGGCTCTTTTGGCTCGTTCGGTAATGCGTCCGCGCGCGCGCAACTCTTGAAGCGAAAAGCGCCGGTCGAGCCCGCCGACGCGGTAGACATATTCGGGCAAATAGCCGGAAAAAATCAGCCCAAAGCTCAGTGGCAGGTAGCCGACGATGCGCTTCATCATCAGGTAGACGAGCGTGGTGCAATTGACGGTAATCGTGTTGTAGAAGCGCGGCGCTTTCACGAGAGAGTTGGCCTCATCGATGTAGCCGAGGAACAACGAACGCATCGCGGATACCGGCATTTTGAGGCGATATAGGTAGACGTCTTCGCCGCGGGCATTGGTTCGAAGCCGGACGACGTCGCGCTCATCGGCTGCAATGACGCTGAGTTCGAATTGTTTGAAGAAGCCGCCGATCTCGGAAAAACTTTCGAGCCTTTCGCGGCGTATTTCCACTGAAAACACAGCGTGCTCGCCGCCGTCGAAGCCGAATGAAACCAGCATGTGCGCGATAGCCGGTCCTTTCCAATACGACATGATCATGTCGACCGAGATCAAACGATCTAGGTCGTAGCCGCGGGTCTCCCAACGCTGCGTATAGTCGGTAGGGCTGCGCCAGTCGAAATTGCGCACGTTGTGCAACGTGATTCGATTGCCGTCGATGGTGCCGGTGGTCATTTGCGCCACGTCGTCGGCCCAGATTCGGTGGTTCGACGGCGCAATTCGTCGCCACCAAACCAGAAGGCCGCCGAATGCCGCGGCGAACGACAGCAGGCCGACCGCGGTGCTTCCTTGCCACAGGGCCATCAGCCACGCAAGACTGGCGATCACCCAGATGAGCGCGCTGAGCGTCTTCAGCGATTGACCGCCCGGTGCCTGGTACCAGAGCGCAAGTGCGCCCCAGATCGCGGAACATCCCATGACGAGGGTCGCCAGCAAGCCAGCCGTGAATCGCAAAAGACCTGGCTCACTGATAGCCATGCTTCGCTAGGCCGGCGAGCCCATGATGTTGAGCGCCTGGCTAAGATCGATGATCAGATCCGAAGGCTCTTCGAGCCCCACATTGAGCCGCACCAGGCGTCCGCCCCGGCTTTTTCCGGGACGATCGAGATTCGGATAGACCACCACAAGGCTGGTGACCCCGCCCCAGCTGAAGCCTATTTTGAACAGCTTCAGCCCGTCCGCGAAGGCGTTTGCCTGCTTCGCGGTGAATCGCTCGTCAAGAATGATCGAGAAAATACTGGAGGATCCGGTGAAGTCCCGCCGCCAGTACTCGTGCCCGGGGCAGGACTCGAGGGCCGGATGCAATACGGTCCTCACCGCCGGGTGCTTCGCCAACCAGCGCGCTACCTCGAGAGTCGATTTCTCGAGCCGCTCCAGCCGTACGCCCAACGTCTGCAATCCGCGCAGCGCCAGGCTGCAATCGTCCGGCGAGACGGCCATGCCAAGCTGTTTGAGGGCCGATCCGATCGCTTCATACGCGCCGGCCTCGGCGACGGACACCGTTCCCAGCAGCAAGTCGCTATGTCCGCCGACATACTTGGTCAATGCCTGCATGCTCACATCGACCCCGTGCGCAAAAGCATCGAAAAGAACTCCCGCAGCATAAGTATTGTCGAGCGCGACCGGCACCTTGCGCGCGCGGGCTGCTGCGACAATGGCCGGCACGTCTTGAATCTCCATGGTCACGGACCCCGGGCTTTCGACCCAAATCAGCGCCGTGTTCTCGCGAATCGCATCCGCAATTCCCGCGCCTATCAGCGGATCGTAACTTTCGACCGAGACGCCGAGGCGCCTCATGAGTCCGGCGGCCAGCTCCCGGTTCGGTCCATACGCACTGAACGGCACCAAGGCATGAGTCCCGGCATTGCAGAACGCAAGGTAGATCAGAGATATCGCCGCCTGACCTCCCGGAACGACAAAGCTATGACGGGCCCCCTCGATTTCTGCGATCCGCGCGCCAAGCTCCAGCACCGTCGGAGTGCCGTAAAGGCCGTACGTGTAGCCGCTCTCAGTCTGTCGCCAGTCCTCCGACACGTCGGCCTGGCGCTCGAAAACGACCGTGGAGCCGCGATACGTGGGCGTAGCCAAGGATCGGTAGTGGGCCGGCGCATGGGCGCTGGGATGGATGAGTTTGGATCGCCAATGCATTCGGATCAGTCCGCGTGAAGGCGCAGCGCATCCGACGGAACGACACCCGAGGCTTCGAGTTCACGCAAGTCACGGCCCCGCGTCTCCCGGCCGAACATCCAAATGAGTGCCAACGAGAGCGTTGCCGGAATCGAGATGAGCGCCGCTGCCGTACCCAGCGCCGGAACCAGCGCCAGTGCACTCAGACCCTGCGCAATCAATCCGCCGATCTTGCTCCAGCCCGCCACCCAACCCGTGGCCCTCCCACGCACTCTGATCGGGTAGTTCTCCGTTGCATAAGGTAGGAGAATCGACACCATCGAGCTTGACCCGACGATGAGCAGGGCGACAGGCATGACGGGGTTGGTCATGATCGGCAAAATCCGTGTGCCGCGCAGCAGGATCGCGAGCAGCCCCAACGAGGTGATTCCGATCGCGAGAATGAGCGATGACTTGGTGCTCCAGACGCTGTACAGGTAGGCCGACACCAGGATGGTCGGCGCCGCGATCAGCGTAGAGCGTGCGATGACGATGCTCGCCACGCCGACGCTGCGCCCTTCGGCAACCAACGCGCTGGGGAGCCATAACAAGACGCCGAAATTGACGAACCCCCATGCGAGGGCGGCAAGCGTGAGGGCGATGGTCGTGCCGAGCAAGCGCGGATCGCGGGCGCGCACGGCGAAACTCGAGGTAAACCTAGAGTCGCCCATCACGGCTTCCTCTGCGACGCTGATAATCGCTCCAAAGCGGGCCAGCGTCGCGCGCGCCTCGTCGAGGCGCCCCATGTGCTGCAGGAAGCGCGCCGATTCGGGAATGAGCGGGCTGAGTGCAACGAGCAGCAGTCCCGTGGGCAAGTTGAGAAACCACATGATTCGCCAGCCGAAAATCGGCTGCAACAGCGCGGATAGCGCACTCGCGGCGAAAAACCCGCCGATGCTGCCGATGCCGCCGACAAGCACCAAGCACCACCCTCGATGTTTGGTCGGCATGATTTCCGCCAGCAGCGCATAGGCAACCGGCAGCATGCCGCCCGCGGCGGCGCCCATCAGAAAGCACATCGCGATATTCCACCAGAAGGATGGCATCGCCCCGCAGATCGAGGTTCCGACGAACATGACCGATGACAGCAGAATCGAGGCGCGCCGGCCGTACAAGTCGGCGAGCGCACCCCATACGAAGGATCCCGCAGCAGTGCCGATGAGTGCAGAGAGAGGCAGCAACGCCACTGTAGCGTGATCTATTCCATATTCCTCCCGCATCCCGGGCGTCACGAATCCGAGGCTCGCCGGTTTCATGATGTCGATCACCAGCGCCACCGCGAGAACGCCCATCAGCTTCCAATGCGCGGCAGTGAGCGGCGCATCCTCCGGCGGCGCGATCGAATGATAGGGATCAACGTCGGGCCGGCGAACGGGCAGCAAACCGTAGCCCGCGGCCCCGATCCCGAGCACTATGATCAGCATGCCGAGCAACATTCCCGAATCCATCGGCATGCCGGACATATTGAATCCGGAGTTCCGCGCCATCCAAAACATCGGGATATGCAGCAGCACGCCGACGCTGACGACGGCAGACCCTATCCAAAAAGCAAGCGCGTTGCGCCGCTGCGAAATTCCGATGGTCACGAGGCTCATGCCACACTATAAATTGAAGCGGGAATTGTCGCCAATGCCGGTGGGGTTCTACGCCTGACGATAGCCGCCCCGGCCCGCGCGCATGACCATGAGACCGCCCAGGAAATATACCAACCCCGCCGCCGCCGCCGAAGGCAGCGAGGCGGTGAGATACGGGTACAGCGCAGCGGAGTCGTAACTCAGCGGATTGAGCAAAAAGACGTAAGTGAGGCAACCGGCGGTCAAGGCAATCATCGCGGCCGGGTTGATACCGCCCCAGAAGTAATAAGGACGTCCGGGAGCGCCGGCATACATTGCGCGGATATCTATGCGACCGCGGCGCAGAAAGAAATAGTCGACGATTTGTATTCCGCAAAGCGGAGCGAACGCGACGCCGATCAGCGCGAGAAAATTACCGAACTTGGCGAAGAACAGTTCCGGAATGAATATGCCGACCAGGGCGACAGGCGCAATGGTGATCAGCAGCAAGGTTGTCCAAGTGCGCTTTTGCAAAGTCGGGAAATTACGCAGGCCTATCGCCGATGCGTAGATACCGGCGGTCGTGGTGCCAAAATTCGCCGCGGTCACGAACGTCAGCGAGATGACCGCATAGGTCGGCCCGCCGACGATGCGAAGCCATTCGGTGGGATCGGATGACTTGAGAACCAGCGCGCCCGCAAGTCCTATGAGGCTCAGCACGGGAACGGGCGCCGCCATGCCGAGCATGACCGGCAGCACGATGGTTCGGCCGTTGGGTGCCATCCGGATCATCGCCCCGATGTACGGCCACCACGAGAGGGTTGCGCCGATGCCAAGCTCGACTCCCGTCGTGTAGTTCCAGAGGTGGCTGGGGTTCGCGCCGGCCGGCCGCGCGGCCATCAGTTCCGGCCAACGGTGCGAAACCAGCAGATACAACATCCACAAGCCGATGAATACATGCGCAACGAGAATATTCGCGACGATCGACACGCCGGTCGCGCCGCGCCGCAGCGCCATGAAAATGATCGCGCACGCGGCCACCGTCAACGCGGGTACCAAAGCCGCGTTGCGCGAGGGCATGTCGAGAATGCCGAGCGCCACACTCAGCTGCACCGCCGATTTTGCGAAGAAAATGATCAGCAAAGAATTCCAGCCGATAATCGAAACAGCCTGCAGAGCCGCGGGCACGACCCAGCCGCGGGAGCCGAATTGCGGTTTGGTGGCGGCAATGGAGTCGATCCCGAATCGTACACACGTGGGACCCGCGGCGAGGAGCACCAAGACCATGCCCATCATGCAGCCCGCACCGAGCGCAAGGCCGCCTTTGATAAAGCCTAGGTAGCTGCCGACGGACTCGCCGATCAGGTAACACCAAGTAGCGGCCGCCGTCGTGGCGAGCGTTAGGGTCAAGCGCGCCGCGCCCCACGTTCGTTCTTGGGGAAGCAGCGGCCAGGCGCTTTCGTCCGCCGGCGGATTCGCAACCGCCATCATGCGCACCATCCGGCGGCCAGCAGCACAAGAGGCAAGGCAACGCCCAAGAGGATGATCCAAAACCAGCTCGCTCTGTCGAAGTCGCCGGGCGGCGCGGCGCTTTCGAATGCCGCGATCCGCGCTTCAAGATCCGGCGGCACTGCCGGCGACTGGAATGGCTTACTGCCCGCCGTGCGATCAGCCACTGCCGCTGCCGGGATACGCTTCTGCGTCCGAATAGGGGAACCACCAGAAATCATGGGGTTTGGCGCCCGGGTCGATCATCGACAGCTTCGTATGCCTGAACGTGTCCAGACCTTCCGCCCCGAGTTGCCTGCCCATTCCCGACTGCTTCCGCCCCCCGAAAGGACCGGCATCATTGTCGAGGAGCGGTGCGTTTATCCATACCATTCCGGCTTCCAGCTCGTTGACCGCACGCATCGACTCTTCGAGATTGGCGGTATAGACGGTGGCTCCCAGGGCATATCGGGAACGGTTGGCGAGCGATATTGCCTCATCGAAGCTTCTAACCCTGCTTACGGGTGCAACGGGTCCAAAGGTCTCGTCATTCATAATGGGAGCGTCGGCGGAAATGTCACCAAGAACCGTCGGATTGACGAACCAGCCCTTCGAAAGATGACCCGGCCGATCGCCGCCTGCCAACACCTTTGCCCCTTGCGCGGTCGCATTGTCGAGTATGCCCAAATAGCGCGTCAGCTCGCGTTTCGATGCGAGAGGTCCCATGTCGACTCGATCGAGGCCATTGCCGACCCTAATTTGCCTCGTGTAGTGCACTAGCTTTTCCATGAACTCGCCATATATCTGCTCGTGCACATAGAAACGCTCGGCCGCTGCACACACCTGCCCGCAATTGAGAAACGCACCGAAGGCGGCGCCGCGCGCCGCGGTGTCGACGGGGGCCGACGGCATGACGATGAAGGGATCGTTCCCGGAAGTTTCGATCAAGGTCCGCTTGTAGAGTCGTCCGCATGTCTCTGCAACCACGCGTCCCGTCTCGATGCCTCCTGTGAAGGCGACCATGTGGGTATCGGAGTGCTCAACCAAGCGCTTTCCGGCAGCGGCGCCGCCGGTGATCACTTGCACGACACCCTCCGGAAGCGCATCGAATGCGGCGATGAATTGCAGCGTCGTCAGCGACGTCAGATCGGAGGGCTTGATGATCACGGCATTGCCGCTTGCGATGGCGGCGGCCGCCTGCCAGCACAGGAGGCAGAGCGGGTAGTTGAACGGCAGGATGATCACCACGACGCCGAGCGGATCCTTGGTCGTGAAATGGAACTGGCCATCGACGGCGGAGCCGAGCACTTTGCCGTTTTCGTGACGCGCGATTTCGGCATAATAATCGATGGCGCTTGCCGACCATGCCACTTCGTCGAACGACTCCTTGTACGGCTTGCCCATCTCGCGAGTGAGCATCTCAGCCACGAGCGGACGGTCTCTCATTACGCGTCTCGACACTTCGTGCAGCAATTCCGCGCGGCGATGATGGTTCACGGCGCGCCAGCTCCGCTGCGCCTTATTGCCGGCCGCAACCGCTTGGTCGATATCCGCCGGACTTGCGTCGGCAATTTGGCCGATGCGCTGTTCCGTCGCCGGATCCGTCACGTCGATCGACCCTGTTCCATGCGAACGAACCAGCCGCCCGTCGATTCTCTGATGCCCACTTAAGCTCGTGAGTGCCTCTATTGCGCCCATGATCACCTCGTCGATTGCGCCAATTGGGGAGCCGTAGTGTGCACTACCGCGAGGGAGACTTGCTATCGAGCGGCGGCGCTTCCTTCGCGCGCGCCGGTGACGCGCCAGATCGTGTTGCCCACATCATCGGCCACCAACAGCGCGCCGCGCTTGTCGACCGCGACCCCGACCGGCCGGCCTAACGCCCTGCCTTTGGGGTCGAGAAATCCCGTCAAAACATCGACCGGCAGGCCGGCCGGTTTGCCATCCGCAAAGCGCACGAACACCACCTTGTAACCGCTGCGCGTCTTGCGATTCCATGAGCCGTGTTGGCCTATGAACATTCCATGCTGGAATTGCGCCGGCAGTTTCGAATCGCCCGACCAGCATAGGCCCAACGAGGCCGTGTGCGCCCCCAACGCGTAATCCGGCGGCACCGCTTTGGCGACCATGTCAGGGTTTTGCGGTTTGACCCGATCATCGACGTGCGGGCCGTAATAACTGAAGGGCCAGCCGTAGAAGGCGCCCTCGTGCAGCGCCGTCATATAGTCCGGCGGCAAATGGTCTCCAAGCTCATCGCGCTCGTTGACCGCGACCCACAGGGCAGCGGTCTCGGGTTCCCAAGCAAGCCCGACGGGGTTGCGCAGGCCCGATGCGAATATCCGGTGGATGCCGGTTTTGGGGTCGATTTCCCATACGGAGGATCGTTCGGCTTCGACTGCAAGACCATTTTCTGCCGCATTGCTGTTGGAGCCCACGCCCACATACAAGTTACGGCCATCGGGGCTGGCGATGAGGCTCTTCGTCCAGTGATGATTGAGCGTCCCGGCGGGAAGCGAGGCAACTCGAGTGGACTGACTGCGGATCTCGGTGTCGCCGGTGTGATAGGCGAAGCGCAGAAGCGCATCGCTGTCGGCGACATAGAAACTGTCGCCGATGAGAGCCATGCCGATCGGCGAGTTCAATCCCTGAAGAAATATGTGCCGTTCGGGGGCAGAGCCGTCGCGGTGAGCGTCACGCAGCAGCGTAATACGGTTCGCGCTCGGCCGTGCGCCCGAACCCGCGCGTTTCATGACAAGCTTATGCACCTTGCCGTAAATTCCTTTGGCGTCGTCGGGTTTCGGCGGCGCGTCGGATTCGGCTACCAGCACATCGCCGTTGGGCAGCACATAGAGCCACCGCGGATGGTCGAGGTCGCGAGCGAATGCAGCGACGTCGGTGCCGGCGGCGGCGATCGGTTTGCCGTCGCGGCTCCAGCCGACAGCCTTGGCAATTTTCACGGTCGGTATCGAAGATTTCTCCGGGGCTCCCAAACGGGGCGACGGGCCGTATTCCGCAGCCGGATCCTGCGCCCACGCAAAGTGCGTGAAAAAACTCGCCGCGAGGAGTACGGCAGCGGCATACGGGCGCAGCGAAACTTCCATGGTGCGGGGCATCGACGCTCCTGACGAGGCGAGGGAAACAGATAACGAGGCGAGGGAACAAAGGGGATTAGATGCGACTTTGGGCGCGCCCGTAACCGGAGGGCCGCGCGCGCCTCTGTCAGCTATCGCTGACAGAGGCAGGCGTCGGATCGTACGCGGCGTTCCGGCGATATTTGAACGTCCCCATCGACTTTGCGAGGAGGCGATCCGTCGTGTCCCGCACTTCGCCGTCGCAGAACGCCATGGTGCTCGAGCGGTGAAACGTGTAAGCCGTCGCGATGAGACGAGTTCCGGCATTGGCGGGCTGCACGAAACTGGTCTTCATCTCCACTGTGACTCCGGCGCCGGCGTCCGGGTCGAGGGACCGGCCGGCGATCGCCATAGCCACGTCGAGCAGCGTCATGAGGACGCCGCCGTGCGCCACGGCCCAGCTATTCAGATGTCGCGGGGCCAGATCTAGCGCAAGGACCGCGCGGCCCTTCTCGGCGCTGATGAATTCGACGCCGAGCTCCCTGACAAAGGGAATGTCCAAGTCAAATGGGTTTGATTGAGTCATGGTATTGCGTACTCGATACGAGTCGCTTTACGCGGCGGGGACGGGCGAGAAATAAGATTTATTCCCCTGGCTGCAGCGTCACCATCGTGAGATTGCGCTCACCCAGCGCGGGCCCGGCGTCCGTGCGGTCGATCACCACATAAAAGCTCTTCGGCTGAGTGCGGGGTCCTCTCGAAACGGGGATATTCAAAATGACGCTGCGGCTGCCGTCCTCGATGTGCTCGACGCGGGGTACCGCGGCTGCAAAATCTTTGCCCGGCTTGGCGGTGCCGGATTCCGTCCACCACGTGAAACTTGCATCCCCGTGAAGACTGCCTTTGCGGTGGACCGTCACGCTCGCCGTCGTTTCAGCCGGTTGGACATCAACGGTATCGGTAGCCATCTCTACGCGAACCGGTCCCGCATTGGCGGCGCGAGACGCTGCGTCGCTGAGGGAGAGGCGCGCAGCCGAATCCGCTCGCGAGGCTGGGGAGCCTGGGGCTGCGGCGGGCGGTGTACTCGGCGCCGATGTTGAATTGGTGGCGGATGACGGATTAGTCGCGGGTGATGGATTGGCGGCGGATGATGGATTGGTGGCGGATGATGGATTGGTGCGCAGCGCTGGTACTCGCGTGGCGGCCGGAGGCGAAGTCGCAGACGGAGTCGTCGCCGTTTCTCGAGCGGCTGTGTCCGGCACCGGCGTGGGCTTCGGCGTCGATATGGGCGCCGGAGGCGCCGCCGTTCGCGCAGGCGATTGGACGTTATTTTCGGGTGCAGACGGTACTTGTCCGGTCCACTCCAAGACGTGGCGCGCCAACGAATCATAGTCCATTACCGCCCAAAATCCGGCGGCGGCGCACAGCGCCAACATCGTAATGGCAGCGGTGCTCAACACGCCCGTACTCGTCCGCGAGGGCGGCGCATTCACCAGAACGTTCAGGGCGGGGAGGCGGTGGGCGGCGCCGGCCAAGGGGAATCGGTCCAACCATTTCTGTAAATCCGAAGGGCGCTGGTCGCGCTCCCAACGAAGGCCCTCCCGCAACACTCGCCATTGATGCGCGCTGAGTCCCGGCGGGCATCGTGGACGCAGACGTTGTGCGCGTGCTTCGAGGGCAGTGCGGTTTGGGAAAGGGTGGCGCCCGGCCAACAAAACGTAGGCGACGCAGGCGAATGAGAATACATCGTCTCGCGCATCGGGTTGCTGGCCTTCGAGCAACTGGCAGCTGGCATAGCCGGGCGGGGCGACGGGCGCGGTGTCCGATAGTTCCATGTCGGCGGCCCTATCTCGCAGCATTCTGTTCGTCGCGCCGAAATCCATGACCCGCAATTCACCTTCATTGGTGATAAAAATATTCTGCGGGCTGACGTCTCCATGCACGACGCCATGCGAGTGGGCGTACGCGAGCGCCGAACCCACATCACGCATTACGGCGAGGGCATGCGGGCGCGGCAAACCAGTCCCGTTGCGCATGGTGAGCACACCGCTCAGGGGCGCTCCATTCAACAATTCCATCGTAAAGAAAGCGATGTCGCCGTCGCGGTCGAATTCGTGCACCCGAATGATGTTCGGATGCGACAATAATTGCACATGCTGGAATTGGCGCTGCAGCTCGATAAGAACTTCATCGCGCTGCGTAACGGACGAATGCAGCAGTTTGATGGCCAACCGTTGGCCCGCGGCCGGCAGTGCGAGCCGATATTCATCCATTGCCTCGAACACGGTGCCCATTACGCCGTGTCCAAGCAGTGCGCGTATTCTGTACCGCTCGCGCAGCATGTCCC
The DNA here is from genome assembly GCA_035996065.1 of Steroidobacteraceae bacterium. Lineage (GTDB taxonomy): Bacteria > Pseudomonadota > Gammaproteobacteria > Steroidobacterales > Steroidobacteraceae > Bog-1198. The sequence goes on along the minus strand of DASYJX010000089.1, from coordinate 16,963 downwards.
CCACGGCGACATCGCGGACTGGCCCTGCCTGCTGGACCGGGCCCCCCTCGCGGGTTGCCATACCCGCATCGCGGGTTGCCGAGCCCGCGCTGGGCGGTGGCTTCTTTTGCGCCGGTGCGGCGGGAACTCTGGCGTTGGGTCGGGGTTGGGGCCGCGCGCCGGCCGGCGCGTTCGCTGCCTTGTCCTCTTCACCCTTGATTGCCGAGCTTTCCAGGCGCGATTTGAGCATCTGGAAGACATCGACCTTTATCTTGCCGCGGCGGTAATATTGATCGAGCAGGGACAAGACTTCCCAACCCTCATCGCTGTCGCCTCGGAACTGACCGCGCATTGCAGCTAAAAAAGCCTCAGGCGTGCAGGTACCAGCCGCGAGGGCATCCAGCCACTCGAGCGTGACGCCTTCGCTGCCAGTGCGCGGCTGCGACCATCGGGCCGGCTCAGTTCCAGCGCTCATCTCAATACCTCATATCCATCGATCTCTCGTTAGTGACCGAACACAATACCGAAGATTCCGGCGGGAACCGTAAGCCGTTCTTTTTACGAGCTTTTATATGCGTTGCTAGTCGAGATCGCGACTCAATGTATCACGGATCGGGCCAGGCAAAGGGCTCACCAAGTGCCGATACGCGTCATGGTCCACGCCGATGCTCAAGGAGGCACCGCTTTTCATCGCGGCGACCATCGAGGGCGCAAGTTCAAAGCGAAGAAAATGCACGGCGGAGGTTTTTTCCGCGTTTTCACGCTCCATGTCCTCATCGGCAGCCGCAAATACCCGATCCATTTCGCTGACCCGTATCCAGCACCGATCTTCGACGCCGATCAATTTTTCCAGCGCGGTCCGCCGCACTTCGGGATCGGGATATTCCAGCAGCAACGTCACCTTCCAATTTGCGCCGTCGGGAATCAGCGGATTGTAAGCATCCAGCTCGCCTTGAATTCCCTCGCTTTCGAAGATCCGTTCGGCGCGCAACATCTCGAGAATTTGATAGCGTATCGTGGTGTAGTCCTCGAAGCACCACGTCATGTTGGGCCCGACTTGCACGTTGCGCAGCTGCTTGTGGGCGATGACTTCGCTGCGCAAGCGAGCCCGCTCGGAAGCGTATTGCTCCAAGCTCAAGAGATCCCCGCGCGCCAATTTTTTCACGTTAGTGTCCCGCCAATCCGTAGGCCATTCTGAGCAGCGTCAGCGGATGCGTCGGCGGCGATCCATTCGACAAACCGCTCTCGATTTGATGGCCCGCCATCGGGCAGTCGCTGGCGTAAAAATCAGCGCCGCTTGACTGAATCCGTTCGAAGACCGGCTTGCCGATCTTCATGGACGTTTCGCGAAACTCCCGCTTCACGCCGTACGTCCCATTGTGGCCGGAACACCGTTCGATCGGTTCCACAGTGGTGCCCGGAATCAGCTGCAGTACATCCCGGGTCTTAAGTCCGAGATTCTGCACGCGCAAGTGGCATGCCACGTGGTAGGCGACCTTGCCGAGCGAGCGAGCAAAATCCGTGCGCAGCAGCCCGAATTTGTGCCGCAGCGCCAGATATTCAAACGGATCGAATATGTGCTGCCTGACCTTGGCGATGTCGGGGTCGTCCGGAAACATCAGCGGCAACTCTTGTTTGAACATCAGTACACACGATGGAATCGGCGCGACGATGTCGTAGCCGCTATCGATCATCGTCAGAAGATGCGGCACATTCTTCGCTTTGAGGTCCGCAACTGCCTGCAGATCGCCCAGCTCGAGTTTCGGCATCCCGCAGCAGTTCTCCCGCTCGACCAGTGCGACCTCGATGCCGTTGTGCTCGAACACGCTCACCAGATCAAGTCCGATCTCCGGCTCATTGCGATTCCCGTAGCAGGTCGCGAATAGCGCGACTTTGCCGCGAGTGGCTCCGGCCGCTTGTGCTGCGCCGTTCGGCTTACGGCGTTTGGCGAACTGCTTGCGCAGGGTGTCTGACCGATACGCCGGTACCGGCGCGTCCGGATGTACGCCGAGCGCGGCGTCCAAAACCTTGCGGCCGAGCGGGGTCCGGTTGACTGCGTTGACGGCCTCGGCGATGACGGGAATACCGGCCAGCCTACCGACCATATCCGTGGAGCTTAGGATTTTGTCGCGCAGGCGGGTGCCGCCGGCACGGTTCTTCACGGCTTTGGCGCGCAGCATCAAGTGCGGGAAGTCGACGTTCCAGGGATGCGGCGGCACGTATGGGCATTTGGTCATGTAACACATGTCGCAGAGATAGCACTGGTCCACCACCTGCCCGTATGCCTTTTTATCTACCGCGTCGAGTTCGCCGGTCTTGGACTCGTCGATCAGGTTGAACAGGGTTGGAAACGAGTTGCACAAGTTAAAACAGCGTCGGCAACCGTGACAGATCTCGAACACGCGATCGAGTTCAGCCTGCAGGGCACCGGCGTCATAGAACTGCGGCTCCTGCCAGGCAAGGGCGTGGCGCGTCGGCGCCTCCAGACTGCCCTCCCGGGCTGACTTGGTCTCTCCGTCGGACACGTTTTTTCTCCCGACGATGTGGCGGCGGGCCCCAAGGACGGAGCCCGCTTGCTGCAGGGGGTCGCCAGCGGCGACGTGAGCAGGACTACAGGTTATCTAAGGCCTTCTGAAAGCGATTCGCGTGCGATCGTTCTGCCTTGGCAAGGGTCTCGAACCAATCGGCTATCTCGCCAAAACCCTCGTCGCGGGCGCTCTTGGCCATTCCCGGATACATGTCGGTATATTCGTGCGTTTCGCCGGCAATCGCTGCCTTGAGATTCAGCGAAGTCGCGCCGATAGGCAATCCGGTGGCGGGGTCGCCGACCGCCTCCAGATACTCCAAATGTCCGTGCGCGTGGCCCGTCTCTCCTTCGGCCGTTGACCGGAAAACGGCCGATACGTCGTTAAAGCCCTCGACATCCGCCTTGGCCGCGAAATACAAATAACGTCGATTAGCTTGTGATTCGCCTGCAAATGCATCCTTCAGATTCTTTTCAGTCTTACTACCTTTTAAATTCACGGCTCGCTCCTTCCGATTAACAAATCGGAATCAATCAAGATATGGGCTGCGGGACGTTAGACCTCATGGCGGCGGCAAGTCAAATTGGCGTTGTCTATCAGGGCGATAGCCGGCGTCAATCGCGCACCGCAAACAACGGAACGGTACCGTTGCGTTTCTACAAGGGAACGCGTAGGGTGGTATGGGTCTCATAAAATTCTTGCGCCGTCGCCCAAAGGAGTTCGCCATGACCGGATTGAAGCGGTTGGTTTTCGGGGCGGCTGCCGCCGCGGCAATCGCATGCGCACCCGTTGCACCGGCCGAGGCGCACGGTCATGGCCACTTCCATGGTTGGGAGCTGGGCAGGGGTCTCGTCGGGGCTGTGGTGGGTCTTGCAATCCTGCCACTCGCCATCGCCTCCGCCGCGATCGAGGCGGGTGAATACGAGGGACCGGGCGGCTACGCGCCGCCGCCATACTACGCGACCCCGCAGAGCTACTATGCGCCGCCGATGTATGCACCGGCGGTGCCGTACTATCCGCGCCCGTCCGTCTACTACCGGGCCCCGCCGGCCTACTATGCGCCCCAAGTCAGCTACTATGGGCCTCAGGGCAGCTATTATGCGCCGCGCACCCGCTATGCGCCCCGGGCTTACTCCGCGCCGCGCCCGGGCTATTACGGCAATAATTCGTATCGACGTTAAAAGTCGGACTGAGGAACATGGAGCGCAGGAAGGCGGCTAAGGCCGTCGGCCGCGGCGGTCGGCCTTCCCGTGCCGATTCACTGCGCCTGCGGCAGCGAATCCTGGAAGTCGCCACCGGACTGTTTCTTGCGGAAGGCTATGGATCGACGACCATTGAGGCCGTCGCTGCGCGCGCGGGAATATCGAAACGCACTTTTTATCACCGATTCGACGACAAGTCGGCGCTGTTTGCCGCAGTCGTGCATAGAATCATCGAGCAGATTCGACCTCCGGCGGGGGTGCCCCTGATCGAGGGAGTCAGCTTGCGAGAGGTCCTGCGTCGCCTCGCCGGAATGATGCTGCGCGCCGCGCTTTCGCCTCAGGCGATTGCGCTGCATCGGCTGGTCATGGCCGAATCCGCGCGGTTTCCGGAGCTGGCGCGCGCCGTCAATGGCGACGGCAGCGCGCGCGAAGCAAGCACCTTGATCGGCGGCCTTCTCGCGCGCGAGCTGCGCGATTCGAAGCTGAGCGCCGACAATCGTGCGTTCGCGGCGGAGCAATTTATTTTCATGGTCGTCACGCTGCCGCAGCGCCGTGCGATGGGCTACGGCAAACCGATGACGGCCGCCGAACTCGATGTTTGGGCTGACAAGGCGGTCGGTCTGTTTCTCAACGGCTGCCGGGGATGGACGGCGCACTAGACGGACGGCCGCCGGCGCCAAAGTGCCGATCCGCAATCAAGCAGATAATCTCGAACATCATGGATGCGCCCACCAGCGCGGTGTTTCCGGTCTGATCGTAGGGAGGGGCAACTTCCACGACGTCGCCGCCGATGAGATTGAGCCCGCGCAAACCGCGCAGGAGCCGCTGCGCTTCCAAGGTGGTGATGCCGCCGATTTCGGGGGTACCGGTTCCGGGTGCATAGACCGGGTCGAGCCCGTCCACGTCGAAGGAGATATAGGTAGGACCGTCGCCCACGACCCTGCGTGCTTCTTCGATGATCCGCTCGACGCCGAGCGCTGCAAATTCCTCCATGAAGACTACGCGCATCCCGCGAGACTGAGAGAACTCGATGCCGTCCATATAGTTCTGGCCGCCGCGAATCCCGATCTGAATCGTGCGCTTCGGATCCAAGAGCCCGTCCTCGACGGCGAGGCGAAACGGAGCGCCATGAGTGAACTTGGAGCCGAAGAATTCCCCCCAGGTGTCGGTATGGGCATCGATGTGGACCATACCGATCGGCGCATCGGCGGCAATCGCCTTGAATATGGGATAGGTGATCGAGTGATCGCCGCCGGCGCTCACCGGCCGCACTCCGGCCGCGTGAATTTTGCGATAGAACGCCGCAATTTCCTCGACCTGCTTTTCGAGATCGTACCGATGCGACAAACGCACGTCCCCGAGGTCCGCGATCCTGCACAGCTCGTAGGGATTCACGCCCAGCGCGAGATTGAAGCTGCGCATGAGACTCGATGAGTTGCGTATTTCGCGCGGACCATGGCGCGCACCGGGTCTATTGGTGACGCCGAGATCGGTGGGGACGCCAATCAAGCCGATGTCGACATCGGATAACGTACGCGCGAGCGGGGCTCGCATAAATGTCGCGATTTCCGCGTACCGCGGTTCCTTCATCGGGTCGTATTCTTCCGTCATGCGTCGTTGCTCTGCATTGACTCTCCGTCCATCGATGTTCGAAGATCAGTCTATCCGATTCGAGACTGCGGAACCCCTGAAGCCACCTGCGGAAGTTTAAATGCAGCAGCCGGTCATTATTGCGGGACACACGGCTAGTTTTGACGCGCAAGGCTGTTTGCGGCCGTGGACCTCATGGAGCGAGGCGCTGGGACTGGAAATGAACTTCTATCAGCAGTGTCCCGTGGATCACGGGTATCCTCGTTTCGTCTCGGCGACTTTTCTGGACGGCAACTGGAGTCCGATGCCCGACCGCACCGACACTATTCCAGCGACGCAGAACGGAATGGGTATTCTCTCGTATCTTAAATTCTACGAATTGGGCGGTAATCGGGATAAGCGGCTTCTGCAAACTGCGCGTGCGATGGGCGATTACCTCGTAAAGGAAGCGCTGACCCCCAACTCCGGTCGATATCCGGCATTCACGCGCTCGACCGGCAAGCGAGATTTGATGCCGCTGCCGGCGGACTGCGGTGCGCAAGCCGATCGCCCGTATGAAATCGAGCCCGACAAGGGCGGTATCGCCGGCTATGCATTGGCGCGGCTATTCCAGGCCTCCGGCGAGCAGGCGTATTTGGAACAGGGGCTGCAGAACGCTCGCGTCCTCGCCGCCAATCAAGAGGACGGCGATGCGTGCCGCTCGCCCTGGCCGTTTCGCGCCGATTTTCGCAACGCCGAGAGCCGCGGACCGGTCTCCGGAAACATGACCTATATCCTGCGGCTTTACGATGAATTGATTGCGCACGGATACTCGGAGTTTTTTGCACCGCGCCAAACGCTGTGGGAATGGATCAAGGGATTTCAAATTCGCAACTCGGCCGCCGATGGCAGCCTTTTTGCCCAGTTTTTCGAAGACCACGATACTCCCACCAACCGCTCCGCCTGGGCGCCGCTGAATCTAGCGCGGTATTTGCTCGAAAAAAGGGAAATGCTCGATTCCGATTGGCGTGCCGATTCGGCTTCACTGATTGAGTTCGTCCGCCGGACTTTCACTCACACAGAATTCGGCATAACGGTTTGCCACGAACAGGATGAGGACGCCCAAGCCTGGGGCGGCATCAATTCGACCTATGGGGCGGTGCTGGCGCTGTACGCAAGCGCGACCGGATCCGCCGCGTTGGCAAGCGAAGCGCGGCAGGCGCTGGATTTCACGATCTATTCGATTGACGAGAGCGGCCGTCCCCGCGATCTATTCAAGAATCCCGTTCCCGGCGGCTGGCAGGAGGACGCGCACACGGACGTCGTACACAATTACGTCGATGCCTTGCGGGTTTTCCCGGAGTGGGGCGAGGCTCGCTGAGCGCAGGGCGCGCCGCAGGTCAGCCAAGGGCTACCGCCCGACGTCGACCCACACGATGTCGTATTTTTGGTTGAATGTCACCACCATGAGGCAGGGGTCTTTGCCCCTGCAGCTAAACCAATGAATGGCTTTGGCCGGCATGACGGCGATACCCCCAGCAGTCAGGAGAAGCTCCCTCATACCCGTCATGCCGGTCAACACGCGGCCTCGGATGACGATGAGCTGCTCTTCCGCCGTGTGGAAATGAGGCGCTATTCGGCAACCGGGCGGCGCCTTCAGAAGGAACGTCGACGGGCCGGTGTCTGGGTTGCCATTTTCGAGCGCGCTCTTCAGGCACTTTACATCCTCGTCCTGGACGAAGGCCGCATCCTTGAGCGCCACGACCCCGTGATGCGCCGCCTCGGCGCCGATCGCCGCAGAAGCGGAGCAGCCCAGGATCGTGAGCCCCAGTCCCACGAGTATCGCAATTCCACCATGCCCACGTTGTCGGATCATGACGCTCCCGTTTATAGATGTATTCACCTGTATAATACCGCGCGCCGATCATCTCGACCGCGGAGTAATAGGATCCGTTGATATGATGCCAACTCGAATGCCCCCGAGCGCGATGGATCCGGAGGAGTGGCGTCTGCGATGCGAACTCGCCGATTTCTATCATCTCGTTGCCTTTCTCGGCTGGACCGAAATGATTTTCAATCATATTTCGGTGCGGCTGCCCGGCCCCGCACACCAGTACCTCGTAAACCCTTTCGGGCTCAACTACAACGAAATCATTCCCGAGAATTTACTCAAGGTGGGCATCGATGGTCATCTGGTCGAACCGTCCTCCTATCCAGGCAATCCGGCCGGATTTGCTTTGCACGGCGCAATTCACGAGACGCGTTCCGACATTGCTTGCGTGGCCCACACGCATACGACGGCGGTCTCGGCAGTCGCCATGAAACGCAGCGGTTTCGATCACAACAATTTTTACGGTGCGCAATTCTACGGCCGGGTCGGCTATCATGATTTCGAAGGCATTACTCTCTATGCCGAGGAGCGCAGCCGTATGATCGCGAGCCTCGGCGACAAGCATGTGTTGGTCCTGCGAAATCATGGCGTCGCAGTCTGCGAGCGCGATATCCCCACGACCTTCATGCTGCTGTGGACGGTGCAGCGCGCGGCAGAGATTCAATGCCAGGCCGCAGCGCTCGGGGGCGAGGACGTCGTGCTGAGCGAAGCGATCCAGCGGCGCTGCCGCGACACCGTCACCGATTTGGGCGGCGGCATCCGGGTGGCCCGCCTCTTGTTTGATGCCACCGTCCGCCGCATGCGATCACCCGCGTAATTGTCGAGCTCATGGCGAGCGATACCGACCCGAAATTCGGTGCGCTACGGGTCCATATCCGACATACATTCTGCGTTTTTCGTCCCACAGGCGGAAGGTGAGGGATTTTAGGCTGCCCAGGAGCGTAACGGGCCGAACCTCGCGGAACAGCGGCTGCGCCTCATGACATTTCTGCAAGAAGTAGTTGGGGATGCGCGGACTGAGATGATGTACGTGGTGGTACCCGATATTTCCGGTAAACCACTGCAGCACGCGCGGCAATTTATAGAATGAACTACCGTGCAAGGCCGCCTGCGTGTAGTTCCAGTCCTTCGATCGTTCCCAATACGCGCCCTCGAATTGGTGCTGCACGTAAAACAACCACAGTCCGATGGCGCCGGCAAAACCGGACACGGTCAGCTGGATTTCAAGAAACGGCTTCAGACCGATGAGGGCGCTCATGAGCAGAACGGCCGCCAGCAGGGCCAGGTTCGTACGGCGCACCGAACGTCGTTCTCGCTTGGGGGCCGCGGAAGACGAAAACCGGTGATGAATCACAAATACATAAAGGGGCGCGCCAATAAAGAGGACCAGAGGATTCCTCGCCAAACGATATGCCAACCGCTTCCGGCGGGATGCGTCTCGAAACTCCCCTACCGTCAAGGTCCAGATATCTCCCGAACCGCGCTTGTCCAAATTGCCGGAGGATCCGTGATGCAGCGCGTGTTGCCATCGCCAGTGCAAGTAGGGGGTCAAGTTGAGAAGCGCGGCAATGGCGCCCGTCACGTTGTTGGCTCTTCTGGAATTGAAAAACGAAGAATGCCCGCAATCGTGAAATATGATGAAAATTCGCGCAAGAAATCCTGCGGCCAGAACGGCGATCGGCAGCATCAGCCAATAGGAGATTTCGAGCGCACGAATCATGCCGTACCACAGCAGCACATACGGGACAAATGAGTTCACCAATTGCCACCGCGCCTTTGCGGCGGAAGATCTCTGAAATGTTGCCGCAACATCGCTCGAAGCCGCCGGCCGCTCGTTCAATCCGTCGGGACCAACATTTGGATGTGTCATAACAGCGCCGCGAAGGTTTACGTACCTTGGATACAATGCGTCACAGGTCGCAGTGCTGTCTGTGCGTCATCGCACGTACGCAGCGGCGTAACGGAATGCGACGATCGCGGCCGCCAGCCGGGTATGCGGTCGGCCAGCCGGGTATGCGGTCGCCAGTCGGGTGCGCGGCCGCCAGCGGCATGCGCGGCCGTTAGCACATGCGGGCGGGCCTGGATCGTCGCGCGGGTGCTATGAAGCCAGCCACATCAAAATCTTACGTGCGGATTTGAACGTTCAAAGACAGATTCGCGTGAGACAAAACCGACAAAATTATCCTCGAATCGCCGACACCGAACCGAGTCTTGAAATCTATACTTCGCCGGCGGGGCATATACTAACCGAAGGCGAGCTGCCGGATATTTGCCGTTCTATCTTCCGGGTCAACGAGAAAATCGATGCTGAGTTTTCAAAACATACCCGCATCCCTCGGGATGGGTTGCGCCGTGATCGCCTATCTTGCGTATCGCCGCCTGGCACGGGGCCGCGGCGTCGACTTACACGGCGAAGTGGCCAATGAGCGGGACTCTCTGCGCTCCGTCGTGGAGACGTTGCCCGACCTGATGGCGCTGGCAAAGCAGTCGCGGATAGCGATTGCGGAGAGCCAAGGCCTTTTAGGGTCTGAAGCCATGCAGCAGTGGCTACAGGAGCTGGAAGCCGATGTCACGGAAGCGAAACTCTTGGGTTCACAGGTACCCGCAGCCGATATCGAACCGGCGGAGCAATCGGTCATGGGATTGGATATCAGGCTGGTCGAAATTCTGGCCTTGTCGATACCCGCAAATAAGCTTGCCGACAAATACCGCCTGTCGTTGTCTGCGGATGAAGCGGATTCAAAGAAGCTGCTGGACCAATCGAAGAAGTCCGCCGAACTGCCTCCAGCTTTGGAACCGAGCATGTCGCTCGTAGCCCCCTCTTAGCCGCTCGGCAACATCAGTACGAAGCCGTCGCTCTCGTACGCGTAGAAACGCCATTCGCTGACCGTTTTGGGCGTCCCAAAGATCACGAGCTGTTGCCGTAAAGTCGCGAAGTCATTGAAAACATCAGAGACGCTCATGATCGATTCATACCTCCTCAATAGCGAGTCGGCTTCGGTGCCTTCGGCGGCATAGGTGATCAGCACCTTCAGCGGGACGTTGAAGGCCTGAAGCTTGTTCAATGATTCGTGCGCTTTAAAGGCCTTGTTCTCATGCTCCAGGGCGACTGAAATCCAGCTCGCATAGGCGGCGTAGTTACCAAAGCTATCTCTGCCACGCTCCTCATAAAACATGCCGGTAAGCCCGTAGTAGTCCTTGTTCCAGGCTTGCAAGCCAAGATGTTTAGCGATCTTGGGAAAAATGTTGGAGCGCATGAAGTAGCCGTAGGATTTGGCTTCAAAACCCACGGCAGTGCGAAAGCTCTGGTACTCCGCTTTCATCACCGCGACGAATGCGTTTCTAAAATCTCGGGGCGTAATTCGCTTCAACGTCTGCTCTGTGTCGCAATGGAGTGCCTCATTTGCATTCTAGCGCTCTCGGCTGTATCAGAAATCTTTCACACTTTCATCGCAGAGAGTTGATACCTTGAAAGTGCCAAGGCGCGCAAGTGCATCGAGCTTGAGCGAATTGCCGCTGCAGGCATTGAAACTCCAATTGACTCCTGTTCGACCCGTGGTTTTCTGTTTAGATTGAGGACAATGAGGGCGACAACTTCCATCCTGGCTGCTTTCCTGCTTGCGGCACCCACCGCCATGCACGCCGCAAGCCAGAACCTCTCCACAAGCAAGCAATTGATAAAGCCTGTGCCCGGCTTGCCTGTGCGCCTCAACAGCCTGCCGATGGGTATTGCAGCCTCACCGGACGGCCACTACCTCGCCATCCTCAACGCAGGCTATGGCACGTATGATTCGCAGTACGCTCAGTCGATCGCGCTGCTCGATACGACGACGGGCAAGCTGACCGACTTTCCCGAACTTCGCACACGCCTCAGAGCGCCACAAACGTTCTACCAGGGCATCGCCTTCAGTTCCGACGGCATGCACCTCTACGCGAGCCTCGATTCGCTCACCGCGCCCGAAGGCGGCAAGCCCAATCAGACAGGCAACGCCATCGCCGTATACCGGATCGAGGGAGGCGCACTGATCGCCGAGCGGTTGATTCCGGTTCGGCTGCAGCAGCTTGCGAGGGGCAAGGTGCAGAATCCGCTTGGCCGGGTGCTGCCGGCGGGAACTGCGACCCCGGCGCCGGCAGGAATAGCGGTGGTCACCGACGGCCGCGGTCACGAACAGCTGCTTGTGGCAGATGAATTCTCCGATGACGCGTTGCTCATCGACTCCGCGACCGGTGGCGTCGTGCATCGCTTCGATCTCTCAAGCGCGCGTACGGTTCCGGCTTCTTTCCCGATCAGCGTAGCGGCCACGCGGGATGGCAGGCGCGGGTTTGTCGCGCTGTGGAACGGCTCAGCCGTCACCGAGCTTGACCTCAGGAGCGGAAAAATTGCGGATCGGGTCCCGCTCCTTCCATCCCAGACGGCGACCGCGCCCGGCTCGCATCCGGCCGCGCTGGCGCTCAGTCCAGACGAGAAGACACTGTACGTCGCCCTCGCCAACCGTGACATGGTAGCCGCGGTCGCGCTCCAGGGCGTGCGGCTCCATGTGCGCGCGATGTTCGATACCCGACTTCCGGGCCAGGACCTGTTCGGCGCAATCCCGGACGCTGTCGCGGTCTCCGCCGACGGTGCGCGGCTCTATGTGGCGAACGCCGGCTGCGATGCCGTCGGTGTTTTTGCCGTGACGCCGGATAATGCAGGCGACAAGCAGACAAAGCCGATCCACGCATTAGGCTTCATTCCGACGGAATGGTATCCGACCACGCTCGCGGTCACAGGGCAGAAGCTCTATGTGGCAACCGCCAAGGGCTCGGGCAGCGGTGCTAACAAAGATGCACAGAAGGTCGTCGATGCGGTCCCGCAGAGCCATCGTGCACACGCCTACATCGGCACGCTGCTCTATGGTTCGCTCGCCACCATTGACCGCGGTGAAGCGGAGAACCGGCTAGTCGCGCTTACCCGCGAAGTCGAGGCGAGCAATCTGACAGGGGCAACGCAGAAACACATCAGCTTCAGCGGCGGCGGTCATCCGATCAAGCACGTCATCTATATCATCAAGGAGAACCGCACGTACGACCAGGTTTTCGGCGACCTCGGAGTGGGGGACGGCGACCCTTCGCTGACGATGTACGGCAGGGACGTTACGCCCAATCAGCACAAGCTTGCCCTGCAGTTTGGGGTGCTGGACAACTTCTATGATTCGGGTGAGGTCTCGGGCAACGGCCACGTCTGGTCCACCGCCGGCATTACCAGCGACTACACGGAGAAGACTTGGCAGCAGGTCTATCGCGGCGACGAGCGATACTATGATTTCGAAGGGGTCGTCGAGGGCGCATATCCCATTCAACAGCAGATTCCCGATGTGGACGAGCCCGCGAGCGGCTATCTTTGGGGCAACTTCGCGCGGCATGGCAAGTCGCTCTATCACTTCGGCGAATTCATCTCGACGCAGTTCTGCGACGAGTCCGGCGACGCACCAAAGAAACGCCGCCCGGCGACCGACGGTAGTCCGGAGCAGGTCGGCGCCGCCTGCGGCACAGCCAGCCATGTGCGTGTCGGCGACAAGATACCCGAGAACTACGGAGGCGGCGTGAGCCCATGGCCGTGGCCCATCCCTCTCATTCTGAAGAATGTCGCCACCAAGCCGGAACTCGAGGGGCATTTCGATCCCCTCTATCCGGACTTCAACTTGAGCTTTCCCGACCAGCTCCGCGCCGAGGAATTTCTTACCCTGTTTCGGCGGTGGCGCGGCGCCCGCGAACACGGCTCCGACACGATGCCGGACTTTGTGATGCTGCGCCTGCCCAATGATCATACCGCGGGCACCCGCGCCGGTATGCCGCGACCGCGCGCCTCGGTCGCGGACAACGACCTCGCGGTGGGGCGCGTGGTGGAAGCGGTTTCGCACAGCGCCTACTGGGATGATACGGCCTTCTTAATTCTCGAAGACGACGCGCAAGATGGAGCCGATCACGTCGACGCCCATCGGAGCATCGCATTGGTGGTGAGCAAGTTCTCTCCGCGCGGCGCAAGGCCGGTTGTGGACAACACCTTCTACACGACGGTCAGCATGGTCCGCACCATGGAGGATCTGCTCCGCGTTCCACCGATGAACAACAACGACGGCGCGGCTCCGCTGATTGCGCTCTTCGATGGCCCGGGCGATCAGGCGCCTTTCGAGGCGGATTATCAGAACCGCGACAACGGCATGATCTACGAGATGAACTCGGCGCAGGCACCCGGCGCGAAGCAATCCGGGAGGATGGACTTCCGGCGCGAGGACAAGGCCGATCCGTATTTGCTGAACGTGATCCTGTGGCGCGATGCCATGGGCAACAAACCGTTGCCTTTCGCGCTGAGGCGCTCGAGCGGCAAAGCCCGCCGCAAGGACGACGACGATTAGGCGAAAACCCGATATATTGGGCCGAGCCCCAAATTCTTATTAAAAGGGATGCATGATGACTGCGGTTCTTCCCAGCCGGACCGCCGTTTCCACGATTCTTCTGTGTGCCTTGGGGGCGGTATTCGAGGGTGTCGATGTTCAGGTGGCCGGGGTTGCAGCCGCCGGCATCATCGCGGAATTCCGGCCGGACCCGCAGCGCTTGGGCACTTTTTTTAGCGCGAGCACTTTGGGCTTGTGCGCCGGCGCGCTGCTGGGTGGGCGGTTGTCCGACCGTATCGGCCGTAAACGCGTGCTGGTCATGTCGGTGGCGGTATTCGGCGTGTTTTCCCTCTTGGCGGCAACGGCATCGACGATGTCAGCGCTTACCTGGGCGCGGTTGCTGACGGGATTGGGTCTCGGCGGCGCGTTCCCGATCTTCGTCGCGCTGACAGCTGAAAGCAGCGCACCCAATCGGCGCAGCTCCAACGTAGCCCTCGTCTATAGCGCGATGCCATTCGGCGGCGCGGTTGTCAGTCTTCTGAGCATGCTCATAGCCCCCGATCACTGGCGGCAACTGTTCATCGTCGGCGGTATATGCCCGCTGGTGGTGGCGCCGATAATGGCAATCTATATGCAGGAATCGCGCGCCTTCCAGCAAACGGTCACCTCGACAAGCGCCCTCACATTGAGTGAGACCGGGTTTCTGGCGGTTATGGCGCACGGGCGTGCATTGCAAACGATCTTGTTGTGGACGGCTTTCTTCTTGGGCTTGCTGACGCTCTATTTACTATTGAATTGGTTGCCCACACTGCTTCTTGGATACGGCCTTAGCAAGCATCAAGCATCGTTCGCCCAGATTGCATTCAACCTAGGAGGGTCCGTCGCTGCACTCTCTGTCGGTAGGCTGCTCGACAGCTCGTACCGCCGCCGCAGTGTCGTCGTCGTCTTCGCGGCTCTGCCGGTTTCGATAGCATGTCTGGCCCTCGCTCCGAAGCAATCCTCGGTGATCGTTCTGATCGTCTTGGCGCTGGGAATCGTAGTGCTTGCGTCGCAGGGCGTCATGCACGCCATTGCACCAGCATGTTATCCAACCCGGATCCGCGGAGTAGGGGTTGGAACTGCAATTGCGGTGGGACGCCTTGGATCGATTGTGGGACCGGCACTTGCGGGAGTCTTCGTTGCGCGCGGGCAGACGACATCGCAGTTACTGCTTCATCTCGTTCCGATTACCCTCATCGACGGCATCTGCGCCATAAGCCTGGTTTGGATCGTGGCTTCGCGCGGCGCATCGGATTCGTGATATGAGAAGTGTCGCCGGCCCCGCTGCATGGGCACTTATCTCGGCCGCCGTAGTCAAATGATTGACCCTGTATGGATTTCTTCAGGAGCGCCGGAGGTCATCTGAATGAGCGCAATACGACATAACGCGGCAGCGGGTCTGCTGATTGCCGCGGCGGCATTTTTCTCGTGCACGGCCCAGGCGGATACTTTTGGGAACGTCTATTACGACCCGAAGACCGACGAATTGGTGGTAACCATGGTGTATCGCGGCACTAATCCCGATCACAATTTCTCGCTGAAATGGGGCGAGTGCCAGGCGGACGAATCGAATGGCATGCCCAGCGTGACCGCCGAGGTGTTGGATGATCAGTGGAAAGACGTGGAGCGGGAAACTTACGAGAAAACCACTCGTTTTAGCCTTTCGAGGCTGCCCTGCACTCATCCCGTGAGCGTGACGTTGCGAACCGCACCGCGATTTTACTACACCCTCACCCTGCCGTGATGAGCCCTCAGCGGCTCGGTATCGAATAAGCCTTGCCCTTGTAAGGCGGCCGGTCGAGTTGATCGAGCGCCATCACGTAAAGGGTCATCTCGTCGGGGCTGAACGCAAAGTTCGGTACGCCGGGCGACGGAAGCTTGAGCTTACGAAGCAACTCTCCGCCGGAGTTCACGACAAAGATCGTGCCGGCCAAGGGCGCCTTTACGTCGCGCGGATTCTGGCCGATATAGATCTCGCCTTTCGAATCGATCTTGACGCCATCGGGATAGATATGCACAACATGGTTTGTGAGGTCGTCGAGGTCCAGGAAGACCCGGCGGTCGGACAGCGACCCGTCCGGTCCGATGTTGAACTGAATCAACCGGTGCTCCTCGGTCTCGATCGCATATAGCAGCTTGCCATCATTCGAGACCACAATGCCGTTGGCGCTGTGCACGTCGGCCGCTTTCTGGGTGATCGTGCCGTTTGCTGCGATATAGAATATTTTTCCATCGATCACCGGGCCGGGCGTGCCCGACGCGGTGAAGTAGATGCCGCCGTGGCGGTCAGGCGCGAAATCGTTCGGACCGACAAATGGATTGCCGTCTCTATCCTGCGTGTAAGCGGGGAGGTCCTTTCCGTCGGCCGAGATTCGGCCGATAGAGCCGCTGTCGTAGCACGTGGCCAGAAATTCGCCGCGAGCCGTGGGAATGACGGCGGACGGACCGCAGCCTTTCTTGGACCAGAATATCGTGTTTTTCCGGCCGTCCCAGGTGGTCACCGAATTGCGGTCATATTCCACGTAGTAGAGCTTGCCGTGGTACCAAATCGGCCCTTCGGGGAAGTGCGCGTCATCGTTGATAACCTTCACGCCCTCGGTCGCATACGAACTCACGCCGGTTACCATGAGCAGACTAAAAAAATATTTTTTCGCAACCGCACTGCTCACGCTAGCCACCTTCGCCCTTAGAATTTTTTATTCCATCCGCAGAATGCAAGCTCTCGTGACGCTGCCCATCGGTGTACGCCTGCACACTACGACGCCGCGGCCGGCTGACAAATTCAAAGAAAATGTCATGGTTTGGGTGTTACTAGTATGTAATAAGCTTTACTCCGCCGCAATGCGGCAATTTTCGCGAATTCACCGCCTCCGATACGCCGCCTCGCGCGCATCTCACCCAAGCTCGGAAACTCAGTGAGTGCGCTTTCGAGTGCAATTGGTTTAATCGAAGTAAAAATAAAATAGCGATGCAGGGGCGCGGACCGATGAGCGGTCGCGTTGCGCCGTGTTCCTCAAATGCGGGTACCCACTTCGGCAACGAATGCGTTCGCCAATAACCGGTAACTACGTTGTTTCCCATGCGGCGATGGGGCATTGCAAGTATTGGTGCAAACAGCAGCAGGACATAGATTGACGCAGCCCCTCATCGGCTTCGAGCAAAAATAACTATGCGAATCAAAATGCATTTCAGTGGGAAAATTACCGCAGCCGTGGCGACGCTGATAGCGGCCTTGTGCGCGAATGCTGCGCAGGCGCTGCCGAGTTTTGCGCGCCAGACGGGCAAGCCCTGCGCGCAGTGCCACACGGTGGCCTACGGTCCGGCGCTCACCTCCTATGGGCGGCAATTCAAATTAAATGGCTACGTGTGGGGCGATGTCACGCC
>DASYJX010000088.1:0-30971 GCA_035996065.1 Steroidobacteraceae bacterium | reverse complement strand
AGCATGCAGCAAGCAATCGCCTTCTGGAGTGGCGGCAAGGATTCGGGGCTCGCCCTCGACCGCGTACGCCGCAGCGGAACCTACGAGGTCGTCTCCTTGATCACGACCGTGAATGCGGAATTTAAGCGCGTGTCCATGCATGGGGTCCGTGAGGAACTGATCGATCGGCAGTCGGAGGCCATCGGCATTCCCGTCCACAAAATGTACGTCGGCGGCCTCGGCAGCAATGACGACTACGTGCCGGCCCTGTGCTCGGCACTGGAGATCTTCAAGGCACGAGGCATCACCAAAGCCATCTTCGGCGATATCTTTCTCCAGGATCTGCGGCAATGGCGCGAGAGCCTGCTGGCGGGCCTTGGAATGGCAGGCATTTTTCCGTTATGGAAAGAAGATACCCGCGCGATCGCCCGGGAATTCATCGAGCGGCGCTTCAAGGCGATCATTTGCTGCACGAACGATGCGCACTTGAAGCAAAGCGACGTTGGCCGCGCTTTGGATGAAACTTTTTTCCGCGGATTGCCGGCCGGCGTCGATCCCTGCGGCGAAAACGGCGAATATCACAGCTTCATTTATGATGGACCGATTTTTCGGCATCCGGTCGCCTTTGAAGTCGGCGAGACCGTCTATCGGCCGCTCGCAAGCGCATCGCAACGCAGTCTGCGCGTGGCGTCGGGCGAATCTCCCGGATCAGGCCCTGCTTCGGTGGGACCGCAGATCGCCCTTCCGGCCGCTGCGGGGCCGACGGCAACGCGAGGGTTCTGGTTCGTGGAGCTGCGCCCAGCCTGATGGTCGCGCGCCCAAAACCGGTAGGTCAGATCGATGAATTCCGGCCGCGGGTCAACCCTCGACAAAACGCATTCAACACGCCTATCGTGGGAACGACGATGAACACTCCCTGGTGGCAATCCGGCGTTATCTACCAGATCTATCCGCGATCCTTCCGCGACGCCGATGGCGACGGTGTGGGCGACCTTCGAGGAATCGAGAGCTGCCTGGACTATTGCGCCTCGCTCGGCGTCGACGCCTTGTGGCTCTCGCCGATCTACCCTTCACCGATGGCCGATTTCGGTTACGACATTTCCGATTTTACCGACATCGACCCGATCTTCGGCACGCTCGCCGAATTCGATCGCCTGCTGGCGGAGATCAACAAGCGCGGCCTGAAGCTGACTCTCGATTACGTGCCGAATCACACCTCCGACCGGCACCCGTGGTTCAAGGAGTCACGGTCAAGCCGCGGCAACGCAAAACGGGACTGGTACCTGTGGCGCGATCCGGCTCCCGACGGCGGCCCGCCGAACAACTGGCTGAGCAATTTCGGCGGCAGCGCGTGGCAATGGGACGAGCGCACGGGACAGTATTACTATCATGCCTTCCTAAAAGAGCAGCCCGATCTGAATTGGCGCAATTCCGATGTGGTCGTAGCGATGCATGAGGTCCTGCGCTTTTGGCTGAAACGAGGCGTCCACGGTTTTCGCATCGATGTGTTGTGGCATCTCATCAAGGATGACCAGTGGCGTGACAATCCTCCGAATCCGGCTTACACGCCGGCGATGCCGCCGCATCATCGTCAACTGCCCCTGTTCACGACCGACAGGCCGGAGGTGCTCGAGGTCGTGGCAGGGCTGCGCAAGGTCGTCGACGAGTTCGACGATCGTGTTTTGATCGGAGAGATCTATCTGCCGCTGGACCGGCTGATGGCGTATTACGGAAAAGCTCTGGACGGCGTGCAGCTGCCCTTCAATTTTCAGCTTCTGCAAAGCGCTTGGAATGCGCGTGGTATCAGCAAGCTCGTTGCCGAATATGAAGGCGCGCTGCCCCCCGGAGGATGGCCCAACTGGGTATTGGGCAACCACGATACTGCGCGTGTCGCGTCGCGCGTCGGCCGCCTGCAAGCGCGGGTGGCCGCGATGCTGCTCCTCACGCTGCGGGGAACTCCCACGATGTATTACGGCGATGAGATCGGCATGATCAATGTGCCGATTCCCGCAGAGCGTGTACAGGATCCATTCGAGAAGAATGTCCCGGGCATGGGCCTGGGCCGCGATCCCTGCCGGACGCCGATGCAGTGGGACCGCTCCCCGCACGCCGGATTCAGCGTTGCCGAACCCTGGTTGCCGCTCGCGGACGACTATGAGGCAGTCAACGCGGCAGCCGAGCGGGAAGATCCGCAGTCCTGCCGCAACTTGTACCGCAGGCTCCTCGAACTGCGCAGGATGCATCCGGCGCTCTCGATCGGCGATTACCGGCCGGCAGCGGCGACCGGAGATCTACTCGCATACCTGCGCCGCGCGCAGAACGAGAGTTTCCTTGTGGTGCTGAACCTCGGCGGCGAAGCGGGCACGGTGTCTTGGGATTCCCGCGGCCTGTCGGGTCATGTGCTGCTTTCAACCCACATGGACCGGCAAGATGAGCCCTTGCGCGGTGATCTGGTTCTCCGGCCGAATGAAGGGGTGATCGCGATGCTGTCCCCGGGCCGGGAGCATCCCGCATGATCAATGATCTTTGGTACAAGAACGCCGTCATATACAGTCTGGCGGTCGGCACCTACATGGATGCCAATGGCGACGGCATCGGCGACTTCTCGGGACTGATGCGGCGCTTGGATTATCTGCATGGCCTTGGCGTTACCGCCATCTGGCTCATGCCCTTTCAAGCCTCTCCCGGCCGCGACGGCGGTTACGACATTTCCGATTACTACCAAGTCGACCCTCGCTACGGAACGTTGGGCGACTTCGTCGAGTTTACGCACGGCGCCGAGCAGCGCGGGATCCGCGTCATCATCGATTTGGTGGTGAACCACACCTCCGATCAGCACCCCTGGTTTCAAGAAGCGCGGCGCGATCCGAAATCGATCTACCGCGACTGGTACGTGTGGGCCAAGAAAAAGCCGCGGGACGCCAACAAGGGCATGGTATTTCCCGGAGTCCAGAAATCCACCTGGAGCTACGATTCGATCGCGCGTGCGTGGTATTTCCATCGATTCTACGATTTCCAACCGGATCTCGATACGCAGAACCCGCACGTTCAGGCGGAGATTCTCAAGATCATGGGTTTCTGGATCCAGCTCGGCGTCTCGGGCTTTCGCATGGACGCCGTGCCGTTCGTCATCGCGACGAAGGGCGCCCAAGTAAGCAAGCCCGTCGAGCAGTACGAGATGCTTCGCATGTTTCGCGAGTTCCTGCAATGGCGTCAAGGCGATGCCATCATTTTGGGGGAGGCCAACGTGCTTCCCGACACCGATATGGAATATTTCGGCCGCGCGGGAGATCGGATACACATGATGTTCAACTTTCAGGTCAATCAAAATCTCTTCTATGGGCTCGCGGCGTGCGATGCCCGGCCTCTGCAAAAGGCTCTCGTCGCGACCCGGCCGCGTCCCAAAACCGCCCAATGGGGCATGTTCCTGCGGAATCATGACGAGCTTGATCTCGGACGCCTGACCCAGGCGCAACGCGAAAAAGTCTTCGAGGCTTTTGGCCCGGAGCCCGAAATGCAGCTCTACAAACGCGGGGTCAGACGCCGCCTTGCGCCCATGCTGAATGGCGACCGTCGGCGCATCGAGCTCGCCTATAGCCTGATGTTTACGCTTCCCGGCGCTGCGGTCCTGCGCTACGGAGATGAGATCGGCATGGGAGATGATCTGTCACTCTGCGAGCGGGAATGTGCTCGCACGCCGATGCAATGGTCTACCGAACCCAACGCCGGATTTACCAAGAGCGATAAACCCTTCGTGCCCGTCATCAGCGACGGCCCCTACGGCTATCAGCATGTGAATGCGGCCGCGCAAAGGCGCGACCCGGACTCGATGCTCAATTGGACCGAGCGCATCATTCGGATGCGCAAGGAAGTCCCGGAGATCGGATGGGGCGACTTCAAGATCATCGCCACCCGCGACCCGTCGGTATTGGCGATCCGGTACGAGTGGCGGAACAACTCGGCGCTGTTCGTTCACAATCTCGCATCGGCGCCTCGTGAGATCTCTCTCGCCGTGGACGCGGCACAAGACGACGCACCGCTGTTGATCAATCTGCTGTCGGAAGATCACAGTCGTGCGGACTCGCAAGGGAAGCACCGGTTGGTGCTCGAGGGCTATGGATATCGATGGTACCGGATCGGCGGCCTGGGCTACCTTTTGAAGCGCAGCGACACCGAGGACCCATCGCCGCGCAAGAAGTAAAGCGCCAAGCTTCCGGCGGCGGCAAATGCCGCACCATAGATAAACACGGCGGTGTGCCCTACGCGGTCCCAAAGAGTTCCCGCGATGACGCTGCCAACCAGCTGAAACACCCCGACGGTGGTGCTGTACCAACCGATGCCGCTGGCGCGCAGCGGCTCGGGCACGAAATCCGAGGCAAGCGACTTCCCGACGGCACGGAATATTCCCTGGAACAGGCCATAGAAGATGAACAACGCGATGATGAGAACGTGATTTTGCGTCAGCGCAAATCCAAGGTAGGCAACCATGAAGATCAGGAACGACACCAGGAGGATGCTCTTTCTGCCAATTCGATCGGACAGCGATCCGGCAGGATAGGAGATCAACGCGGCCGCCAAATTGAAGCCCGCGTAGATCAAGATAGTCGATCGCAGAGAGACGCCGACGTCCTGCGTGCGCAGGATCAGAAAGGCGTTGCTGGAGTTGCCGAGGTTGAACACTGCGGTCACGCACAGGTATTTCCAATACCCGGAAGGAAAATGCCGGAGACTCAAATCGATCTTCGACTTGGCGCCGACGGCTGCAGATCTCTCCGCTACGAAAAGGACCATGCAAAACGCCAGAAAGCCTGGGATGACCGCGAGATAGAAAATCGTGCGAATGTCCAAGTGCATTGCATACAGCAAGGCGACCGCCACCAGCGGCCCGATGAACGCCCCTGCGTTATCGCCGACGCCTTCGAGCCCAAAGGCTCGGCCTCTGTCCTTCGCCTGCACCGAAGCCGCGAGCAGCGCATCGCGAGGCGGCGATCGCGTGCCTGCACCCACCCGATCGAGAAATCGTGCTCCTAGGAGAGCCTGCCAGGTCCCCGCGAGCCCCATCAGCGGTTTCGCGAGCGCCGAGAGGAGATAGCCTACGAGCGCCACGAATTTTCGCTTTTTCAGCTTGTCCGACAATGCACCGGAGAATCCTTGCACGATGTTCTGGGTCGCCTGGGCAAAGCCATCCACCAAGCCGACGATGCTGCCGCCGGCGTGCAGCGTTTGCGTCAGGAAAATCGGCAAGATGGGGTACAGCATCTCGGTCGAGATGTCGGAAAACAAGCTGGAGAACGCCAGAAGGAAGGTGCTCTTGGAGAGACCCGAAAAGTATCCTCGAACGCCTGAACGGCGCATCCGCTACTCCCAAAACCTACCCGGCGTTCTTCTTTAGGCCCGAACCGGCTATAGGGCCCGAACCGGCCGCTTTCGGCAAGCGATGTTGACCGATTGAATGAGAACGATTATCATTCGCATAAGCTTCTAGGGTAGGGAACGGTCATGAATTTTCCTCTGGCAATCGCCGCGGCCATGGCCGTCGCCCTCGCGGGTCCTGCGCCGGCAGCCGATGTGCCCGAATTTGCGCTCGTGATCAAAAATCATACCTATGAGCCGGCTGAACTCAAGGTTCCCGCCGGCACCAAATTCAAGATCCGCGTGACCAATGAGGACGCAACCCCCGAGGAGTTCGAGAGCACCGACTTCAGCCGCGAGACGGTCGTGTTGCCGAATCGCAGCATCGTCGTCTACGTGGGCCCGCTGCATTCGGGAACCTATGGGTTCTTCGGCGACTTCCACCGCGATACGGCCCAGGGCCGGCTGATAGTGGAGTAGCTGCATGCCGGCCGTGGCCCTGTTGGTGTTTCGCGAAGTGCTGGAGGCGGCGCTGATCATTTCCATCGTCTGCGCCGCCACGCGCGGCGTGGCGCGGCGCGGACGGTTCGTGATCGGCGGTATCGGACTCGGCATGGCGGGCGCCCTGCTGGTGGCTGTGGGCGCGGGCTTCATCGCCAATCTTGCCGGCGGCGCCGGCCAAGACATCTTCAATGCCACCGTGCTGCTGTCGGCGGTCGGGATGATCGGCTGGCACGTGATCTGGATGTCCACTCACGGCCGCGCACTCTCCGAGCACATGCAGGAGGTCGGCGGCGCCGTGAAGGCAGGCTCGCGCTCGTTGATGCTCTTGCTGACGGTCGTGGCTCTTGCGGTGCTGCGGGAGGGCTCCGAGGTCGTGCTGTTCCTGTACGGCATGGCGGCGGGCGGCATCGGTGCCGCGGGACTCGCCGGCGGCATCGCCGTCGGCGTCACCGGCGGCGCTGCGCTGGGCATCGCATTGTATTTTGGATTGCTGCGGATTCCGCTCAAGTACTTCTTCGGCGTGACGAATGTCTTGCTGGTCCTGTTGGCTGCCGGGCTCGCATCGGCAGCGGCCGGATTCCTCGTGCAGAGCGATCTGCTGCCGACCTTAGGTTCGCAAGTGTGGAATACGTCGCGCATTTTGTCGGATGACTCGGTCGTCGGGAAGACGCTGGGGATCTTGGTCGGCTACAAAGCCTCGCCTGCCGGGATCCAGATCGTCTTCTACCTGAGCACCCTGGCGCTGCTGATCTTCGGTGTGCTCTGGCAGCAACGATCTCTCTCAGCGCCTCGACGATCCAAGCCCGAATTGGCGGGACATTCGGCCCACAAGGCGTCGCGTTGAGTTCCTCGGCCGGCCGGACGGCGCCTGTGCCGGGCGCCGCGATCTTCGTCGTCCTGCTGGGCGTCGTCCTGCTGGGCGTCGCCGGACTCGCTAGGTCGGACGACTTCATCGTGTATTCTCCCTACGTGATCGCCGGCCAAAACGAAATCGAAATGCGCGGCTATCACTACACCGATTCGCGCTTGGGAGTCGGAGGCAGCGCCGCCGAAATGTCGATTGCCCATGGGGTCACCGACTGGTGGAAGCCCGAGTTCTATGTGCTCGAATATCTGCAGAGTCCCGGCTCCCGAGCCGCCCTTCAGGGTTACGAGTTCGAGAACACGTTTCAACTGACCTCGCCCGGGAAGTACTTTCTGGATGTGGGATTCCTTGCAGCGTTCGAGCACAACATCGTCGCAGGGGTCCCCGATGCGACCGAGTTCGGGCCGCTGTTCGAATTCACCTCCGGCCGCATCGCGCACATCGTCAATTTGATCTGGGAAAAACAGGTTGGTGCGGGCGCGGACGGCAAGTATGCATTGCGCTACAGCTATTCGGGTACGTACGCGTTCTCTCAGGCGCTCCGGCCGGGTTTGGAGGCCTACGTGCGTCCGGCAGATCGGGCGTATCAAGCCGGACCTATCCTCGCCGGGGAAATCCATCTTCCCGGCACCACGAGCAATTTGGAATACCGCGTGGGCGTCGTGCTCGGCATCAATTCCGACGCGCCCCGCCAGACCTGGGTGGCACGATTCGAGTACGAGTTCTACTAGACCGCAGGCGCGTCGCGATCTGTCTGGTTATTGAGCGGGCTTGTCCGCGCAGCTTGGAGGCGACGCATCGTAGAGCGTCTTGATCGGCAGCGTTCCCAGCTTGGTGCCATAGGTCGAACTGATCGGCTTGGCATGAAAAAGACCGAGGAAGGCGTTGACCGCCTTGGCCGACCAGGCGGGAATGGCGAAACCCAGCCCGTAGTCCAGAAACAATTCCAATTTGGCGGAGCGGCAAGTGTAGGCGACAAGTCCGGTCTGAAGATCCGAGCCTCGGGTGATGCCGACGGAGGTATTGATGCTGGCGTACGGCCCCACGATCAGTCCGAAAGCGCCCAGGCCGACAATGAGCTTGCCGCCATAGGACAGAACGAGGCCGTTGACTCCCAGCGATTCGCCGGTGAGTGAATACGCCATGTTCTGGTTCGTCTTGATGAACAGCGGAGCGTTACCCGTGGGCGTTCCGTTGATGACTCCCGCGGAGATCGCGCCGCCCACCGAATAGTCACCGTTGGCCCTGATGACCGCTTGCTTGGCCGCGAACATCGTTTGAACCACCAGGCTTTGATGAAGCGTCGCCGCGAATGGCACGGGGCCTGGGATGGGGAACGAAATGTCGATGGGAACCGCAAACGCTTGATTGACGTTCTTGAAATCACCCTGGGTACCGCCCTCGATGCCCATATCGATTCCGCCCACCCCGGCTAGTTCGATCACAGCGGTCTTCAAGCCGTGGCTGATATCCAGACGAAATGTGAATCGAGGCTGCTCCAGCCTGATATTCGCATGCGCCCTGAATTTTATCCCGTTCCGATCGTACTCGCCCGCGACCTCCAGTCCGCGTCGCAGACTGGGCGTGAAGCTAAAGCCGTTGAGCAGAACCGTTGCAATGTCGGCGACCGTGCTGCCGCGCGCTCCTCCGCCGCCGGCTCCTGCGCTGCCGACGTAGAAGGATCGGACGCAATCACTCTCCACGCGCGGCTGCCTCGTTCCTGAAACGACGTATGTCACCGGGACCGCATGGAATTGCCTCTCAGCTGGTTCCTTGCACGGCGGCGTATGGAAACTCTTCGCTCGAACGGTTGCATCGGAGTGCCCCGTCGGCGTTGCCTCGGCCGCATCCGGTGCCGGGGTGTCGAAATCGATAAAGGTTCCCGGGTAGCCGGGCGGCGCGACATACACGATCATCTGCGCCGGATCGAGCGACCCCTGGGAGGAAATGTGTGCTTCTTCGAAGATATCGGTGAGCTCTGCCGGCCCCAGGGTCACATCGAGGTTACCGCCCTTGCGCTCGACCTTGAGTACGCGCCCGACGATCCGTCCCGTGGCGAACAAAATCTTCTCCGGCTCGATTTGCGAGGCGCCCGGCGCGCTCGCATCAATCGTCCACGTGAACCCGTCGGGGGTTTGCGCGCGGACCGCCTCCGCGCCGTGCTCCATGACGATTACGTTCGGCTGATAGGTCACCCGGCTGTCATGTTTGGGAGATGCGCCGTACTTGATCTCGGCATCGCTCAACGCAGGCCGTTCTGCTGCGGCAGTTTCATCGACAACCGGTGCGGTCGATGCGGTATGACGAGTGCAGCCCGCCGACAGCCCCATCGCGGCAATCAGCCCTGCAGCGGCGGCCCGCGCCGGGCGATGAGGTACTCGCACCAAACTAATGTCCGGGTGCTTGCAATGACTTCAGCATGGGATTATCCACCTGGGTGAACCCTGCCGGGACATCCCACGTGGAGGCCGGAATGGGCGTTCGGCGAACTTCGGTTACTTCGTTCGCGATCGTCGTTTTTGTGAGACCGGTGACGACGGTCGAACTCGCTACCGGAAAGCCCTTGATGCTTTTGAGCTTTTCCGCATAGTCCGCGCCGGATTTCGCACTGGGGCCGAAGCCGCTCATCGATTTGCGCATCGATTCGCCGAATTCCGCCATCGCCTCCCAGCTCTGAACCGGATATTTCAATTCGCTTGTAACGCACTCGGTCATGGACATGGGCCCCATGCTGATCAGCCATTCATCGCAGGCATATCCCGCGACATTGCGGGTTACGCCGGTTTTCTTGACCTGGGTCGACGTTGCCATGGATGAGCTCATGCCTTGCATCATGGCCATCGCCTGCTTCATTTTCGGATCGTTCATGCGCTCGGCCATCTTCGCTTGCATATTTTCCATGTCTTGCTTCGTCACCAGGAAATACGTCTTCTTCTTGCCGTTGATATTGGTCATCACGCCCCTCTTGAGATCAATGATCGTCTCCGTACCCTCTGCATGGGACATCCGAATGTGGTCGCTCGACAGGAAGCTGGTTTCGGTTCCGCTTGGCCGGCCGTCGGTGGTGACTTTAGAGACCACCGTCAAGTCATCGGCGGCATGGCTTATGCCGGCGCCGCCGGCTGCCAAGACGAATATCGCGAGCAGAGAGTTAGGCTTTTGCATAGGTCGTCCTCGGTAAGGTCAGGCGATTGAAGAAGGATGTCATTGACGCGTCAGTTCGACGCGTCGGTTGCGGGCGCGACCCGCGAGTGTTGCATTGGTATCCCGCGGCACCGAGGCACCGTAACCGGCCGTGACCAGCCGGCCCTCGGAGATACCGCGCTGAATCAGAGAACTCCTCACCGCGGCTGCCCGCCTCGCGGACAGCTCCTGATTTCGAGCATCGCCGCCGATGTTGTCGGTGTGGCCCTCTACGTTCAGCGACCAGCCGGGGTTTTTGTTCATCACCTCGGCAATCGTGTGCAACGTCGCCTCGGACTGCGGCTTGATCGTGGCACTGTTGAAATCGAAATAGATCCCGTAGATGGCCGCGCGACGATCCTTGGTCAGCGAAGTCTCCAGCGCGCCGACCGGGTTATCGATCGGAAAGGAGATACGCGTAATCTCCAGCTGGTCCTTGCCGAAGGCAAACCGCAGCGTCAGGGCATTCTGCGGATCGTCGTCGATGTACCACTCGACCGGCACCGCCTTTCCCGCCTGCTCGAAGTTGCCTTTCACATGCCACGCAGACAACGACACCAAGACATCGTTGACGATTATCGGGTAGGCCACGGGTTTGACGTCGACGGCGCGGATCGTGCCGCTGGCACTCAAATAGTCCCCGGCTGTGCTATTCCCGTTATCGGCCAACATTCCCAACAATCCGGTGACCATGCCGGCAAGTCCGCCCAGCTGTCCGTCGAGAGTGATCGCGGCTTGACCGGCCGCTCGCAGGTCCGCGATTACCGCCGTCGACGTACCCATCGCGGTCGTGCCGGGATACTCGTCCTCGCCCGCAGAGAAAAGATATTTATACGTCCGCGCCGCCTTGCGGTCCTCGGAACGCACGTCACGGCTGAAACTCACGGGCTTCGATTTGCCCCCGGCCGGATCGGGCAGATCGGCCGAAGCCGTCAGATGAACCGCACCATCCGCATCGACACCGTCGACCGTCAAGGTCGATTCGTAATCGCCTTGGCGCTCGCTCGCCGCGCTGATGAGGGTCAGCCCCCGGATCAGCGGAATCGCGGCGCCCGCGGACGAGAAAGCCGGGACGGCGCAGAGCAGAAAGATGACCGGCGATGCGCACCATGCCATCGACGATTTCATCGCTTGCCCAACACTTTCGCGGCCAATGCCAGAGCCATGCTCCGCGCCTGCGTCTCGTAAGGAGTGCCCTGCTTCTTGCTTGCCGCCGCGACCATGGCGAGCGCGCCTTGCATGCCATCTCCGCTCTTCAAACCGGC
This sequence comes from Steroidobacteraceae bacterium, assembly GCA_035996065.1. Lineage (GTDB taxonomy): Bacteria > Pseudomonadota > Gammaproteobacteria > Steroidobacterales > Steroidobacteraceae > Bog-1198. The sequence goes on along the minus strand of DASYJX010000088.1, from coordinate 19,823 downwards.
GTTGAGCGGGTCCGTCTTCTCGACCCGCAGAAGCTCTTGCATAGCTCTGCTTTGCTCGTCGGAATCTTTGGCTTCCGTGACTTTCCCGTAGGCCGCCGTAGCCGCGACCAGCTGCAGATTGGGGGGTGTGATGGTGATCAAAGTGTCGCCCGCACGCACGTATAGAATCGACATCGCACCGAAGAATGCCTCATCCCCTAAGTTCGGAATGTCTTCGGGAGTTCCGCCCAACATGCCGGTCGCCTTGCGCGCACCGTTGATTGCCCCGCTGCTATCCTCACTCGACTCGATGCCGATGCTGGTTTCGAGACCTATGACCGAGGTCTTATAGGCCATGTCGGTCGCTGCGCCTTCGACGGAGGTTACCGGGCTGCCGAGAATCGCACCCACTTCCTCCTTGCTGAGTACGGCGTGCCCCCCGCGGGCGCGTGGCTGATCGCCGGGGTGCGACGCGCTCGCCGGCTGCAGCGCTCCGCCTGGCGCCCTACCGCAGGCGACCAAACTCGCCAGCATCAGCACGCGGACCGAGTGCTTGACGATTATTGTCCAATTCATGTCTTGCCCCTCGTCCCTTTGAATTCCGGCCGTTGCGCCGACGTAAAACAACGCCGCTTATCAGGGAATACGAGGTTCGATGCGCAATGCTGACATCGCACGGAACAAGTTGCGGATCCGGGTAAATGAGATCACAGTCACGCCGCATGTGCCGCGCCCGCATCACGCTATGCAGCCTGTAGATTCGGCCGAATCGGCCGAAACTCCCGAACGCCTGTTTGCGTTGGCTTACGCGGAATTGCGCCGAATTGCGAGCCAGCAACGTCGCCGTGTGGGGCAGTCGCTCACTTTGAATACCACGGCTCTGGTTCACGAGGCCTATCTCAAGTTGTCGCCGAACTCGAACGCGCAGGGCTTTGACCGCCCGCATTTTCTAGCGCTCACGGCCCGCGCCATGCGGCAAGTGCTGATCGATCATGCACGCAGCCGGGTGTGTCTCAAGCGCGGCGGACGGATTGTCTTCACCGAGTCGAATGAGAACCAAGGCGACGCTTCGGGCGACATGGCGGACATGGTTGCGCTGGATCAAAGCCTGACTGAATTGACCGAGTTCGATCCGCGCGCCGGCCAAGTCGTCGAATGGCACGTATTCGGCGGCCTTCGTCTCGAAGAAATCGCCGAGCTGCAAGGAGTCACCGTGCGCACCGTGTACCGCGATTGGCGGCGCGCGCGTGCCTTTCTGGTGCAGCGCCTCGGTCTGACCGGCTTGGTCTCGGAGCGGTGACATGGATGCCGAGCGCTGGCGCCGCATCAGCGCATTGTTCGATCGGATAACGGAAGCGCCCGCATCTGAACGCAATGCGCTGCTGAGCGATGCTTGCGGCGACGACGGTGAATTGCGCCGAGAGGTCGAATCCCTGCTGGCCGCGGACGCCGTCGGCAACGTGCTCGACCGGCGCGTACCGAACTTGCGCATTGCCGTTGCCGCGGAATGGGTCCGCGATACCGAGGCGGCGCCCGTCGGGACCACGATCGGCTGTTGGCGCATGCAGCGCGAATTGGGGCGCGGTGGCATGGGCGTGGTGATGCTCGCGGAACGCGTCGACGGGCAGTTCGAGCAGCGCGTTGCACTGAAGCTCATCAAGCGCGGAATGGACAGCGAGGCGGTGCTGGCGCGTTTTCTGCGCGAGCGCCAAATTCTTGCGCGGCTGTCCCATCCCAACATCGCGCGTCTTCTCGACGGCGGCCTATCGGCCGACGGCCGCCCTTATTTTGTCATGGAATACGTCGAAGGCGCACAGATCCTAGAATACTGTGCGGCGCATTCACTCGGTCTGCGGGCGCGGCTCGAGTGCGCGCTGCAAATCTGTGCGGCTCTGCAGTTTGCGCATCGGCAACTGATTGTGCACCTCGACATCAAGCCATCCAATGTCATCGTAACCGGCCGCGGCGAGGTGAAGCTTCTCGATTTTGGGATCGCCAAGTTGCTGGGCGACGGCGCCGCCGGACCGGCCCTTGAAACTCGCACGCACGTGCAGCGCCCTTTTACTCCCGGATATGCCTCGCCCGAACAACTTCTCGGCGAGCAAGTCAGCACGGCGACCGATGTCTATGGGATCGGTTGCTTGCTCTATGAACTTCTCACCGGCCATCGCGCTCACGGGCCTCTCGATGCGCCAAGCCCGCAAGGCGCCCGGCCGCTTGCTCGCGATGAGCCGTTGGCGCCGAGCAAGGCACTCGCTCTCAAGGCGTCGGACCATGCTTCGGGCCTGCCCGGAATTTCCCCTCGACGGCTGCGCGGCGATCTCGACACGATCGTGCTCAAAGCCCTGAAACGTGAACCGGACCGACGTTATCTCACCGTTGACGCGCTCGCGGAGGACTTGCGCCGGTGGCTCGACGGGCATCCGATCGCCGCCCGGCGCGACACGCTATTTTATCGCACCGGCAAGTTCATCACCCGGCATCGTCTCAGCGTTTCATTGGCGGCGTGCGCGTTGGTGGGCCTCCTCGCCACGACGACATTTGCGCTATCGCAGGCGTTCAACGCGCGCGCACATGCGCTGCGCGCCCAAGCGGTGACCCAATATCTCGTCGACGTGTTCCGGGTTGCGGATCCGAAAGGCGTTCCGGGCGGCCTCAAGTTGAGCGCACGAGAAGTGCTGGACGCCGGCGCGAAACGAATTCAATTGCAGCTCGCCAATCAGCCGCAACTGGAGGCATCGCTCTCCGTGGTGCTCGGAACGATATATCAGGGTTTGGGCGAAAACGAGCGGGCCATTGCTCTGCTGCAACGTTCCCTCGCCTTGCGCCCGGTCGACGTGGCCGACGACGTCTCGCATGCAGACACGCTGGCGCTATTGGCGCGCGCGCAGTACGAGAAAGGCGACTATTCCGCAGCAGCGAGCGCGTCGGTCGAAGCGCTCGCCGAACATCGGGCAAGGAGCAGGCTAGCGAGCCCGAAAATCGCGCAAGATCTCGCCTTGCAGGGCGAGATCGCGCGCCGCCAAGGTGAATTCGTCCAAGGGGAATCTCTGCTTCAGCAGGCGCTCGCCATGTCCCGCGCGACGTTGAAGACACCGCACGCGCAAATCGCCGCGCAGCTAAACCAACTCGCGGCACTGTACGGCGACATGGACCGGATCGGGCAAGCGACTGCATTGACCGAAGAATCTCTCGGAATGTTTCGCGCACTCTACGGAGAGAGCCATCTCGATGTAGCCGAGAACCTCGTCAATCTCGGCGTGTTCCGCATGCAGACCGATCATCTCGCGCAGGCCCTGCCGGCATTCGACGCGGCGATCGCAATCTACCGGCGCCTGCTGCCCGCCGATCATCCGCTGCTGGCCCTTGCGCTCGCCAACGAGGCGCGCGCGTTCGATCGTCTGAAGCGCTATCGCGAAGCCGATCCGCTCTATCGAGAAGCGTTGGCGATGCAACAGCGTGTTCTGGGCGATCGCCACCCGGATCTGGCGACGACGCTGAACAATCTCGCGGTGCTGCGGATGCACCTCGATGACTTTGCCGGCAGCGCCGAATACAGCCGCGAGGCAATGGCCATCTGGGCAGCCCAGGGCAAACCCGAGCATCCGTTCGCTCTGATCTCCAAGGGCCATCTCGCGGTCGCATTGAGGGAATCGGGCGATTTGACTCAGGCCGAACGCGTTACCCGCGAAGTCTTGGCCTCTCGCCGGCGGCAGCTAGGCGAAAGAAATCGCGCGGTCGCGATCACTTTGGATGATCTGGGCATCGTTCTCCGTCTGTCGGGACACGCCGATCAGGCGGTGGTTCAGCAGCAGCTGGCGCAAAATATGCGCGTCGGGCTGGCGGGCGTGCCGCCGCCGGAAGCTGCGGTCGCGCGCGTTCAGTACGCGCTCAGCGAATCCGCCGCCGGCGATCAAGACGACGCTCGCCGCGAAATAGACGCCGGGATCGAGGCACTCAGCGGCATGAAAGTGCTGGATCCGGAGCAACTCGCCACGGCGTTCCTCGCGAAAGCGCGTATTGAGCTTGCTCGACATGACGTCGTTGCAGGTTGCGCGGTCGCACGCCAGGCGTTATCGCTGCGTCCGCCGGATGATCCGAACACCGGCTGGCGCCATGCGGAAGCCCAAGGGGTGTACGGCGAATGTTTGGCGCAGCGGCGGCAGTTCGGTTCGGCGCGCTATCAATTGCAAGCCGCCCTCGCCACGTTGCAGCACGTGCGAGGGACCGACCATTGGATGACCCGCAGCGTGCGCACGAGCCTACGCACGCTGCATCGAGCCTGAAACCCTCCTCAGAAGCAATCGTTGTGCAGCACGCCGGTGGGAGGTCCCGCAACGCAGGGGATGGCGCTCAAGTATTCATAAATTGCCCGCAGATCATGATCCGTCATGCTTTGGAACGCCGGCCACGGCATGATCTGCAGCAGGTCGCCATTGAACGGTTGAAACGCCGGGAAACAATTGCTCCCCACTGCGGCGGAGCAATTGGGGTGCAGGTGATCCAGGTCGGCGCCGGTCCTGATGATCAGGCGGAATTCCGGCCAGCTTCGGCCGCCCGCGGGCATGCCGGTTTTATCGGGCGTGAGATTGCGGGATACGATGTTCGGAGTAATGCCGGGTATCAGCTGTCCGAAGTCCTGCCCCCCGCTCAGATAAACGGCCTGGTTGACGACTTTAGGCTGATTGCCCTTGAAGTAAGGATTGCCGCCCTGTGCATAGCTTAATTGCGGGACGCTGTGGCACCCATTGCAGTCTGCCACCACATTGACGAGGTAGCCCCCAAGTCCCACCAATCTGCGATCTTTACCCCGAAGATTCAGCGCAACCGGTGACGTTTCAAGTCCGATGCGTATTCTTGCCTGGTCGCGGCCATCCTCGTCGCCCCACGACGTGCTCGCGCCCGCTCCGAGCAAGACAAGCGCTGCGCACGCGACCCCGAACCCGAATCCGAATCCGTTGGCCGCTTTCTGGGTTGCCATGAATTTCTCCCCTTTTGGTTATATGTAGCTTCCGACAAAGACGCCGAACGCGCCTTCATATCTGAGTAAACGTGATCGGGGGATCGTTCCTGACATCGATGGGTATGTTTTTTTGAGACGGAGCAGCGCGGCTTCGCTCCATGAATCATGGCGGCCGGATATCCGCGCTTGAGTTTCGAGCTGGACACGTTTCTCGACGGAGTTCATCTCGTCATTGAAGTCGCTGGGCGAAGCGCTGAAGTGATTCCATCATGTTTGGAGATTGAAGTGTACACACCATCGACAAAGGAGAACTCATGAAACGCCTATCATTGACACCTCGCGCTACCCTGACACTCGGTGCAACGTTGCTCGCGGCCGCCGACCTGGCACAGGAACCGGCGACGCCGGGCCCCTTCCGGAGCGGAAGTGTATTTCATCGCGCCGCGCGACGGCGCAAAGATCCACGGCTCAGTCACTGTGCAGTTCGGGCTCAAGGGTATGGGCGTCGCACCGGCCGGAATCAAGTTCGACAAGCCGCTGCCGGCTTCGGACCATGTCGTTCATTTCGGCAAAGGCCAGACGGAAACCACCCTCGACTTCCGCCGGGCAAGCACGCGCTCGAACTCTTTTTCGCGGACTTTCAGCACCTGGCATTCGATCCGCCGCTGCGCTCGAAGAAGATCACGATAACCGTGGATTAACGCGCAGCGGGCTGCGCACGATCCGTTCATCGGAAGTGCGCAGCTCGCTTCGTTCAAGTTGATTCGCCGATAACGTGCAGGGCGAGGCGGCGTTCGTGCGAGCGCCGCCGATGTTCGAACAGATAAATGCCTTGCCAGGTTCCGAGCGTCAGCTTGCCGTTGATTACCGGAATGCTCAGTTGCACCTGCGTGAGCGCGGCACGAATATGCGCGGGCATATCGTCGGGGCCTTCGTCGTCGTGGTCGTACCGTCCCGGATCCTCCGGCGCGATTCTCTCGAAGTATGCTTCCAGATCCGAACGTACTTCAGCCGCCGCGTTCTCTTGAATGAGCAAGGATGCCGACGTGTGGGTGCAGAATACCGTCAGCAATCCGGCGGAGACGGACTGACCGTCCAGCCAGGCGCGGACTTCACGCGTGATTTCGACGAGCCCGCGTCCGCCCGTGCGCACGATGAGAAAGTCGCTCGCTTGTTTCAGAAAAAACTCGACATGGCGCCTCGAGTGACGCTCGGGTCTTCAGGAGCGGGCCCGTTCGATGTCTGCAAGCCGACGAAAGCCCCCCTCGTTTGCGAGGATACGCCGACAGCGGAACGAGAACTTCTTCTCGGCATCGCATTCGCACTCCTATACATTTGTGTAAGAATTCCTACCCCCTGCCGAGGGATGTAATATCAGGCGATGTTTTCTCGCCGCTTGCAGCAACCCTTGCGCCTGGCCATTCCGATGTTACTCGCCGGAGGTGCGGCCCTGCCGCTCGCGTGGGCGGGCAATTTGCCTCAGCAGCTCGGCCTGCGAACGGGACGGGAAATCTATCAAGCCGCCTGCGCCGCCTGTCACGGCCCGACCGGCAACGGCGCACCGCAGGCCTCCGCCGGATTCGATAAGCCCTCTTCTTTTCCTCACTTCGACAAGTGCGACGAAACGACGCCTGAGTATACCCGCGACTGGAAGGCGGTGATTCGCGATGGCGGTCCGGGCCGCGGCTTCTCCCAGATCATGCCCTCGTTCAGCGGCGTGCTTGATTCCCAGCAAATGGACCGCGTTATCGAATACCTGCGCAGTCTCTGCGCCGAGAAGGGCTGGCCGGTCGGCGAACTGAATGTCCCGCTGGCGCTGGTCACCGAAAAAGCGTTTCCCGAAAGTGAAACCGTGCTGACGACCTCGGTGAATGCCAAGGGCTCGCCGGGAGTGGGCAATACGCTGATCTACGAACAGATTCTCGACAAGTTGGACCAGCTTGAAGTAGCGGTGCCGGTCAACTGGAACCACAGGGACAGCGGAGGCTATACGGGAGGGATCGGCGATGTGGCCGTCGGCATCAAGCATGTGCTGTCCTCCCACTTAAACAGCGGCACGGGGCCGCTCTTCGAACGCACCGGCTCGATCTTGAGCGTGCAAGCCGAAGTGGTGCTGGCCACCGGAGATCAGACGCAAGGGCTTGGGAGCGGCCAGACGAGCGTCGGCGGCTTCGCCGCCTATGACGTCCTGCTGCCCCGGCAAGTGTTCCTCGAGTTTCAGGCCGGCGCCGACGTACCGCTGCATAGCAATCACGGCGGCAATGCCTACGCCTTGAGTTCCGGATCGAACGCCGCGTATTTCCGCACCGCGCTGGGTAAAAATATCAGCGGCGATGAGAATCTCGGCCGGCTGTGGTCACCGATGGTCGAATTGGTCGCCAATCGCAATTTGAACGCGGGTGCCATCACCGATTGGGACGCCGTTGCCGAGTTCGAAGTGACCTTGAACCGCCGTCAACACGTGCGTGCGGCGGCCGGCTACCGAGTCCCGATCAACGACACGCTGGGCCGGCCCAAGCAAATCCTATTCTACTTTCTGTGGGATTGGTTCGACGGCGGATTGCTGGAGGGGTGGTGAGCATCATGCGTGGGCTTCGGTTCGGGTCGGTCAGCCTGCTGTTCGTGGTCACGGGCGCGCTCGCGGCGCATGGCGCGGCGCCCCTGTTTCAAACTTCCGATCGCTGCCTCGCGTGTCACAATGCGCTAAGCACGCGCGGCGGCGAAGACGTCTCCATCGGCTTCGAGTGGAGCGCCACCCTCATGGCAAACTCCTCGCGGGATCCGTATTGGCAGGCGAGCGTTCGACGCGAGGCCATCGATCACCACGAATCCACCGCGATCATCGAAGATGAATGTTCCGTCTGCCACATGCCGATCGTGCGCAAGCGGGCCAAACAGGCCGGCCATTTAGGCCAAATATTCGCGCACCTTCCGATGCAGGCGAGCGACAAGGAAGCCGCGGACGGGGTGACCTGCTCGGTCTGCCACCAAATCTCGCCCGAGAACTTGGGCAGCGCCGCCAGTTTCAACGGGGAGTTCGTCGTGGACCCTGCCGATGCCGGCGGCGTGCACCCCGAATATGGTCCCTTCGATATCGACCCGGGTCTGATGCAGGTCATGCGCACTTCCACCGGCGGCTTCGAGCCGCGGCACGGCGAGCAAATTCGTTCCGCGGAACTGTGCGCAACCTGTCATACGCTGTTCACGCAGGCGCGCGGTGCCGGCGGCGAGATCATCGGCACCTTACCCGAGCAGATGCCTTACCAAGAATGGCTGCACAGCGACTATGGCAAGTCGCGCACCTGCCAGTCGTGCCATATGCCGGCCGTCGCCGGCGATGCGCCCATCACGCGGATCCTCGGGGTCGATCGGCCCGGGGTCGCGCGCCACGAATTCGTGGCGGCCAATTTTTTCGTGCAACGCATGCTCAATCGCTATCACGACGAACTTCAAGTCGGGGCCGAGCCCTCGGAGTTGGCCGCAGCGGCCGACCGCACGGTCGGCTATCTGCAATCGCAGGCGGCCCGCGTCGCCTTGTCGGTACCGCAGGTGCGCGCCGGACGCCTGACTGCAGAGGTGAGCGTGGAGAATCTCGGCGGCCACAAATTGCCGACGGCCTTCCCGTCGCGGCGAGCGTGGCTCCACGTCGTGGTGCGCAACGCAACCCATGCGGTGATCTTCGAGTCTGGGGCATTGAATGCGGACGGCTCGATCCAGGGCAATGACAACGATCTGGACCCTGCGCGTTATGAACCACACTACACCGAAATCAGGAGCGCCGATCAGGTCCAAATCTACGAAGACATCTTGGGCGACGCGCATGGCGCGGTGACGACCGGCCTGCTCACAGCGGTCGGATATGTCAAAGATAATCGCTTATTGCCGCACGGCTTCGACAAGACGACGGCCGCGCCCGAAATCGCGGTTCACGGTGCGGCGGCTTCCGATGTGGGATTCGACGGTTCCGGCCATCGCCTGCGCTATTCGGTCGACGTGGGGCCGGCGATCGGCCCCTTCGAAATAGACGCCGAACTCCTGTACCAGCCGATCGGCTATCGATGGGCGAAGAACCTTGGAGCCTACGATGCCCCTGAACCGCGCCGCTTCTCGGGATATTTCGAGGCCATGGCACCTGCAAGCGCGACGCTGCTCGCGAAAGCCCGTGCGGTCACCCCCTAAGAAGGCGCCTGTCGATCCCAAATGCTTGCTCGCGCGATAGAATCGGCGATTACACGTTACTCTTGTACGATCAAAGGCATCTTTCTATGGGGTTCACGCACTTGAAGCCGTGGTCGCGTTTCTTTGGCTCATCGCCTCCACCGCCGGCCGCAGCGGAAACGAAGGTTGCGGCGGCCGATTCAGAAACATCCGAGGTTTTAAGAGCGCGAGCGGGATTGAGCCCCGGCACTTCGCTTCCCGGCGACCGGAGCGCGCAGGAGCGTGTGGCGCAACTCATCGACGCCGGGACAATCGACTTTTCCGAACTCTGCGCTTCGGCGGGCAATACCTCGGCCGTACTCTCCGTTGCCGCGCTGTGCGCCAATCCCGCTTATCTGCCCCAGGCGCTCGCCTCGATCAGCGATCCGGAACGCCTAGCGGGCCTCGTCCTCGAGGGCTCCTCCAGCCGCGTGCGGCAGCTCGCCGCGCAGCGCATCGAAGATCCCGCAAAGCTCAAGCATCTTCTTAAACAAGTGCGCGAGAAAGACAAGAGCGTCTACAAGATCCTCAAGCAGAAGTGCGATGTGCTGCGTGCCGAGGAGCGGCGGATCGCGCAGATCGAGGAGAACGTGATTGCGGCTTGCGCGTCTCTGGAGCGGCACGCTCAGCGCATCTACGATGCAATCTACGAGCCCTCATTCAGGCACTTCGATGCGCGTTGGCAAACGCTCGAGGCGCAGGCGGCACCCGAAATAAGAAAGCGTGCGCAGGGGGCCGTCGAGCGCTGTCGGGGCGTCATTGCCGGGCACTTGCGCCAGTTGGCGGATCAGGCCGCGGAGGAGACGAATCGAGCGGCGCGCGAGGCGGCTCGACAGGAGGCGCTCGCCCAGGAAGCGGCGGAAACTCTGCGCCGCAACGAGGCTGCGGCCGTGGCGGCCGCGGAAGCAACCGCCATCCGCGAGGCTGAGGAGAAAGCCTGTGCCGAGAAGTCGGCTGCCGAGGCCCTCGTGTTGCGCCAGCTCGGCGGTCTCATTGCAAAGGCCAATAGCGCGCTGCGCGACGGCAATACGGGACGGGCCGCGGGCCTGCGCCGCGCCCTCGAGGAGAAGCAGCAGTCAGCGCCTGCCGTGCCGCCGCATCTCGCGAGACAGGTGCAGCAGCTCGATGTGAAGCTGAATGAGCTCAAGGAGTGGAAGGATTATGCGGTGGCGCCCAAGCGCATCGAATTGATCAGGGAGATGGAAGCGCTCATCGGTTCGTCGGAGGCGCCGAAAGCCCTGGCGGATCGGATCAAACTTCTACAGGAGGAGTGGAAGACGATCAGCAGAGGAGTTCTCAGCGATTCGGAGGCGGACTGGCGGCGCTTTCACCAGGCGTCCGTGACCGCTTATCAACCTTGCCGCGAGTATTTCGAGGCACAGGCCAAGGTGCGACGAGCGAATCTGGAGAAGCGCAAAGATGTCCTCCAGCGGTTCCTGGCCTTCGAAACCACTCAGAGCGGCGAGAATCCGGATTGGCCCGGGGTGGCGGCGGTTTTGCGCGAGGCTCGCCAGGAATGGCGAGGGCATTTCCCTGTCGACCGTGAGGCCGGCCTTGCCCTTCAGGATCAATTCGACGCCGCCGTCGGCCGGCTGCAGGGACGGCTCGATGCGTGGTCCGCACATAATGTGGAGGAGAAGAAATCACTCATCCAGCGGGCGCGCGCATTGCGCACTCAGGAAGATGGCCGCGAGGCGGTCGATGCGGTCAAGCGTCTGCAACTTAAGTGGAGCGAAGTCGGCGCCGTCCCGCGCGATCAGGAGCAGCCGCTGTGGAATGAGTTTCGGGAGCAATGCGATGCGGTCTTTCAGAGGCGCCAGCAGGCATACGCCGAACACACTGCCGGTCTCGAGGCCAACCAACGGCAAGCCGTTGCGATCTGCGAGGAAGCTGAACAGGTCGCGGCGTTGTCGGGACCGGCATTGCTGGAGAGTACGGCGAAGATTCCCCTGTGGCGCGCAGCATTGGAAGCCTTGGGCGAATTGCCGAGAGCCGGCGAGCGCGCGCTGCACGCTCGGTTCGAGCGCGCGATCAACCTTTGCCAGGCGCAGCTCGCGCAACAGCGTGGACGCGACAAAGAGCGGTCGTACACCCATTTGTTCGAGGCCGGCCGGCATATACAAGCTTACGGATGGGCAGTGGCACGGGGAGCGGCACCTGCCGATCGCGAAGCGCTCAAACAGGCAGCAGAGAGATTCATCGCCGACGTTCAGCAATGGCCCAAAGGCGGCGCTCAGGCGCTGAAAGAGTCCTGGCTCAAAGCCGAGAGCGCGGCCGAGTTCGACGCGGCGTCCAACGAGACGGCGCTCAGAATGCTATGCGTACGCAGCGAGATTCTCACCGAGGCGGCCACCCCTCCGGAGGATCAGCCGTTGCGACGCGAATACCAGGTGCAGCGCCTCGTGCAGCGCATGGGGCAGAGAAGCGAGCACGGTGCCGACGAATTGGACGCCTTGGCACTGGAATGGATTCGCGTCGGGCCCGCCCCGGCCTCGGCGCACCAGTCCTTGTCGGACCGTTTTCTCCGCTGTCGAACGGATTTCGCCGCCCGCGTCGAGAAGATGGACGCCCCGGTCAGTGCACCGGTCAGTGCACCGGTCAGTGCGCCGGTCAGCGTGCGCTCCGGTCGAGCGCCGCGACCTCCGCGGCGGTGATCGAGTCCGAATAACGGTTGCCGAAATGCGTGCGGATATAATTGATCACGGCCGCGATCTGCGCCTCGCTTAGGGTCACGGGCGGCAGATTGAATCCGACGGCATGCTTGACTCCGAACGCCGGCATATTGCGCCGCCCGGCCAGAATCGTCAGCGCCATGTATTGCCCCGACCCCAAGGCAGGGTTTTTCGCCAGCGCCGGATAGTGTCCCGCGCCGACGGCGCCCAGGCCGCCGGGCATGTGACAGCCCTGGCATATCTGATCGTAGATTTGGCGTCCGTCGGTCGCGTTCAGCGTCGGGGGATTGAAAATGCCCATGTCCGCCCGCGCCGGAGCATCGGCGAGGAACGCCACCCATGATGCGAGGCATACCGCGCCGGCGGCTCGCCGGCAGCGGGCAGCGACCGCATGCAGCGTACGCGCGTTCATACCGCGGCACCCGCCGCGACGGCGCGCCGATGCAGCCGGTCGATCGCATCGAGCGCCGACGTGACGGCTCCCTCCTGCCAGGCCGACAGGTAGGAAGCGTGTTCTCCCGCGAGCACGATGCGGCCGTCGAATCCGCACAGATTGTCGTAATGTTGCGCGCGCGTCGCTTCGGTCCAGAGGCCGAAGCAGCCCATCGCGAATGGCGCACGATGCCAGGCGACACTGACGCCGTTGTCGAATTCTTCGCGGTAATGCGGATGGATCTGGCTGCCGTATTCGACCGCCTTGGCAACCCGCTCGTCGGGTGACATTGCCGTGAACTCCATAGAGTCGAGTTCCTGCCAGATATAAGCTCCCAGCAACACCCCTTTGCCGCTGCCGAAGAAGCCGCTGCTGGGATAACTGATCTGACCGATCGGCAGGTCGGTATAGGTGATACCGCCGTAGATTTGTTCGTCCTCTTCCCAGAAACGGCGTTTGAACTGCAATCCCACCTTGATCGACGTATAGTAAGGCACGGCCGCGATCGCGTTAGCCATCGGCTCGCCGACGTTTATGGGAATCTGTCCGAGTATCGACAAGGGTATCGTGCAGACGCACCAATCCGCCTGCGCAGTTTGGATGGCGCCTGCCTGCGCGGTATTCTCATAGGCCGCGCGAACACCATGCTCGTCCTGGTGAATCTCGACGACCTTGGCGTTGTATTTGATCATCGGCGCGAGCTCGCGCGCAAACGCCTTGCTCACCCCATCCATGCCGCCCACCGGCTGAAACAGCGTCGTCTGAAGATCGTAGATCTCGCCAAACGGCAACGCCCCCCAGAGACCGGAGTTGAGTGTATCGCTCAAGCCCACGGGCTCCGAATACTGCGGCCGCGCACTGAGACCGCCGCCCGGATCCCGTTCGTAACCGCGCCGATCACTGCTGTTTGCGCCCTTCACGTATCTCAAGTTCCCATCGAGCGCGCCCCAGAACCGCAGCGAGTCGAGCAGCTTCGCTTGATCCTCGGCGGTCACCTCGCCATCGAGGGAATGGCTTTGAGTCGCTTTGGCCAGGAGTTCGGCGATATGACCATGATAGTCGGCCTTGACGTTGCGCAAACGCTGCGGCTTGCCGCCGAACGCCTTGCGGCTGTGCATGTAGGCGTTGTAGTTGATTTGCACGAAGGGCTCGAGCGCGACGCCCAGCCGCTTGCAGTAGCTCAGCATTCCCCGGTGGTGATACGGTAAGCGCCACGGCCCGGGATTGATGTAGAGGCCCGGATCGAATCGGCACTCCTGAGTCGCTCCGCCCAATTCGGTATATCGATCGCCGCCGCGCAGCGTCCAGTTGCGGCCGCCGGGGCGATTGTTGAATTCGAGCACTTGGACGCGGTATCCGGCATTGCGCAATTCGTAGGCGGCCACGAGACCTGCGATACCCGCACCGAGCACGAGCACCGACGCACCCTTCGGTGCGCCGCTCAACTGAATAGGTCCCGTGAACGTGGTTTCGCCGGCAAAACCGAGGCTGTGCATCGCCTGATACATGGCGGTGCTGCCCGCGCTCATGCCGATCATCGCAAGCAGCCGGCGCCGCGACAGCGACCTCCCTGAATTCTTTTTCATGCCGACTCTCCGCGAGAAACGCCGGCCTCGAGGCCGGGATCCCATCCATCATCAGTGCGAGCAGCATAGACGAAAGCGGCTGCACCGGCACGGCCGTCAGTGCATGAACGGCTGGCGCTCGATCTCGGCTGCCTCTTGATTGCGCCGCTGCACGCGCAGGGCATCGGCGAGCAGCCGGCCCGCCTGTGCTTGCGTGCCCCGATCGCCGCTCGCGAGCGCGAGCGCCTTGCGTCCGCAGCCCTCTGCTTGATGCGCATCGTTCTCCGCGAGCCGGAGCCGCCCCAGTTCAATCCAGGGCAAAGGATTGTTCGGTTCGATGCGTAACGCCCGATCGAGCGTTGAGGAGGCGCCGTCCAGATCGCCGCGGGCCATCAGCGTCCGCGCCTGCGTGACGAGCGAGCGAGTTGCGGGGGAGAGATGATTTTCGCGGGGCGGTGTCGTCTGCCGCGGCGGCGCTCCCTGAGCCGGCGGCGGCGGAGTTGAGGGCGCGGGCGCAGGAATCGAAATACTCGATGGCTCCGGGCGCTTCGACGTCGCCGGGCAGCCGCTCAGCAACGCCGCGACGGTGAGCACGGCGAGCGCCTTCAGTGTACGAGGTTCTTGAGCCATGCCTTGATCTTGTCAGTCGCCGTGCTGTTTGGCGAGGAAATACAGCCCGGCCGCGCAGGCAACACCGCGCCCTTCGGGACCGAGACGACGACCGAGTCGGCGCTGCAGGCCGAGGTCGTCTCCAATCCGTCGCTGAACCCGATCCAGCGATCCTCGACGAGCTCCGGCGGGACCGGCTGGAAAGAAGCGGACTTGAGGCTTGCCACGGTGCCGGCCCACACCGGCATCGCTCCGGCTGCGCCGGTGAGCCCGGTTACGCGGTTGTCGTCGTACCCCACCCATGCCACGGCAATGTAACTGCCGGTGAATCCTGCGAACCAGCTATCGCGGGTATCGGATGACGTCCCCGTTTTTCCCGCGACGACCATGCCCTTCGGCAAGTAAGACCCCACATCGCGGGCGGTGCCGTTCGTGGTCACCAGCATGAGCATCCGGTCAAGCTGATAGACGGCGGCCGACGGCGCAGCTTCCTCGACCTGGACCTTGAAAGTCTTGAGCGGTCGGCCATGCTCATCGACGACCGCGTGTACGGCGCGTAGCCGGGCGCGAAAACCGCCGTTCGCCAGCGCCGTGTATACCTGCACGACTTCAAGCGGTGTCATCTCGACGGTCCCGAGGAGCAACGACGGATTAAGCGTCGGCGGCGTGTCGAGACCCAACCGCTGCAGCGTGGCAGCCACTTTCGGCAAACCCAGGTCAAGGCCGAGCCGCACCGTCGCAAGGTTCATGGACTCGGCGAGCGCACGAGCCATCGGCACCCGCCCGTAGACCTGATGTTCGAAGTTCTGCGGCGCCCAGACGCTGCCGTCGCTGAGCTTGAGTTCTATCGGTGCGTCTTCGATCAGAGTGGCTGCGTTATAGCGGCCGGTCTCGAGTGCGGTCAGATACACGGCCGGCTTGACGAGCGATCCGATCGGCCGGCGCGCATCGAGGGCTCGGTTGAAACCATCCGTGCCTACGTCGCGGCCGCCGACGACGGCCACCACGTCGCCGCTGTTCGGTTCGGCCACGATCACCGCGCCTTCGAGGTGCGCATCGCGCACACGGCTTGCGGCATCGAGGCGCTTCAGATTCAGCGTGAGTGCCCGCTCCGCGGCCGCCTGCGCGCGCGGTTCAAGGCTCGTGTACACGGCTAGCCCCGCGGCTGCGAGATCCGCTTCGGCGTAGTCGCGCTTGAGGTGACGCCTGACCAGATCCAGATAGGCCGGCACGTAGCTGCCGCCCGGCGGCCTCAAGGTAAGCGGGACCGCAGCTGCGCGTTTTGCATCGGTAGCGTCGATCAAATGCGCATCGGCAAACCGCTGCAGCACGAGGTTGCGGCGCGCGCGTGCGCGGTCGGGATGTTTGCGCGGATCGTAATAGGACGGCCCCTTGACGAGCCCAATCAGCATCGCGAGTTCACCGATGTCGAGTTCGTCCAAGGGCTTGGCGAAGTAATACTCGCTGCCCAGCCCAAAACCGTGGATGGCCCGCGAACCGTCTTGGCCGAGATACACCTCGTTGAGATACGCGACGAGAATTTCCTCTTTGGAGAAATGCGCCTCGAGCCGCAGTGCCATCAAGGCTTCGGTTCCCTTGCGTCCGAAACTTTGCTCGTCCGACAAAAAGTAATTTTTGACGAGCTGTTGCGTCAGCGTGCTGCCGCCTTGTACCACACGACCGGCTCGAAGGTTCGCCCAGACAGCGCGCGCGATGCCGTGGGCATCCACGCCGTGATGCTCGTCGAAGCGCCGATCCTCGATCAGTTTGATCCCGGATCGCAGGACCGGCGGAATGTCGGCGGGCGACAAGACGAGACGGTCTTCGCCGTGGATCGGAAATACGCTGCCGATCACCGGCGGATCGAGGCGGAACACCGCGAGCTCCGAGCCGTCGGCCGACTTCAACCCCGTGATCGAGTTCGAGTCCCCGCTGATCGAGACCCGTTGGGGATCGCGCAGCTCGTCGATGAAGCGCACGCGGCGCGCATGCAGATCGTATGAGTTTCCACGCCGCCGATAGAGCCCGGGACCCGTTGAAGGATCGCCGGGCCGGTAATGGATGCGGGCTAACTCCTCTTCGAGATCGTTCGCCGAGACGTGCGCACCGACATAGAGTTCGAGTGGTGCCGCGTAAACCCGCGCGGGGACGGACCAGTGACGGCCCTGGAATTCCCGCGTCACGAGGTGGTCGAGGCGAACGAGCCAGGCAACGGCCGCGATCACGACCACGACGCACGTCAGGAGGAGCGCCAGCCCCCAGTGAAGCAGCTTGGAACGTGCCACGTGAATTTTAGCCAAAGCCGCCGTGCAGCGCTCTGAGTTCCAGTTGACGCGAGAATACTTGCGGGGCTACGGCGATTGGTTCCACGGTAAGTTCGGATGGTTTGACGAAGTGAACTATTGTGTCAACAGCGTTGGAATCCGGCAAGGAGACTCGCTTCACGACGCTGCGGCGCCAACGCATTGCACGGCACAAGGCGTGCGAGTTGAGCGCATATCGGCGACAATGGCGATACGAAGAGCCCTGGGGAGTTCCCTTTGACGCACGCTGCCATCGTCGGCTGGGGCAAATGCCTGCCGCCGTCGATTCTGACCAATCGCGACCTGGCCACGTTCCTGCCCACGGACGATGAATGGATCACCACCCGCACCGGCATGAAGGAGCGGCGCATCTCCCACGTGCCCGGCATCGAGCTTGCGATCACCGCGTCGCGCCGCGCGATCGCATGCGCGGGACTCGAGGGCAAGGAAATCGAGCTCGTCATCTACGGCAGCTGCAGCAACGATGAGACCGTGCCCAACAGCGCCTCGGGCGTACAGCAGCGCATCGGCGCGACCCAAGCGGCGGCGTTCGACGTCAACACCGCGTGCACCAGTTTCATGTATGGGCTGTCGATCGGCTCATCGATGATCAAGACCGGCATCGTCAGGAACGCGCTGGTCATCGGTGTCGAACTCATCTCCCAGTACATGGACTGGGACAATCGCAATGTAGCCGTATTGTTCGGCGACGGCGCAGCGGCCATGGTGCTGCAGCACACGGAACACGAGACGGGGGTCATTGCCGAGAAGCTCCAATGCTATGCCGACGCGCGGCAAATTCTGCGTGTGCGCGGCATGGGCACCATGTACGCCAATCTGGGCGTCCAGTTCGGACAGACGCGCTGGGACTTCGACGGGCAAGAGATCTTTCGCAAGGCCGTGCAAGGCATGAGCGAAGCCAGCCTCGACGTCATGCGCCGCGCCCGCGTGACCATGGATGACATCGCCCTGGTGGTGCCGCATCAGGCAAACTTGCGCATCATCGATGCAGTCGCAAAGCGCGCCGGTGCAGCACGGGAGAAGGTCTATGTGAATGTGCAGAAGTACGGCAACATGAGTTCGGCCACCGCGCCGGTCGCGCTCGTGGAAGCGGTCGAGGAAGGCCGCCTCGCGCCCGGTAGTCTCGTGTTGATGCCGGCGTTCGGCGGCGGCCTGACATTGTCGGCCCATTTGATCCGCTGGGGCGAGCGCATGACGCCGTTGCAGGCATGCGCCGCAGAGCTGCCGCCCTGTACGAAGACGGCACTTGAACTCGTCAACGAGATTCGTGCGCAAAAGAAGCAAGGCGAGGCCGAAGCACGTCGCTTCGAAACTCTGGGCTTTGCGGAAAATCGCGCCGAGCAAGGCTCGCGAAGTCCCTAGAACGAGTTCTCAGGACAAACTTTATTGCCCCAAACCGTCCTTGCTTCCCTATGCTAGGCGTAAGTCGCATTCACGAGGCATGCAGCATGATCAAGAAATTCGATGCCATCACGGGGCTTTTGCTCATCGACGTACAAAAAGGAGTCGATGTGCTCGAACACTGGGGCGGCCCGCAAGGCAGGCGCAATAACCCGCAGGCCGAGGGGAACATCCGCAGGCTGCTCGATGGGTGGCGGAGCAATGAGTTGCCGGTGTTCTATACCATGCACGATTCGCGCGAAGAGCGTTCTCCTCTCAAGCTTGCCCTGCCTACCGGGAGCATCAAGGAGGGTCTGGAACCGCGCAGCGGCGACACCATCATCAAGAAGGATGTGAACAGCGGCTTCATTGGAACGAATTTGGAACTCATGCTCCAGCGCCGGCGGATCCATCGCTTGGTGGTCGCAGGGTTCTTTACGAACATGTGCGTCGAAACGACCGTGCGCACGGCCGGAAATCTCGGCTTCGATACCTATGTCGTGGAAGATGCCTGTGCCACGACCAATCGCGTGGGATGGGACGGCGTGGACCGGGATGCAGAGCTGGTTCACGCGATGGCGCTCACGAACATGGATGGCGAGTTCTGCACCGCGCTCAAGACGCCGGATGTGCTCCGCCTGTTGAACGGGGACGCTGCCGATCTGCACAGACGGCAGGGAAACGAATGACGTATCGATGAGAATGGCTGCCGCAGTCGCACCGCTGCTGTTGCTCTTGGCGGCCGCAGCGGTTGTCCGCGCAAACCCCGCGCAGAGGCCCCCGCTCGCAAAAACGATGCAACGCGTCGCGAACGCGCGGGACTACCTGGAGACGGCGCTCTCTCCCGATGCACGCTGGGTCGCTTGGTCACGCTCGATTCCGCCCGGTGCACCGGCGGTCTCGCGATCGGCAGTCTATCTCGCGTCAGTCTCTCATCCGCAGAATCCGTTGCGGGTCACCGCCGTACAAACCGGTAAAACCGACCCCAGCCAGGCGATCCAAGAAAGAGCACTCGCTTGGGCTCCCGATAGTTCCTCGCTGGCCTTTCTATCCGACGCCGAGTTCCCCGGCCAACTTCAACTCTATGTCATGCGGATCGCTGATCATTCGGTCCGCCGGCTCACGCAGTTGAAGGGCTACCTCGCTTCGCCCGGCTGGTCGCCCGACGGCAGATCGATCGCCTTTCTGTTCACCGAAAACGCCACCCGCGCCGCGGGTCCTCTGGAAGCCGTCCCTCAGGAAACAGGTGTCATCGGCCAGCAGATCATGGAGCAGCGCATCGCGACGGTGGACGTCGCCGGCGGCGAGGTCAAACAGGTCTCGCCTGCCGATCTGTACGTTTATGAATACGACTGGTCTCCCGATGGCACGAGCTTCGCGGCCACGGCGGCGCATGGCTCAGGCGACAACAACTGGTACATTGCGGAGCTCTATCTGATCGATCGCAACACCGGCGCGGGTCGATCCCGATTCAAAACCAACATGCAGATTGCGGTGCCCCGCTGGTCCAAGGACGGGCGGACCATTGGCTTTATCGGCGGCCTCATGAGCGACGAATCGATTGCAAGCGGGGACCTCTATGTGATTCCGGCATCGGGAGGTCAACCCCGTAACCTTACCCCCCAAGGCTCGGGCTCCACCTTCTGGTTTACCTGGCTGGGGAAATCGCAATCTATCTTGACCGCGGACGCGGTCAACGGC
>DASYJX010000087.1:0-27795 GCA_035996065.1 Steroidobacteraceae bacterium | reverse complement strand
CAATATCTGCCATGCCGCGCTTGGAGCGGCGCGCAGGAGACTCGAGATTTCGTCAACAAACTCTTCCTCGCTGCATTCGCCGCACGCGAGTTCATCAAGGCGGTTTTGCAATTCCAGGTCTAGTTGGCCTGCGGCCTGTCTGACGGGGGCGGTATTTTCATTCATCGGCAAGTGTTCAACCCTGGGTTTGCGGCCCCAAACCTAAACAACGCGTGATCGAATCTACGGCGCAAAACATAGTAGGAGGATGCTCGATCCTATGTATGTCAGACAAAGCCGCATGTTGTGGGTTATATGTCAGACGAATGCGGCCACCACGTCAAGAAGTGTCGCGAGCAAGCGACGCTTCGTCCGCCAGCAACTCGCAAGGGATTTCGCGTACCAGCGGATTATCCTCTATGTAGAGTACCTTCAAGGGCGGTATCGATCGTTCCTCTCCCATAGTCATGGCTTCCTTGGTTCGGGCGATGCCAAAGGATAATAAATGCGCAAGGCACTCGGCAAATGCGGTTCTGACGATAGCTCGATGCGTCCGCCGTTGAGCGCCGTCCACCGCCCCGAAAGCGCGACGAGCAAATCGAATAGAGAAGTCCTCGCGCCGTCCGTATGCCCAAGGTTCTCCGGACTCGGCACGGAGGAGCAAGGCATGACCGACCGAAACTCGACCGATGCGCTCGAACCCACCCGGGTAACGGCGATATCGACCACCGTTCCGGGCGCAAGCTCGTCGGTCAGGGCCGAACTCAGGCCGAGAATCAGCATGCGAAATTTGCAGGCCTGCGCGAGCACAAAGACATCGGCGTCCGACTCCAAACGGAAGGTGATCGACTTGCACGCCGAGTCGTTCCTGATGAATCGCATTACATCGTCGACCATCTCGCCGACATTCAAAGGGGTTTCGATCTCGCTTTGAGGCGTAAGGTGATTCACGAGTTCCACGAGCGAATTCTCGTGCTTTTGAACCGCTCGCCTTGCGAGGCCGGCCGCTTTTTCGGCCAGCGAAGAATTCTCTGCGGGAGCACTTGCCGCACGGATTAGCAACTCGACCGCGCTGTGAAGCGCCTGTAACCCTCCACGGATGTCATGCAGGTACGATTGGCGGCATCGCTCGCCCACCAGCGCGTACGCAGCCGCCTCGAGCAGCTCGACGGAGGAGAGCTCTTTCATTTGGGATGTAATATGTAATGCTCGAGTTATGATGCTGACGACCGGAAAGTGTCTCTTATGGATGCTCGAGCGTCGCGTACCACAACGGTGCGAATCCACGTAGGCAAAGGCCTACAAGTTCTGCGGCTGCGCCGGCTCCGCTGGACCGCCCATGGCGCAGTCGCGGTGTCGGGACATCGCAATGTTCAGAATCTGCGCCAGATCATCCAGGCCATAAGGCTTGGCTAACAGCGGCACGCCCGCATTGTCAGGTTCGCGCCTGACGGCCTCTGCGTATCCGCTCACCAGCACGACAGGCAGATCTATGCCGCCGCCTGTTGCTTATTTCTTGAAGCGAAATTTCGCCTGGAATCCGACGGTGAACGGCAAATTATTCTCGCGGATCGGCGGGATGAGAATGAAGTTCATGCCGAAACCACCGAATTGGGTAATTGCGGTCGGCGCAAACACCGCGCCGGTTCTGTTTTTGGAGCCGACGCCAAATCGTCCGAAGTTGTAGCCCGAAATCACCCCACCCATGGCGCCTAGACTGAACCATTTCCAATGTGCGACTGCCGGTGTGAATACCGCTCCGGCATAAAACGACGGCCGATCTAGGGAGTTACGAAAATACCCGACCGAGGCAGCCCACTGGGGCCGAATTGAGCACTCGAACCCGAGACCGGGATTGAAGTCGTCAAAATGCCGATAGGGATGGATGTGATGCGAGCCGATCATGAAATCGGCCCACCAGCCGCCCGGACATGGATCCGCCATCGAAGTACGATCGGCCGCGATCGCCGCTGCGCTAATGCCTAGAAGAAGAGCGAAATATACGCAGCGCGTTGCCATGCGCGAAGCGCCGGATCGTCGAATTTGCACCAAACGCCTGCTCCGGTAGCGGCCGCTATAAATGGTGGCCAAGAGCGGCGAGAATATACTTGCTTAGCGCTTCGAATGCGAAGCGGTCCCACGCTCGGAGTGGGGCCGAAGCGTCCAGGCGGACGGGCGCCGAGTTAGGCTGATCATCGATCGACCCCGTCTGCACCGGCCTCGATTACCGTCCCCCTGTGGGAGGGGTCCCGACAGCAGGAAGCGGCGAACTGCGACAATGGAGCGTCGAGTACTTTTTTATACTCTCGCGATTAAAGGGTCTCGCGAAAGAAGGGGGACGTGCCATGGATCCGATGAACATTCCCTCCCGCACGGGCCGCGGACCGAACCACATGATCGTGGACCCGCGCGGAAGCTCGTGAAGGGCGATTCGCCTTTGAACGTACCGCTGTACGCGGTCCGGGACGAGTTCCTCCGGCAACTCGACCATGCCGTCCGGGCCTTACAGGGCAGCTCCGGCGAGCGCATTCACGACGTTCGGAAGGAGCTGAAGCGTGCGCGGGCGACGCTGCGCCTGCTGCGGCCATGCATGGGCGCGGATCCTTATCGCCGGGAGAACACCATTCTTCGTGACGCTGCAAGACCCTTGGCTCCGGTGCGCGACGCTAAAGTGCTCATGCAGGCGGCGACGCGGTTGCTCCCCGATCGAGACGGGAACAATCTTGCGGCGCTTCGCAGAGAACTGCGCACATTGCTGCACTCTGAGCGTCTGGAATCCCAACACGAGCTGCGCGTCCAGCACCGCGCCGCCGCGGCGGACACGTTGCGAGGCGTGGCTAGCCGAACTGAAAGACTCGCGCATACGTTGCCCGATCGGCTGGCTTTGAGCCGGGGATTGAGCCGTGTCTACAAGAGCGGCCGCAAGGCCCTCGCGCGCGCAAGGCGCCATCCGACCGATGCGAATTTGCATGAATGCCGCAAGCAGGCCAAATATCTGCTCAATCAGATCGACGTCGCGCACCGCTTAGGTGTCCGGCGACTCGCAAAAAGCCATAGGCGAGCTCACCGTCTAGCTGACGTTTTGGGACGGGACCACGATTTAGCCGCGCTAAATGACAAGGTGAAGGAGTTTGCCGACAACGGCTTCCTACGAGCGGATGCGGTTACGGTCGAGAAGTGGCGGGCGCGCGCGCAACAATGCCGTTCGGCATTGCAGAAAGAGGCTTTCCCTCTGGGCCGTCGTCTGTACGCAGAAAAAACAGGCCGTTTTAGGGCGCATCTGAAAATGCGCAAAACCAAAGTCTCGAACCGAAGAGCGGCCTGAACTGCGGGCGGATTTTTCGGTCGCGTAGGATCACTGCCGACATGCAGCATAGAGAAATCGCGGATTTTTTTCCGCCTGACCTGCGGGTATCGTGCAATACAGCATCGATCCCTTGAGGAACCCAGGTATGAAAACGCAACAATTTATCAAAGGCAGTTTGCTGATGGGACTTCTGATACTGGCGACGGGCTGCCTCGTTGAGACGCCGCGGGAAGGTTATTACGACCACGAGCATCATCGGTATTACCGAGAGCACACCTGGCACGAATGCGTTGAGCACGACAGGTATTGCCGTTGATTGGAACTGCGCATAGGGCAGGAGGAAGGTCATTGTACTCGACCCATCGATTGAATCCGGCCCGAAAGTTGCTTGGTATTTGCGCGGCGCTCGGTGTCTTGGTTTGGAGCGCGATCGCGGTGGGTGCCGAGGGTTACGCGGATTACCCGCAATTCCAAGCACCGCCCACCACTCTCAAGGGTAAACCGGACGGTGTTGGCAGCGAAACGGATGAGGCAGTCAGGGAGCGGGTGAAAGCCGCGTTGCATTCGCATCCCAATTTCCACGGTTCCGACGTTCAGGTGGCCGTCACCAAGGGCCGCGTCGTATTGCAAGGGTTTGTTTTAAGCGGTTGGGACTTGCGCGACGCCCTGCGGGTCGCCCAAAACGCTTCGGGCGGCAGGCCCGTGGTCGAGAATCTGTCGATCAAGGAGGGCGGGCGACACTAAGCGGCGATAACACATTGTTTAATTGCTGCTGCCATTCTTCAGGTTCCGCCAGATAGTACAGGCAGCCATCGCAGCCGGCTGCAAGGACCGTTTGTTTTTCGTCGCTGTACCTGGAACCAATCATCCCTACGACCTTCACCCCGTCAAATTTTGATTGCAACCTCGCGATGAGCTTGACGTCGATAAGACCCAAACCGACAAGGATGACATCGGGACTAAACGAGCAGCGACACACATGAGTGTGGTCGAGCGACACCTCGAATTCCGAGGCGTGACCGATGAGGACCAGCAGAGTCGCAAGCGCGCAGGCGCTGTCTTCGCTTTTGTCGATGATAAATATGCGCAGCTGCGGCGCGGCTTTGATCGCCCAGCACGCATCGCTTGAGGGTGAGCAACGTGCGGAGTGCGTCATGGGACTCGCCGGCCAATGAAAGATGACATGGTTGTAGGCGGGTTCGGGCGGTTTTGCCGTGATGGGCTTCATACTTTTTGACGTCCCGAGAGAGGTGGGCTGCGCCGCATGCGTGCGGCGGCGTCAGGTCCATGCCCGCCTTTTCCTACAGAATCTTAGGAGCGGGGATCGCTGCGCGCTTTCATGCGAAGGCGCATATTTCCAGAATCCAATGATTGGGTGGCTATGGACCCAGTGATTGGTTTGGTGGCTCAAGAACCCGAAATACGAGGAGAAGTTATGAAGCGGGCATTGGCAATTTTGGCACTGGCGGCTCCCTTCGCTGCATTTGGCGCGGCGAACCCCGACTCGACGTTCTACAAACATGCGGCGGAAGGCGGGATTGCGGAGGTCGAGCTCGGAAACTTGGCGCAGCAAAAATCTACCAACCCGAGCGTCAAAGACTATGGCGCGATGATGGTCAAGGATCATTCGGCTGCCAACGAGAAGTTCAAAGGCATTGCCGCATCGAAGAACATATCCCTGCCGACGAGTCCGAGCGTTGGACAGATGGCGACGAAGGCGAAGCTCGAGATCTTATCAGGCGAGGCCTTCGACAAGTCCTACATTAAAGGAATGATAAAAGATCACAAGGAGGATATCGCGTTGTTCAAGAAAGAAGCCGCCACCGGCAAGGATCCCGACGCCAAGGCGTTCGCCGCCGCAACGTTACCGACTCTTCAAGCGCATTTGAAGAAGATTCAGTCCATTGCGGCGAGCGCCGGGGTTTCAGCCAAGGAGTAGTTGCGCGGAGCACAAGCGAGGCCTCGAGAGCGGCCGCGGCGTTAAAGCCGCGGCCGTCCACGAACCGACTTCGACCTCAAATTCGGCCTCACGGGCATCGGTCTTCGCCTGTCAGCTATACTGAGGCCCTTCTTTCGCATCGATCGCGTTTCGGGTTCACAGTTGGCAGGAGAGACCGGTGGGGGATATCGATGTTCAGCTGCATGCGCTGGCGACTTATTTGAGCAGCCGGCGCGCCGAGATCTTACACACATGGCGCACAGCCATCCAAAAAGACCCGGCCCTGACCACCAGCGATTCTTTGCCGCAAGTAGACCTATACGATCATATTCCCGCCTTGCTTTTGACTTTCGAGCGCGAACTGCGCGACGTCGGATTGGATGCGACTGAATTCGACAAGGGCGCCGGACTCGCTTCCGCAGCGGCGCACGGACTGCAGCGTTGGCAGCAGGGTTATGACTTGCATGAGGTGACTCGTGAGCTAGGCAAGCTGAACCAGTGCGTGGTTTCGGAGTTGGAAAAGTATATTTGCATTAACCCCGACATTTCGCATCCTGCAATGGCCAGGGCGCGACGACTCTGGGCCGCGATCTGCAGCACAGGAGTCGAAGAAAGCGTTCGTCAGTATTTTCAGCTTCAGCAGCGCGAGGCCGCGGGCCACGTCAAGGACCTCGAGAGCGCCTTGGTCGAAATCCAAGTGCTGGAGCAACAGCGGGCCGATTTGTGGAGACAAGCGGCCCACGACCTTCGGGGCAATTTGGGCGTCGTCGCGAACGTGACGGTCGGTCTCACTCATAGCGGGCTTCGGGAGTCTGCACGGGACGAGTTCGTCCGCATTCTGATGCGAAATGTGACTTCGCTTCATCATTTGCTGGATGACGTGACAAGCCTTGCGCGGTTGCAGGCCGGCCGAGAAGTACGCCATATTGAACCGATCGACGTGACGCCCATCATCCAGCAATTGTGCGAAGGCATCAGGGCATTGGCACGGCAGCGTGGTTTGTACCTGCGCTGCGACGGCCCTCCGGGTTTTGCGACCGATGGCGATGCCGTCAAGATTCGGCGAATTGCCCAAAATCTCGTGTTGAATGCAGTCAAATTCACGCACGACGGGGGTATCACGGTCCGCTGGGGAGATAGTACGGTCAACGATGCAAAACGTTGGGAGCTCATCATTTCCGATACCGGTCCGGGTTTTCACGCCGGTTCAGGCGAGCCGTTGACCGAAGCACTTGAAAAAGCTCATGAGCAATCCCCGGCTCGCATTGATAAGGAAAAGGATGGCGGAGAACGAGCGATCGAGAAGCCGACGCCGATTGCTGCGCCCCTCGGCAAGACTTTGGCCGGAAGCGAAGCGTCAGGCGAGGGGATCGGTCTCTCCATCGTAAAGCGATTGTGCGAAATGTTGGACGCGACGATCGATATGAAGTCAGAGCGGGGCCGTGGAACTACATTCCGAATTTTATTTCCCCGCGAATACACCGACTGACAAGTCATTGATCCGCTAGATGAGTGCCCTCTCGCCGTGCGAACCTTCCCGCATGCTACGGCTGGCGGGTGCTATCGGCGCGGCTGATTCGGCCTACGAAGAAGCTCGCGGATATGCTGAGCACCGCTGTCGCGGCCATCATGAGCCAAGGATGAGCGTGAATATAGCCATTAAGAGAATAAATGAGATCTTCAGCGCTCGCCGCCGCTTCGGCACGGTCCCGCGTGACGGCGGTCCATGTGTCGAGGATGGTATTGTCGACGCGCTCTCGCAGGGCGGCAATCTCGGGATCCGAACTATCCGGCAAGCGGGCGAGTAGCTCCTCTACTTCGGTAACCAGCTCGTCAAGTTTCTCTGATTTGTTCATCTTTGCAAAGCCATGGGATCGTCATGCCATCCCCATGCTATTTCTTCGACGACGCTTTTTTCACGGATTTCGCGCTCGCTGGACTTGCTCTCTTCGCGAAGGCACCCACCGAGGCTTGCAGCGCGACGGCCAGAGCCGCATCGCCATTGACGATGTTCGCCCATGCCAATTCGACTCCGCGGCGTTTTCCCTTAAGCGTCACTTTCAGTGTGTCGCTCGTCAAAGTCACGACGTATTCGCGGCCTCCAATCGTCAGAGCGCGCTTGAGAGCGGAATGGAGCGGGGTGGTCATTGGTTTCCTGATCCTTGATCGGCCAATTCAACCCATACCGGGGCGTGGTCGCTGGCCTTGTCCCAACCCCGGACCTCTCGGTCGACGCCCGCATCGACCAAGCGGCTCGAAATGGAGGGACTCAGGAGAAGATGATCAATGCGTAGTCCGGCATCCCGCGTATAAGCATTGCGGAAATAATCCCAAAAGGTATACAACGTCTCGTCGGGATGCCGAGCGCGCAGGGAATCCACCCAGCCATGGGTGGTCAGATGCGCGAACGCCTCGCGGACCTCGACTCGAAACAGAGCATCATCGACCCAGCGTTCGGGTTTGTACACGTCGGCTTCTGTCGGTATCACATTGTAATCGCCCGCAAGTATGACGGGAACTCCTGACAGAAGCAGTTCCGCCGCATGAGCAAGCAGGCGATTGAGCCAGCGGAGCTTGTATTCGAATTTCGGTCCGGGTGCCGGATTTCCGTTAGGCAGATAGATACAGCCGATGACGATGCCGCCCACCGTCGCCTCGATATATCGACTATGGCTATCGTCGGGATCTCCGGGAAGCGCGCGCCTGACTTCTTTCGGCTCGGCACCTCGAGCGAGAATTGCGACGCCGTTCCAACTCTTCTGGCCATGCCAGATCACTCCGTAACCAGCCTCGCGAATCACGGCTTCCGGGAACTTATCCTGGGGCGCCTTCAATTCTTGAAGGCAAACGACATCCGGCGAGGCGGAATCGAGCCAGCGCAGCAGGTTCGGCAGGCGCGCATTGATGCTGTTGACATTGTAAGTGGCGATCTTCATGGCGGATATCATAGCGAATGAACGACCCGGCAGCCGATTTTAGGTTCCTTGCCGCCGATGCGCTTAAAATGCAACTATCTCCGGACCGGATCGATTGAAATGAACAGCGACAAACATCCGAAGCCTTTCTCGATGATCAGAGAGTTTCATTTAGCCGATTGGTTTACGCTCGGCAATGCCATTTGCGGGACGGCGGCGTTGTTTTCGACGATAAGCTTCGTCCAGACGGGCACCGTGCGGCACTTATATTTCGCGGGAGCGCTGGTCTTCGCTGCCTTGATATTCGATGTCCTTGACGGCCGCGTGGCAAGGTGGCGGCAAAGCCAATCTGCCATGGGGCGCGAGCTCGACTCCCTTGCAGATATCATTTCCTTTGGAATCACCCCGGCACTGATCGGCTACAGCTGCGGGATGCAAGGGCTTTTCGACCGCATCATATTGGGCTACTTCGTGGCCTGCGGAGTCTCACGTCTAGCGCGCTACAACGTGACCGCGGAGGAATTGTCCGGAGGCAGCGGTAAAGTGAAATACTTCGAGGGGACGCCGATACCGACGTCGTTTGTCGTCGTCTGCGTCCTGATGTTCGCCGGGTATACCGGGGCAACCGGGGACCACCTGTGGTGGGGCGAATTTTCCGTGATGGGCTACGTTCTCCATCCACTGACGCTGATATACGGCTTGTCCGGCTCGCTCATGATCAGCCGGCTGCATATACCGAAGATGTAAACGGAGCAGGGGCCGCCGAGCCGTTCAATCATCGTTGAATTGCGCGGCCGTGGCCCGCGCGCCGCGGCTGCAAATGCTTGCGCACCTCATCTGCGCCTACCGGGGGGCCAAAATAATAGCCCTGCCCCGCGAGGCATCCCCGCATCGCGAGAAATCTCAATTGCTCGGCGGTTTCGATGCCTTCCGCAATGACCTCCATTTCCAGGCTCTGACCCAGTTGGACGATCGCGGTCACTATCGTTGCGGCATTTGCATTCGAACGCACGTCCTGCACGAACGATTTGTCTATTTTCAACGTGTCGATTGGAAACAGCAGCAGATGATTGAGGCTGGAATACCCGGTTCCGAAATCATCCATCGCAAAGCGAACTCCGTCCGCGCTCAGTTCTGCCAGCACATGGGAGGTGGCTATTACATCCCGCATGACGGCCGTTTCCGTCAGCTCCAGTTCGAGACGCCAGGGGTCCAAGCCCGTGTTCTTCAACACGTTGCGTACACTGTCTGAAAACGTCTTACAATTGAATTCCAGGGCCGAAATATTGACCGAGACTCGGTCAACCGACAGCCCTTCGTCGATCCAAGCACGCGCCTGATAACATGCCTGGTGCAGCACCCACTGTCCGATTGCCTCGATGAGTCCGGCGTCCTCGGCAATGGAGATGAAGTGACCTGGCGCTATGAGCCCGTGCGCGGGCCGCTGCCACCGAATCAATGCCTCGACGCCCTTGGCCTCCGAGGTGTGCAGATTATAGGTGGGCTGGTAGTGAAGAACGAATTCTTCGCGCGTCAGCGCCTCACTCATGGCCTGTATCATCGATTGCCGTCTCACCACGCGCACATTCATCTCATTTTCGAAGAACTGAATGCGATTGCGGCCCGATTCCTTCGCGTGGTACATGGCCATATCCGCGCTTTTAATGAGTGTTTCAGCATCGCGGCCGTCATCCGGATAGACGCTGATCCCGATACTGCATCGTAGATGAAGCTGATGGCTGGAGATAAAGTATGGCGCAGAAAGTGCGACGCGCATTTTTTCCGCAGTCACGGCGGCATCCTGGGCATTCGCCACTTCGGCCAGCAGGACTACAAATTCATCGCCACCCTGTCTGCTGACGGTGTCGGAGCGGCGCACGCATAGCGTCAACCTTCGCGCCACTTCCTTCAGCAATTCATCGCCGATCGAATGGCCCAAAGAGTCATTGATGAGTTTAAATCCATCCAAGTCCAGGAACAGGATGGAGAGAAGACGGTCATGGCGTTCAGCCAAGATGATGCATTGGCTCAACCGATTACTGAGAAGGACTCTATTGGGCAAATCGGTGAGAAAATCGTGATGCGCGAGATAAGACATCCGTTCCGTCATTGCGCGAGATTCGCTCAAGTCGCGAAAAACGATTACTGCTCCGGCGAGCGCTCCTCGATCGTAAAGAGGGGAAACGGTATGTTCGATAGGGATCTCAGTGCCAAGGGGTGAGATCAAGACGCTGCCTCGCATTGCCTGTGCGGCGCTCTGTCCCTCGCCGACAAGTGACATTAGACTAGGCAGATAGTCCTTGGTCTGAATGTCATAGATGCGGCACGTCCCCGCGAAGTCCGTTCCGCATATCGAGGAGGCTTCGCGACCGAGCAATCGTTCGGCCACCTTGTTTATGTACGTTACGCGTCCCTGGCTATCCGTGCCGATGACGGCATCTCCGATGGCGTTCAATACGACCTTCGCCATCTGCTGTTCGATATAATCGGCG
The DNA here is from genome assembly GCA_035996065.1 of Steroidobacteraceae bacterium. Classification (GTDB taxonomy): domain Bacteria; phylum Pseudomonadota; class Gammaproteobacteria; order Steroidobacterales; family Steroidobacteraceae; genus Bog-1198. The sequence goes on along the minus strand of DASYJX010000087.1, from coordinate 17,163 downwards.
CTGCTTGTGGGGCGGCTGGTGGTACGGACCGCTTCCATAAAGCGAGTTCGATCGAGCGCAGCGGTGAGGCAGTAGCCGTCTGCGCCCGCGTCGAGCGACTGCTTGCCGGTCGCAACGTCGTCCGCCATGACCAAGATAGGTACGTCGGGGTTGGCCGCCCGCAGGGATCGAATGCCGGCGGGGTGCGGTAAAGCGTCCCGCTCCGGTCCCGTAACGATCAATGCAAAGCGTCTGGATCTACTCGCCTGAATCGCTTCGGTATCGCTTGCTGCGGTAAAGAAGTCGAAGCGGCCATCACGTTCCGCCGCGAGAGCTTCTTTAATAAACTGTGTCAACGAGACAGAGGTGCCGATGTTCAATATGGCGGTGCCCATTGACTCTGCCATTTAAGAATGACGGGCGATGTTAAACCGCATCGCATCATCTCCGCTGTAGGCGATCACTACCTTTGCGCGTCAGATTCCGATAAGGGTGTCCCCGTATGGCGACACGGCTCGCGAGGGGCGCGCACCCGTCAGATGCGAGGGCTGGCAAGGAGATAATAGAGGGTTGCGGCGACCAGGATGGTCACCGGCAGGGTGAACGCCCAGGCAATTAGAATCCTCGAGATCATTCCGTATTGCACGCCGGCCCCGGAAGCTACCATGGTCCCCGCGATCCCTGACGTTACGATGTGGGTTGTGCTGACCGGCAGGCCGGTGAACCCTGCAGTGCCAATCAGGGCCGTGGCAACAAGTTCAGCCGAGGCACCTTGTGCCGGAGTCATGTGGAGCTTGCCCAAGCGCTCGCCTAGGGTAGTGACAATTCGACGGTACCCGAACATCGTGCCAATTCCGAGGCACAACGCGCTAAGTAGGCGAACCCAGAAAGGTGCATATTCGACCGTCTGGCCCAACAGTCTTGCGAGGCGCCGGGCGAGCTGCTTTTCGGCCTTGCTGATGCCTCGGGCGTTCTCGGCGTGTTTCAGTTGAGAAATGACTTGATAGACTTCATCGCGCATGTTGACCCGCCGTTGAGCCACTTCTGATTTCAATCCGATCTCGACTCTGCGCGGTGGGAGAATCTCGCGAGCCTCCCCCGAAAGACTCAACTCAGCGTTTCTTGCTCTGAATTCAACAGCCTTCGCCGCCGCGAGCGCAGTCGATTTCTCATCATCGCCGTACTTGAGCACCAACGGCTCAGACTGCTGCATGATCGCGGCCAGATCCTGGAGGGTAATGCCGGCGGCCGGATTGAGCGCATACGTCGCTGGAAACAGGCCGATAATGGTCAGCATGATGAGTCCTATGCTCTTTTGGCCATCGTTAGTGCCATGCGCGAAGCTGACTCCCGTGCACGTAAAAATCAGAATGCCGCGCATCCACCACACAGGCGGTGTCTCACGCACGGGCTCATAGAGATGCTTATCGCGGATGGTCTTGCGCGTGAGGACATACAACGCGCCCGCCAAGATCAGACCCAGCACCGGCGATACGGCCAAGGCCTCCAACACTTTCCATAATTGGGGCCAATGCATCCCTTCCGCCAAGTTGCGCGAGCGGGTGAAGGCGTTACCCAGCCCCACGCCGATGAGTGCCCCAATCAAGCAATGGGAGCTCGAGTTGGGCAGCCCAAACCACCACGTACCGATATTCCAGGTCAAGGCGGCAACAAACAGTGACACCAACATCGCGACCGCGGGACCTCCATCGGGAGGAGAAAGCACCTCGGCGGGCAGCAGTTCGACCAATGTGTATGCGACCGCAATGCCCCCTGCCAAAACACCGACAAAATTCATGATCCCGGACCAGATGACGGCTTGGCCCGGTTGGAGGGATTTGGTGTAGATCACGGTTGCAACCGCATTGGCTGCGTCATGAAAGCCATTCGTGGCTTCGAACATGACGACCATCAGCAGGGCGAATACGAGCAGGCCGATGGCCAGCGAGGAGGCGGGATCGAGGTGGCTGAGCAATGGCTGTCCGGTCTGGCCCTAAAAGCTTGCGCAAAGTGTGGGGATACCTCGCACCGAAGTTTAGCCGCGTGGCGCTGTAGACAGAGTAGGAGAGGGCCTACAAAGAACACGACGCGCTCGGCGTGTTCCATCCATGGAATATCGACCACCGTTTGGGGTAGGAAAATTCCGCCTGATGAATGCGGCTTAGAGGGCTTCCCCCGCGCGGCGAAATGGTCCCATCATCGATTCTCGTAAACCACGATCCGAGGACCAAGCGATGAAGTACGGCATTCAAACCATGCTGCTTGCGGCAGCGATTGTGTTTAGCACACCTGCGCTTGCCGACGATGCGCCGGCCGCTAAACCGGTCAAAACGCAGAAAGAACAGATGCACGCGTGCATGCAGAAACAGAGGACCGCGAATCCGGGACTTTCCAAAAATGAACTGAAGAAGGCCTGCGAGAACGAAATGAAGACTCTCGAGGACCACCCGAGCATCCCCGTGTCGCCTAACGGCGTGCAATAGCCCCGAAGCCTCTTTAAGGAGGGCTCGTCGGCGCATTCCCACGCACGGTTTGGAGTCATCCCTCTACTGAGCCGAATCGAATATCGGTAGTGTTTTGAGCGTGGCAAGAATTTCGTAACATACATAAATGGAACTACCATGCTGCACTATGCTGTCGTGTTTCTAGTCATCGCTCTGATTGCTGCTCTGTTCGGTTTTGGCGGCATCGCGGCTGGGGCTGCGGGTATCGCTAAAATTCTCTTCGTTGTTTTCTTGATTGGTGCGGTGGTCGCCTTCGTGATGAATGGTTCCCGCCGCATCTGATAAAGGCATGCCTGAGATCGATGACCGCTACCCGGCCTAGGGGGCTTGCTTCCTGGGTCGGGTAGCCCTGCAAATCCGTTTATATTCAAAACGATAGCTATCTTACAAAATGTATTTTATAGCTTCGTACACGATCCGGGGACCAGACACTGACCTGCGATCGTGGCTTTGGCCTACAGATGCAAGGGGCGTGGCAATTTAAGGTGGCTGTGACTGTCGTACACACTCGGCAGCCGCAGTCCATGTGGAAAAAACGCACAACACCCGATCAGCAGAAACAGCGCGCCAAACCCACAATTCAGCGCGGGGAATGGCATGCCGTCTCGATTGCCACCGAACGATACGCCTGCGAAGCGGCGCGGGGACTCATGGGAAGGCGCTTTTTAGCGGCAGAAGCCCCGCGAATCCCGTTGCCCGAATGCACTGCACCGGAGGCGTGTTGTTGCACATACCGGCATTACAATGATCGGCGCGGGCCGCCGCGGCGCAAAGAGGACATATCCGGAATGCGACGTCGAGACCCCGGTGGGTCGGACCGTCGAGTAGGCCAGAGCCGGCGGATGACCGATTAGGGACTGGCAACATTGGCCATCTGCGCTTCGCGCAGATCAAGATCCAGTTCAATGCGCCGTCGCGGCTCATCCTTCAGACGCCCCGTCCGGTAAAGTTCGATCATTTGCTCGCGCTCCGTCCGCAGGAGTTGCCTCAAGATATCCTCATGGCCCGCTGAATAACCCTCATTGCTGGAGGTCTCGTTGCTGCCATGTTCGGCATGTTTGAGGCGTTCTCGGTACATGTTGCGGACCGATTGAAAGGCATCGTCGGGATATTTTCTCTCGTTGCAGATTTTATCGAGGTCAAGCAATGCCGCCTCGATCGCCTTGCGGCGCGCGGCAAGCTCTTCTTCCTTTTCGATTTGCGACTCATTCTGTCCGGCGTTTGCGAGGCCGAGCGCACGGATCACATTTGGCAAGAAGAGACCCTGCACGACCAACGTTATTAAAATGACGGCGTAGGTCAGAAATAAAATCAAATCGCGATGAGGAAACGCCTCACCGCTCTCGATGGTGAGCGGAAGGCCCAGTGCGGCCGCGAGAGACACTATGCCGCGAATTCCGGTGTACGCCAGTAAGAATGGCCACTGCCACGGGGGTGCAGGGTCTGAGCGGGCAAGGGCAGGCGACAGCCGCCGCGGCAGGTAGGTCGCGGGATACATCCAGACAAAGCGCGCAATGATGATGACGGCGCCCACAATCAGCGCCGACACAACGAGTTGAGAAGCGGCATAGGTCCTGAAAGCCGTCAGGAGGGTGCGAGCCTGCAAACCGGTGACTAGGAACAGCATTCCCTCAGTCGAATAGATCAGAAAATCCCAGAAGAAAATGCCTTGCAGTCGGGTTGGTGCGCTGATGAGGCGAAGGCCATTCCAGCTGATGTAAAGCCCGCAAGTAACGGTTGCAAGCACACCGGATCCGCCGAGTTGCTGGGGCGGCCAATACGCAATGAACGGTGTGAAGACCGACAGTAAGATCTCGAGCCGCACGTCACGGATCCATTGCCTCAACCGAAGGATGCCCCAGCCCACCAACAAGCCCCAAAGGATTTCGCCGACGGCGATCTCCACAAAGCTCACCAGCGCATGCCCCAAGGAAAATCCACCGACGCTGACGGCAGCGACCGCAAGACGGTAAAAGACCAGGGCCGTCGCGTCATTCGCCAAACCTTCGCCTTCGAGAATCACAAGCAATCGGCGCGGCAGCCCCATCTTGCGCGCCAGAGCCAATGGAGCGACGGCATCGGGCGGTGAAACAATGGCGCCCAGCACGAATCCTTCCGGCCACGTTAGCCCAAGCAGCCAATGGGCCGCTGCGGCGGCGGCCCCGGTCGTGAAGGCGACACAACCGACGGCCAGCATCGAGATGGGGCGGATGCTGAATCGGAAGTCGCGCCAACTCATTGCGACGGCGGAAGAATAAATGACCGGCGGCAGCACGAAGAGCAGCACAAATTGTGGAGCGAGGTTGACCGTAGGTAGTCCGGGCACCAATGCCAGCAATACGCCGGTGAGTACCAGCAGGATGGCCGGCGATGTCTTGAGCCGCGATGCGACGACCGAGACCGCCACCAATACGACCGGCAGCAGTACAAGGATCTCCGTTCTAGAATTCAATCGTCACCGTTGAGGAGCACTCATGGGCTTTCATCGTTCCACAATATATCGTTGCGGGTACGAAGCGGCTAGAATCCGGGATATGGCGGATTTGACGCATTCCGTGGTCACCTCGCGGCGAATTTCGCGCTTTTCGCAAGCTTATTTCGTTGGTTTTCTATTCTGCATGGGCGGAAGCGCGCTGGGCGAGGATATCTCGGGTTCCGCGGGCGGATTTCTGTCGTCTTTGAAGCAAGCTTTCAATCATGACTTCGATCACGATGTGGTGCGTGGGCATTTTGATGTCGGTACGCCACCGGATACGCATCGATATTACTGTTTGGTCGACGCCAAAACGGGCAAGCGGGAAGCCAATGGCGTGGGCGGGCAGCCGGTTTTGCGCCCTGACGGGATGACCACAATCAAATCCGGCGCCGTCTCGTTCTATAGCTGCGACAACGCGGAACGACAGGGAAATTTGGTGACGGCCGGATATCCGTTGATTCCCGGCGCCGGCGCCGAAATTCCTCGGGCTGGACCGGCGCCGGCGCAGCACGGGCAGGCCCCGATAAATACGGCATCGCCCTCGCCGGACAGGATAGACGTGGCCGGTGTGAGATTAGGGATGACGCCCGATCAGGTGAGGACGGTCCTCAAATCCAAGAATCTGCTTGATTATCATGAGTCCGCGCAATCGCTCGACGATTTAGGCTCGGCCGGGCGCGCGGCTCGATCGATGACCGATAGGCGTTTTGTGAACGTCATTGCGGCGTGGACGGCACCGATGCCCGCTTCTGCGGGAGACAGGCAGGGAGGGGAGTCGTACGAGGTCATGTTTACACCGGTGCCGGGCCGGGAACGGGTGATGGCCATCGTACATTCGGCCGCGTACGCCGCCGCGAATGCCGTTAGCGAGTCGATGGTCGAACACGCACTCGTGACGAAATACGGCGGCTATTCCGGTACGGACGGCCTGCCCGCGTCGCCTATGTGGCGTTTTCAAAGCGGCGGTGGCGTGCTCGTGGGCGATTCTTGCAATCGTCGTGCAATATTCGGGGGGCTGAGCCAGTTGAACGTTGGCGCTCCGGCCCGGCAAAATATCGCTTTGACGACGACGGCCGAGGAATTCCGATATCAAATCGACCGCTGCGGCGTGGCGATAGTGACCGAAGATCATTCCACGCTAAACAGCAATGCTTCGACCCAAGACCGTCTCATCACGCAATTCACGGTCACCGCCTACAGCCCATCGATCGGCTTCGACGGCGCCTCGGCAGCAATGCAGCTGATCCAAGCCGCCGGTAAAGGCGAGGCCTCGCGTATACAACCTGCGCCGGATCTTTGATCAAATGAAGCCATGGTCTTGCGATACCACGCGCGGTACCGCGTCTATCACGGCATCGACCGAATGAAACTGCTTCGGATGGGTCAACAATAGATGCGCCATCGCTAATGCGTTGCCTTCGCAGCCTGCGCGCAGAGCCGCATCGCTGATCGAGTCAAAATCGATGACATGGGCGAAGCCCAGGATGCGGCGGATCATTTTGCACGCACCGAAGCCGAGCATGTCCGCGAATAACGCGTCCACATACGCTCGGCGTGCCGACTCGAGCGCGGCATGGTCTTGGGGAGCGGAAAACATCGCGGCTGGAAATAAATCACCGCGTGCTTGGTCGGCGCACAGCGCTAGGAATCTGCAGCGGAACGTCTCCCAGAATAGGCGCGCCTGATCGAGTATCCAATCCCGAAAGGCCCTGCGGTCGTCGCTCGCGGTTGCATGTCCCGGCTGCGAGTACCAACTTAGCAAGAGATTGCCGAAGAATGCCCCAAGATCGAATCCAATGGGTCCGTAGAACGCGAATTCCGGATCGATCACGCGCGTGTCATTTTCGGTGACCATCACCGAGCCCGAATGAAGATCTCCGTGGATGAGTGCTTGGCGCTGCTCGAGAAATTTCTGCCCGAAGGCTGCCGCGGCAACCTTGAGCGGCCCATCGCGGCGAAGATCCCGCACCATCTCGTCAAGCTGCGGAGAGGTGTGCCGATTACGGTCGCTCACAAGGTAAGGATCCGTAAATATCAGATCGACCGTGATTCGGACCAAGGCCTTGTTTCCGCTGAACAGAGCGCTTGAATCCATTTTACGTTCGAAAGGCCACGCAAAATCGGACGTGAAGAAACAAGCACGAGCGACATATTCGCCGATGTCGCGGGCGAGATTGGGATAACGGCGCCCCGCAATCAAACCGTGCCTGAGAATGATATGCGGCGTTAGTCGTTCCATGACCGTGCAATAGAGTTCCGCGTCGTAGTGGTAGAGCCGGGGAATCCGCGCGCCGACATACGGGGCGACCGCCCGGTAGTACGAATTCTCGAAAAATGCCCGTTCAAGGGACATAGGCCAGGACGGTCCCGCGGCGCGAACATAGGGAACCGCTTGCTTCACGCAAGCCGACCCCTCCGGGCCCTCGACGATAAACACCAGGTTGAGATTGCCGTCCCCGACCTCGCGAATGTGCCAGTCTTCGGGTCGGCCGCCGAGCATGGTGCGAACGTCGTTCAACGGCCTCAGCAGTTCGATCACACTCCGCAGGTCGAGGATTCGATATTCGGCGGGTGCCTGTGCCGGCGGCAAGATCAATCGTCCCTTACCCGTCGGCGAAGATGAGATCGGCGTCCGTCGCATCCTGTCTACCATAGGTGCGAAACTTATCGACGATCCGGCCCATTTCGGCGTCATCGAGAATGCGAACCTGCCCCAAGGCCAGAGCCGCACAATATTGTGCGGCGAGATTTTCTACCTCGCCCGCGAGCGCAAGCGCCGCATCAAGGTTCGCACCGACCGCGATAATCCCATGATTCGCAAGCAAGCACGCCATCCGGCCCTCCAATGCGGCAAGTGCAGCGTCGGAAAGCCCCTGTGTGCCGAAAGTGCAATAGGGTGCGCAACGGATGTCCGCACCGCCGGCAATCGCCACCATATAATGGAACGCAGGAATTCCTCTGCCGGTGCAGGCGAGCGCCGTCGCGTTTCGCGAATGGGTATGAACGATGGCGCCAATCTCACCACGAGTCTTGAAGATATCGCGATGAAAACGCCACTCGCTCGACGGACGGCGGCGGCCGAACCATCGCCCATCGAGTTCCATCATCGGTATGTCCTCGGGCTCGAGAGACGCATACGACATTCCGCTGGGGCTGATGAAAAACCGCCGCTCATCCCTGCGCAGGCCAATATTGCCGGAGGTGCCCGAAGTTAAACCGCGCCGCTCGAGTTCTCGACAGGCTGCAATCAGCGCCGCGCGCAGATTCTGATCCGAAATCTCACCCTGAGGATGTGTCATGCGACCGCCCGCCGTTCGGGATACATTTTTTGCAAGCCGGCATGGCTCGCCGGGCACACGCCGCGCTCGGTGATCAAGGCGGTCACCAGTCTTGCAGGCGTCACGTCAAACGCGAGGTTGAGAACCGGGCTCACGTCGGGCACCACTCGCACCGTCTCGATGGTGCCGGAAGGACTGCGGCCGGTGACGTGGGTGAGTTCAACCGCCGACCGCTCCTCGATGGGAATGTCGCTGCCCCGCTCGAGCGACCAGTCGATGGTACTGAGAGGCAGCGCGGCATAGAAGGGCACGCCGTTGTCATGTGCAGCCAGCGCCTTGAGGTAGGTGCCGATCTTATTGCACACGTCCCCGGCCGCCGTGGTCCGGTCGCTGCCGACGATAACCATGTCGACCTGGCCCCGCTGCATGAGATGCCCGCCGAGATTATCCGCGATCACCGTGTGAGGAACTTCCTGCGCGCCGAGTTCGAAGGCCGTCAGGGAAGCGCCTTGGTTGCGCGGCCGGGTTTCATCGACCCAAATATGGACCTTTATCCCGGCATCGTGCGCCATGTAGATGGGCGAAAGCGCCGTGCCCCAATCGACACACGCAAGCCAGCCTGCGTTGCAGTGGGTGAGAATGTTGATTCTCCGGCCGGCAGTTTCCGCCAATCCGCGGATGATTTCGAGGCCATGGACCCCGATTGCGCGGCACTGCTCGACATCGGCGTCGCAGATCGCCGCAGCCTCCCGAAACGCCGCATCGACCCGCTCCTTCAATGCGACGCCGGCCATCGCGCCGCGCATTCTTGTCAATGCCCAGGCTAAGTTGACCGCGGTCGGCCGAGCGGCTTGCAGCATCCGCACCGCTTCGTCGAGGTGCGCGTCCGACGCATTCGATCGGAGTGCGAGCGCTATGCCGTATGCCGCGCTCGCGCCGATCAGCGGTGCGCCGCGCACCACCATAGTCCGGATGGCTTGCGCAACGTCTTCCAGTGTCTCGAGATCGATCGTCTTGAATTCAAACGGCAGGCGAGACTGGTCAATGACGCGGATCGCTCCGCCCTCGGTGGGCCAGATCGTGCGGTAGTGCTTCCCGAAGATTTTCATTTGGCCCCACCGTATCACAAGTTCCACGGATTACCCGGCGGCGGCGTTCCACCGAAGAATTTTTGTGAAATTAGAGGTCGCCTGCGGGATCTTCGCATTCGAATCGATCTATGACGCGCGATCTATTGATTTTGAAAGGGAACTCTCTCGCGTTGCTGCCCTTGGCTGCGCCAGGGCCGTGCGAGACTGTATTTTTTGCCGCTGCGGCTACACGCAGCGCGCTCGGTACTGTAGAGTTCGCGCTCAACTCGGAGAAAGGATAAACGATGGAAGCGATCTTCGTTCCGATTACTTGCAATGTTTGCAAGCGGCACAGCGCGTTGTCGGTTTCCAAGTACGATATCAAACGGAAGCTCGAAACCGGTGAGCCCATCGAACTCCGTTGTGCCTACGATGACGTGAAGTGGGATGCGACCTCGAGGGAACGGCTGCAGATAATGAAATTGTCGATGGAGAATGATACCGTCGATCGAATGATGATGGGTCGTCGGCGCATTGAACGGCAAGGATCCGCGACGCCGTAAGCGCTTACCGCAGTTGACTATCTTTACTTCCGCGCCGGTTATACCCCGTCACTCGGGCCGCTTCGCGATCATGGGCATTCTGACATGAGAGACATAGGCGTACGCCACTCACCGCCGCACGCCGCGCCTCGGGGATTTCGTTCCCGCAGTCGGCGCAATGCGTGAGGCCCGGGCCCTCAGGAATGCGGCTCTTGGCCCGATTGATGCCATCTTTCACCGTTGCGTCTATTTGATCCTGCACAGCCCCCTCGGCTGCCCAACCCGTTGCCATTCTCGTCTCCAGAAGCGATACCGCGGCCCCTATTTTGCACCAAACGTCCCTATTGGTTCGCTAACCTACATTTACAAGCCCTCTTGTGGATAAAAGCCTGCCGATGGCGCCGGGCGCACGACCCATCCCTGCCGCAATCCCGTGTTGCATGTCACTGATGCGCTGCGATAACTTCGCTTTACCCCAGTGAGGTCCTTGCAGCGCATGGACGACAGTTCTCTGCTCGACACTTGCCACGTCCGGTCCATTGAGTTATTAAAGCGAAATCTGACCCCAGGGGGCATCTTGGCCGCTTCCGTGAGCGCGCGCGCCGGCAAACGGGGGTACACGGCTATCTTCGGGCGAGATGCCGCGGTGTGCGCCATCGGAATGGCGTTGTCGGGCGACCGGCTGCTGGAGGGCGCCGCGGCAACGGGTTTGCAGACTCTGGCGCAGTATCAGGCTCCCAACGGACAGATTGCCAAATTCGTGGACCTGCAGAAACAGGAAGCCGATTTCTGGTATTTGGGCTGCATCGATTCGACATTGTGGTGGCTGATTGCGCTGGCATTCCTGGATCGACGCAGCCGTACCCGGGGCCTCGAGCGCCGCTACGCCAAGCACATCAAGCTCGCAATTCAGTGGCTACTGGCCCAGGAGCATCAGCGCTTCTACTTGCTGCAGCAGAATGAGGCCAGCGATTGGGCCGACATCATGCCGCGCTCAGGTTTCGTTCTGTATACGAACGCGTTGTGGTACTTCGTGAAGCGCCTCTATCGCGTTTCGCATGCGCAGCAGACGCGCGCGAATTTCAACGGGCTGTTCCATCCATTTTCGGCGGGTATATCCCAGTATCGCCGAGCCCGGCTGCTCAACGACTATGTACTGCGCCGAGGACGCGATCGCGACCTGTACCTGAGTTTCGTCAATTTCTCGTTCTTCGGGGAGGAAGGCGATGTGTTCGGCAACGTGCTGGCCATCCTGCTGGGGCTCGCCGATGCGGCCGCGAGCAGGCGAACGCTCGATGCGCTCGCGAAGACCCATGTGGACGATCCCTATCCCGTGCGCGCGGTCACGCGCCCGATCGCCAGGGATAGTTCTTTATGGCGGGCATATATGGGACGGCACCGGCAGAATCATGTCTGGCAGTACCATAATGGAGGCATCTGGCCGATGGTCGGGGGATTTTGGATAGCGGCACTCGCGGCGGCAGGCCGGCTCGAAGAGGCGAGGGTGAATCTCGCAAAACTGGCACGTGTTTGTGCGCTTCGCAATTGGGCGTTCACCGAATGGCTGCATGGAAAAACACTGGCTCCCCGCGGAATGCCGGGGCAGTCGTGGAACGCGGCGGCGTTCTTGATGGCGGAGCACGCGGTCGCGGATAACGCGGGCATCTTCGCCCTGCAATAGCGACCCGCGGCTACTTGTCGATATTCGATGCTCGCGCCAATGCCAGCTTGAGGGTCGTTGCATCGACGGGCTTCACCAGGTGATCGTCGAAGCCGGCGGCTTTGGTGCGCTGTTGGTCCTCGCTCTTTCCATAGCCGGTCAGCGCGATGAGTCGAGCGCGATTCAATTCCGGCATCGATCGAAACTTCTGCGCAAGCTCGTACCCATTCATGCCTGGGAGGCCGATATCCAGGAGGACGATATCCGGAGCGAATGATTGCGCTCGTTCGATCGCATCCGCGGATACATATACGGCCTGAGTCTCGTGTCCCTCGAGCTGAAGCAGCAGCGCGAGGGTGTCGGCGGCATCGACATTGTCATCGACTATCAAAATTCTGTGGGCGGCCACGTCCACCGCCTGATGTGGACCGGCGACGGCGCGGGGCCGCGCAATGATCGGCAGCCGAATCTCGAAAGTCGTGCCATGGCCGATCCCGGCGCTGCGGGCCACTACCTTTCCGCCATGCATTTCGATGAGCCGCTTGACCACCGATAGGCCGATGCCAAGGCCGCCCTGCGAGCGATCAAGCGTGCGCTCGCTTTGAACAAACAAATCGAAGATTCGCGGCAGCAAGTCGGGCGAGATTCCTACGCCGTTATCCGTAACTTGCAGAACCGCCATGCCATGGGCGGCAAATGAGCGAATTGAGATCTCGCCGTCGGGATCGGTGTATTTGGCCGAGTTGGTCAGAACGTTGCCGACGCACTGCACGAGGCGTGCATTGTCTCCGAGCACATGGAGCGGCTGATATTCCGCGGCGATGGACACCTTGTGGCGCTGTTCGCGAAACAGGGAATCGACCACCTCAATCGCTTGGATGATGATGGCGCCGAGCTCGAGCGGTTCACGCTTCAATTCGATTCGTCCCTGAGTAATTCTCGACACGTCGAGCAAATCATCAACCAAACGAGTCAGTTGCGTTACCTGGCGCTTGATCACGCCGACACTGAACTGCGCGCGAGGCTCGTGATGGGTAATCGCCGCCAACAGCGTACTTGCATTTTGTATCGGGGCCAGCGGATTGCGGAGTTCGTGAGCGAGCATGGCGAGAAACTCGTCTTTTTGCCGGTCTGCGTCTTGCAATGCGTTGCGGGCGCGAATGTGCACGGAAATGTCTCGAAAATAGCAGACGACACCATAGCGACCGTCCGGCAACTCGATCCGATTGATCTGCCACTCGTAAATTTCAGCGATGCCTCGGTCCAAGCGCTCCGCATTGCGCTCCGGTGCAAGATAGGGTTCTCCTGTTTCCAAAGTGTGTCTGAAAAGTCGCACAATTTCGTCGGCATAATCGCTGTGCCAGAGGATTCGCAGCACCGTGGCGAAGTCTTGCCCGATGAGACCGGGAATGTCGCCGAACACGGACTCCGCAAGGGGATTGACTTCCCGGATTCTAAAATCCCCGTCGATGAGATAAACGCCGAGCGGCGCCTCGTTAAGCAGAGTCTGAAATTGAGCCGTGCGCAGCCGCAGCGCGTGTTCCGCCTCACGCCGGATACTTGCAAGTTCGAGCAAGGCGCCGACGCGGGCAACGAGCTCGCGCGCGGAGAACGGCTTGACCAGGTAGTCGTCCGCGCCGGCGTCAAACCCCTCGATTCTAGCTTCCTCGCCCGCGCGCGCCGAGAGTATGACGACCGGTACGCTGCGCAGCGAATCGTCCCGGCGAATCGCCGCGAGGAGGCCAAACCCGTCGAGGCGAGGCATCATGACGTCGGTCAGAATCAAGTCCGGGCGTTGCCGCCGCGCGGCGGCAAGCGCCTCCTCGCCATCGGCAACCGTTTCGACCACATACGCGGGTGTGAGGAGTTCACGGACATAGGCACGCATATCGGCGTTGTCGTCCGCCAGGATCACGCGAGCACCGAATGTGGTCGCAAAGCGCGGATCCCGGACCGAATTCGATGTCTCTAGGAATGCCGGTAAAGTCGACGTGCTTTCGATCTTCTCATCCGGCAACCAGCGCAGCGCTTCTTGCACGAAAGCCTGCGCTCCCAGCGTCGCTACATTGTGGGGGCGCTCGTTGCGCAGCCGCTCGGGCGGCAAGTGCGCTACGCCCAAGGGGATGCGCACGCGAAAAGTAGTCCCATGCAAGTGTTGGCTCGTCACCTCGATCGACGCTCCATGCAGTTTTACCAGCTCTTGGACGAGCGCAAGTCCTATCCCGGAGCCCTCCTGCGTACGTGCTTCGCTCCCTTCCACTCGATGGAATCGTTCAAATAACCGCGGCAATTCCGATGCGGCGATGCCGACGCCGGTGTCGCTCACCGTGAGCAAGGCATGGCTGCCTTGCTGCAGCAAGCGAACCTCGATCTGCCCGCGCAACGTGAACTTGAACGCATTCGAGAGCAAATTGAGTACTATTTTTTCCCACATTTCCCGGTCGATGTACAAGGGCTCATGCAAGTCTTCGCATTCGACGACATAACGCAAACCCGCTCTTTCAATCGCCGAGCGAAAAGTACTCGCGAGATCGCGCGTCAACGCGGCAATGTCGGTTGGTTCAAAGGATGCTTCAACGCGGCCCGCTTCGATCCGCGCGAAATCGAGGAGGGAATTCACGAGCTTCAACAGGCGCAACGAGTTGCGTTGCACCAGGTGGAGCCTCTCGCGCGCCTCTTTTGGAACGCGGCTATCCGCGATCGTTTCCTCCACCGGTCCCAGCATGAGGGTCAAAGGCGTTCGAAACTCGTGGCTCACATTCGAAAAAAAAGTCGTTTTGGCGCGGTCGATTTCCGCCAGCGCTTCCGCACGCCGGTGCTGCGCCTCGTGGGCCCTCGCATCAGCAATGGCGGTCGCTATTTGACCGGCGACGAGAGCAAGGAAGGAGCGATAGGCGACGTCGAAAGGACGCCGGGGACTCACTCCGACCATCAGAATGCCCGCCACACTCTCGGGCCCCGATCCCTTCACGGGCAATAGCAGGGCTCGCTGCACCAGCTCGGGCCATGGGCCCGCCGGAATGCTAAGTCCCCGCTGCGGAAGGTCGCTTAGCTCTTGGTCGATTCCGCTGTCGATCAGTTCTTGCAGCGGCCAAGGCGAATTGTCCACCTTGAGCGTGGGCGGCAGCATGTCGCTTGGAACGGCAGAGGTCTTCGCCGCACATTGCAACGTGCGTCCGCCGAGGTCTTTAAGGTATAGAGCGGCAAAGGGCGTATCCAAGGGGTACTGGCCCAACACCTCGCACAACCGCTCACAGCTGGTCTGGACACTTTCGACACCCACGGCGCGCGCCGCCAAGTCGCGCAGCACTCTGAGCCGCCTTTCACCGATTACTCTGTCCGTGACCTCCGTGACCACACAGAGCATGCCCGACACACGACTTTCATCGTTGTAGACTGGACTATAGGAGAAAGTGTGATAGGTCTCCTCCGGAAAGCCGCTGCGTTCCAAAAAGAGCAGCAGGGCCTCATCCCAAGTCGCTTGTCCGAGCTCGAGGACGCGCGCGATTCGAGGTTCGATATCAGCCCAAATCTCTTCCCACACCTTATCCGACCTGGCTCCGAGCACCCAGCTGCCTTTGATGCCGACGGTGGGCAAATACGCGTCATTGCAAAAGAAGGTGAATTCCGGCCCCCATAGCATCCACATCGCATAACGCGAATCGAGCATTACTCGTACGATGGTTTTGAGCGACTGAGGCCACCGGGCGGGATCCCCCAGGGGCGTCCGTGTCCAATCGAGGGCGCGCATTCTTGCGCCCATCTCACCGCCTCGTGCAAGAAATCCGAGCTCCGAGGGCGGCTCGCCGGCAAGCGCCTTGACCGATACGGACATCCAGTTTTCCTTATTTGCAGGGAGGCCCGCTGCGCATCGCGCCGACGATCATGGCGAACAAGATCACTCCCTGCTGTTAGACCAATAAATGTGTAGAATCAATAGATTGAGTGTTATTATTAATTTAGTTAAGGACTTAGTGCAGCGGGATCGTCACTCGGAAAACCGATCCCCCCTCCGCGGGAGAGAGCATAACGGCGTCGCCGCTTAGGAGCCTCACCCGATGGAAAACCGACAGCATCGGCCCCGATGCCAAATCCCGCATGGTGTCCGCCGGAGTCTGCTTTCCATCGTCCGCCAATTGCACGGTGAGGGCATGTTCCTTTGTCTCGACCGACAGCTTCACGGCGCTCACCGCATCGCGTCGAAGCGCCACATCGAATGCTTCCTGCACGATTCGAAACAGTGCAATCAACCGATTGGCATCCAATTCGGGAGCCGACTCCGGATAGGTTTCTGTGTAGTCGATCCCCAGCAACGCACAGCCCCGCTTGAACTGCCAACTCAGGGCCGCAAACAGCCCCACCGAATCCAGCAGGGTTGGCCGCAACTCTTCAACCATTCTTCTGGCTAGGTCGATTGCGCCGCGCAGTCCGTCTTTCACTCGTCCCAGCCGCATGGTGGTGTCAGAACTGAGTTGGGATTCGCGCTGTTCGATCCATGCGACGTCCATCATGGCGCCGATGACCGAGCCGCCTATTTCGTCATGCAGTTTGCGAGCGACGACGCTGCTTTTGCGCTCGTTGTCGGCCTGGAGAAAAGTCACCAGTGCATCGAGTTCGGCTATTCGATCTTCCAAGCGAGTATCCGACGCGGGTGCAGAGCTGCGATCTCGAGTTGGAGAGGCCGCCGGCGCTTCAGCAGCCATGGTAACCGCGCCTCGAGAATAAGGCCTCGCACGAGCCGCTGTGCAGGCCCCGCCGAAAATGATACCGAGTCATGACAAAGAGCTTAGGACAGGCGGATTTGTTTTCTAATGGCAAACTTTCATCGCCCTGCGTCAGACGCGTCCTACGCTCTATGGAGGCCGCGTGGAAATTCGGGGTGCTTTGGACATCAGTGGTGCTTGAAGTACTGGACAGCACGTTCGTGCTTCATAGCCGCCGACCGCGAGGCGAAAGTACCGAGATTGCGGCGCTTGCCGGTCTTTGGGTTCACCTTGCGAGAGTACAAACGATATTCTCCCGACGGAAGTTTGCGAATCATGTCTCCTCCGAAACGATCGAGTGGCTTCTATACTCGCCGGAACCACTGTCAAATAATGTAGGCAGATGAGGGTGGCACGTGTCGGAACCGCGCTTGACCTGCCACTCACTTCGTTATCTAAGACGTCTCGGATACGCATCACTCAAATGAGTGAGTACCTTTTTCTGCAAGAACGGTTTAATGTGCAATGAAAATAAAAAGGTGATGCAGGTGTACGGGCCGATTTAGGGCTCTAATCGTGCGTTCGCGCTCGACAATCGCCGTTAGACCAATAACTACGGTGTTTCCTCCGATTCGCTTGATACGTTGTTCCCTCTAGTACGAATGGGGTATTGCAAGTATTGGGGTAAGCGCGATCGGGACATAACTTGGTGCTCATGCGAAACAGCACCGACAAAAAAAGAATTACACCGAATCGCCTGCTTGTAGCCGCGCAGTTTGCGGTGCTTGCCGGAATTATTTCGTTTTCGAGTGCTGCGCAGGCGCTGCCGAGTTTTGCGCGCCAGACGGGCAAGCCCTGCGCGCAGTGCCACACGGTGGCCTACGGTCCGGCGCTCACCTCCTATGGGCGGCAATTCAAATTAAATGGCTACGTGTGGGGCGATGTCACGCC
>DASYJX010000086.1:0-2176 GCA_035996065.1 Steroidobacteraceae bacterium | reverse complement strand
TCCGCCAGCACCTCGTCGCGCCAGGCCTCGAACGCGCTGAAGCCGCGATCGATCTGCCTGATCTGGCCGCGATCGAGCCACGCCGTGCTGCGCGACAGATTGGACAGGAAGCGACGATCATGGCTGATGATGACCAGCGCGCAGCGGCGGCTGTCGAGCTCGCTCTCCAGCCATTCGATGGTGGTGAGATCGAGATGGTTGGTGGGCTCGTCCAGCAGCAGGATATCGGGCGAGGGCGCCAAAACGCGCGCCAGCGCGGTGCGGCGGGCTTCGCCGCCGGAGACCTGCGCGGGGTCTTCATCGCCGTGAAGCCCGAGCTGCTCCAGAATGTAGCGGGCCTGATAATGGTCGTCGCCGGGACCAAGCCCCGCTTCGACATAGGCCAGCGTCGTTGCGAAGCCGGCAAAATCCGGCTCCTGCGGCAAATAGCGGATGGTGGCACCGGGCTGCACGAAGCGGCTGCCGCTGTCGGGCTCGACGAGGCCGGCCGCGATCTTCAGCAGCGTCGATTTGCCGGAGCCGTTACGGCCGATCAGGCATACGCGCTCGGATTGCGACACCGACAGTTCGACCCCCGACAACAGCGGCGTGCCGCCGAAGGTCAGCGCGATGTCTTTCAACTGAATCAGCGGAGGAGCCATAGTGTCTCAGTTCAACTCTGTTTCTGCACGGGCTGGCTGGCCCGCTCGCGCTGGATGCGGCGGATGGTCTGGTCGAGCGCCGACAGGAACGCCGAGCGGTCGCGCGGCGCGAACGATCTGGGACCGCCGGTTACTTCGCCCGAAGAACGCAGATCGGTCATCAGATTGCGGACCGCAAGCGTCATCCCGATCGATTGTTCCGTGAACGGCTTGCCGTTCGGCGCGATCACGTCGCAGCCTGCCTTCACGCAGCGGTCCGCCAGCGGGATGTCGGAGGTAATGACGATATCGTGTTTCCCGGCGCGTTCCGCAATCCAGTCGTCGGCCGCATCCATCCCGGAACCGGCCGCGATGCGCTCGATCAGCGGATCCTGCGGCACCCGTATGAAATTGCCCGCGACCACGCTGACCGGCAACCCGTGGCGCGCGGCGACGCGGTAGATTTCGTCTTTGACCGGGCAGGCATCGGCGTCGACATAGATGCGGGTGGTGTTCAAATTTGGCGTCATCGGTTGGGATTTGGACTGACAACGCCGCGGGCGCTCTCAGATGCGCGTGGTACCCCATCGCGGCACGAATTGCGAGTAAAACAGGGACGGGAACGCGCTTGCTACGGCATTTTCTTCGCGTACCATTATGGACGGAAAAGCCCGCCAAAATCAGGGGAAACAGGCATGACCAGCCGGCTCGAAGCTTACCGCGTCCAGGCCTATAACACCTCCAAGCAGTCCGAGAACAAGATCCACGACGACGCCGTTGCGAAGCGGTTCGGCTTCAGCGGCGGTCTCGTCCCCGGCGTCGACGTGATGGCCTATATGATGCACCTGCCGGTCAAGAAGTGGGGCCGCGCGTTTCTCGAGCATGGGTTGGTCGAGGCGCGTTTCGTCAAGCCGGTTTATGACGGGGAGATCGCTGACGTCACAGGCGAAGAGAGCAACGGAGTGCTTTCGATAGAGGTTGAAAGCCGTGGACAGCTCTGTGCGACCGGCAGTGCGTCGCTTCCCGCGTCGGCGCCATCGATTTCAATCGGCGATTTCAGCGACACCGCGGCGGTGACGGAGCGCAGGCCCGTCGATGCGGCTTCCTATGAACTCGGCAAGTGGCTCGGTACCGTGCCGCGGGCCTGGGCGGGCGACGCCGCAACGGAGTATCTGACCGATGTGCGCGAGACCGATGCGATTTATGCCAGCGAACGGCTTGGTCATCCCGGCCTGTTGCAGCGGGTCATGAACAAGGCGCTGGTCGACAACGCCATTTTGGGGCCGTGGATTCACGTCGGCAGCCGCATGCAGCTTCTGACGGCGGCGGCAAGTGGCGACGAATTGACCGTGCGCGCCAAGGTGACCGGCAATTACGAAAAGAAGGGCCACCGCTTCGTCGAACTCGACGCGCTTGTTGTCGCCAACGGCCGCACGCCGCTGGCGCATTGCCAGCACATCGCGATCTATCAGCCGCGCGAGCAGGCGGCGGCGTAGGGGTTACGCCGTCGGTGCGTCATCCTGAGGTGCGAGCACTTGCGAGCCTCGAAGGATGAT
>DASYJX010000085.1:0-2215 GCA_035996065.1 Steroidobacteraceae bacterium | reverse complement strand
GTCGCCGACAAGACCAAGGCGGGCGATCCCCGCGCCGAAGGCACCACCATCGGTCCGGTCGTGTCGCGCATCCAGTGGGACAAGATCCAGAAGCTGATCCAGAAGGGCATCGAGGAAGGTGCAACGCTGGTGACCGGCGGTCCCGGCCTGCCGGAAGGCGTCAACAAGGGCTTCTATGTGCGCCCCACCATCTTCGCCGACGTCACCAACGATATGACGATTGCCCGCGAGGAAATCTTCGGCCCCGTGTTGACAATCCTTGGCGCCAAGGATGAGGAAGAGGCGGTCAAGATCGCCAACGACACGCCGTATGGTCTCGCCGGTTACGTCTCTGCTGACACGGTTGAGACCGCCCGCAGGGTGGGCCGCAGGATCCGCGCCGGCAATGTCAATTTGCAGGGCGTGCCCAACGATCGCGCCGCGCCGTTCGGCGGCTATAAGCAGTCCGGCAACGGCCGCGAATGGGGCAAATACGGTCTTGAGGAATATCTCGAGGTCAAGGCGGTTGCGGGCTTCAACGCCGCGTAAGCTTCGCGATAATTGCAGCGCCGGGACGGGATCACATCCCGTTCCGGCGTTTTTGCGTTTTGTGATTGGTACCTCACACACATTCCCGTCATCTTGAGGAGCCGCGCGTTTGCGCGGCGTCTCGAAGGATGGGCAGCACGCACGGAGCCATTCATCCTTCGAGCTCGCCAAGAGGGCTCGCACCTCAGGATGACGACATACCTATCCCCCCGGGCAGCCCTGGGTGTTCACATACAGCGCGTAGATCGACTGGCTCGCGGCCATGAAAAGCCGGTTGCGCATCACGCCGCCGAAACACAAATTGGCGCAGCGCTCGGGCAGCGCGATGCGGCCGATCATGACGCCGTCGGGGGCGAACACCACGACGCCGTCGAGTTCAGGATCGCCCATGCCCCAGCCGCACCACAGATTGCCGTCGATGTCGCAGCGCATGCCGTCGGGGGTGCCCGCTCCGGCATCGACGAACAGGCGCTTGTTGGTGACGGTATCGCCGCTGGCCGACACGTCATAGGCCAGAATCTTGCGGGCCGGGACGCCGCGCGATTCAATGACATAGAGGATCTTTTCGTCCGGCGAAAAACACAGTCCGTTGGGGCCGAGCACACCGGTACAGACGATGGTGGCCTTGCCGGTTTTGCCGTCGATGCGGTAGACGTTCATGTCGATTTCGGGCTCGGCCTTGTAGCCTTCGTAATTGCCGAGCAGGCCGAAAATCGGGTCGGTGAACCAGATCGAGCCGTCGGATTTCACCACGACGTCGTTCGGCGAGTTCAGCCGCTTGCCTTCGAAGGAATCCATCAGCACCGTGATGGTGCCGTCATATTCGGTGCGGACCACCCGGCGCCCGCCATGTTCGCAGCCGACCAGGCGGCCCTGGCGATCACGGGTGTGGCCGTTGGCGAAATTCGACGGCTTGCGGTAGTGGCTGACCGCGCCGGTTTCCTCTTCCCACTTGATGATGCGGTTGTTGGGAATATCGCTGCACAACAGATAGCGCCCGTCGCCGAAATACACCGGGCCCTCGGCCCAGCGCAGTCCCGTGGTCAGCCGCTCCACGGCGGACAGTTTCAGCCAGTATTTCTCGAACCGCGGATCGAGCGCATGGATAGCCGGATCCGGATAATATGTCGCCGGCCACCAGCCGGGAGATTGGGATGCTGTTTCGGACATTTGCTGTTCTCGTTGCTGCTCGTGCTTCCTCAAGTCTTCGTCTGCTATCACTGGCGTACCGCGGCTGCAAGCATTGGTGGCGCGGGGCACGTTAGCGCGTGAGCGCTTGCCGCACCGCAGCCATCGCGCCATACTCATTTCAAGCTGCAAACTTGAGGGAAGAAATGCCACGCATATTGATGACCGGCGCGTCGGGGGGAATCGGCACATCCTTCCGCAAATTGTTGCCGCCGATCTACCCGGATTTGCTGTTGAGCGACCTGAAAGCGCCCGCCGATCTCGGGCCGAAGGAGCAGTTCAAGGCTGCCGACCTGTCCGATCTCGCCCAGGTCGAGGCGCTCTGCGAAGGCGTCGACGGCATTCTGCATTTCGGCGGATATTCGGTCGAGGGCCCGTGGGACGCGATCCTGCAATCCAACATCATCGGCGGCTACAACCTGTTCGAGGCCGCGCGCCGCAAGGGCGTCAAGCGCGTCGTATTTGCGTCATCGAACCACGCGATGGGGTTTTATCCGCG
>DASYJX010000084.1:0-31344 GCA_035996065.1 Steroidobacteraceae bacterium | reverse complement strand
GGACGAGCCATCATTGGAAGCAGACTTGCGCCAACGAATTGCCCACAATGCACATGCGGCCGCAGGCAGGTGACGGTGATGGTGAGGTCTAGGTCTCGGCGTCGCCCGGCGTCGATGTCTCCGATACGGCAGCTGATTTCGTCGCGGACGGTATCATCACCGTCAGCGGCGAACGCAAATCGGAACGCGAAGACAAGGGCGAAAACGCAATCCACATCAAAAGCGTTTACGCCGCATTCGCGCGTAGCTTCGTTCTGCCGGATTGCGCGGATGCCGACGGCATTCATGCCGAGGCCAAAGACGGCGTTCTGGGCTGTCTGCCTCGCCGTCTTGTATCTGCTCGGTGACGGAGCGATGGCGCTCCGTCCCGTGGGCCGGAAAACGTAGTTCTCCCGGCGACGGGCGCCTCACCTCAGCGCTCGGCGGCGGCCCGGGGGACGTAGCTGCCTTTCACAGTGACCGTCCAGCGCACCGGCATTCCGTTGGCGTCCACTATTTCCAGGGGTCTGCCTGTCGTTTGATCAATGAGTTCAATCCGCACCGTCCTCGTGTCGCTCATGTGGCCGTCACCGGCGGACCTGTAGGTGATCACATAGCGCACCCGAAGGTTTTCCATCAGGTCATCGTAGATTTCAGGAAGATTATAAATAGACTGCGGGGAATACATCCTCCCGCCGGATTCGTTTGCGAACTGCTCCAGTTCCCGCTCAGCTCGCTTCCAATTGATCCGTGCGTACGGACTCATGCCCGAAGGGGCAGCGGCGACTTCAGAAATGGTGTGGCCGAGATTGATTGCATAGACAGGGATGCCCGCTCGACGGACCGCCCGAAGTGCATCGCCAAAATTCGCCTTACTGAAGGTGTCGAGGCCGCACCCGATCAAAATGAGAGCCTTGCGCCCGTCCACACCCTGCATCCGCGTCAGCGTGTCGATCAGAGCATCGTACAGGTTAAGTTCTGAAAACGACGGTTGCGGCAAGCTAATCAGAACATCGCGCAGCGTGTCATGTCCCTGCGAGAAGTCGGCAATCTGTTGAACGCTATCGCCGTACCTCCAAAAGGCTATCTTGTCGTCTTTCCCGATTTCATTCAGGAACTGGTCTGCGGCAGTGGAGACTGCCGTACCGAGGGTCTCGTTCAGCGCCTGGTATCGGCCGCCATATTCAAGCAAAAGACCAACGGAAACGGCGGCATGCTCCACATCAACGCTCGCATTCTTCTGGCGAACGCCGTTCTCGAAGACCGCGAAATTGTCGCGGCGGATATTCGGAATGAAGTAGCCCCGCGGGTCTTGTACGAGCAATTTGACAGTCACGACGAGAGTGTCGGGATCGAAATAAATCTCCGCTTTCTGACCGCCCTGTTTGCCTTGGAATAACGACGTTGGTGGCCGATTCGGCACATGAATCCGGATATCCGCGTCGGAGCCTTTCGACACCTGCTCGTCCTTCGTAGACTCGACAGCCCGCTCTCTTGCCGCGAGCGGACCGGCCAGCAGCGCGAAGGCAGCTAAATAGGTCAAGAGTTTCGTCGTGACATTTGTAGTGGGCATCGCGGGTTCCCTGAGATCGCTACGACGATCGTGCTGCAGGAGATGTGCACGACAGTGACTGGCCGCAGTAACAGGTAAGGTGCAGCGTAGATCGCGGCACGCGCCTTGATCCAGATCAACTGATTGACTCACGTCGACGGCTAGAATTGCGATGTGCGGCTTACACGGAGGCGAACAATGCACGCCCGAAGAACTCGAGCTGGCCCAGCGCGCACGGCATCAAGGGGAGGGAACTCGCGATTTCAAAAATAATCTGTGTGTTTCCCAACCACCCGACAGCGATCGCCATTGGCCCGAAATCCACCCAAAGGAGCCTGTGACGAACGGCAGCTTTGCCGCCTCAGAACGCTGACGCGCTGATGGAAATCGTCGCCTGCCGCCACGCTGTGCGAAACTCCGCCTCGGCAGCACTCGCTTCAGCACCGCGTCCCTCAGCCTGGAGAGCCTGCATGAGACCATACAGGGCCCAGCCGTTGCCAGGATGGCGGGCCAGATCGTTGCGGTAGGTCCTCTCCGCATCGGTTGCCTTTCCCGCGCGAAGAAGTTCCGCACCGAGCAGATGGCGCACCGGAAAGAACCAACCCGCAGGTTCGTCGTACGCCAATCCGTCCTCGAGCACGATCGCCTCGCGCAGATCTCGAATCGCATCCTCGCCGCGACCTTCGGCGGAGCTGATGCGCGCGGCGGCAACTCGACGGGCGACCGCGAGCACGTCGCGCAGCGTGTTTTGTCCGGCCGGCACATCCGCGGGCAGGCCGGCGATCAGCGTGTCGAGCTGCGCCAGGCGTGCGCTGGCCTCCACGGGCCGATGCTTCGCGGCAAGCGCGACTGACGTTGCGTACAGGTAGCCACCGGTAAGGCTTGCTGAACCCGGAGCTGGGGGCGCTTCCGCGAGCAGTATGTCCCATCGTCCAAAACGCACCGGTGCGGTGTAGATCTCTGCAACATACCAGTCGGTGCCCGGCATCTCCTGCAGCTGCGCGTCCGAGACACTGACTCTTGAGCGACGCACCGCATCGAGCGTCTCCGCTTCGCGACCCTCAGCCGCCGCCGAGTAGGCCAGGAACTGATAGTTGTGGCTCACGTACATGGCCGGGTAGTAGTCGATTGCATTCGTCTTCGCAAGATAAGCCACATCGGCCGCGGCGCCCATGCGGTTCGCTTCTGCGGATTCTTCGTACCGGCCAACCCGATGTAATACGTGGGCAGGCATGTGTACGAGATGGCCCGCTGCCGGTGCAAGGGTGCGAAGCCGGGCGGCAGCGGCAAGGCCTTTTTCCGGATGTGGCGATGCTTCCACCGCATGAACGTAATAATGGAGCGCACCCATGTGCATTGGATCGCGCTTGAGCACGCTCTCCAGCGTGGCGATAATTTCCGTGGTTCCTTCGCCCGGCGTTCCGTCGGCGCTCCAGAGCTTCCACGCATGCACGTCCATCATCGACTCGGCATACAACGTTTGCACGTCAAGGTCGTCGGGATAACGCCGAGCCACGGCGCGCATGGCGGCGGCGTGCACCGTCAGAATCGGGACGGTACTCTGAGGATCAAGCGGCTGGGCGTTCGGGTAGCGCTGCGCGAGAGTACCGATAAGAGCCTGTTCTATCGGCGATGCGGAACCGGCCAGACTCTGCGCGCGTTTTGTCGCCTCAAATGCGATCTTTGCCCGGGGTTCCGCCAGCATGGGTACGTTGTAATTCGGACCCACCGTGAGGGCAACGCCCCACGCGCACATGGCACAAGAGGGATCGAGTTCAAGGGCACGGGCAAATGATCGTGTCGACTCATCGTGATTGAATCCCCAAAGAAGCCGCATTCCCTGGTCAAAATAGCGCTGCGCCTGCGTCGAGCGGGTACGTACCGGACGGTGATAATCCCCAAGACCATCAAATAGACGAGCTCCCTTAGACCAACCCGCCAGCGTCGTTGGCAGGGGGACTCCCTTGGCCATCGCACTCGTCTGATCGGGAGTCTCGCCCGACTGCACTGGAGATGGCGCGCTCTGTGCAGATGCAAATAAAGCCGCGAAAGAACCGGCGATAGTGAGGATCCAGGTTTGCCTCATGAGCGATCTCCGTAAAACCAAGATAGAGGACATCGATGGGGTGGGCTTGCGGCTCGCCAAATGGAATGCAGTACTTAGAGCGAACAAACCATGCACGAACGGCAGCTTCGGAGCAAGCATTTGGGCATCTGAGCTGCCCGCTTCTGGCCGGCTGGAGCCCGTGGCGGCGGCGGCGACCGCCAACGCGTACTCTCGACCCGAACGAGACAGTGGTGAGTGTCAGCTTCGGAGAAGAATAAACAGTTCGTCTGCGCCCACATCGGTGTCATGGGGGCAATCGGCACTTGAAATTCGTCGCTTCATCGATACTGCCTGCGCCGTTGTAGCGAGCGACTTGCGGGTAGGGGCAGAGTGGACGGGTGCGATCGACTTTGTCTGCGGTGCTGTGGGCAGCGATGACGCGCGCAGGGGCCACTCCCTTCTCAACCCACCGTTCAATGAGGCTGATCTTGTCGAACGTATTGGGACCTTCCCCGCCAATGCAATGTCCCATGCCCGGCACCATGAAGAGACGGATCCAATTCGCGCTAGGAGCTGACTTCTCGCTAAGTTTGAGCGCCGATTTATAGAATTCAATGCTAGAGCCAGGGGCTACTTGCTGATCGGCCCAACCGTGATAGATGAGCAATTTGCCGCCGCGTCTTGCAAACGCCTCAAGATGAGGATCGAGTTCGTCGATGTCCTTGTCAACGGCGTTCGCTCTGGCTGAGTCGCGCCG
Organism: Steroidobacteraceae bacterium; assembly: GCA_035996065.1. GTDB lineage: Bacteria > Pseudomonadota > Gammaproteobacteria > Steroidobacterales > Steroidobacteraceae > Bog-1198. Next base: position 27,009 of record DASYJX010000084.1, on the reverse strand, counting down.
CAAGTCGAAGCTCCGCCAGTCCCAATCGGGATCCTGGTACACCACGTAGCGAAACTGATCTACGAAGATATCGGCCGGTCGCGGACCGCCGGCAAGACGGTCCCAGCGTAGCTCCGTGCCGGGCTCTAGACGTGGAAAGACAACCTCGCCGGCCGGCGTCATGGCAGGGCTAATAATAGTCTGCGCAGTTTGGACTTGGCGCGGAGTCAGGCAGTCTGGACCATCGGCAGCCGTGCACTCGAGATGCTTGAAGTCGACGTGACAGCTTTCAGGGTCATCGATGAGACCGTCTCTCAATCCGTCGTTCGTATCGCAGGCGTCGAGCACGGCGCGATGAATCATGGGGTACTTATCGGGCGGGATGACGGCCGCAGGATCCTTGAAGGTCTGATTTGCGAGCCAGAGCGCCCAGGCGTTGCGGCGCACGTTAGCCGGGTCGCCGGCGATGATGCCATTGAACTCATCCGGGTACCGGTAGGCTTGCAGCAGGCCTTCGCGGCCGCCGCCTGAGCAGCCGTTCCAATAGGAATAGCGTGCCTCACGACCATAGAACGCTTTGATGAGTCTCTTGGCCTCAACGGTCATCTCGTGCTCAGCGCGGTAGGCAAAGTCGGCGAATTTCTCCGGGTGACCCGCAATGAAGCTGGCGCCGTGGCCAGTATGGCCGTCGTCGGTCGCGCTGGTGGCATAGCCGCGGCGCAGAGCGTCGGCCATATCATCGTAGGCAATGGAGCCGCCCCACCCGCCACTGCCAACGGCCATAAATTTACCGTTCCAGCCGAAAGCGGGGAGCCAGATCTCGGCTCCGATATCAGAGTCGGCGCTCGGGCTGAGTTGCACGGTGACGCGGCAAAAGGGAGGGAGATGAGAAAGCGACTCGGTGCTTCTGTTCGGGGTGATTGTGCCCGTCTCAACCATCTCCGCGAGGGTGATCGATACGGTCGGCGAGACCAGTCTAAGAAGACTCTCGCAGGGCCGCGCCTGAAGCACGCTTGGCTTACATGCAATTGCTAGTACGAGTACGCAAAGAAAGCGCCACGAATAGATGCTCACAAGTAACTTCGAAACGGACTTCCCCATTTGCGTAGCCTACTAAAAGCTGCAATCGTCCGCTTGGCAGCAGGAAATTGCGACCTCTAGATGACTGCCCTCGACCCAAGCAGACCGAGATGAGCGTCCGCTTCCGTATCGAGCGCCAGCCTCGTCTTTCCAGGTTCACCAGCTACTCGACAATTTGCCTGCGACCGTCGAAGTTTGCTTTGCGCGGCGGTTACTTCAATTTCGCCACCACCTCGTCGTAAGAACCGCCAAGGGCAAGATAGAACCGATTCAAACGGCGGTCATCAGTAATGGCCAGCTGAAAGCCCTGTTCAAGACGATCAATCTGAGCCGGTGTGAGTCGCAACAAATTCTGATCGCCGCCAAGCTCCGTCATCTTGGCATCGTAGGACTCGGCAGTCATTGAGGAGATGTTTTGATTCCCGATGGCGCCTTGAAGGCGATTCTCTTCGTCGCGACTCATATTTTCCTGCTCCGTGTTGAGTGCCGCGGTTGCCCGCTGCAATTCATAGGATGCGGAGTTGGCCTCTTGGTTCACGTATTGCTGCGTATCGTACAGCGTGCCGTATAGAGCCATCAGGTCGTAAGGAATATAGGGGGCTGCGTCCGACTCATGCACGATCTTCCACGCAGAATCTACCAGGCGGCTGTAAGGGCGAATGAAAATGAGTCGATCGCGTGGTTTGAGGGCGCCGGCTCGCAGACGCTGCAGAACGCCCAAATCGGCGCGATGTTGCCGCTCCGCCCACTCATTTATCTTCGCGTTCTTTTGAAGAGTATTGCGGTTTTCATTCATCTCGCGCAGAAGAAGTTCCAGGCCTTCGCGAGCCTGGTGTCGATGATGAAAAAATTCGACCGTCTTCTCAAGACAGAGTGCAATCAGCAAACCAATGGTGATGATCGCGATGTGGATGAAGAAGCTCTTCCACGTATGCACGGATTCATGCGGTGCATGTACGTCCAACATAGATCCCTCGTGCGCCTCGCCGCCAACCGAAAATACAGAACTACCGTTCAATCCTGAAACTGTACCTCGAATGGCCGCTTCGAGGCGATCATTTAGCCGTTACCACTGACTGCCTCTGGCCGCCTGCGGCCTCATGAATGATGATCGCCGATGAACTGGCGCTTTCGACCCTCTGCGGACAGTTGCGACGGTCAGCTATCGGGCAGCCCCCTCAGATCGTGTGCGCAGCAGACCGCAGCGTTTCATCTCCCATTACCAGCGCCGTTATTGGATCTGCGCGAGTCGAACCGCCTCCGGCGCGCTGTCCTTGAAGTCATCGCTTGAGGCGAGCAGCTTTCGATAACTGCGCAAATCGTCCTCGGTCAGGGCGGCGCTACGATTGGATTCGGGGCGCGGAACGGCACCCACACCCAGCGTCGTCCCCAATCCAGCATAGAGATAACGGTCGCCGAACATCCTTTGCAACGCGGCGAAGGTTGGTTCACCGGTGCAGTGACCGGGGGCGATGTAATCCACCTTGTAGCTATCATGCAGGCTCGTTGCAACTTTTTCGATTGCAACGTCCTGGGCCACTACCAGGTGGAATCCGCCGGCGATGAAGTGGATGTGCGGATTGATCTTCGCTGCTTCGGCAACGATGGTCTCGATGCCCGGGTGCGAACAGCCAACCACCAGTACGATGCCGTCGGGCGTGTTGATGGCTAGCGATAGCTCCTTCAGCTCCTTGGTTCCCGGCGCATCGGATACCAAGGCAATCAGCGTAATGCCCGGGGCCACTTCTGTGGTCTTGTCGATCAACTGTATGTTGGCGCCAGGAAAAACCGTGCCAAACCGCATAATCTCCGGCGGTGCGCCGTTGTAGTAGCGCATCTCGGCGGGCAGCGAATCGTCTTTGCGATAGAACTTACTGGGCAGGTCGGAGCCAAAAATACCAAAGCCTTCCTTGGGCGCGTATATCTTGACCTTCGGATTCACGCTGAGCAAATAGGAAAATCCGCCCACGTGATCGCTGTGACGGTGCGATAACACTACGAAATCAAGCTTGGTGAGATCGACGCCCGTGGCCTTCACGTTCTGCGCAAGAATCGCCGGGTCGTCGCCGGTATCGAACAGAATGCGCTTGCCGTTGATCTCCACCAGGGCGGCGTAACCCCAGTCTTTAGTCATCGTCGCATCCTTGCCAAAAGCATCGTAGAGCACCGTGATGCGCGCCGGGTCGGTTGCGGTCCGCGTCGACCCCGTCGTGGCACAGCTCGGTAGTAGCAAGGCTGAGATAAAGGTAGTCGCTAGGACAAAGAGGTGAGTTGTTCGCATGACCCTCTCCTTGGTCGTTGTGACTAAATCGTACGCCGTATTCTGAATTGCCGATACGCCAAGCCGAATCGAGTTGCAATACGTCTACCTATTCAGCTCGCCCTATCGCTAGGCGCGAGCGACCGCTTAAGCGCAATCATTTCGGCACCGGCACCGGCAGCAGTTGGCCGGACGCCGAAGGATTGAACCGTACCGCCGCTCTCGACTGCTAGCTGGGGCCCGAACTGCATCCTACTTCGCCGGAGCAGCGGCCAGTCTCCAAGTAATCGGTATCTCTAAGGTTGTCGTGATCGGCTTCCCATCTTGAGTTGCCGGAAGCAGCCCTCCGTGAGCAAGCGCCTCCCGGCAAGCTTGGTCAAGGCGTGGGTTTCCCGTGGATTCCGTCAGACTCACGTCACGAACAGCACTGTCGGCGGTGACGGTCAATTTCACCTTGCACACGCCTTCTTTACCTAGAATCTCCGACTCGGTGGGTAGTTTTCTCCTAGGCGCACAGGGTGCGCCGGATCTGGGCGTACCTTAGTCATGACAACGTTGTGCGTAACGTCTGTCGGTTGCGTAGCGCATCCGCACAACACCGCCGCTACCAGAATCGGTACGAGACTAAAAGCAATAGCACCACAACGACGACGGTTGGTTGAGATCATTTGTCCCCCTCCCCTGGCTCAAACGAAGATGCACACATCTAATCTCCCAACGATCCCGTTGCTAGATAGGAAAGCTCGGCATCCGAGAGCTTCCATTGCTCGTACAACCGCAGAGCTGGTACGAAGAATTCACCCGGTACTTGGATATCCCAACGTTCGCCATTCGCGATGACCTCAGCGGGTATCATTTCATCTTGCAACAGGGTGGCGAGCGTGACCGCCGTCTTCGCGTCGAAAATTGAGACGACTGTCTTCGAATCCGAGATCGAAGTTTCTCTGTGCACTCCAATCCCTACGGTGGCGGAATCAAAGTATGCCCTGGCAAGATCCGTTCCGCGTCGGCTCGCATATCAGTAATCTCGGCAAATCCAGGATCTGGCGCAGCTTCAAACAAAAGGGGCCGCAGCGGCCATAGCCACCAGCGGGAACGTAAGTCCTGCTGTGACTCCTCTACTGCCACCCGAATGGTTACGGTGGCGCCCAACAACGGGACCAACCAAGAGACGAGGATACGAAGTAATGCAACCCTGCGGGCAAGCGCATGATCAAGCACAACGCAGAGCGTCGCGACGAAGCCGAGATAGAACAAGGACAGTCCAATCACCGAAATCAACACTATTGCGGCCTTGGGCATTCCGTGCACTCACCTTACATCCTCTAGCGCCAATAGATCATCAACGGCGCGGCTCGTCAAACTTCGTGTGAACGACTGCAATCCGGAACCATTTCGGCAGGTCGAACTTCCGGTGTTGGCCGGCTAGAGCCGGTCGTCCTCGTGGCTGTCCATAGACGAGTCGCAACCCATTTGACACGGTAACGAACGGCGGCTCGAACCGGGATAGCTCAAGTGGTGTTAGGCAATATCGCGATTCCTATTTATTAGTCTGCATTGGAACCAAAGTGGCCGCGGCGCTCGGACGACCCGCGAGTGCTTCACGATTATCCAAACCGTTCCTCACGTTGACTGCCGCGCTCATGGGTCCCTGGTACGTGATCGCCAGCATTCCGACATTCCTGGAAAAGGATGCTTACAACGCGGTCGAGTCCTACCAACTCGATGCGGACGGCACTATTGCGACCACATTCACGTTTCACAAGGGCGGCTTCGACGGCACTCTTAAGACGATGAAGCCGCGCGGCTTCGTCGAGGATACTGGGTCGAACGCCAGCTGGGGCATGCAGCTCATCTGGCCGATCAGGGCGGAGTACCTGATCGCCCATCTCGACGCGGACTATACCGAGACGATCATCGCGCGCAACGCGCGCGACTATGTTTGGATCATGACGCGCTCGCCGCAGCTCGGCGAGCCGGATTATCACCGCCTGGTCGAGGCCGTGGGTCGGATGGGTTACACGACCTTCAAGCTGATGCGGGTACCGCAGCGCTGGCCGTGACGCGGCCCGGCGGTGGCAGCGGATGTGCGTTGTTCCGGGTGTCATTCGTAGCAACGGTCTGCTAACGGGTATCGAAAAGCTCAGTGCAGCGAAGGGCTGCGCTGATGATCCACGAGCCAACTTGCAATGCCTGGCACGGCTGGCGGAGACACGAGAGTGCCGGTGAGTGACCCGGCCGTGGGCCGGGTCACTCGATTACGGAATAGAGACGAGCCTGCAGAAATACGTTGGAACCATTCCGGAAGATGTCGCGTCAATACTTCCTCTGCTCGCTACCAACCCAGCGAAATATCAAATCGTAGAATTTGACCAGCTCCCGCGGGGGCGGCGCCCAGGTTCGATACGTACAACCGCCCGTCGGGCCCAAATGTCATACCGGTCGGGACAGCCAGGCCCGTAACAATTTCCTCAATATCTCCGGACCTGTTGACTCGGACCACCTTCCCGAATCCTGGAGCCGGAAAGCCAGGGTGATCGGACAGTTCAAGCACATAAAGTAACCCATCCGGACCAAAATCGACTGCGACTACCGTCGTAAAGCCTGCTTTCGAGCTAACAATGCGATGACCGCGAGCGGGAGCCAATCCCGGCGGCGAATCCTCAGAATCGTCTTGCTCTGCTCGAGAGATGGTCAATATCCGCGCCCACTGCGGATCGATGGGAAACAAATTGAGATTCCCTACAAACAAGGATCGATCTCGGGCGGCGATCGAGGTGGGCACGATGTGGCCCTCCGAGGCCGAAATATCGATCACCTGCCTAATCGCACCGCTCTTCGTCACGGAGATGACTTGTCCGTGATTGGGTTCTACGGTCAGCAGTTTTCCATCGACCGCAATCGCGCTGTATAGCGTGCCGTCGGGCTCGAAGTCATCCGCGGCTACGTACTTGGCCGGATGAGTCTTGAGCCAAGCGCCGATATCGGCAATGAGATGCCAACTTCCAGTTTTGAGGTCGACCTTGGCAATGCCGCTGGGGCTTTTGGGATTGCCGTGCGAGCAGCCGCCGCCACTGACGACCGCGTACAACTCGCCGTCTAAAAATACAACATCGGCGACCCCGATCGTGCCTCCTGCGATGCTGAAGGTCGAAGGAAATCCGGCGGCGACCGTGGTTCGCGTTCCGTTGGGGCTGATTTTGGAAATTCGAGCGTTCGGTCCGCCGCTCCAAGGTCCAGGCGGTGTAGGAACTTGGGTGCACTTACCTGCTGTACTGAAAGTGCCTCCGGTGCCCGCCTCTGCGACGTATAAGTATCCGTCCGGACCGAACCTTAACCCTCGAGGTCCCTCCAGACCCGAAGCAAGTACAAATGGTGTGGGCTCAATAGCCTGTTGCGCTATCGACGATACCGGAGCAAAGCTCCCTACCGCTGACGCGATTATCAATGACGACAATGGTCCAATGAGTTTCATTCCCCGTTCCCCTTGGTTGGTTTTTGCTACCGAGCCATGCTTGCCCGCCTCTTTCGCAAGTCGAAAGAAGGAGCCGCAATGACAAATGCAATTAGTGCACTGACAGACGTCAGTCCTATTTTTCGACCTAAATTGTGCCCATACCCTTCACCGGAACGGCGCCTACGGTCGTTCCCTTGAGAATGCCAACGGTATCGCCTATCTGGAACATCGAAATGGAACCACGTCGAATAGCCTCCTGCCCGAGTAAGTCCAAAATCCTCGCGCCGTGACGATTCGATGTACTGTTTCTAAATCGACTCATCCACCATATAGCATGCCGACATGCGGGTCTTTCGAAATCCGGGAGTTTCTTGTGCAAATCGAGCTAAACTGCGAGCAGAAGTAATGCCGAACACCAGCCCGTATGGCTGGAACGACGGAGAACCCATATTTCAAAGCTAGGGATTGTCGCGAATGTGGAGGGTGTTAGCGGATGTCCCTCTAGACCATTTACCGTTCGTCGTCAAACGTCGGCGCGCCAGTTTTCCGTAACCCCAGCCTCTATTCGCTAATACGACATCCTCTGTACATCGGCTGGCTGACCCTTGTCTGGGCGGCGCCGACCGTGGCAGTGGCGCACCCGCTCTTTGCGCTGGCGACCGGTGCACATCCTGATCGCTATTCGCATCGAGGAGCGAGATCTGGTAGCCGCATTCGGGGATGTGTATGTCGACTTACCGAGCGCGGACGCCGGTGCTGATTCCGCGGCTGCGGTCAGGTCGAAATGTAAAAGTGCAAGGCTGAATTCACCGGGGCCCAGGCACTGCACGTAGCGGCGCTGGCGCAGAATTATGCGGTTTCGGTGCGGACTTATGCGGCATCGACGATGAATCGTGATGATGTTCGCGCCGGCGAGGATGATTGGGTCTGGATATCTCTGCATACGCATAGCCCTGATATCCCTGATCGGCAGGATAAGAATTGTCGTCGAATCCCGTAGCAGACGCATTTTGATCCGGATATGAGTTTTGGTCAGTGTCTTCCCTGGTATAACGCGGCTCAAGTTCATTGGCGCTTGCACTTCGAATGACGGGCGTGGATTCCATCGTGTTGATGGGGCGCAACGTGACCAGGGACGATTTTTCACCGCAGGGATTGTTGGAGAACGTCTTCACCCCATTTGTCGTACATTCCCAAATTTTGCCGCTTTGGCTGGACGCAGCCTTCGGAGCCTGCACGGGTGCTGTGGCTGGCGCGGAGTCGACCGCTTGAACATCCGAGACAGAAGCGATAGCAGGCGGCGGCGCCGACGGAGACACGGACGGGGATCTTGCCGCGGCTGCAACACCGGCGATGGCAAAGCCGCCGATAATCCAACGAAAAAATTTGCTTGGCTTTTTCATGGCTAAATTATCCTCTCGCTGAGGATCGGAAGCGACAGGAACATCGTGTCAAATGACATGGAGATCGAGTCAAATGACACATGGACATCGTCAATATCGCGGGTCGACCACGCATTGGACGCTTTCTCCGGGCGCCGTACGGTCGCATCAGGCTTGTTTTGACTGGAGCCGCATTCCATCATGGCACCAAGCCCCCGCCACCCTCGCTGACCGAGCATTCGAATATGATTGTAAAATCCTATGATCGGTTTTACGGGGCGCCTTGTCGGCATGGCGCGATTCGAATGTCGACCCCTGCGGATGGAGGTGGGGCTCAATGATTTCCGAGTTCTGTGACTGGCTAGCGTCGACGCCGTTGAGTCAGCTGTTTCAGGATCTGCAATGGTTCGTTCCGCTGGTGCAGACTGTCCACATCTTGAGCATCGCCGTTGTGGTATTCGCGATCGGCATGTTGGCGTTCAGGCAGCTGGGTCTGTCCGCCAATCGTCAATCGCTATCCGCAATGGCGCAGTATTTTCTGCCTTGGGTGTGGAGTGCGCTCGCCGTTCTGTTGTGCACAGGCATTTTGCTGACGATTACTGAACCGGCGCGCGAGCTGCTCAATGACGCGTTCAGGGTCAAGATGGTAATGGTCGCTATATTGGCTGTGATAACGCGAGTGCTTCAGCTCGGCCTGAAACGCGATCCGACATTCTGGACGTCTGGCGATGTCCGGCTTCTCGCCGGTCGATCCATTGCCGTCACTTCCCTGGTCCTGATCGTGTGCATCGTCACTGCCGGACGCTGGATCGCCTACATTTGAAGATAAAAGGAGGCTGAGTGTCCATCAGGGAGACCTGTGAGTGGTTGCAGAGTCTGGATTTCCCGAGGGAAATCCGCGAATCGACTTGGCTCTTCCCGACCATCGAGACCGTGCACGTGCTTGCCCTGGTGGTGGTGGTGGGATCGATATCCATGATCGATCTGCGTCTTCTCGGATTCGCGAACCGCGAACGTTCGGTCACGGATCTGACGGCCGAAGCCCTGCCGTGGACCTGGTCGGCCTACGCCGTTGCCGCGATCGCCGGGCTGTTGATGTTTTCTTCCAAGGCGGCCACCTACTACGAGAATCTCCCGTTTCGCCTCAAGATGCTCTGCATGGCGATCGCCGGCATCAACATGGTCGTATTTCACGCAGTCATCGCTCGCAAGCAATCTGACTGGGATTTCGGCCGGCCGCCGGCCCATGTGAAGCTGGTCGGCGGCGTCTCGCTTGCTATGTGGATCGCCATCGTCGCCGCGGGTCGCTGGGTCGGGTTCACCACCGTCTAAGGGTGCACGCCTTCAAGGCAGCGTTTTCTCAGTTGGCGCGCTCGCGCGTCAACTGTCTGCGACGCCAGGCCGCGGGCGGTGAGCCGAACTCGCGCCTAAATGCCCGGCTGAAAGCCGTGTCGGTCTGGTACCCGACATCTTCCGCAATGCGCGTCAGCGGCGCATTGCTGCGGCATAAGAGATTCGCTGCAAGCAACATTCGCCACTGGGTCAGGTAATGCATCGGCGAGCTGCCCACCAATTGCTGAAACCGCTCGGCGAGCACGGACCTCGAGGTGTCCGCCTCATGCGCCAACTCCTCGAGCGTCCATGCATGTGCGGGGCGCGTGTGCAGCGCGTTCAGCGCGGCTCCGACGATACGATCAGTGAGCCCGGCCAACCATCCGGTACGGCCCTGGCCCACATCGTTCATGTACAGGCGCAGCACCTCGATGAAGAGCACCTCGGCCAGCTTCGACAAGACGGCGGCTCCTCCCGGTCGGGGCGAGCGCGCCTCCGCCAGCGCATAGCGAACGGAAGCTTCGAGCCAGATACCGGCATTTGATCCGCGGACGCTGACACGCACCAACGGGGGTAGTCCCGCGAGCAGCATTCGGGCCAAGCGGGCATCGCAGGCCAAGTAGCCGCACACCAAGCGTGTGGTTGGGCCACCGCCGCCATAGACCAACTGGCGAGGGCGACGCGTCAGCACTTTTTCCAGCGGCGCGCCTTTCGCCGGCGAGAGGCCGGGTTCAGAGGTCATACGGTGCGCGTGCGCTTGCGGAAAAACAACGGCGTCGCCGGCAGCCAGATGCACGGGCGGTTCGTTCTCAATCTCGACGTAGCACTGGCCTTCGGTGATCAGATGGAAAATCACGACACGCTCGGCACCGGGTTCTAGCAGCCGCGCCGCCGTGTCCGCTCGCGGTGATTGGTAGCACCAAGGCGCAGTGAAACGGCCGTTGATGAAGATGGCGCCTGTTAGTCGCACCACGCGAAGTGTTTCCGACAGTGCGTCCATTAGTCGGTTCCGATGTCGATGCGCAGGTCCACCGGCACGGCGTTCACGACCGCGCTGGGTACCGGCGAGCAGCGATAACTCTCTTCAACCAGCGTTCGGAGCCGCTCAGCCGAGATTCCGCGCGCCGAAATTCTGACCAACAGTTGCATGTCGCACGGGCCCGCCTGCACCCGTACACCCTCGGAATTTGCCATGCCTAAGAGGCCGCGTACATCCGACCGGCTGCTGGCGAGCACTTCGAGGTTTGTCAGTTCGATTCCTTCGGCCGCCGCACCCATCGCGATGCGGGTGGCAGCACAGGATGCAAGAGCCGCACGGAACATCCAGCCCGGGGTGACGTGATCACCGCTGCCGCCTAGCTCGCTTGGCATGTCGGTAGCCATGCGTGTTCCGTTGGCATGGCTTGAGACCACCCGCATGCCGCCCTCCCAGCGGGCAGCTGCCGGTGCGTCATCATGAAGTCCAACCTCCGGACGACGGTGCAAGATCGATTCCACGCGGCGCAGTGCCGCGGAGATTAACTGCATTGTCATGGCTGTTTCTCGCTCGGTCAGATGTCCCTGATAGTGTACCCGTCGGCGGGCAGTGCTAAGAGGCGGGACGAATGGGCAATCCGGAGCGACGCACGGATAGGACTTCGCGCGGGCTTGGAGGTCTACTGGGCAGTCATTTCCCAAGGAGACAAGATGAACAAACTAAGACTGCCTGTCGGTCGCTCATTGACGCTGATGGTCCTCATGGGGTCCTCGGCGCTTTTGGCCGGACCCATGCCGGGCCCACTGCAGCCCGAGGATATTAAATGGGGTGCTGTCCCGCCCGTATTGCCCGCCGGTGCCAAGATGGCGGTACTTGCCGGCGATCCTTCGGGGACAGGGTTGGTCACAATCCGCCTGAAGATGCCGGCCGGCTATAGGATCCCGCCGCATTGGCATCCGACCGACGAACACGTCACGGTGATTTCAGGCAGTTTTGCCATCGGCATGGGCGACAAGCTTGATGAACAGCATTCTAAGGTGCTCAAACCCGGAGGCTACGCCGTAGCATCGGCGAACATGCATCATTTTGCGTGGGCGAAGACCGACGCGGTGGTTCAGGTGAACCTCTTGGGACCGTTCCAAATTAACTACGTCGATTCCGCCGATGACCCCAGTCGGAAGAAATAGGACCTTGCGGCTATCGGTAGGCATCCCGATCGAGGCCGCTCAATCTGAAACCCCTCGTGTCCCGCGGCACGAGGCGGAGACCCTCAGGATCCCTGCGCCTCTTGGCGCTTGCGTTCCTCCATAGCCCCTAACAAATTTCCCTCTGTGTCCTTCACCCACATGAGCCATAGGTCGTGATCCGGCATCTTGGCAATGATCTGCGGGGGCTGATGAATCGTCGCGGACTTCGCTTTGAGTGAGGCCTGCAAGGCATCGATGTCGTGCGTGCGGAAGTAAATCGAGGAGTTGCCGGCACCGGCCGCGGCTCCCTCGCCGGACGCCAAGTACAAGCGCACGCCGCCGCAATCGAAGAAGGCCATGCTGGGCGCGCCCATGATTAATGTTAGGCCGAGGACGTCGCGGTAAAATGCGGTGGCGCGCGCCATGTCCTGCACGGAAATGGCGATCTGCAAAACACCGGTGATCTTTGCGTTCATGGTAACCTCTACCTATAGTTTGCCTATTAGTTAGCATAGCTATATAATATTGTATCCAAGGAAATTGCGTGTCAAGAGAAAACAACCAGAAAGTCGCAATCGCGGACGCGCTGCATGCGGGCGCCATCAGGGTGCTCAGAATGGTCAGAGCCGAGGACGCGGCATCGGGCATCGGCCCGGCCCAGCTCTCCGCATTGTCGGTTCTCGTCTTCATGGGTGAGAAATCCGTGGGTGAGCTGGCGGCGCTCGAGCAGGTACGAGGCCCGACCATGACTCGCATCGTCGACGGCCTCGTAGAGAAGGGGTTGGTGCGGCGCGTAGCCATGCCGAAGGACCGGCGAACAGTGCGTGTCGCGCCCACGCCTCAGGGACGACGACTGCTGCTCGCAGGAAGGATGCGCCGTGTGCGCGCACTGGCGCGTCGTTTGGACGGATTGTCGACTGCTGACCTCAAGTCCCTGCAATACGCAGCCGCATTGATCGCGCGTCTCTGACGCGGGAGTTTCGCCGCCTAACGCGCCGCCCTGTTGAGCGAGCGCGCTGCACGGGGCAGCACTTGCGCCTCCAACCAGTTGCGGATTTCCAGAAGGCGCAGCGTCTCGAGGCGCATCGCGGGACCCAGCCCGTGCTTCCAGAGCAACGCGGTATCGGTGGGGTTGGCATGCAGAACACGAAGTTCGGCTGCAAATCCCGCGAGCGCCGCAGCATCCGCAAACATCCTTTCCGTGACCAAAGTCTCGCCGTAGCGTTCGGCCGCCGCCGCGATGTCGAGGTAGTCGTATTCTGGATGGTACTGCACACCCCAGAACGTGCAGTGCCCGCGGGTGAATGATGCCGCTTGCACCCCAAAATCATTGTCCGCCAGCACTTCTGCGCCCTCCGGCACGGAGGATATCTCGTCGCGATGAACGGTAGGCGCCTCGAACACGACAGGCTTGCCGGCGAAGAGCCGGTGTTGGCGGCCGGTATCGTTGAGAATAATGCGGCGGGCGAATCCAAACTCACGGCCTCGCGGATTGGCGCGCACTTCGCCGCCCGCAGCCGTGACCGCAACTTGGAGTCCCCAGCAACTGCCGAAGAACGGCGGGCCGGCAGCGAACACCGCTTTGGCGAGTTCAATCTGGCGTGCCACGGGGGCGCCGCCGTTGTAAATATTGAGTGCTGAACCCGTCATCGTGACGCCGTCGTAGTCCTCGAGGCCGACCCCGGTTGGAAGCTTTGGGTCCGCGTCGGCGGCGAGCACGATGTCGATTCGCAGCGACGCATCGATGCGGCGCAGAACTTGCGCATAGCCGGTGCCCGAGTCGAGCCCGCGCGCCGCCCGTTGCCGCATGCGAATCTCTGCGACGTTGCCATCGATTACCAGGATCCGCGCGCCGCTCACGCGGGGCACTTCACGGCCCCAAGCCGTCCCTCGACTGCGGCTCGAAAAATATGTTCCAGCTGCGCGGCATTGACCGGGATCGGATTGCCGGCCGCCGAGGGATCGATCTGAGCCTCACGGCCGATGATCGTGGCGTTGTCGGTGCCGACGCCGATTTCGGCGAGCGAGTGGGGTATTCCGAGCTCGCGGCGAAATTCGAGAACCCAGGCGTGGAGGCCGTCGAAGCCGCCGGAAGCCAAGCCGAGTACGCGCGCGATAACTTCCGTCTTGTCGGCAATGGCGTTTCGGTTGAATGCCATGACATAGGGAAGAATGACGGCGTTCGTCAGTCCGTGATGAGTGTTGAACCACGAGCCCACAGGGTGCGCTATCGCGTGCACGCCGCCGAGCCCCTTCTGAAAAGCCGTGGCGCCCATTGACGCGGCGGCGAGCATCTGCGCGCGTGCCTCGATGTCCTTGCCGTCCAAATATGCCCGCGGCAGGAACCGGTGGATCAGCCGCATGCCCTGCAGTGCAATGCCGTCCGCGAGCGGATGGAACCCTGGCGCGCAAAAGGCTTCGAAGCAATGCACGAACGCGTCGATGCCGGTGGCCGCGGTTATCCCGGGCGGCAATCCGACGGTCAGTTCGGCATCGGAAATGACGATGCGCGGCATCATCTGCGGGTGAAAAATGATCTTCTTCTGGTGGGTCTCCTCGTTGAGGATGACGCCGGCGCGGCCGACCTCCGAACCGGTGCCGGCGGTTGTGGGCACCGCAATGATGGGCGCGATGCCGGCGGGGTCCGCCCGCGTCCACCAGTCGCCGACGTCCTCGAAATCCCAGAGCGGGCGGGTCTGTCCCGACATGAATGCCACGACCTTGCCGACGTCGAGCGCCGATCCGCCGCCGAACGCCACAACGCCGTCGTGATCCCCGTCGCGGTACGCCTGAAGGCCTGCCTCGACGTGACTGCTCGCCGGATTCCCTCTGACCGCACCGAATACCGCGGCGTGCTGGAGAGCGGCGAGCGCGTTCTTGATCATCGGTGCGCGGACGAGGCCTTCGTCGGTGACGATGAGCGGCCGCTCGATGCGGGCCGCCGCGCACGCGGCCCCGAGCTCGGCGATCCGTCCGGGTCCTGCCCAAATAGTCGTCGGATAATTCCAATTGCCGCGCAAGCTGGAGTTCATTGAAGTACCTTGAAGTGATAGGACTTCGGCCGCGTCAACTGCTCGAAACCGACGCTCGACAACGTGCAGCCGCGGCCCGAATTCTTGACGCCGGTCCAGGCCAGGGCAGGATCGAGATAGTCGCAGCGGTTGAGGAAAACCGTTCCCGTTTCGAGCGCATCGCCGAGCGCTTCGGCGCGCGCCGCATCCGCCGAAAAAATCGCGGCGGTCAATCCGAACTCGCTGTCGTTCATCAGCCGCAGCGCTTCTTCGTCCGAGTCGACCTTCATGATGCCGACCGCGGGCCCGAAGGTCTCTTCACGCATGATGGCCATCGTGTGATCGACACCGACCAGGACCTGCGGCGCGAGGTACGGAGTTCCGGGGGCGGACGCCGCGAACGACGACTCGTCGATCAGCTGGCGGGCTCCGCGCGACACTGCGTCCCGGACCTGGGCGCGGACCGCATCGGCCGCGGAAGCGCGAACGACGGGTCCGAGCGTCGTCTGCATATCGAGCGGGGACCCCAGCCGGTACTTTTTGGTCAGGTCGACGACGCCGGCGACGAATTCTTCGTGGCGCGACGCGGCCACGTAGATCCGTTTGATGCCGCAGCAGGACTGGCCGGCGTTGAAGAAGGCGCCGTCGGTCAGGGTTTCGACGGCGTGCGCCAAATTGGCATCGGCGCGCACATAGGCAGGGTCCTTGCCGCCGAGCTCGAGGCCCGCGGTCGCAAAACCGGCGGCGGTCGCCGCAACGACTGCGCGTCCGCCCGCCACCGAGCCTGTAAAACAAACGCTCGCGACGCGTGGATCGCCCATCAGGCGTGCGGTATCGGCGTGCGACAGGTGTAGGTACTGGAACGCGCCGGGCGGAATACCGGCGCTCGCGAATGCGTCGAGAAGGCGCTCGGCGCACAGCGGGGTCTGATGCGAGTGCTTGAGGATCACCGCGTTCCCCGCAATCAGCGCCGGCAGCACGGCATTGACCGCCGTCAGGTAGGGATAATTCCATGGCGCCACGACGGCGACGACGCCCAACGGGACGCGCTTGATCTGGCGACGGAACCCCGCCTTATCGCCGGGCAGGATTGGGGCGAGCGCCGCGGGCGCAGCCAGAAGCATGTGCCGCGCACGCTCTTCGAAGCCGCGGATCTCGCCGGGCGTGTGACTAATCGGGCGTCCCATTTGCCAGGAGATTTCTGCGGCAATGTCGCTCGCCTTGGCGACAAAGGCATCGACGGCCCGCCCGAGCATCTCGCAGCGGGCCGCCAACGGCCGCGATGCCCAAGGGACCTGGGAAAGTTGCGCAAGCTTAAGCGCTCGGTCGATGCCGGCGCCGGTCGCGAGGGGACGCTCGACGTAGATTCGGCCGTCAACGGGGCTGATTGTTTTCAATGTGTCGGTCATTCTGGAGCTCAAATGATTTCGAAATATCGCGCAAGTTCCCAGTCGGTAATGGCCTTGCGAAATTCCCGCTCTTCCCATTGCCGGGTAGCGGCATAGTGTTCTACGAACGCGTCGCCGAACATCGCGCGGGCAGGCTTCGACAAGGCAAGGCGCTCGGCGGCTTCGTAGAGAGTGGCGGGCAAGCGCCGGTGAGGCGGATGCTCGCGGTCGTAGGCATTGCCCTCGATCGCCGCGTCCGGCTCGATGCGGTGTTCTATGCCCCAGAGGCCGGAGCCGATCGCCGCGGCGAGAGCGATGTACGGATTGATATCCGCGGCGGCAATTCGGTATTCGACGCGCTGGCTCGACGGCCCGCCGCGGATCACGCGCAGCGCTGTCGTGCGGTTCTCGACTCCCCAAGCCGCCGACGTCGGCGCCCAATAGCCCGGCACGAGCCGCGAGTAGCTGTTCACGGTCCCGGCGACCATGGCGAGCAGCTCCGGCATCAGGGCTTGCTGGCCGCCGACGAACCAACGCATGGTGTCGGACATCTCGTGCGGCTTCGCAGGATCATGGAATGCGCTGCCGCCGTCGGTATTGCGCAGCGAAATGTGCAGATGGCCGCTTTGACCGGGAACGCTGTTCGACCACTTGGCCATGAACGTCGCCATGAGGCCATGGCGCTGGGCCAGAACTTTGGTAAAAGTCTTGAAAAGCGCCGCGCGATCGGCAGCCTCGAGGGCATCGCAGTACGTGAGCGCCGCTTCGAGAACCCCGGGTCCCGTCTCGGTGTGCAAGCCCTCGATCGGGAATCGCATGGTTTGACCGAGATCGAGAAGCTCGTGGTAGAGATCCGAGTGCACGGAACTTCGCAGTACCGAATAGCCGAAAGCGCCGGGCGTCATCGTCTTCAAGTGCCGGTAGCCTTTCTCGCGTACGGATTCGGGCGTCTCGTCGAACACGAAGAATTCGAATTCCGCCGCCGCGCTCACTGCATATCCCATGCTCGCGGCGCGCTCCAGCACGCGCCGCAGCGTGCCGCGCGGGCACACCGATTCGGCCGGACCCGCGAACTCTCCTAAAAAGAGCGCGGTCTTCGGCTCAAACGGGATATCGCGGCGGGTTCCCGGTAGAATCCGTACGGCCGCATCGGGATACGCCGTGTGCCAGCCGGTGAATTTCGTGTTGTCGTAGAGCTGGTCGTTCGAGTCCCAGCCGAGAATCACGTCGCAAAAGCCGAGATTCTTGTCGAGCGCCGACAGGAATTTCTCGCGACTGAGATATTTGCCGCGCAGGATCCCATCGGTATCGAACACGCCGACCTTGACGTGCTCGATGTCGCGTTCAGTCAGAAAGCTGCGGATTTCGACATCTTGCTTCATTGGGGCGCCTTGACGATTCGCGCTGCAGCTTCAATCCATGCCGAAGTTGCAGTCCTTGAGCGGTATAACACGCGTCTTGTTCCAGTACTTGTGGCCCAAATACAAAAGGACGAACACGGGAATCATCAGGTAGCCCGTAATGAAGTCGAACCAGGAAAATACCGGCGTCTGGAACACGCTGATATTGGCGCCGAAGAGCACCACGAGGAAAAGGACCAGGGCGAGCCACGGGCCGTAGGGGTAGAACTTGGACTTGAACTTCAAGTCATCGAGGCTGCGGCCTTGCGCGACCCACGCCTTGCGAAAGCGCAGGTGGCAGACGGCGATGCCCAGCCAGATCATGAAGCCGGTCAGGCCCGATGCGTTGTAGAAAATTTGATAGATCTTGTGCTCGCCCACCAGCGTGGAAAAGAACGCCAGTGCGCTGATCGAGCCCGTCGCCAACAGCGCTGCCACGGGGACGCCGCGCCGATTGAGCGTGGCGAATAGCTTCGGCGCCTTGCGGCTGTGGGACATGGCGTACAGCATTCGCGACGCCACGTACATCGACGAGTTGCCGCAGGAGAGCACCGAAGACAGGATCACCGCGTTCATGAGATTGGCGGCGTAATAGCCGAACCTCGGGAGCTGTCCGAATACCATCGTGAAGGGCGAGAAGGCGATGTGGGCCTCATCGGCATTCAACAAGTTGGGATCGTTGTAAGGGATCAAGGTGCCCACGACGAAGATGGAGCCGATATAGAACAACAAGATGCGCCAGAACACGGTTCGGATCGCCTTCGGCACGTTCTCGCTGGGGTTGGCTGCTTCCGCGGCGGCGAGTCCCACACCCTCGGTGCCCTGAAACGAAAAACCTGCGACCAAGAACACCGTCAGCACCGCGGTCAGCCCTCCGACGAAAGGCGCGTGTGTCCCCGTCTTCGGGTCGCTCAGGGTCCAGTTGTGAAAGCCGGCATGGTGATCGCCGATCATGCCGGTGATCATCAAGGCCCCCACCCCCAGAAAGATGATGACGGTTACGACCTTGATACCGGCGAACCAGTATTCCGCCTCGGCATACGCCTTGACCGACAAGAGATTCAACGCCAGCAGAACCGAAAAGAAGCCCATTGCCCAGAGCGTCGAATTCGAATGCGGGAACCAGAACTGCACGATGAGGGCGCCGGCCACCAGCTCCGCCGCCAGGGTGATCGCCCAGCTGAACCAGTAATTCCAGCCGACGGCGAAACCCAGCGAGGGGTCGACGAAGCGCTCCGCATAGGCCTCGAACGAACCGGCTATCGGCAGCTGCGTGGCCATTTCGCCCAGCGACTGCATCATGCAGTAGACCGCGACACCCATGGTCGCGTACGCCAGCAGCGCACCGCCCGGGCCGGCTTGGGCGATAGCCCCGCCGCTGGCGAAGAACAGACCGGTGCCGATCGCCCCGCCGATGGCAATCATGCTTAGCTGGCGGGTGCCGATACCGCGCTTCAGCTCACGCGTTTCGCCCGCCGCCCGGCAAGCCTGTCCGTCGGCCGGCAAGGCGATGGGATGAATCGCTGCGCGGATTTCAGGTTCCGTTGACACTCGTTATCCTCGGCTTAAGGTCCCTTCGGGACCCAGGGGGCGCTCGTTGCGCCCCGGTGATATTAACAGTGCACCCGTCCTTGTACGCGACCGTGTTCGACAGGACGCTCGCTCCGCGAGACGGTCGCTGTTGGAATCCCTCGCCGTACCGGGCCGTCGGTGCGGTATGCTTGCGCTATCCTGCACCGAGGGGGACCGATATGTCAGCCTACGAACTCGCTCAATTGAACGTCGGGATCATCAGGGGACCGATGAACTCGCCGGTGATGGCGGATTTCGCTGCGAACTTGGAGCGAATCAACGCTCTGGCTGATCATTCCCCGGGCTTCGTCTGGCGCCTGCAGACCGAGGAGGGCAATGCCACCTCCATTCGCCCCTTCGAGGATGAGAATTTGCTCCTTAACATGTCCGTGTGGCGCGACGTGGAATCGCTGAACAAGTATGTCTACGGCTCCGATCACCTCGGGATCATGCGCCGGCGCAGGGAGTGGTTTGAGCGCATGCGGGACGCTTTTTTCGTGCTGTGGTGGGTGCCGATGGGACATCGGCCGAGCATCGCTGAAGCCATCGCAAAGCTCGACGTCCTGCGTGCCAAAGGCCCGACGGCGGACGCCTTCACGTTCCGCCAAGCGTTCCCGCCGCCCGACGCGGTCCGAACCGAGTCGCCCATCGCGTTCGGGGGCGAGTGCCCGGCCACCTGAGGCTATTTCTCGCTATCCAGGTCGGCCATTGCGGCGCTTGGGTAACGCGAGCCCGCAGCGGCATCCTTCGGCACCGCCGCCGCAATGGCCGCCATATCGCTTGCCGTCAGGGTAACGTCGATCGAGCCGAGGGCTTCGGCAAGCCGATCGCGGCGTCGCGCACCCACTAGCGGGATGATGTCAGACCCTTGATGAGCCACCCAGGCGATGGCGACCTGCGCCACGGTTAAGTCCTTCGCATCGGCAACCTTGCGCAGTGCCTCGACCAACGCGAGGTTGGCGTCGACGTTTGCTCCCTGGAAGCGAGGACTGAATGCACGAAAATCGCCCGCTGCGAGGTTTTGCTTGCGCCAGTGCCCGCTGATGAGCCCGCGCGACAGCACGCCGTAAGCGGTTATCCCGATGCCGAGTTCCCGTGCCGTCGGCAGAATTTGCGGCTCGATCCCGCGTGATATCAAGGAATACTCAATCTGCAAATCGCAGATGGGATGCACTGCCGCCGCACGCCGCAGCGTTTCGGCGCCGACTTCGGAGAGGCCGATGTGGCGCACGAAGCCAGCCTTGACCATGTCCGCGATTCCGCCGATCGTCTCCTCGATGGGCACATGCGGATCGAGGCGCGCGGGGCGGTAAATATCGATGTAGTCGACTCCCAGCCGCTGCAAGGAATACGCAAGAAAGTTCTTCAGCGCCTTCGGCCGCATGTCGTGGCCTAGCCAGCTGCGGCCGGGGTCGCGCAGAGCTCCAAATTTCACGCTGAGCAATACGCGCTCGCGGGAGATGGTCTTGAGCGCTTCGCCGATCAGCAATTCGTTGTGCCCCATCCCGTAAAAATCACCGGTATCGAGCAAGGTGATTCCGGCATCGACCGCCGCGGCGAGGGTCGCGAGACTCTCCTCGCGATCGGCCGGGCCGTACATTCCCGACATGCCCATGCAGCCAAGTCCGAGCGCAGAGACAGAGGGGCCGGTTGAGCCCAGATGTAAATGCTTCACTCAAAACCTCCCGGGCCGCACCGTATCCGCGAGCTTATGCAGACGCGCGGAGACTTAGATTCCATTCGATAATACGGCATGGTTCGAACAGGCTGAATGAAATTTCGAACGGCGGCGCCGGCAACCCGCATTCACACTACAATTCGTTCGATCAGATCCGCAATAGCGGAGCCGACGACATATGAACGCTGGGGTATGGGGGCGCAACATGGCAAATAGGGTCTATCGACGAACGCCGTCGAGGTGCAAGGCTTCGGCTTCGACTATCGCCACGTCGGCACACCGCGTATGTTTGGCGTCGATGCGCACTACCATTTTTAGCGGCCGAATCGGCTGAGGCCCATGCGGCTAAGTTTCGTGTCGGGCACCGGCGATCGGCCGTTGCTTTATCGCACCGTCGATGGCGTCTTGAAGGCCGCCGCCGCCGAGGGGCCGGATCGCCTTGCCCTGGTGGGGCCCGGATCGTCGCGGCGCTTCACTTTCGCCGAATTCGACGGCGAAGTCGAACGGGTCGCGCGCGGCATGGTTGCCTGCGGACTCAAGCCGGGTGAGCGCATCGGCATCTGGGCGCCGAACTGCGCCGAATGGCTATTGACCATGTTCGGCGCCGCGCGGGCTGGCCTCGTCTTGGTGAACATCAATCCTGCCTACCGCAGCTCCGAGCTCGAGTTTGCACTGCGGCTGGTCGGCTGCCGTGCGCTGGTGTTCGCGCCGCGCTTCAAGACCAGCGACTACGCGGCCATGCTGGAGTCGGCAATTCCTGAGCTCGCGAGTGCCGCCCCCGGCCGGCTGGCGTGTGCGGCATTTCCGGAACTGCGCTTGCTCGTCCAATTAGGCACGGAACCCGTGGCGGGCTCGCTGTCGTTCGACGAACTCCTGGGGTCGGGACACGATGTCGACGGGACGGCACTGGCATCGACCGTAGAGCAGTTGGACGCGGATCAGGTGTTCAACATCCAGTTCACGAGCGGCACGACGGGCACGCCCAAGGGCGCGACGCTGACGCACTTCAACATCGTGAACAACGGGTACTTCGTCGGCGAGTGTATGCGGCTCACCGCGGCGGATCGCATCTGTATCCCGGTTCCCTTGTATCACTGCTTCGGCATGGTGCTGGGCGTGCTTGCGGCGATGACTCACGGGGCGGCGAGCGTGCTATCCGGCGACGGCTTCGATCCGCTGGCGGTGCTCGAAACCGTGGCGCGCGAACGGTGCACGGTGCTGCACGGCGTGCCCACCATGTTCATCGCGGAACTCGAGCACCCGCGGTTCGCCGAGTTCGATCTGTCGTCGCTGCGCACCGGCATCATGGCCGGATCGCCGTGTCCGACCGCGGTGATGCGGCGGGTGATCGCCGAAATGCACATGCCGCAGGTGACGATTTGCTATGGCATGACGGAGACCAGCCCAGTCAGCTTCCAGAGCCAGCCCGACGATCCTTTGGAGTTGCGCGTCAGCACCGTCGGCCGGGTGCATCCCCACGTGCAGGTGAAAGTTATCGGCCTGGACGGGCGGGTCGTGCCTTGCGGCACCGCCGGGGAACTACTGACGCGGGGTTACTGCGTGATGCGTGGCTACTGGGAGGATCCCGAGCGCACGCGCGATGCGATCGACGAAGGCGGATGGATGCACACCGGGGATCTGGGGGTGATCGACGAGCAAGGCTACTGCAGTATCGTCGGGCGCGTGAAGGACATGATCATTCGCGGCGGTGAGAACGTCTATCCGCGAGAGATAGAGGAATTTCTCTATCGCCATCCCGCAGTGTTCGATGTCGCCGTCGTCGGCGTCCCGGACGCGAGGTACGGCGAGGCCGTGTGCGCATGCATCCGCCTGCGGGTCGGCATGAACATCGGCGAGGAAGAAATCCGTGAGTTTTGCCGCGGGCAAATTGCGCACTACAAGGTGCCCCGTTACGTGCGCTTCGTGGACAGCTTCCCGCTCACCATCAGCGGCAAAATCCAAAAATATTTGATTCGCGAGCACATGCGCTCGCTGCTCAACCTCACGGAGGAGAACTCAGGGTAACTTACGATGTCGACGTCTGGGCGCGGGGCCGGCGGGGAGCAGGGTCGCACGGCGGCTGGCAGCAACGGGCGACTCCGCTGTCCTAGCGTGCAAAATCAACGGCTGTCGTGTTGCCGCCGCAGATGAGAACCGCAATGCGTTCGTTCGGGGCCGGCACGTACCGACGGGAGATAAGCGCCGCCAGTGCTGCCGCACCGCCGGGCTCCGCGACGATCCGAAGCGATTTCCACAGAAGCCGCTGTGCGTCCCGAATGGCGTCGTCGGATACCAAAACGGTCGCGCTCACGTGGCGCTGAATGATGGGGAACACCAGTTCTCCGACCCGGCGGGGAGCCAAGGAATCAGCGGCAATACCACCGGCCTCGGCATCTACGGGTCGGCCGGCGGCGAGCGCGCGGGCGAGTGTGGGTGCTTGTTCGGGCTCGACGCCCACGACTTTGATTCGCCCCTGATACCACGCCGCGATTCCGGCAATCAGCCCGCCGCCGCCGACCGCCACGAGGAGCGTCATGAGATCGCTTGCCTGCTCCTCGAGTTCCAGGCCAACGCTGCCTTGACCTAGCAGTGTTTCTTCCTGGTCGAACGCGTGAATCGGCATTGCGCCGGATTGGGCCGCCCAGGTTTCACTCGCGGCCAGGGCGTCGGCGTAACGCTCGCCCGAAACCACGAGGTCTGCGCCATAGTCGGAAATCTGCTGAACCTTCGCGGAGGAGGCGACAACCGGCACAAAGATTTTTGCGGGCACCTTGCACTTCATCGCCGCGAACGCGACCGCGGCCCCATGGTTTCCGCCGGACGCCGCCACAACTCCGGCGGCAGGTACCCTCCGGGTCAGGAGATTCGTAAAGGCGCCGCGGGTTTTGAACGATCCCGCGTGTTGTAAAGACTCGAGCTTCAATATGAGGCGCGAAGTATCGGTGCCGAAATCGGCGCCTTCGACCTCGATGACCGGGGTGCGGCGAATATGCGGCCTGATGAGCTGATAGTTGGAAAGAATACGTGCCGGCGAGATCATGATGGCGTACCTCGGAGAAGCCGGAATTCCCGGCATTATGTCTAAATGTGAACCGGTTTTTGGCGTACGTTGCTAACCCCATTCCGGCACGTGCGTCGCTTCAGTTCGTGAGTTTCTCAATACTGGAGCCGATATGAAACGCCTATTCTCGTTTGCAATTCTTGTTGGGCTGGCCGCGACCTGCGAAGCACAGGTGCAGGGCGGCCTCGCCGATGTGGCCATTGTCGATCGGGAAAGCGGGGAAGTGCTTAGCCCGCATTTCTATCATGGGGAATATTGGGTCGCAGGAAGACCCGGTGCACGCTACGCAATCGAGATCCACAATAGGCTCGCCGAACGGGTGATGGCGGTGACGTCGGTCGATGGCGTCAATGTGGTTTCCGGTGCAACCGCAGGCTGGGACCAAACCGGCTATGTGTTCAGCCCCGGGGATCGCTATCAAATCACCGGCTGGCGCAAGTCGGACGCGGAAGTAGCCGCCTTCACGTTTACCGATTCTCCCAATTCCTACGCGGAGCGGACCGGGCGGCCGGCCAACGTCGGCGTCATCGGCGTGGCCATCTTTCGCGAGCGCCAGCCGCAAACCGTCGCACCGCCCGCGGTCGCGCCGCCCCTCTATCCGCCGACGAGCGGGCGATTTTCGGATCAGGGAGCGCCGCGCGCATCCGATGCGGCGCCCTCAGCGCCGGCGAATGAAGCCATGGCAAAGGGGTCGACTGCGATGCGCGCGCCGACGGCATCGATGGCAATGCCTGTGCCCGCGCCAAAACTCGGCACGGGTCACGGAGAGCGCGAATATTCGTACGTGAATCGCACCGAGTTCGTGAGAATGCAGAGCCAACCGAACGAAGTCATCCGGATCCGCTACGACAGCCTCGACAACTTGTTTGCGATGGGCATCATGAGGCGACCGCGGCCCGCGGCTTCCCCTGCCAATCCGTTTCCCGCGACGCCCGAGCCGCAGTACGTGCCTGATCCGCGAGGATAAAGCCGTGCGGAACTGCCATACTTCCATGAATGACGGTCGACGGCGAGAGTGACGAGACTCTGATGGTGCGCTACGGCCGCGGCGACGCCGCGGCTTTCGACCGGCTTTATCGCCGTCACGAGATGCGAATCTGGCGTTATCTCGAACGCAATGTTGGCAACCGGGCGACCGCGGACGAACTGATGCAGGAGGTTTGGTTTGCGGTCGCGCGGGACGCCCCGCGCTATGAGCCCACCGCGCGATTCACGACTTGGCTGTTTACGATCGCGCACAATCGCATGATCGACTCGATTCGAACGAATCGACGGCACGTCAGCTTGGAGACGCTGGGTTACGAGGCCGACGCGGTGGTCGGGCAACTCACTGCCGATCCGAGGACAGGCCCCCTGGGGGCGGCCATGGCAAGAGATCAGGCAGGAGCGCTCATTCGGGCGCTCGAGAAGCTGCCCGGTGAGCAGCGCGAGGCATTTCTGCTGCAAGTCGAAGGCGACCTCAGCGTCGAGGAGATCGCGGCGATTACCGACAGTAGCTTCGAGACGATCAAGAGCCGCCTGCGCTACGCGCGCACCAAGCTGCGAGAAACTCTGAAGGAGCATGCATGAACGACGTGCCGCCAGGCCGCGAAGAACCCGACGACGACGTCGAGGACGTCTATCGGCGTGCATCGGCCCTTGATTCCAGCCGGCCGAGCGAGCTGGTGCGCCGCAGGATCCTTAAACATGCCGAAGAGCGGGCCGCGGAACGGGCTGGCGAGAGCCATGCCGCTGGAATCCGCCGCACTGGAGCAGCGAGTCAATGGCGGCGGCCGGCGATTTTCGGCACGCTCGCCGCCGCGGCGCTCGCCGGCTTGCTGATCACTCCGCGTTTCTTCACGCCGCAGGCCCCCTCGACCACGGCAACCTCATCCGCGCAAGTTCAGCGGCCATCGTCGCCCCTACCTTCGGCGCCGACGGAACAGATCGAGGGGCGAGCACCGGCAACGGCCGCCGATGAGCAGCCACCGCCGCGGGCGGAGGAGCAGGGTATTCTCAAGCCGCAAGCGTTCGCTCGCAAGGCTGCTCCGAGCAAGAATTCTGGGGCAGATCTTGCAGCAAAGAATGCGCCGGCCAAGGCGCAGAGCATGGCCGCCGCCCGCAACTCCGCCGCGGACGGCAATAGCGACGCGGCCGGCAGCAGCGCCGCGGCAAGCGATAGCGCCGCAGCAAACAATAGCGCCGCGGCAAACAATAGCGCCGCCGCGGATGCGAGCCGCCCGCCGGCGATGTCAGGCGCCGCGCGATTGGTCGCACCACCCGGCGCGCCGGCATCACTCTTGTCGGATCCGGCCGCGCACTTGCGGCGGGCGGCCGCAAGCGGCGACATTGCAGAGCTGCAGGTGCTGCTCGGTAAACAAACGGCCGTTGACGCGCGTGACGCAGGCGGCCGTACGGCATTGATGCTGGCCACGCTTCAAGGGCAGAGTGAGGCAGTCGATGTGTTGCTCGCGCACGGAGCGGATCCTAATGCTGCGGACTCGCACGGAACTACACCTCTACAAGCCGCCAACGCCATAGGTCAGCTGTCAATCGCCACGGCGCTGCAGCGCGCCGGCGCGCGATAGTGTCCAACGATTGTAAAGATGCGCCCCGTGATCGCTCGACTCGATTGTTAGGCGACGCGCAGGACGGCGCGACGGGTCGAAACGGGTAAGTCTGCGGCGACGAAGCGCTGGGCAGGATATAAATAATCTTCGCCGAACCCGCTCAACCTACGAGCGGAAATCGCCGCGTCCGCATAGCGATCAAGAAGCGCCCGGATCATCCGCTGATATTGCGTGCCGTGGAGGCGCACCTCTTTCTTGAAGGAATCGACGCTGCGCTTGGAAAGCGCAATTGTCACCTTCTCCGTGCCCTCGCGAAACACCAACTCGCTAGGCGGAGGGAGAAAATCCTCAACGACACTGAGCCGCCCTGCGGAAGCGACGGCTAACTATTTGTTAGACGACGCAAATGTCGTCTAACAAATCAAGCGCGACGAGTATGCCCATTAACACTAGCGCTCTCCTTGCGTCCGCGCCGACACGCAATCAACCATTTGCCGTCAAGTTCGCCAAACATCTCGTTAATAGCGCAAATCCGAAACGTTGCCATACTACTAGAGCTGCTTCAACGAGCCTTTCATGGGACGATGAATATTTCACTGACCCCGCCTCTTGAGAAGCTGGTACAGGATCGCGTGAAATCCGGACGCTATGCCTCCGCGAGCGAGGTCATCCGCGAGGCGTTGCCATTGATGGAGGA
>DASYJX010000083.1:0-7708 GCA_035996065.1 Steroidobacteraceae bacterium | reverse complement strand
TCGGCGCGGTTGGAAAATTCCCCAGGATGTGGCGATCGCCGGTTACGGCGACACGGAGCTCGCTGCCCAGCTCTTCCCGCGCTTGACCACCGTTCGGGTACCGCGATACCAGATGGGCCGAAAATCCATCGAGGTTCTGGCGCGCCGCATTGCCGGTGAGGCGGGTCTTCCCAAACAAGTCGCCATGCCCTTCGTCATCGTGGAACGCGAAACGACGTAGTCCGGCCCCCCTCGATTGCCGAGACTCGCTCATGAAGTGCCGGCCGCAGCATGCGCGACGACCCGCTGTCGTTGCACGCCCAGGCCATCGACCCCGTAGCTCTTCCCCTTCACCCACTGTCCGCCGCGATTGACGCTATAGGAGCCCTCGAGGAATTGATACGCCAACATGCCTCGAACACGGGGGTGTTCGCCCCCTGGTGAATCGCTGCCGCGTTGGACACCCGGCCAATCTCGCAGGATGTCCAGAGTGCTGCCGACCATCTGGTTCCTCAGCGTCTGTTCGGTAATGGCAACAATATTCCGAGGAATGTCCTCAATGGGTGCATCCACCAAGGAACCCACCGATCCGCGAGTAATCCTGTAACTGACGACCACGATTTCTTTCAAGTCATCCGAGTCGGACTCTTTGCTGTCTCCCGTGGCAGCTGACTCTGCATGCGAAGAAGCTGCCCAACCGGCCCTGCCCAAGAAGACGGCCACCAAAGACGCACGAATCGCCTTTTTGCGAAAACTGCGGGTATGCTCTCAAGTGTTTCATGATCAACTCCCCTGCCCGGCCTATATTTACTACTTTGGCTGGTACTGCGTTGACTGCTCTCACCGCGCCGCAGAAGCGCCGGATCATTGTCCTTGATGACAACGATACCATCGTAACCGGTAAAGTCCTGGTTTGTAAAGTCGCTCCCTGATAAATGTCGGCGCAGGAGGAACCCCAGAGTCGCCGGCGAGCCAATGCGCGGCAATGGCTTCGGCGCGGCCGAACGAGGTCGCGTCCATATTTGGAATATCCAGGTAAATCAAAGGTTTTTGGTACACTGTCAAGTCATTGCTGCGGCCCAACACTACTCAGGCCCTTTGGCCATGAATATATGAATTGGCCTCTCTCGCAACGACGACCACGCTGCGCGGCGGCGTCCAGTTCAGAGCTTTATGGTACCGGTATCACACTGGGCGACGTCCCCTCGCGACGTCGTTTCGAGGCCGCTGGAATTCCCCGCGCGGATGAGACCGGCTTTAAGCCTCAGGCTGCACATCCAGAAGTGCAGCGACGCCCAGAATCCGACCAGCGACAGAGGCAGCAGAGCCGTTCGCAAAGAATCGGCGCCGTAGCGCGCCGTCAGCAGGTCGCTTTCGATGCCGACGAGTTGCGGGGCAATCACTAGATTCCCGACAGTCGTCATGAGAAGAAACAGCCCCACCACCTTGGCTCGCATCGGCGCGGGTACTAGATTTTGAACGAGTGCAAAACAGGGGCCGATGGGGGCGTACGACAACGGGACGAAGAGCCAGAGCATGGACAGCGTTGCGGCTCGAGTCGTCGCGGTGAGCGCCAGGATGAGGGGAATCGCGCCCAGGACGCAACACAGCATCAGAAACCAAGGCACCGCACGCGCATCGCGCGCGGTCAGCTTTCGCATCAGAAGCGTCGTTCCCAGGAGCACGACGGTGCCGCCCATGCCATGCATCAGGGATACCGCACCACCCGCATCGCCCAAGCTCATATGATGTGAGCGCACCAGGAAAGAGGGCATCCACCACAACGATCCGAACGCCCAAGTCGAGTAAAGGGCGCCCCCGATGAGGGCATGCCGCAGCGCCGATTCTCGCCACGCAAACTCCAGCATGTTCTTGAATCCCTGCCCGTGACTCGACGCGACGCGATCATCGAGCCGGCCGCGAACCGGTTCCTTCACGGTGGCGCGAAGCACGCAAGCCAAGATGATTCCTGGAATACCCAAGACAAAAAAGGCGCTTCGCCAACCCCATCGATCGCTCAGGTACCCCGTGCATGATCCGAGCATGGACCCGATCGACGCGCCCACGGCATAGATCGACAGCGCCAGAGCGCGGCGCTGCCACGGAAAGTAGTCGGAAATCAAGGACTGGGACGGCGGAGTACCGCCGGCCTCTCCCACGCCTACCAGCACGCGTGCGGCCATCAGCTGCCAAAACGTGCGCGTAAAGCCGCAAACCACTGTCATCAATGACCAGGCCCCGATCGACAGGGCAACGAGATTGCGCCGATTGACACGATCGGCAAGCACCGATAGCGGCAAACCGGCGGCAACGTAGAACAGGGCAAGCGAAACGCCGGTCAGAAAGCCCACGGCGGAGTCCGATATGTGCAGATCAGCCTTGATTGGCTCAATCAGCGTCGAGATGACGAAGCGATCCGCGATGTTCATCGCATATACCGCCGTCAGCAGAAACAGCACGTACCAGCGCCTAATTTCCGTGTCGTCCTGCGAATCGAGAGCGGCAGCTCCAGCAGCTTTCATCGACGAAGTGTAAACAAATGCGCGGCGACGCGTGCGTAGTCACTTCCACGCCTTCGTGGATCAGAGTAAAACTGATATCGGGTGGTCGATAAACCAGGAGGTAGCTGATGGACCCAGCGCCGAGGGGCAACTCCGCCTTAGAGCGGAGCGCATATCGGAAGGCATCGTTGCGCATCATCCCCTTGATTGCACTGGGATATGGAGCTGCGTATATCGACCGCGTCAACATCAGCTTCGCTTCCCTCCAAATGAATCGCGATTTGAAGTTCAGTGCCACCGTGTACGGATTCGGCGCGGGCCTCTTTTTTTTGAGCTATGCCGCCTGCGAGGTTCCTTCGAATCTCCTCCTCTATCGATTCGGCGCACGTCGCTGGTTGGCACGCATCATGGTGACCTGGGGACTCGTGGCGATGGCCATGGTCTTTGTTCGGACACCCACCCAGTTCTATATCGGTCGCTTTGCACTCGGCATGGCCGAAGCCGGCTTTTTTCCCGGAGTCATCTTCTATTTGACGCAATGGTTCCCGGCCGAACTGCGTGCTCGCAGTATCACACGATTCTATATTGCGTGGCCCCTGAGCACTGTAGTGATGGGTGTTCTTGCTGGCGCGCTGATGAGCCTAGACGGTCGGTGGGGCCTTGCCGGATGGCAATGGCTCTTCGCTGTCGAAGCGTTGCCCGCCGTGCTTTTAGGTGTCGTCTTTTTTATGCTCTTGCCCGATGGGCCGGCGACGGCCCGCTGGCTGTCCGAACCTGAACGGAACGCCGTACTGGGCCGCATGCAAGGCCCTATGCCCCATCAGACGCCAGCACACGCTGAACCGATCGGCCCTGCACTACGCGATCCGCGCGTTTGGCTGCTCGGCATCTTCATGTTTTGCATGCTCGGCAGCAGCTACGCCTACAGCTTTTCTACGCCGGCTATTGTGCAATCTCTCTCTGGCCTTAGCATCACGGGGACGGGATTCGTCATCGCGGCGATGTACTTACTGAGTGCTGCCGCGATGTTTGGGAACGGCATTCTGTCGGATCGCGCTCACGACACTTTCTTGTACGTTATTCCCGGCTGTCTCATGATGTCGGGGGGCTTTCTCGCTGTCGCCCTCTCACCGATACCTAGCATTGCCCTCTCCGGATTGTTCGTCCTCATCGTCGGACATATGTCCATGCAGGGACCGCTCTGGTCCATCTCGACCCGGTTCCTCAAAGGCCGCGCGGCGGCCGCCGGAATCGCCGTCATGAACACGATTGGCATCCTGGGCGGGTTCGTCGGTCCCTACTGGATGGGCATCGCGAGGGACCTTACGGGCAATTACCGGCGCGGGCTATTGATCATGGCCGTTCCGATGCTCATCGGCGCATGCATCATGTTGCATTTGCGCAGACAGTCGAAACGAGCTCCCGCGCCACTAATTGCGGTTGCCGCTGCGACTTAGTCTTCGGATTTCAAGAGAACGATCTAGATTCTCCGCGCGATCCGCGCCCTCCCCCCGTGGGTATTTGTACTGGCTTACGTCGCATTCGCCGCGCTCGCCTCGTAACCTGGATCGCGGCGCCACCCAGACGCCAAAAGCCAGCGGCATCATTGCCGAGCTGAGAAAATGAATAGTTTCGGAACAAGTTAACGCAACGGTCAATGAGATGAGAAGATGCACGGCGTATGCGGATCGCTGTCATGGGTGCCGGGGCGGTAGGATGCTATTACGGTGGCATGTTGTCCCGCGCCGGCCATCCGGTAGTATTGATCGGGCGCAAGCAGCACGTGGATGCCATTCGTCTGCATGGTTTGCTTATGGATACCACCGGATTCAGGGCGCACGTGCCGGTAGGTGCTAGCACTGAGGTAAGCGACATTCAGGGAGCGTCACTGGTTCTCTGCTGCATCAAGTCGAACGATACCGAGAATGCGGCGGCCATGATGGCGCCGTTTGTGGGGCCCGATGCCATCGTACTCAGCCTGCAAAACGGTGTCGAAAACGCGAGACGACTTCATGCGAAGCTCGGGCGCACCGTGCATCCCGCTGTGGTTTATGTGGCCGCGGAGATGATGGGGCCAGGACACCTCAAACATCATGGCCGGGGTGAGCTCGTGGTCGGCCCGTCAGCGATGACTACGGAAATGCTCGGAGACTTCGTGAGCGCCGGCGTCCCGGTGCATGTCTCGGACAATGTGGTTGGTGAGCTTTGGGCGAAACTCATTTTGAACTGCGCCTACAACGCCATTTCCGCCATTACGAAGCTGCCTTATGGCCTTCTCTTCGAGAACGAGGGCGCAAGAGACCTCATGCGGTTGGTGGTGCACGAATGCCTGGCGGTGGCGCAATGCGAATCGATCACCCTGCCGGGTGATAGCTGGCAAGGAGTGGAACGTATCGCCGCAACCATGCCGGGACAATTCTCCTCCACTGCCCAAGACGTGATGCGGGGGCGGCGAAGTGAGATTGATGATCTCAATGGCTATATCGTTTGGAAGGGCAAAGCGCTAGCGATCGATACGCCTGCGAATCAAGCCCTATATTCTATCGTCAAGCTGCTGGAAAGCGCGTTCACTGTGCCGGCATGACTAAACTCGAAATCGAATTCCACAGCCTCATCGCGGTTGCCAGTCGAAATATCCTGTTCGAGCAACTTCTCGCATCCTTTGCGCCGCTGATGGCAAGCGCGGTTCCTGCTGCCTGGAGCACCCGGCACACCGCGGCCGAGTCTGCACCACCTCTCTCTGCTTAAACATGCGATCAGTGCTTGCATTTTGGCGCGCGTGATACGAGCACCCCGCCGGCATGGGAAAGCTCGTTATCGCTGCGGCAATTTGAACGGATTCGATCGAGCAAGTGCCGCCCTAGCGCGACAAAGTGGGACCTTCGTCCGCAAAAAGCAGTGGGCTATTAATACTGAATAGCGACGAACAGGGGGATTTACCCTCATCCAAAAATAGTACTTTAGCGGCGAGCGACTCTCCGACAATCAGAAATATAGCGGCAACGTTGCAGCGCATCGCAGCATCCAAAATACCTTCGGTACGCGCGTCTCCGACTATTGACGGCACTCAGCCACAGGAGTCTACTTTTGCATAACTAAAAGAGCCGCTCAAATCCATTCAAGATGAAATGATTAATTGCTGCGAGGTATTGACCCCCACGAATTCCACTACGTTCCGTCGGCTCGCATAATCTAGTTGTTGTTCGCACCTCGGAAGGCCGCGGATGTTTAATTCCGAATCGTGTATCTGACTTCGGAATGAATTGGAGAACCATATGGCGAATTCAGCACAACTGGTCCTACCCGGCGGATTGATTCCAGGCACCGCTGGACTGGTGAATTATGTCCTTCGCAACTCCACTGCCAACTTCCGTGTCTCCTACGATGATGCTTTGGGCGCGCAAGGACCTATATTGGCCGATGCTGTCTTGGCCACATGCGAAGCGGACATGGCGGCGTTGATCAGCTGGTTCGGCGTGAGTCTTGCTTCGAATACCTTGCCGGTGAATATTTACGTCGACGTGGGGTCGTTTGGCGCGTACCACGCCAATTGCACCGACACGGGGCTGCATTTAGCGGCGTTCGCGGGAACTAATTTGGATCTTATGAGATTCCTATTAGTTGCGGAACTCGATGAATGCTTCATGGCCGCGCAAGGAAAATGGAATTGCGGCTCTAGCAGCGGCGAGGGGCTTTCCCGCGTGCTGGCGACGGAAAGATATCCCAATGCCTTGAACGGCTTTGCGTCGGCTCCCACGTGGCTGGATGGCGCGCGGCCAAACTGGGTGGACACGACCGAGAACACCGACCGCGACTATCAGTCGATTGGCTGCTCCACGCTATTTTTAAACTACTTGCGCTACCAGCTGAACTACACGTGGAAAGCGATCATCGCAGCGGGTGCACCCACACTCGCTGGCACGTTCACGCTGCTCACTGGCAAAACGAACGGATGGGCAAAATTTTCGACACTGGTTGCATACAAATACAAGCCGGGCGTGCCATCCGGCGTAACGACTGACAACATCTTCCCCATTAGGTTTTTCACAGACATCGTACGAAGTCTGGCTTGGGCGTGGATGATCATTGCCGGCGGGTTATTGATAACACCAGGCGGAGTATTCTGCATTGCATGCGGCGCCCCAATCAATGTACCTGGGTACATCGGGCGGCCTGCCACCATCGTAGTCGGAATGCTTTTAATTGCATTCGGCGTTTTTGGACTTGTAACCAGAAAGCTGCAACAAACCGGTACTCGAAGCTAGGACGGACATCTATTTTCAGCCGCTCACTGAGGTGCCGTTTGACATACAGACATACCGTAATTATGCTCTGACATATGCGTACCACAGTCCGCCTCAGCAAGCCTCTGCTCGAGCGTGCGCGCCGAGAGGCTGCGCGCCGCGGCATCACTCTCACCGCACTGATCGAACAAGGTCTCGGATTGGCCCTAAGACGCCCCTTAAAACGATCCGATCATCCGCGAATCGTTCTGCCCGTGGGCAGCACGACCGGCGGTACTCAGCCCGGGGTCGATCTCGACCGAAGTGCCGAGCTCCTTGATCGCATGGAAGAGGCTTGATCCTTCCCGACGTGAATGTGCTGATCTACGCGTTTCGCGTCGACTCCGCCGACCACTTGAAGTACAGAACCTGGCTAAGCGACCTCGTCAACGGCGTCGCAGCCTATGGCATGGCACCGCAAGTGCTCTCGAGCGTAATTCGGATCTGCACCCATCCACGCATCTACATGCAACCCAGTTCGTTAGAGAATGTGCTGGCGTTTTGCAACGTACTCCTCGAAGCACCGAACGCGACGCTGATCACTCCTCAAGAACGTCATTGGTCAATCTTTCAGAAGCTCTGCGCCCGCTCGAAGGCCATCGGTAACCTGGTCCCTGACGCCTGGTTGGCCGCGCTCGCCATCGAGGCCGGTTGCGAGTGGATCACCACGGATCGCGACTTCGCTCGCTTCGAAGGATTGACCTGGCGGCCTCCGTTCTAGGCACCTCTGCATTTCTTACGTCAGGGCGGGCCACCTCGTTCTACAAGGGCTGCTCTCCGCTATGGTGGCGGATCTCCAATCGGGCTGTCCTACCGGCAGACTTTTTGGCGAGTCGTTGGCTACCGCGATCACTGCGTACGTCGCTGGAAAATATTCGGTATTTTCAACGCGTTTTTCGGAGTACCGCGATGGCCTATCGAAACAAGATGTCATCGATTACGTTC
>DASYJX010000082.1:0-15906 GCA_035996065.1 Steroidobacteraceae bacterium | reverse complement strand
ACGCAAGGCAAACAAGCGGGTAGAAATCACAAGTGCGCACCTTGGATGACTTCGATCACTTCATCCGTGGTCATGGTTTCCACTCTGACTGCTCCGATGATATGCCAAAGAGTTGACGGGTTGCGGCGCGCCCCGTCAACGCCGGATCCCGCACTGATGCTCACGGCAGGAGAGAGGTTTGCCGACGCAGGCGATTTGAGGCTAAGTAATTGATTTGTATGGTGGGCGGTACAGGGATTGAACCTGTGACCCCTGCCGTGTGAAAGCAGTGCTCTACCGCTGAGCTAACCGCCCATATGTCGTTGAAAGTATGTCATTTATCGGCGACTAAAACAAACAAAACGCCGTAGTTGCCGCTCCGCGCTCCGTTCGCGGCACACCCTTTGTCCACCTTCGACTTCGGTTTTCCTGTGAGCACCGCGTTTTATCGAACTCCGGCGTTCCGCAGTCGACGCAAGTGAGTGGCTATCCCGGCGCCGCTCCCGTGGTGGCAGCGAACGGCACGGTGGACGGGATGGCTTGGGCCGATCAATTCTCCGGCCTATGGAAGTGCCGCTGCCGTGCTGCAGGCATCACGATGCAACTACTGTCGCGACCACCCTCTATTCCAGCGATTCAAATTCGTCGCGTGACCAAGCTGGCGCGGCGGTGAAGTTCTCCGTGCCCACGGTGAGCCACACGGTATATGTGGCAGTCTCAATAGGAGTGGATTTCTACGGCTTATTGACTGCAGCGGCCCCGGCCGCGAGCGTCTGCTAAACTCTGCGCCCTCAGATTTCAAGCCAGGTCCAATGACAGTCCGCACCCGATTCGCTCCCAGTCCAACCGGTTTTTTGCATATCGGAGGATTACGGACCGCGCTATTTTGCTGGTTGTACGCCCGGCACCATGGTGGTCAGTTCGTTTTGCGAATCGAGGATACCGACTTGGAGCGCTCCACGCCGGAGGCTATCCAGCAAATCCTGGACGGTATGGAATGGGCCGGACTCGATCACGATGAGGGTCCCTTTTTTCAAACCAAGCGCTTCGACCGCTACAAGGATGTTATCGAAGAACTGCTGGCCAGCGGCAAAGCCTATCGCTGCTACTGCAGCAAGCAAGATCTCGAGCAGATGCGCGCCCAGCAGATAGCGCGTGGTGAAAAGCCGCGATATGACGGTCGTTGGCGCGAGAGCACCGATTCGCTCCCCGGGGTTGCGCCTGTGGTGCGATTCAAAAATCCGCTCACGGGCGAAGCGGTGGTCGACGACGTCGTGCATGGCCGGGTCGTGTTTCAGAACAGCGAACTCGACGATTTGATCATTGCGCGTTCCGACGGCACTCCCACTTATAATTTCTGCGTCGTCGTAGACGATATGGATATGCAGATCACGCACGTGATTCGCGGCGATGA
Source organism: Steroidobacteraceae bacterium (assembly GCA_035996065.1). Lineage (GTDB taxonomy): Bacteria > Pseudomonadota > Gammaproteobacteria > Steroidobacterales > Steroidobacteraceae > Bog-1198. Next base: position 14,513 of record DASYJX010000082.1, on the reverse strand, counting down.
TCACTTGAACAATACGCCGCGGCAATTGAACATGCTGCTCGCGTTGGGGCAGCGGCCGCCGGTTTACGCTCACTTGCCCATGATTCTCGGCCCCGACGGCACCAAACTCTCGAAGCGGCACGGTGCGGTCAGCGTGTTGCAATACCGCGACGAGGGCTACCTGCCGGAGGCCGTTCTCAATTACTTGGTGCGCTTAGGCTGGTCGCACGGTGACCAGGAATTTTTCTCGATCGCGGAGATGATCCGGCTGTTCGACGTCGCCGATGTCAATAAGTCGGCGTCGGCGTTTGACGTCGACAAGCTCTCATGGCTCAACCAACAACATATGATGCGCGCTCCCGCGGCGCGCATCGTGCCGCTGCTGCGTTGGCACTTGGATCGCGAGGGCATCCAGGCCGGCAATGAGGCGCAGCTCGAGCAAATCGTCGTGGCGCAGCGCGAGCGTGCCAAGACGGTGCATGAGATGGCGGTCAATAGCGCGTTTTTTTTCCGCGCCCCCATGACTTACGACGAGAAAGCCGTACGCAAGCATGTGACTGCCGATGTGTCGGCGCTGCTCGCCGACGCGGCGAATCAGCTGGCTCAATTGACAGACTGGTCGGCGCCGGCGATTCATGCACTCATCAATCGCATCGCGGCGGCGAATGGCGTCTCGCTCGGCAAACTCGCGCAGCCGCTTCGTCTCGCGGTCTGTGGCGGAACCGTGTCGCCACCCATCGATGCGACGCTTGCCATTTTGGGGAAGACCGAAACGCTATATCGATTGACGCGGGCGCTGGACATATGGGGGCATGGAATTCGTTCACTTTCTTGACGAAATGCGTCCTCTCAGGTAACGTCCCGCGCCTCCATGTGGGGCCATAGCTCAGCTGGGAGAGCGCTTGCATGGCATGCAAGAGGTCGGCGGTTCGATCCCGCCTGGCTCCACCAGCTTTGATGTCGGCAGCCGATCGATTTTTTGAGGCCTGCGTCCCCATCGTCTAGAGGCCTAGGACACATCCCTTTCACGGATGCGACCGGGGTTCGAATCCCCGTGGGGACGCCACTTTCTGCGCGCCTGTCAGAAGCGCACCGTAAGGCGCTGTAAAGGCAAGAAATTTCAGGGGTTCGAAAATTCCGCCCACTTCTACGGCTGGAAATTCACAAGTTTGGTATCGCTATATCCGACGGCGTGTCCCGGTCTTTTTTAATGACTTACGGACGTTGCGAGGGTTCGAAGTCCTTTGGGTCTTACGCTGTAAGTTTTCGGGCGACGAGGGCCTCTCCGTTTTTAAAGCGGTCTGAACAGAGTCGGCGCCCCAAGCAGGATCCACGAGCGTGCCCATTATGAGGACTGTAGCCGCTCTTCACTCTTTCCAATGTACCGACATCCTCCGCGAGTCTTCGGAAAGGTCTACATCCGCTCGGAAGTAGACACATGCCGAGTCATGAGATCGACGACTTGGAATCGTTGCCCTCAAACGACGCGCCGTTGCATACGGTCTATTCGGGCACCCGGTCCGAGTCCGTGCTCGCCGCAAGGTCCATCATCAGAGTTTCAGCCACACCCTCTTCATGCACGACGACTCGCCGCTCCGACATCGCGCTGCTGAGCCGATCGTCCCATCGCGCCACGACAGGTTTGTCGCCCCGCAGCGCTATTCTGTGGTCTGCGGTCGCCGACAGGTAGTCGACGACCCCGAAGCGCCAGGGTTCCGCCCCGAATTCACGCATCACGAAATTGCCAATGACCAAACCAGCCCAATCGAAATCCCCGTGATAGCGCAGTCGGGCGCCGGCGGCGGCGAGTTGGGCGAGCAGGGTTTGCTGGGCGGCTGACGGCATCCCGTCCGTACAGGCCAAGGGCGCGCAAGTTGCGCCTAAGCGGTCGGCGGCGATGGCGACGATGTTGGGGTTCTCGCAGACGAACACGTCGCGTTGGGCCACATGCCAGGTGGGGGGGCGGCGTAACAGGGTGCGCAGCGATAGGTGCACTGGCTCGCCCGGGGACAGATGCGCGCCGTCGATGTCCAGACGCGGGAGGTTGAGACATAGCGCTGGGAGTGCCAGCTCATTGACCGTGATACCCAGACGAGCCCAACGGTCGCGGACAGATTCTTCGGCGTCCTGTAGTCCAGCCGCTTCGATGACGTCGATAGACGTCTCGGCGGCCCACGCCCGCAACACGAGGGTTGCGACGGGACGTCCGTTGTCGAGGCTGTGCGAGTCGCCTAGAACTTCGGCGGCGAGTTGTGCCCTTGAGATGCCGTGCCCTGGCAGCCGGCCGAGTACGCAAGCGGCCTGCGCCAGCAGCAGTTCGGCTCGCGCAGGATCGCTACCCGAGAGGCGTTTCACCAGTGCGGTGCCGGTCGCATCGGTCAACAGAGCGGCGAGTCGCGGCTCCGCCGTGAGAGAGAGCGCGGCACTCCACGCTTGCTCGCGCGCCACTCGATCGGCCCGGCGGTCGGACAGCGGTCCGTCGAGGAGCTCTAGCGCCTCGCGCAGTGTGACTGCGATTCCCGCGTGGTCCAGCGCTGCGTCGAGTTCGGAGCGCCGGATGCGCATGGATCCCGCGGCGACGGTGCGCCGGCCCAGCAGGCCGGCGAGCGCGCGACGTTCGTGGCCCAAGAGATCCGTCAGGGTGAATTCGTCGCGCGATGCGCCTCGCTCATACCGGGCGCGCAGCCGCAGGCGTAGATTGGCGAGTTCGACTCCGCCCAGCAGCTTCCGCAGGCGCTCCCCGTCAACGGAGTCCCTGCTCATTCGCTCGCAACGGCCGCTTCCGGGAAGCGGCGCACGGGATCCGCTTCCTCGCGCCGCTCGCGGCCGTCCCACGACCAGCGCGACACGAAGATGGCGTCCATATCTTCGCGGCGCACGATCTGACAAATGTTGAGGCCGGGTATCTCCGCATAGCAGCCCCATTCGCGCTCGCTGGTCATCACGAAGTCGAGATCGAACTCACGGATCAAGCCCATGCAGCTCGCGCGCGCCTCATCGTCGATGCCGGCGAAGGCCTCGTCGAGCAGCACCAACCGTGGAGCGTGGGGGTCCGAACTCTCGTAGTGGCTGCTGGCGGCTGCAAAAAGCGGCACCGTGAGACCCAGCGCGCGCTCGCCGCTGGATGCGGGGCCGGAGAGCGGTTTCCATTGCCGGTCCTGATTGCGTTCGACGGTGAATCGATGCCAGCGACGATAGTCGAGCGCCCGGGCCAGGCTGTCGTATAACGTGCCGCGCTCGTCACGCTGCCGTTCGGCATCGATACGCGCCTGCAGAAATTCTCCGACCAGCCGCCGGTCCTCGGCGGACCAGGCATCCGCGCTGGTGTTGAGCAAGCGCTTGCGCGCGAGTTCCAGTCCGGGCACCGCATTCTCATCGTTCTCTGGCAAGGGCTCCCAGACCAGGCGATAGCGCATTCCGGTGGAGGTAGGCCGTCTATGCAGTTCGACGTTGATCGCCGCGACTCGCTCTTCCGTGTCGCGAATCATGCGCTGCAAGTTGGCGGCGATCTCCTTCTCGAGATGCTCCTCAAGCAACGCGCGCTCCTGGGCGGACAGGATCAGGCGCTGTTCCGCCAGTTCCGCATCGAGTCGCTGTTCGAGCGCGTCGGGGCGCTCCGGCCGCTGCTGATAGACGATGCGCACGATGAGTCCGTGGTCGCTGGGCTCTGCCGTTGCGGCGTGGCCCTGGGTGGACATGGTGCTCTGCAGCTCCGTGAGGTCGCGCCCGATCTCCCGTTGTATGCGATCCCAGTCCGCCTCCTCCGCCGGGATATCGGCCAGCGCCTGCTCGGCGCGCCTGGCAACGGTCAGCGCGGCCTCGATGCCCCATGCCGCCGTGTTGTCCGCCAACGGCAGATCAGGAACGGCAATGGCCACGAAGCCGGTCTGCTGCGTGTACGCCTGTAGCGTCTCGACGGCAGTCTGACGCACGTGCACGCGCTCCGCGAGTTTCTCGTTGAGCTCCGAGTGCTTCTGCTCTGCGGTGCCGCGTTGGGTGGCGACAACCACCAACTGTGCCCGCAAGTCCTTCAGCGCGCGATCGTGTTTGTTGTGTGCCTGCTGGGTGCCCTCGATATCGCTCAGTAGTTCGCTCACCTGTTTGCCGATCGTGGCTTGCAGCGTGTCCACCGTCTCGGTCGCGGCGCGGAGCAGCGTCTGTTTCTCCCGGTGATCCTCGACGGCCGCTCCCAAGGATTCGCGCGCGTCGGTTTCGCGTACCGTTTGGTCGGCAAGTTCGGTCAGGGCAGCTTTGTGCTGTCGCAGCGCATTGGCAAGTTCCATGACCGCCCCGCGATACTCGCCGAGCGATCGCTCCATGACATCGAGGCCGGGGGCGGCGGCCGGTAGATTCAGATCGCGTGCGTCCAGACTCAGCTCGTCCCGCGCGCGTGTGAGGGCGTGGTCGGCCTGCGCGAGCTTGGACTCTGCCTCGCCGAGACGCGCCTGCGCCTCACGCCGCCGTTGCTCGGCGGCATTGTTCTCGGCATGCCAACGCAGGAGGCCATCGTCGGTCGGCGCACGTGCATACTCGTTGCGCGCGTCTTCACGGAAGGCGGCGAGCTGCTCGGTGGCCGACTGTTGGGCCGCGAGTGCCGCGGCGAGTTCGCCCAAGCGGGTGGCGATGTCATCGAGGCGCGCCCGGCGCGCGGCCTTGCGCGCGGCGTGACCGATATAGCGCGCGTCGGGTTTCGTCCAGGCGCCCCGCACGGTGCCCACGCGAAATTGCCCGCTCGGCGACACCCAGGTTTCGGCATCGACCGGCTCATCCCCGGCGCAGGCCACCGAGCGCAATAGGGCGGACAAAGTGCCGGCATCGATACGGGCGCCGCCGCCCACGGCCGGGATGGTGGGTATCAACCAGTCCGCCAAGGAATTCGCATGCGGCGGCCGCACGGTAAAGATGACATCATGGGTGCGAGCATGGACTACCGTGCCTTCCGGGAGCACCCAGGCGTCGAGGAGGCCGCCGGCCTCCAAGGCCGCCTCCACACCCGCGCGGGCGCCACTCGGCACGTGGGAGGCAAAATCGACGAGCTGCCACAGCGGCGCGCCGGCCGTTTCGGCGCGGATGGACGCATCTCGGGTGTAGGGCACAGGAGGCGCCTGGTCTTCGCCCGCCTCGAGACGCGCGCGTTCCGCGTACAACTCGCTTTGCTCCAGGGCCAAGAGCCTGAGTTCCTCTGCCAGCGCGGCGGCGCGCGCCGCGAAGTCCTGTTCCACAAGCTGGAGCACGCGATCCAACGCCGCGCGCATGGGATTCATGCCGCTCTGGGTGGTATGCCAAAGCTCCAGCTCGTCCAGGACAGCATCGACCTCGGGAATGCGCAGCGCCTGCGCGGCCTGTCCATACTGCCGCCACGCGGCCAGGAGTTTGGCGCTTCCCTCCAGCAAATTCTCCGCGGCGTGCCGGGCGGCTTCGGATGCGATGTCGAAGGTCTCGGCATGCAACGCTCGAGCGTCCTGTGCCCGGGTGCAGGCCCGCGCAGCCGCCTCCACCTCGCGCAGACGTTTGCGGATCACGGCAATCTCCTCGCGGCGGCGCGCTTCGGATTCTCGCCGCTCGCGAAGCAAGGCGGTAATGCTCGCCTCGGGGAGATGCGTCACGCCGTCAGGTAGAGACACGCCCTGCAGCCCGCGTGCATGACCATCGGCGAGTCCCGTATCGCGCGCGAGATGGGCAGCACTGGATGCAGAGTCCACCAGCGTGGAGCGACTGGCATCGGCCTGCCCGCGCCGACGATTGGCTGCCTCCGCTTCGCGAGTGAGTTGGGTGCCTGCGAGTGTTTCCCGTTTCGCGGCCTCATCCATTAGCACGCGGCATTCGGCGGCTCGATCACGGGCACTGGACAGCCTGTTCGCATCTCGCATGATAGGGTCCGATCGCAACACGAGCAGTCGGGCTTCGTCGGCCGCCAGCTGTTCCTCCAAGCTTTGCTGTTGCGACTGGTAACGGATGACCCGGGCGCGCGCCTCGTAGAGTTCCGTCTGTGCGGCGTTGACGTCACGGCTCGCATTGTCGAAATCGGTCTGCGCCTGCCGCAGGGTTCTTGCACGGCGCCGGGTGGCCACCTGGGCGTAGCGTCGATAGCGGGTGCCGAACGCTCCGATCGCTTTGCGCATGGCCTCGATCTCTTCGAGGTCACGCCGGATGTCGGTGAGTTCGCTCATGGCCTCCGCGACATCCTCGAGCGCGGCACGATCGAGCGGCCGCAGGGCGTGGGTCAGCGCTTCCGAGAGTCGCCCCTCGTCGGGGTTTTTGGACAGCTGCGGCTGACGCAACTGAATCAACGTGTCGACCAGCGCGTCATAGCGTTCGGTCCCCAGATGAAACAGCTGCTCATCCACGGCGCGACGATAAGCCTGCGCGGTGGGGAATACCTGACCATGGGCACCAATAGCCTCGATCAAGCGCTCCCGGGATAACGCGGTCTTCTCCGTCGTGGTCAGCCACAGATCCGCGCCGATACGTTGGTCGGTGATGAAGAACCATGAGTCCGTCGTCGGGCGGCCGGCGATGGCACGCAAACCGCAGCCCAAGGTCAGCGTCAGGACTTTCCCGGCGCTGTTGAGGCGGCCGAACTCCATCCACGTGTAGCCGATGCGGCGCTCGTACCGCTTGTTCATCAACAAGTTCCATTCCATGCGCTTGCCGCGGTCGCCGTCCGGTTCGACGCGGGAAGCGCTCAGGTTGGCATCCAAGAGAAACGGCAGCGTGAGCGATAACACCTTGGATTTGCCGGTCCCGTTGTTACCCCGGAGCATCAAGTGACCGTCGCGGAACCAGAACTCCTCGATGTCGTAGTGATACAGCTCGACGAGACCGAGGCGCAGCGGCTGCCAGCGGGTTCGTCCGGGTGAAGGCAGCGGAATTGTGGGTGGGATTTGGGTCAAGTCAACGGCTCGGAAATGGCGTAACGATGCAGGGCAGGGAGCGCCTGTACCCCGTTCTCGAGGCGTCGAACCAGCCGGAGCGCCTCGAGACGATTGACCGCCTCGGTGGCGAGCTGCACCTCGGCGCCCGCTTCGCGCGCATCCTTGCGCCAGTAGCGGCCGTACCGGTCGCCGGCGGACCGCAGGTAACCAGCCAGTTCGTGGAGCGAATGAATTTGCTTGGGCTCGGTGCGCGCGGCGCGGGCCAAGTGTTCGGCCACCAGCAGCGTCGCGTGTGCCTCCGTGCCCACCGCCGGCAGGTGTTTGTCCGAGAGTACGCCGTCGCCATCGACGAGCGCCAAGCCTTCAGCGCGCAGCTCGGCGGTGAGTCCGGTTGCCTGCGCCAGTCGATAGGCCAAGGGCCCGCGCTGGCTGACCAGGTACTCGCGCTCCTCCGGGGAGAGTTCGTCGTGGTATAGCACGGGATCATCGAGCAGCCGCCGCGCCAATCGATGGCGCAGTGCCATGCGCTTGCCGTCGGGACTGTCCGGTACGTACTCATCCACGAGCGCCGCGAGCCGGCCGTCGAAAAGGAGGTCTGCCTGAGTCATGGCGATGAGACTGGCGCCGCGCGTGCCAGCGGGCAATCGCGCAAGTACGCGGCGATGGACGTCGTACAGAACGTCGCCGGATTGGTTGACGTAACCCTCTTCGTCGCCTGCGACGCGCGTGAGCACACCGAGTTCCAGCAGTAGGCGGCACACGGCAACCAGCGAGCGTCGCTCGCGCGCGTGCTCGAGGGTAAAGACAAATCCGGACGCTGCGAGATCGGGGTCTGACGTGGCTTCCAAGAGACCATCACCCAAGGTTCTCAGGGTGATCTGCGATTCGGCGCGCTCGAGCACCGCGCAGGCGAGACATAGCAGCACATAGCGATCCTGATCGAACTCCGGCAACCCCCGCGTTGGGTCGTCGAGTGCAGCGGGCCTTTTGTAGAGCCGCGCGCATTGCCGCTCCACCTGCAGGTTCCATCCCGTCTCACGCCCGAACCAGTCACGCAAGTAGCTGGCATGTCGACGCACGAGTTCGAGCGCCGGGTCACCGGCAGGCATGAGCGGACGCATCAGCAAGGCGCGCAGTGCACGCTCGCGCTCCTCAGCCTCCTGGTGTTTCAGAACGTCCTTTAGTCCGGGGGCTAGCATGGGTTAGGTTCTACGAATGAGAAGGAGATGGTCGCGACCTCGGAAGGTCCCTAAGTCCGTTGCAATTTCTGCCTCCGTGTGAGCAGCGAGCGGAACGAGCCGAACGACGAGCGTACCATCGCCAGTCAACCGTTCCACCGGCTTGTCGGGATCCGTCTGCCTGGCGAGAGCCTCGCCCAGTAGTGTGAGGAACAATCGAAACGACGACGAATCGAGCCGACCCAACTCGGACAGCCGGCTCTCACCGTTGGTGGCCAGGCGTTGTCGCGCTGCTTCAGTTTGAGCCGCCTCTTTTGCGACGCGGGCCGCGAGCAAGCTGCGCTCCGCGGAGCGGTCCAGGATCCGGGGCGGTGCGCCACGGGTTGGTAGCACGCCTTGTTCGCGAAGTTTCGGCAGCACCGCGATACCGGGCGAGTCGCGCCATGGTGTATTCGCACTGACCTTCTCGTCGGCCACCGCCAAAGCTAGGTGCCGCGCCGGCGATAAGGCAAAGGCGGCCCGCCATAGCCGATGCGAGTTGGCGTCGCCGCCCGCGACGGCGAACCACAGCGCCAGGCGCCGAAAATCCGCCGCGCGATCGCTGCGGCCCGCGCGGCGTTCGTGCAGCAGCGAGACGGCCTGTAGTAGGCGAGGAATCGCCGACAGGGCGCTCGCGCGCAAAAGCTCCGCTTGGGCACGATCCCGGCCGTCGGACACGAACCACCGCATGAGGCCGGCCCAGCGCTCGTTCCACGCGATGAGTCGCGTGTCGACGGCTTCGGCGTCCATCGCGACATCACCAGGTGCCGCATTGCGTGCATCGCGCTCGGCGGCGATTTGTAACAACGCCCGCTCGAGCGGCCTCAGATGGATCAATAGTTCGGCGATTTGGCTCGAGCGCGTGACCAAATCGCCGATGAAGCGCTGCAGGTAATCGATCAGCCGCGTCTTGAAGCTCATCACGGCGGCGACCTCGGCACGTTGGAGCTCGATGGTGCGTGCGAGACCCGCCATGAAGGCCTCCGCGTTGTTCGATAAGTCTTCGAACACATGCACGAGATCCCGAAGTGCGCCGTGGACCTTGGCCGCATCGGGGGGTGATTCGCGCATGAGCTGCTCGAGGGAGATGAGGCGTGCCCGGATATCGTCGAGCGCCACGGACTGCAATTCAGCGCGCCGCGCAAGAGCCTCGACGAATGCCTGCAACCCCGCCTCGACCGCTTCTCCGCCGGAGGTCATCCGGTAGAGCAGGCGTTTGCGGTAAAAGTCTTCGATTGTCGCGACCCGGGCTGTGTCCGGTTGCGACTGCAGATTGCCCCAGTCGACGAGCTGTCCGAGGGCTTGCTGGACGGTCTCCGGCGTAGGGGGGCCGCCTGGCCAAGTCGCTTCGGCGAGCACGTCGTCGGGGCGCAGATGCAGGCGGAATTGGCGCTTTGATGCCGCGAAGACATCGAGAATGGCGCGGTACAACGGCGCGTTGTCGGCCATGACATGGCTGAATAGAGCGGACGCGGAGCGCGGAAGCGTGTGAGGCGGCATTGTCCTATTCTCGCAGGCTGGCGCGGTACGCCGCTGAAAGAAAACTGGGAAGAATGAGTCTCCGGACCGTGGAGATTGCAGATTGGTTCGAGACGCTGGCCAAGGCCGAGCTCAAGCATTTCTGCCGCACTAGGGCTCGGATACCTGCCTAGTGAGTGAAATCAATGACTTGCAGTTCCCCGAATCTCGGCGAGAATATTGATATATACATCAATAAATGGCAAAATATGCCAACATCATGACGTATATATCAATATGAAGTCACTCCAAGAACTGGGAGCCGCAGTGGCGGCCCGTCGCCAAGCTCTCCGCTTGAGGCAAAAAGCGGTTGCGTACCAGGCCGGCGTAACCCCGGAATCCCTTTCCCGCTTCGAGCGCGGACGGGCGTCGGAATTTGGTTCCCGCAAACTCCTGGCGGTGCTCGCAGTGCTCGGCTTCGAACTCGAATTCACCGAAAGTGGCCGATCCGGTTCGCTCGATGAATTGCGCCGCGAACGGGCCAAATCATGAGGCTGTCAGCCTATGTCCTCGGCCGGGACGTCGCGGTGCTTGAGTCGGCGGGCGACTTTCGCAGCGTGCTCACCTACCATGCGAGCACACCAAGCGATGCCTTCGTGTCACTCACGATGCCAGTGCGTACCGAGTCCTATGTATGGGACGACACGCTGCATCCTGTTTTCCAAATGAATCTTCCTGAGGGGTACCTTCTGCAAGTGCTCCAAGAGCAACTCGGCCCTCAAATCACGGCCAGCCCCATGGCGCTCCTTTCCGTCATCGGACGAAACATGGTCGGCCGCATTCAGGTCGCCGCGGCGGGCGCGAAACTTGATGAGCCGACCCAGCCGGTCGAAGTCGCCGAACTCCTTCAAGGGGACAATTCCGAGGAAGCCTTCGCGGAGCTGGTCCGGCAACATGCGGCTAGTGGTGTTTCAGGAGTCGTGCCGAAGTTCCTCGACACGCAGAGTGAAGATGTCGGGCGAGGCGCCGTCCACAAAAAGACCACACTGCTGACCCACCGCCACATCATCAAAGGATCCACCAGTAGACTCCCCTACGTTACCCTGAACGAGCACCTCTGCATGCAGGTGGCAGCGCGAGTCCTGCCCACGGCTAGAACCGAGCTCTCGCAGGACGGCAACGCCCTCGTCGTTCATCGCTTCGATGTGAATGACAATGGACAGTTGCGCTTGGGAATGGAAGATTTCTGCGCTCTGCTGGGACTACGCCCTGCCGCGAAGTACGAGACTACTTGGGAGCGCGTCGCTAGGGCGGTTCGCGATCACGTTCCTGGCGCTACACAGCTCGAGACCTTCCGCCAGCTCGCGACAACGCTGCTGTTAACTTACGCGCTACGCAACGCCGATTGTCACGCGAAGAATCTAGCGCTGCTTTATACATCGCGGGCTGATGTTCACCTTTCACCGGCCTACGATATGATTACGACGGTCGCGTACCCCGGATACCAACAAAATCCTCCCGGCATCAGCTTTATGGGCAAGAAAACCTGGAGTCCGGGTAAGAGTCTCGGAAAGTTCATCGCCGCCACGTTTGGCGTTTCCGTCAAAGCACAAGTCGAAATCGTCGAAGAGATCAGTGATGCGGTTTCAGATATCGCACCTCGGGTGCGAGAAGCGATGACACGCTACGCCGCTTTTCAGGATATCGGCAAGCGAATGCTTCTCGCATGGAACGAGGGTGTAACGGGATTGCGCGGCAAGCGCGTGTATAGTCTTCAAGAATGGAATCCGAGCAGTGCCTTTGAAGGCTTTTCCGATCCGACCCCGCATTCGAATGAGAAGGCGGTCATTGGCCGCTCCGAAGAATTAGCAAAACGCTCGTAGTTCGGTATTAGCCCGGACGATTACGCCAATTTCGTGCGCCAAAAACGTGTTCTTAGGGAGCCAACCCTCATGTTGTCGATCTTTGGACTGGTCGGTTTTAAACTGCGGTTATTCCTATCCGGCGAAAATCTGAGCAGATACGTGGTAACTCCTGAAAATCCCCGGAAACTCGTTGGAGACTTTCCAGCATCGTCCATTTAGTATGGCGACCGTTCCTGGGGCATTGCGGGCGCGTCAGCGTTCGAGGTAGTCGTTCCATTCTTCAAGAGTTTCAAAGAGCTGGTTCGAACTTTCTCGGTGTTTCGTATTTTTCCGGATCAAACGGCAAAAGAATTGAGCCGCCTTCAGCGTTGGGTTCGTGCTTATTCTCCGCAATCGTGAAGACTTTTCCATGATCCTGAACAGCGCGCCACGGGGCACTCAAACCGTAGGCATAAGCGCGAATCCCGGAGGCACAACGTGCAAAGCGCAAGACGGCGAATTCGTGACATGGGTACGCTCGCGGGTACCCTGTATCAAGGTAATTCCAATGCGCTGAACAACTAGAGCGTTAAAAACGGCCAGTCTTGGTCGCTGCTTAGGGCAGCCATCCCCGAGAGCCCATCAATATGCCGTGATTCTGACCGGGCGCATTGAGACCATACATTCGCTTCTCTGACCAGGAAAAGCGCGGCGTCAATTCCGCCAGCGACACCGGATCGAGAGTCTCGTAGATCTGAATCGCGCAAAGTAGCGGGTTCTTCCCAGCGATACCAATGAGGAGGTCAACAATCTCGGTGATGGGCGGTGTTGTGCGGCGTAAATCCAAACCCGTGCTCTTGTTCAACGCATCACCCCACGGCGGCGCGATAAACGCAATCAGCAATTGATCTTGCGCCATAGTCAAAGCAGATAGCCCCATTTTATAGTCGCGGTTAGACACCTCGATTGACAGATTGAGAATCGCTAGATTCCGAGACGTAAGCTGGAACACCATGGGATCTTGCTCGAGTCCCAACCCGTGCGCTCCGTGTAGGTGGCGGAGCGTCCAGTAAAGAGTGTTACCCGAGCCGGTGAATGGGTCGAGTACCCATGCCCCGGACGAGAGCGGAGCGGACTTGGCGACGGTGGCGATGTCTCTACCGATTTTGTCGGCCAGCTCATCGCGGGTACATTCCACCGCGGTGCGCCCCAAAATTCGTATCCCTCTGCCGTACCACTCCGCGGGGCGCAAGCCATAGATGCAAACGTAGTTGGGATCACCCCAGCTTTCGATCCCGTATCGCTGCACCTCGGCTAGGTCGAGTACGGCATTCCGTTTTGCGCCCTCCAGCAGGAGCTGGCGGTCGTATGCTGGGCCCTGATTGCCGTTGTTCATGTGGGCTCTCCAACGATGCGTGGTGGATATCCACCATCCGTTTGTTGCCGGGCTCCAAGTCCGAGCCCGCTTGCCATCTTGGACGATAAGAAGCGCGCGATACAGCGGGTGAGATCTGTGGCGACAATCGCCATTGTGACCGTCAGGAGGACTTAGGCGGCGCCGACGACCGCTCGCTCCGCCGCGACGCGCGACGCTTGAACGCTTCGCGACGCGGCAATGAACGACACCAGAGAAATACCCGCTATATAACACGCAATCCAGCGCCACCGGCCGTGATCGGCGGCAAGCAATAGCGTGCCAACCAACGGCGCTGTGCCGCCCACCAGGGCGCCTCCAATCTGGTAGCCGACTGAAATGCCCGAGTATCGGACCTCTGGCTGAAACATCTCAGCGAGCAATGTGCTGAGCGTGGCGGTGACCAACGGCCAGATCAGGCCGATCGCGACGGCCGAGGCGACCAGAATACAAAAGGTCGACCGCTGCGATAGCAACCAGAAATAGGGCGCTGAAAATGCGATTAGACCCGCACAGCCCGCCATGAATATCGTGCGTCGGCTGAAACGATCGGAAAGCAAGCCGCAAAGTGGGATCGCAGCGGTGGCGATGAAAGCCCCGACTGCGATCGCCGTTAAAGTCGTGGCGCGCGAGTACCCGAGGGTCGTGGTCGCGTAGCTTACGAGAAAGACCGCAAACATGTAGAAGGACCCAGTCTCGCCGAATTTCACGAGAATTGCGGTAAGTACCTCACGGCGGTAGGTACGCAAGAGATCGAGGACTGGAAAGCGGGCAACGCGTCCTTCGGTCTGCAACTTCGTGAAGTCTGGAGTCTCATCGATCCCACTGCGAATCCACAAGCCGAGGGCTACAAGCCCGGCGCTCAATATAAACGGCACTCGCCAGCCCCACGACAGGAACTGCTGGTCCGGCAACGAGGAAGCGAATCCTATGAACAGCGTCGACAAGAGCATCCCGAAGGTGACGCCTGACTGCGGGATGCTCCCGAAAAAGCCCCGGCGCTCGGGAGGAGCGTATTCATAGGCCAACAACACCGCACCGCCCCACTCACCACCAAGACCAATCCCCTGAATCAGACGCAATAGCACCAGCAGGACCGGCGCTGCGACGCCGATGTCCGCGTAGGTCGGCAAGAATCCGATCAGTGCTGTGCCGCCGCCCATGAGTGACAGAGTCAAGACCAACGTTCTCTTTCGTCCAACACGATCGCCAATATGGGAGAAAATGACGCCGCCGAGAGGCCGAATGAAAAATGGCAGTGCGAACGACAGATAAGCCAGCAGCAGCGAAACAAATGGATCCGTGGCGGGGAAAAAGAGCCTATTGAATACGATTGGTGTGGCACTTCCGTAAAGGAAGAAGTCGAACCATTCGATGGCGCTCCCGACCAAGCTGGCCAACAGCACTCGCCGGTTGGGGCTGCTCATGGAACTGGTTTCGTTGGGCGCCTGGCCCGGCTCGGCCCACGAACACGTCTGTGCTCTTTACGCACGCTTACCTCCCTAGTCGCGCCAGGCGCAAGCCCATTGGCAACACTACGCCATCGGCCCGGTATTTTGAAATGAATTCAAGCGCGCGTATTGACTGTACCCACAAATCGCGGGGTCCCGGCTGCCATGGAAAACGGCCAAAACGACGATACGGTGGGCTTCCGCGCGGAAGTACACGCTAAACGGAAATCGCTTGGCGACGACACGGCGAACATCCTTGTAAACCGCTGTGTAGT
>DASYJX010000081.1:0-3286 GCA_035996065.1 Steroidobacteraceae bacterium | reverse complement strand
CAGAGGCAAAGCGGATTTGGTGGGGCCGTTGGTCAACGTCTGCTTATGACCCAGGCTGTGTGAAAACGCGCTTGGGCGAAGGATGCGCAGAATTGTTTTCTCAATTGCCTTCTTCCGAAAGAAGTTGCCAGTCCAATCGACTCCAATATCGACGAAGTCGAGTTGGAAGTTCTACACGCAAGTTGGACATCGGAGTTTTCACACAGCCTGGACCCATTTGAGACATTAAGCCGGCTTGCTTTCCTCGGAAGTTTCGTCAATATCGTGCGCATGACTGTCGTCGTGATCACGTTAGCGAACTTGTGGTGGCGCTCCACTTAGGAGCGGCACGGTTTTGTCATTCACCCAACCGTCGCCGCCGTTCATCGGCTCGCGAGGTTGCTTGCATCAACAGTCCGATTGAACGGCGGTTCCTATCTGGAGAACCGCGATGCAACATTCGTCAGCCACCCACCCCGTTATCTTGACCGGTGACAGAACCACCGGCCCGTTGCACATCGGGCACTACGTCGGCTCGTTGAAGAACCGCGTCGCCCTGCAGACGACGCACCAGCAATACCTGCTGCTGGCGGATGCCCAGGCACTCACGGACAACGCACACAATCCTGGCCGAGTGCGTGACAGTGTCCTTGAGATCGCGGCAGACTACCTGGCTGTCGGGATCGATCCAAACCTGACCACGATCTGTCTTCAATCGCACCTCCCGGCACTTGCCGATTTGACCCTGCTGTACATGAACTTTGTCACGGTGGCGCGGCTTGAGCGCAACCCAACCATCAAGGACGAAATCCAGGCACGAGGTTTTGGCAGGGATATTCCTGCAGGCTTTCTCTGCTATCCCGTCGCCCAGGCCGCCGACATCACTGGTTTCAAAGCGACGATTGTCCCGGTTGGAGAAGACCAAGCCCCATTGATCGAGCAAACCAATGAGGTTGTTCGCCGTATCAATCGCCAAGCCGGTGTTGACGTGCTGCCCGAAGCCCGTGCGCTTATTCCTCGCGTAGGACGCCTTCCCGGTATCGACGGCAAAGCCAAAATGAGCAAGTCGCAGGGCAATGCCATTCCGCTGTCAGCCACCGCGGATGAAATACGTGAGGCTGTTCGGCGTATGTTCACTGATCCAAACCATCTAAAGGTATCCGACCCAGGTCGCGTCGAGGGCAACGTGGTCTTCACGTACCTGGATGCGTTCGACGAAGATTGCATTGCGGTTGACGATTTAAAGGCACGCTATATCCGTGGCGGTCTGGGCGACCGCATTGTGAAGAAACGTCTGGATGACGTGCTGCAGGCACTTCTCGCGCCGATCCGAGACCGTCGCCGCGCGATCGCTCGTGATCCCGGCTATGTTCTGCAAGTCGTCAGGCACGGCACTGCGCGAGCCCGTGAGATAACAGATGCCACTTTGCGCGATGTTCGCGCCGCGCTTGGTCTATTCACCCTTAATTAATCGGATTCGCGCCAAGCCAGCGTATGTCCGGATTTGGCAGATTTTGTTGCAAAAGTCGGCTGTAACCGATGGTTGTCGTTCGGCCATTCGCTAATGCCGCCGGCTTTGATCCGCCGGCCCTGACGCTCTCTACGCAACTCCTACTCTACGCAATACACAGGGCATGAGCGGGTGGTGGTCGCGCAACCAGCGATGCGAGCCGCCTCAGGTTCTGGGCGATGGCGGCCAGAACAAACTCATCCTGGGCGCCTCGTGGGCCGCGCAGTCGAAGCCGACCGAGCCGCAGGATGCGCTTCAAGTGTGCGAACCGCATCTCGATCTTTTTACGCTCGCGCCGCGACTGCTCAAAGCTTTCTGTGCCTGCGAACGATCGGGCAACGTCTCGAGCATGCTCATGGATATCGCGCGGGATCTTGCGCGATGGCTCCTTTGGGCAGCACTGGGGTTTGAGCGGGCATACATCACAGTCGAGCTTGCTGGCACGATACAGAAGCGTCTTGCCTTCGTGCACGGTGCCGCTGGTCCCGAGCAGCTTTCCACCCGGGCAATGGTAAACGTCATCAGTCGGGTCATATCGAAAGTCGCTGCGCGAGAACGTGCCGTCGTCCCGCCTCGACTTGTCGAACACAGGAATATGTGGCGCGATATCCTTCTCCTCGACCAGCCAGTTCAGCATCGGAGCCGCCCCGTAAGCGGTATCGGCCGCAAGCCGCTCCGGCTTGAGACCGAAGCGCTCCTCGGTTCGCTCGATCATGGTCTTCGCTGCGCCGACTTCGGCTTGGCGGATAGAGCGGGATGCCTCGACGTCAACGATGACGCCAAACTTCACATCGATGAGATAGTTGTCCGAGTAAGCGAAGAATGCCGGCCCCTTGTGCGCTCCGGTCCACTGTGCCGCGGGATCGGACGGCGAGACAAATTTCGGGACGACATCGCTTGCGGCACCCCACGCCGTATCATCGAGGGTCGCCAAATACTCCTTCACAGCCCGGCTGGACCTCTCCGGATCTCGATCCCTGCGCCAATCCTGACCTGCGATCGAGCGCTGCTTGTTGGCATCGGCTTGGATCAGGCTCGCATCGACCGCAAAGCCTTCGCCGCCAACCAGATCGGCTGCAATGCACGCCTCGACGACCCGCTCGAACACCTGACGGAAAACATTCCCTTGGCGAAAGCGCTCGTTGCGGGCGCGCGAAAATGCCGAATGATCCGGGATAGCATCCTCGATACCGAGCTTGCAGAACCATCGATAGGCAAGGTTCACCTGCACTTCGCGACAGATCAACCGCTCTGAACGGATCGCAAAGACATACCCCACGATCAGCATCCGGATCATCAGTTCCGGATCGATCGACGGGCGGCCCATGGACGAATAATGAGGTGCAAGTTCGCCGCGAAGCCAGGACAGATCGAGAGCGGCATCAATCTTCCGCACCAGATGATCTTTTGGAATCGCGTCGCCAAGAACAAACTCGTAGAACAGCTGACCTTGATCACTCTTCAGCCGGCCCATCATGCCTTGCCCCCGCCGCGATTCGCGTCAGCAAGATGGAATCATTGTTCGCCGCATGCCTCAACGGACTTTTGCAACAAAATCTGCCAAAAGGCGACATGGGTCAGCATGACTCGGTAAAGGGCGGCGCGTCCAAGACCTGACCGGCCCGCGCGCGATCGATCTCCCTCGGGCGGACTCATTTTCGGTCGATGCGCAACCCAACAGCCGAAGCATTGGACTCGCAAGATTGCGTATCGCACTAAGCCAATTCGCTCGAACGCCATCAACCACACGCTCCAAATTGCGGGTACTCGCGGGTGCTCGGCATTGAAGACCAGATG
>DASYJX010000080.1:0-43799 GCA_035996065.1 Steroidobacteraceae bacterium | reverse complement strand
CGGGCGGATTCAATCGGTCAGCGCAACACTTTCTTGAAGTTTATCCGCTGGGGTTTTAAATCCCAAAGTCTTTCTCGGACGCTGATTTAGACGCAGAGCAATCTTGTCCAAATAGGCTTGGCTATATCCGGAGAGATCAGTTCCTTTGGGAAAATACTGGCGCAGCAACCCATTGGTGTTCTCGTTCGTGCCGCGTTGCCAGGGACTCGATGGGTCGCAGAAGTAGACTTTCACATCGGTAGCGACAGTAAAGTCTTTGTGATGCTTCATCTCTCGGCCTCGGTCCCAGGTCAATGAGCGCCGCAGCTCCGTGGGGAGCTTGCGAATGTGCCGAGCCAAGGCAGCGACCACCGCATCGGTGTCCCGACTTTGCAACTTGATGAGCGTCGTGAAGCGCGATTGACGCTCCACCAGAGTGGCCATGTGGCTGTTCTTAGAGCCCAGCAGCAAGTCCCCTTCCCAGTGCCCCGGAACGGCTCGATCCTCGACCTCCGCCGGCCGCTCCCGGATCGAGATCGCATCGGCAATCTGGCCACGCCCATCCTTCTTGCGCGCCACCCGCGAACGACGCAGCCGACGCTTGCCGCGCAGGTGCCCCAGGAGCGCCTTTTTCAGCGCTCCGCGCGCTTGCACGAACAGGGTGCGGTAAATCGTCTCGGGCGACACTCGCATGCTCTCATCGGCCGGAAACTGCTCTTTGAGCCACCCCGAGATCTGCTGCGGGGACCAATCGAGTTTCAGTTTACCTGCCACGAGCCCCTGCAACTCTGGGTGCACCCTCAGCAGACACGCTTTGGGACGCCGTGCCCGCCTCCAGGCCCGCCAGTCCGCGGTTCTGGCTCGATACCGATCACGGGGGTAGTACTTCCCCCCATGCCGGCGCACCTCCCGGCTCACCGTGGAGGGTGCGCGGCACAGTCCTTTAGCAATCGAGCGAATCGAGGCATCCGCGGCCAGGCCTCGAGAGATCTCTTCGCGCTCCGCTAAGCTCAGCACCCGAGCCGAGCGCTGACGCTGCGCAGCTATGCCTCCCGACGGCGCTAGCTGGGCGAAAATTGATCCTCCTTTGCGACCCAGCACTAGGCCAATGCTCCTGATCGACTCCCCCGCTTT
This sequence comes from Steroidobacteraceae bacterium, assembly GCA_035996065.1. GTDB lineage: Bacteria > Pseudomonadota > Gammaproteobacteria > Steroidobacterales > Steroidobacteraceae > Bog-1198. The sequence goes on along the minus strand of DASYJX010000080.1, from coordinate 42,686 downwards.
GTATCGGCGCCACATCTCAACCCGCTCAGCAGCAGACCACCCTTTCCCCTTCGACATGACTGCACCTCCTCACAAGAATTGTAGAAGGTGTTGCATCCACTCATTGAATCCGCCCGGCAAAGCGTCGAAAATTTTCAAAAGACATGTCCCCCGCCGCCGAGAATTCGCTTCCGCAGGCGCCTACGGCCTGCGGTGGGCGTCCCCGCGCCTCCAGAGAATTTCTCCTGTACAGGGGTCCAACAGGCGGTGGACCCCGGAAATCAGTCCCATAGTGCGCAGCAGCGCAAAGGCCCGAATTTTGGCGCACGGGAACGCTTCCCGGACGCGGCTCGCCGCGGCCAATAGGGTTCTTCCTTTGGTAACCACATCGTCGATGAGCACGATACGGTCGGGCAATACCAGGGGTCGTTCGACGACAAAAGACTCGTAATGCAGGCTTACCGTGGGCCGGTCACCTCGAGCGGCAGTCGCGGATTTCGGCACCGCACGGATGCGGTGCAATCCGGACCACGCAACTCCTCCCAGCCCCGCATTGACCAGTGCGATAGAGAGATGTTCGGCCGCCCACAGGCCCCCGGCCATGTATGGCTCACTTCCCGGCACAGGAATTAGGACGTCAGAGCCGCCGAAAAAGCCCGCCAGCGGGGGAGAATCCTCCGCTTGTTGGCGTACTCGCAAGGCGTATTTGAGCATGAAGCCCGCATGCCCCGACTTGAGCAACGCGCGCAGTAAACGGGATCGCTCGCACACGGCGCCGGCACCGGTGGGTGAGTAAACGTAGCAAGAAGCATAGGTAATGCCCTGGATCACACGGCCGCCGCCAGACGTACGGCTAGTTCAGCGCGCGAAATCGTCATCATGATTTCGATCGGTGGCGGCATTATCCGTGGACTCAGCGAGACCCCCTTGTTTCTGACGTAGCCGCAGCCAGTCCTCACGGGCTATCCGCCGAATGTCCTCAAGACTTTGGGGAATGGCGGTGGATTTCCCGGCGGTGGATTCCTCGGCGGCGGCGCCCAGCGCCGCCTTTTCCAGACGTTCTTGCACTCGGACTTGGTATTCCTCCCGCATGCGGTCAGCCAACACGCTCCGGCTGCCATGGCGCTCCATCTCGAATGCAGGCCGGGGAATGTACGGGCGCGGCTCGCGATCGATGCCCTGCGCTTCGAGGCTTCTATGATCGATGCGCGCCGCGATGTGCGCCTCCTCTAATGCCTCGTTCGCGACGGTCGCCCATCGCGCTCGCACATGGAACAGTTCATTGATCGCGGGGTCCATGCCAAGGTCGCGGCGGCTGCGGTCATTCATGTCGAGAGTCGTTTTCGCGCCCAGACCCTCGAGAGTGACTTCACGAGTCGTCGCCAGCAGATGCGCATGAAAGTTGCGCGGATCGCTTCCCGGAAAATCACGCGCCGCGTGTATGGCGAAGTCGACGGCAAAGCCGTAGCGGTCGGCAAGCTCCTGCGAGAATCCCCGAACCAATCCGATCCGCTGCGCCGGCGACAACTCGACCGGCAGAGCGACCAGATATTCGCGGGCGACGCGGGCGTTCTTGCGTGTCTCGGCACTCTCTGCCGCATTCCATAGAGTGGCTCGGTCTTGAGCCCACTGCATTTCCGCGTCGGCAAATTTACCCGGGAGCACGATTTCTTTATGCATGATGTCCTGACGCTCGGAATGATCGTAGGTCTTGCCGGTGCGTTCATCTCGGATACGTTCACCCGAGCGGTAGGCGGCAGCGCTTGCCGCACTGCTACCGCCTGCGCGGCCGAAAGTCTTCATGTTCAGAAAGTAGACGGCCATGCTCGATCAGCTCGTCCGCATGAAGCCGAAGAACTCGGGTTCGAATGCATAGCCCGCCGCCGCCGCCTCGAACGGAGATTCAATCAGCATAAGCTGGATATTTGCCGCCGCAGCCTCGCTTGCCGGCACGAAGGCCCCATCGGGCTCGCAATGCAGCTCGTGATCTCCGAGCAATGAGCCACAGTGCTCGCAGTGGTTCGCCCAATAAGAATTCAATGTGGCGGGGCTATGCGCGAGGCGAAACGACGGTAGTATTCCGGTCAGTCGCTGCTGGACCTCACCGGGCAGTTCCTGCACGTAGAAAAGAAGCGCGCGCATGTTTGCCCGCTGCCATGCAAGCGGCACCGATTCGCTGTCCGCGTCCGCATCCGCATCCGTTTCTGCGTCCAGGGTTTCGTGATTTTCGGGCATCGCCAGCGCCAGCAGGCGCGTCTGCAAGCCGCAATGCCAACATCGCGAGTCGGTGCGCGCGACGTAGAAGGTTCGCGCTCGAACGTTAGCGGGTAGAGGTCGATTTGCGGACATGGTTCAAGCTCCGGAGATTACCGAATGCGACTTTCATCCACGCAGGCGAGGAAGCACATTTGAGGTAGCCGCAAAGATCGGGTAACTGCTCAAGTTCGGACGGCATAACCGCGGGTTCCGTGGCGTGTTGTTCCGTGACGCTGCGTGACCGGCGCGCGCCGCGCGTGGAAAATGCGCCCTCGCGGTCGCTGCCGCGGGATGTCTGGCGCCTGACGATTTCTCGATCGCCGATCAATCGGGAGGCGAATTGAGACGTGCCGCCGTTTTCACTGCCTGCGCAGCGCAAAATCAGCGTATTGCCGCAGTTCTCGACGATGGTCTGTGCCTCGCTCTGTCCATAGGTGCTTGACACCTGAGCAATCGATTGAAACCCCAACACGCAACGGCACCCGAATTTTCTTAAGCGAGCAAGCGCGTCCTTGAGGCCATCGATGGCGCCCAACGCGTCGAGTTCATCGACGACGAACCATAGCCGCTGGTCCCGGTCTTCCGCTTGGCTCATTGCCTCGAATATCGCAAGACGCATCCAAACCGCAATCATCGAGCGCAGCGCCGCGATTTGACCGGCTTTGTATGGAATGAACAGCACTCCGGGAAGAGTTCGCGTCCGTACCCACTGGCGCACGGAGAATGGAGCCGCCCGCTGGGCCTGGACATACTCGAATGCCGCAATAGCCGATCCGGTCACCGATCGAATCGACCCGAACATGCGCGCGTTGTCCGGGTCAAGGAATGGCTGCGCTGGGGTATTTGCGATAATCGAGCGCAGCTCCTCTGCCGGGGCCATGGTCAGCAGCCGCCACAGATTAGCCATATCCCTTCGGCCGCATACATCGCATCGGCGCACCACCGCCGCCAGAAAGGTGCGTGCGTACCCCCGCCACTCGCCCGCCGACGGATCATCGCTGGCGGGAATCAACCCGCTGGCCAGTTGCTCAACGTCATAGCGGTTTTGAATTTCAGAAAATAAATCCCATTTCACCGAATTGCATTCGAAGGGATTCAATACAATATCTCCGCGATATCGGTCATGGAACCGCGCGAGATAGCCGCCGTCCGGGTCGGCCACCACCACGCGATCGCCGCGCGCGATTACCGCGCCGAGGAGTTCCCTAATCGCCGTCGACTTGCCCGTCCCGGTCGTGCCAATGAGCTTGAAATGTTTGGTTTCATCCGCACCCGCAATTGCAATTCCCGCCAACGTCAAGAGCCCGGGGTTCGATCGCTTCAACCGCGCGCTGCGCCGCTGTAACCCTCGCCCGTCGCAGAGCAATGTGCCGCGCTTGTACTTATCCTCCGGTTTGCGCCGCACCAGCTTCGAGCATCCGCCAACGCCGAGGACCAATGCGGCCGCAACGAGGACCGAGTTTCCGCTTTGCGCCCATTCAAGAATGGCCGGCCATTCCATGGCTCAATAACCCGCCAGGACGAAGTAGTCCGCTTTCTCGCCGTAAGCCGGAGCTTTGCGATCCACGCGGACACAGAGTCGCGAGGGCTCGCCGCAGTGTCGCAAATCGGCGCGTCCTCCCCGCCGGTCCAGGATCGCAATGCTTGCCGACAGTTCGGCGTGCCGTGTCCGCAATGCGGCGATCTCAGGTTCCGAAGGCAGCACCCATCGGATAATCGCGATCGGAATGCACGTACAAAGGATCGCGGATGCGAGACTCGCCAGCACGCCACGCAATGCCGTGGTCCGTCTGACCCTCTTTAGGGCTTCGGTCGCCCGCTTACTCTCGACGGTCAGCATCTGGAGCTCCTCGATCAGCGTGCGCCGTATTTCGTCGCGCACCACGACATCGAGATCCTGGGTGTGCGCATGCAGCCTTTGGAGTTGATCCTCGGCCAGCCGTTGATGCGCTTGTGCGCTCTCCATGAGAAGGCCACAGTTAATGGTTCCCTCATCCATTGTTTGAATGCGGTCACTCATGTGTCGGACCATCATTCGACCGGCCGCTGTGTTGGCTCTCGCGCAACCCGCCTTTGTGTCTTCGGTCTGATTGGCTCGCTTGCCAGGCGCGCGTGGCGTCGAGCCGAACGCGCTGCCACCGCGGATCGGACGCATACTTCAGAAAGCCTGCAAGATCGGGAAGCTGCTCGATCTGCGAGGGCAGTACGGCCGGTTCGACGCTGAGATGTTCGCTGCGGCTAACCGAGCCAAAAAACTCGGTCCACCGGCGGCTTGTGGATACCGTCGTATGCACGACTTCGCGCTCGCCGATGAGTTGCGAAGCAAATCGGGCGGTTCCGCCGCCCTCGCTGGCCGAACATCGCAAGATCAAGGTGTTGCCGCAGTTCTCCACGATTGTATGCGCATCACCTTGCCCATAAGTGCTTGAGACTTGCGCGATCGATTGAAAGCCGAGCACGCACCGTCCGCCGAACTTACGCAGGCGCGCGAGTGCGTCTTTCAAACCATCGATTTGGCCCAACGCGTCCAATTCGTCGACGACGAACCATAGGCGGCCACGCGAGTCTTTTTCCCGCCGTTCGTCGGGTTCCATGGCTTCGAATATCGCCAGGCGCATCCATGCGGAGATCGTCGATCGCAAGGCTGCGATTTGCCCGGCCTTATACGGTATGAATAGGACCCCGGGCGCTTCTTCGCTGATCCATTCTCGAACGGAGAACCGCGGCGCCTTTTGCTGACCGACATACTGCAACGCGCTGACCGCCGAACTAGTCACCGAACGAATTGAATCGAACATGCGGCTGTTGTGTTCCTCGAGGAATGGTTGCGCCGGCGTACCTCGCACGAGGCCGCGCAACTCGCGGGTGTCCGCCACCACCAACAACCGATAGAGCTCATCGGTGTCCTTGACGCCGGCCTCGTGCGCCTGGCGAGTGACCGATGACAAGAACGTGCGTGCATAACCTCGCCAGCTACGATCCGGTCCCTCGTGATCGGGAATGAGAGATCGCGCAAGCTGCTCGACGTCGTAAGGACACTTGATCTCGGAGAACAAATCCCACCTCACGGAGCGCTGGTCAAAAGGATTGAGCAGTACGTCCCCGCGCTCCGGCCGGTAGAATCGGTTCAAGTACCCTGCGTCGGGATCGGCAATCACCGCGCGGTCGCCTCGCGCCAACGCACCGGAGATGATTTCCTGGATTGCCGTGCTTTTACCGGTACCGGTGGTGCCGATCAATTTGAAGTGCTTCGCCTCGTCCTGCGACGGGACCGCCGTGCCGGCCAATCTGATTGCGACTTCGCGCGAGCTTTGCGGAGATTTCGTGGCGTTCGCCGGCGGCCGATCGGCAACGAGAGCGCCTCGGCGGTGGGTATTCTCCTCCGCATCTCGCTCCGAGACGTTGCCGCCTGCATAGCCGAGCGCGGCGCTGAACCCGACAGCAACGGCCAATTGCACGAAACCGTGGCTCGCGAAGCCCAGGTGTGCGAGCAACGAACTCGACAACGCAATGCCGGCCGCTGCCACTGCGGTCAACGGTGCAGCGATGACCGGCGAGAGCAGGTAATGATGAAGTCTGGCTCGCGCCCGCATGAGACCCGCGATCATCGGCACCTGCACCGCCGCGTAACCCAAAGCGATTCCGGGCCATCCGTGAGTCAAGGCATCGATCATCGACGTTTGCGCTCTGGGTCGAACCAAATTTCTTTGATGTAGCGCTCGTGCCGCTCCACGCCAAATTGAATCACAACGTCGATGAGGAGGTACAGGAGGGCCTTGATGTCGCTGCGCGCCAATTCTCGGCCTCCGGGGTTCTGCTTGACCAGCAATACCAGTTGCTCGAAAGCGAGTTCAGCGCTGGTGGCATGAACGCTGGTGATCGAGCCGGGATGGCCTGAGTTGGCGTTGCGCAAGTAGTCGAACGCTTCTTCGGCCCGCAGTTCGGCAAGCAGGATCCGGTCTGGCTTCATCCGCAGGCAGGATTCCAAGAGCTGTTTTGGGGTCACGCGCGCCAGTCCCTGATTGTCTTTGGAATAGAAGAGGCGCACGTGATTCGGGTGCCGGTCAAGCACGAGCTCTCTTGCGTCTTCAATGGTGATGAGGCGTTCGTCGCAGGGAATCTCGCGGATTAATGCCTTTGTCCACGTCGTTTTCCCCGACCCGGTCGGTCCCGAAACCAGAATATTCTTTCGGCTGCGCACGGCGAGCTGCATAAAGGCCTCGTAGTCGCAGGACGCGAGCAATCGCAACAAGTTCTCGTCGATGTCGTCGAGCTTCCGCCCAGCCTGTCGGGTGCTGCGGAAAATCCCCCTGCGCGCCAACTCCTCGATGCTCCATACTCGGTCTGACGGGCGGCGAATCGCGATGGCGACGCAGCCCGCGGTGGTCGCCGGCGGGATGACGATCTGCACGCGTTCACCGGTCGGCAGGGACGCCGACAGCAACGGCGCTGTAGCGTCGATGCGCTGCTGAGTCGAATTGGCAACCAATTTCGCGAGGCGACTGCACCAATCGAAATCTGCGAAGGGCAGCGATTCGCGATGCCAGCCGTCGCGTGTTTCAAGAAACGCTTCCAGCGGGCGATTGATGCAGAGTTCCATTACATCCGAATTCGCGAGCAACGGCCGAAGCGCCCGCAGCGTGAGGCTAAGCGCAGACGCCTCTTCGCCGGATCTAGCGGTCGGCGGCGACGGATTTGAGCTCATAAACCGACCTAAAATCCAAGTCGCGTGCGACCATGACCTGGATTCGATCACCGTGCCGTTTCACCACGGTCGGAGGGATATTGACGGTGCCCTTGAGCACCTCGGTCAATACTCCTTGCGTGGCCGATGGATTGACGATCACCGTGCCGTTCCCGCCTCGGGTGGATTGCACCGCCCCCTCCACGGCACCGTCGATCACGGAAACCAACATCGCGGACCCAAACCGCTGCCAAAAGTGATTGTTGACCGTGCCCGGCAGCCCCGACCGGCCTAGCTCGTCCGCACCCGGCGAGGCCAGAGGTACAATCACGCCGGTCGGCGTTCGCGCCTCCGTCCATAAGACGAATACTCGCGCCGATCCCTGCTGCACCTGCCCTCGCGTCTCGCCGATCAACTTGGTACCGCGTTCCAGCAACACGACTTGACCATCAACACCAAACGTATCCGTTGCCATGACGCAAGTTGTCATGCCGGGCAGCGTCGAATCGATGGCGGTTTCCAGCGTGCAATCGATAAACGCGCCCTTGGCGAGCAACAGCCGTTGAGTCGGCAAAATTTGCGCTCGGACGGCCGTGCTGACACTCGGCCGCAGCAGCGCGGCCAAATCACCAGCTTCCGGCGCGCCCGCCGTCGGCACGGCAGCCGCGGCCCCTGCGCCGATCCCCGAAGGCAAGCTCTGGGCCGAATACACGACGCCGGACAATCGACGTTCCAACGTCAACTGCCAGGCGGTTTTCGGCTGCGGCGCGCCATTCGCACTCGCGATTGGGCTGACTTCAAGAGGAATTTCACGCAAAGTCGCGGCATTCGGCAGTGAGGGAGACGACGCCGGATCAGCGGACTGCATAGGCGGATCGATCCGGCCTAGGCTGGGCAAGGGCATTTCGCCTTGAGCCCGGTTCACCGATGATGCCTGCGCACTTTGCCGCGACCGGCTTTGACGGGTTAGCGCATTGGCATAGTACCAGGTCAGCATTCCGATCCCGAGAACGCTCATCAGTCCGATCGCGAGAATATTGCTGATGCGGGATTGAACGGAAGGTGCGCGATTGACGGCTGTGCCGTCACGCTCGCCGAGTACCGTGTTTTCGGGAGATTCCGGCTCGTTCATGGCACCCTTCCTTGAACTCGGCGCTCGACAGTCGGCGCCACGGTTCCGGAATCCAGGCGGGTGCCGCCGCCGATGAATCCTTGATTCACGACGCATCCGGTGAGCTTGCCGCGCCGGAGGATGAACTGCTTCGCCACGCGGTGGACGATCACGTCGCCCGCGTCCATGCTGAAGTTCAGCAACGACTCAGTGCCATCCTCGTTGCGGACAAAAATCGCCGGTAAGTCGGAATTCGCAGCGAACCGCAGCCGCGTGTGGACGCCGTCGTCGGCGGCAGCAACGGGCCGCAGAGCCGATTGTCCGCAATACCAATAGTCGATGTTCTGCGGTCGCTTGACCGAGGCGCTCTCCAATTGCGAATCGAGACGCTTGGCAGCCCCGTCGGCTGCGGATTGCGGCGGCGGTGGGTACCTGAATCGCAATGCGTAGATGACGTCCTGATCATCAGCGGGGCGTTGCGACACTGCGATGTAGTCGAATTGGTAGTGTCGACGGCTGGTGAGGACTGTCAGGTTGGTTGCCACCTTTGGCGCCTTCGGCTTCAGAAATAAATGATTGTCCTGGCCGACGAACGACAGTCCTTCCAAATCCCCTGCGCCAAGGCCGGTGAACGTCTCGCCGGTCTCGAACTCGAGGTCGATCTGGTAGCCGACGAATCCGCGCAGCTTGTAAACCTCATCGCCATTGTAGGAGGCAACGCGAATGCGGCTGTCGACGGAGCCCTTGATAGGCACCGTTTCAGCGAATGGCGTCGCCGACACCAACAGCGAGCACGAGACAAATGCTGCCGATCCGAATCGCCGCGTCTTATTGGTCATGGCGCCCCTCCTTTGCCGCCGGTTGTTCAGCTAAAACCTCGGGTTCTGATCGAAAGTCGACGATCTTGAAGCCGAGCGGATTCCATCGGCGGGTCCTCGGGTCTTTCGCCGGTCCCGCATATGCGTATTGAATAGTTGCCACCCAATGGGTAAGCGATTCTTCGGAGCCCACGCCTTGACGCGCGGCTTTCAGGTACCGCACCTGAGCAAGGTCGGACAGGCCGCTGGAGCGCGAAAAAAAGCTCACCGAACTCACCTGCACACGAACCGTGCTGCCATCTTTGTGCACATTGAGAGGAGAAGTTGGATTCGTGGACGTCCATAGCGCATACCACGCCTGATTGCGTTGCGCCGAGTGAAAGGCACCGCACTCCTCATAGTCGCTTTCTGCCGTGGCGAAGTTGAAGCGCTCGCACACAGTCAAGTAATGGGTTAGGAAATACCGGGTCACGGCCTCCTCGGGGGTCGCCCGACCTGCATACACCGGCACCACATCGACGATGCCGGTGCTGTTGTCGACTCGCACTATGAAAGGTTCGACGCTTTTCAACGGCACCAGCGTGGCGAGCGCGAACGCGCTCGAGACCGCACACGCCCAGCCGGCGCCAGCGACCCACCAGGCCGTGCGCGCGCTGCGCCGAAACTGTGCCGCGCGATCGGCGTCCCATGACTCGGCCTCGCGAAAATAGCCCTCGATCGCCGGAACGGTCATCAAGGTCCTCTCCGAGCTGGAGAGTTCTTTGCCGCTGAGCTTGGGGTGCCGCTGGCCGCAGGCGGATTGATCGGCTGGAGGCGCGCATCGCAGCGCACGATCGGCGTGGAACAGCCGCATAGAAGCGACACAAAACAAACTATCAGACGCATGGTTCACCCTCCTTGGTGTAGCGCATTCAGGGACGCAAGTTTCGCCAGCTCCTGCCCAGCGCCCCGATGCCGGCGCCGGTCCAGACGGCCGCGGTGCGCAGGGTTTGCCCCGTGGTTCGCACGGCACCGCTGATCCGGCTTATCTGGTAGGGGGCTGCAAGCGCCGCCGCCGACCTTGCCAGCCTGCCGGTGCTTCGCAGTCCCCAACCGAGACCGCGGCCGGCTAGACCAAAGGAGTTGAGAGACACCCCACCCGCCAATCCGGACGCGATCGGCATGACTTGGCGCAATACCAGAAACACGAGCACGGCGATCAGAACCATGTGCAAAGCGTCGACGGTCAAGATCGCCGTGCCCCGCGCTGCAGTTTGAGTGGCGTACGATTGGACGACTTGAAGTAAAAGAGCCGCCACCATCACGGTAAGCAACGTAATCAAGGCGTAGTTCGTCATCTGCGCGATCCAGGCCCCAAAAAAGCGCTTGGTGGCGTCAAAGAACATGGATCCGATGAACAGCGGACCGAGCGCCAATAGAACCGCCAAGGCGATACTCGACAGAGCTAACAGGAACATCGCATACACGCACAGCACGCCCATCAAACACCAGACCACGGCACCGGCGACGTAAAACCCTAAATCTCCATTCAGGAGGCCGCCCTTATTCCATAGATTTCCCGCAACGGCGCCTCCCCGGTCCCAGATAATGTCGATGGTCGCGACCGGGTCCGTGCTGCCGACCACCGCGGCCGCTAGTTGGGTGGGCGCACTGTAAAAAGTGTCGACGATCAAACTGTTGTATAGCCATAACCGCAGTCCAACGCCGAGTATTAGCGCTATCGTAAGGATGCGCCGTAGGCCGTTCACGACCGGTTCGTCGATTTTCCCCGTAAGATGCAAGTAGCCCCACGCCATGACGTAAATGGTCGCCAGAGTGACCGTTGCGGGCTCGAGGACAGACGCCAGACGTGCCGTGTTATCCCCGATGTAAGTCGTCAACTCACCGTTGAGCCATGTCCGAAATGTCGCGAAGAAACCCATAGGGATGCACGCCGCCTGGGATGCCGATCAGGGAACCGGTTGGAAACGGGCCTCAAAGCGTCCGTGTCCGTCGATGACGCGTTCTCGCGTCTGCTGGCGAAGGGAGGATTCCTGCGCTTGTATCCCCTGGTGAATGATCAGCAGTTTGATCTGTTCGTTTTGCAACATCCCCAACTCGGCACTGATCCTCGCCTGTAAATCGAGGATAGCCTTCTGGTCCGCCGCGGCCGAAATTGCGGCGATCAAGCTTTGAAGGGAGGCGAACCGGCCGCTTGTGTTCGCGAGCGCCTCCTGCGTCACGGCCTGCTGCAGGGCGTTCCACCCGCGGACGGCTTGAATTTGTTGCTGATCGGCACCCGACAGCGTGGACAACCGCTGGGGTGCAAGAACTGCATTCGCGGCAATAACGTTCTGCACATCGGCGGACAGTCCGGTATATCCGCTCGTCTGTCCCTGCAACGCTCCCGTCATTTGGGTCCAATTTGAAGGCAAATAGTTACGTGGGGTGTTTCCAAGCAAGCCCTCCATGCCGCGATTTCCCGTGATGGCCTGCAGCCCTTGCTGTGCCGATTGCAGCTGCTCGCGGGCGGTGGCCAATTGCTGTTGCATGGTTTGTACTTCCTGGATGAGCTGCACGATTGCCGGCACATCGATGACCGCCCATTGCGCCCGGGCAGACGGCGTGACTGCGATCGAGGCCGCGAAACACGCTACAGCTGCGCGAAATTTGTGTGTAGGCATGAGCATCTCCCCCTGATCAAGTGACTGGATAGACATGGGTTAGCGGCCGCACTCGGCCATGAATCGAGGTAGCCACGCCGCCGGATCGGCACCTGTCGTGCCCATGATCTGATGCATACGCCTCACTTCGCCGGCGCGGCCTGAAATCACGGCAAGCTCGGCATCAAAACCCGTCAGATCGAGCTGACACACGACGCTCTGATGCGCCTGTTTCACCAGGAACGTTCGCGAACCTGGCTCGAGCTGGTCCTTGATGACTTTGAATTCTCGCTCGGTGAGCCCAAACCCCTCGGTATATTCCTGAAAATTGGCGTCGACATTTGGAAAGAACACCTTGGTCGGTGTCTGCTCGACCAAGGTTCGGCTGATGGGGCTGTTGAGGACGTCGCTTGGACTCTGCGTCGCAAGACACATCACTCCGTTGAGTTTTCGCCAAGTCTTAGGGCCCTCTTTGGCGAAACTCTCAAACGCGGGGTCGGCCAATAGCCGCCAGAATTCGTCCATCCAACACACGAGTCGGCGCCCATCGAGGAGCTGGCGCACCAGATGAAACAAATACAGGGTAATGGGCGAGCGGATCAGCGCGTGGTCGAGAAATTCGGTCACGTCAAAGCCAATCACGGACCGACCCGTCAGTCGCGGCACGACCGTGTCGCGTGGGTTATCGAACACCCACGCGTAGTCCCCGCGACATCCTTCGCACCATCGCGCGAGGCATGCGTGCAGGCCTTCCGGATCCGTCGGATCGAGAAATTCCACCAGCCGCGACAAACGGCGCGCCTCCGGCTCCAAAGCCAGGGTACCCCGCAGCGCCTGATCCAGGTCGGACGATTCGCGCACGCGGCTGGGGTGCGGCCGCTGCAATGAGCCGCCGCTTAGTTCCCGCAGCCACGCCTTGAGAAATTCCACGTTCGCCGGCGTCCTTGGCAACTGCAGCGGATTGAAGCCCGTGGGTATACCGTTCCTCAACGGGAGATATTCGCCTCCCATGGCACGGATCAGGATTTCTAGTCCGCGATCCTTGTCGAAGATGACCTGAGTCGCCCCCTGACGTTCGAGCATGGCAACCAAAAAACCGATGAATACCGTCTTGCCGGATCCAGTGGGCCCGCATATCAGGGTGTGCCCGGTATCTTTGCGGCTGCCGCCCTCCGCGTCGTTACGATCGCTTGCATGAAGTGAAAAATAGTAAGGCGAACGCGCGGTCGTGACGAATAAGCTCAACGCGTCGCCCCAATGATTGCCGCTAGGACGGCCCGTGGGATAGTTATGAAACGGCGCCATCGCCGCGAAGTTTCTCGATGTGATCGGCGCCTTACGCGGCCGCACCGGAAAATTTCCCGGCAGTTGAGCCCAGAAGGCGGCCTCCAGTGCCAGGTCCTCCCGTGCAACCAGCATGCCGGTGTCGGCGAGAAGAGTGCGTGCTAACGCAACGTGATCGTTGAGCGCTTTGAGGCGGCCATCGCCTGCTGCATGGACGGCGGGATTCGCGACATCAGCCAGTACCTGAAGAGAAAAATGATGATCGCCCATGACGAACTCATTGCTCGTCAGGGCGTCCAGTGCATCCTTGAGTTCGGCAGCCTGTGACACGGCAAAATCGCCGGCATTCGCCATTCGATTGAATTGACGTTGGAGCAGCGACTGGCCCGTAGATTTCGCCAAAAAGACAAAGGACTGGGTCAATACGAAGGCGAAAGGCGCCGACAAAAGCCGGTTGTACATTCCGACCACGCTCGGGGTGGGATATTCCTTGATCCCGAGAACTGCCGCCACTCGCGTCCCGGTGGGCGAACGGTATTCCATGGCTTCGGTGCCAAAAAACAGACGCGTGGTTGCAAGCGCTTGATTGAGCGGACCGCTCGGCAGCGGCGAGCGTTGCCATTCACCGTTGATCAGGAGTCCAAGATACTCGAGCAATGAAGAGCACCAGAGATGTCCGGATCGATAGGCACCGAGGAGATCTGGTTCATACCGCGCCAACGATGCGGCGAGCATCTGCGCCAGCTTCCCGCAGGCGTCCAGGGCATCGGCAAGCGCCGCCTGCGACCCGTCGCCCCCCGCCCTAAAAAGAGCTTTCGATACCACACCTGTGGTCACGCCCGATGTGGGTCTGTACAGCACAGCGAGGTATATTTCGTTAATCATCAAGACCTCATTCACGAGGCGGCGCCGATACTTTGTATACAGGTCGCTCGCAAAGACGCAGTCCGATCGGCGCTGCGAAGAGATCTCTTCCGATGCCGGTGAAATACCAACGCGGCGCCGAACCACCTGCGTCCAAAGCGAAACATGCTGGCTACCGACGTTGCGCCACAGGATGTTGAGCCGCTCGTGCCAATTGTTGAGCTGCTCGTCATCGTTGCTTTCGAAGCTGGCGCCTCCCAGCCGAAACACCTGCAAATAGTCGCCGAAAGCAGTCCTCACTACCGATGGCGCTACGTGAGCGGTGTACGGAATTCGGTCCGCCGCCGCCAACTCGCGTCGGATGGTGGCCACGCGCCGATGCATCGTCATGGTCGGGTTCCGCCTCGGGATCGCCGGCGGCCCTTGGGGTTTGGCAGATCAAGGACCAGCGGGCAGTAACTGCTCGCTTTCCAGACGCGAAAGTTGGCGAACAGCGCAGGCAACCGCGTACGGGCATACAGCAGCACGAGATCGAAGAAGCGTGCATCACGCGCACACAGGAGCATGCAGATTCCGTGAATCGGAAAGCAGAGCAGCAGCGTCAGCAGATTTTTCGTCAGGAGGAAAACCTCCATGGTGAACATCATGTTGAATAACAACGCCGAATAAGTCACACCCCAACGCATGGGCGGCCGGGTCGCGCCCACGAACAGGGGATCCGCGATCAGACCGGGGTTTAGCTCGCTCACCTTTCTCTCCTAGACGCCGAACATGCCGCGTACCCAGGTCACGATTTGCGGCGCTCCGAAGCCGATCGCTATGCCCAGAATTGCGCCGATGCACCACCCCCAAGACATGCGGTTCGCCATTGCCATTCCGCCGAGAATCATCACGAGGATGATGGCGACCGGCGTCAACCAAGCGAGAAGATTGGTCTGCAATGAGGTTGCACCCGTCATGAAAGGCGAGGCTTGCGCCATCGCCATACCGGGGCTGCCTATCGCGAAGACAACGAGCATCAACGGCAGCAAAATTTGCAATCCATAGCAATGCGGACGGGGGTGATGCACGGCGGAATTCCTTTTCCGGTTAATTGCGGCGCTTCAGCCTGAAGCGCGGGTGGATTTTCTCTAAATTTCGGTCTCGAGCTCCCCTTCTCTTTCATCGCGGCGCGCAGCCAGTTCCTCGCGTTTTATTTTTCCCGGGGCGCCAAAACGAAAATTCTGAATGACAAATGAAAGGTCGTATTGCTTTTCGCCGTCCTTGTCCGTCCAGTTATTGGCACGGATCTGCGCCTGTAGAATCAGCTGATCGCCCTTGCGCGCGTTCTTGGCAATGGCCTCTCCGAGACTCTCGAAGGCCACGAACCAGATGCTGGTGACCGCCTCGCGCGCATTACCCTGTTCGTCTTTCCCCGCGTAGTCGTTGCCAACGAGACAAATTTTCGTGTATGTGGTGTCCCCTTTGACGGCAAGCTCGGGATTCTTCGCGAGATTCCCGACGGCGGTTACTGTGAAGCTGTTCATGATCACTCCTTGACTGTTGATGTTGCGCGACGCGAGAAATCAATCCGTCGCGTGGCAGGCAGTCTGAAAGGAATGCACGAGAACTTAAATTCAATTAAGTATCGGGTTTGCAGAGAAAGATCGTTACACCGCGGCCGCAATCTCCTCATACGCGTTCTTGAGCCATACCTTGACTCGTTGGCGTTCGAGCAGCCGCAAGCCGCCTTCACTCGTGTTGACGGCCGCCCGGAAACTCAGGCTGCACGCATCGATCTTGAGCATGGAACTGTCCTCGAGCCTCCTCAGCGTAACGATGCCGGCGCCCATGCGAAGCGCGCGCGCTTTTTCGGTCGATTCCTCGAAGATGCGGAAATCTGCGCCCCGAACATGATTCAAGACCAGCGTATATTTGAAGCGGGTACCGTGCCGGTCCAGCAATCGCTTGAGCAAATCCACGGACTCGCGTCCTGAATCCATTACATGCCAGTATCGAAAACTGAGTCCGATTTCGGGAGCAACTTCGAGCAGCTGAGAATCGTCCATCCACTGCGTGAGCCCGTCATTCGACTGCGGCACTAAATCCACGAGAATTCTGCGCTCCGGATTCTCGGTCGCCGCTTCCACGATGGTATCGAGGCTTTCGTAGCTACCAATCAGAATCGGACAGGCATACCCGGCGTAAAAGCGCAGCAGCGCTCCTTGGATTCGGTCCGTGTCGAAGCCGATGAACGGCAGCGAGTGATCGATGCAATATTGCGCGAGCAGCCGCGCCACCAGCGATTTTCCGACGCCGCCCTTCTCGCCACCGATCAAGTGAATATTCGTCATCGCAGCTCCCCGGCTTCCGCGAGTGGTTTCGGCTTTCTTCGCTTCGAGCGCCGTGGACGCGGCTTTTTTTTCGCCGGACCGCTCAGGTTCAATAACTGATTCCGCACGGTCTGCAGCGTCTCGCGCGACAAGGAGGAATCGCCGACGGCACGAGCCATTATCAATGCCCCATAGAGCGCGCTGAGAACCAGGAGCGCCGATGCGCGCGCGGAAGCCGCCGATCCACCCTGCCTGAGCACCTCGCTCAGGATCTGCAGGCTGTTTTCGATCTCCTCGCGAAACTTGGCCTGCACGGCTGCGCCCTTGCGCGGCGCATCGCCCGCCAGCGCGGCGACGGCGCATCCCTCAGCCCGCGCTTCGCGGTGTTCTTCGCTCAAATAGAAATCGAGGAAGGCCGAAAAATCCGCCTTGTCTCCGTCGAACAATCGCTCGCGTAGGGTCCGCCCGGTTTGCCTGAGCGCCAAATCCAGCGCCTCCGCCACCAACTCGTCGCGGGAGTCGAAATGTCGATAGAAGCCGCCGTGGGTCAGCTTTAGATCCTTCATCAGGTCCGACAGGCTGATCCCGTCGATCCCGCGCTCCTTGAATTTGGCGGCGGCGGTTTCCACCAGTCGCGCATGCGTACTTGCCTTGCTGGCTTTGGAGTGGCCCATGCGTGCCTGTATAGCACACGGGCGGCCTGCAGTCCGCATCTAGATGTTGTTTGACATCCAGAATGATTGAGTCTAGGCTAACTCTGGATTTCAAACATCATCCACAATACGGGAGGCCTTTATGAGCTCTGCAAACCAACTGGGTACCGCGCTGATTACCGGGGCATCGAGCGGAATCGGCGCGACCTACGCCGATCGGCTGGCGCGCCGCGGCTACGACTTGATTCTGGTCGCCCGCAACAACTCAAAACTCCAGGCACTCGCGGACGTATTGAGCGCGGAAACCGGGGTGCGCATTCGAGCGATACCGGCCGATCTCACCATTCAGACGGATCTCAGTCGGGTGGAGCAGGTATTGCGCGATGATGCGAGCATCGCCTTTCTCGTCAACAATGCTGGCGCCGCGACGCTCGGTCCGCTCGCCAACGCCGACATCGACCGCCTCGACCGTGAGATACGGCTTAACATCGTCGCGCCGACGCGGTTGGCGCACGCAGCCCTTCCAGGGCTTGTCGCGCGCAACCGGGGCGCCATCGTCAATATCGCCTCCGTGATGTCGCAGATGGTCCAGCCCGGCAATTCGGTCTATGGCGGAACGAAAGCCTATCTGCTGCATTTCAGCGAGGTGCTTGCTCTTGAATTGAACGCCTCGGCAGTGCGCGTTCAGGCGGTATTGCCTGGCGTGACCCGCACCGCGCTGTGGACTGGTTCCGGCGTCGAGCTCAAGGACCTACCGCCCGACATCGTCATGGACGTCGACGAGATGGTGGATGCCGCCCTCGCGGGCTTCGATCAGGGCGAAATCGTCACCGTGCCGTCATTGCCGGACGCCGGGGACTGGCAGCGTCTAGTCAAAGCCCGCAGCGATTTGCGGCCGAATCTTTCGCACAAGCATTCGGCGCCACGGTATAAAATCCCTCTGGCCGCGGCCGTCTAAGACAAGGGCCGCCCGAGGCTGCGGCCTCGATACAACGCCAGCGAGGGATTAGCGATCAGTCACATTCGGCCGATAGATTTTTCGGCACTCGACAACCCGGTATGGTCCGCGCTCGGCGGACCCCACCGGCCCTTGGCCGGAGAGCTTCACGATTTGCTGTGGTATCATTCGTCGATCGCGCCATTCGTCGCAATCCCAACGACAGATGTCCTGCCGGCCCTCGATTCGGCCCATGCGCTGGGAATGAGTGATCCCGCTTATTTCGTTGGGATTTGTCCCAATTCCTTGCCCGAGGGCTGGCGGATCGTATCGCGCTCAAACATCTTGCAGCTGTTCCCCAAGGGCCCGATACCCGATGAGGGCGAGGATGCGGTCAGCGTGCTTGGCGAGACCGACAGGCTGGCCATGCGCGAATTGACTCGCATCGCGTTTCCCGATTTCTTTCGCGAGCGCACCTCCGACCTTGGCATTTATTTGGGCATCTTCGAGGGCGAAAAATTGATCGCGATGGCCGGTGAACGCATGGCCCTTCCCGGGCTGCAAGAAATAAGCGGCGTGTGCACCCACCCTGATTTCGGGGGAAGAGGTCATGCGCGCCGGCTCACTTGCGCGCTCATGAGGCGCCAGCGGCGGCGCGGCGTCGGTTCCTTTCTGCACGTGAGCGAAAGCAATGTGACCGCGCGGCGGCTCTACGAATCCATGGGATTCGAGGTGCGCGCCAGTCTGCTCATGTGCAAGGTGGAGTGGACCGGCTGAAATCCTTCGAAGTGGCTCCTGAACCCTCCCTTCTTGGCCATTTTTGTCTTGAAGCAAGCGACACGTGCTGCAAAAAACCTGACTTTCTGTTAGCGTTTGCAACCGTCCTGCGGTTGATGCTCGATACCGGTCCGAATGAGACACTTAGTCAAATGCTTGGCACTGTTGCTGCTGCTGTTGGTGGCACAGCAGGGTGCTGTGGTTCACGAACTCAGCCACGGATGGGGTGTCGGCGGCACGGACCTTAAAGTTGCCGCCGGCGTCGCCGATACGACATGCGCGTTGTGCCCGGCGTTCGCGCAAGTCAACACGCCTGCCTTCAGTCATTCCTTTCACATCCCTCTGCTGGTTCGTACCGCACTCGCACTCAGCGCCCAGCCGCCCCACGCGCTGATCGACACCGCGGTTCCTCGACCGCGCAGCCGCGGTCCTCCCGTCCAAAGCTGAATTTTCGCTCTTGAAGTCAGCCGTCCGAGCGATCGGCGGCAGGCTCCTTATTCAGCTTTTGCGGAGACATTTAATGTCGAGATTCTTATCCGTTGTGCGGTGCTTCCGCGTCGCCACGGCCATTACCTGCATCGCGATCGGTTCGACGGCTGCCGCGCAAGCGGCCGACACAGCAGAAGCCGCCGCTGCAAACGCGTCCGACGCAATCGGCACAGCGAATGCAGCGGACGCATCCGACGCAGCCAGCACAGCGAATAGCGCCGACACTTCGAGTTTGCCGCCCATCGTAGTTACCGCGATGCATTTGGATGAAGGGCGCGCGCGTATCCAGACCCAGACCGGTGCATCGACCTATGTCATCGATGAGGCGGCCATCGCCGCGGCTCCGGGCGGCGACAACCAATTGCTCAACCAGGTCGTCATGCAGGCCCCGGACGTGGCGCAAGACTCCTTCGGGCAGTTCCATGTGCGAGGCGAACACAACGGCCTGCAATACCGGTTGAACGGGATCATTCTCCCGGAGGGCATCAGCGTGTTCGGTCAGTCCTTGGATCCGAGGCTGATCTCTTCGATGACGCTGGTGACCGGTGCGCTACCCGCAGAGTATGGGTTGAGAACCGCCGGCATCATCGACCTGAAGACCAAAAGCGGGGTCATCGATCCGGGCGGTGCGATATCCCTTTACGGCGGCAGTCACGGCGAGCTGGTGCCCAGCGTTAACTACGGCGGCACGTACGGCAACCTCCATTACTTCGTCTCGGGCGACTTCCTGCGCAATGATCTGGGTATCGAGTCACCCGACGGAAGCTCAAACCCGATCCACGACCACACGACGCAATACCATGGCTTCGGATATTTCGAAGACATTCTCGACGACTACAACCGCGTCAGTCTCGTCTTGAGTACCTCGACGGGAAAGTTCCAGATTCCCAACCAAGCCGGCTTGCAGCCCGGCATCGTGAATGCCAACGGCTCGCCGTTCACCGTCAACGGACATACGACCTACCCGAGCGAAAATCTCGATGAGAATCAGCGCGAGATCAACCATTTTGCAATCGTCAGCTGGCAGCACTCTCAAGGACCGCTCGACGTGCAGACGTCGGTCACCGCGCGCTACTCGAGCCTCACCTTTGCGCCGGCGCCTTCGGGCGACCTGCTGTACAACGGCATTTCACAAAATGCCTACAAGCAGAACGTGGCCTATGCCCTGCAGTCCGATGCCGCCTACACGCTCAACGACGCCCACACGGTGCGCGCCGGCGTGTTCCTGCAAAGCGATCATTCGAAGAGCCTGACCACCTCGCAAGTCATCGCCGTCGACGCCAATGGGAATCAAATCAGCGATGTCCCTGAGCCGATCGTCGACAATAGCGGCAAGACCGAATGGATCGAAAGCACTTATCTGCAGGACGAGTGGATGGTGCTTCCCACCGTAACCGTCAACTACGGTCTGCGATTCGATCATTTCACCGCCTTCACCAGCGCACATCAGTTGAGCCCGCGCGTCAATGTCGTCTGGCAGGCGCTCCCCGACACCACCGTGCACGGCGGCTATGCGCGCTATCTTTCACCGCCGCCGTTCGAACTGGTGGGCACCGAAACGGTGACGAAATTCGTGGGCACCACAGCCGCGCCCGCGGTCACCCTGGCCGATACCCCCCAAGCGGAACAGGCCAATTACTATGACATCGGCGTGCAGCAGAAACTCTCGCGCCGATTCACGGTGGGACTCGACACCTATTACAAGCAGTCGCATAACTTGATAGACGAAGGTCAATTCGGAGCACCGATCATTCTCACGCCCTTTAACTATGCATACGGCAAGCAATATGGCATGGAACTCACGGGCAGTTACACGGCGGAAGCGTTTTCCGCCTACTTGAATCTGGCCGGCCAAAGCGCCAAAGGCAAGGATTGGGTGTCGTCGCAGTTTAATTTCTCATCGGAGGATATTGCCTACGTCGCCTCCCACTCCATTCATCTCGACCACGAACAGCAGTTCACTGCGTCCGGCGGTGCGTCGTACCTGTGGCGAGATAGCCGTTTCAGCGCCGACTTTCTCGTCGGGTCGGGGCTGCGCTCGACCCCCGGCGTCATTCCCAACGGCGAGCACCTGCCCGAGTACACTCAGGTCAATCTGGGCGCGAGCCATGTCTTTCACATTCCCAACGCCGGCCCCCTCACCGCTCGCTTCGATGTGATCAACGCCTTCGACAAGACGTACGAAATTCGGAACGGTACGGGCGTCGGCGTCGGTGCGCCGCAGTTCGGCCCGCGGCGCGGATTCTTCGTCGGAGTGTCGAAGTCCTTGTAGCGCATACGGCCGCTCCCTGGACGCGCACGGCCGATGACACAGTGCGTGCGTCTGAGATACGACATAATGGCGTCAATACCCGCGTAATGGAGCCCAGTCCGGCACGTACATGTTCGACCCCATTGAGCGCGGCGCAAAATCGACCTAAAAGGATCCTAGGAGAATACAGTTTTGATCCGATTTCGCCGCTTGCGCCTGCTCTGCCTGCTAGCCTTCGTGCTGCCGGTGCTGGCGTTGCGTGCGTTGGTTCCGGCCGGCTTCATGGCTGCGCCGGTGGACGGCACGCTCCAGATCGTGCTGTGCCAACCGGGGGCCATGGCCGGCCACCACCACCACCCCGGATCGCCGGCTTCGGGGCCGGCGCTGGAGGTCGATCCCACCTGTCCTTATGCACAAAGCGCCGGACCCGCTTTGATGCCGACCCTGCCGGTGCTGCCGGCGGTCGCCATGATGCACCGGCCGGAGCCGCCTGAAGCGGTTACCCAGACGCGGCTCAACTTCGGACCCCTTCGTCAGCAATTTCCTCGCGGACCCCCGACGCTCGCTTAAATCCCTTCGGCGATTCGTTCGCACAAATGGTCGAGGCTCATAGCGGCCCTGATTATTCGTCGCGCTCTCAGCGTCAAGTTTCTTTTGCGAGGTCTCTATGTATTTTTGGCTCGTCGGCCTGCATAAGGCCTCCCGTTATTGTCTATTCGATCGAACGTTGCAATCCGCGATGCTTCTGCTCATCGCCGCGCTCGCCCCCCGCCCTTCTTGGGCGTGCGCTACCTGCGGCTGTACGTTGAACGCCGATGCTGCGATGGGCTATTCGGCCGAGGCCGGATGGCGCCTCAGCCTTGAATACGACTACATCCATCAAGATCAATTGCGGAATGGAATGCATGCGGTCGCCGCGGTCCCGCATGGCAATGAGCTCGAGCGCGAGACGCTCAATCGCTATTTAACTCTCGGTGTCGATTACAATCCGACGGCGGACTGGAACATCGACCTCAGAGTGCCCTACGTCGTCCGGACCCACTCGACGTATGGCCCGTACGATTCCACTCAACCGCTGCCGCCGATCAGCAGTTCGCGCAGTTCGAGTGCCGGAGACCTGCGGCTCATCGGTGCGTATCAAGGGTTTCTGCCCATGCACAATCTTGGGTTGCAGCTGGGCGTCAAGCTCCCAACGGGCCAGTACGGCACGGAAGTAAAGTTCGACGGCGGCCCCGCTGCCGGAACGCCGTTGGATGCCAGTCTGCAACCCGGCACCGGCAGCACCGATATAATTCTGGGCGCCTACTACTACCGGTACGTCGGGCTCAACATGGATGCGTTCGCAAACATTCAGTTTCAAAGCGCCCTCACTTCGAAACAAGACCGGCCGGGTCAAGACTTCCGGCCGGGCAATGCGACGACGTTAAGTTTCGGCGTGCGTTATGGAGCGGATCCGAAGTGGGTACCGCAGCTGCAGATGAATTTGACGCACAAGAGCGTTGATCAAGGTGCGCTTGCAGACCTCACGGACAGCGCGGGTTACGTGGCGTACGTGAGTCCTGGCCTGACGGCAACCGTATTCGGCGGCATGCACGTGTACGGTTTCGCGCAGCTTCCGGTCTATAGCGATCTCGTCGGCTATCAGGTCTTCCCACGCTACACGCTCAGCGTCGGCGCGAGTTATGCATTCTAACGGTTACTCGAGGCAAACGACGAGCTTGGCCGAATGGGTACGCCAGTTGATCGGGATCACGTAGGAGCGGCTGTGCGGTGCCGTGACCTTATCGGCGTCGTGCGCAATGACGACCGGCACCGATATCACGAAGTTCTTGCCGAAATCGCGCCGCGCATTGCCGGAGATCGTATTCGCCACTTCGCCGACGAGATCCTTGATGTTCTCGTCGCTCGTATCGGTTTCCTGCATGCGCATCAATAGCACCGTGAGCATGCCTCGCGGGGCGGTAAAGTACACGACGCCCTTGCGTGCGCCGGAAATGCCGATAACCCCCGTGTATTCATAGGCTCCCGGATTGCCGTCCGTCACGAGATAGGGCGATCCGACAGTAGCCGACTGCTGCGCCGAAATCTCGAAATAATTCGTCGCGCCCTCGATGAATGTGCGGATTTCTGCTTCTTTGAGCATCATGCCTCCGACAGCAGTTCTTCCAATGCGTCGTTGAGCTGACGATCGGTAAAGGGTTTGCACAGAAAGCCGTTTGCACCCTTCTCGATGGCGTCCACGGCCGTCGCCTTATCCGCGAGAGCCGACACGACCAGGATCAACACCTTCGAATTGATCGCCACCAATTCTTGGACGCACTCGACTCCGTCCATTTCGGGCATGGTCAAATCCATGGTGACGACGTCGGGCCGCGTGCGGCGGAACAAATCCACGGCTTCGCGTCCGTTGCTCGCCGCACCGACCACCTCCAGGCGGGCGATCTGTTGCGAGCGCTCGATGCGTCGGCGAATGATGTTCGAGTCATCGACAATCATGAGCTTCAACGAGGGTTTCGCCCCTGCCGGCATATTCGTCACGCCGCCTCCGTATCGTTCGCGCGCTTCGCGGCGCGCGGCAGCGTCATGGTCAGGCGGGTGAACTTTCCGTTGCTGGTCGCAACCGAGACCCGGCCTCCCAATTGACTGGCAAGTTCGGCTATCACGTTCATGCCGACGCCCCGCCCCGCGTCTTTCGTCACCGTTTCGGCGGTGGAAAAGCCCGACTGGAACAACAGCGAAAAGATCTGCTTCGTGTCCAAGGTCTGCGCCCGCTCCGGGGTGATGAATCCCTTTTTGAGGGCGGTCTCCTTGATTTTCTCCGTTGACAAGCCTTGGCCGTCATCTTCGATGATGAGCTTGAAACCTGTATCGCCGACATCTTGGAACGAAAGGCGAACGACGCCCTGCGGGGATTTCCCGGCAGCCATGCGCGCCTCCGGCGACTCAATGCCGTGCACGATGGCGTTGCGCACGGCCTGGATTCCGATGTCCTTGACCGCGCGCCGATAGTCCTCCGGCACCGCGTCGAGACCCTTGCATTGCAGGATCGCTTCCTTGTTGTTTTCGCGGGCGATGCGCTCGGTCAGTTGCTGCAGCGTCGCCGCGACGCCCGAATCGGCGTTGCCGCCTTGCTGCTGCTGTTTCTGTTTCTGCTTCTGCTTCTCTTCTTCCAGAACCGCGGTGATCGTATGAACGACGTCATGCTGTACCGGCTGCAGACGCGATAGGCGCGACACCAGGTCGCTCACGGATTGCAGATGAGTCAGGAGATCATCGAGCTTGATCACGAGCGGCAGGAAGTCGTTGCCTGAAAGGTCCGGCTTGTCCTTGAGCGACTTCAAGTCATCTTCGAATGCATGCGCCCGGATCTCGATCGAGGACAATCCCAGGGCGGCCGCTTCGCCCTTGACCGAATGGACCTGCCGGAACAGCGTGTCGAGCTTCTTGCGGAACACGCCCTCTTCCCGTGTCGGCTCGCGCAGCACGGCGTTGATCATTTTCATGGCCGCATTGGAGTCGTTCAGGAAAGACGTCAGCTGCGCGGGATCGATGTGCAGAATGCCCAAGAGGGTATCGACCTGGCCTTGGGCCTGGCTTTGTGCGGACTGCAGCTCACGCGCCATGTCCACCCGAGTGGTCACATCGGACACCGACACCAGCACATGCGTCATTTCTCCGTCGACCCGGACTCGGTGAAAATCGAACTGCAGATAGCGCGTGTCGACCTTGCCGTTGCCGGCGTCGATATGAACCTCGACTTCGCCCAGCGGATTGATTGTTTTGACGAGTTTCTCGTTGGTGCGCTCGGCCCACAGAATTTTCACGAACTTGAGCGCGGTCGCAAGCGTGCGCTCGGAAACGATGTTCTTGAGCAGACTCTCGAACGGCAGGCCCGCGAAATCCTTGCGCTCGAACAGCGATTCGAGTGCGCCGGAATAGGCCGCACCGATGGCCAAATTCTGGTCGAGCAGGAACAATCCATCCTTGACCGTGCGCAAGATATCCAGAGTCTGCTGCCGGGCCTGGCGCAAGCTGCTCTCTTGCCGCTGTCTGGTGCCGAGCAGCACGGTCACCAGTACCACCAGCGCGAGCGCGATGACCAGCCCCGACACCATCACCAGCCGCAGTTGAGTCGCCGATCTGAAATTGGTCGCCTGCAGCTCGGCGGCGATGGCCGTCAATTCGCCGTCCAACACCGGCAAGACATGGCGGCTGGTGCGCAGCGCCGCGACGACGTCGAGCTCCAACTGACGTCCGCTGCCGTTGAGAATTGTGCCGGTGGATTCGTTGTCCTGGTAGGGGACGCCGTGATAGGAAAGCACGGGGTTCAACACCTCGGCCTCTCGTGCCCAGCTATCGAGCAGCTGCGCGGCATGCTTGCCGGCGGTCGGTGCGCCGGTCGCGCCGGTGTCGCCCAAAAGGGCAAACCAGCTCACTCGGCGCGGCACCGTCATCTCATGCATCGCCCCTTCGAGCTTGCTGCTCGAGGTGCGTATCTGATCCAAGGACTCTTGGATATAGCCTCTCTCGCCCAGTCGCTCGCGCATCGATTCGAGGGCGGCGCGGATCAGGGTCGGATGGCGCTGCTGTTCGCCCACCAACTTGAGGGCCGTCGAACTGTCCGCAACTTCACTGGCGAGTTCGAGCCCCGGTATCAGCACGATGGCGAGGAAGCTGAATCCCAGAATGACGACCAGCACCAGCAGGCCGAGCGGCGACATCAGCGCACTTAGGACCTTGGTTAAATGCGACTTCATGAATTAATCACTCCCATATGACTGGCTTCGTCAACCGACGTTCGAATAGGCGCGCTCACGGCGCTCAAGTCCTCGAGAAACAGCGCTGCCGACGGATAACGATCGACGGGATCTTTTGCCAATAGGCGATCTATGATCGGCTGATAGCGCAGTACGCGCTGCGGCAGGCGTGGGACGGGGACCGAACTATGGCCCGCGAAAATCTCACTCAAATTCGTGCCGACGTACGGCAAGGCGCCTACCAGCATCTCGAACAGCACGACGCCGAGGCTGTAGAGATCGCCTCGCCCGTCGGGATCGCGGTTTTGGATTTGTTCGGGGCACACATAGTAGGGAGTCCCGGTGCAGAGGTCGGATCTTGATAATTCGGTCTCGGCGATCCGCATGGATGCGGACCCGAAGTCGATCAAAATCAAGCGATTGTCATCGGTCAACATCAAGTTCGATGGCTTGACGTCGCGGTGCACGATGTGCGCGGAGTGCAGCACCTGAAGCGCCTCGCCGATCTGCCGCGCATAGTTGAGTGCATCGGCCTCGCTCACCGGATTTTTTAGCCGATCCTTGAGACTGCCGCAGGGAAAATATTCCAGCGCCAGGAACAAATAATCATCCGTGATGCCGTAATCCAGCACATCGGCAATGGAGCGGTGGTTCAGGGACGACAGTATTTGGCATTCGCGCAGGAAGCGCTGCCGGTCGGCATCGGACACTTCGTAGCGTCCCTTGAATGCTTGGACCTTCAGCGCGACGGGCTGCGGCAAATTGTCGTTGCGCGCAAGATAGACCACCGCCGCCGTCGATTTGGCAATCGTTTTTATCAGCCGGTAGCCGGCAATTTGCGGTTGACGCCACGGATCCGCGGGAGCGGTGATCGCGATGTCGGAAGCGCCCGCCGGCTCCAAGAGCCGCTGCACGGTCTCCCCCAACTCGCCGATTTTCACGGCGTGAATGGGCCAGTAGTCGTCGGCTCCGAGCAGAATGGTTCGTGCGGCATTGCGCTCATCGCCACTGCGCGCAAATACCAGTATGGGAAGCCGCGGCGCTTGATTGCGCGAACGGGCCAGCCTTGCCAGCGGGTCTGGCGCGTTCTCGCGCTGACCGAACTCGACGATGAGAAACAACGCAGCATAGGTACCGATGCGATCGGAGGGCAGAGCGTCGAAGTTGGCCCCGCTCATGCAGTCCGCATCGAGGTTAGGGATTGCCCGCCGCACCACACCCGCGAGTCGCAGGCGAAGCTCCAGATCGTCGTGCACGACCAGGCAGCGCGCGGCTCCCCGCTTGAGGGGGACAGGCGCCGGCTCGCGTCGATCGATGGCTATGGAAGGCTTGTTCATCTGTCCGTGATCGCTATTTCTTCAAGCGAAATGCAATTCGCAATTTGGTGCTGACCACGGCGGATTTCCCGGCCTGGGCCATCGGCGCATAGCGCACCCGCGATACGGCACGGGTCGCCGCCGCATCGAAGACGCCGGCGGGGCTCGAGCCCAGGATCTTCACCGAGGTGACCTTGCCCTCCCCCGTAACGAGATACGAGAGGTCCACCCATCCCTCGATTTCCTTGCGCAGAGCATCCGTCGGATAGTCGAGTTCAATGCCCTTGACCCGGGTCAACGTGGCTTCGTTGACTTCCGGCGTTCCGGCGGCGGCCTGTTTCACCTGCGCGAGGCGCTGGTTGAGCGCGACCAAATCCGTCGTGGTCCCGAGGCTGGCTGCCATCTGCAACAGCGATTCAGCTCTCGCGGGCTGCAGCGTATCGAGCGCCGTGCGCGCTTGATCGAGAATTTGCGCCTGAACCGCGCTCACCATTCGCGCCAGTCCGCTGTTCTTGGGATCCGCCGCGCGCAGCTGAGTGACGTAATACAGGGCGCTGTCATTGTCGGGCTCGGTCACCTTTCCCTGAGCGAGCCGGGACTGCGCGAGCTCCAGGTATTGCGGCTGCTCGGGCATCGCCAGGGTTGGCTGACGGGCCGCGTTGAGATCATGCTGCAGGCCCGCGATGATGACGGCCGGCGCGCCGGAGGAGCGCAGGTCCGCAAGCGTTCGATCCGCATCGCTCAAACGCCGCTGATCGATCGCGGCATGGAGCGACTGAGTCATCCGCTTGTAGAATTCCTGGGTCTGCGCCTGCAGTGCGGCGGCGGTTGCTCCCGACGTGCGCGCCTGGGCCAGGTAGAAGGCGGCGCTGTCATTGCGCGGCTCGGTTAATTTGTCCTGTTGCAGGCGCGTGTCGGCAAGCTTCATGAAATTCGCGATGTCGAACTCTTGACGCCGCCGATGCAGTTCGTCGCGCAGCTGAGCAAGCTTGGCGCTGTTGAGCGATTTGGCGCGCGCGGCATCGTCGATCAGTTGCGCTGCGCGGTCGAAATTTTGAGCATTGATCGCCGCCAGAATCTGGGCCGGGCCAAACTCGGCGCGCAAGCTCGCGATTCGCTCATCGAGCGGGCCTAAACGGCTATCGTTGGGACTGATGCTGCGTGCGGTCTCGAGCGACTGCAGCGCCACGTCGATTTTCCGCTCGTCCAAGGCAGACTGCACTCGCGCAAAGAGTATTTCCGCGAGCCGCTGCAGCCCTTGGCGCGCCTCGCCGTTGTCGGGATCGAGAACCAGCACCTTTCTATATAAAGAAAGCGCGCTGCCCTCGGCCGGCTCTATGAAATGCCGGTCGAGCATCGCTTGCTGGGCCTTCTCGATGAACAGATCGGCTCTCTCGTCTGCCTCGGGTCCCTTGCTGCCTGGCTGCGGCAAGGATTGCGGGATCCCCACGATTGCGGGCTTGACGAGTGTGTCGCCGTGCCGCAGGAGCATGAACGCCGCCCCAAAGGCGGTGAGCACAACGAGGATGATCGATACCGGAATCCATGGCATTTTTCGCGGACCGGACGTTCCCGCGGACACCGCCGAGCGATGCTCCGGCGCCGCGGCGCCGCTTCCGAGCAACGCGGTTCGCGCATTGACTTCTTCGGATCCATTGTCGAGGGCGGTCTTCAAGGGCTCCGCCAGTATCGGCACCGCCACATGCGCGACGATTTGCCGAAGCGCGATGGGATTCGTCCATGCATCGGCGCTTTCATCCAGCGCGATCACCGCAAAGCGGGTGGAATGCAGTTGCAGCCGGGAGAGTACCCCGTCGGCGTCGCTGTGGCCGCGCGCGTCCCACAGGACGATGGCGGGCTGTCCAGCCGGCGTCGCCGTGCACAATTCATCGACGGAATCGACCTGCTTGAGGATCAACTCACTGCTTAAATGCACACCGATCTGCGGCCACAGCGTGTCGTCTCGGGTAATAAGGAGTACCGAGAGCTTGGCCTTCTTGGACGTGGGCACGGATGCATGCCCGGCGGCTTGCGCCTTGGCGGACTCGCTTTTCTTTGCTGCGCTCTGCACGATGGCCTCCGTGAATCGTCGTCGAACAAGGTTTGCTGCACTGCAACTTCACAGCACTTGCGGGGTCGAACGATTACATCGCCGCGCATGCAAGATCCTCAGGGAAATGAGTGTTTCGCGAGACGCCCTGGATCACATTTTGGATGCGGTCAAGGCCGGCGACCTGGTTCGGCATGGCGGCGAAATGGCCAAGGTGAGAACCACTTCGCAGTAAGGACATGTCCGCCTTACGCGCCCTTAGCAACATATGGCTGCGGCATCCGCGTTTTGCTTCGCGGCAATACGCCTATATCATCTCCGCGATGCCGTGCTTAGCGATACAGAGTTCACTCGCGTAAAAGCGATGACGGAATCGCTGCGCCCGGTGGTCGTGATCGGCGGCGGAGTGATGGGCTCCGCGCTTGCCTATTGGCTGACCCGGCTCGATCCCTCCCTGAAAGTCACGGTGGTCGAGCGCGACTTCTCGTATGCCCAGGCGTCATCCGCTCTGTCGGCCGCATCGATCCGGCAGCAGTTTTCGGCGCCCATCAACATCCGCATTTCCCAAGCCAGCATCGCGTTTCTGCACAAGGCCGCCGAGGAGTTGGAGTGCGGCGACGAAAGGCCGGACATCATGCTGCGGGAGCATGGGTACCTCTATCTCGCGGGGGTCGACGGCGCCGCACATTTGCGCGCTGCGCACACGGTGCAAAAGGCTTGCGGCTCCGATATAGCGCTCCTCGATCCTGCCGAACTCAAGCGCCGATTCGGCTGGCTCAACACCTCTGACTTGTCGCTGGGATCGCTGGGTTTGAGCGGCGAAGGCTGGTTCGACGGCTATGCGCTGCTGACGGCGTTTGCGCGCAAGGCGCGCAGGCAAGGAGCGCGCTATGTGAATGCCGAGGTGCAAGGTTTCACCATCGAGGGCAGCCTCGTCACCGAGGTGTTCTTCTCCAATGGCTCGCGAATCGGTTGCAGCCACGTGGTCAACGCCGCGGGTCCCTGGGCGCGGCGCGTCGCCGCCATGGCCGGACTGGAATTGCCGGTATTTGCGCGCAGGCGCACGGTCTACGTGATCGCCTGCCCAAGCCGAATGCATCCGTTCCCGCTCTTGATCGATCCGGCGGGGTTCTGGATTCGCCCCGACGGCACGAAATTCATCGCCGGATTGTCGCCGGCCGAGGACTTGAACGATCAGCCCTTGGAGCCCGACTACGACGCCTTCGAGGACCGGTTATGGCCCGCCCTCGCGCATCGCATTCCAGCGTTCGAAGCGGTCAAGCTCGAGCGCGCCTGGGCCGGCTACTTTGAAATGAATACATTCGACCACAATGCCATTCTCGGCCCGCATGATTCGTTGACGAATTTTCTATTCATGAACGGATTCTCCGGTCACGGCATGCAGCAGGCGCCGGTCATCGGCCGTGCCGTCGCCGAGTTCATTCTGCATGGACGCTTCACAAGCATCGACTTATCAGAGCTCCTGTTCAGCAGGATCACCGACAATCGTCCGCTTCCCGAAGCCAATGTGATCGGCTAGCGGCGGCCTTGCGCAAAGCGCCGCGCGCGGGCGAGACTCAAATCATGATCCATATCGACTTCGATGCGGTACATCGCCTGGTGAGCGTCGGCCGGCTCGTGGAGCCGCTGCGCCGCGCTTTCACGGCGGGCGCGCACGGTCCGGAGCGTGTGCAGTACGATCTTGCGACTCCCGGCAAGCCGCGCACTTTGCTCCTGATGCCGTCGTGGCGGCTGGACGGCGACATCGGCGTGAAAATAGTCACGGTATTTCCGGATAATGCGGATCGGGAACTGCCCTCGGTCAACGCTGCCTACGTGTTGCTGTCGGGGCAAACCGGGCAACCCCGGGCATGGATCGACGGCCGAGCGCTGACACTGATGCGCACCGCGGCGGTGTCGGCGTTGGCGGCCGATGTGCTCGCGCCCAAGGCGCCCGACGCGCTGTTGATGGTGGGCACGGGCGCGTTGTCCCGGTATCTCGTTGAAGGTCATCTGGCCGTGCGCAACTATAAATCCATCGCAATTTGGGGAAGGGATCCGCGCAAGGCGGCAGTCGTGGCCCGGGACCTCGGCGCACGCGGCTGGCCTGTCGGCGTAACGCAGGACTTGGCGAGCGCGGCGCGCTCGGCGGACGTCATCAGTTGCGCGACGCTGGCGGAGCAGCCCCTCATCCGGGGCGATTGGCTCAAATCCACCTGCCACCTGGATTTGGTCGGAAGCTTCAAACCGACGATGCGGGAGGCCGACGACGAGTGCCTGCGCAACGCGTTCGTCGCGGTCGACACGCTGGCCGCACTTCACGAAAGCGGCGATTTGAGCGAGCCTCTGGCGCGCGGCGTCGTCGAGGTCAAAGACATTTACCTGCTGGGCGAACTGATCGCCTCGGGGCGCACGACGCCCCATCCGTGCAGGAGCGTTTTTAAATCGGTGGGCGTGTCGCGGGCAGATCTCGCGGCGGCTGAATACCTGTACGAGCGTCACCAACTGGAACCGTAGAAACTCACGGCGGCAAGGCCGTGTAGGACTGTACTGACCTGGTTTGGCGAGTCTGCGGCCTACCGTCCGGCAGGCCAGCGTTCTAACTTGCGGGCCAACATTGAACCCAACGCCCGCTCTGGAACGGAGAGAGCTGCCATGCATCGTGAGCACCTAGCTATTCGAGAACTTGCCTACCAGCTTTGGGTCGACCGTGGCTGCCCTGCGGGGTCCGCCGAACGGGATTGGCTGGAGGCTGAACGCCAGCTGTCAGCGAGGTCGCAGACTCCGCGAGCCGCGTCATCGGCGAGTGTCGACGAGTCGCTCAAGGATACCTACCCGGCCAGCGACCCGCCCGCCAGCCATCTACCCGACGTGCCGCCGGCCAACGCCGAGGCAAAATGGGAAGCCGCCGCCGCGGCGTCGGAAGATGCAAAGCGCGGCACGGGTTCACGACGCCGTTCAACGCCGGATGCATCGCCCCCCCCGCGAGCTCCCGGACGTCGCGGGATGCCGCCCAGGCCACCGGGCCAGTGAGGACGTTCGCGGCCGATCCCATGGAGGCAAGATCATCGGTCGCCAGCTCGCGCTCCTGACTGTCATGTTGTGGGTGTTCGGCCCACGCATGGCATCCGGCCAGACACCCTCGCCCCTGCAGGAATGGCAATATTCCGGCGGGCTCATCCTCGCCCGGCTATTCCAGCCGGATTTGCCGCAATGGCGCGTCGTACTCGGCACCGCCGCTGAGGTGCAGCCGGTGTATGACGGCGCGCGTGCCTACCGTTTGCAAGGCGGGCCGGTCATCAACATCCAATACCGCGATGTCGCCTTCGTCTCCACGGGTGAAGGGATCGGCTACAACTTTCTGCGCGGCGATCATTACCGTCTGGGAGCCGCAATCAGCTATGACTTGGGCCGCCGCGTCAGGGATGACTACACCAACCTGCACGGAATGGGCGACATCTCGGCAGCGCCCGCCGCCAAGCTATTCGGCTCTTATGTGCTCTCGAGAAAGTTTCCGTTGATTCTGCGGGCGGACGTCAGGCAGCTGCTCGGCGGTGCCAACGGCACGGTCGGGGACGTGGGGGTCTACATGCCCCTTCCCGGAAGCTCGAAAAAGTTCGTCATGTTTGCCGGGCCCTCGATCACGTTCGCCACGCATCGTTTCCTGCAGAGCGAATACGGCGTCACGCCGGCGCAGTCACTGGCCTCGGGCCATCCGGTTTTCTCGCCGCACACCGGCACCGAGGCCGTCGGCGTGGGGTTCAGCGCGACCCGTTTCTTCGGCGAGCACTGGCTGCTCAACCTGGACACCGCCATCAACCGGCTCAAGGGAAGCCCGGATATCAGTCCCGTGGTAGAAAGGCGCACAGGACACGTGGCCGTTCTCTCGATCGCCTATCTGTGGTAGCTACAGGGCCCGCCCGGCGACCGCTGGTTCGCCTCGCGACCGTTACGCGACTCGCATCTGCTGCAGCCGCGAGTCGACCGCTGCTTCCGCAGCAATCCAGTCCTCGAGTTCGTTGCCCGCCGCAAATCCGCGCCGTTCCGCGCGGAAATAGGCCTCCGCCGCCACGAGCTGGCGCCGAACCGTGGGATCGATACTCGCGGGGTCCATCACCGATTGCGTCGATTCCAGCACCGTCATTACGGCGCTATCCGTGAGGTCGGCTGCGGCTGCCGCAGTCGGCTTTGCCTTGCGCTTAGTCGTCGTCTTGCCGGGGGATACGCGTTTCTTAACCATCACTCTGCCTCCAAGTCTGCGCATTGCGATCGCTCCGCGGCTGCATCGACCAGCCGCTCAGGCGACTATATAACTGTCTCGCGCAGGTTTCTGCAAACGAATTCCGAAAGGTGATTTGCGCTGCGCCAAAAGCGGGCGCCGCTAGGGCTTGGCGCGCGTTTGAGCCATACTTGCCCGACGTCGTCCTCCCATGGCCATTGCAAAAGCAAAATTCAACGCCACCCCTGCGCGCAATGCGCCGGCAAAGAAGCGCGTGCGCGGTAAGTTGGCACCGCACAGAAACGCGCGGGGTTTGGATGCTGCCGATGTCCCCATCGCCATGACCGATCCTGAGATCGCGGACGTCGTCGCGCTGGTACGAAACGCCGGCGGCGCGCCGATAGGCGCGTATCGCGACCCACTGGGCGGACGGCCCTTGGTGCTCGCCTCGCTGCCGCTCAATGCGGTGCAGCCGACACCGTTCCAGCGCGATCTGTCGCCGACGCATGCGAAACGGCTGGCGCTGAAAATCGATGAGACCGCGGCCTTTCTGGATCCGTTGATCGTGGTGCGCGGCGATGACGGCCGATTGTGGACGCCGAATGGGCGTCACCGATTGGCCGCCGGCAAGGTTCTCGGTCTGAAACAGATCACCGTGTTGATCTCGCCGGATGATGCCTTGGCCTATCGCATTCTTGCCCTCAACACCGAAAAGGCGCACAACCTGCGCGACCGCAGCCTCGAAGTCATCCGCATGGCCCGCAGCCTGGCAAAGCGGCGAGGGAGGTCGAAAGAGACGCAGTACGTCGCGGAGTTCGATTCCGCCGAATTGCTGACTCTCGGCGCAGTGTACGAAAAATCATCGCGTTTCGCCGGCGGCGCTTACAGTTCATTCTTGAAGAAGGTGGACCGCTTCAGCGATCGCACTCTCGCCGCGAGCTTGCGCGAACGGGATGGCTTCGCGTCGCGATTGCTG
Source organism: Steroidobacteraceae bacterium (assembly GCA_035996065.1). Classification (GTDB taxonomy): domain Bacteria; phylum Pseudomonadota; class Gammaproteobacteria; order Steroidobacterales; family Steroidobacteraceae; genus Bog-1198. Next base: position 8,311 of record DASYJX010000080.1, on the reverse strand, counting down.
GAAATCGACGCGCAAGCGAAACGCGTCATTGCGGCGCTGCAGACGAAGGGCTTCAAGTCCCCCTACCTGCGCAATTACGTCGTGGCGCGGATCAACCCGGTACGCTTTCACAAATCCAAGAAAGGCGATACCAAGCCGCCCATGCCTTTGGCGCAGGCGCTGACCCGCATGGCGGCGGCCGTCAAGAATTTCAAAGTCGATTCGGTGTCCAATGCGGATCTTGCGTGGATGGCGGTGGGCGCCGGCGAATGATCGAGCGGCAAATCGGAATCCCTACGACAGACGGACGCATGAGCACCTTCGTATGCCATCCCGAGCGCTCGGGACCGCATCCGATGATCATTTTTTTCATGGACGCGCCGGGGATTCGCGAGGAACTTCGGGATATGGCGCGGCGCTTGGCCACGGTGGGCTATTACGTTGTGCTGCCGAATCTTTACTATCGATTCAACGTCGAGGAACTCGGACCCTATATCGGCGAGGCCCACGCCGCCACGCGCGAAAAATTCATGAAGCTCAAGGCCGCCCTCACGATGGCGATGGTCATGGACGACGCCGACGCACTCATGGCATTTGCCGGCAAAGACGATGCAGCTTCGGAGGGTCCGGCAGGCTGCGTCGGGTACTGCATGAGCGGCCGGTATGCCATCAACACCGCGGTGCGCCACCCAACCCAAGTCCGCGCCGCGGCATCGATCTACGGCACCGACCTCGTGACCGATCAGCCCGACAGTCCGCACCTGGCAATGCGGCGCACCGATGCTCGGCTGTATTTCGCCTGCGCCGAGACCGATCAGTACGCTTCGAAGGAGATCGTAGACACGCTTCGCCGCGAACTCGAAGAGAAAGGCGGCAGCGCCGAAGTCGAGATTTATCCCGGCACTCAACACGGGTTCGCGTTTCCGCAGCGGCCCGTGTACAACAAACCCGCGGCGGAGCGTCATTGGGAGCGTTTGTTTGCGCTGTTTCGCGAGACGCTCACCCGTCCATGAACGCGCCGCGCCCGCGGCGGCAACCACTGGTTGGTCATTTAGCGCTACATGCGGCTTTGCTCTTGCGCATCACAAATATTTCTCTTTCGTTAGCGCGCCGATCGGATCAATAATCGCGCCACAGCGGATCGCTAGCAAGAACGATCGCCAAAAACCAAACGCGTCGAAACGCCTGCAAAGGAGTAGCAGTGATGAATATCCATCGATCCTTGAGCTTGTTGATGTTGTGCGCCGGCCTGTGGCTGGGCTCTGGTGCATCCGTCTTTGCGCAAACCCTGTCTTCGGTTCATAAACAAACTCTTCAATGCAATGAAGCTGAGGGAATCTATTGCGCCGAGCAGGCGGAGGTTCCGGGCTATGAGTACGTGGGCCACGATGAGCCCTCGGTTTTATTTTATTCGGATCGGCACGGCTCCGGTTACAACAACATCTGGCGGACGCGTTTGCCGAAAGAGCCGCCCACACTGCCGCAGCAGGATGGAAAGGGCGGCGTTTGGAATTTCCAACTGCATCCGGCGTGGTGGTTCGGCATGGCAATGTGCGACAGCCAATCATCTCCGAATTACACGACAGTCTGCCTGCCGGATACCGATGCCAATATTTTCGACAGCGGAAATCCGAACAGCCCGCGATATATCGGCAAGCACCCCGGCACTGCCTTCATGGAAATGCAGTTTTATCCGCCGGGCTGGATCACCGGCAATAGTGCAACCCAATGGACCGCCGCACTCAACATCGACAGCGTCTCTCAAGACGGCAACACGGGTCGCGGCAACAATGCCGCCTGCGGCGGAGCGATCGAATACGTCAACTTCGCCTACATTCAACTCGACGGCGTGCCGGCCGGGCCCCCGAGTCCGCTGCTCTCGAATGGGAATACGTTCACGGTCAACGCCAAGACGCTGTTCATGAACCCCGGCGATGAACTGGAAGTCCTTGAATTCGATACGGCGCACGGCCTGAAGATCGTCGTACGCGACCTCACCACGGGTCAGTCTGGGTTCATGGTGTCGAGCGCCGCGAACGGATTCGGACAAATTCTGTTCGATCCCAACGGCACCAACTGCGACCCGGCCACTCACAACATTCCGTACGACTTTCACCCCATGTATGCGACGTCCAGCGAGCACACCCGCGTTCCCTGGGCCGCGCACTCTTACAACATCGCATTCGCCGATGAAACCGGCCACTTCGAGTATTGCAGCACGGTTGCCGCGGAAGGAGGCGCTTGCCTCGACCCGGCGCCCAATGATCCGCCCGGATTGGATGATGCGTTTTGCTTCGATGCGGGATTCGCGGCTTCGTTCGGCTTGCTCGGCATTGGCGGCTGCATCGACGGCGATGCGGATTTCGACGGCGTGCCCTATCGCAGTAATACTTGGCCCGGCACGTTGCAAAATGTAGCGCTCGATCGACAATTGCACGCCCAACCGATTCAGTTTTCGAGTCCGCTGTTTTTCGTCGGTGGAGAACGAGAAGACGCGAAAAATTTCGAGCGTGTTGCTTTTGAAGCGGATCTGCCGAGGATCGAAACGAACACCACCCCAGTCTGCCAGCGTCACGTTTCCAACCCGGCCGATCCAAGTCCCGGCGCCGGTTGCGTCGATCCGCCGGCCGGCGCGGATTTTTATCCGTTCTTTACGACCACGGAAACGCGGCAAGGCTGCCGCTGGCAACTGGGCGGCGCCTATCTGCCGCACACGGTCCGAGAGTTCGGCGGCAGCGCACACGACGAATACGGCGGTCTCTTGGCGCTCACGTATCCCGGCGGCCCTGGGGGCTTGCCGACCGTGAGGTACAACAATTTTCGTCGTGTATTGTCTGAAAATCCGTGCCGGGCGGGTTCGCAAGACGACTGACAGCCAGGCCATCGGGGGGCGGGAGCGCTGACGCTCTCGCCCCCGCCGCTCGGAAAAACAGCCCTCAGTTCTCAGCGGCGCGGCCGGCTACTGAATGCGGCCGGTATTCTTGACGCCATAAAAATTGCACACGTCATTGGCCCAGGAGGTGTCAGCCATCGACGGCCAGTGGTCCTTGTCGAAGCCCGGGGCATTCTTGAGTTTGTCCTTGCTGGCATTCAGCGTGAAACGCTTGTTGGCGGTATCAAGCTGCAATGCCTGCCAGGGGACCGCGAACAACCGATCACCCATACCCAGGAACCCGCCATACGCCAGCACGGCATAGGCGACTTTTCCCGAAGCCATTTCAATCATGAATTCCTTGATTGTCCCCAGTTTTTCGTCCGCTGAGTTGTAGACATCGTTGCCGACGAGCGTATCGGCACCCATCAATGCCGGTCCCGGACCACCCTCCGTGTTTCTGTACATACCGTAGGTATCGCGCGAGATGTAATTCGTTTCCATAAATGTCTCCAGTGAATTGGAATGGATAACTTTCGAGCGGTGGCTTCTTCGCTCGGCGAGGGGTGACTATCCTTCCGTTCAGCATGGGTTTCTGTAGGCCGCCTTCGGCGCCGCGGGGGTGCAGAAACGCCTGCCCCTCTGTCGGCATTTACCCACGGGAATTCAGGGGACGAAAGACGCGGGACGTTTGCTACGCCCCGCGTCTGAGCGTCAAAACTTGTACCGAGCGTAAACTCCGATCGTCCGCGGCTGATTCGTGATGTAGCCGACGCGCGCGCTGCGCCCGCGCTCGTAGTCGAGTGCGAGGTGAGCGTTCGTGTCCCAGAGATTGTTGAGGTACGCCGCGACCTCCCACACATCGTTCCTGACGCCCGCTCGCAGATTGCCGAGCGAATAGGCGGGGAGCCGTGCATCGAACGAAATGACGGTGCTCGACGGCACGCCGCCATACGTAATCAATCGGGCTGCATTCGGATCGCTGGCGCCGCCGCCGATCTGACCGAAGCCTGGCTCTTCGTTCTCGAATTGCGAATACGACGAACCCACGTACTGCACCGTGAACACGGAGAAGAAATCCCGCTGATTCTGGATCGGCAGCGTGTAGCCGATACTGCCCACGGCCTGCACTTGAGGCGCAGTCGGCAGGCGATTGCCGTCGGCGAGGCCGCCGATGACGTTGGTGGTGGTTACCCCTCCCACCGTGTTGGTGGACACGACCGACGACCGCAGTGTCGCGTTCACCCACGTGGCCGACAAACCAAAGTCCCAGGTGGAGTTCGGCCGCGCGAACAATTCTGCCTCGATGCCGTGCGACTGTGCTTTCGGCACGTTGAAAACCAGCCGCGAAGAACAGGTTCCGGCCGTCACGGTGGCTTGCAGGTTATGAATATCGGTGTAGAAGGCGCCGATGTTCAGCGTAACCTTCCGGTCGAGGAAGCGGAATTTGGCGTCAAGTTCGTAGTTCTTGCTTGTCTCGTCCTTCCAATTGCCCTGGCCGCCGAATTCGACCAGGTCTTCCGGCGAGCAGAGCGGCTTGTTGATGGGGTCGTTGATGCCCCCAAGCCGGAAACCCTTCGACACCTGGGCGTTGAATTGGGCGTCCTCGTCGAGCTTGAAACTCAGGATGCCGCGCGGGGACACGCCGTGGGAATCGACCGAGCCTTGCACGCCCTGCGGGCCATTGCCGTCGAACACGCCATTGAAGCTTTGAACGCGAGCCTCCGAGTATTTGTAATAGCGCAATCCGCCGGTCAGTCCCAATTGATCGGTGAGGTGCCAGGTCGCTTCGCCGAAGCCGGCGTATTGCTTTAACCGATAGCCAATGTCCGAAAAGAACGGTGTGTCGACTAGGCCTACGGGGTTGGGGCCCAACGGGAATCCGGCAGCGGCATTGAACGAGTCATACCCCGGCGTCGGGAGGTCCTGCCCGTAGTGGCGCCCGACGTGCTGAAAGAACCCGCCCACCAGCCAATCGATCGTGGACTTCCCGTTCGAAGACAAGCGCAGTTCCTCCGACGTCACATTGAGGCGGGTACGGTCGAACAGCGGCGAGCTAACCCGCACTTCCGGAATGCCGACGTCGAAGCTCACGCTGCCGGTCAGCTGCGTCGCGTCGCGCAGCACCGTGACCCTCCGGCGAGTGTACGAGCTGATCGAGGTCAGCGTGGCCGGACCGAAGTCGTAATCGATCTTGAAGTCGGCCAGACCGAAATCGTCGTCGATGCCTTCGCGTTGCTGCGTGTACTGCTGACGCTCGCCGATCGTGACCTTGGGCTGGGTCGTCATGTAGGGGTTGCCGAGAATATTGTAGGCATCCTCACGCGGATAGCCGTTGGTCGTCAGGTTCTGGTAGACGACACGCGGGGTGATGGACAGTTGCTCAGTGGGCTTCCACAGCATCGACACGCGGATCCCCGCCCGGTCGCCGTCGTTGACGTCCTTCTTGATGCTGCCGTTCGGTTGAATGCTGTCGATGAACCCGGGTAGATGGTGCTCGTAGACGACGATCCGAACAGCCGCGGTATCGCCCATGGGTAGATTGACCGCGAGGCGGCCGCTGCCCCCGACGCTGCCGCTCTTCGGCAATTCGGCCGAGGCATCCGCCAGACCTTCGAGAACGCCCAGCTTCGGCTGGGCCGTGATGTAGCGGATCGTGCCCGCTTCGGACCCTGCGCCAAACAGCGTTCCTTGCGGCCCGCGCAACACCTCCATACGGTCGAGATCGAACAGTTCCAAATCGGGCGTGAAAAGAGCGACGGAGATGGGCGACTCGTCGAGATAAACGCCGACCTGCTCGCTCACACCCGGCTGGTCGCGAATGACCTGACCCGAGCTGATGCCGCGGATCGCGACCTGACTTTGCCCGGGACCCAAATCGGCAATGGTCAGGCCGGCGACATTGCGCGCGAAGTCCGTGATGTTGCCCGCGCCGGAATTACGGATTTGTTCCTGCGACGTCGCCGACACGGAGAACGGGGTGTCTTGGACGGTGCCGGCGCGCTTCTGCGCGGTCACGACAATCTCGTCGAGCGTCGACGAATTGACCACATCGGCCGCGTGCGCCGCGTAACCGGCCAGCATCGACGTGAGTAAAATACCCGCGGCGGTACGGTTATTGCAAATAGCCATGAGATCTCCCTTTTCCTATTTGATTGTTGCAGGGCGTCCACACTGAAAGGCGGCGCCCCGGGCTTTGCGCGATTATCCATGATTGCGACATAAAGAAATAGTTGCTAAATTGCAACAAAGGAGTACAGCAGGATCCGATCCGACATGGCGAACGCGCCGTTCGCCGCCGTCCGCCGTGGGAAATAGAATCTGAACATTCCCAACATCATTTATGGAACCGCGTGGAAGAAAGCGGATACCGAGCGCTTGGTCAGAACGGCCATTCTGCAAGGATTTCGCGGTATCGATACCGCATGCCAACCGAAGCACTATGACGAAGCCGGTGTGGGCGCGGGCGTGGCCGCGTGCCTCAACGAAACGCTGACGCGGACCGACTTGTACCTGCAGACCAAGTTCACCTCGCTGTCCGGCCAAGACCCGATGACGGTTCCCTACGACCCGAACGCGCCGCTCGCGGAACAGGTGGCGCAGTCCTTTGCCGTCTCCTTGCGGAACCTCAACACCACCTATTTCGACTGCTTGGTCCTGCATTCGCCGCTGGCGAGCGCGAAGAAAACCATGGAAGTCTGGCGTGCAATGGAATCGCTCGTTGCCGCCGGCGGCGTGCGACAACTCGGGATCAGCAACTGTTATGACCTCGATGATCTGAAAGCGCTAAGCGAGTCGGCGCGAATCAGACCGGCCGTCGTCCAAAATCGCTTCTACGCCGATACTCGCTACGACCGCGAGATTCGGGCGTTCTGCAGAGAGGAACGGATCGTCTACCAGAGCTTCTGGACACTCAGCGCCAATCCTCACCTTCTCGCCCACGGCACTATCACTGCCTTGGCCTCGAAATATGGCCGCAGTCCTGCGCAGATCCTCTTCCGGTACCTGACTCAATGCGGTGTGGTGCCGCTGACGGGAACCCGGTCCGAAACGCACATGCGCGAGGACCTGGCGATCTTCGACTTCGAGCTCGCGCAACCTGAGCGCGAAGCGATCGACGCGATATGTGAGATCTGAGCCCTTGCTCTAGGCCCCATCGCCGCGTGCGTGATCGGCGAGCACCAGGGAGACGCAGGTGGTCAATTTCTTGGCGTATTCGACATCCAGGAATTCATTCGGACCGTGGGCATTGGAGTGCGGACCCAGGACGCCGGTAATAAAGAACTGGGTGCGGGGAAATTGGCGTCCGAGCATTCCCATGAAGGGAATCGTTCCGCCGCAGCCTGCGTGCAGGGTCTCGCGGCCATAAACCGCTTGCGACGCACGCGCAATCGATTGCTCGAGCCAGGGTGCGAACGTTGGGGCATTCCATCCGCCCGTCGGGGGGTCGGATTGAAAGCTGATGTGTGCGCCATACGGCGGATCTCTTTCGAGGGCCTCGCGCACGGCAACATCCGCCCGGGCCGCATCGCACGTGGGCGGCAAGCGCAGCGAGAGCTTGAGGGCAATCCTCGGCAACAGCACATTGCCCGCCGAGGCTACCGGGGGCAGGCCATCCGCGCCGGTGACGGCCAGCGTCGCGCGCCACGTGCTATTGGCAAGCAACTCCGCAGGATCGGCTGAGACCGCGTGGACGCCGCGCGACCAGGGTAACTTCCCTGCAACCGTGTCGCCCAACGCTTGGGCGGTGGCGGCAATTTGCGAGCGGCGGTCGGCGGGGATTTCCACGCGCAGCCCATCGAGCAGAATTTCGCCTGTGGCCGTATTTTCGATCCTGGTCAACAGTTGCTCCGCGATTCGAAACGGCGTGGGCGCAATCCCGGTTGCCATTCCCGAGTGAACGCCCTCGGTGAGCACTTGCACCTGCAAACGACCCGTCAGGTTCCCGCGCAGCGACGTCGTGCACCAAACGCGCTCGTAATCTCCGCATTCAGCGTCCAGACACACCACCAGCGAGGGGTCGCCGATGACATCGCCCAAGGATTCCAGGTGCGCCGGCAAATCGATGCTGCCGCTTTCCTCCGACCCCTCGATCAGCAGCACACAGCGCGCAAGCGGCACTTGTTGTTCTTTCAACGCTGCAATGGCAGTCAACGAACTAAAGACCGCGTAGCCGTCATCCGCCCCGCCGCGGCCGTACAATTTGCCGTCACGCATCACCGGCTCCCAGGGACTCAAGCCCGGCGACCAGCCGGTAAACTCGGGCTGCTTGTCGAGATGACCATACAGCAGAACGCAGCCCGCGGCTTCGCCGGGGACGTCGACGACGAGCAGCGGCGTCTTGCCGGGCGAACGACGGATTTCCACACGCATGCCGGGAACAGGCTGCTCTCGGCACCAGCCCGCCATGAGCTGCACGGCGGCCTCCATATATCCATTTTGTTCCCACTGCGGATCAAA
>DASYJX010000079.1:0-3354 GCA_035996065.1 Steroidobacteraceae bacterium | reverse complement strand
TGATCGCACCGTTGCCGTCGAGCGACGCCATGACCTTGGTCACCATAGCCGGCCCGAACGGCTCCCAGCCGTGCTCCTGCTCGCGCATCCATTGCAACCGAACGGGGCGACCAGGAACCGAGCGCGAGATGAGTGCGGCGTCCGCGGCCGCGTCGTCGGCGCCGTTATGGCCGTAGCAGCCGGAGCCCTCGACATGGATGCAGCGGACCTGTTCTTTCGGAACGCGCAGCATCTCGGCGATCGCGTCCCGATCGGGGTAGACGCCCTGGGTGTGCGTCCACACTGTAACGCCCGTCTCGTCGGATCGCGCGACCGCGCAGGAAGGCCCGATCGACCCATGCGATTGGTAGGGCCGGGTATAGATCGCCTGCAGTGTCTTCGCCGCTACGACGCCCTGCCGACGCTGGTCCAGGATTGCGGTGTCCTGCGCGGGAAGCGCCATGATCACCGCGGAAAGATCGGCTTGCCGCGGAAGTCCCGGCTTCTCGGTCCATCGCGCTTTTGACGACAGAATCCGCATGGCCTTGACAGCCTGGAACTCGCGTTCGGCAACGACCGCGAGGAAGTTGCCGTCCCGCACGACTTTCAGTACGCCCGGCATCTTTTCGACGACGGCTGTTTCCACGGCGGCCAAAGTGGCGCCATAGCTCGGCGGCCGCACGACCCGCGCGTGGACCATGCCGGCCGGCCGGAAGTCTTGCACAAAGGCTTCGCCGCCGGTGACCTTGGCCGGAATGTCGATCCGCCGGACCGGCTTCCCCATCACCTGGTAGGTGGCCGGGTCCTTGAGCGGCGACTGCGGTTGCGCCCTCACGTGAAGCATCTCGTTGGCGACAAGCTCGCCATAGCTGATCTTGCGGCCATCGGACGTCATGACCGAGCCATTTGCGGTCTTGAGCTGGTCCGGCGTCACGGAAAAACGGCGCGCCGCCTCGGCCACCAACATCGCGCGAGCCTGGGCCGCCGCGTGCAGGATCGCCGTGCCGCTGTCCTGCATCGAATGGCTGCCTGCCGTGAAGCCCTCGTTCGCGGTCTGGCTGGTATCTGCGGTGACGAGCTTGAGTGCGCCGAACGGCACGTCCAGTTGTTCCGCCGCCACTTGCAGGAGTGCGGTCTTGATACCCTGACCAAGTTCCGCCTTGCCGCTGAAGACCGTAATGCTTCCATCCGCCGCAATGCGGATCCACGAGTCAACGAACGGGCTTTCCTTCAGGCTGCCGGGTAGGGGAGCCCCGTTCGGCGGCGCGTTGTCATTGTCCTGCTGCCCGAGCAGCCGCGACACCGAGGAGAAGCTGATGACCAGCGCGCCGGTCCCGGCGAGCACGGCGCGCCGTGAAACGATCGGATGTGCGGTCATCGGGTGCCTCCACTGGCAGGTGGGCTTGCGTCCGCGGTCTTCATCAGGTCGGAGGCTCGGCGCACAGCCCGAAGGATGCGCATGTGCGTGCCGCAGCGGCATAAATTGGGCTGCATCGCCGCGCGGATGTCCGCATCCGATGGATTGTGATTCTTCTGCAGCAGGCACTGTGCCCGCATCATCATGCCGGCGATGCAGTATCCGCACTGCGCCGCCTGCTCTTCGATGAATGCACGCTGCAGCGGGCCTGGATTATCAATGGAGCCCAAGCCTTCGACGGTCGTCACCTTCTTGCCGTCGAGCACCAGCAGGGGCGTCAGGCAGGAGAATACGGCCTCGCCATCCACCATCACGGTGCATGCGCCGCATTGGCCCAGTCCGCAGCCGAACTTGGCGCCATTGAGCGCAAGATTGTCCCGCAGCACGTAGAGCAGCGGCGTATCGGGATCCGCGTTGACCTCTTGCTCGCGGCCATTGACGTTGAGCTTCATCGTTGCGCCTCGTATTGGCTCGTGTCCGCTGGGTCGAAGCCGTGAGGCGGATGCACCATCACCGGTCGATTCCCCGTCTTTGCGTCGCGAATGTCCTTCTCAATGCCGCTCCAGGGCGGCTTGTTGCTGAAATGCGATCGGACGTAGTTCAGCAGTTCGGTAAGCTGCTCATCATTGAGCGAGCCAGCGAAGCCGGGCATGATCGGGCTGCGTTCGCCCTCTGCTGGCGGCAGCCCCCAGAGCACGACGTTGATGACGTTGCGAGCGTTCGGACCGCTTGGCCCGGTGCTCAGCGCAAGATTGATCCCGCCGAACGGAAGCGGACGTCCGCTCTCGTGGCAGTTCGCGCATGCTGCCTGATAGATGCCGGCCCCTTTCGCTTGGGAGCCCGACTGGCCGGTGGTCTGGGCGTCGGCCGATGCGGGCTTTGCTCCCGGTCCAGCCGTATGCGCACGCTCGATCAGCGCCTGGGCTGCGCGCCGGCGCTCCTCTGTTGGCTGACCGAAAATGCCCGCCATATAGGTTGTGATTGCTCGAACGTCTGGCTCCGTGGCCGAAGCCAGATTGTCAATCACTTCTGCCATCGGGCCCCGCGCGATGCCGTGGGCCGCATGCCAGCCATTGCGCAAGTATGGAAACAAGGCACTGGAGTCCCATGGCACGGGCGCGGGCGACGCCTTGTTCAATGCATAGGCGGTCCAGCCTTCCGCATCGCCGCCGGCGAAAGGATCGCTTTTCCTCTCGGCGCCGAGCGCATTGCGCGGCGTATGGCATGCGCCGCAATGGGCCAGCCCTTCGACGAGATAAGCGCCGCGGTTCCAGTCCTCGCTTTGGGCCGGATCCGGCTGATACCGGCCTTGGCGGAAGAACAGGAGCTTCCACCCGGCGACGAACATACGAATGTTCAAGGGGAAGACGAGCTCGTTCGCCCGGACGGCAGCCGACGTCGGCTCGCGCGTCATGAAATATGCGTACAATGCCTTTACGTCGGTATCGGCGACGAGCGTGAAGTGATCGTAAGGGAAGGCCGGGTAAAGATGGCGGCCCTGACGGTCCACGCCTTCCTGCAGGGCGCGGCGGAACGCATCCTCCGACCACCGCCCGATGCCAGTCTCCTCGTCGGGCGTGATGTTGGTAGAATAGATTGTTCCAAAGGGCGTCGGTATCGCGAGGCCGCCGGCTAACGGGCGGCTGCCCTGCGCCGTGTGGCATGTGATGCAGTTTCCAACAGCGGCAAGTTCCGCTCCCTGCTTCACGATCTTTTGGTCAAACAACTGACGATCGGGACGAGCAATTGGAGCGATGGGTGAACGCCAAGCGAGGGCGATGAATCCAATCCCCAGCACAAGGCCCAAGACAATAATCGCGGCGAACGTTTTGCGCATGGAGGCGGCCTATGAGCGCAGAACGAGGGGCGCTCTTGCTGCAACTCATAGCCAATGTTCGGGTTCCGGGGCCGCCGAGCCCGCAGGAATGACAGCAAGCACTCCGCTTCATCGATCAGCC
>DASYJX010000078.1:0-98589 GCA_035996065.1 Steroidobacteraceae bacterium | reverse complement strand
GCTGCCGCTCCCGGTCTGGCCTAGCGTGTGAACGCTGCCACTCCCGGTCTGGCCTAGCGTATGAACACTGCCGCTGCCGGTCTGGCCTAACGTATGAACACTGCCGCTGCCTGTCTGGCCTAACGTGTGGGCGCTGCCGCTCCCGGTCTGGCCTAGCGTGTGAACGCTGCCACTCCCGGTCTGGCCTAGCGTATGAACACTGCCGCTGCCTGTCTGGCCTAACGTGTGAACGCTGCCACTGCCGGTTTGGCCTAACGTGTGGGCGCTGCCGCTCCCAGTCTGGCCTAGCGTATGAACACTGCCGCTGCCCGTTTGGCCTAGCGTGTGAACGCTGCCACTACCCGTCTGGCCTAGCGTGTGAACGCTGCCGCTACCGGTCTGGCCTAACGTGTGAACGCTACCGCTACCGGTCTGGCCTAACGTGTGAACGCTACCGCTGCCGGTATGGCCTAACGTGTGGGCGCTGCCGCTGCCTGTCTGGCCTAACGTGTGAACGCTGCCACTACCCGTCTGGCCTAGCGTGTGAACGCTACCGCTGCCCGTCTGGCCTAACGTGTGAACGCTGCCACTACCCGTCTGGCCTAACGTGTGAATGCTGCCGCTACCGGTTTGACCGAGCGCTACGCTGCCGCTCCCAGTCTGGCCTAACGTGTGAACGCTACCGCTGCCCGTCTGGCCTAACGTGTGAATGCTGCCGCTACCAGTTTGACCGAGCGCTACGCTGCCGCTGCCGGTTTGCCCCAGCGTGTGAACACTGCCACTCTCAGTCTGGCCAAGTGCGACGCTGCCGCTGCCGGTCTGACCAAGTAGCTCCACGCCATTTGCGGTGTGATGAACCAAAGCGTTATCTGCATACAGCTTGTTTGTTCCAGGAAACTGTAAGCCGCTGAATGACACGACCGCACCAACGGACAGGTCTTCCGCGACCAGGGTATGCAACGCGTTAGAATAATTAACTGAGAGTGAACCAACTCGCGCCGTCCCATGCAAATTGTCGAGCGCAGAGATAGTCCCTTTCAGGTAGAGATGAGTGGCGCCAGGCACGAACGCAATGGAATTTTGCTCACGGACCGCCGCAACTTCGAAAGAACCGTCCGCAGCTATAGATCCGTATACCGCTAGCACGTGGCCGACTAGACCTTCAGCGCTTTGCGATATCTGATTCTGAAAAACTGGTATCCACTGGCCTAATATCTGGACTCGAGCCTTAGACGGATCGGCTTGCTCTACCGGGCCAAACAATAACAAATCGGTATTAGCTATCTTGTGAAAATCCGCAGCGAGGGTAGAAGTGCCCTCAAATTCGGCAGCCGTTACGGAACCCCATGCGAATGCGAAGATTGAAGCCGCAACACCCACGCGCACGCGGGCGGCTATTGATACTTTCTTTTTCATCCGTGACCCCTTCAACCTTTTAACGTCTTTCCGAAATCCCGTTCATCGTCTTCATTAACTACGTAATGATAAAAACCAATACCGGTCTGAACCGTTCCTGGTTGCCCTTCGTGAGACCGTGCGGATAACCAGTTATCAATGTCGTCAGCAAATATCTGCCCGCGATCTCGAATGTACTTGTCGAACGCTCCAAGAGCTTCCCGAGGCAGTCCGTAATCGGCAAATACTGTTCGTTCAACTCGCCGCACACCGCTATCAGATCTCCGCAGGTTCACCTCGAGAGTTTCTATTACGTTGTGCACTACCTGAGCAAATCGCCTAATACTCTCCGCGCTAAGCTGCTCGGGAACGTATGAACGTGTCAGCGCTCTATAGAAACCGTTCCCCAAATCTTGTACGCATGCGGTGCGAACCAATTCATCCAAAAGCACTTTCGGCGGATAGCCCTCGCAGTACCGCTCCGCGAGTTCCACAAACCCTCTAACCTCCCTCTTCCCAGGTGCATCTGACCTGGTAAACGGGAGATCTCGGACTAGGCCATATGGGCCTATGTACTCCCGGTCCGTATGCCAACCGACCAAAACCCGAGCGGCCGCATTAATTTTCTGTTCAGCCTCACCGAGCTTCGCGTCGTCGGGCGACTCCAATAAATCCCGTACATCGTCCGGACTTACCTCAGTCATGATCGAAACCGCGTCAGGCGTTATTTCCCTTCCCGCTGCTTTAAGTTGTGCCGCGGCAACATTCACGTACGCGTCTTGGACCATCCCGGCAAAATCCGGATAAGCGACCCCATTTCTGATCGCGATCCGAACCAGCGGCCTAAGCAAATAGCGAAAGGCCGCCAACAAATTGTGTTTAACAGATTGCCCCACGGATCAACATAATACAACTGATTAAGTGATTAACTTCACAGAATAAGGATTTACCTGAATGCTGCTACGCAGCAATTCACAGAGAAGCGGCGCAGGTAACGAAACCGCCACGCATTACGTGCTAGGGAGTGCCACCGATGGAATAGCGCAGATCGATTCCAATGCGTAGGCTGCACGGGCTTCAATGAGATCTTTATTTGCGAGGGCCAGTGGTCTTGAACACATGCGAGTTCATTTCCCGGCGCGAGGCTACACGCGGTATCACTTAGTCCCTTTAACGAAAATCCGCCAAGGACCGCCTTTTGAGCACGCATTTGTTTGAAGTTTGGCGAGGCTGGGCGGCGTCAGTACTGCACGTCGCATTGATGCGCCGCACCAGAGAGCGTCTATCGATCAATACGACAGATCGAAATTCGATCCGCTCGATGGCATTTGCGATGTGCCTACTTACGTTAATTGCGGGTCAAGGTTGTAGTTCGAAGACGGATCCGTCAGCGGAGCCAACGCCTTTAAGCAATACTTTTTTGCTCCGACGCGGGATAGGCGGTGAGCCTGCTTCTTTGGACCCCGGGCGCGCCACCGACACGTTTTCCTTTGAAGTCATCCGGGATCTATACGAAGGGTTGGCAACCGAAGCGGCTGACGGCACCGTCATACCTGGGGTTGCCACATCTTGGACGGTAAACCCGTCGGGTACCCAATACATCTTTCAGCTCCGTCCAGATGCAAAGTGGTCGAACGGGACACACGTTCGCGCGAAAGATTTTGTCGAGGCTTGGAGGCGCGTAGTTGATCCAAAGGTCGGATCGCCGCTCGCGGACACTCTTCGACCGGTTGCTGGAGCCGCCGCAATAATCCTCGGGCGGTTGCCACCGTCATCGTTAGGTATAACTGCAGCACGGGACGATTTACTCGTTGTGGATTTGGAGCGACCCGCTCCTTACTTTCCGCAAGTTCTCACCCACTCAGCCACTTTTCCCGTGTATTCAGAAGATGCCGCTAAATCTCACAATCCAAAGACTTGGGTTTCAAACGGTGCATATGTCCTTACGAATTGGACTCCAGGTTCAGTTTTGAAGTTGCAACGGAATACGTGGTATTGGGACCGAGCGAATGTGCGCATTCTCAACGTGGCTTACGTTCCTATCACTGACGAAAATGCTGAATTTCGTCAGTACCGTTCAGGGGAATTGGACATCACACAAAGTGTACCGAGTGGTGCTCTGGATGCCGTGCGCGCGGAGCGCCCAAAAGAATTGTTCGTCGCGCCGTTTCTGGCAACAGCGTATTACGCTTTAAACCTCCACTCGCCGTACTTTGCAACGAATTTGCTTCTAAGAAAATCCTTGGCTATGGCAATTGACAGAAAATCCCTTGAGTCCACAATTCTGCCTTTTGGTCAGAAGCCCGCCTACGGTTTCGTCCCTCCCGGGACCTGGAATTATGATCCGCAATCATGGGAATGGACGGAGATGTCTGATTCGGAACGAATAGCAGAGGCCCGTCGATTGTACGATGCCGCCGGCTTGTCGGAGCGCAAACCATTGCGCATCAGGCTCCTCTTCAATTCAAATAATTCCATCAAGCAGGTGGCTATTGCGATTGCTTCGATGTGGAAACAAACTCTTGGGGTCGAAACTGAGTTATTGGAGGAAGAGTACCGTGTCTTCTTGAACTCGCGACGAGACACAACTCGATGGGAAGTGGCCCGGCTTGGGTGGACAGCGGATTACAACGATGCCGGGAGTTTTCTAGATACGCTTCGACGTGGATCGCCTAACAATGATGCCCGATACGAAAGACGGGAATTTGATGAATTACTTGACGGCGCAGCCTCTGCGGTCAACGCGGCAGATCGCCGTCATCTTCTGCAGGAAGCGGAAAAGATGATGCTTTCCGATTATCCGATCCTGCCAATTTATTTTTTCTCCGCAAAGAGACTTATAAAGCCCTATCTTAAGGGGGCGAGAGTAAATCCATTGAACAGGCTGTACTCGAAGCATCTAGTGATTGAGGACCATTAATCCATATCAGGGAACGATACGATATGCCAAGGCCACAAATTGAGCGGGCCACGCGCGCGCGCAGCAAAAGAACACAACCTAGCCCGTCCCGACGTGAAGTCACCGTAGACGATGTCATCAGGGATCTTCTAGACTTATTCGGTCACCTGGGCCTTGACGCCGGCCGCCTCGCGGCTCGAGTTGTCGACGTGGATGCAGCGACATTGGCTTCTCGCCGGCTTTATCCACACGCGTCTGCGATCGGAGAACTTCTGAGGGCGTGGCATCAAGAGCCGAAATACCTAGATAACCATGGCAGTCCGTCGCCAATTCATGTACGCCGCGGCCAGCGATCTTTTCGGCAACTAGCCGAGAAGACCGTGCCGCAGATGGCGCCAGACACACTTCTATCGGAGCTCGAACGAATTGGTGCGGTAACAATTGGTGCAAACGGTTATCTGCGCGTCCACATGCGCTCCCTGCCAGTGTACGAAGACAAGCATCTCGCAATTCAATATACCCTCATCTCTCTCGATAGTTTTATTAGAACCTTGCGGCACAATCTAAACAGTAACGCGTCTAACTCCGATCAACTTTTTCATCGAGTGGCCTGGAACGGCGACCTCGACGCGAGAGAAATCCCAGCATTGAAAATAAGGATTAAGAGACACGGACAGAATTTCTTGGAGTCCTGCGATAATTGGATGACGCGCAGAACTAAATCGACTGCGCGCGGCGCTGGGAAAAAGAAAAGGCGCGCGCAGGTTTTTGTTGGTGTTTATCTAGCCGTCGATGAAACCTAGCGAGGATGCTAGCCTACTAACCATCACGTCGAAAATTTCGCCGCTTTTTGACTGCTCCATTCTTACGTTTGGCTTTTCGCTGCGTTTCGTGACAAAAAAGCGTCACACTCACTCTATTCGCTCGCGATGGGTTCTGTTTTGTGATCTCTCCAACTGCCTCTCGAAATAGAGAATCGTTTATATCAGCCAAGAAATCTGCCCCTTTATTGGCTATCTCCTTTCGTACGAGCGGCATGTTCGCAGGCGAAATATCCGTCGCCGAAACGCTTGCGATAAATCGGGGACTTTCCTGGTTCCTCATGTTTTGCAACATTGTTGATAGAAGTTCCGTCGCTCGCTCTCCGAACGACCGAATCGCCCGCGGGTTCAGCCCACGATCCACAGCCACAGACGTCTTAACACGAATCAGGCGAGGCGGCAGCACCTCCACGGCGCCAGCCCGCGTAAGTTCATCAAGCATGGCTCGTGTGGGAATACCGCGACCGTGACTTCTAACAAGAGTCTCAAACGTCGCCCCACGACCGTACATCTTTAGATCTGCAGGTTTGCCTCCGGGGGTATTGAATCTGGGGTCTTGATGCCATACGCTCAGAATTCGATTTGTGGCTTGCTGCTGACGATCAGGACCTTGTCCTGAGGAATCCACGTTTGACTTGAGGATTCGCGATATTTCTGCGCGCGGTATCCCGGTAGATGCCGCTATACCGGAAATATTGACTCGGCGTGAGCCTTCTAACTGGCTCGCGGCGACACTTCGGACGGCAGCTTCCCTAAGGATGGAGTGCAATTCTTGCGTACTCAAGCCGGAATCGAGAACGAATCCAATCAATGGCTCCAACAGTTGCATGAGCGCTTTCTTAGCGACACCTCGGATATCGTTGGGATTTGTCTTAGTCGTTTTTTCGGATTCGTCGGGTGACACGTCGGAATGATCCAGGAATTGCTATGGCATTTACAGCGAGATAAGCACCCGTTGACAAGACCGCTCAGCCATCAGCTGAATACGCGAAATATATCAACACCTATCTGTTCGCTGTAGTATTTTCAAGTCAAAGCAAAAATCGACACGCGACCAAGATGAGCTAAGCGGGGGGCTCAAGCTTGAGTCCGTAAGCGCCGCAAACATTCAATTGGATCACCAGCACCGAAATCTCCTCCGCCACCTGATCCGCCCAATCCGGGGCGGCGCCGCCGGCGTCCTGATCGTATTCGCGTTGCTTCTGATGGTTGCCGCCCATGCCGGCCTTTTCGGGATTCCGTTAGCGGTGATTCTGACTTCCTGGTTCTTCAAGTACGCATATATCCTGTTCGATCACACCGTCCATGGCTTCGACGAACCTCCGACTCTCGACATCCAGATGTTGAATCCCCTCGACGAGCAACGCCCGCTCGCCCAGGTCGCAATCTTAGGCCTGATTTACCTGGCTGTGAATTTCGCCTATCGAATGATTGGGCCGGCCGTCGCCTTCGCCATCGCAGTTGCCGCGCTGCTCTGCCTCCCCGCCTCGGTGGCCATTCTAGGATTGGAAGGCAATATGCTCAAGGCAGCATACCCCGTAGCTTGGGTGCGGATGGTGTGGCGCTTGGGTCCGATGTACGCGCTCGTGCTCGCGATCATCGCCGGCTACTCGGTACTTATCGCATTGCTGGGACGATGGCCACTGTGGTTACCCGTGCAAATCGCGATATACCTGTTTTGCATTCTTTCCATATTCAGCGTCCTTGGCGGCGCGCTGTATGAGCGGCGGGATGAACTGGGGCTGGAAACCAGCGTTTCTCCCGAGCGCACCGCGGAGCGCTTGCACAGGCAGACGCTGCGCGAAAGCGAGAAAGAGGTGTGGGACGCATACGGTCAAATGCGCGCGGGGGCGCACACCCGCGCCTGGGAGCTCTTGCAAAAGTGGCTCGCGGCGCACGGCAATGCGCCCGACGATTATCGCTGGCTGTGCGGTCGCGTCGCGGCGTGGGACGATCCGCGGTATGTCACACGCCTCACCGAAGACTATGTCGATCGGCTCCTGATCCTCAGGCGCACCGGCGAGGCTCTCGATGTGGTGGCCGCGCGCCTCATCCAAGATTCTGCCTTTCGCCCCAAATCCGCGGCCGCGACGTTCGAGGTCGCGCGGCTCGCCGCCGCAGGCGGCGGCCGATCGGGGGTGGCACGCGCCCTTCTCGCGGATTTTCCCGAGCGTTTCGCGGGCGACCCGAGCGTACCCGCCGCCGCTGTGCTGGCCCGCCATTTAGGATAGCGACGCACCAAGGCTGCACTTGGACGACGCGGCTGCGCCTTGGCTTGGTGCATGATTGCGGCGCAATAAATCTAAGCACATGATTCAGGCTAACCTAAGCCGGTGGCATGAATTTCGCTCGCAGTCCAAAGGAGGGGGATGTTGGGCAAGCCGTATAACGAAATGACCTTGAGCGACGGGACGGCCCGCGAGCACTACTCGCGCTACGTCCAGTGGCTTGACGCTCAGCCGGCTGAACGTTTGGCGCAAAAGCGCGCCGAGGCGGACGCCCTGTTCCATCGCGTCGGCATTACCTTCGCCGTGTACGGCCAAGAAGAAGGCGCAGAGCGCCTGATCCCGTTCGACATCGTGCCGCGCGTGCTGCCGCTCGGAGAATGGATTCGCCTCGAAGGCGGCTTGAAGCAACGGGTGCGCGCGCTCAACGCCTTCATCCACGACATCTACCACGACCAGCAAATCCTGAAGGCGGGCGTTATTCCCGCTGAGCAGGTTCTCTGCAACTCGCAGTACCGCGCTGAGATGCAAGGCGTCGATGTCCCCGGGGGCATCTACGCGCACATCGCGGGTATCGACCTCGTGCGCGACGATGCCGGCGAGTTCTGCGTTCTCGAGGACAATTTGCGCGTTCCCTCGGGCGTCTCGTACATGCTCGAAAACCGCAAGATGATGATGCGCCTGTTTCCCGAGCTCTTCTCCGGGCAGCGCGTGGCGCCGATCGATCATTACCCCGATGTGCTGCTCGACAATTTGCGCAGCGTCGCTCCCACCGGCGTCGCCGATCCCACCGTGGTGCTATTGACCGCCGGCGCCCACAACAGCGCCTATTTCGAGCACGCCTTTCTCGCTCAACAGATGGGCATCGAACTGGTGGAAGGCCAGGACCTCTTCGTCCGCGACGAGGCCGTATTCATGCGCACCACTCAAGGCCCGCAACGCGTCGATGTGATTTACCGCCGCATCGACGACGACTTTCTCGATCCCTTGGTGTTTCGCCCCGAGTCCATGCTCGGGGTGCCGGGCCTCCTGACCGCATACCGCGCCGGTCGCATCACCATAGCCAATGCCATCGGCACCGGCGTCGCCGACGACAAATCGATCTACCCCTACGTGCCTGAGATGATCCGCTTCTACCTCGGCCAGTCGCCCATCATCAGCAACGTCCACACCTGGATCCTGCGCCGTCAGGAAGATAAGGAGTACGTGCTCGCTCATTTGTCCGAGCTCGTGGTCAAGGAAGTGCATGGCGCCGGCGGCTACGGCATGCTCATCGGACCCGCCTCCACCAAAACCGAAATCGAGAATTTTCGCAAGCAGATCATCGCCACTCCCGAGCGCTACATTGCGCAGCCGACGTTGGCTTTGTCGACATGTCCGACCTTTGCCAACGAAGCGCTCGCGCCTCGCCACATCGATTTGCGCCCCTTCGTGCTCTCGGGCCGCGATGTCACCATCGTTCCGGGCGGGCTCACCCGGGTGGCACTGCGGGCCGGGTCGCTCGTGGTCAATTCCTCTCAAGGCGGCGGCACCAAGGACACTTGGGTGCTCAAGACCTGATGCTCAGCCGCACCGCCGACCACCTATATTGGATGTCGCGCTACATCGAACGCGCGGAGAGCCTCGCACGCCTGGTCGATGCGCATTATCGAATGTCGCTGCTGCCGCATTCCGGCGAGACCTTGACGCAATCCTTGAGTTCGACCATGGCCGCGCTGCAAATGGCAGAGGCCTACCAGGAGCGGCACGATGCGATCGAGCCGCGTACCGTATTCGAGTTTGTGAGCCTCGATCGCGATTACGGCGGCAGCATCTACAGCTGCCTGCGTGCGGCGCGCGAGAACGCGCGCGCGGTGCGCGGCTCCCTGACCTCGGAACTCTGGGAGACTCTCAATTCTACCTGGTTGGAGGTCAGATCCCTCACCACCCGCCGCTCATCGAATCCGGACATCGGCCAGTTCGTCGAATGGGTCAAAGAGCGCTCCCACCTCACCCGCGGGGTCACCATCGGTACGATGATGCGCGACGAGGCGTTTCACTTCACGCGTATGGGCACGTTTCTCGAGCGCGCCGACAGCACGGCCCGCATTCTCACCGCGCACCGAAGCGACTTGATCCCGGGCGCCGACGCCGGCGTGGTGCCCGACCCGTATGAATGGAGCGTGCTGCTGCGCGCGCTCTCGGCGTTCGAAGTCTATCGGCGCGTCTACCGCGATGTGATCACGCCGTTCAGGGTGGCGCAGCTTCTGATCCTGCGCGACGATATGCCACGCTCGCTGCTGCGCTGCTGCAAAGAGGTCTGTCAGAACTTGAAGTCGGTGGCGAACGAACAATCCGCGGAAACCGAGCGCCGGGCCGGCGAAATGCATGCCATGTTGCATTTCGCCCGGATGGAGGAAATCATCGCGAGCGGCTTGCCGCGTTTTCTCGAACGGTTTCTGGTACGGCTCCGCGATCTCAGCGATCGCATAGCATCGGACTTCCTGTTACCCCCGGCGGAGGCTTAGGCCCATGCAGATGCACATTCGGCACGAAACGCGCTACCGCTACGAACGGCCGGTCAAGTACAGCGTGCAGAGTTTGCACCTGACACCACGCCCCGATTTGAGCCAGCGCGCGCTCTCGTGGACCATCATCGCTCCCGGCCGCCGGCTCGAGCAAATCGACGCCCACGGCAATATTGCGCATCTCTTGACCCTCGAGGAGCCTCACCGCGAGATTCAAATCATCGTTCGCGGCGTGGTCGAAACCGTCGACACCGGAGGACGGCAAGACGACGGACCCCTTTCGCCGCTCGCCTATCTCGCCCCGACGCAGTTGACCGCGCCGAGCGATGAGCTTCGAGCGTTCGCACGCGATGCTCTGCAAACGGTCACGGAGCCCAAGGCGCGCGCCCAGGCCTTGGCCGAAGCGGTGTTCGCGGCGGTACGCTACAAACCCGGGACCAGCAATGTGCAGGACAGCGCTGCAGTCGCGTTCAGGAGCGGCGAAGGCGTTTGTCAGGATCATGCGCATGTGTTCATTGCCTCGGCCCGCGCAATCGGGATGCCCGCGCGTTACGTCAGCGGCTATCTTTATACGGGGGACGCCAGCGATGCCGCCAGCCACGCCTGGGTCGATATCTGGTTGGGTGCGGAAATCGGCTGGCTGAGCATGGATGTGACGCACAAGCGGCCTGCGGTGCGCGCCTATTGCCGGCTTGCCGTGGGGCGCGACTACCTGGATGCGGCGCCGGTCCGCGGCGTGCGCCAGGGCGGCGGCGGCGAAAAAATGGAAGCCAACGTGCTGGTTGCAGAGTCAGCCCAGCAGCAGCAGTAGTCAGGTAGAATTCGTCGCCATGACTTATTGCGTCGGCTTGCTGGTCGACACCGGCCTCGTGATGCTTTCCGATTCACGGACCCACGCCGGTATCGATCAGATCAATATATTTCGAAAAATGGCGACATTTCGGCAGGCGGACGAGCGCGTGCTGGTGCTGATGTCGGCGGGAAATCTCGCGGTCACTCAGGCCGTGGTGAATTTATTGCACGAAACCCCGGGCCGCTACGATGAGCTCACGCCCATCTTCAAGGCGTCCAACATGTTCAGCGCCGCACGCGTCGTCGGCGATGCGCTGCGCGAAGTCCATGCGCGAGATGCCGAGTCGTTGAAGGAACATGGCCACGAATTCAACGGCACGTTCATCTTGGGCGGCCAGATTCACGGCGAAGAGCCGCGGCTCTTTTATATCTACCCTGCGGGCAACTTCATCGAATCCTCCATCGATACCCCGTACTTTCAGATCGGCGAAACCAAGTACGGCAAACCCATCATCGATCGCGTCATTTCGCGAAGCAGCAGCCTCGCGCAAGCCGCCAAATGCGCTCTCGTCTCCATGGACTCGACCATCCGCTCCAATCTGTCCGTGGGGCCGCCGCTGGACCTCGCCATCATCCGGCGCGATGAATACAAGCTCGCCACCCACATCAGCATTGGTATGGACGACGAGTACTTCACCATGATCCGCACTATGTGGGGTTTTGCGCTCCAAGAAGTCTTCAGCGAGTTGCCCAATCCGAATTGGTAGCGCAGCCACCGCATTTTCGATGGCGATCTCAGAATGGCCACAACCCTTGGCGCGCGGGCATCACCAGACTATTACGCTTGCTTCGGTTGGGGCCGGCCGCAGTGTTCTTCTCGAGCATGGCGAAAGTGCCCCGCTGTAGGCGGTCGCGAACGACCTGCCGGCGCGCGGACTCGGCCGCTCGGATTGGCTGCTGCTATTGGTCTCGACCCAGGCTATTCTCGGTGGAAGCGCGCAGCATCTGGATAGAGCCTGAGTTGAAGCAGCTGAAAATGTTTTAGAATAGCTGCCTTTTTCCGCTACTCAACGGGCAGTTCTTTCTTCCGCGCAGGCGCCTGTTCAACTATCTCGCTCCTCGGCCGTCCGGACCCGCCGGTGCAGATGGTCTGAGGCAGCGTCGCGCCGGGCGCAAACGCGCCCGGTGCGGAAGTGGCGATTTGATAGCAGCTTGAATTGATCCAGACGATCCAATCGCCGTTCGCCGTCTTATATCGGGCGCCGGGGCGATGCCGCGCCTGGGGCCACCAGCTCTCTTCCGCAGGCGAGACCGACAAGGCCGCATCGTTCGGAGGCTCGCGGTTGCGAATCTCGTAGGCCTGCAAAGCGCGCCGCGCTTCCGCCTTCCAGTCCACCCCCGGTCCGCTGCCATCCGACTCCGATCCTGAAGGCGACAACGCGGAGGATTCTGAAACGAGCACCGGCGGTTCAATCGAAATGGCCGTATCGCCGCTCAAGCTAAGCGGCCTGAACCTCTCAGCGTGGATCTTGGCGGCGCTCGCCGACGGCAAAAACAGCACTTCGACCGGCTGGTCCGGCGACCCTGACATGAGTGGCGCACGGGACGGCATCATCAGCCACGCCACCAAAGCCAAGTGCAGGACCATGACTACGGCGAAAGTGACGTAGCGCGAAGGCCCCTCGCCGGTTGACTGACCCATGTGCAGACTTCGCTCGTGTTACGGCCGGCATCGCACGCCTGTTCATGGACCTTTAACACGGAATTTGGTTCCTCGTCACATAGCTCGGACGCAGGAGGCCGCTCAGTGGCTGCGTGCCCGCTCGAAATCATACCCGGTGAGCGACCGCGGCTTCCCGAGCAGGAAGCCTTGCGCGAAGTCGACGCCAAGCGAGCGCATGGCTTCGAGTTCCGTGTCCAATTCCACGGACTCCGCCACGGTTTGAATGCCGAGATCGCCCGCCATGCGCACAATCGCGGAAATCATTGCCCGTGCCACTCGGTCCGTGGGCGCGGCCCCAACCAAGGCACTGTCTATCTTGAAGAAATGTGCCGGCATCGTGCGCAAATACTCGAACGACGGCGCATGTCCGCCGAAGTCATCCAGGGCGACTTCGCACCCCAAGACCTCGAGCCGGCGCATCGATTCGGCCACGCTGATATTGCCGGAGGACGCGAATTGCTCCGTGATTTCAAAACACAGCGCCTGCGGCGGCAAGCCGCTCTTGATGACGCAAGACTCCACGTAGCTGATGAAGTTCGCATCCGTCATCGATTGGGGCGCGAGGTTGATGGAAAACACCGCCGGCCGCCGTGCCCATACTTTGCGGTTATTGACCAGCCACACCAAGAGCGTACGCACTACCCAACGATCGATCGCAGGCATCAGGTGGCGGTCGGCCGCCATGCGCAAGAACACTCCTGGCTCGAGCAGGTCTCCGTCGGAGGTGCGCAGACGCAATAGCACTTCGTAGCGTGCTAGCTCCGCGGCGTCGTGCAAAGAGCAAATCGGTTGCAAGAAAAGCTCGAAGCGCTCCGCGTGCAGCGCATTCTCGATCAGGGCCAGCTGCGCCTGATGCTCCCGCGGCAATAGCGGCAGCGCGCCGCGCCGTTCGAATTCGGCGGCCAAGCATACGAGCAACGGGGCCAGGCGCGACTCCAAGGATTCCGTCGTTCGAGAATCGACGATGAGCGAATCGATGCCGAGACGCATGGCTCCATTCACGCAGCCGCGCGAGTCGCGCACCGGAATTGCGACCGAGTATCGCGCGCCGTCGTCGTCGCCGAAACTCATGTCAGGGCCGGCGGAGGTGCCGTAGAGCGATTCCTCCACCAATTGGTGGTCCTCGGGCGGGAGGAAATCCTCGCTCATCCACAGCGTTTCCGCCGCTAAATCGTGGAACGATACGCTGCACACCTCCGGGGCCAGCGCACGGATGACTTGCGCCAGCGCCGCGAGCGTTTTGCTCGAGGCGGCTTCTGCGGTATCGCTCAATCTGATGGTCACGTCCGTCTGCTCCCTGCTCGATCTGAAGCTATCGTACGGGCCCAATGGGAGCGGCGGGATGTCGCGGAAACCCGACGTATGACCGGAGCGACACGCGGCGTGTCAAGAGCGATACGCGGCGACTCGGCGCATTTCGAGAAATTAAGTCAAATTCGAAATTCCTCTAGTGTGAACGGAGCCTCATTCCCGGAAGCCAAATTGGCTTATAGGGCGCGAAACGTCAGCGCCATCGAACCGGACGCGAGACCGTGGTGCGGCGCTTGTCACGTCGCTGACATGCACTCGTCAATTCCGCGTCATGCCCGCTGTGCACCCTTTGCGTGCCCGCTTGCCGCGCGTCCTCGGCCGGCAAGCGGCGCGAAGTATCAACGACCCAACAGCCATGTTCATAGCTACCCGTGCGCGAGCACGGCCGGAGTAAGTAAATGAGATCTCATCTAATCGGTTTGGCGGCCGCGCCGACACCGACAATAACGACGTCAGGCGGGGCGATGACGAAGCATTCTGGTTGGTCAATTCGATCACCGGCAGCCCGGTGTGGAAGCATGGCCGCAATGCCATCTTCGTGGTGTTCGACGAGGGCAACGGGCCCCTTTCCTGTCCCAGCTATAACCCGGATACCGGGGTCGACACACGCACGGGCAATTTGCTGCCAGGTGCCGATTGCTACGACCCGAAGAACTTCGACGACCGTGTCGTCATGATTGCAATTACCAACTACGGCGTGAAGGGCGTGACCGACAACAGCTTCTACAATCACTATTCGCTGTTGCGCACGATCGAAGACGCCTTCGACCTGCCGCACCTCGGTCACGCGGCTGACGCGACCACGCACTCACTGGCGCCGCTGCTCGCGCCACGCGAAGAATAGCGTCGACCACCGCGGGTCCCCCGCTCCGCGCGGCAGGACCTGCGGGCCTTGAATCGAGGCGGACGTCAAGTCAGCTTGGATGTTGTTCGCTGCGATGGAGAATACGAGTTAAAGTGCGCTTTAAGTCAAGCGAATCAGCGTGATCATCGTTCAATGAAAGATGCTCATCTCTAGGTTTTTGGCGGCTTCGGTGAAACCGCGCAAGCTAGGCCTTAAGCTAGGGCGGAGATGAGCATCGTGCCTCCGTCTATTCCACACCCGCATGCGGTGGTGATGATCACCGGTGTACTTGAACTCGTGGGCGCGCTGGGGTTGCTCTTCAAGCAACTACGTCGCGCCATGCTCAGATGGAGCGCTTTGCCCGAAGGAAACAATTGCTCGATTCGAGTTTTCATTGCGGCTGCTTGCGAATCGACGACTGCGAGCGCGCCATTCTCGCCTCGACTCGGCGCCCGCCCCCTTGACTAGCGTGTCACCGAGAGCCGTGGCAACAATCGCATTCATCGGACTCGGGAATATGGGTGCCGCAATGGCCGACCGCCTGCTCGCCGCCGGACATGCGCTGCGCGTTTATAACCGTACGGCCTCTCGCGCCGAATCGCTCGTTCGCCAGGGTGCGCGCCTTTATGGCTCTCCACGCGACGCATGTACCGGTGCAGATGCGGTGATCTCCATGGTGGCCGACGATCAGGCATCGCGCCTGCTGTGGATCGGACCGGACGGAATCCTGGCCGCGGATTTGCCTTCGGGCACTTTCGCAATCGAGTGCTCGACACTGTCACACAACTGGGTCCTGGAGCTTGCCGCGAACGCCTGCAACCGTGGGCTTCGTTACATTGACGCGCCAGTGACCGGTCTTCCGGATGCTGCGGCCGCCGGCAAGCTCACCTTGCTCGTCGGTGCGCACGCCGCCGACCTTCAGGACGCTCGCGACCTGCTCGGCACGCTCTCTGATCGCATCATTCACTTTGGCAAGGTCGGCACCGGTACCGCCTATAAATTGATTATCAACATGCTGGGCGCGGTACAGATCGCGTCGGCTGCCGAGGCGATGGCAATCGCCGAGCGAGCCGGGCTGGAACTTGGGCTCGTCGCCGAGGCGATCTCGCTCGGCCAAGCCGCGAGTCCCCAAGTCGTACGCAATTGCCGCCGCATGGCCGAGGGCAACCATGATCAACACGTCGTGTTCACTCCCTCATTGCGATTGAAAGACGTGAACTATGCGCTGCTTCTCGCCAAGGAATTGCAGATCGGAAGCCCGTTTGGTGCCCTCGCGGGCTCCGCATTCGGACGATTGTGCGAACTTGGCCAAACGCATGTCAATGAAAGCGCAATTCTGGAGATCGCCCGCTCCCGGGCAGCAGAATAAGTCTCGACAGCCGGCGCGGACCAGTTCGCCCGAGCACGGCCGACCCCCCCCTTGGACCATATCAACTATGTGGTTGCGTCGGAATCGGCAGGCATTCCATGACCTCCACCGCGTCCCCGGGAAATATGGTGAAGTGCGGGTGATTCTCGAACAGTTTTGCCGCAGCTTCGTGCGACTCGGCCTTGAGAATTAAGTATCCGGTGATGTTGTTCTTGGTATCCGACACTCCCTGCGGACCCACGCGCTTTGTTTTACCAACAGGCCCCCCCTGAACCACAATCGATGACTTATGGGCCTCCATCCAGTCACCCCACGCTTTCATACCCAAGGCTTCGGTCTTTTTGCGCTTCGCTTCGTCCAGCATCTTCCATTTCTCAAAGGAGGCCGCGGTACCGAGAAACACTGCAAGGAAGTTCTTCATGGTTCACTCCAATTTCAGGTGTTTATAGATGCAAGATTTGCCGGGCTCAGCGGCTCCTCTCACTCATACCCTTACGACGCTTCAGCAGCTGTGAAATCGACACCCGGGGGAGACAATTTGAATGTTTCGGATTGCATGGGTGGGCCGCCGGCGACCGATCACTTACTTTCCGCCGTCGGGCCCAAAATGGGTTGCCAGATAATCGGCGATGACGTCGAAATCTTGGTCCGAGATCTGCGCACCCTTCGCGATCATGGAATCGATTTGCGCTTCCCACTGCTTTCGCGTGTGCCGTGATCGCGTTACGATTTCGAAGGAGTGACACTGTGAGCATGCATGCTCGACATCGATCCGGCCTGGTCGGCTGAGAGGATCTAGGGGGGTCAGTGCAACGCCCGGCGTGAGCGGCAGCGCAAACGCCAGCAGCGTGGCGCCCACGCCGGGACCACCGACGGCGATTACGACGTATTGCCGGCCGCCCACTCGGTACGTCATCGGCGTGCCGTTCGTCTTCAAGTCGCCCGTGGAATACGTCCACAGATCCTCGCCGGTTTGCTTGTCGATCGCGTGAAACGCATAGTCGCCGCCGCCGGCAAATACGAGGCCGCCCGCGGTCACGATCACTCCCGCAGAACCGACGGCGCCCAGTTGGGGCGGTAACGCCGCATTTGCGAGCGCCCGATGTTTGCGCAGCGCCGGATTGTCGCCAAACGGCCTTTGCCAGGACATTCGACCATGATTCAGATCGAGCGCATCCAGGTACGCATACGGTGGTTTCAGTACCGGAACACGATGCCCGATCAACAGCGACTCGTCGCCGGAGTCGTTGGGACCAATCTCGGGCACATTGCCCTGCGCATCGGTGAGATCGGGATACACCAGGGCTGGGTCGTTATTGACCTTTACATACAGAATTCCGGTAGCCGGATCGAAGGCACCGCCGCCCCAGTCCGCACCGCCAAGCAGGCCGGGCCGCATCACCGTGCCTTGCATACTCGGCGGTGTAAACACCGGGCCGATGCGCGCACGTTTGAGCACCTCAAGCGCTTGCTCACGCAGTTCGGGCGTGAAGTCGGTGACGTCGTCCAATGACACGCCTTGGGGCACCAGCGGAGGCAATCCTATCGGCACCGGCTGCGTCAGCCACGCGTGCTCGCCAGGCACATCGCTCGCAGGAACGGGATGCTCTTCGATGGGCCACAGCGGGCGGCCGGAGACTCGCTCGAAGACAAAGACGAATCCCTGCTTGGTTAGCTGCACGACGGCATCGACACGTTGCCCGTCATGCCGAAGAGTGACGAGAGACGGTGGCGCCGGCATGTCGTAATCCCACAAACCATGATGCACCAATTGATGGTGCCAGCGTCGCACGCCGGTTTTCGCGTCGAGGCACACGAGCGAATCGCCGAAGAGGTTCGCACCCGGGCGGTTGCCGCCGTAAAAATCATTGCTGGGGGTACTGACCGGCAAGTACAGAAGCCCGCGGCGCTCGTCGAGCGTCATCGGCGCCCAGACATTGGTATGCCCCGTATAGTGATTGGCACCGTGAGTCCAAGTCTCGCTACCCGTCTCGCCATCCCGCGGGACGGTATGGAAACTCCACACTCGCCGTCCTGTACGTGCATCGTAGGCACGCACATCGCCCGGCGGATCGCGCCGATAGATCAGCCGATCGGCAACGCCATTGCCGACTATGACAAGGTCGCCGAAGACGATCGGCGGTGACGTATTCGTATATCGCGCAGGATCAACCGGCCATTGCAAACCGTCCAGCAGATTGACGAATCCATGATCGCCGAACCCCGGAACTGGGCGACCGTTCTTCGCATCGAGTTCGATGAGCCGATCACGGGAATTGATGAGAATGCGTAGCGCGCGAGTGCGCGCGTCGCGCCATACCGCGACCCCGCGATGCACGAAGCCGGTGCCATTGGGCACTTGTCCGGCCACATAGGCCTTTGGATCATACGTCCAGAGTTCGCGCCCGGACGCCGGATCGAGTGCGACCACCCGATTGTAAGGCGTACTGAGATAGAGAACGCCGTCGACCGTGACGGGTGTCGTCTCAAACATGCCAGGAGAGGTTGCGTACTGGGCTAGCGGCTCCTCGCCGGTACGCCATTGCCACGCAAGCGTGAGTTGCGCTACGTTGCCGCGATTGAGGTCGGCGAGAGCCGAATACTTCGAACCACCTTGGTCGCCGCCGTAATACCGCCAGTCCCTATCTTCCGCATGATCGGCATTGACCGCCAAAGTCAGGTTTGGGATACCGAACAGAACGGCGAACCCGCATAGGAGAATCGCCGACTCACGCGGCGCCGTACGCGAGCCGGAACCTGGTGGTCTCACTTCGCCGGCCTCGACGCTCCCATCCATTTGTAGATGACCCCGCCGCGCATGACGAATACCACTCGCCGCACGGCCGTGAGATCGGTCAGCGGATCCCCGTCAAGCGCGATGATATCCGCCTCATACCCCGGCGCCAGTCTCCCAAGCCGGTCACCCATGCCGATTGCATCTGCCGCCACGGCATTCGCCGATACCAACGCCGCCATCGGCGACTGCCCGCAATGCTCGACACGGCCGAGGAATTCCTCAGCGTTGAAACCATGTGCTCCCGCCGTTGCGTCCGTCGAGAACACCACTTTGGCTCCGGGCGTGTGGACCGCTTCGGTACAGACTCTGAAGTCCTCAGGCAGGTCGCGGCCCATCGTTGTCATGCCTTCCTCGGTGTAGTTGCCGACTCCCAGATAGCGCGCCTTGTTTTTGAGGTAGTTTTGCACCACAAGCCCTACCTGCGGACTGAGTATCGCCCCAGCACGCGCCGCGACCGCGATGTCCTCGGCACCGGCGTAGGTTGCGTGCTCGATCTCTGTGCAGCCGGCACGCGCTGCCGCTGCGACCTGCGAGCGGTAGGCGTGCACCATGGATCGAAGACCGACCGCCCGGGCCTCGTCGCACAGGATGCGAAGTTGCTCCTCGGTGAACGTCGGGGCCGCACCGGTGCGTTGGCTCGATGATGCGAAAATCTTGATCAAGTCCGCACCATCCGCTTTGCGCGCGTGCACGAGAGCGCGCAATTGCTCAGGCGTGGCGGCGGAATCGCCTTCGATGGGTGCAAGAGACGTGAACACGCGCGGGCCCGGAAAACCATGGTCGCGAATAGCATTGCGCAACGGCCGTTCCGTCGGATCACCGACGCTCTGTACCGTGGTGAAACCGCCCATCAAGGTATCCCAAGCCGCTTGCGCGATGCCCAGGGCCGCTTCCAATGGCGGCTCCTGTTCGGTGGCTATTCTGCCGGTGCGATCGAAATGCGACGCGAGGTGCACGTGGACATCGATCCAACCGGGCAGCACCGTGTATTCACGGAGGTCGATCACCTGACCTGTCGTTGCGGCAAGAGATGTGATTCGACCATTGGCGATTCCGATGCGCGCGCTCCGGAGCGTACCGCCGTGCCCATCAAGAGCACGACTTGTGACGAGCACTGTCGGGCCAACGGGCGGGGGTGGGGGCGGTATCGGGCCGACTTGGCCCGGAGTTTCGCAGGACGCAGTCAAAAGAAATGCAAAGACAAACAGTCGAGCAGTTGGCATTGGGCTGGAACCTTGGCGTACGAGATCTCTGTTAAACCTAGAACCGTGTGGCGGCGCCTAGCTGCCCATACCTGCCAATCGTGGCGCCCATCCCCGGCTCGCCGCTTGAGCACGAGGTGGTACCACGCGAGCGCCGAACACAGCACCGACCCGAGAATCAGAATGCTTGGCCGCCCATCGTCCGGATCGAGAAGGTCTGCGACACCAAACACGGCCGCAAGGCATAGCCCGAGGATGGGCGCCAAGGGATAGAGCGGCGAACGCCAATAGCCTGGCTGCCCGGTCGAACCTTTCGCTCGTCCTACGAGCACGGCAAGCGAAACCAGCCCGAGACTGTATACGACGAGTGCGGACGTAAAGACGACCAACAGGTGCGTGTTCAGCAGGCAGCACAATGCGGAAAGGGCGCCCACCAAGAGAGTCGCGGCACGGGGCGCTCCCGACGGGCCGTGCACGCTCGCCATCATCCGATTCATCCGAACGTGAAAGATTTCGTCGCGGCCCAAGCTGAAAAACAATCGTCCCGAGAACATGACCTGCGCAATCAACGCGTTGAATACGGCCAACGCCACTCCGGCGCTCAACGCGCGGGCGGCCGCAGGACCGGCCATCGACGACATGAATGCACTGAAGGGCGCCGGACTGGCAAAGGTCGCCACCAGGTCGCTCGCGCCGAGGACGACGGCGATAATCGGAACCGCCGTAGCAAACGCGCCGATCAGGCCTGCGATCAGAATCACCCGGCCCATGCGGCGGTGCGGATCGGCAAGTTCCTCGCCGAAGGCAATGGCCTGGTTACCGCCGGTGGTGGCAAAGGCTGCGCTCACGCCACCGAGCGCCAGTGCACCGATGGTCGCCGGGCCAAGCGTTCCCGCAGCATTGAGAGCCATCGGATGTGCAATCACGTTCACGAGGCTTCGCGCCGGATGCCACATTCCCGCGACGATGAGTGCCAATACGGCCAGCATTTCTATTGCGAGAAACAAGCCCGTCACTAACGCGCTCGTCCGCACGGCGAGCAATGCAACCGCAAGCGCGGCCGCGAGCGAGCCAAATATGACGGCCTGCGGTGGCACGCCCGTCGCGAGGTCAGCGACATAAACAGCCACGACCTTCGCGAGAAACGCCGTGATCGGAATCACGGTGACGGCCCACAGCGCGAGGCTCACAAATCCCGCAGCCGGGCCGAGAACCGTACCTACGCCAACGTAGTCGCCGCCCGCATAAGGAAATGCGGAGCCCAGTTCGGCATACACCGTCGCCCAGATGACTGCCACGGCAATGCCAATCAGGAACAGAACTGCGGCTCCGGTTCCTGCGTGCTGCAATACATCGGAGCCAACGCCATATATCGAAAAGACGGGAGACAGGCACGACATCGTGAGCAGCAGAACTCCGAAGGAGTTGAGCTTGCGGTGCAAACGTGCTTGGGCGCTTGGGGCGGCGTCGGACGGGAGCACAGCACTTGCCAATCGTTGGTCGTTCAGAAAATCGGCTCCTGGCACATCGGGAAACGAGAGGCCGTGATCGTCAAGCGAGCCTCTACGAGATCGACCCACTGGTTCTCGAGGTAACGCGGTAGCTCATGTCCGGCAAAGCATCAACGATGTCGCCTCATGTTAGCAGAGCAACCGGCGCGTTCCCGTACTGGAAGTGCCTTGCCTTTGACGGTGGAGGGCGATTGCGCCACAGTACCGTCGCGCTTACACAAAAAGGAGTCTCACCATGACGCACAGGATCTCAGCGACGATCGTCGCTGCGGCATTCGTTTTCGCTTCGGGGCTTGCACTTGCGCAAGACGGGGCGGTAAGTCCGTTCATCGGCGCCTGGAAAATGAACGTTGCTAAGTCGAAGTTCGAGGGCACGCCACCGGTGAAGAGCTACTCGATCACGATTACCGACGCAGGTGATGGCAAGACACACAACCTCGCGCAGTGGGTCGACAGCGATGGGACCAAGGGACAAGCCGAGTACACCACGAAGGCGGACGGCAAAGCGAGCCCCGTCACCGGCTACCCAAACGCCGACTCGGTGCGTTCCACGTCCACGGGACCGCGGTCCTCGAAGATGTCGCTCCTCAAGGCAGGCAAGGTAGTCGAGTGGGGTAAGTACACGGTCTCTTCGAACGGCAAATCCATGCTCGGTACGGAAGGCGGTACCGATGCGGAGGGTGCCAAGTACAAGTGGACCGAGGTGTTTGAGCGGCAGTAGTGACGGCAGCGGCCTCCTCTGGTTTCGGCGGTGAGACAGGAGCCTAGAGCGCTGAGCCTGGGAAGCGGCCGGTACGCCGCTTACAGCACTGGGTCTGAGTGGTGCAGGTTTCGACGTTTTTCCTTGTTTGCGGCCGAAACGTCGACCAGCAGGACGACGACGAAACCGAGGACCGGCAGAGCCGAGACCACGATGTAAGCGCGCAAAGCGAGTTCGATAAATGACATGCGGACAGTATCTGCGACTCAACATTACGAGAACGTGACGCTCCTTACTCGTTTTGGTTAAGTGGTCTGTCGGGCGCGCCTGTTGCACCGTTGCGCGCCCGACGCCGAGCTCCAAAGGAGAGGCTCGGGCGATGGTGCTTTGCGAAAGAGCGGTTGGATCCCGCGAGGCGGCCGGTTGTTGGCTTAAAATAATTACTGTCGCTGTAGGAGTCATGTATGAAGCCAGTGGTTGTCCTATTGTTGGTCGGCATGGTCATTTGGGCACCTAGCGCTTCAGCTCAAGACGTCCATTCGCATCCGCCTCCGGAAAAGCTCGGTTCCGTGACGTTCCCGACTTCGTGCGCGCAGGGCGTTACACATGATTTCGACCGCGCAGTCGCCCTGCTGCACTCCTTTGCGTACACCGATTCGGAAAAGGCCTTCCTTAATGTCGCCGCTGCAGACCCGTCTTGCGCCATGGCGCATTGGGGCGTGGCGATGTCGTATTTTCACCAGTTGTGGAGCCCGCCCGGCGCCGCCGAGCTGACCAAGGGCGAAGCAGAGATCAGCCAAGCGATTCGGCTCACTGTACGATCGGAACGAGAAAGACAGTTCATTGCAGCGACCGCTGCGTATTACCGTGACTCCGAGCATTTGCCGCATCTGGTTCGCGCTAAAGCCTATGAAGAAGGGATGAGCAGGGCCGCTCGGAGCACGCCGACCGACACAGAGGCGCAGGTCTTCTACGCCCTATCCCTGATTGCGACCGCCCCGCCGGACGATCGATCCCATGCGAACCAGAAGCGGGCCGCCTCTATCCTGGAACCGATTTATCGCGATCATCCGGATCACCCCGGCGTTGCTCATTACCTCATCCACGCCTATGACAGCGCGGAATTGGCGCCGCGCGGTTTGGCTGCTGCGCGCGCTTACTCGAAGATCGCGCCTTCGGCACCGCATGCCCTGCACATGCCATCGCACATCTTCACGCGGCTGGGCCTGTGGGATGATTCCATCGCATCGAACATCGCTGCGCGCGCGGCGGCGCACAGTCAGGGTGATACGGGCGAGGAACTCCACGCGATGGATTACCTGACGTACGCCTATCTGCAGCGAGGGCGAGCAAGCGATGCGGAGCATGTTGTTTCGGCGCTGGATACGATGGGCGGATCGCTTCGGAGTGACTTCAAAATCGGCTATGCCGTCACGGTCATGCCGGTCCGACTCGCCATGGAGAGCCGCAAATGGGACGCTGCCATTGCGCTGCAGCCGCTGCCGGAGTCCGTCCCGCAGGTGGCGGCTGTTGTCTTTTGGGCGCGCGCTGTTGCCAACGCGCGCGCTGGACATCCGCAAGCGGCGGACGATGACATCGCGCGGCTCGAGACGTGCAGACAACAACTGCAGATCGCCGGAAACGCCTACTGGGCAACGCAGGTCGACGTGTTAGGTAAGGAGGCCAACGCCTGGCGGTCGGCCGCAAGCTCTCATGCTGACGAGGCGATCCAACGACTTCGGCAGGCGGCGGACGAGGAAGATGCGGTTGAGAAGCTGCCGGTGACGCCAGGCCCGATCGTTCCGGCGCGCGAGCAGCTTGGAGATTTGCTCCTGGCACTCAATCGACCACAAGAAGCCTTGCAAGAATATCGGGCAGCCTTAGTTGCTGCGCCGGGAAGGCGCGCCGCGCTCACCGGTGCGGTCCAAGCTGCCGAGCTCGTCGGCGATACGCCGACGGCAACCAAAATGCGGGCCATTCTGTCGAACTGAGAATGCGCTCCGCATCTCGCCAATCATCCCTGTTCGAACTACACTCCGTTAAATGGGCATAATCCACATCGTGTCGCCGGCGCTCCTGCCGGCATCGCAGCTCGAGTTGGTGCGGTTCCGCCGCCGCTGGGAAACAGCCCTTCGCCGCAGCTCTCGAGCAAGGAAGCTTTCGCGTCGCCGGATGGCGCCGTCAGTACGGGCACCTGGGAGGCGAGCCCGGGCCGATTCGCGCGCGCTGTGGTGGACGCGGAGTTCAGTCATTTCATTTCCGGGCGTGCTACGTTTGAGACCGAGGCCGGACAGACGTTTGAATTCCGAGCAGGCGACGCGGCGTACTTCCCGCCGCTGACGCGCGGGATCTGGAACATTCACGAGACGCTGCGCAAGACCTACTGCATCTGGCGTTGATCGCTCATCACGGTCAGTGCGATCCCGCGAATGGGTTGTGACCTCCAGTGAGAAGGGGATCATGAAAACAATTGACTGGTACTTCGATTTCATCTCTCCGTTCTCCTATCTTCAACTCGAAGCGTTCGGCCGGTTGCCGCCCGATGTTGAGGTGACATTGCGCCCCGTGCTGTTCGCCGGACTGCTCAGTCATTGGGGTCACAAAGGGCCTGCCGAAATCCCTGCGAAAAGGCGTTTCACCTACCGGTTTGTGCAGTGGCTTGCCGAGCGCGACCAAGTGCAGTTGAAGTTCCCACCAAAGCATCCCTTCAACCCGATCAAGGCACTGCGCCTGGCAATTGCCGCGGGCAACGGCATTGAGCCTGTACGCACAATCTTCCGACACATCTGGCGCGAGGGAAAATCGATCGATGTTGATAAAGAGTGGAGTGAACTGTGCACGACCGTCGGAGTCGCCGATCCCGATGCCACGATCAACGAACCGCAGATCAAAGAAAAACTCAAACGGAACGGTGAGCGTGCAGTGACGGCCGGCGTCTTTGGCGTGCCGACGTTCGTCATCGACGGCGAAATATTTTGGGGCGCTGATGCCACCGGCATGGTGGTCGACTATCTCAACGACCCGCAGCGATTTTGGGGCGGTGAGTTCGGACGCGTCGCCAACCTCCCCATCGGAGTCGAGCGGCCGCGCAAGTGAGTTGATCGCGCCATCAGAGTCTACGGCTGCTCGAAAGGCTGCCCGGCGATCCTCTTTAGAAGGCGCTGCGATGCAAGATGAGCTACCGCCAAGGTATCGGCCGTCGCCTGTTGGAGGCGTGTCTGGCTCTCGCGAAAAATGCAGACATTGAGAAGGTGGAGCTGGAAGTATTTTCCGACAATATCGCGGCCGTAAGACTGTACGAATCCTTCGGCTTCAGCCACGAAGGCGTACGAGTGCGCGGCAGAAAATTGGACGATCGTTATCAGGACGTTGTATTGATGGCCCTCTGGATATGACCTTAGGCGCCCCACGCGACGTCTCGGATTCTCCCGCTGCACTCTGAACTCGAATAAGCCGACGATCGTGGGCGCAGATACCGAGCATCCATCAATAGCCAAACACCACGGCAAATGAAATGGCAGAGCAATAGGGGCGCTTTTGCTGCGCCGCCCACGGATGAGCGGCGCTCGCTGCCGCGATGATTTTGCTGCGACTCGATGGACAGGTGCATTGGCTCACAGGCGGTACTTGCGAGGGATGCGGCGGCGGCGTACTGTGCAGCGCTCCGTGCTGCCGGATAAGTCCGCTACACGGTGCAACTCTATATAAAGTCAACTACGAATAACTAGGGAGACTCATTCATGACACGTATGACCCGGGCGATCTGCGCCGCCGGCGCACTGCTCTCACTCACTGCACTTGCTACGATGGCTTACGCAGATGGCCGCGACTACAACGACGGACCGGTCCAGACTGTCTCATTCATCCGCACCGTCGACGGGCATTTCGACGAATACATGCACTGGCTTGCGACCACTTACAAGAAACAGCAGGAAGCGGCCAAGGCGGCCGGCCTCATCACGCGTTATGAGGTGCTGGTCGCTCAGCCGCACACCGCGCAGGACGCCGACATCATACTCGTCGTCGAGTACAAGAACTGGGCGGCGCTCGATCATCTCGGCGGGAAGCTTGATCAGGTGAGCGCCAAGGTTGAAGGCTCGGTCGAAAAGGCGAATCAGTCCCAGGCGGATCGCGCCAAGATTCGCACGGTGCTGGGTTCGGACACCGTGCAAGTGGCGGAGCTGAAATAAGAGGGCCAATACCGGCGGGCGCCCGACAGGCGACCGCCGGACTCTCCGGCGCCCGGAAGTTCTATGACAGAGGTCACTGCGCATAGGCACTTCCCCGCCAATGTATGCCGCAAAGACGGGCCTGAGCTTTCTAGGGTTGCGGCGCGTTTGCTCGCGCGCTCCACTTCGAAGCATCCACGCCGAATACCAATAGCCACAGCGCCAACAGCGTCTCACCGATAGCACTGGCCAGTTGAATATACGGGACTAGCAAACTCGCGAACTCCGGAGCGACGAACGTGGCGAAACTGTACACGACATAGCAGACACCGGCGATCAGGATCAATATACAAGAACTGCGGGTAGGAACCGGGATCGGATGATCAAGTAACCTTCGAACAGGCAGGAGAAACCGAAGAATGTCAGGATGATCATGAATTGCGCATTGTGCAGCTCGAGCGCCATCAGCGCCATTGCCTGAACTTGACCCGGAGCGAAAGCCGCCAACGCGTTGCCGGCTTTCATGACAATCAAGGGCGACAGAAAGGCAAGCAGGTTGACGATTTCGACGACGTTGGAGGCCAGACTGAAGCCCAGAGTCATCAGTGCAAGACTCCTACTCGCGGGTTTCAGCAGTTCATAGAGCAGCAAGGTCACTACGATCGCGCAGGCGATCGCGACGACGTGCGACAGGATCTTTCATGTCACCGCGCACCGCCGGCGCCGGCCATCAGCTGGCGATCGTAGTCCGCCGCATCAAAATGTCCCTTCGATTTGGCGATCAAGCCGTCGACGCCAAATCGCCATTCCTCGTAACCGCCAATGCGCACCGATCTGCCGGTACCGCCAGGCCCGGTGTTTGTTCCCGTAAGGGTCCAGTGGTAGGTGATACTTCCACCTTCCACGGCGAGTCTGTCCATTCTTACGGCCAAATCGGGAAACGCAGACATGAAGCTCTGTGCGGCGGCCGCGATCGACGCCCGGCCTACGGATGGATCTCCGTCGTTGATCTGCAGCGAACCCAGGGGTGAAAAAAACGACGCGACGCTGCCTGCATTCTGACTACACCAAGCCGCCGTGTATTTGGTCGCAAAATCATTCAGTTTGTTGGGTTCCATCAGAATCTTCTCCGACGTGCACGCGATTCAGTTGGTAGCTCAGAGCGTCAACCCGCACGCGCTCTCTTTACAAGACCGTACCCGCAAATTTGGCAGCGCCTTGGGCGTCATATTCAGCGGATATATTTTGCCCTGTGTGGTCGGGCATCAATGAGGCCGAGACGAGACTAACCACGGCACACGCGGCGATGAATATCGCGATTGCATACCCGGAATGATACGCAGCAAACAACGCGGTAGCGACGATCGGCGCCGGGCCGCCGGCGAGGATCGACGCGAGCTGATAGCCCAGGGAGGATCCGCTGTAACGCAACCGCGGGGTGAATGATTCCGCGATCAACGCCGCTTCCGGTCCATATTGAATACTCGTCGGAATGAGCGACAGTACAATGGCGATGAACACCGCCGACGGGATCGCCGTATCCATCAACGCGAAATACGGGAACCCAAACAGCCCGGTTGCGGCCGCGCCGATCATAAACATTTTTCGCCGCCCGATGCGATCGGAGATATGGCCGGCAAGCGGGATGGTCACGAATCCCAAACACGCCGCCACCATGACGGCGCTCAGGATGAGGGTTCGGGACATATGCAGCGATCCGACGGCATAGGCAAATACGAACGCGGTAAAGATGTAGAACGGCGCCTGCTCGGACATCCGCAGCAAGGCGGAGAGGATGATCTGACGTGGTTGTCTCCTGATGACCTCGGCGATCGGAGTCCTCTCGACCTTGTTGTCGTCGAGAAGCTTCTGGAAAACCGGAGTCTCCAGGATACCCAGACGAATCCACAAGCCTACGCCAACAAGAATGATCGACAGCGCAAACGGAAAGCGCCAGCCCCACACGGGGAATTGATCGCCCGACAACCTGCTGAATGCCAGGACCGCTACGTTGGCCAGAAACAATCCCAACGGAACGCCCAGTTGCGGCCACGACGCGACCAGGCCGCGCCGGTCGTGCGTGCGAGCCCATTCCATCGCCAAAAGCACGGAGCCTCCCCACTCGCCGCCGACACCGATGCCCTGCGACGCCCGTAGGACCGTCAAGATTACGGCGCCCCAAATTCCGATCTTCTCGTAGCTCGGCACGAACGCAATAAGGAACGTTGCGATACCCATGCACAACAGCGTCGCGATCAGCGTCGCCTTACGGCCGATCCGGTCCCCGTAGTGCCCGAAGATCGCCGCGCCGATCGGGCGGGCGGCAAACCCGATGAAATAGGTACCGAAGGCGAGAAACGTTGCCGACAGGGGATTTTGATTGGGGAAGAAAAGCTTGCCAAAAACGAGACCGGCCGCAGTGCTATACAGAAAAAAGTCGTACCACTCGATCGTGGTGCCGATCGTCGATGCGATGACCGCCTTGCGCAATTGCTTGCGGTGTTCAGCTTCCGGTAGCGGCATATATGCGGATGCTACTGTCACGGCGCACCTTCCCGGTTATTGTGTTCTTTGTTGTACCCAATAGTTTGCGATCAGTCGAGCGCTATTTAGGCCTCAACCTCGAAGACAAGCGGTTAAGAGTACCCGGGCCTCTCATCGAGCAGCCCGGGTGAAACGCGTTCTCCGTTAGGCGGCGCACTTACACGCCGGCGTGCAGGTCGCTCCCGACTGACATTTGCATGTGGAGCCGCATTTACAGGCGGATCCACAGGCGCAGGCTTTTCCGCCGTGGTTGGTGGTGTCGATCGATGGGGCCGATTTTGATCCGTGACCGTTCGCTGAAGAGTTCATTTGGTGCTCCGATGATTTGGTGAATTGAACGCGAGAGACTCTACGCATTCATCGAGGCAAACACTTGAACGAAACGGCTATTCGGGCACAACGCTCGCAGGCGTGATCCCGAACATTCGCTTGAAAGTCCGCGATAAGTGCGCGGAGTCGGCAAAGCCTCCCGCGTAGGCGGCCTCAGTCAGACTCCTACCCTCGACGTATACGCTGAGCGAACGCTCGAGCCGGAGCCACAATAGGTAGGCCCGGAAACCCACCCCCGTCTCCTCCATAAAGAGGTGGCGAAAGCGATCGGGCGAAAGGTGGACTGCGCGAGCTATCGTATTGAGTGGAATCGCCTCGCCGAGCCGCTCGCGTATCAGATCCACCGCGAGTGCAATCCG
Source organism: Steroidobacteraceae bacterium (assembly GCA_035996065.1). GTDB lineage: Bacteria > Pseudomonadota > Gammaproteobacteria > Steroidobacterales > Steroidobacteraceae > Bog-1198. The sequence goes on along the minus strand of DASYJX010000078.1, from coordinate 69,112 downwards.
CGCGTCGGGCAGCTTCTTGGGAGCAGGGGTGGCGCCGGCAATGATTGAAATCGTGGCGCGAGCGAGTACGATGAGCGCGGCATCGCTGGCGCGTCTTTCGTAGGCGGCAGCAAGCGCCGCAATCTCTTGCTTCAGCGCTCCGGACGGCAGCGCAGCGATTCCTTCATTGCAATAGCGCAAGTGCAGTTGTCGCCCCTCGTGCGATTCCGGTTCGACGAAGATCTGTGCAAGCAGCTGCGCGCGCGCCTCAAACGCGTGAGGCTGGTGGGCGGCTATAAGGGCCGCGGCATAGCTCGTCCAGCTTCCCGAAGGACGTTGAAATCGCACACGACCGCGCAGGAATGGCAGGGTGATCTGTACCGCGTGGTGGGAGTGAAAACCAGTTGGTTCACCCGCCAGACCAATCCACAGGCTACCCCCGCGCCACAGTAGAATGCGCCCGGTTGCAGTGGGCTTCATATGAACTCAAGCCTCAGGCCGCTGTTGCGCGGAGTTGGAGCTTACAGAAAACATCCTATCCCAATCTGCGGACACACCTGTAGCCGGCGGGCAATGCAAGTAAACTTACCTTACCCGATGCCTCGAAACCACCGGAGGAAAAGGGCGATGCGGATCGCAAGCGTGGGTCACGCGGTCTTTGCGGCGGCATAGGCTTGCTCTTGCACCGCGCAGGCACCCTCGCTGCCCGAGTGCTGCTCGCCTATCTCCTGCTCTGGTTCTTGCTGTTCAGAGTGCCCGACATTTTCCGCGCGCCCAATGTTGAAGGTTCTTGGTCGGGCGCCGGTGAAACCGCGGTGATGGTGGCGGGCGCCTGGGTATTGGCGGATTCCTACCGCGGCATGCGCTGGCTCGCCATCGACAAGCGCTGGGGCGGAGTCGAAGCAAACATCACGCGACCTGTTTGAAATCACCCATCTGCGCATCGAGGGCGCGCTTGAAAGCCGGGCGGCTGGTGCAGCGCTCAACGTAAGCCGCCAGATGCTCCTCGACAATGAGTTCGGGAAGGGTGCGCAACACCGTCGTCATCATAAGATCGCCCGCAGTGAAGCGCGCGCCGTCCAGATAGAGCTTGCCGCCCAACGCCTTGGCGAGGCAGTTTAGACGATGGCGCGCGAACTCGACCGCGCTCGGACGGCGCAGCTTCGCCCACTCTTGATCGGCATACAACAGGTCGAGCACCGCGACGTTCATGATGTGCGGCTCGATGGAATTGAGCGCCGCAACCAGCCACTGGGTCGCTCGCGCGCGAGCGGCAGCATTCCGGGGCAGGAGCGCCTCGGTCCGTTCGCCAATATGCAGAACGATCGCACCGCTTTCGAACAGCACTTGACCGTCCTCCTCAAAGATCGGCACCTGCCCGAACGGTTGCAGCGCACGGTAATCGAGCTTGTTCTGATCGCCCTGCTCCAGCAGGCGCGTCCGGTAAGACAGACCTGCTTCCTCAAGCGCCCAGCGTACGCGCAGATCGCGCACCTGGCCCTGTGCGAACTCGGGAACCCATCGAAAGGCGGAGATCGTGATCATGGATTTCTCCTGTATAGAGGCATGCGATTGGGCGAGGCGGGTCCGCCCGCTCGCCGTGCTTATACAGATAAGACGTTGGAGAAGCCGCAAAATCGACAGTGGGGCCGAAATTTTGTCGCAGACCGGACTCAATGCGCGGCGCGCGTGGCCGCTAAGCAAAGAATTGGATGTCGAGGACAAAAGGGCGCAATGCTGGTCCTGCGCAATATTCCCGTCGGCAGTCCGGTCCTATGGGTATGCGGGCCTTGCTCTTGACCAATCTGCTGACTGCCAGCCTCCTGTTCACGTCCGGTAGCCTTCACGCGGGGCAGCGGCCCAGCGTCGTCGAACTTTTCACTTCCGAGGGCTGCAGTTCCTGTCCACCCGCCGAGGCGTATATCGGTGAGCTTGCAAAGCGGCCGGATGTGCTCGCTTTATCGTTCCACGTTGACTATTGGGATGATCTGGGATGGCGCGACCGCTTTGACATCCCTGAAGCCGCATCGCGGCAACGGGGCTATGCGAGGGCCTTGAATCTCACATCGGTCTATACGCCGCAAGTCGTGGTCGACGGTGAACGCGATTTCCCCGGCAGCGACCGATCTAAAATCGGCAAGTCGCTCAGCAGTCCTCGGAGCGGCATTCCGGTGAGGATCGCGGTGCGCGACGGCGCGGTGCTCATTGACTTGGCTGGCACACCCGGCATTTCCCCAAGTGAAGTATTGCTCGTGGGTTATCAACGTTCCGCGATTTCTGCCATCGGGCGGGGTGAAAACGCGGGACGCACGTTGACCGAGTACAACATCGTACGGGCGGTTCGCCACCTGGGCAATTACACGGGTGAGGCTCGGGAATACGGGGCCAACGTAGCCTCATTGCCGAAAGAGGCCACGGACGTCGCGGTGTTGGTGCAGCTTTTGCATCAAGGACCGGTCATCGCGGCAGCAAGCCTCTCGCTTCGGTGAACGATCGGGAAAACGCCGCCGCTGTCATTCACTTGATCCGCAGGCTCGCGTGGCCTCCGGCGCCGTATTTGGCGGCCATCTTCGCGATGATGCGGCTGACGCTCACCACGGTGCGCTCGTGAGTTCCGGTGCCGATGTCCTCGACACCATCCGTGGCCCATATTTTGAAGTCTATTCTGCGGCCCTCCGTCCGGATGACCTCGGCATGGCCGATGACCTCGCGGCCGACTGGAGTCGCCACTAGATGCCGTACGTCCACGCGGGTGCCGAGGGCGCTTTCATCCTGATCCAGGCAGTGCTTGATCGCATTCAAGGCTGCATTTTCCATGATCAGCACCAGATGCGGTGTCGAGAGAACCGGAGGCAGCATGCTGTCCTTGAAGCTATTGGCCAGATGGTGCGGTTCGACCTGGAGGGAATATGTCCCTCTCGCGCCGATCGGTATTTCTCTCATGGCGCCTCCTGTGTTTCGCGTCGACTTTGACTCGTTCACTCGCTCGGTACGAAAATCGCCAGCAGCACATAGAGCAGCAAGCCCGCACCTCCGCAAAGGGCCAACACCGCAAAGATCAGCCGCCATGCCCAGGATTCCATTCCCGTCGCCCGCGCGATCCCGCCGCACACCCCGGCAATCCACCGGTCGGCGCGGCTGCGGCGGAAGGCATTGACCGCAGACACGAAAGGCGGCGCGGAGCGCGTCTCCTCCGCATTCAACAGCCGGTCTTTTGCGCGGGTGAACTCCTCGTCCGTCAATGTGCCGCGCTCGCGAAGCTCCGCCAGTTTGCTCAGTTCATCACTCAGCGTCATTGCAATCTCCTCTGCAGCCAATCCTTGCTGCGGCGTTGCCATCCCGCATCGCCATCATACAAGCGTATGTGCAGCCATTCACGTTTATTGCTGAGCTGCCGCTCGCAGCGCTTCACCTGCATCCAATATGAAAGGCGATCGTGTTCCCCAAAAAATATTCCGGGCTGGACGGAGCGCTTTCGATTTCGTTATCTCAAGGAAGGCCCAAGGCGGGTGGACGGGTAAGGGACAGGCACGCGTTCCATGCGAGAGTGCGGGCGTCGTCTTTGCGGAACGCTGGGAGACGGGGTGCTCGCCGGTCAGTGCAGCGCCAGCGTGGCGCGCCGCCAGGCCGCGTCCTGCCACCGGCCGAAATCGCGCAGCAGCTCCGGGCTGCTCGCCTGCCGCACCAATGCGAGATCGTCGAGGCGCAGTTCCTCGAAGCGGCGCCGAAATCGGCCGCGCTCCTTCACCTCGCGTGCAATGAGCAGGCGCCGCGGTCCCGGTGCGAAGCCGGCAAACTCGACATAGCCCTCCTCGGGATCGTCCGCTCCGGGAGGGAGCACATCGATAGTCCAAGCTCCCGCCCGCTCATGGAACACCCAGAGTTCCCGCCAGCTCTCGCTCGGCTGCACCGCGAGCACCAGTGCCGGGCCTTGCGGGATCACCTGCGCCGTGGCCATCCAGACGATGCCGTAAGTGCAGCGTCGCACGAGTGGCGCTGCGTGCCGCCGCCGATCGTCCAGCGCGACGCACGTTTGCCCCGGGCCCCCCGGCGCCGCGCTGAGAATCAGCGTGCCCGCCTGGGGCTCCGGCACACCTAACGCCCCGCGACTCGCGCTCACTCGCAGCAGCGCGTCGATGTACTCGCCTCGACGATCATCGCCGAGATCGTCCGGCCGCACAGCGAGAAGTTCGGCGAGCGCACGCTCCGCCGCCGGCTTCGGCGGCTCGCCGCGCCGTGCCCGCTCGTAAGCAATCGTTGCCCAGACGCCTGCGCGCCGGGCGTGCAGGCGGTTTCGCGTCATCGCGCTCAATCCCGGCTGCTCGATCTCGAGCAGCGCGCCGCGTTCATCGTCGAGGGATGAGCGGCGCACGGGGCCCAAGTCTGGATCTATACAGTCCGGCCGTGTCAGGCCGAGCACTGCGTGCGCGCGCTCCTCGGAACTCGCTGCGGTCAGGGTTAGCACGCGGCGGAACAGTTCCCCGTCGTAACACACTTGCATTCGAGCATTGCGCTCGAATGTGCGCATGTGAATGCCGAATTGCTGCACCCCCTCGAGGTGCGCGGCGAAGTCAGCGAGATGGTTGGCGCTGCCCGAGGCCTCGTCCGCCAGCCTCTCGGCCATCCGGGCAATGGCATCGAAGGGCTCGGCGCTAAGTGCCCGTGCCGGTATCGCCTTGAGGTACGCAGCGCCGTAACTGATCCCCAGTGCCTCGGATCCCGGACTGTCCCGCAAGAAACGCAGCACGGCAAGCAGTTCGGGTGCATTGGCCTCGGTGAGTTCTATCGGACGGACCGCCTCGCTCTTTAAATAGCCACCCCGCTCGCGGCGATAGTCGTAGACCTTGAAATATCCGGCACGCTCGCCGCGGACCTCCAGCACATCCCCTTCCCAGAGGGCGGTCAACTCCGTGGCGCTCGAGTTCGGCGCAGCGCGAAGCGAGGTGTGATCCCGGACGACAATGGCCAGGGTTGCGGCGAGGGCAAGGATCACCGTGAACGCTCCGCCGGAGAGTTCTCTGCCGGATCGCTCACCCCGCCCGCCGCGTCGTCGAGGGAGTTCGTGACGATGGGGCTCGTCGAGCCTTGCGTGCCGATGAGGTTCGAGCCTATGAACCGGCCGGCTGCCGGAGTCGGAGCGATGATCACCTGCACCTTGTCCGAAAGTTTGTCGGCAAGCGTTTTTTGGATCAGCAGCGGGTAGTGCGTGATGAGTGCGCCTTCGCGCTCCATCTGACCCGCGTTGGCCTTGCCCACGAGATCGAGGCGGTAAACTTCAGCATCCGCAAGCTTTTGGCGCGAATCGGCTTCACCCCTGGCCTCGATGCGCCGCGCCTCGGCGGCGCCCTCCGCGGTGCGAATGCGCGCTACTTTCTCAGCTTCGGCCTCGAGCTTGCGTTGCTCTATCTGCTTCTGCTTGAAGGGCAGGATGTGCTTCATGGTCTCCTCTTGGGCGCGCGCCGCGATGACCCGTTCCTGGCCTTCAGCCTCGGCCGCCGTTTGCCGCCGCACTTTGTCGGCCTCGGCCTCCAACTGCATCTGTGTGACTTGAGCCTGCTTGAGTTCAAGCGTGTAGCGAACCTTCTCGGTCTCGAGTTCCTCGGCCAAGAGCTTGTCCATTCCCGTGCGATAGTCCTTCGGCAGGTCTACCTTGCCCATATCCACCCCGCGTAGCAGAAGTCCCATCGCCGCGAACTTAGGCTTGAGCTCGCTCTCCAATTCCTGCCGGATTTCGGCGCGCCGGCGTGAGAAGATCTCGCGCACCGAATACCGCGCGAACAACGGATATACGACTCCCTGCACCGCGGGCCGCACGAGATCTGCGTTGAGGTCATCGGGAAATTCCTTTGACATCTGCGCGAGCCGAGCGCGGTCGACGGTCCATCGCACCGCCAAGTCGACTCCGATCGATAGACCCTCGATCGACTGGAACGGCGCCGGACCCGTGGCGCTCGCGCTTTCGGTCGGCCGGTACATCTGGTCTCGGGTGGAGTAGCGGCGTGCTTGATGAATGCCGGGCAGCACCAGCACAGTGCCCGCCGTATAGACACCCACCGAGCCGTCGAACACGTTCGTGCGCACCAGCACCTCGCCCCGGTGAATCGGTTCAAAGGGTGGATGGACGTAAAGGCCATACCCAAGCACGGCGAGCAACGCTGCGATCACCAGTCGCCTTCGGAACGACCAGGCGGCCGGGAAGAACCTACCGACACCGCCAGCCAGCACGGCGACCAGCCGGTCGAGCCGCTCGATAAGCTCCCGACGCACGAATTCGAGCAGAGCATCCAAGCGACTAGCCATTTGCCACTCCTCCGGCTGTTATTGAGCCCGAGGGGAGAGTCTTGCAGGCGTTTATGGCAACGTCGTGCGGCAATTGTGGCGCGATGTGGCGTTGGGGCAGCCTCCGAGGTAGCCCCGCCCGCGACGCCGCTCGGCGAATCAGCAGGTAACGATGTCGTACCTACTGACTGCACGACGAATGAGCCGGTCCTGCCATCGAGTCATCGCGGGCTCCCGCTAAACCTCTCTGCGATGCCTCCCAGCACATAACCCCAGCCCTCTTGATGCTGACGTCCCATCTCATCGTCGGGCACATTCGTATGACGCAAACGGATGAGCGTTTGAGTGTCCTGCGGTTCGAACGTCAGCGACACGATCGATTCAAATCCTTGGGTGGCACGGGACACCCAAGTGTGCTCGATGCGCCGCGCACGCTCGAGGACCAAGAAGCGGCCGTAGTGCGCCCAGTCTTCTCCTCCAAAGTGCACCGAGTGATAGAACAGCCCGTCAACGATCGGCTGCACGATCGCCTTTGCGGTGCCAAACCAAGGACTTCCCGGGCTCTTTGGGTCAATCCATAGATCGAATATGGCTGCGGGGCTCGCCGCCACAGTGCGGGTCAGGGTCAGTTCCGTCGTCTTGACGTTTCGAGGCATCATTCTTTTGCTCCGTTCGCAGGTATGCACCCAGCGTGCAAAATCCACAAACTCGTGTCAATAATCGGTGATGAAACAATCTCTGGGGCAGGTCGCGGTCGTCGTTCGTGATTACGACGAAGCGCTCAAGTTCTATCTCGGGATCCTGGGTTTCAAGCTGGTCGAGGACACCTATATTGCGGAGCAAGACAAGCGTTGGGTCGTCGTGGCGCCGCCCGGTGCGGTAGAATCACGGCTGCTTCTCGCGCGCGCCTTCGGCGGCGAGCAGGAGTCGCGGATTGGGAATCAAACCGGCGGCCGCGTGTTCCTATTTCTCCATACCGACAATTTTTGGCGGGACTATTATGCCTACCGGCATCGGGGAGTCGTGTTCGTCCGAGACCCCAAAGAAGAGAGCTACGGCACAGTGGCCGTATTCAAGGATCTTTATGGCAATCTATGGGATCTCGTGCAGGTCCGGTGATACTTATGTCAGACGGTAAACCCCGCAAATCAGCCGATCCTCTCTATTTATTGCTGCGTGAAGGCCGCGCCGAGGAATTCAATCGTCGCGTGCACGCCGGCGAGAAATGCGATCTGCGCGGCTGCGATTTCCGCGGCATCGACCTGCGGGAGATCGACGTCGCAAATATGGACTTGTCGGACTGCTATTTCCGCCAAGCGGATCTGCGTGGACTCGACATGCGCACCTGTCAACTGGAAGGCGCAAGCGTCCATGCCGCACACATTTCCGGGACTTATTTTCCGCGCAAGCTTGCCGCCGGAGAGATCGAAATGTCCGTGCGCCTCGGCACGCGCATGCGCTACGGCTGACCCGCCCTGCAGGGCGGGGGCCGCCCGCTAAGCGCCGACAGGCTCGGGTTCCGGCGCCGCGGGCTTCCATTCGAGTTCCTCGAGCTTCGGCACCATCCAGACCCAACCGACCACGCCCAGGACGCTCACCGCGGCGGCCACGACGAAGGCGTTGGTGTAGTGCCCGGTCGTTTGAATGATGTAGCCGGTGAGCCAGGGTGCGATGATTCCCGGGAGGTTGCCGAGGGAATTTTGAATGCCCACCCATCGCCCCGACGCGGCCGGCCCGGCAAGGATCTCGCACATTGCATACACGCCGGGTGAAGAGGCGCCGCACAGCGCTTGATAAACGAACAAGCTCACCAACGCCACCTTGGACGAGCCCATCGCCATGGCCAGCATGCATGCCACCGAACCCACGTGCGCCACGGCCATGACGGACTTGTAGCCGAAGTTCGCCGATCCGCCGCGGGCAAGGTAGCGATCGATGCCCCATCCCGCGACGAAGGCGCTCAACGCATTGACCATATAGGCGCTGGTCGCGATCCAAGCCATGTCGACGATGGAGAAGCCGCGCTCGGTTTGCAGATACGAGGGCAGCCACCCCAGCATGAAGTAAAATACATAGTTCTGCGAGAACAGCCCCAGCGAGGTACCCCATAGGGACGGCTGTTTCAGAATCATCCACCATGTCGTCGAATTATCCGTGCTGGCACTCACCGCCGTACGCACGTGACCGGCCACGCGCGACCACGGCAGCAGCCAGAGCAAAGACAATCCACCGAACACCCAAAACGCCGAGCGCCAGCCGAAGTGCGCCATCAGCAAGCCGCCGGCCAAGGTGCCCACCACCGGACCCGTCAGATATCCGAGCGCGACGAAGCCGTTGGCCGTGCCCAGTCCCTTCGCCGGTACGATCGCCGCCAATATCTTCGCCACGCCGGGGAATCCGGCACTCTCTCCCACGCCCAACAGTAGCCGCAAGACCAGCAGCGTCGTGAACGTGTGCGCGAATCCGATGAGGATGGTGGCCGAGGCCCAAAGAGCGAGACCGGCCGCGAGTATCAGATGGGCGCCGTAGCGCTCCGCGAGCCAGCCGACCGGGATTTGCGTCCAGGCATACGTCCAGGAAAAGGCCGACAGCAGAATGCCCATCTGCGTGTAGTTCAAACGCAGGTCGTCCTGCATCAAATGCGCCGCGGTGGCCAGATTGCCGCGATCGACGTAATTGATGAACAGCAGTACCGCCAACAAGATGACGATGGGACTGCGGGCGGCCCGCGCCGGGTCAACGGCCGCTAGAACGCGCGAGTTCAGCTCGCGTAATCCGAATTGCCGCGATCGAGAACCCGTTTCAATGCATCGAAGTGCAGTTCCGAGCGATCGCGGCCGCCGACGGCGCCGCTCGCCAGGAGCTGCGCCACGGTTTTCTTGATCGTCGCTTCCGGGACCAGCTGCAACGGCCGACCCGTCGACAGCGCCAGGACCTGCGCCTGCGCAGCCCGTTCCAGAAAATACAGCCGTTCGAATGCCAGCGGGATGGTCTTGCCCACCGCCAACACGCCGTGATTGCCCATCATGAGCATCGACCTCTCGCCGAGTGCGCGCGCCAATCGTTCACCCTCCGATACATCGTGGGCGAGCCCGTTATAGGTCGAGTCGTAGGCGATGTCGTCGTAGAAGCCGAGCGCGCTCTGCACCGCCATCTCCAGCCGCGGATTTTGCAGCATGCAAAGCGCCGTTGCGTAGGGCATGTGGGTGTGCAATACGCAGCGTCCCTGGGGCGAGAGCCGATGCACCGGCTGATGAATGTACAAGGCAGTGGGTTCGACCACCCCCTGCCCTCTCAAGATGTCGCCGTTGAAATCCACCACCATAAAGTCGCTGGCCTTCACCTCGGACCAGTGCATGCCGAAGGGCGCAAGCAGGAATCGATCCGAGTATCCCGGCACCAGCAGCGTCAGATGATTGTCGATGCCTTCGTTCAGTCCGAATCGATCCGCCAGCCGATAACAGGCGGCAAGGTCGACACGGGCGCGTTGCTCGGCGTCGGCCGGCGTCTGGACGGGTTTAAGGCTCGCGTTCATGGGGTTTACTCGTTTGGGATCGATGCCTATCCGAAGTATAGCCCGGGGCAGAAGCCCCGCAAACAGCCCGCGCGCCGGCTACTGCAGCAGCCGATCCAGCACCGGCAGGGGCACGGCGCCCTGCTTGAGCGCGCTCTCGTGGAACTCCTTGAGATTGAAGGTGGATCCGCGCTTGGACTGATAATGCTCGCGCACGGCGAGCCAGCCCTTGTACCCGGCGTAATACGTCGGCAACTGGCACGAGGATAGCTTGGCGCGCTGCAGTTTGGCGGTCGCCTCTTCGGTTTCCTGATATGTGCTCTGGGTCATGAGGTCCAGCGCTTCCTGGTCGGTCATCCCAAAGGTCTGCAGACGGATGTCCAGAATCGTGTTGGCCAGGACCCGCAGCAATTGCTTCTGCAGCGTGAGCCGATAGCCGGGCGTGTCGCCCAGGTATCCTTGTTCCGCCATGAGCTGCTGCGAATACACGGCCCAACCCTCAACGTAGGGGCCGTTGCCGAATATGTTACGCAATAGGCGGCGCGATGGCGGCTGCAACTCGTTCGCATACTCTCCTTGCACATAGTGACCCGGCATGGCCTCGTGGACGGTGAGGTGCTGCATTCCCGAGTCGTTGTATTCGCGCAGCTTTGAATCGACGCGCGACTGCGGCCAGGTGCTCGGTATCGGCGTCACCCAAAAAAAGGCGCCGAGCTTGGGTTCCAGCGCGGGCGCCGGATTGAAGCCGCCGACGCCATAAATGCCTCGCATGAACGTCGGCGTCTCGATGACCTCCAAATTCGCGTTGGGCGGGAGCGTCAACAAGTCCTTGGCTTTGACGAAGGCCGTCGCCGCGGCCAACGCCTGCTTCGCCGACGGTATATAGGTCGCAATGCTGGCATGCTGACGCGCCACGTCCGCAAGCGCCTGTTCGACGGTCTTCGGGGCCGCGAGCCGGGCGATCTCGGCGCGCGTCTTTGCGAGATCCGCCTCTGCTTCCGCCAGCAGGGTTTCCGGAGTCTTGCCGGTCGCGAGCACTAAACGAAACTTCTTTGCATACCGCTCCTTGCCCAGGCGCCAATCACTGACTTTCTCCGCCAGGTTGTCTTCCAGCCAGTGGTTGAAACCGTTGAGCGCCGCGATCGCGGCGGCAGCGGCTTGGTCATAACGCATGCGCTCCCCGGCCGGGCAATCGGTCCGGAGCGTCGTGTCGATCAGAGCGACGTTGCCCGCATTTTCCTCGCGCGCAACGCGATTCCAAACCTCGGGAGAATCCTGCAAATTCGCCTCGGCTTGCCGAATCAGTTCGGGAACTTTGTTCAGGCGGTTGATGATGTGCCGGTAGCGCTCCGCCGCCTCGGCGTAGTGCAGCACGTAGGGCGAATACAGAGCGTTGCCCAGCAGTTCGACATAGGTCGTGGGATTGTGTCGGTAGCTCTGGATCTCCTGGAGTTCGAGCCGCGTCGCGCCGAGAGCGTCACGCATGATATCGATGTCGGCACGCTGCTCCGCGTCGAGCGACGCCGTTTCGAGCTTCCCGATCCGCGCTTCGATGTCATGCAGCAAGCTTCGCGAAGCTGCAATGCCCGCCGGGCTGAAATCGTCCAGCAAGTCATCGAGTACCGTGCCGTGATGGATATGGTAGCCAACGCCGGTCGCGCTCGCAGGCGACAGCGCCAGCGTGCCGAAGACGAAGTCATCGACCAGTTGCTCGAATTGATCGCCCGCCGGCGGCGGCTTGGCATTTGAGGATGCGGCCCAGAGGCTCGGACAACAGAGCACGCCGGCAACCAAACAAGCAATGCGAAAACGCTCAATGCGAAGAGGTTGAGTTTTGTTCATTCGCCATTTTCGGCAATTCCAGTTCGTGAGTCCAGCCGATCGAATGCTTGGGTTAGTATTGCGCACCGGAACAACCGTGAGGCAGCGATGAGAATCGGCAAGGTAGCTTTCCGAACCGCAGGTGCACTCGCGCTGCTGCTGATCGCGCCGGCACTCGTGCTGTGGCTCAAGCCGCCGGACATCTTACGGGTCGGCGCCAATTACTCCGCGAAGATCGTTTGTTCGAATGTGTTTCTCGCCGGCCGCGACCCGGAAGAAGTGCTGCGCACCGATGTACAAGCACCCGGAATAGCGCTGCTGCGCCTCATGCGGGTATCCGTCGATCGGGAACGACGCGTGGTACGCGCCGGACTCTTCGGCTTCATCGGCGATGGTTTGGCGGTGGCGCGGCCCCGCACCGGCTGCGCCGTGATACCCGACGGCAACTTGGACCCCGACCCTCCCGCCGGCGCAATGCACGGCGAATCGCTCGACTCGCCCGCGAGAGCCACTCCCATTACCGCCGTAGCCGGCGCCCGCATGAACGCGGGCGAATTGTGGCCCGACGGCAACGCCGTTGCCACCGACCCCGCGCTCGATCGTCTCCTCGCCGACGATGCGCTCGCCGGGCCCGGCGCGCGCGCCATTGTCGTGGTCAGTCACGGCAGAATCGTGGCCGAGCGGTATGCTCCGGGCTTTTCGGCATCGACGCCGTTGCTCGGCTGGTCGATGACCAAGACCGTCCTCGCCGGGCTCGTCGGCATTCTCGTAAGCGACGGCCGGCTCGCGCTCGATCAATCTGCCGGCTGGTCCGCGCCGGGCGGCGGCGGCCGCGAGCGCATTCGGATCGCCGACCTGCTCGCGATGTCGAGCGGTCTGCGATTCAATGAAGCGTACGGCACCGTGTCGGATGTCACGCGCATGCTGTACTTGGAGCCGGACACGGCAGATTTCGCGCGGCGGCAGCCACTGGAGCATCCCGTGGGTGAGGTCTGGAGCTACTAGAGCGGCACGGCCAACATCCTGTCGCGCATCGTCCAAGATGCGGCGGCCCCGCTCGGCGCAGCGTACCCCACCGAAAAATTGTTTATCCCGCTCGGCATGAGCAGCGCCACCATCGAGACCGACGAGCACGGCACCCTGGTGGGCTCTTCTTATATGTATGCCACCGCCCGCGACTGGGCCAGGTACGCACAGTTCCTGGTGCAAGACGGGACCTGGCGGGGCCAAGCGCTGCTCCCGCGCGGCTTTGTCGCAATGATGGCCATGCCCGTAAAACCCTCCGGCGGCGAGTACGGGCGCGGCATGGTTTGGCTCTGGGCATCCGACGCCATCGTTCCGGGTAAAAATCCGGACTCAGCCTATGGAATTCCGGCCGACACGTTCTGGATGGAGGGCCATGACGGCCAGATCACCGCCATTATTCGCTCGCGCGGCTTGGTGGTGGTGCGCTTGGGGCTCACGCCCGTGAGCGATCACTACCTGCCGCAGCCGCTGGTGCAGGCGCTGCTCGAAGCCGCACAATAAGGAACTCAGCGCACCTGTTCGGCGTAAAGCTTCACCAGCAAGAACAAAAAATCCCGTCCGTCATACAGCGACTGCACCCGGATGCGCTCATTCAGGCCATGAATATTGCTGAGATCGGGATCCACGAACATGCCGCTGATGCCGTAGGTGGGAATGCCCGCCTGCGCCAGATAAATCGCGTCCGTCCCTGCGGCCTGCAGCACCGGCACCACCTCGATTCCGGGATAGACACGCTGCGTCACTTCTCTGATCGGATTCATGATGGCCGGAGTCAGCGGCGGCGGCAGGACCACGGGATCCGAGGGTTCGACGGTCGCCACGGAAATCTGCGGATCCGCCAGCACCCGCATCAGATCCTGACGCACGTCCTCGATCGCGACACCGGGGAAAATTCGGCAATTGACGTTCGCACGCGCCCGCTGCGGCAACGCATTGGTGACGTGCCCCGCACTCATCAACGTTGCGACGCAAGTGGTGCGCAGCATCGCATTCAGCCGCGGGTCCTGCGACAGGGTCGCGGCCGCCTGCGCATCCGTGGGAGCCTTGACCAATGCCTTCATCGCGGCGCCGCTCTCGCCGCCGACGATGGCCGACATGCGGCCGAAGTAGGCGCGCGTGGTATCGTTCATCTGCACCGGAAATTCGTAGCCGCTGAGGCGCGTCAGGTCCTCGGCGAGATGATAGATGGCGTTGTTCTTGACGGGTCGGGAACTGTGACCGCCCGGATTCTCCACTTCGAGGCGATAGTCCTGGTCGGTCTTTTCGCCCGCCTCGATTTCCATGACCACGCGATGACCCTGGGCATCGAGCACTCCATAGGCGAATTCGTTGAGCGCAAAAGCCGCATCGATCAGCCGGCGCTCGTGCTTCACCAAGTACTCCGCGCCCTCGAACGCGGCGCCGGCCTCCTCGCCGCAGGTGAGCGCCACCTTGATGGCGCGTTTCGGTTTGTAACCTTGCCGACGCAGGCGAACCACTGTATCCACCCATACCGCGGCCATCGACTTATCGTCGAACGCGCCGCGGCCATAGAAGTAGCCGCCTTCCTCGACCAGCGTAAAGGGATCGCGGCTCCAATCTTCGCGCCGCGCCTCGACGACATCGAGATGCGCCATCAATAAAATGGCCTTCGCGGCGGGATCCGTCCCCCGCAGCACGGCGACGAGGCCGCCGTCCTTGGGATGCTCCGCCGCCGCGAAGAAGTGCAGGTCCGATTCCGGAAATCCCGCCGCCCGCAAGTGTGCCGCCATTTTTTCGGCCGCCGATGTGCAACTGCCGATGGAATGACTGGTGTTGGTCTCGATGAGCTCGCGGTACAGCTCACGGAACGCGAGTTGGTCGGCGCGCGGACCTTCGGCCAACCGTGCCGCCGACTCGAGCGCGGCACCGCCCATCAACAATGCGGACATCAGTGGGACCGCCAGGCGCATCGGCGGCATGTCAGGGGCCGGGCGGCGCGAATCGTCGCCGCCGTGCGACCCAGGCATAGACCGGCGCGCATCCGACCAGCAGCAACCCGGCGATAAGTCCGGACTTGAGGTCTTCCAGGATGGCGGCGATCCACAGCAGCACACAACCAATGAGCACGATGACGGTCGTGTACGGATAACCGAAGGCCCGGTAAGGCCTTGCTGCGGCGGGTTCTCTTCGGCGCAGGACGAAGAGCGCGCTATAGGCGGATACGTAGTTGAGCAGGAACAGCACGGCGGCGATGGCGATGATCTGCTCGAAAGTGCCGCTCATGATGAGCGCCGCCGCGCCCAGACTCGTAACCGCAAGCGCGACGCGCGGCGTGCCCCCGGCACTCACCAATGCGGCTTTTTTCGTGAAGAAGCCGTCTCGGCCGATGGCGAAGAGCACTCGCGGCGCCATCAGCAGCGTCGCATTCGCCAGGCTCAGCACCGTCATCAGCGAAATCACGGTGACGAGCACGGCGCCTCCGCGCGGCAGGACGACGCGTGCCGCATCCGCAGCGGGCAACGCCGATGCAGCCAGCACCGGCAACGGCAAGACGCGCAGAATGGCGAGGTTGATGATCACGTACATGGCGGCCACGATCACCGTTCCGCCGATGATGGCCCGCGGCAGCGTGAGCGTCGGCTGGGTGCTCTCTTCCGACATGTAGATGGGCGAATACCACCCGTCGTAACTCAAGAACACCGCGCGCAAGGCGGTCACGACGGCGGCGAGCATGCCGAACGACATCAGCGGCAGCGAAGCCGCCGACGTAGTCGGGGGCGCGGCGCCTGGAGCCGCGACCGGCGGCGCGATGAAGCAACCGATGACCACCACCAACATCATGAGGCCGACAGCGACGCTGATCATGCGGGTTATGGTGCTGCCGATGCGCAGCCCCGCCCAATGCAGGATGGTGAATATGGCGAGAACGGCGAGGGCGATTGCCCGCGGGCTCTCTGCACTGGCCGGCCAAAGAGTGCCCACGAATACCGCCGCGGTCAGCGAGGCATAAGCAACGGCCGCTACTTGATTGATCCAGTCGCTCCAGCCCACCACGAACCCCAGTCCATTACCGAAAGCGCGCCGCGCATACACGTAAAAGCCGCCCGCCTCGGGCAACATTGCGGCGAGTTCGGCCACCGCCACGGCACCGAGCAGCGCATATATTCCGCCGAAAATCCAAAACAGGATAATCAGAGTCGAATCACCCAGCGCCGCGGCCAGAGTGCCCGGCAGGCGTAGTATCCCGGTGCCGACGGTGCCGCCGAAGACCATCGCCAAACCGAAACCAAGGCCCAGGATCCGCCGCAGTGGACGCGCTGGCTGAATCATGAGCCGGTCATCGATGATGTCACGGCCCGCAGCTTGCGTGAGAGGCGCGCCGACCGCAAGCCGGCTTGCGTTGCTAAACTCGCGCCATGATCATCGTCGATCGCAGCGATACCTGGCGAGGTCTCTACGCATCAGGGTTGTTGAGCCGCTTCGTCGTGCTCTGCGTCGGCATTTGGCTGCACGCGGCGGACGTTCTCGTCACCGCGACCATTGCGCCCGCCATCGTCGATGACATCGGCGGTGTGGCCTACATCAATTGGACGATCTTGTTATACGAGGTCGGCGCCATCGCGGCCGGCGCTGCCACGCCCATGCTCTCTCAACGCATCGGCGTAAAAAGGGTGCTCGGGGTCGCGGCGCTTGTCTATGGCAGCGGTTGCGTCATCGCCGGGTTCGCACCGGTCATAGGCATTCTGCTGGCCGGCCGGCTGGCGCAGGGAATGGGCGGCGGCATGCTGCTTTCTCTCTGCTATCTCGCGATTCAAGCGTGGTTCCCTCAATCCTGGTGGACTCGCCTGTTCGGCATCGTCGCCGTGATCTGGGGCGCGGGGTCGCTGTTAGGCCCCTTGATCGGCGGAGTGTTCGCCGGCTTGCACTCATGGCGAATGACATTCTTCGTGTTCGCCTGTCAGGCCGCGGCGCTATGGATCATGGCCTACGTGTGGTTGCCCTCCCAGGCGCCGCCCAAGCGCGACGCGACGCCATGGCCGGTGCTACCCCTTTTGGTGTTGTCGGCGGCGACCCTGCTCATCGCCGAGAGCAGCGTGGCGCACCGGATCGAACTGTCGGCCTTGGGAACGGCTGTCGGCGCCACCCTCCTATATTTGGCGGCGCGGCTCGATCGACGAGGAGGTTCCCGACTGTTCCCCGCCCACGTATTGGATTTTTCCCATCCTGTTGGAGCAGGTCTCCTCATGGTATTCGCTCTCTCGGCTGCTACCACAGGCTTCTGGGCATACGGTCCCCTGATCCTGAAGATCTTGTTCGGCACACCGCCGATCATCTCCGGATATATCTTGGCCGGCGAAGCGGCCGCGTGGAGCATCGCAACGTTGGCCGTCTCCAAGGCACCGATATCTTTCGACCGAATGCTGATTAGGACGGGAGCTATTTTGGTCGCCATGGGAGCCGGAGGGTTCGCCGTGGCCGTGCCGTCCGGGGCGCTCGCGGGGATTGTCGTTTGCGCCCTTCTGCAAGGCCTCGGCTTCGGCCTCTGTTGGCCGTCGATCGTGCACCGCATGACGCGATTTTCGGATGAGCTCGAGCGGCCGCTCGCGGTCACATCGCCGGAAACCATGGCGCGTATCGGCTATGCGGTGGGAGCCGCCGCCGTCGGCGTCGCCGCGAATCTGTCCGGGCTATCGGCCGGAATCTCCATCGCTGCCGCAAAGGCCGCGGCATTTTGGGTTTTTGCCGCCTTCGTGCCCGTGCTATTTCTCGCCCTCGTATGCGCCTGGAATTTCACGCGGGATCCCGACGAGCCCGTGTGATCGCGGCGAGAGCACCGCGCTCGTGGCAGCCTGCCATTCATCGATCATGCGGGCATAACGGGGCGGGTCCAGGAACTCACCGACGAAGGCCTCCCCTGCGGCATGCAGCGGCGTGAGCGTGTACGCCACGCTCACGTCGGTCCCGCCGCCCTCGGATTCCGTACAGACGACGTCGACCAGGCCGATGTTGGATTCCTGCGCCAAGCGCGCGTAGCTCACGCGTCCTTCCGCAGGTCGGTAGTCAATGACCACCCACACCGTTGTTTGGCCGTCGTGGTTGCGGGTTTCAAAAGCGCTGCCGCGCTCTTCTGCGCCGCTCAGCATCTTGGGATCCCACGCAGGCGCCCATGCGCGTTCGCCGCGGGCGGTGAACAAGGGAAAGACTCTCGCGCGCGGTGCGTGGAGGTGAAAACTACGAATCTGCGTGCGCGGAGATGTCGGCATGGCGATGCTTTCGGAAATTGATACTGGTATAATGGTACCACGGTACCAGAAGCGCCGGATCACCGCAAATCTGCGATCATTGACATTGCAGCCTCTAAACCTGGATAGCCGCATGACCGCCAAGAAAACCCCTTCCCCGCGCGAAGTCGAACGAATTCAGACGGGCGTGCGGCTGGAAAAAGGACTTCTCAAGGTGCTCAAAGGGCTGGCGGAATATCTGGACCTGTCGCTGGGTGATCTTCTCGAAGGGATCGCCTTGCATGCGCTGGAGAACAAGCCGCCATTCAAGCGCTCGACGCTTGAAAAGATCGCCCAGCTGCGGCGCGTTTACGGCTTCGAGCTGGTTGCCGCGGACAGCCATCGGCTTCGCGAGCAGGACGGCGGGGGCTGATGATGTCGTCGATCAACGTCATGGAGCTGACGAAGACCTTTCTGCTGGCATTTGGAGCCCTGTTCTCGATCGTCAACCCGCTTTCAGGTGCCTTCATTTTTTTCGGCGCCACCCGCGAGCTCGAGCCGCGTGTGCGCGGGCAGGTGTCGCGCTGGGTGGCGATCTACGCGTTTTGCATCGTGGCCGCATCACTGTATATCGGCGCCTATGTCTTGAGTTTCTTCGGCATTTCCATTCCGGTGTTGCGCGTTGCGGGCGGAATAGTCGTCGCCATGGCCGGCTGGCGCATGTTGAATGAGCCCGACGCCACGGAGCAGCGCCGCAGCGAGACGCCGAGCCCACGTACGACCGATGTAAGCCCGAGCCGGCTCGCGTTCTACCCGCTCACCATGCCGCTGACCACGGGGCCCGGAACGATTTCCGTCGCGATTTCTCTGGGCGCGAACCGTCCCCACGGCTTCCATGTCTCGTCGGTGGAATTCTTCGTCGAGACGCTCGCCGCCGTGGTGCTGCTTGCCGTGCTGGTGTACCTGTTCTATCGAAATTCGGCACGCCTGGCGGGGTGGATCGGCGTAACGGGAACGACGATCGTAGTGCGGCTGTCTGCGTTTCTACTGCTCTGCATCGGCGTCCAGGTACTGTGGAACGGATTGGCTGAACTCTTGAGCACGCTGCCGCTCGGCACCGGCGCCGCCAGCTGAACGCGACGTTGCAGGCACGACGGTGAAATCATGAAGATCGCGTTCGACCGACGGCAATTTCTAGCAGGCAGCGCCGGCGCTTTCTCGCTGAGCCTCTTGTCCCGGAACCTATGGGCAACCGGCGGCTCGGTCGTGCCGGCGGCACCGGTGGCGCGCATCGACGTCGTGCAAGATACGTACTTCGGCGAGACGCTGAGCGACCCTTATCGCTGGATGGAGAACGACAAGGATCCTGCGTGGCTGCCGTTCTTGAAAGGGCAGAACGATCACGCGCGCGCGGTACTCGACGCGCTCCCGACGAGAACCTCGTTGCTCAAGCGCGTCCAGCAGCTGTCGGGCGATACGGTGGCGACCAGCCGCGTACAGCGCGCCGGCGGCCTCACTTTCTACACGCAGCGGCCTAAAGGTGCCGACAACTTCAAGCTGTTCGTGCGCGACGGGTCGGGCAACGACCGGGTGCTCGTCGATCCCACGAAGGCCACGGTTGCCGAGGGTCATCTATCGCTCGATTGGTGGCATGCATCGCCGGACGGTCGCCACGTGGTATATGGCGTGTCGGAGAACGGCAGCGAGGATTCAACCTTGCACGTTCTCGCCGTCGCCGACGGCGGCGACCTGCCCGAACGTATCGCCAACACGCAAGCCGCCAATCCGCACTGGCTCGATGACGGCAGCGGTTTCTTCTACAACCAGCTCACCGGTGCCGTCGATACCCCCGAACGGTTTCTGGACAGTCAGGCGCGCTTCCATCGCCTTGGTGCGGATCCCGACAGCGATCCCGTAGTCATGAAGCGCGGGCTCGTTGCCGGAATCGATTATGATCGGATTCAAGCTCCCTATGTCGTTACGAGCGCGGGATCCGTGCACGCGATCCTCTTGCTCGCCGATGTTCGGCCCGAGGCACGCGGCTTCATTGCGCCGCTCGCCGACGCCACCGCGGGCCGCGCCCAATGGACGTCGTTCGCCACCTTCGAAGACGAGGTGACCGACGTCGATCTCGACGGCGAAGATTTGTACCTGCTGGTCAACAAGGCCACGCCGCGCGGGCGGCTGGTGAAAACATCCGCGGGCGCTCCCAACCTCGAAACCGCGGCCGTAGTCGTGCCGCAAGGACCCTTCGTTATCGAGAGCACCGCACGGGCGCGCGACGGCCTGTACCTGCGCATCATGGACGGAGGCATCAGCCGCCTGCAGAGGCTCGGACACGACGGGCAGGTGACGGACATCCCGATGCCCTTCGACGGCACCATCGGTTCGGTGTACACCGTCGCCGACGAGGATGGCGCCTTGATTTCACTGGCGGGGTGGCTCACTCCGGCCGGTATCTACTCGGTCGATACCGGCGGGCGCGTCGCCGACACCCGCATCACGCCGAAGCCGCCAATCAATGTCAGCGCTTATGTGGCCAAGCGGTATTTCGCTGCCGCCAAGGACGGCACTAAAATCCCCTACACGATCATCTACCGCAAGGGGTTGAAGCTCGACGGCCGCGCGCCGGCCTGGATTTCCGCTTACGGTTCCTACGGCATCGCGGCCTACACCCCTGCATTCGCGGGCCGAACCTTGGCACTGGTCGATGCGGGCGGCATCGTCGGCTACGCCAACGTGCGCGGCGGCGGTGAATACGGGCGCGAATGGCACAAAGCCGGACAACTCGCCAATAAACCCAACACCTGGCGCGACCTGATAGCGGTCTGCGAAGATCTCATCGCGAAGAAATTTACCTCGCCGCGGCATCTCGCGATCGGCGGGCGCTCGGCAGGCGGGATTACGGTCGGACGGGCGCTGACCGAGCGACCCGATCTCTTCGCCGCCGTGACCGACGGCGTCGGTTGGTCGAACCCGCTGCGCTACGTAGTCGAGCAGAACGGCTACGGCGAAGAACCTGAATGGGGGGCGATCAACGATCCCGCCGGGTACCGCGCGCTCAGGAGCATCGACAGCTATCAAGCGGTGAAGGACGGCACCCGCTATCCGGCGGTCCTGCTGACCACCGGCGTTACCGACCCGCGCGTCGCACCCTTCCACGTCGCGAAGATGGCGGCACGGTTGCAGGCGGCCACGAGTTCCGGCAAACCCATTCTTATGCGCGTCGACTATGACGCAGGGCACGGGATGGGATCGACGCGTTCGCAACAGGACCGCGAGGCCGCCGATACCTACGCGTTTCTGCTGTGGCAGCTGCGCGGGTAGTCCGCCGGCAGGTAATCAGCGCGCGGCAACGGCTCCGGGGGCGCCCAGGTAGATAGTCCCTTCCTTCATGACGAACACCGGATGTTCGGTGGCGTGCATGTCGGCCAGGGGATTGCCGGCAACCGCCACGATATCCGCCTGTTTTCCGGGCGCGAGTTTCCCTGTCTGATCCGCGATTCCCAGCAAGTCGGCGCCATTCGCCGTGCCCGCCAAGAGCGCCATGGCCGGATCCATACCGTTCTTGGTCATCAGTGAGAATTCGCGCGCATTCAAACCGTGCGGCTCCACTCCGGCATCGGTGCCCATGGCAATCGGCACTCCGATTTTTACGGCGTGCTGGAACATCTGCTGCGCCTGCGCCGCCGCGGCGCGTGCCTTCGCGGCGATCGCCGGAGGGAACGTGTCCAGGCGCTCGCCCACCCACGAGCCGGCGAACAGCGTCGCCACCAGGTACACATGCTTTTTCTTCATCTCCTGCAAGGTGTCATCCTGAAGAAAGGTGCCGTGCTCTATCGAGTCGACCCCTGCCGCGATGGCCATCTTGGCGGCACGGTCGCCGTGACAGTGCGCAGCGACCTTTCGGTTCCACGCATGCGCTTCGGACACGATGGCGTTCATTTCTTCCTGGGTGAGCTGGACATTGTCCACCGGATCGGACAGCGATAGCACGCCACCGGAGGGCATGAACTTGATCACGTCCGCGCCATATTTGATCTGGTATCGCACGGCGGAACGGCAATCATCCGGGCCGTTGCACACGCCTTGGATGGGAGCCGCCACGGCAATGCGCTGCGGCGGCACGGGGTCTTGATCGGCGTGGCCGCCCGTCGAGCCAATAGCATAGTTGGACACCAGCATGCGCGGGCCGGGAATCTGTCCCGCGTTGATTGCATTGCGCAAACCGACCGCAATATAGTCGGACGAGCCGACGTCGCGCACCGTGGTAATTCCCGCCTCCAGAGTCGCCTTCGCATAGTGCGCGCCATACAGCGCCTGTTCAGCCGGGAAACGCATGATGCTGTTGAACCAGTCGTGATACCAATGAGGGCCGGCTTCTTGCGACAGATGCACATGAGCATCGATGAACCCCGGCAACAAGGTAGCGTCTCCCAGGTCGATCACTTCGGCATCCTCGGGAATCCTGACGCCGCTTCCTGCCGCCTGAATCTTATTGCCCGAGATGACCACCACGCCGTGTTCGACCAATTTGCCCGAGACCGAATCGAACAAATGCGCGGCCTTCAGCGCGACGGGATGAGGCGCCGCCGGAACTGCACCCGCCAGGCTCGTTTGCGTAAAAATAAGGGCAGCGGCCCCGAGCACCCAACCAGCCCCGCCTGCACGCATCCGGCAACTCGTAATCTCTGCCATTGATCGCCTCCCCTGATCTTTGAAGCCTCAACCGCGAAATCATGGCCGCCGTCGAAGGCCCGCGGGTATCAGCGCCAGTCCCAGCAATTCGAAAATGCCATGCGCCACCAGCGCCATCAGCGCCGCCGGGATGGCACCCATCAGGATGGTGGGGACATCATTCAACGAGAGTCCGGACACGATCGGTGCGCCATAGCCCCCGGCTCCCACCAAGGCCGCGAGCGTTGCAGTGCCGATGCTGACGATGGTCGCGGTTTTGATTCCCGCCAACAGCGTCGGGCTCGCGAGCGGCAGCACGACTTTGAAAAGCACCTGCAGGCGGTTCAACCCAAACGCGCGCGCGTTCTCCAAATGGATGGGATTCACGGCGCGAATACCGGTGAAAGTATTGAGCACCACCGGCAACAAGCTGTACAGGCACAGCGCAGCCAAGGCAGGCTTGGTGCCCACGCCGAATACCGGAATAAGAAAACACAGCAAGGCGAGGGACGGTATCGTCTGAACCACGGCGCTCGACAACAAGATTGCCTGCCCGGCGGTGTGGAAACGCACGGCCGCCACGCCGAGAGGTATGCCGACCAGCACCGAAAACAGCAGCGAAACGCCGACCAACCACAGATGTTCTTTCGTACGCCGGGCAACTTCGTGCAGCCAGCTTTTCGAGGCCGGATTCTCCGACCCTAGGAATTGCGCGGCTATCCTTTCGAAGGGGACTTTTTGAATGTCGGCCTGCGCGTTCATGTCGAGCATGGCCTCTTCGCTTATCTTGCCTTCGAGTCCGCGAAACGCCTGCCACTCGCGCGGGTATTTATCCACGAACGCCTGTCTCGCGACCCACACCGCCTGATACACGGGAAAATAGTTGTGATCGTCCTTGAGCACCCGCAGATTGAGTTTTTTTATTTTCGCATCCGTCGAATAGACATCGATCAAGTCAACGGCATCCTGATCGATGGCCTGAAAGCTCAACGTATGTTCCATGCGATTGACTTTTTGCGGATTGAAGCTCAAGTGATAGCTTTCGACCAATCCCGGATACCCGTCCTTCCGATCCATGAATTCGTAGCTGAAAGCCGCCCGAATGGACGACTGGATGGGGATCAAATCGCCGATCGAATGCAGGTTGTGCTTGTCCGCGAACTCCTCTTTCACGGCCAGGGCGTAGGTATCGTTGAATCCGAGCGAATCGGATATCGTCAGACCCGAGCCGGAGAGGCCCTGGCGAATCTCATCGATGGACTTGAGCTCCGGTCGCTTGAGGATGGCCTCCGCCAGAGTGCCCGTGTAGTCAGGGTACACGTCGATCGCCCCGCTCCTCAGCGCCTCGAACAAAATGCCGGTGCTTCCCATCCCGAGCTTGCGGGTGACCGGAACATGCGACGACGACTCGATCGTTTGCGCCGCTATCTCGCCCAAGACATAGCTCTCGGTGAAGATCTTGCCGCCGATCACGATGGTATTGGCGGCGAGCGAAGCGCAAGAAATCAGCGTTCCGAATACGAATGCGATGAGCGGGGCGCGTCTCATTCGACTTCGCTCGCATCCGGCAGGGTACGCTGCGCATTGATGAACTGAGTGACGAAGGGACTGGCAGGGTGAAGCAAGAGGTCGCGATAAGTTCCGGTTTGAACCATTCTTCCTTCGTGCAGCATCGTCAGTTGTTCCGCCAGATAGACGGCCTCCCCGAGATCGTGCGTGACCAGCAGCACCGTCTTACCGAGCCGCTGGAAAATGGACTTCAGTTCCTGCTGCAGGCTGCTGCGGATGAGCGGATCCAATGCAGCCATCGGTTCATCCAACAACATCACGGCAGGGTCCATCATCGCGGCGCGCATGATCGAGACCCTCTGTTTCTGGCCGCCGCTCATCTCACGAGGAAAGTGCGTGAGAATCTCGGGATCCAGATCCACGACCTTGCGCAATTCCTCCACGCGATCGTCGATTCGGGACTTGTTCCATCCCCGCAATTTCGAGACCAATGCGACATTATTTTTTGCCGAGATATGCGGAAAAAGGCCGCCGTCTTGCGGAACGTAGCCAATGCGGTCGGCCCATTCGGCTTGGGTGAGCGACAGCAATGCTTGATCGTTGATCTTGACGTAGCCCTTGTCGAAAGGAATCAATCCCAGCGTAATCCTGAGCAGCGTTGTCTTGCCGGAGCCGCTCGATCCGATCAGCGCATGTGTGACCCCTTTGGGCACGGTCAAGTTCACGTCGTCGAGGACGAGTCGGCCCTCGAAGGTTTTGCAGATATTTTGCAGCTCCAGCATGACGGTGCGTCAAGCACATCCCTTAAGGTGCTGATATGAACAAAGCGCCCTCGCCCCTAGGGCTGGGCGGCAATGACGGCGATTTCAATTTTAAATTCGGCGGACGCGAGGTGAGAACTGAGAACGGTGGCGCGCGCCGGGGTTTGTCCTTGAACGACCCACGACTGCCACACGCCGTTCATTTCCCCAAACGTCGCCATGTCCGTGAGCCAGATAGTCGCCGACAACAACCGGCTCTTGTCGGTGTTTGCCTCCGCCAGCAGACTATCGATTAAGGCGAGTATTTCCCGCGTTTGAATGGCGACCGTAGTACCAGGCGCAACCTGTCCCGCCAAGTATACAGTCTTATTGTGTATCACTGCTTGCGACATCCGCGGGCCGGGCTTAATGCGTGTGATCGTCATAATGACTCCAGTGGGTTGTGCTGCCAGCGTATACCGGCTATACGATCGAATTGCGATCATTGCAAGCGCGTAATCAGTTTTGTAAAACTGACAATTGAAACGGGCGGGAGCAGCACATGGATTTGGGAATTCGCGGACGGACGGCGATCGTCTGTGCATCGAGCCAGGGTCTTGGTCGGGCCTGTGCCTTGGCGCTTGCCGAAGCCGGCGTTTCGTTGGTGATCAATGGGCGCAATCGCTCGCTGCTCGATCGGACGGCTGAAGAAATTCGCCAAGCCACCGGGGCGGATGTGACTCCCGTGCTCGCCGACGTATCCACCCTCGAGGGGCAAGCGGCGCTGTTGGCGGCCTGCCCCACGCCCGACATTCTGATCAACAATAACGGGGGGCCGCCATTCCGGGACTTCCGCGAACTGGATCGCCACGCGATGCTGACCGGCGTGACCATGAACATGGTGACGCCCATCGAGCTTATTCAAAAAGTCATGGACCCGATGATAGCCCGCGGATTCGGCAGAATCGTCAACATAACCTCCATCAGCGTCAAAATGCCAATCGCCGGGCTGGACCTGTCGAGCGCTGCGCGGGCGGGGCTCACGGCCTTCGTGGCCGGGATCGCACGCAAGGTCGCCGACAAGAACGTCACGATCAATAATCTACTGCCCGGGAGTTTCGATACCCAGCGACTGCGCGGCGGCTTCGCCGTCTCCTCCAAAAAAACCGGGAAACCCGAATCAGCCGTGGCTGCTCACGCCATGGCTGAGATTCCCGCCAAGCGTTTCGGAACTCCCGCGGAACTCGGGCAAACCTGCGCTTTTTTGTGCAGCGTCCATGCGGGATACATTACCGGTCAGAACATTCTGCTCGATGGCGGCGCCTACCCAGGGGCCTTTTGAGCGACCCGCTGGGCGGGTTCGCCCTCCCTGTCTCGAGCAATCTCCCGGCGCTCTCCGGTACCTATATCGCTATTAGAAACCTGACGTTTTGGCGTTTTGGAGACCATCAAAACGTCCCCTCGAAAAAAAACATGTGCCCCAGGGTCGGCGCCGCTCACAGCGACTCGATTTCCTTCTGCGACAGCATCCGCCACCGGCCTTTAGCGAGCTCGCCCAGCGCCAGGGGGCCTATGGCCACGCGAACGAGGCGAACGACCGACACATCGAGCGCCGCCAGCAATCGCCGTATGTGCCGGTTACGTCCTTCGTCCAGCACGATTTCCAACCAAGCGTTCTTCTCCCCCGCTCGCAGCACGCGGGCAGATCGGACCGCCAAACGCCGACCTTGCACGACCACGCCGTGCTCGAGATCCCTTAAGAAGAAAGCATCCGCCAGGCGATCGATCTGCACGTGGTAGGTTTTCGGCGGCGCTGATTCAGGGTCGGCGATGCGCGCAGCCCAAGCAGGGTCATTACTGAACAGCAGCAGACCCTCGCTGGCCTTGTCGAGCCGGCCGATAGGCGCCACCCACGGCAGCGCCGCACCCGCGAAGCAGGCATATACCGTCGCGCGGCCGCGCTCATCGCTGGTCGAGGTCACCAAGCCGCGCGGCTTGTTCAACATGAGCGCGATTCGCGCCGCAGGTCCGGGCTCTTCACCGTCGATCACGATGCAGTCCACGCCTTGGCGCACCGGAAATTCCGGATCGCTCACCACGCGGCCGTTCACGCGGATGCGCCCCTCGCGAACCCACTGCGCCGCCTGGGTGCGCGAGCCCCAACCCAGCTTGGAGATGACCCTCGCCACCCCGTGGCGCGGCACCTTCGGCACCTGACCGTAGAATATGCGCGGCCGCATTTAAGGCGACCAGAACGCTCCGGCGGCGCCCGGAAAGACGATAGGGCTCTCGAATCCTTCCGCGGAAATGCTGGCGACCCCGAACACGAAATCGTCGATCGCAATATTCGCGAGCGTCAGGGCAGCGTTGTTGCCGGCATCGCGTGAATGCGTCCAGGCGGCCTCGGTCGTGTCGCGCCAATGAACGCGGTATCCTGCCGCCGTCGAGCGAGGCGGCGCGGTCCACGACAACTTCGTGTCCGGTGTGACCGCACCCGCGATCTTGACGTTCGTCGGCGGTGGTGGCGCGGAGGCCATCGACGCCGCGGCCAGTGCATTGGTGGCGGTGACCTTGCCGAGATACGCGAAATCAACGTGCGCGATGGTATCGCCGTATTCCACGCCGCCCTCGGTGCGCAAATCCTGATGCTGATGCCGGTAGTCCTCGGCGTTCTCGGTAAAGCGCACCGCAGGAAAGCCGAGCGCGTTGAACGCCGAATGATCACCGCCGCGGCCGAAGCGATCGAGCCGGTACACCAGTGCCACGGTCCAATTGGGTATATAGCGTTCCGCGACGGCCTTCGCGTAGCGCGCCATGTTGCGCGAAGCCGAATCGTTCTCGCCGCCCTCGAAGCGCCGTTGCTTGGCTTGCTCTGCGGTTTCCACGTCGCGGGTGCCTTCGGAGAATAGGCGCAGCCGCGTGTTGTCGATCGCGCCATTCTGTCCGCGGACGGCGCCGACGATATCGTTGTTAAGATCCCCCTCGACTCGCCAGCCCTGCGCCTTCGCATAGTCGGCGAGCACCTTGCCGCCGTACAGCCCCTGCTCCTCGCCCGACAGCACGCCATAGACGATGGTTGCCGGAAATTTGTAGCGGCTTAAAATCCGCGCGGCCTCGATCACCACCGCGACTCCCGAGGCATCGTCGTCTGCCCCCGGCGCATCGGCGATCGCATTCATGGGGTCGGAGACCCGCGAATCGATGTGCCCGGTAATCACGATCACCCGCTCCGTATCGGTCGTACCTCTTTGAATTGCAACCACGTCCACGATCTCCGCCGGCTTCGGTACGCGCTCGCCCGTAACGGTCTGTGACGGCGTCACAATCGACAGGCAACCTCCGCAGCCGCGTCCAATCTCGACGAATCGGCTCTGCGTCCAGCGGCGCGCGGCGCCGATGCCGCGCTTCGGCGAGGTCGTGTCCGACAAAGTGTGCCGCGTACCAAAACCCACCAGCGCGTGAATCGTGGCTTGCAATTGTGCCGGGTCCGGTGCAGCCGCGATCTCCCGTAGGATCGGCTGTTCCTCCGCCGCGCCCGCGCCTGCCGTGAGCACAAGCGCAGCAATTGAGAGACTCGTGATCCCGCGCCATACAATTCTCATATCAATGCCTCGGCTTCCGCGCCCAATGCTGACACTTTCGCATTGTTGTGACCTGGCGACCACGCGGACCGCGGCGTAGCATGAGCGAGCGTCCATTCGAAGGTCACCAAGAACATGAAATCGACTATACAACAAGATGAAGCACGCACCGGGCTGCAACTTCGCTCGCTCGTCAGGAACACCGGCGAATTGGAAGTGTCGCTGTCCCGCGTGCCCATTC
Organism: Steroidobacteraceae bacterium; assembly: GCA_035996065.1. Classification (GTDB taxonomy): domain Bacteria; phylum Pseudomonadota; class Gammaproteobacteria; order Steroidobacterales; family Steroidobacteraceae; genus Bog-1198. Next base: position 40,562 of record DASYJX010000078.1, on the reverse strand, counting down.
CCATCCCCACGACCAATGAGGTGCTCGTCCGCGTCGAGGCGGCGCCCATCAATCCGTCGGATCTCGGGCTTCTATTCGCCGGCGCCGACATGTCCAAAGCGAGCCAAGGCGGCACCAAGGATCATCCCGTGATAACCGCCCGAGTTCCGGATGCTGCGCTCAAGAGCATGGCGGCGCGCTTCGACGTCTCGATGCCGATCGGCAACGAGGGCGCGGGGGTCGTCGTCGAAGCCGGCGCATCGGCTGCCGCGCAAGCTCTGCTCGGCAAGACGGTCGCCGCGCTCGGCGGCGCGATGTACTCGCAATACCGATGTGTTTCGCTCGAGCAGTGTCTGGTTCTGCCGGATGGCACAACGCCCGCCGAGGGCGCTTCATCCTTCGTCAATCCGCTGACCGCGCTCGGAATGGTCGAGACCATGCGCAGCGAAGGCCATACGGCGTTGGTGCACACCGCCGCGGCCTCCAACTTGGGGAGGATGCTGCAGCGGATTTGCGACAAGGAGCGGATTGCCCTCGTCAACATCGTCCGCAATCAAAAGCAAGTCGATCTGCTGCGCTCGATGGGCGCCGCTCAGGTGTGCGATTCGAGTTCGCCCACGTTCGTGCACGATCTCATTGAGGCATTGAGCGCAACCGGAGCGACCATTGCCTTCGATGCCATCGGCGGCGGCAAACTCGCCGGTCAGATTCTGATGTGCATGGAAGCAGCCATTCTTAGAAAGGCAACCCAGTACAGCCGCTACGGCTCGGCGGTCCACAAGCAAGTCTATGTGTACGGAGGACTGGGCCAGGGCCCGATCGAGCTCAACCGCAATTTCGGCATGGCTTGGGGGGTCGGCGGTTGGCTGGTCACCCCCTTCCTGCAGAAGTTAGGGGCCGCCGGCACGCAAAGGCTCAAGCTGCGCGTGGCAGCGGAGCTGAAAACGACTTTCGCCAGCAGCTATGCGAACGAGGTATCGCTGGCCGAAGCGTTGGACCTTGGCATGATATCCGTTTACGCCAAGAGTTCGACGGGCGGCAAATATTTGATCAACCCCAACAAGGGCCTCGGCCCCGCCAAAGGCGTCTGATAAATTCATGCCTTGAGTCGCCGTTGCACGTCCGCACGCAATCACGTACATTGTATATATGTAACGTTACACATATTAGCGGGATTAGGCGCTGCTCGGTGCATTGCGACTCTTCCGCAAAGGATCAAGCGCGTCCATGAAGCTGATTCGTTATGGTGAAGCAAGGATGGAGCGTCCCGGCCTCATAGACGCCGAAGGCAGGTTTCGCGACTTGTCTCGCCACATACACGACGTGTCTCCGGGCGCGCTCAACCCGTCGTCGCTGAGGCAACTCGCTTCCATTCCAGTCGAAGAGCTGCCGCTCGTGCCCGGCCCAGTGCGTCTCGGTCCGTGCGTCGCAGACGTGGGAAAATTCATCTGCGTGGGCCTAAATTACCTAGATCACGTCAAAGAGGCTGGCGCCGCCGTGCCGACGGAGCCGATTCTGTTCATGAAGGCGACCAGCAGCATCAGCGGGCCTTGCGACGACCTGGTCATTCCGCTCGGCGCATCGATGGTCGATTGGGAAGTAGAACTGGGTGTAGTGATCGGTTCCTCCGCCAAAAACGTCACTGTCGACAACGCGCTCAGCCATGTCGCGGGATATTGCGTCGTCAACGACGTGAGTGAGCGAGGTTGGCAGCTGCAAGGGACCGGCCAATGGGTAAAGGGTAAGAGCGCAGACAGCTTCGGGCCGATAGGCCCGTGGCTCGTAAGCCGAGACGAAGTAGCCGATCCGCAGCAGCTGAGTCTGTGGCTCGAGGTCAACGATAAGACGCGTCAGAACAGCTCGACCGCCCAGATGATTTTCCCGATCAAGCAATTGGTGAGCTACATCAGTGGGTTCATGACCCTGCTGCCCGGAGACATCGTTGCCACCGGCACACCGCCCGGAGTCGCCTTGGGCGCCAAGCCGCCGGTCTATCTAAAACCGGGCGACACCGTGAAGCTCGGCATCGAGGGTCTCGGCGAGCAGCGTCAGACCGTGACGGCTGCATGAGCAACCGAAGGGCGCTGCTCGCGATGGGCGCTTTTTCGATGGCCGGCAATACGCCGCTGGTCGTTCAACCCATGGTGGTTGGCGCAATGGTAGATCTGCTTGGATTGACGGAGCGTCAGGCGGGCATCGTCGCGTCCCTGGAACTCGTCGGTTTGACGCTCGGCATCCTCGCCATGATACGCATCATGAGCAGTGCACCGCGATTGGCGCTTGCCGTATTTGCAGTGGCCACCATCGTATCGGCAAACCTCCTCACATGTTTCGTGAGCAGCTTCGCGTGGCTGTTGCCGACGCGGTTCTTGTCAGGCATTGGCGCCGCCGCGGCCTTCTGCGTGTACCTCAACATGGCATCTTCGGACGAACATCCCGAGCATGTTTTCGCCATCGTGAATGCGATTTCCATTGCCTACTCCGGGATCCTGACGCTGATTGCTCCCTATTTGCTGCACGCAGGCGGCCTGCCGGGCCTGTTGTTGACGCTATCGCTCATAACCGCGGGCGCGTTGTTGACGCTCCCGTGGGTCATACGGCATGGGCCGCCAAGCCTTCGACCGACTCAAATGACTCGATTCTCCTCATTGCCTTCTCGCGTGATGCCTCTGTTGGCAATGATGCTCCTCCTGTATACGGGACATGGCGCGATCTGGGCCTACCAGGAGCGCATCGGCATTGCCGCCGGCATGGATGAGCAAGCGGTCGGAAAATGGTTGGGCCTGTCGATGCTGGTGTGGGGTGTGGGTGGCTCCTTGCTTGCCCGTTATATGAGCCTCTCCATCGGCCGAATGTGGCCGCAGACGATCTCCTTGGGCGCGTCCTGTCTGGCAGTATTGGTGTTGGTCTATGGCTCGACCCCCGCCGCATTTGCAACCTCGTGCGGCCTCATCGCCTTTTCCTGGTTTTACGGCTTGCCGTATCAAATGGGTTTGCTCGCCGCACGTGACCCTAAGGGCCGCGCGGCACTCGCCGGCGTTATGATGTCTACCGGCGGGATGGCGTTGGGGCCCGCGATGGCGGCGCTCCTCTTAGTGGGACGCGCACATTGGCCGATAGGAGTCTTTGCAGGAATTTGTTATCTCTTGGCCCTGGCGATCGCGGTCCCGTCGGCCCGCACCCTCCCCGGGTTGGCCGGCCGTCCTTCGACCATATAGCCAAGACTCCGAGCGTGCAGGCAAGACTTCAACATACAGGCAAGACTATGAGCACCGAATCGGCGACAAAGAGTTTTTCTCACCCTGAGTTTCAGGGCCTCGTGGGTCTTGCGCGCTCGAACATCACTCCGCCCGAGGGCATTTATGCGCGCCTCTGGGGAAGTGCCACGCACGATGTCGCCGAGGGCGTGCACCAGCCCATGCTCGCAACTTGCGTGATCCTCAAGTCCGAATCGACATCGCGCGAGGTGGCATTGATTACTTTGGATGCCATTGCGTTGTGGCAGGAAGAAGCCGATCGCATACGCGACGCCCTCCGCGAGCGATTCGGTCTACAGCCACAGCAACTCATGCTGCATCCCTCTCACACCCACAGCTCGCCTGCCCTCGCCCGGCGGCATGCCGATCGCTCGGGGGGACACTTGATCGCCCCCTATCTGGACTCCTTGCCGCAGACGTGCTGCGAACTCGTTGCCGCCGCGCGCGCAAGCGCCTTTCCGGGATCCGTCGGCTGGGCCTACGGGAAATGCGGCCTCGCTTTCAATCGCGATTCGCTCGATGAGCTTACGGGCCGCGGCATATGCGGCATCAATCGAGATCGCGCGGCGGACGACACCGTGCTCGTCGGCAGGATTTCGGATGCAAAGGGCCAGGTGCGCGGCGTCCTGGTTAACTATGCCTGCCACCCCGTTTCCATGGGCGGCGGCAACAAATTGCTGTCGCCGGACTATGTCGGTCCGATGCGCGACGTTGTCGAGCGCGAAACCGGAGCAGTGTGCGTATTCCTCCACGGGGCATCGGGCGATCTGACGCCACGCCGTAGTTACGAATCCTCGCCCGACGCGGCCGAGCAAAACGGCCGCGAACTCGGGTTCGCCGCGCTCTCGATCTTGAGCGGCATGCTACCGCCGAGCCGTCGGCTCGAATACCAGAGGATAGAGGAATCCGGCACACCGCTCGGCATCTGGGGTTCAACCGCGAAGCCGGAGATGTCATCGGTGCTCGAGGCGCAATGCGTCCAAATCAAGCTGCCATTGAAGGACTATCCGCCGCGCGACGCGATTCTTGCGAGGATCAGGGCCTCCACCGAGCGCTACGAAGTGGAGCGACTGGAGCGGATGCTCGCCATTCGCGAGCGGCTGGGTGAGCAAACGATCGGTACATTTCCGGTCACCGTATGGAGGGTGGGCGATGCTTACCTGGTATCCACGACCGGCGAGCCTTACAGCAGGTACCAGATGGCCTTGCGCGAACAGTTTGCAGGCTCGACGGTCGCAGTTCTTAACCTGACCAATGGCGCGACGAATTACTTGCCGGAGCAGACCGCCTATGAGCAGGACAACTACCCCGCCCGAGTCACGGAATATGCCCCGGGGTGTTTGGAACGCGTAATCAAGGAAACCTCGGCGGTCATGCACCGTCTGTAAAGAGAATGGCAACGAGATCCGAATGACCACCGCCCAAGACAACGTGGATTTGCACGACACCGATTTGGACGACACCGCCTTATCCGACGACCCGTTTGATGTTTGGTATTCGCCGACCCTCGACCAGAGCACGCTTCGGGGACTGATGCGGCGAACGAATGTTCACGGGCTCCTGACCTTGGGAATCTGGCTGCTCTTCTGCATCGCAACGGGGACAATCGTCGGGCTCACTCGGCATACGCTCTGGGTGTGGCCCGCAATGGTCCTATATGGCGGCGTGCTTTGCTTCGCCTACGCCGCCTCGCATGAATGCGCCCACGGAACTGCCTTCAAGTCGCGCCGACTGAACGAGATAGTATTTTGGTTCACCTCGCTGGTGTTCATCGAGGAGCCCCTGTACCGCCGGTACTCGCATGCCGGGCACCACACCAGCACCTGGTTCAACGACTTAGACCCGCAAAAGCCCTACGGAAACCCTCTGACCCTCGGGCGCTACCTGTCCGGCACGTTCGGCCTGACGTTCTACTTCGATGCGGTGCGCCAGTTGATCCGGCACAGCCGCGGCCGCTTTACCCCGCAAGAATTGGAATTCTTGCCGCCCCCGGAAGTCCGCAAGGCCATTATAAATTCGCGCCTGATGTCAGCCTGCTACGCCGCGCTCTTGATAGGCGGGATTGTGTTTCAAAGCTCCTGGCCGTTCATTCTCTATTTCATTCCGCGCTTCCTGGGCGGCTGCCTCGTCACGCTTTACATCAATACTCAGCACATGTGCATGGCGGAGGATATTTACGATCATCGCCAAACCACTCGTTCCATCAAAGCGGGCTGGATCGAACGGCGTCTGTACTGGAACATGAACTATCACATCGAACACCATCTGTATCCCGCGGTGCCCTTCCACGCGCTTCCGGAACTGAGCAAGTCCATTGGCCATCAGCTGCCGCCGCCGCTCGGGGGCGTGATTGCGGCCAATGCAGATATTCTGAGAGCCATATCGAGGCAGCGGACCGAGCCCGGATTCAATCTTTCTCGGGCGAAGTGAGCACGACCCGATGTCAGAATGGATCAACGTGCCGAACGGGGAAACCATGTCCGAAGGAACCATGTTGGCGGTATCGGCACCCGGCAAGCGGCTCATCGTCTACAGAACCCGGCGCGGATATTTTGCGACCGATCGCCGTTGTACGCATCAGGCCGCGGACTTGATGCGTGGTTATTTCGATGGAGACATCATCGAATGCCCGGTGCACCAGGGCCGGTTCAATGTATGCACCGGCGCGGCACTCAGCGCTCCGGCAAGCACGCCGTTAAAGACTTATCCCGTGAAAATCGAACAGGGTAGGATTTTCGTCGAGGTCTGACGGCCCGAAATCAGCCGGTGGATTCACCGATCTGCAGGCGGACCGGCAACACGATGCTGCGCTTGGAAAAGGAACCCGTCTTCAGCCGCTGAATCAGCATCTCCCCGGCGCAGCGCCCCATTTCATAGGCCGGCGACACCACCGTCGTCATCGTCGGCGAGGTGTAGCGCCACACGTCAAAACCATTGAACCCCGCGATCATGAGGTCCTTCGGCACCCTGATGCCGGAGAGCTCGCAGGCCTTGAGGACGGCGACTGCCATTGAATCCGTCGCGGCGACGATGGCGTCGGGTGTTCTCTTGGCGAGATGGTCTTTCACCACCTGCTGCACATCCTCGAATTGCTCCGAGGGCGCAATGAGCGTCTTCACGTCTACCGCAGGCGTGGCCGTCGCAAGAACGCTTCTCAAGCCTTTTTCGCGCTGTTCGAGCGCGCACCAATCCAATGCGGGCCGAACGAACAGGACCGATCGCAGTCGCTTCTTGAGCAGGTGCTGTCCGAGCTGTTTACCGCCCGACAAGTCATCCTGGCTCACCATCGCGACGTTCGGGGCAGGCGATTGAAAGACCTCCTGAAAGACGACGATGGGCTGGCCGAGGCGGTTCAAGTTGGAGAAGTGTTCTTTTCGCAAGGGCTTGGGGCCGCATAAGATCGCGCACAACGCCTCGTTGCCGACTTTATTGAGAATGGTCGCATTCTCGAATCGTTCGGGCGCAACGCCTTGGACGTCGAGCGTGTAGTCGAGGCTGCTCAAATAATTGCTCAATCCGCTGACGAGCCGTGAAATGAACGGATCATTGAGAAATGCAGGATCACTGTCCGCAATGACGATGCCGACGGAATATTCCTCCGAGAGCCGCAGGCTCCGCGCACTGACATTGGGGCGGTAGTTGAGGCGTGCGATGGCTGCTTCGACACGCTTTCTCGTTTGTACTCTGACCGGTTTTGCGCGAACGAAGTTCGACACGGTCATGACCGACACGCCCGCCTCCTTTGCTACGTCGTTCAACGTCGCCCGGGCTAGTTTCCTGCGCGGCGCATCTGTTTCGCGAATTCCCTTCATCCGAAACTCCACAATCGGGCGTGATCAGCAGCCCGAGCCCAGTTCAATTCCTTTCGTTCTTAATTGTACAGCCTAGTCAATTTGCGTCGCGGTGACTGCGCCGTCAATCGTCAATTCCGTCCCTGAAATGTACTCCGCGTCGCCAGAAGCCAGGAATAGAATCCCCAAGGCGACTTCCTCCGCTGCACCCATGCGTCCCAATGGCATCTTGTCGACGATGGCTTGCCGCGCCTTTACCGGGTCCCCGGTTTCCCGAAGCACCCGTTCCATGATGGGCGTGTCGATGTAGCCTGGACAAACGCTGTTCACACGAATACCGTCGCGGGCACCGTCCTTTGCCAGACAACGCGATAACATGATTATAGCGGCCTTGGTTGAACAATAGGCAGGCGATCCAACGCCCCCGACTTGCCCCATCACCGACGAGACATTGACGATGACGCCTTTGTGCCGGGATACGAAATTCGGCCAAGTCGCCTTGCAAAATAAATACACGCTCCGCAAGTTGACATCGAACACCCGCTCCCAGTCGCCGATTTCCAGCTCGACTAGCCGTTTCCCCATGTTGATCCCCGCGTTATTGACGAGGACGTCCACGCGACCGGCCTCTGTCAGGACGCGCTCGACGCAAGTCGAAATATCCGAAGGGTTCGCAACGTCGGCGATCATCGCTACGAAACGTCCCGGCGTGGCGGACATCGCTTGCTCTACCGCCGTTTGCTCGGGCTTCGCTTGCTCGCACGTCGCGGCTTGCGCGGCGCGTTCCACTGCGTGCCGGTCGATGTCGATACCATAGACGAGGGCACCTTCCCGCGCGAAAGCCGTGGCGGTTGCCCGGCCGATGCCCGCGCCCGCGCCGGTGACGATGGCGACCTGACCGGCGAAACGCTGTCGAACTGAGGAGGTTGTCATGGAGCAGTAGGCGGGAATACGACATCGGAAAACCAGAACATCGCGCCCAGGATTGCCACCACGAAGCCGGCCGACCATAGAATGACGCTCTTGTACCAGATATCCCCTAAGCCTTCGCGCAGCAGAGCCGCACTGTCCCACAGCGTCGGCCGCTCGGCCAGAGGCGGGTCGATCCTTCCCCTATGCAATGCGCTACCCACGAGGCACAAGGCAATCGAGGCGAGCCAGGTGATCGCCGCTTGGTTGGCAAACGGATAATACCAACCCGGCATGGCCCATAGCGCTCCCGCGACCTTGAGAAGGACCCCGACCGCGAAGCCTCCGATAATGGCTGAAATTCCCCCCGTTGAATTAACTCTGCGAGTCAGTATGCCAAGCACGAAGATGGCAGCGAAAGGCGGCGCAAAAAACGCGTTCAGGGTCTGAATGTACTGGAATATACCGCCACCCGACTGGCTCAGCCAGATCGCGATGAGAATTCCAAGGATCACCGACGCGACCGAGGCGAGAACTCCGAATGTGACGAGTTGCTTGTCGGTCGCGTCGCGGCGAAACAGCGGCACGTAAATGTCGATGGTGAGCACCGTGGCAGTCGAGTTCACCACCGACGTGATGGTGGCCTGGACCGCACTGAAAAGCACGGCCAGGAGCAGTCCCCGCATGCCGATCGGCAATAATTCCGTGACGAGAACGATGTAGCCCTTATCGGCCTGATGTTGCGCCGTGAGCCAATCGCCGTTCAGAAACTCCGGATGCAGTGCGAAGAGAATCAGCCCGGGTAACACAGTGATGAGCGGTAACAGCAGCTTGACGTAGCCCGCGAACACGACCGCCATTCGCGCATCCCATATGCTGCGCGAGCCCAAGATCCGCTGGATGATGAACTGGTTGAGCACGTTGTACCAAATGCTCACCGACATCACCAGAAAGAAGAGACCGGTCCAAGGCGTCAGCGGATGGTCCGCACCCTGAAATACCGATAATCGGTTATAGCTTCCGGATGACGTAAGGTGGGACAAAACGTGCTGAAGCGCATCGTGCCATGCCCCGGAGGCAGCATGGTTGCGTTCGATGACGGTGCGAAAGCCATCGATGATGTTCCCTTTACCGTTGACCGCCAACAAGCCGAGAACCGTTACCGCCGAGGCGCCCGTGAGTTTGACCACCGCCGTGAATACGCCGGTCCAAGCGACCGATGAGAGACCTCCGTAGATTGCCCAGCCGCCCGCGAAAAGGCCCGTGAGAACTATGCACAGGGGCATCGGCCAACCGAAGAATCCGTTGAGCGCCAATCCTCCGGTGTACAGCACCGCCGCCATGAAGATCACGATGTTCGCGACTACGGTGATGAAAGCGAATATCTGGCGCACGACCGGCCCATACCGCCGCGCCAGGAATTCCGGAATCGTCACCACCTTCGAGGACAGTAGAAACGGTATGAATATGAAAATCATGAACAGAAAGGTAAAGACGTTCAGCCATTCATACAGCGCCGGGCAAATGCCCAAGAGGTAACTGGCGCCCACCATGCCGATGAACTGCTCGGTACTTATGTTCGCGGCGATGTAGCTCGCGCCTACGACATACCAGCGTAACTTCCTGCCCGCGAGAAAATATTCCGAAGAGGAGGCGCGCTCGCCTCTGCCGGAAAAGAATCCGACCAATGAAAGGGCGGCGACAAATAAAAAGAACTCAATATAGTCCAGCGAATTGAGAGACAGCGCGGCGGGAGACGTCAAAGGGTGCCTAGCCGGCGGCCAGCAGGCCGCGGATCGTCCGGTCGGCGGCCGCGAGCACGATCTCCATGGAGCCCATGGCATAGACAGCAACGCGCGTAGGATACGGACCTACGGCGTAGTCCGCGCGCGGCGGTAAATAACTGGCGTAGCCGTTCACGATGTTGAGCACCGCGATACTGTTCGATGGAAATCGCCGGCGCAGCTCGAGCTGAAAGGCGGTATGCATTTCCGCCGGCGTGCCCACAATGAAGGAATCGCCAAGCTGCCACACCAGGAAGGAGAAATCCCCCTCGGTGCCGTCGCCGACCGACTCGCGCTGCAGCAGCCGTCGCGTCAGCCGCTCCACCATGTAGTCTTCTTTTGCGGCGGCGATGGCGGTCTTAAGCTCTTCGCGGCTCGGCATATCGGCGATCGTCAGCCGCACCGTCACTCGGCGCGACTCAATGGCCGTCCCCGAAACCCTGCTGCGCTCTTTCCAGATCGCAAGCGGCGTCCCCGATTCCTCCACCCCCGAATACTCCAGCGTGACCTGAGGTGGAAACATCGACGCCAGTACCGACAGCGCGGAATAACCGATCTCGCGGCCGTTCTGATCGGCGACGGCGGCATCGCTCTCGAAGCTCCGCCTCGGCGTCTGATTACCGGAGGCGCCATGCAAGAACACGCATTCGCCGCCTCCCGTCGCCGCCTCGACGGTGTCGCGCATCGACCCCACGTAATCCGGGGACACGAGCGTGTTGCCGCCGCCGAGGGAAATCGGATGACAGGCGTAGTTCACGAAGCTGGCCCGCACGGTTCCGGCTGCGTCCGCCACCCTGCCTATCAATAACGTATCGTCGGCTTGGGCGGACGGATTGAGGCCACAGAGGATTCGGCCGTCATTGGGCGACGCGAGATCGCGATTGAAGGCGAGATCGCACCGTCCCGCGCGCCAGGTCAGCGTAGCGGGCGCCAAGTTTTCACGCGCCTTGGCAATGAGGTCGATACAGGTTGCCTTGATCTGAGCTCGATACTGAGGTATGAGGTGACCGCCCGGGCGATTGACGAAATCCAAGGCTGTGCGCGGGGCGCTATGCGTATGGGAAGGATGCAACATCAACTCATGCTCGCTCAGGCCCGATCCTTCGAGGATGGTGGTGCGCAGCTCCAACTCGTCTTGCTTCGAGCTCCACCAGCTCAGGTCCAGTGCAAGCAGCGTCAAGGAGTTTTGCCCGTCCTTGTCGGCAAATACAACGCAGGTAGCCAACAGCGGTTTGTGGACGCCGCCGGCAATATCGTGCGTGGAGCTACCCCAGCAACGGGCATAAATTCCGGACGGGGGCGTGATGTCCGCGCGCGCAACGCCGAAGGTCCCGGCGAACTCCGAGTCCCGAATTGCCAATTCTGGTGCGGAAGCCATCGCAGTCACTCCTTCGAGAAGCGCAGAAGCCCGCGGCTGATGCCGCCTCCCGGGCCATCGGCACGAGTCTAGCCGATTAAAAGCTCTTCCTGATCTCCACGCCGAAGGTTCTCGGTGCGCTCGTTGTCACGAAGCGCTGGGCGCCCGGCGCGTACGCGCCCGAATAATTGCCGGGGCCGCCCGGGAAAATCTCCACGCCGAGCTGCGGATGGACATTGGTCAGATTGCTGACGAAGGTCGTGTACTCCCAGCCGTCGTGCTCCGTCGCGAATCGCAAATTGATCTCACCATAGCCTGGAAGCTGGTAATGGGGGTCGACAGGGGTATTCGTGTTGCTCAAATTCCGCTGCCCGACGTAAGCATAGTCGGCCCGCGCGGTGGAATTCCATTCAGGCCGCGGCTGAAGTTTGTACGCGAAGCCTGCGGTAATCTGAGTTTTCGGAGCACTCTCGAGAGGTGCGTCGATCTTCCCTGGCGATCCGGCGACCACACTGACGATCTTGCCGTCGGCATACTGGCCGGATAGCGCCGCTTGGAAGTGGTCGGTCAACAGCGCGTGGAATTCGGCGTCAACGCCGTTGATGCGCGCCGCGCCGGCGTTACCGACAAACGAAGCGCCGCAACCGATGTCGTACTGGTCAAGGTTGATCGTAGTCTGAAGGTCGGTCCAATCGACGCGGAAAACCGTCACGTTGGCGGTGACCCGCCCGTTCGCGAACGCACTCTTGATGCCCGCCTCCACGTTCTTGATCTGGTCGGATTTGAACTCAGCCGCAGAGGCAGGATCGGTGATACCGAACTTTGCCAGCGCCGACGCGCAGCCCGGGGTCGACAGATTGCCGATGGGATTGTGGCCGCCGATGCGAAATCCTTTGGAGTACGCCGCATAGAAGTTGACTTCATCGGTCGCGGAGAAGGTGACGGTCGCCCGCGGCGTGGTCTTGCTTTCCGCCACCGGCTCTTGAATCGTCGTGTTGCCCGTGGGCGGCGCGCCCGCAAACACATCGCTGAAGTCGGTGCGGGTTGCCTCGACATTCTGCGAGGAATGGCGTGCGCCGAGCGAGACAGACACCCGCGGGGTAATGTGCAAAGTCGCGTCGACGAAAACGGCCTTATTGGTATAGGTGGCGACGTATTGTCCGTCCCACACGGTCTGGGTTCCGCTGGGCGGCGCCCGCAAGGGGGCTTGCGCATCGGTAAGCCACGCGGAGCCGACGGTCACGCCGCCAACCGCGTCCCGCTTTTCTCTTTGATAGAACCCGCCGACGGTCCAATTGAGCGCCGAGCCGCTCCACAACAGGTCCTTCTCGTCGCCCTGAAGCCGCAGTTCCTGACTGAGTATGCGCGTGCCGACTGCAAAGGTGACCGGTGCGGGGGTCGGCAACGGCACTTTTCCGTTGCCGCCGAGGGCGCCATAGGTCACGCCGGCAAAGTCGACCGACGAGGAGTGGTTTCTTTCGATCCAGCCGGTAATGGAATGCAGAACGGCGGGGCCGAAATCGTAACTGGCTTCCAACGACCCCAACGAGTAGTGGGTCGATGTCGGCTGCAGCTGGAACTGATCCGCCGTAAGCGGGCTCTGCGAGGTCGATAGGACCGGTTCATAGTTCGGCAAGGAATCCGTCTGTTTGGAGTCATACATGAAGGCCAAGGTCGCATCGAATTGGTCGGTGGGCTTGAAACGCAGCGCGATTCGGCCGCCCCCGGACTCGCTCTTGTTCACGTTCTTCTGGAATTCGCCAGCGCCGTACACGTTCGCTTGCAGCGAGTTGAAGCCGACCAAACCGTTCGGGCCGTATGCATCGGTCGGATTGCCGCTCATCGTATGGACATTGATGTATCCCGGATCTACGCTCGAGTGGAACGAAAACCGTAGCGCCAAGATATCCGATAACGGCGTGTTGACCACGGTGGAGAACTTCCAACCCGCGCCGCCGCCACTGAAGCCGCTATCAAGGGCCGACGCCCCGCCGAGGAATTGCCCCGAAAACTCCTTAAACTCCGGCAAATTGGGCACGACCTTGACCAGACCCCCCATCGCCGAGGCGCCGTAGAGGGTGCCTTGCGGGCCTTTCAATACCTCGATGCGCTGCACGTCGATCAGCTCGGGATCAAACGCGTACGTCTGCAGGTCCCCATAGGCGAAGCCTGTGGTATTCGTACCGATATTCGTCTCGAAATCGAACAAGCGAGAGTTCGCTACGCCGCGAATCACGATATCCGGGCCCGAACGCTCGCCGAGTCCTGAACCGTTGTATACGAGGCCGGGCACGAATTTCGCGTAGTCGGTCAACCCCGTGAACCCTTCCGCCTGGATCGTTGCGCCGCCGAAAACAGTCATCGTGATCGGCACATCTCTGGCGTTCTCCACACGCCTTTCGGCGGTGACGACCACCTCCTGAAGCGTTTCCTCGTCCGCCATTGCGGGCGCGACCGAAAGCAACGTGCTCCCGAATCCCACAATCGACACCAGTGCTGAGAGCCGCAGCATCAAGCGGCGGTTTAGGGGTAATGTTGGGCTCATGGCTGCGTCGAACTCCTCGTTTGGAACTGCACCTGGAAACCGTCTCATCGCGTCGACGGATCTATGTAACGTTACATCTAGGTCCGGAGAAAAATCGCTGTTAATCATCCCTACACCCACCCCTCGGCCGTCGATCAGTGATATCTCGCGGGGGTTTTATCCGGCTTTCCGTACTTGTAACGTAACAAGTAGGCGCTGTCAATCCGTCGGCACCGGCCGTACATTGAATCCTGGCCATCCCTCATGTAACGTTACACAAGCGGTCAGGGACGGCGTCCCGCCGCAACGAACGAAGAATTTAATGACGGGCACACACATGAATGCGAAAGCTACCGATCCGCTTGGAACTCTCATGGCGCGCAACAGCGTCTACATTCCGGGAGGAGTCAGCTCCACGAACCGCGTCATCGACCCTGCGATCGCCTTTGTCAAAGCGCATGGGTCCTATCTTTGGGATGACGACGGCAAGCGCTACATCGACTATCACGCCGCCTTCGCCCCCTATTTCCTGGGGCACAACTTCGCGCCCGTCAATGAAGCCGTCATCGAGGTGCTGTCGAGCGGCGAGAGCTTGTACGGTGCCGGGCCCGGCGTCCTGGAGGGCCGGCTGGCGCAGTTGATTTGCGAGAACATCGCGGTTGCAGAGAAGGTATCGCTACAGAACACCGGCAGCGAAGCGACTTCGGTCGCCATTCGCCTCAGCCGGGCGGTGACCGGCCGCCAGCACTTCATCGTGGTGCAAGGCGGCTATAACGGCAATCATGACGAGCTCGCCTGTAATGTCGTCAATTCGCTCGCCGACCTCGGGCCGCGGGTGTCGCCGGGCGAATATCCGCTGCTCCCGATGGGCGCCGGTACGACGATCGAATCGACGCATTTCGTACACCCCGTAAACTTCAACGATCTCGATTCCGTTCGCTATGTCTGCCAGCGGTATCCGATTGCCGCCATGATCACCGAACCCATACTTCAGAATATCGGTGTGGTCCGGCCGGGCGCGGGCTACTTGGCGGGGCTGCGAAAGCTTGCCGACGAGTTTGGCTTCTTGTTGATTTTCGACGAGGTCAAGACCGGCTTTCGACACGCGCTCGGCGGCTACGCCGAAATTGCCGGTGTCACGCCCGATCTGGTCACTTACGGCAAGGCAATCGCCAACGGATTCCCGCTGGCCGTGGTCGGCGGCAAGGCTCGATACATGGATTACATCATCCACAAGGACCCTGCAAAACGCCCGTTCGTGGCCGGCACCTATAATGGCCACCCGGTCGGCGTTGCCGCCGCGATCCGCACGATTGAATATCTCATCGCCAACCGCTCGCAAGTGTATGGCCACGTGGAGGAACTGGGGCGCCGGCTTGAGACGGGACTGCGAGACATCTTTGCCTCGCATGGCGTCACCGCTTCGATCGCGCGCCAAGGATCTGCATTGTCCTACTACCTGATGCCGCACGCGCCGGTCGACTTGCACGATCTGCTGGAGCACCATGACTTCGAAAAGGACGTGCAACTGCGCCGTGAGCTGATCGGATTAGGGGTGTTCTTCGTGCCGATAGCGACCAAGCAAATTTCCATATCCGCCGCGCACACGGCCGAAGACATCGCCGTCACCTTGAAGATGGTTGAACAGGCCGTGACGGCGGTGTGGCCGAAACCAGCACGTTGAGAAACGGATTGCCGAATCCAATCAGCGGCATTTACCTTCGCGACGGCGCTATAACCGTCGGCATCGCGCCCGAGTGCGGCGGAGCCCTCACGAGATTCGAGGTGCGCAGGCAAGGCATGGCGGTCGCCGTCCTGCGGCCGGCGATTGCACCGGAGGCCGGAAGCCACTGCGCCTTGGGTGCATCGTCGTTTCCGCTGATACCCTACGGCGGCAGGCTGCGGCAGGGCCGATTCGAGTTCGATGGGCGCCGCTATCAGTTTCCGTTGAACGCCTTGCCTGAGAGGCACTCCTCTCACGGCGATGGATGGATTCGGCCATGGACTTTGGATCATCTCGGTCGTCGCGACGCGGTCATGAGCCTCGAGGCCGACGAAGCGGCGCCGTTCCAGTACCGGTGCACCCAGACAATCGCAATCGCAGACGATCGAGTCAGCATCGAATTGAGTGCCCGCAACTTAAGCTCGCAGCGCATACCCATGGGCTTCGGCTTGCATCCGTACTTTGCCAATCGTTCCGATGCCAGATTGAAGGCCGCGCTGCCGGTGCGTTGGCTGTGGGACGAGGAATTGATGCCCGTGCGACCGGAAGTCAATCCGGACGCCGCCGGCTTTCTTCGACATCGGCGCGTAAGTGAACTCCCCGTGACGGCGGAATACGCCGATTGGAACGGCCGAGCAACCATCGAGTGGCCGACGATGCATCTTCGAGTCGAACTGGAAACGCAGCCGGCCTTGAAGCATGCCGTCTTCTGGATGCCGAAGGGACAAGACTTCTTCTGCTTCGAGCCTCTCGCACATGCGACCGATGCCCTGAATGGTCACCCGATGCGCCCCCCGGCCGAAGACTTTGTCGTCCTGGAGCCCGACGCGACGGCGACGCAGCGCTTCGACTTCGTCATTTCCTTCCCAGATTCATTTCGTCATGAGTGATGACGTCGCGACTCTTGAGATCGACTGCCGCAATGAATTAGGCGAAGCGCCCCTCTGGTGCGCAACGTCCGAAACCCTCTATTGGGCGGATGTCGCCAAGCCCGGCCGGGTGTTCCACTGGCAAACGGCAGGGCGCCGGGTGGACTTTTGGGATTTCGCAGACCTCGTGACGGGCCTGAATCTGATCGACGGCGGCGGGTTGCTCGTGCACGCCAAAGATCGGATATTGAGCTTCGATCCGGACAGCGGCGAATCACGACCGGTCTTTTCGCTGCGTCCCACGGACCCCCCCATGCGATTCAACGATGGGCATTGCGACCGGGCCGGCCGCCTGTGGGTGGGCACGATGCCGAATAATATCTCAGAGAGCGGTGCGCCGTTGAACATCGCGGCGCGCAACGGCCGGATCTATGCCATTGGTAAGGCATCGTTCCAGGCCACGGATGCGGATCTTGGTTGCCCGAATGCCATCTGCTGGAGTCCCGACGACAGCACGTTCTATATCGCCGATTCGTGCGACGGCTGGTTATATTCCTACCGCTTCGATGGGTCCACCGGGACGATATCGGACCGACGGCCTTTCTGTCATCTCGATGGCTTCGGCGTCCCCGATGGCGGCGCGGTCGATTGCGATGGCTATCTCTGGAACGCCCGTTGGGGCGCAGGGGTCGTCGTCCGCATCAGCCCGGACGGCGTGCTGGACCGGGTGATTCGGCTTCCGGTGTCGCAGCCAACGTCGTGTTGCTTCGGCGATCGAAAGCTGCGGACCTTGTACATCACCAGCGCCCGCTTTGCGCTGACTGCGGAGCAGCTTCGTGCGGAGCCGCTCGCAGGCGGAGTATTTTCGGTTCGGCTGGACGTCGCCGGAATTGCAAAACCTAAGTTCATCCCTGGTTCAGATCACATGGCAGAGCCCCTATGAAGATAACTGCGATCAAATCGGTGGTCTGCAACGCGCGCATGCGTAACTGGATATTCGTCAAGGTCGAGACCGACCAGTCAGGCCTCATCGGCTGGGGCGAGGCAACTCTCGAGTGGCATACGCGCGCCGTCGTCGGCGCGCTGGACGACATCGCCATCCTCTTGGTCGGCCAAGACCCGCGACGCATCGAGCATCTCTGGCAGATGATGTTCCGTCAGCACTTCTGGCATAGCTCCGGCATCGTCAGGTCGACGGCAATGTCGGGAATCGACATCGCCCTCTGGGATATAGCCGGCAAGATCCTCGGCGTCCCATGCCATTCGCTGTGGGGAGGCCGCGTGCGCGATTTCATCAGGCTTTACTGCCACTTGGGAGGGGGCCGCATGGAGGATTTCTACGAGACGCCTATCGCCAATGCGGATCGATTCGCGGATCTGGCGCGCGAGGCGGTGGCCCAGGGCTACTCGGCGTTCAAGTCCATGGCCGTACCGCCGACGGGCGCATTGGAAGGCAGCCTGCCGATTGCGGCGGCAGAACAAGCGGTCGCGCGCATGCGTGATGCGGTGGGACCCCAGATCGACATCATGGTGGATTGTCACGCCCGCCCTTCCCCGGCAATGGGACTGCAATTTGCGAAAGCGCTCGAGCCCTATCGACTGTATTTCCTCGAAGAACCTTGCTGGCCTGAAATGGTCGCCTCCTTGGCCCACATCAACGCGTCGGTGAGCACTCCCATCGCGACCGGCGAAAGGCTGACGCATCTCAGCCAATTCAGAGATTTGTTCGCGGCGCGGGGCTGCGAAGTCGCGCAGCCCGACATTACCCATTGCGGCGGCTTGTCAGCCGCCCGCAAGATCGCCGCACTTGCAGAGGCCCACCGCATAGCGCTCGCACCTCACAATCCGCAAGGGCCCGTTAGTACCGCGGCTTCGTTCGAGTTTGGGTTTTCGCAACCTGACTACGTCATTTGCGAAACGGTCAGCGAGGATGTCGAGTGGCGCAACGAGGTGGTGCAAGATCACCATGCGTTGAATAAGAAAAATCGCACCGTAGGCCCTTCGGACACGCCAGGACTCGGCGTGGAAATCAATGAAACCGCGATCCAAAAGCATCCCTTTCAACAGGAGCTGCCGCAGCAGGTGTTCTACGCCGATGGCTCGGTCGGGGATTGGTAAACGGCCCCGAGCGCTCCTGCCTCGCTAGGTTCAACGCGCGCAACGAGCCCAGGCAAGCTGGAGATCACGCTGCGCGGGAACCACCGCCGGCCGAAAAGGTCGTACGTTGCGCGTGGTTCGCCCTTTCCAACGGTCGAAACAGCACCACCGACGCCTCTGGAGCTCTAAAATAAGTGTGGCGCTGCCCCAAGGGATTGGATTGGGCCAATTCATCCTTGACGGCTTCAGACTCCAGCTACCAAATCGTTGTCTCTATAACTGCGGATAATTGCAAAGGATCGGCTGATGAATCAAGAATCTACTCCCATAACCTCCAGGTTTCGGCCGACGCCGGAGACCTCCCCGGCCCCGGGGCCGGCGGCGATGTCCTTGGGCTCCGACCCCGCCATGCGCGCCGCCCGCGAGGCGGTTTTGGACAATTCCACCTGGGTCGCGCCCCTGCAAGCAGAAATGGCGCGCGTCATCGTGGGGCAGAGGCACTTATTGGACCGGCTGTTGGTGGCGCTCCTTACGAACGGCCACGTGCTGCTCGAAGGCGTACCCGGACTCGCCAAGACGCTGGCGCTGAAAACTCTGGCCGCCGGCGTCGCGGTTCGCTTCAAACGCCTGCAATTCACGCCCGACATGCTGCCGGCCGACATTGTCGGCACCATGATTTACAACCCCCAAGACGGCGCCTTCCGCACCAAGCACGGACCTATTTTCAGCAATCTCATCCTGGCGGATGAAATCAATCGCGCGCCGGCAAAAGTGCAGAGCGCGCTTTTGGAAGCGATGCAGGAACGCCAAGTGACAATCGGCGATGAGACCTATCCGCTGCCGAATCCGTTTCTGGTGTTGGCGACGCAGAACCCGCTGGAGCAGGAAGGCACGTATCCGTTGCCGGAGGCCCAGATCGACCGGTTCATGATGAAGGTGGTGGTGAGCTATCCCAATCGGACCGAAGAGCGCGCCATCTTGGACGCCATGGCGACATCCGAAGCACTGCCGACCCCGCGTCCCGTCGTGTCCGCCGAGCAGATCCTGAATGCGCGCCATGTCGTGAACACCCTCTACGTCGACGACAAGATCAGAAACTACATTGTGGACCTCGTGCTCGCGACACGCCCGCCGGTCGCAAAATCCATGAAGATCGACGGGTATATTCAGACCGGCGCCTCGCCCCGCGCGACCATCAACTTGACGCTCGCCGCGCGCGCCATCGCTTTTCTCAACGGCCGTCACTATGTGACCCCGCAGGACGTGAAGTCGATCGCCATGGATGTGCTGCGTCATCGTGTTTCCGTGACCTACGAAGCCGAGGCCGAAAACATCACGTCCGAGGACGTCATATATAAAATTCTCGACGCCCTCCCCGTCCCCTGACCGCCATGCCCGCTGATACCACCAAATCTACGAAAGCCATCATGAGCGGCATGCGGCAATTGGAGATCCGCACGCGCCGCATGGTCAACGACAGTCTTGCCGGTGAGTACCATTCGGTATTCAAGGGCCGCGGTATGGACTTCGACGAGGTGCGCGAATACACCCCGGGCGACGAAGTGCGAACCATCGACTGGAACGTCACGGCGCGCGCCGGCCGGCCCTTCGTCAAGAAATTCACCGAGGAGCGCGAGCTCACGATTTTATTGTTGGTGGACATCAGCGCCTCGGGCAATTTCGGCTCGGCCGCTTTGAGCAAACGCGACCTAGCCGCCGAGCTCGCCAGCGTCCTGGCGTTCTCCGCGATCCGCAACAGCGACAAGGTCGGCTTGCTTCTTTATACCGATCGCATCGAGCGCTATCTGCCGCCAAAAAAAGGGCGGCGCCACGTGCTGCGTGTCGTGCGGGACATTCTTTACCACACGCCCGAAGGCCGGCGCACCGACACGGTGAAGGCGCTCGATGTCGCCAACCACCTCCTGCATCGGCGCGCCATCGTGTTCCTGATTTCCGATTTCCAATCGCCGGGCGATCCGGTCGTTGCCGGCGCCGACCTGCGTCGCGCGATGCGTCAGACCAATCGACGTCACGACCTCATCGCCGTCCAGATCGAGGATCCGCGCGAGAAGCAGCTTCCCGACGTCGGCGTTCTCGCGCTGGAAGACGCGGAATCCGGAGAGATCATCGAACTGGACACGTCGAGCGCCGCCATCCGCAAGCGCTTCAACGAGCTGGCGATTGAGCGCGCCCGCCGATTGGTGAACGACTTTCGCTCCGAGGGCGTCGATACCTTGGAGCTCAAGACCGATTCGCCCTATATGCCCGCCCTGCAGCGATTCTTCAAAACTCGCGAGCGCCGACGCGTATGAGCAGCCGAGTGACCAAGCGTGCATGCCTTGCATGCACCGCCGCGGCGCTTGGCCTCGCGGCAGTAGCCATGCCCGCCAGCGCCGCAGAACCCGCCGGCGCACCAGCACCCTTCAGCACACCGGCGCCCGCCAGCGCGCCTCCGACCTTCAACGCGCCACCGCCCGCAAATGCCGCGCCCGCTGAAGACATCCGCGACATACGCGGTCCCAAGCGCATCTCGCCCACGTGGCTCGTCCCGGTGCTGATGGCGGTCGTCGTGGCGGCCGCCATCGGCGGCTATGCCGCTTGGCGCTGGAAGCGGCGGCAACGACTGCCGAGGGCGCTGCGGCCCTTCGAGATCGCGCTGCAGCGCCTTGCGGACGTTCGCCGGCTCTTGGATCCGTCGAGCGTTCGGGAATTTTCCATTGCGATATCGGACATCGTGCGCGAGTACATCGAAGCCGAATTCATGGTCACGGCCACGCATCGCACCACCGAGGAGTTTTTGCACGATCTCCTGGACTCGTCGCAATCGAAGCTAGCCGCGCATCGCAATCTGCTGGCTCAATTCCTTGAGCAATGCGATATGGCGAAATTCGCAGGAATGACGTTGTCAAATCAGATCATGGAATCGCTGCACCAAAGCGCCCGCAGCTTCGTGATCGAAACATCCAAACCCGGGCCGGGAGAAACCCGCGAAGTCCCAAAGCCATCTCGCATCAAGGAGGCTCGTGATTCGCTTCCTTCAACCTGAGTGGCTATGGCTCCTGACGCTGCTGCCCGTGGTGATGCTTCTACGCGGGCGGCGCGGACCCGTTGCGGCCGTCGAATTCTCAGACGTGGGTCTTGCGCGCGATGTGGCTCGTGCCGGGCGCTCCCGCGCAGGCGGTTGGGTGTGGCTGCTGCCCCTGCTCGCGGCCGCGTGCATGGTCGTCGGTCTCGCGCGTCCGCAACGCGGCCACAGCCGCACCGAGGTGACCGCCAACGGCATCGACATCGTTCTCGGACTGGACGTGTCCGGGTCCATGCAAGCGCTCGACTTTCAGATCGACAATCGGCGCGTGAATCGCATCGACATCGTCAAGTCCGTGGTCTCGAGGTTCATCGAGGAGCGGCCCAATGACCGCATCGGTCTCATCGCCTTCGCGGCCGCGTCCTACCTGGTCAGTCCCCTCACGCTCGATCACGATTGGCTGCAACAGAATCTCGAACGCGTCACCACTGCCGTCGCCGATGAGGACGGCACCGCCATCGGCTCGGCGATTGCCGCAAGTGTCAACCGCTTGCGCACGAGGGCTGCAAAATCGAAGGTCATGATTTTGCTTACCGACGGCATGAACAACACCGGGAAAATATCGCCGCTCGCCGCGGCGGAAGCGGCAAAAGCTCTGGGCGTCAAGATTTATACCATCGGCGTCGGCGTGCGCGGCATGGCGCCCATTCCCGTGCGGGACGAGTCCGGCCGCATGCATATAGTCATGGATAAGGTCGATGTGGACGAGAAGACGCTGCAGACGGTCGCCGCCGAGACCGGCGGCACATTCTACCGCGCCACCGATACCGACTCGTTGAAAAAGATCTACGGGCAGATCAACAGTCTCGAGAAATCCGCGCAGACCGTGCAGAAATTCGAACACTACGACGAATTGTATTCTTGGGCGCTCATCCCGTCGGCGGCCATCCTTGGATTGGGCTTGTTGCTCCAGCACACCCGCTTCCGGAGATTGCCATGATGTTCAGCCATCCTGCATGGCTGGCCGCCGGAGGCCTCTCCTGCTGCTTCCTGATCTGGCTGTGGCGCCGCTACGATGCGCGTCAGTACGCCGCGCTCGAGAAATTCGTCTCGCCGCACCTGCGCTCGCAACTCACGCAGTCGGTATCCATCGGCCGCCGTCGCGCGCAGCGCGGCCTGGTGCTCGCGTCCCTGGCATTGCTTTTCATTGCACTGGCGGGACCGCTCGTGGGCTTTCGCTGGGAGCTGGTGAGCCGCCGCGGCAATGAGATCGTTTTCGCCGTGGATACCTCGCGCAGCATGTCGACGCCGGACGTGAAGCCTGATCGGCTCACCCGAGCCAAGCTCGCGATTGACGACTTCACCAACAAGCTGGACGGGGATGCGGTGGGACTCGTGGCCTTTGCCGGCAACGCGTTCCTCGTGTGCCCGATCACCCTCGACTACGGCGCCTTTCATGAGTCGCTGAACGCGATCGACATCAATACCATTCCGCGCGGCGGCACCAATATAGCGAGCGCCATTCGCGAGGCGCAGGCGGCGGTCCGGCGCCGTCCCGGCAGCGATAAGATTCTCATCCTGGTCACCGACGGAGAAGATCTCGAGGGCGATGCACTCGTCGCCGCTCAGGCGGCGGCTCGGCAGGACGGCTTGAAAATCTACACGATCGGCGTCGGCACGCCGCAGGGCGATCTCATCCCCCTCACGGCAAGCCCTAACGGCGGATTCGTGAAAGACGAGTCGGGCGGATTCGTCAAATCGCGGCTTGACGAGCCCGCGTTGAAAGCGATCGCGGCGGCGACCGGTGGACTCTACGCGCCCCTGGGTTCGCAGGCACAAGGTTTCGAAACCATCTACACCGCGGGCTTGGCGCCCACGCTCAAGCACGATCTGGCCTCGCGCCGGCAGAGGGTCTATATCGAGCGCTATCAGTGGCCGCTCGCGGGTTCGATGGGTTTGCTGCTCACCAGCTTGCTCGTCGGCAGCCGCCGCCGAATCCCCTCTCGCCGGCGTCATGAAGCTTCCGCGCCGCAGCCATCGCGGATCGATCCGTCCGTGGCCTCCATCCTGATCGTGCTGTCGCTATCGCTATCGCCGCCGGGATTGGTGCGCGCTTCGACGACGCGCGCCGAGGACGCGTATAAAAAGGGTGATTTCGCCACGGCAGCGAACGAGTATGCCGCCGCTGCAAAGAGCGATCCCAAGTTGCCCGCGCTGCAATTCAACGCAGGAACGGCGGCATATCGGGCAGGGCAGTTTCCGCAGGCGGCGCAGGCGTTTCAGGAATCGATAAACCGAGCGCTCTCGGCAGACGCCAAGCGTCTCGCGGACCAAGAGGACGCCTACTACAACCTCGGCAACACGCTATACCGAACGGGACAAAAGACCGAGGAGAGCGCTCCTCAGCAGACGCTCGAGGCATGGAACCAAGCCGTGAAAGCCTACGACACGGCGCTGCAGCTGCGCCGCGACGATGCCGATAGCAAGTACAACCGCGACTTGGTGAAGCGCAAGATCGAGGAGCTGAAACAAAAACAGAATCAGCAGCCAAATCAAAACCAAAATCAAAACCAGAATCAAGCGCAAAACCAGCAGCAGCCGAACGCTGGGGGTCAGCCGCCGCCCAACCAGCAGCCTCCCAACCAGCCGCCTCCCGGCCAGCAGCCTCCCAATCAGCAGCCGGCTAACCAGCCGCCGCCGCCGGGCGCGCAGCAGCCGCCACCGAACCAACCACCACCGGCAGCCGGGCAGCCACGTCCCAACGAGCCGGAGCAGTCGCCGCCTGATCAACCCAAGCCGAACAACGGTCAACCGAAACCTGCGGCGGGTAATGGTGAGCCGCCACCGCCCGTCGAGGCCGATGCGCAGCGCCTTCCCGGCCAGATGAGCGCCGAAGAGGCGCGCGAATTGCTCGATTCACAAAAGGGCGAAGAACGTCATGCGCTCGGCATGCCGGTAGCCCGCCGAGATCCTGACGCGCCGCCCGACAAGCCCGTGAAGGATTGGTGATGAGCGCGCAATTTCCTCGCCTGCGTGGTCCGATTGCCGCTACCGTATTCCCTCTGTTCGCAGCCATGAGCTTGGCCGCTGCCGCCCCCTCGATTGACGCCAGCCTCGAGCCGTCGCAAATCGAGATGGGAGAGTCGGCGCGGCTCACCATTCTGACCTCCGGCAGCGGCACGCTGTCAGTGCCGCTGCCTGTCGTGCCAGGACTCGAATTTCGGGTCGTTGGCCAATCGCGTCAGGTTCAGCTGATCAACGGTGCGGCGATCGAGTCGACATCGACGATCATCCGGGTCACACCGGAAGAGGCCGGCGTATTCACCATTCCCGGCGTTACGCCGAAATCCCCGCCCCTGGTGCTGCGGGTCAATCCGGGTCACGGGGGTAGCTCATCGTCGCTGCCGAACAACGGCGCTGCACCGGGTATTACGACGCTCGCGCCGGGCAAAACCTCGGCCAGTGGGGTGCGCCTGACGCCTGATGGGTCCGCCTTCGTGCGCTTGGAAATACCGAAGCACGAGATCTACGTAGGCGAAAGTATTCCTGTCGAGATTCAGGTCGGGATGCGCGACGGGTTTGTCGCCTCGGTTAATGGCCTGCCGAAGCTCAACAGCGGCGACTTCACCCTCAACAATCTGTCGCATCAGCCGGATCGCGCCGCAAAAGTCGTCGACGGCAAGCCGTTCACGGTGTTCACTTGGCGCAGCGTCCTCGCCGCCATCAAGCCAGGGACTTTTCCGCTCAGCTTCGAAACCCCGCTCACCGTGCGGATGCGCACCCGCCCGCTGCGCGACTCGATGCTGGACGATCTGTTGGGTGATCCGTTCTTGCAGAATATTTTCGGCGCCACCGTTCCGAAAAACATCACCGTCGCCAGTCCCGAAGTACCGTTCACGGTGCTGTCCCTGCCGGCGCAAGGAAAGCCGTCCAACTTCGGCGGCGCGGTCGGCAACTTCAAGATCAGCGCCGATCTATCCGCGCCGACGAATACGGCGGGTGATCCGCTCACGCTCCGTATGCATGTGATCGGCACCGGCAATTTTGATCGTGTCGAGAGCAGCATGCTCGGCGCCGATGCGCAGTGGAGGACCTATGAGCCCAAGGCCATGTTCAACGCGGCCGACAGCACAGGGCATCGGGGCGAGAAGATTTTCGAGCAGCCGCTCATAGCCTTGCAGCCCGGCGCCCACACCGTTCCGCCGCTGAGCTTCAGCTTCTTTAACCCCGACACGCGTCGCTACGAAACGGCTCGCAGTGCGCCCCTGAGCGTGATGGTCTCCCCCTCGGCCGCCGACATCGCAGCGAGCGAGCCGGCAAGCGGTGCGGACCGGACACGGTCGAAGGCTTCGGCCGACGACGGGCTGCGGCCTGACCATGCCGAGACCGCGGCGCGCGCCGGTTCACTGGTCCCGCCATATTTTCAGCGGCCATTCGTCGGCTTCACCTCGGCGCTGGCCCTGCTGTTCGGAGGCGGCTGGATCACGCTGCATCGCCGGGAACGCAAAGCGGGCGACATTCAACGAGAGCGCGAACGCGCACGATCGCAGATGACGCACGCTTTGCTCGAGGCGATGACTGCGGCCTCGGCCCGCGGCGATGCGGCCGCGTTCTTCGCCGGGGCGCGCTCCGCGTTGCAGCAAAGCTTGGGCGCGCGTTGGCAGCTCCCTGCGGACCAGATAACCATGGCCGACGTAGATGCGCATCTCGACGGAGCCGACGCGGACGATGTCCGCCAAATTCTCGCTCTCGCCGACGAGTCCAATTACTCGGCCGGTCTCCTCCAGGCCGCCGATTTCGAACGTTGGACCGAACTTGTTCGCCGTCAATTGGCGCTCGAGGATCCGCGATGACCCGGCGCGCGACCTGGGGCGCATGGATCGCTACCCTCGCTCTATTCGGGTCACAGGCCCCCTCGGCGGCGCAAACGCAGGCAGGCTACTCCGCCCCGGCCCTTTATAATTCAGCGAACGCCTACGCACGCGCCGGTAAACCGGGGTTGGCGGTTCTCAACTACGAACGGGCCAGGATGCTCGCCCCCAACGATCCCGATATCGACGCCAATCTGCGCCACGTTCGCGTGGCCGCCGGATTGCCGGCGGAAACGCTGACGCGCTTCGAGCGCACGGCAAGGATGGGGGATCCGCACATCCTTTCCTGGATCGGAGTACTTGGTCTGATCGTTGCAGGCGCCGGCATTCTCTTGAAGAAAAGGTATTCGAGGCATCGACGCATGCTGGGCGCCGCAGCGAGCCTGGGCATCTCGCTGGTAGGCGTGGCCCTCTGCAATGCCATTGCCTGGTGGCCAACGTTGGATGAATCCGTGGTGGTCGCGCACACGGCACCGGCCCGCGTTTCTCCCGTCCCCATGGGGGAACCGCTGTTCGTGCTGCGCGAGGCGGAGATCGTCAAGACCAGCTCGCGGCACGACAGCTTCGTTCTCGTGCAGAACAGCGCGGGACGTCAAGGGTGGGTATCGATTGAAAATCTGGCGGCCGTTTTGGCGCCGGCGCGCCGCTAGCCCCGAAGACGCGGCTGCGCTAGCCCTTGGAAGACGCGGCGCGCGTGCCGGCGTCGGTGGATGAGCTTGAACGTTCGCCCGAATTGAACTCCAAGCTTCGCCATTTTTCGATCATGGCGTAGAGGCGCTCGACTTCGATGGGTTTCGGCAGAAAATCATCCATGCCCGCAATCAGGCATTCCTCGCGGTCCCGAGCCGTCACGCTCGCGGTAAGGGCGATGATCGGGATGCGGCGCACGCCCGTCTGGGTTTGACGCATGATTCGCGTCGCCGCAAAACCATCCATTTCCGGCATATGGCAATCCATCAAGACCAGATCAAACGGCATATTTTGCAAACAAGCGACGGCATCTCTGCCGTCGTTCGCGGTCTCGACGCGGCAGCCGATGCGTTCCAGAATGCGCTTGGTCAGCATACGGTTAACGGCGTTGTCGTCGGCAAGCAGCACCCGAATGGAATGTGCGGTGTGCGCGGCCCGCATGCTCGTTCGGTCCAATGGAGCGGTCCCTTCGATCGGCGCGAGCTTTGCCGCGGCCGGGACGAAATCCGCAGGTTGCGTGAACCAAAACGTAGAGCCCACGCCGAGTTCGCTGGTGACGCCAATCTTGGCGTCCATGAGCTCCGCGAGGCGTTTGCAAATGGCCAATCCCAGTCCGGTGCCGCCGTGCCGGCGCGTGGTCGACGAGTCCGCCTGCGTAAAGCGCTCGAATAACGTTTCCTGGAGTTCCGGCGCGATCCCGTCGCCCGAGTCGGTGACGCTGATCTTGAGTTCGCCCGTATGGACGCGCCGGACCTCGATGTGGACGCCGCCGTGGCTCGTGAACTTGATGGCGTTGCCGATCAGGTTCAGGAGAATCTGTCGCACCCGCAAGGAATCGCCCAACAACTCGGTCGGCACGTCGGAGCCATACTCCAGCGTCAGGCATAGCGCCTTGTCCAACGTCTCCGGCCGCATCAACGCCATCACGTCTTCGCATACGGTGCGCAAGTTGTAGGGCGCTTGCTCAAGCACCAGTTTACCGGCTTCGATCTTCGAAAAATCCAAGATGGCATTGATGATACCGAGCAGAGCATCGCCTGAACGCTTGATGATGTTGACCGATTCTCTTTGCTCGTCGTTGAGCGGCGTGTCCAACAGCAGATTGGCGAAGCCGAATACTCCGTTCAGCGGTGTGCGGATTTCATGACTCATGGTGGCCAAGAAGTCGCTCTTGGCGCGTGTCGCGTTTTCCGCCGCTTCCTTCGCTCGCAGCAGTTCGCTCTTGATCCGCTGGCGCTCGGTGAAATCCTCGATCAAATGCAGCATGTAGGTGCGCCCGTCCAGAGTGAACGAGCTGCTGTTGATCTTTGCCTGGAACATCGATCCGTCGCTGCGCCGGAAAACCGTCTCGAATCCTTGGGACCAGTCCGCCGACCCCAAGAACTGCACGAATCGTTCGTACTCCGCGGCCACCGGCCAGGCGCCCAATTCCGACGTGAGGCGCCCCACGAGTTCCTCGCGGGAAAATCGAAAGCCCGCAAGACAGGCGTCATTGACCTCCACGATCCTGCGCTCCGGATGCGTCACTAGAACGCTCATGATCGGGTTATGATTGAACACCGCTCGAAATTTCGCCTCCGCCTCCTGAGTCGCGATCTCGCCGCGTTTGCGATCGGTGATGTCTTCGATCTGAGAAATGAAATACAGAGGGGCGCCTTCGGGTGTACGCACCAAGGAGACATTCAAAATCGCCCATACCGTCCGGCCGCTTTTGCCAAAGTAGCGTTTCTCCATTTTGTACGTGCGAATTTCGCCCGTCAGCATCTTTCCGACGTTGGCCATGTCCAGTTCGAGATCATCCGGATGGGTAAGCTCGATAAAAGTTTTTGAGAGCAATTCCTCGGACGAGTAGCCGAGGATTTCGCACAAGGATCGATTGACTCGGATCCATTCACCGGTTGGAGAGACCAACGCCATACCGATTGCGGAAAAATCGAAAGCGCTGGAGAAGCGTGCTTCGCTCGCGTGCAGAGCGGCTTCGAGCGAGTCCCGCGAGGTTCGTTCTGAATGTTGCATTGAGGAAGGACGCGCGTGGTCGGTGTTGTAGACACTCTAGCGACTCGTGAAGGGGAGCACCCACAGGCCAGGTCACAGTTTCGCCATCCCGGCGAATCAAAGCAGCCATAGAACGCAGGATTCAGAACCTGCGGAGGACGCGCCCAGGCACTTGAGCGCGAGGCCGGCGAAGCGCTCTGCGGCCGCCAGCCATCGCGGCGCCCGCCGCCCTCGCCGGCCGCCATCGCGGTCGCCGCATCTCATTGATACTAGAACCGCGGCAAGGTAGGTTGCACGCTGCATGACCGATCCTGTGAGGGTTGTCCGGAGAACCGGCATCGTAAGGCAAGGTTGGCGAGATAAACTTTGCAGCCTAAGGAGATCCACGACATGGCGAATCCATCAATTTCTCTTTGGCCGGAGCTCAGGTACGACGCTTGGCGGGACACGCGCGACACCCTGCATCTATGGATGCAAGTCGTCGGCAAGGTCCGCCTCATGCAAACGCCTTGGCTGAATCACAGCTGGCACGTCCCGCTCTACCTCAACTCCAAAGGATTGACCACCTCGCCTATTGCGCACGGTCCCCGATTCTTCGACATGCAGTTCGATTTTCTCGAGCACGTGCTCGAGATCACGGTGAGCGACGGCGGCGTGCGGCGCATTGCCTTGCGGCCGCAGAGCGTTGCAGATTTTTACGTCGCGGTGATGGCGGCGCTCGCTCAGCTTGACGTCGCCGTCACCATCACCGAGCTGCCCTGCGAGATCCCGGCGGCGACGCCCTTCACCGAGGACCGCACCCACGCTGCGTACGATCCGGATTACGCACGGCGCTTCTGGCAAGTTCTGCTGCGAAGCGACGCCGTGCTGAAACAATTTCGCACCGGTTTCCTCGGTAAAGCCAGTCCCGTTCATTTCTTCTGGGGGAGCTTCGATCTCGCAGCCACCCGCTTTTCCGGCCGCCGCGCTCCGCCCTTTACGGGTCAGGCGCCGGGAGTGACCTCGCAGGTGATGCGCGAAGCCTATTCTCACGAGGTTAGCAGCGCCGGATTCTGGCCCGGCGGCAACGGCACCGACTATCCCGCGTTCTATTCGTACGCGTATCCGGTGCCGCCCGGCTTCCGCGACCATCCCGTGCAACCCGCCGCGGCATTTTTCAGCGAGGCGCTCGGCGAGTTTTTACTCCCTTACGACGCCGTCCGCGCTGCGGCCGATCCGGAGGCCACTCTGACGGCTTTCCTGCAAACCACGTACGAGGCCGCCGCCGAAGCCGCGCATTGGGATCGTGCCGCGCTCGAGTGCCCATTGGGGCGTCCCGGCGTGCCCCGCAGCACCGACGACTAGACATCGACTTCGAACCGCAACAGGCCTATACATGTCTTAATTACCGGGGGACATCTCATGACACAGAACACCTTGTTTGGATGCCTCGTGGTTCTCTGCTCCGCTTTGGCGTGGCCGCCGAGCTCCGCCGCCTCGCCCCAACAGCCGCAGTTTGGCGGTGAGTGCGCCGAAGGATTGGCCGAAGGCCAGCATGTGAAGACCGATTGCAAGACAATGTGGGTCGACAAGGACGGCAAGAGATACTGCTTCAGCAATGAGGGCGCGAAGAAGACGTTCTTGCAAAGCCCGGCGGAGAATCTTCAACGGGCGCAGGCATTCGTGGCCGCAGGCAGCGTGGAGGACACCGAGAAGGCCATGCAAGATTTCACCGGCTCCGATGCGGAAGCGGTGGTGAAGGAATCTATCGCCAATAAGCTCAAGGCGAACAATGGGGTCTTCCCCTTCGAGGACCCGCGCAACGGCGAGCCCCTGAAGCTGAGCTACGACGACGTCGACTTCACCCGCACCATCGACGGCTACGGATTCTTTCCCGACGTGAAATTCCACGATACGCAAGACGCGCAGAAAAAGTATCTGATCGATTTCTGGGTCATTCCGCAAGGCGGCAAGCTGCAAGTGCAGGAAACCCGCATCTACAAGGAACCTCTGAACGTCGAGGGCCATTGGACGACCATGGCGCGTCAGCCCATCCCCTGGTGGTGGATACCCGCATCCGAACACCCAGGTCATCTGGCAACCAAGCGCGGTTGGGAGGTCATGTCCGCGGTCGAACAAAGCGCAGTCAAGGAAAGCTTGAAGAACAACGGCGTCTACAAGATCAAGGACGACAAGACCGGCAAGGAGCTGGAGCTGGAATTCGTCGATACTCATCAGCCGGTGAGACAGCTCGATAACGACGGCCATTACTTCGCCTGCACTGATTTTCGCGTCGTCGGCACCAAGGATCAAATCTACGACATCGATTTTTGGGTGAGCGACAAGGACGGCAAAATGACCGTCGATCAGACGAAAGTGCACAAGGTGCCCGAGCTCAAAAGCGGTCAGTGGATCCAGGTGCCGCGGTACGAGTGGAAGGATGTCGGCAGCTCGCACGTCGTGCCATAAAGAAACTTGCGCATGGCCGCGAACGATGCCGCGCCAATCATTTGGATTGGCGGGAGCCTTGGGGTAAATCCAAGCCTTGGCGGGAATTTGCGAGGAGCTGTTTCAGAAAGTTCAAATTGGCGACGCCTGGCACGAGTTGCAGGCCGACCACGAAACCCGGCGTCCCGTCCAGTGTAAGCGCATGCGCCTCCGCGTCGTTGCGCGCAAGCAGCGCCGCGATCTCTTTGGCGTGAGCCGTCCGATCCTTTTTGAGCCGGTCCATGTCCACGCCGACCTTTTTCAAGATCGAGTCCACCTGCTCGTTCTGCGCAAGGCGCGGGCCGCCGATCAACGCGTCGTGAGCGGCCAGGTACTTGCCTTGCCATCCGGCTGCGAGCGCCGATGCGGCCGCGTACGTCGACACGGGTCCGAGGACCGGCCAATCCTTGTATACGAGTGCAACCTTCGGATCCTGGGCAAGCAATGCCCGCAAGGTGGGAACGACGGTCTTGCAATAGGGGCAGTTGTAATCGAAATATTCGACGATGGTCACGTCCGGTTGCCGGGCCCCCACCGGCTCCGTGCCCGGATTGGCGAGCATTTGCTTTTGACCTTCGAGGGTGATGAGGTCAACGTTTTGCACCGCCGATGTTGCCGTGTCCTGCGGCGGGGTCAACGCTTGCGCCGCGGCGGCGCCCATCAGGAAGGCGCTCGCCAGCACCGGAACGAGCGTTCGAATGATCTGCGTCATCGCTCATCCTAACCCAAACATGGAATTGATTTGCGCGCGCAGCGCACGGCTCCAGAGAACGAGCAGCGCAGCGCCTGTGGACTGGGACTGGGACTGGGACTGCGTCAGTGGAATGGCAAAGCGTCAGTAGACCGGATGAATCAGGCCGACGTCGTCCGCCTGGCTGGAGTTGATGCGCGGACTGACTGCATGGGCTTGCATCCACGCGGGGTTGTAGGAATGGAGCGCGGCCTTTGCTTGTACCGGGGTCCCCTTGAGCCAGGTCTCGTAATCGCGGCGCCTCAGGATTGCAGGCATCCGGCCATCCGAGTTGGCAATGTCGGCCAAAGTCTCGTTCGCCGGCACGCGGACCACGGAGCAGCTCTCGATGACGTCGTCGTCCTCGCCCACCGAACGATCCCAGACCGCCGCCAAACCGAACGCGGTGCGGTTCAACAAATGGACAAAATAGGGCTGGCGGTAATTTTCTTGCGTGAGTTGCCACGCATAAAACCCGGCGACCGGCAGTATGCAGCGCTGGCTATTGAGCCATCCCATTCGATAGACATTTGAACGTTGGATACGCTCGATGCTGGCGCACGCAGTCGAGCCTTCGAGCGGCTTGCCTTCGGCCCAAGAGGGGATCAAGCCCCAGCGCATCATCATTCCTTCGGTCTGGCCATCGTGTACCCGCAGGACGGGCACGTATTGCTGCGGCGCGACGTTGAACCGCGCCGTGAATTTCCACCACGCTTGCACCGGCATGAACTCGGTTTCCGCAGCCGTTTGGTCCGGAAGTACGTAGCGATCGCACATAATGCGGCGAGACTACCGCCATCGGGCCCGCGAAGCTGTGACCGACCTTTTGGTCTTGCACAATCGGACTAATATCGTACCCGCAGGGTATTCAGGCCGCGAAACGCAAAATTGCTCCCCCAATCGGGCGTGTCGTCCGCCAAGCGCAGGTTCGGAAATCGCCGCGCCAGCCCGCGAATCGACAGCCGCCCCTCCAGGCGTGCCAGCGTGCTGCCGAGGCAGACGTGTGCGTCGCCGCCAAAGGCTAAGTGCCGATTATGCGGCCGCCGCAAGTCCAGATCGTCGGGATGGTCATACTGCCGGGGATCGCGATGTGCCGCGCCAATCATGAACAGGATGGACGAGCCGGGCGGCAGCTTCGTGCCGTCGATTTCGAGTTCGCTCTTGACGGAGCGTCCGAAACCTTGCACGGGTGTTTCATAGCGCAGCAGTTCCTCCACCGCCGGCTGCCAGAGTTCATCCTCCCCACGCAGCTCAGCCATGGCTTGCGGATGCTTTAGCAACGTGTAGATTCCATTGCCGATCAGATTGCGCGTCGTTTCATGTCCGGCAAAGAGCAGCATGACGCATTGCGCGAGCAGATCCTCCTCGCCGAGTCCGCCGGCGATGTCCGCGGCGTCCATCAGCACACTCAGCAAATCCTCTTTGCGTGCATCCCGACGCTCGCGGATGATCTCTCTGAAGTAGCCCTCCAGTTCCAAGATCGCCTTCTGTGCCACGCGCGCGGGCTCCGCCGGACGCCGTACGTCGCCAAACCACACCGCAATGTCATTGGAGAGTACGACACAGCGGGCGTGCAGCTCTTCAGGCAGCCCAAGCAGCTCGCAAATGACCCGCACCGGCAGCGGATAGGAAAAATCCTTGATCAGATCGATATTCTCGACGCCCCGCATGTTGTCGAGCAATCCATCGATAATCGCGTCCACCCGATGCCGCAATGTCTCGACGACACTCGGCATGAATCCCCGATTCATCAGTTTTCTAAGTTCGGAATGACGAGGCGCATCGCGCAGCAGCAGCCAGCGCTGCATGTGCCGAATCAAGTCCTCGAATTCCGCCATGCCAGCCTCGTCGACTGCGACCAGCACGTTGGGCGGACGAGTCGACGACAGCCGAGCATCGCGAAGGACGGTCGCGCACGCCTCGTAGCCAAAAAGCAGCCACACTCCAGGGCGTGCCTCCATCGGCTGCAACCTGGGACCCGCCATGTGACGGCGATACGTCGGGTACGGATCGTGTTGAAACTGAGGAGAAAAAAGCGGGGGACAAGTTCCCAAGTCGTTCGATGAGGTCGCCACAAACCACCCTCCTTGGAGACTTAGCGAGTCACCACCATGAGAACAGGAACGATCGTCCAATTCAACTCGCCTGCTGAAAGGCCCGCTCGGCATCCTGCAGCGCGCGAGCAATTCGTTGCCCCCACTCCGCCTGCCCAGCCTCGTCGGCGACCAAGTCCTGCCGTATCTCAATTTCCACGTGCGGTATCCCCCGCGCCTCGCCATGACGCGGAATCGTGTAGTCGGTCGCATCGCTGACGAAGTAAGGCTCATTGTCGGCAATCAGCAATCCGGTCTCGCGCCGTAGCATGTCGAGCATGAGCCCCGCAAACCGCCGGTCGCGGTTGTACAGCACCGCCGCATGCATCTCGCGGTGCACGCCGTGGTAAACATGGGTCATGGTGTGCTGAGCCACCAGGATCGTAGGCCGTCCCGCCGCCGCCCTTTCGTCGAGCAACGCATCCACATGAGCGTGATAAGGATCGAAGATCGCGATCCGCCGCGCGGCGACTTCAGCATCGTTCAGGCCGATGTTGCCCGGGATCTCGACCGATTCGCTCTGTCGCGGGATCGATGACTCCACCTTCGGATCGCGATTGCAGTCGATCACCAACCGCGAATAGTTTTGCGCCACCAGCGGCGCATCGAGCGCCGCCGCCACCCCGCTCGCCACCCCCAAAGCGCCGATATCCCAGGCGATGTGCCGCTGCAATTCGGAAGCCGGCAGGCCGAGATCGCCCAACCGGCGCGGAATGCGGCGGCTCGCGTGATCGACCACGATGACAAAATTCGACCTCCCCTGCCGCCCCGTTTCAAGGAAAGCCGGCGGGTCGTCGGGCGACAGCAGTCGAAAGCTCATCACCAGCCCACGGCTTCGCCGTCCTTTCTGAAATCCGATCCCGCTCGGTAGTAGCCGCCGACGGGTCTTGCCGCCGCCCCACCCTCATCGGATCGAACCTCGCCCGATCGACGTTCGCCGGATCGAGTCACATGCGGCTCCGCGACGAACATGATGGTCTGCACGCCGCCGACGTCGCTTCCGTTCACTGCCGTCACGGTATGCCCCAAGGCGGCAAGTTGTGTGCCGACCACGTCATACAGCGGAGTCTCGAGAGTCAGGACATTGGAAACTTGCGAGTGTCTGAACCTCGCCATGTCGGCTGCGGCCTGCAGGTTCGCACCGAGGTCCAGGATGTCAACCAGCATTTGCGCATGCCCCTGCGCTTGCATGTCGCCGCCCATCAGCGTGACGGTCATCAGCGGTTCATCGCCCCGCATCACGAATCCTGCGGACAAGGTGTTGAATGGCCTCTTGTGAGGTGCGATGACGTTCGGACTTTTCGGATCGAGCGTAAAGAGAGTGCCGCGGTTATGCAGCACGAAGCCATAGCCCGGCACCGTGATCCCGGAACCGAAGTGTGAGAAATTGCTGTTGACCCAGGACACCATGTTTCCCTCGCTGTCGGCCGAGGAAAGGACAATGGTGTCGCCCGGCAACGGGAAATTGGCTTCGGGGCCCGGAGTCGAGGCGCGCTGCGGATCGACCTTGCCGCACAGCGACGCCGCGTACGATTCGGACAGCAGCTTGGCAAGCGGCACCGGCACGAAATCAGGGTCCGCGTTATACCGATAAAGATCAGCGTACGCGAGCTTCTTCGCCTCCACCATCAAGTGCCAGTACAGCGGATTCTTGGGCCCGAGGGAGGCCAGCGTCGCGCCCTCCGCCCACGTGGGCACACACGCCTGCAGGATATTGAGGGTTTCATTGGCCGCCCACGCCTGCGCCGGCGGCGGTAATTCGAGAATATCGAAGCCGTGATATTGAGTGTGCGCAGGTTCCACCCACTCGCCCCGGTAATCGGCCAAGTCCTTGAGCGTCATGGTCCCGCCGAGCGCGCGCGACTTGGCGACGATGGCCTTGGCGATGGCACCTTCGTAGAACGCATCAGCGCCTTGGGCCTGCAGCAAGCGGAACGTCCGCGCAAGAGCCGGATTCTTGAATATCTGTCCGGCCGACGGTGGTCCGCCGTTCACGTACCACGTCTTGATCGAATCGGGGTCCGGTTCCGTGCAGCACTTCCGCAAGGGGAGTGCGTTGGGCATCCGCCAGTCGTTCGCTATACGTTCGGATACCGGAAATCCATTCTCAGCGTACTGAGCCGCAGGTTCAAGGACCTCCTTGAATGTGAAGTGGCCGAAGCGCTTGAGCACGGCCTCCCAGCCCCACACTGCGCCGGGCACGGTCACCGGCAAGATCCCTGCCGGCGGCATGCCCGAGGTCGGGCCCCAATTCTTCGGGTCCCAGTGATAGCCGAGCCTATTGAAGCGCGAAGGCGTGGCTCCGGAAGGCGCCTTGCCGCTGGCGTTCAATACATAGATCTTCTTTTCTTTGGCAATGTAGAGGACGGCAAAGAGATCCCCGCCCACCCCGACCATCATGGGTTCCGTGATATTGAGCACTGCGGCGGTGGCCACCGCGGCATCGATCGCGTTGCCGCCCCGCATGAGAATTTGCAGCCCTGCTTGCGCAGCCAGCGGTTGGCTGGTCGCTACCATTCCGTGTTGCGCCATAACCTCTGAGCGACTCTGCGCCGGCCAGCCCTCTGCGCGAGCACCGCGAACGGCGCCGCAAAACGCGGGCTGCTGTGCCGATCCGCACAAGGCGCCGTTGATCGGCGCCTGCGCAACGGCGTAACCGGCAGCCAGAATGCCCGTCAACGCGCCGACCGTGTTGAAATTCTTAATCTTGTCGTGGCTCACGCCCGCAAGTCCTCCAGCACCGTGCCGATCTGCGATACCTCATCCTCATGCGGTTGATCGCGCAGCGATTCCTTGAGCGCGTCGGCATACCATTCGCGCAAGGCGCGCGTGGCCAACAAGCGACTGGCATACGCCGCGGCCTGGACATCCAAAGTCAGTCCATAGGTCTGAATTCGGAAGGTTACCGGCGCGTAAAAGGCATCGACGGCGGTAAATGAGCCACCCGCGAGGAAGGGACCGCCGAAACGGCGCAGACCCTCGTTCCACAGCGCAGCGAGTCGCGCCACATCGCGCTCGAGCGGCGCCGGAAATTCATGCAGGCGAATCCGTTGGCCGCAGCTCATCGAACAGCGGCTGCGCAGCTCGCCGAAACCAGAGTGCATCTCCGTCGCGGCGCTCCGCGCCCACGCGCGTGCCCGCGCCTCGCGCGGCCAAACGCCGTCGTGACGCTCTGCCAGGTATTCCGCGATGGCCAGCGAATCCCAGACCACGATGTCGCCATCGACCAAGCAAGGAACCTTGCCGCTCGGGGAAATCTTGCGGAAGCTTTGCCAGCTCGACTCCTCCCCGAAGGGCACCAAATGCTCGCGAAACGGGAGTCCCAACTCGCGCATCAGCACCCACGGCCGTAGCGACCAGGATGAATAGTTCTTGTTGGCAATGTATAAGTCGTACATCGGTTTCTGCCTCTATCGCTCGCGACGTCGGCGCTAAAGATACCCCTCTTCGCGCCAATGCCAAAGATACCCCGCTCCGCGCGTCAATGCGCCATCGGGATGTCAATGCGTCATCAGCGCGACGTCGAGGCGCTATCACCGCGACGTCGAGCGGCCAACCTCGGATATGTGCTCCTGCGAACCTTGTGCCCAGCGCAATGAACCGGGCGTCGTCAGCATCTCGCCAGTTTCCAGCAGCGTCTTGATACCTGACAGAATCATCGGCCAGCCGCCGTACAATTGAGTGTTGGCATCCTCGCGCAACTGATCATGCGTGACTTTGAGGAGGCAAGAATCGCCGATGGGCTCAATCTCCCAAGTCACACGTGAAGTTTCCTCACTCCTCACCTCCTCGCTCCAAAGCGCTCGAAAACTCTGGACCAGCCGTCGCGGCGGATCCACCTCTAAATTTTCGCCCTCGAAAATCGGATTGCCGCCGCCCACGCCCTCGTAGCGCGAAGAGGGTGTCCAATCCGAGCTGACCACTGCTCCAAAGGTATACTTCCGCCGCATCTCACTGTCGGTGATCGCCTGCCAAAGGCGTGCAGGCGTCGTCTTGATATAGATTTCGAATACTTTTTTCATTGTCCTGCTCTCCAAACTATGTTTGAGCTCGCTCAGCGCCGCGGCCCAAGGCGCGGTGAACTTGTTCACCCAACGATCATGTAAGAGTCGGATCGGAACGGCGTTCAGATAGTGCAATTTCTCGCGCCCCTGCCGTCGGCTTACGACCAGACCCGCTTCCTCCAGCAACTTCAAATGCTTCATGACCCCGAAGCGCGTCATCGGCAGGCGTTTTTCGAGAGCCCTCAAGGTCTGCCCGTCCTGCTTGAACAATTTATCGAGCAGCTTGCGGCGCGTCGGGTCCGCGAGTGCCTTGAATACGTCATCCATGCTCGCGCCAATAAGTGACCATTTGGTCACCTGTCAAGTTTCGCCTTCGGACGGCTGCTTGCCATCCGCCGAGAAACGGAATGGACTATGGTGGGGGAACGCGGCTGGGTATATGTATGAGCAAGAGGGGATACACTCGGTCGAAAGAACTCGAGCCGCGAGCGGCTCGGGGATCGCCGCACACTGCGCGGATCCA
Source organism: Steroidobacteraceae bacterium (assembly GCA_035996065.1). Lineage (GTDB taxonomy): Bacteria > Pseudomonadota > Gammaproteobacteria > Steroidobacterales > Steroidobacteraceae > Bog-1198. The sequence continues at coordinate 1,875 of DASYJX010000078.1, read as the reverse complement.
GTCTAAGCGGGCCGGCTTCATCGGGAGTCCACACGCCGCGGTTCCGGAAACCTGGAAGATCGATCGCCAGCGAACTCTGGCGCTAGTCCTGCTAATCTGGACCTAAGGGAAGGGTTGCATGAGCCGCATTATTGGTTGCTTCGCGCTTGCACTATGTTTTGTCGCCGCTGCTACCCGCGCAATGGCTGAACCGCCGCAGGCCGCGAAAAAGACTGATGAAATATTGCTGATACAGCGTGAGCGCGCGTGGGCTCAATCAGCGGTCGACCGCGACATCGCTCTGTTTCGGAGCTTGATGGCCGATGAATACGTCGAACTCGTATTTCAACCAGCGACGGCCACGCAACAATCGAGATGGATAGCGACGACCAAGGAGGCATGGACTGAGCTATTGCACTCCGGGCACGAACAATACCAATCGGTGGAGCTGCGTAATTTGAAAGTCTATCTGCAGGACAACGTTGCAACAGTATCCGGCGAATACTCGCAGAAAGGTACAAAGAACGGATCCGACAACAGCTCCGACGGCCCTTACGTCAATACATGGGTCAGACGTGAAGGATCTTGGCTACTGGTCAGCAGCGTATTTCCCTAGTTCTCGCGAAGAGATCCACAGTCAACAGCCGACATCCCCAACAGCGCCTGACCTCACTCAATGTCGGCGACCTCCACGCCTAATCGGCTGCGCCCCTGCACGTCAGCGGACGTCAACTTGCCGGCATTTTCGTCCGGATTCGGCGACTGTGAAACCGTCGTCGATGGCCGGCCAGACGGAAACAACTGATCTCACTGTAGGCGGGACCATTGAATGCCGTGGACGCGGTAGGGCGGGATTGAGCAATCGCGCGTCATAGAGGTCGCTCCCAAACGTATAAGTGCGGCGCCACCCTACCTCGTGGGCTCATTGCTCCCCGCTCATCATGCTCAAAGCAGCCCCGAACGCGCCAGTGAATTCCAAATAGGCAATCACCGGCAGCGCCAACAGTGAAATGGCCGCCGATAATCGCACCCACCGACCCAGAAAGGCCGATCGACAATTCATGGCGCATCGGTGCGTCGCGAGAGTCACATACACGCTAAACAAGAGCCCGCCCACGACATAGATGCGCGTGAACGATTCGTTGCCGGCATCAAAAAAAAGCTCCAATGTGCTATAGAGAATCGAGCCGAGTACGCCATACAGCCAAAACACTTTCGACAGCGACGTTTTTCCTTGCAGCGGCTCTCTCAGAAACGCGCTCAAAGTCATACGAACAATGCGGCGACAGGCAACAGCGCCATCCCTCGCGCGGATCCGCCATCGACAAATTCCCGGTTTTGCAGACAATGCACCACATCACTCCCCTCGAATTGCGCCCCTGTATCTCGCGCGCCGTGCAGTACTCGCACAATCGCAACATCGTCTGGCAGCGGCTCGTAGAAAATCATGTACGGTCGCAGCGGAACGCTGCGCAATCGCGGTACCCATTCGCTTCGATCACGCCCCGCGGGCGTCGGCGGGTTCCACGTTCTCCTCGGCGATAAACTCCAAATCTCACTCTGATCCGCGCTAGCTCATGGCCGACGGATAATCCTCAGAGAGACTCCTTGGCAACGGATTTTCGCGCTGCCCGCCGAGCCCGTACCTCACGCTTAATCTCCTCGGGATCCCATTCGGTTGCCGGCCCACCCTCCAAGCCCCCGCGAATGTCCTCGCGCAATTGATCGAGCTTGGCTCCGAGCAACCGATCCTTCTCCTCCATCAATGGCAACGCCTCGCGGATGACCTCGCTCGCGGAGGCATAGCGTCCGGATTTCACGCGATCCTGTACCAGCTTCTCAAGAGGCGGGGTCAGTGAAATATTCATCGTCCCATGAAAGGCTCGTTGAAGCAGC
>DASYJX010000077.1:0-10197 GCA_035996065.1 Steroidobacteraceae bacterium | reverse complement strand
CATCTGGTTGATCAGCTTCATGCACTACGATTTAGGCTTCTTTGACGACGAGACCAGTCGCGTCGAATGCGCCCCAAACCCCTTCAGTGCTAAAGTGTCAATCATGTCTCCGGTATAAAACGTCAGCGATCTGACCGGAACAGACCTAAAATCAGTGGTCGGGGTGACAGGATTTGAACCTGCGACTCCTACGTCCCGAACGTAGTGCTCTACCAGGCTGAGCTACACCCCGAATCGATTGCGGATCAGTTCTTGCGTGCCACCGCGAACTTCGCCAGTTCGGTCAGACCTTCTTTGAAAGCGCTTTCGGGAAGGGGGGCCAGCGCAGCAAGCGCCTGATCTACCTCGCATTGAGCGAGGCGCGCAGTGTACGCAAGGCCCCCGAGGCTTGCAACGGCGCGGGTGATTTCGGCCAATTGACCCAGGCCGCCGTGCTCGATGGCCTGCCGGATCATCCTTTGCTGGTCCTGATCACCGTGCTGCAATGCATATATTATTGGGAGAGTGGGTTTACCTTCCGCCAGGTCGTCCCCCAGGTGTTTTCCGAGACTTGCTTCGTCGGCTTGGTAGTCGAGCGCATCGTCGACCAGCTGAAATGCCGTACCGATATGTCGCCCAAACCGGGCCAGCGATTCCTCGATCGCGGGCGGAGCGTCGCTCAGGACGGCGGCGATGTGCGCCCCGGCCTCGAATAGGCGCGCCGTCTTGCGGCGAATGACGTCGATATAGCACGCTTCGGTCGTATTCGGATCGCGTGCGTTCATCAGCTGCAAAACTTCGCCCTCGGCGATCGCATTGGTTGCGTCGGCGACTATCTGCATGACGCGCATGCGGTCGAGCGAGACCATCATCTGAAAAGCCCGCGAATAGAGGAAATCCCCGACGAGTACGCTCGTGGCATTGCCGAACACTTCGTTGGCTGTTTCGTGCCCGCGGCGCAAAGACGAGCTGTCGACCACGTCATCGTGCAACAGCGTGGCGGTGTGGATAAATTCGATAATGGCGGCAGCGTCGATATGGCGAGCACCGGTGTGGCCGCAGGCGCGGGCGGCCAGAAGCACCAAAAGGGGGCGTAGGCGCTTCCCACCGGAATAGATGATGTAGCTGGCTACCTGGTCCACCAGCGCTACTTGGCTATGCAAGCGCTGTTTGACGACCTTGTCGACGGCTTCGAAATCAGCAGTTACCAACGCACGAATCTGTTCTAGTGTCATGAATCGCTCAAACGAATGCGTCATGGTACCTAAGAATGCCCTGGGGAGGGCGGCGTGCTGGTGGCACCAGCCGAAGCTTGGAGGCCTGAGGCCCTGCCTCCGGGGATGCCTCGGTTTGACCTCGGCTCGCCTACGCCGTACAATTCGCGGCTCTTTTTCGGCCCCATTAAGCCGTCCTCGGAGTTCCAAAATGTATGCCGTGATCGCCACGGGCGGTAAACAGTACCGCGTTCAAGAAGGTGCCGTGGTGCGTATCGAGAAGCTCGACGCAGACCAGGGCGCCAGCGTCGAATTCACTCAGGTGCTGCTCGTCGGCGCCGGATCTTCGGTGACTATCGGCGCTCCCTATGTGGGTTCGGCCAAGGTGGTCGCAACGGTCGAGAGCCATGGCAAGGGCGACAAGGTTCGCATTGTTAAATTTCGTCGCCGCAAGCACTACAAGCGCGAGAAAACCCATCGCCAGCCTTACACCGACGTCAAGATCACGCAGATCGTCGCCTGATTCGTCAATTGGGCTTTTCGCAGGAGATATCTCATGGCACATAAAAAAGCTGGCGGCAGTACCCGCAACGGTCGCGATTCGCATTCCAAGCGGCTTGGCGTCAAGAAATTCGGCGGCGAGGATGTGCTTGCGGGCAACATCTTGATCCGGCAGCGCGGGACGGTCTATCGCCCCGGCGTGAACGTCGGTATCGGCACCGACCATACCTTGTTCGCGAAAGCTCACGGCGTGGTGGAGTTTCGCGTCAAGGGCGCCGAGAAACACACCTACGTCAACGTCGTTACGAAGTAGCGATGAACGCGAGCCGTGGGCTCGCTGATTGAAATCCGTAAAAGGGGGTGGGGCAACCTACCCCTTTTTGTTTGTGCGCGGCATTGCGCGCTCAAGAGTTTAATCCCATGAAATTCGTCGACGAAGCCAAACTCAAGGTGCAGGCCGGCAACGGCGGGCGCGGTTGCGTGAGCTTCCGCCGCGAGAAATTCGTTCCCTTCGGAGGTCCGGATGGCGGCGACGGCGGACTCGGCGGGAGCGTGTATTTAAGAGCCGTCGAAGGAATGAATACCTTGGCGGATTTTCGAATCTCGCGCACCTACCGAGGTCAGAACGGCGAGAGCGGCAGCGGTAACGACTGCACCGGACATGGGGGCGATGATGTCTATGTACCGGTGCCCGTCGGCACGGTGATTTCCGACCGGGACACCGGCGAGCAGCTGGGCGACCTTGCCATCGAAGGCCAGATCTTACTGGTCGCCAAGGGCGGCAAGGGCGGTTGGGGAAACACGCGCTTCAAGTCCAGCACCAATCGCACGCCGCGCAAGTCCGGCCTCGGGTTAGCGGGCGAGAAGCGCGAGCTGATGCTCGAGCTTAAGTTGATTGCCGATGTGGGATTGCTTGGATTGCCCAATGCCGGCAAGTCCACTTTGATCCGCGCGGTTTCATCGGCGCGGCCGAAAGTGGCGGACTATCCGTTCACCACCCTGTATCCCAACCTGGGGGTCGTCACTGCGGGCCCCGGGCGCAGCTTCGTGATGGCGGATATTCCCGGCTTGATCGAGGGCGCCGCAGACGGGGCGGGCCTCGGCATTCGTTTCTTGAAGCACCTTCAGCGCACACGCCTGTTGTTGCATCTCATCGACATCGCGCCGGCCGATCCCGATGCCGACCCCGTCAAGGATGCGCGCACGATAGTTGCCGAGCTCAAGAAATTCGCGGCCGACCTCGGCGCAAAGGAGCGCTGGCTCGTCATCAATAAGACTGATTTGTTGGCACCTGCGGAAGTGGACCTTCGCGCCAAGGCGATCGTGCGCCGATTGCGCTGGAAGGGGCCGGTGCTGCGAACTTCCGGTGCCACGGGTGCCGGTACCGATGAGCTTAAGCAGGCGGTGATGCGCTACCTCGAAGCGCATCCTCGGGTCGTCTTGTCGGAAAGCGGCGATTCTCGCGCCACTGAGGCGGGCGGTGCCGCCGGGCAATAACCTACTTTGCGAGCGCTCGAACCTGCTTGGTGAGACGGCTCTTATGACGCGCGGCTTTATTGCGATGAATGATGCCCTTGTTCACCATGCTGTCGATCACCGGAGTCGCGGCGGCGAGGGCCGAGGCCGCCTCGTCGTGCTTGCCGGCCTTCAACGCGAGAGTTGCCTTGCGGATGGCGCTGCGCAGCTGCGAGGTGAGCGCATCATTACGGGCTCTGTGCAGGGTCGACTGTCGGGCAGCCTTTTCCGCAGACTTCGTATTCGCCAAGCACAAACTCCTTGAAATGCGGATCCGAATCGGACCCCAAAAGAGCCGCGTACTTTGCCGATTGGCTCGGCGATTGTCAATCGATACGCGGAGCGGCGGCCCTCCCCTTGCTATAGTGGGGATCACTGAATTCCCGGAAACCTGAGTATAATCACAGCCTTTCGCCATGGAACTAGTTCGCGGTCTACATAACATCTCGCAGGGCCATCGAGGCTGCGTGCTGACCGTGGGCAATTACGACGGCGTGCATCTCGGTCATCAGCAGATGGTCGGCGCGCTCACGGCGCGCGCCTCCCAATTGGACTCACCGGCAACGGTGCTGGTATTCGAGCCAAGTTCGAAGGAATTCATCGATCCCGATGGCGCTCCGCCGCGCCTGACGCGGTGGCGGGAGAAGTATCTTGCGCTGGCGGCGCTCGGAGTGCAGCGCTTGGTGACTTTGCGTTTCGATGATTGCATGCGCGCCATGACCCCGCGCTCTTTTGTCGATGAATTGATCGTGGCGAGATTGGGCGCGCGACATATGGTGGTCGGGGATGACTTTCGCTATGGCAGCAATGCCTGCGGCACGATCGAGAGCCTTCGGGCTGCGGGCGTGGCGCACGGATTTGGCGTCGAGCAGATCCCGCCGTTCGTAATCGGCGGCGTGCGCGTGAGCAGCACCGCGGTGCGCGAACGATTGGAGTTCGGGGATTTCCCGGGGGCTGCGCGCTTGTTGGGGCGTCCGTATCGGATGTTGGGCCGCGTCGTGCATGGCCGCGGATTGGGCCGCGAACTCGGATTTCCGACGGCGAACCTGCGATTGATGCGTCGCAAGCCGCCCATGTGGGGCATATTGGCGGTTTGGGCCCATGGGATCGATGCGCATCCGTTGCCGGCGGTCGCCAGTCTCGGCACGCGGCCGACGGTCGATGGGATCGAGCCGTTGCTCGAGGTACATGTATTCGATTTTTCCGGCGACCTGTATGGCCGGGCGATCGAGGTTGAGTTCGTCGCAAAGCTTCGTGATGAGGTCAAGTTCGATTCCTTGGATGCAATGATGATGCAAATGAAGGTGGATGCCGCCCGCGCGCGCGATCTGTTGTCGAAGGTGGATAGTGGCTGACTACAAAAATACGATTAATTTGCCTAACACGGGATTCCCGATGAAGGCGGATCTTGCCAAACGCGAGCCGGAAATGCTGGCGGGGTGGGAACGCAGCGGCTTGTACGAAAAAATTCGCGCCATCGCCAAGGGCCGGCCCTCGTTCGTGCTGACCGATGGTCCGCCGTATGCGAACGGTACGATTCACTTGGGTCACGCGGTCAATAAGATTCTCAAGGACATCATCGTCAAGTCTCGCACCTTGGACGGCTATGATGCGCCATACGTCCCGGGCTGGGATTGCCACGGTCTGCCCATCGAGATGCAGGTCGAAAAAACGCACGGACGAGTCGGTCAGAAGATCGACGCAAAGTCCTTCCGTGCGGCCTGCCGGGAATATGCGCAGAAACAGATCGACTCGCAGCGCAGCGATTTCAAGCGCCTGGGCGTGCTCGGTGATTGGGATCATCCCTACCTGACGATGGCGCCGCGCTTCGAGGCCGAACAACTGCGGGCGTTCGCGCTCATCATCAAGAACGGCCATATATACAAGGGATACAAGCCCGTCCACTGGTGCTTGAATTGCCGCTCGGCCCTGGCGGAAGCGGAAGTCGAGTACGAGGAGAAGACATCACCGAGTATTTATGTGCGTTTCCCGGTGGTTGACCTCGCGGATTTGGCCCTGCGTTTCGGGATCGATTCGGCCGGACTGAATGTGGGCGCGGAGACTCAGGAAGTGCCGGCCTCGCTCGCCATCTGGACCACCACCCCCTGGACTTTGCCCGCCAATCGCGCAGTGGCGGTCCATCCGCAGTTCGATTACGCGCTGGTCGAATTCGATTTGGGGGGCGGCCTCGAGCGCTTGGTGGTGGCGCGTGAATTGATCGACGCCGTGATGAATACCCTGGGGATTGCCGCTTGGAGCCTGATCGCGGTCGCCAAGGGTGCGGCTCTCGAGCACATGCTGCTGCACCATCCCTTTTATGATCGGCAAGTGCCGGTCGTCTTGGGAGACCATGTCACTCTCGATGCCGGCACCGGAGCCGTGCATACCGCGCCGGGGCACGGCCTGGACGATTACGTCGTCGGTCGCCGTTACGGGTTGGAAATTGAAAATCCGGTGGGCGGCGACGGTCGATTCCTGCCCTCGACGCCGCTCTTTGCGGGCGAACTGGTATTCGACGCCAATGCGCACGTCATCAAGGTTCTTCACGACAACGGCCGCCTGCTCAAGGACGAGCCGTATCATCATTCCTATCCGCACTGCTGGCGCCACAAGACGGCGGTGATCTTTCGCGCGACTCCGCAATGGTTCATCAGCATGGAGCAGGCGGGCTTGCGCAAGGGCGCACTTGAAGCCATCTCGCACGTCGATTGGATGCCTGCCTGGGGCGAGCAGCGGATCAGCAGCATGATCGCCGCTCGTCCGGATTGGTGCGTGTCGCGCCAACGCACCTGGGGCGTGCCCATCCCCTTGTTCGTCGACAAGACATCCGGCGAATTACATCCGAACACCGCAGCGCTGATCGAGGAAGTCGCCAAGCGTGTCGAGCAAAACGGCATCGATGCCTGGTTCGACCTGGATGCTGCGGCACTCCTGGGGCCCGAGGCGAGTCAGTACGACAAAGCCACGGACGTCATGGACGTGTGGTTCGATTCGGGCGTGGTGCATCACTGCCTGTCGCAAATTCGGCCGGAGATCACCGTTCCGGCTGACCTGTACTTGGAAGGCTCGGATCAGCACCGGGGTTGGTTCCACAGTTCGCTGCTCACCTCGGTGGCCATGAATGGCCGCGCTCCGTACCGCGGCGTGCTCACACACGGTTTTACCGTGGACGAGAAGGGCCGCAAGATGTCGAAGTCGATCGGCAACACGCTGGTTCCCCAGAAGTTGACCAACACCTTGGGCGCCGAGGTCGTACGGTTGTGGGTGGCGGCAACCGACTACGCCAATGAGATGAGCGTGTCGGACGAAATATTGAAGCGCATGGCAGATTCCTATCGCCGCATGCGTAATACGCTGCGTTTTCTCCTCGGCAATCTGCACGGCTTCGAGCCCACACAGCACGCGGTGCCCTTCGAGCATCTCGTGGCGATTGATCAATGGGCGATCGGCAAGGCGTTTGCCCTGCAAAACGATGTGGTCACGGCGTACCGCAACTACGAATTTCACGACATTTATCAGAAGATTCACAACTTCTGCGTGGTCGAACTCGGCGGTTTCTATTTGGACATCATCAAGGACCGGCTCTACACCACGGGCGCGAGCAGCGCGCCGCGCCGCTCGGCGCAGACGGCCATGCATCACGTGGCTCACGCGATGGTGCGATGGCTTGCGCCGATCTTGAGTTTCACCGCTGAGGAAGTTTGGGGGTTCTTGCCCGGTGCCGGCAACGAGTCGGTGTTCCTGAACACCTGGCATCAGTTTCCCTTCGGCGTCGAACGGGTGCCGCCAATCGATTGGCCCGCATTGATCACCCTCAAGGCGGATGTTGCGCGGGATCTCGAGCGGTTGCGGGCGGCGGGTGAAATCGGCGCGCCGCTCGAAGCGGAGGTGGTCATTTACGCGCCTGCGGCGCAAACCGGGCGCTACGAGGCTCTGCGCGACGAATTGCGGTTTCTGTTGATCACCAGTCAGGCGCACGTCATTGAGACCGATACGCCGCCCGCGTCCACCGTTCCGAGCAGTGAACCCGGCGTCTGGATCGAGGTCAAACGCAGCACGCAGCCCAAGTGCGTGCGGTGTTGGCACCTGCGGAGCGATGTCGGCAGCGATCCGAGGCACCCGGAGCTTTGCTCGCGTTGTGTCATCAATGTCGAGGGTCCCGGTGAGGAGCGCCAATTCGCATGACCATCAAAGAAAATCGCGGTGGAGCAGCGCCGTGGTTGCTTTTATCGGCCCTTGTGATTGTGGCGGATCAGATCTCCAAGGCCTACATCACACGGCATTTTCTGGAGTTCGAATTCACGAGGATCTTGCCGGTGTTGGACATCACACGCATGCACAATGTCGGCGCCGCGTTCAGCTTTCTCGCCTCGGCGTCCGGCTGGCAGCGCTGGGTATTCATCGGCCTGGCCGTTGTGGTCAGCATCGGCATCACGATCTGGCTGCTCAGGCTGCCGCGGGGCGTACATCCCTTGCTCGCCGGCGGCCTTGCCTTGGTGCTCGGCGGCGCCATCGGCAATGTCATCGATCGGATCCGCGTGGGGTACGTCATCGATTTCATACACTTTCACTGGGATCGAGCGTATTTTCCTGCATTCAACGTGGCGGACTCGGCGATCACGGTCGGGGCCGCGTGCCTGCTGTTGGATGCCATACTGGAAGCGAAGCGGAAAACCTAATGCAAATCTACTTAGCCAATCCGCGCGGATTTTGCGCCGGTGTGGACCGCGCGATCGACATCGTCGAGCGGGCGGTGGTGTTGTTCGGCGCCCCTATTTATGTGCGCCACGAGGTAGTCCACAACAAATATGTCGTGGACCGCCTGCGCACCATCGGCGCGGTGTTCGTCGATGAATTGCACGAGGTGCCCGACGGCGCCACGGTGATTTTTAGCGCCCACGGCGTGCCCCGCGTGGTGCAGCAGGAAGCGCAGCGCCGCAAATTGAACGTCTTCGACGCCACGTGTCCCCTGGTGACCAAGGTGCATATGGAGATCACCCGCTACGCGCGCGAGGCGCGCGAGGTGTTCTTGATCGGCCACGCCGGACACCCGGAAGTGGAAGGCACCATCGGGCAGTTCGACGCGACTTTGGGCGGTGCGATCTATCTGATTCAAACGGTCGAGGATGTCGAGCGCGTGAAGGTTCTCAATCCCGAGCACCTGGCCTTCGTCACCCAGACCACCTTGTCGGTCGACGATACGGCGTCGATCGTTGCGGCGCTGCGAGCGCGCTTCCCGGGTCTGAAGGCGCCAGTGAAAGAGGACATTTGTTACGCCACGCAGAACCGCCAGGACGCCGTCAAGGACTTGATCGGCCGCTGCGAGGTGCTGGTGGTGGTCGGGTCGAAATCCAGTTCCAATTCCAATCGGCTGCGTGAAATGGCCGACAAGAATGCCAAGCCGGGCTACTTGGTGGATGGGCCGGAGGATATGGATCGCCGCTGGTTCGATGGCGTCAAGACGGTCGGGGTCACGGCCGGCGCCTCCGCGCCCGAGATTCTGGTGCAGGGGGTCATAGCGCAGCTTCGCGAGTGGGGTGGCGAGGTGGCGGAGGAACTTCAGGGGCGGAAGGAGCACGTGATATTCGCGCTTCCCAAGACATTGCGCCAGGTCACAAAGGACGGCGGCAGTCTTTCGTCGGTGGGTCCCACGGGTTAGAATGCGGCCCCTTTCGGGTTGCGACGCCGCAATAGCTCAGTTGGTAGAGCAACGCATTCGTAATGCGTGGGTCAGGGGTTCGAATCCTCTTTGCGGCACCAAAAAAATCATTGTCCATTCCGGATAGATAGGCGACGATTTATTCCGAGGACATAGGTAACAGTTTAGCACCGAAGGGGTTTTCGGTGCATTCGACCCGTCCTGCCTCATGATCGAAGAACCCCAGATCGTATTTCATAAAGCTCACCAGCCAGATTTTGTCGCTGACCTCTTTGATGCCGACGTTTTGCCCGGCAAATACCGTGCTCAGATTAATTTTGCGCCGCCCAATGCAGATGCGTCCGCAGCAGGTGACCGTAATGGTGCGGTCGTGGAAGGGATACTCCAGATCGCTCAAGCCTTTATAGGGACGTAGCGAGGGTGTGTATATCTCGGCCGGGTATTTCATGCCGATCGCCTGATGGGGTCGCTCCTGGTTAAAGCACTCGAGGAAGCGATCGAATTTGCCCTGCTGCTGAAGGAAATTTTTGGCGGCCGGCTTGGTGGCCTCTTTCTTTAGCGTCAGGTGCATGCGCTCGTGGCGGCCGTTTTGCTGCGGTCTGCCGGGCTTGATGCGCTCAATGTCGATTCCTAAGCGTAACCACCACACCGATAGTTTGGAGAGGCCGAACATAGAGTTGGGGCTGGCGAAGGGCACGCCGTTGTCGGTGCGGATCGCCCTGGGAAGCCCGAAATCTTTGAAAACCCGTTCAAAGACGGTAAATGCGTACCTCTCCTGCGTGCTTGAGAGGGCATCGCAGCTCAATAAGTAGCGACTCGCCTGATCGGTGACGGTCAGCGGGTAACAGTAACGCTTATCGGCGAGCATGAACTGCCCTTTGTAATCGGCGCACCACAGTTCGTTCGGTTGCTGCACGACGCTCAGCGATGTGCCCTCGGGCTTGTACAGACGCTTGCGGCGTCGAGTGACCAGGCCGTTGCGATCCAATACCGCATGCACGGTGCTGATGGCCGGCAGAGTGATCTCACTGTGCTTGCGGCGGATCTTCTCGCGGATCTTCGGTGCTCCCCAACTGGGGTGATCCTGCTTGAGCTGTACGATGAGCTTCTCGATCTGAAAGGGCAGCCTCATCCCATGGCGGTAAGGCCGGCGGCTGCGGTCGGTCAGGCCTTCCAAACCACAGTCCTTGTACCGAGAGAAGATCTTGTAGCCTGTTTTGCGAGAGATATCGAACTCGCGGCACAGCACCGCCATCTTCTCGCCTTCCAGCAACCGAGCCACAAACTTAAGACGCTCGTCCATCTTGCGACACTCCCGCCACGGCATTT
>DASYJX010000076.1:0-2060 GCA_035996065.1 Steroidobacteraceae bacterium | reverse complement strand
GGGCGACGGCCAGGACGGCCTCGGCGAAGCCGACAGCGCGATGGGCGACGCCGGCAGCAGGCTCGGCGAAGGCAATGCCGATGGCGCGGTGGATTCGCAGGGACAGGCCCTCGACGCGCTGCGCAAGGGCGCCCAGAGCCTCGCTGAGGCGATGCAGCAGGGCGACGGCGAGGGGCAGGGCGACGGCCCGGGCATGCGCGCAGGCCGCCAGCAAGGCGGTAATCAGAACGAGGATCCGCTCGGACGGCCGCTGCACGGGCGCGAATTCAGCGATGATCTGACGCAGAAAGTCCCCGACGAGATCGACGTGCAGCGGGTGCGCCGGATCCTGGAAGAACTGCGCCGCCGCCTCGGCGATCCGCAGCGCCCGCAGATCGAACTCGACTACATCGAGCGGCTGCTGAAGGATTACTAGGCGGACTCACGCAAGCAAATGCTGGTCGATGCGAGCTTGACCAGGGCCAGATAGTTGCCGCGAGCTTGCCATACCGGTTCCGCTTAACCCCAAATCGCAACCCAGATGCTGCTGCTCGTAGGGAGTAATGCTGATGCTCGGATTTTCGAGACCGCCTGATCTCACTATCTTATTTGATCGAACGGACGGCTTGAGACTCGGTGAAGTCTGGAGCCGCTGGTGTCTGAGCCTTCCATGGGAAACGTGTCCCGCATTGGTATACTGGCCATATTGTTGATTGGCGCGTCACCACTCGCCGCTGAGCCATTTGGCGTCGCCACGGTTCCAGCACCAGACAGCCGGATCTCTGCGATCTGGCGCGACCTGCAGCCGGCCATTCGCGCGGATGAGCAGACCATCGTTGTATGCCGTGCCAATCCGGGCTGCGGCTCTCCCGCGGCCCTTCGGTTCATCGCGATAGTCGATGAGGCGCGTCGGTATCAAGGGCGCGCGCTGCTCGGCCACATCAACCGCGCCGTTAATCTCGCGATCCCGACGACGCGCGGCGGCGTGTCATGGCAGTCGCCCCTCAAAGCTTTGGCGTCGTTCGGCGACTGCAAGAGCTATGCGGTGACGAAATATGCGGCCCTCGGTGCCGCGGGCATCGCGCCGGAGGATCGACGACTCGTGATGGTTTGGGGCAACGCGCGCCCGCAGGAAACCCATCTAGTCGTGGTGGTGCGCGTTGCAGGGCGATGGCTAATCCTTGATAACCGAACCCTGACCTTGGCCGACAGCAACGACCAACAAGCCTACCAGCCGTTACATGCGTTCGACCATTCCGGAGTGCGGGACTTCCCCGCCGTTGGCCCCGGCGGTGCGCCGCTCTAAGAACCCAAACCGCAACAATAGTCCCGAGCACGGCCAGGTCGGAGATGGTCCAACCTGTGAGCAATGATCGAATGGAGCTGCTGTTTGCTGCGGCGCATGAGTCTGCTTGTGGCACTTACCGACATCGTCTGTTTGGCGAATGTCCGCTTTGCGCCGGAAGCGGACATTCACTCGAGGTCGGCTTTTGACTCCAAGCGGACATCGGTCGGACGCTTGCTCCCACGTGCCCTAACCAAGAGGCTCTATTCAGTCATGCTGCTGACGCAATTTCTGTCTTAGTCGGTGAGAACTAAGAACACCTGTGCGAGGACCACCCAGGTTCCCACAACGGTTCCGTCGCCAAGATTGGCACGAATCCGCAAAAAATTGGCGCGAGTTCATTAACGCATCCGCGTTTCGCTTGACCATGTTTTTTGCGGCATCGGGAACCGAGCGATCTAGAAAATCAATCGAGGAGTTGTGATGTTGTTTCGCTCGAGCGCCGCGCTTTGCGGCGCCGTAGTTGCGCTTGCCATTTCTGTTACCGTTGCTCGAAGTGAAATCGGTGCAGTTCATTCAAGCGCCGTAGTCAATGCCGCTTCTGGGGATGCGATCGTTGGCGCAGCGTCCACGTACAATCCGTTCCGGCCCGGATGGCGGGAGGGCGGCCCGAACACAGCCTCCGGCGAGCGGTATGATCCTTCTGTCTGGGCGGCTGCCATCAAGACGAGTTTGCGCCGGAAATTTGGTGGGGTCCAATATGGCGCGAGGCCGAAATATGCCCTCGTTGAAGCTG
>DASYJX010000075.1:0-67954 GCA_035996065.1 Steroidobacteraceae bacterium | reverse complement strand
TCGATGAACCCAAACGCGGGCATGGGAGCTTACGCACTCATCGTAGGATCTAAGAAAGGACACGACTAGGACACGACGGCTAGTAACGTGTTGATTGATAAACGGGCTGCGGAGCGTTCGATTCCCCCCGGCTCCACCATTCCGAGGCCCGGAATTACAGTTTCGGGCCCTCTCCTACCCCCTAAGTGCCGCTGCCGTCTTTTCTCAATCGGGAATTAAAACTCCTCCGGGGCGCTCGATGTGAGACGGCCCGGAGGAGCGATACGCCGACGGCGGGGACCCCCAGCGATAACAAGATTCTAGTCGCTCACCGCGTGCGCAATCTGTCCGCGAGATGCCTTGCGTGGTGTAGGACAAGTTCTGAGTAATGCACCGCTTTTTTAATGGGAGTCCTTTAACCGGCCGGAAGTAGTCGCGATTCCGATCAATCAAGAGGGGGTGGTTTGCGGAGACAAGAGGAACTCGACGCGCTTATACTGATGAGAGGGTGTCCGTCCAAGACATCGACTTTTTTTCCAAAGATAAACCATGGAGTTCGGTGGATATTCTTTTTTCGGAGCCGATAAACCGCCTTCTCGCCGCACTGCCAAACGCGGAGGCCGAGCGCTGGCTACCGCTCATGGAATCCGTCGACTTGCCGTTGGGCCAAGTGCTTTATGAGGCTGGCGGCACTCTGAGCCACGTCTATTTTCCTACGACCGCGATCATTTCGCTGCTGTATGTCATGGAGGACGGTGCCTCCGCCGAAATTGCCGTCGTGGGCAATGAGGGCATCGTCGGTGTTTCCCTTTTTATGGGAGGAGAGTCCACCCCCAGCCGCGCGGTGGTGCAAAGCGCCGGTAGGGGATTGCGATTGAAAGCGCAAATTTTGAAGGATGAATTCAATCGAGCGGGGCCGGTGCTGCATCTATTGCTCCGCTACACCCAAGCACTGATCACCCAGATGGCACAAACGGCGGTGTGCAACCGCCACCATTCGCTTGATCAGCAACTCTGTCGCTGGCTGCTGCTGAGCTTGGACCGTTTGGAAGGCAACGAACTGGTGATGACGCAGGAACTGATCGCCAACATGTTGGGGGTCCGCCGCGAAGGAGTGACAGAAGGCGCTCTCAAATTACAGAACGCGGGATTGATTCAATATGCGCGCGGCCACATCACGGTGCTCGACCGTGGGGGGTTGGAAAAACGCAGCTGCGAATGCTATGCCGTGGTCAAAAAAGAGTATGACCGCCTGCTGCCGGTAAAGCTGGCGGTCTAGCAGGTTCGCGTCGTGACGGTCAGGTGCTTTTATCCCGCATCGGCCAGGATAAGGCGTAGCCCCGTTCACCGGACTCGCCCCGTCGATAGCGCCCTGTCCTTGCTGCCGATAACCGCTCCGCCACCCCGGGTGCAGGCTACGATTTGCGGCACGTCAAGATATGCTCTAGGCTCCCAGGCCAGCGTAGGCGGCCGGGCAGAATTGGGAATTCATGACGCGCATTGAAGTACCGAGTTACACCGGCCGTCGGGGTTCTCGCGGCCGTTTCGGTCGTTGGTTCATGATATTGCTGCTGGTGCTCGCCATCGGCGCGGGGCTCTGGACTTGGCTCACGCTGGCATGGGCATATGCCGAAGGTGAACGTGCCGGCGTGCTGCAAAAATTCGTGCGGCGCGGATGGATCTGCAAAACCCAGGAAGGGGAGATCGCTCTGTACTACGGCGGCGGCCAGTACATGGGCGCGGGTATATCGCCGCAATTGTGGGATTTCAGCGTGCGTGACAAAGCGGTGGCGGCGAATTTAAGCAAAGCGGTAGGTCATCGAGTCCAGCTGCACTACACCGAGCATCCGGGAATACCCACCCCCTGTTTCGCGGAGACGCGCTTCTTCGTGGATCGCGTCACGGTGACCGACAACGAACCGGCAACCGTGCCGGGAACGCCGCCGTCCGCGACGCCTCCGGGTGCCCCCCGCCCGAACACTCCCTAAGAAAATTGGCGACGCGAGTTCGCCACTTGCTCGGCGATGCTCACCGCAGTTCGCAAGGCAAGAAGCCCGTCTTCACCGCTTACCAGGGGCACGCTGCCCGTTGCCGCGGAGTCAAGGAACGCGACGATTTCGTCTTTTAGCGCATCGCCCTGTTCGTAGTTGTTTTCTTCGATCGACACTTGCGGCACGCCATCCTCGCCGATGCCCGCACCCTTGCGGATCACGGTCAGGACCTTCTGCTGCAAATCGAGCGAGATGTAGGCATCGTCCTGAAACAGGCGCAGCTTGCGCTCCGTTTTCAGGCTCACTCGGCTCGCGGTGGCGTTTGCAACGCAGCCGTTGGCGAAGCGCAACCGGGCATTCGCGATATCGACTTCCCGGGAAAAAACACTGCTGCCGATCGCGTCGACCGCCACCACGGGCGAGCGCACGATGCTCAAGATCAAATCGATGTCATGGATCATCAGATCCAGCACCACATCGACGTCCGTGCCCCGATACTTAAAAGGCGCCAACCGCGCCGACTCAATGAAGCGCGGAACGGTCAGGGTAGGCTGCACCGCCAGGACGGCGGCATTGAAGCGCTCTAGATGACCGACTTGCAGAATACGGTTCGCGCGGCGCGCGAGTTCGATCAGGACTTCCCCTTCCGCCACGGTCACGGTCATCGGTTTCTCGACGAGCACGCTCGCGCCGGTGTCCAGAAAATCCTTGGCGACATCGAAATGAAGAGGCGTCGGGGTCACGATACTGACGGCATCGACATGACCCAATAATTCGCGGTAGTCGGCATATGCCGCCACGCCCAATTCCGCCGCCACTGCCGAACGGGCGGTCGCCGACGGATCGGCGACTCCCACCAAGTGCGAGTTGGGCAAGCTCGCATACTTCTGCGCGTGAAATCGCCCTAGGTAGCCCACGCCTACCACCGCCGTGCGCATCAAGGCGGGGCGTCTCGCCGCCACTTGCTGCGGGCTCGGTAATCCTGTCGCAGCTGCAAGGTCGCTCCGCCGATGATGGCGAGCGCCGCACCGCCAAAACACAACAGCCCTCGCCAGATCGTCCACAGTCCGGCCGCCAGGGACCACAGCACCATCCCGATCGCCAAAACCGCCCCGATACCGATGAGAGCCCAAGGTTTTGCATCGTAAAGAGCCTGAGGTGTCCAGGGGCGCATGGTGCGATTCTACCGCGCTGGCCGCTGCGCGGCCGGATTCGTTTACAATTGCTCCGATGTCTATTCGCAGCAGCCTCTCGAGTGCGGGACTGACCAGCCCCTGGTCCGTGGAGCTTGGACTTGCGGCCCTGGGCCTTTTGATCGGCCTGGGCCTCATGCCGCTGCTGATTTTTTACGCCGGCGTGGCGGCCCTGGGCCGCTACGAGGGCGCCAGCCTGGGACGCCTGTATCACAGCGTGTTCTTGGGCCTTGGCGAAGGTTCGATCGCCTGCTGGACCGTACTCCTCGGCCCGTATGGCCTTTACGTGCTCTTCAAAGCTCTTCGGGCCTGGTGGCGGGCAAGCGCCCATTTAACCTAATTCGTCATTCAAGTTCTCTGCCGCGCGGACGCTAACAGACCATAAGCGGATTTGATCCGGTTTTGACTGTTTGGAGCGCTGCGCGTGAATCCCGAGATCGAAGCTCATCTTCGTAAATCAGTGAATTTCCCCTCGCCGCCGGGCGTGGCGACGCACATCATCGAACTTGCCCAGGATCCGGACATCGAGATGGGCAAAGTCGCCAAGGCATTGAGCATGGACTCGGCGCTGTCGACCAAGGTTCTGCGCATTGCCAACTCGCCGCTATATGCCCAGCGGCGCAAGAGCGAGAACCTGCGCCAAGCCTTGGTGGTGCTGGGGTTGAATGCCACCCTGACCCTTGCCTTGAGCTTTTCTCTGGTCAAGTCGCTGCGGGGCGGTAAATCGAACGGCCTCTCCTATGGGCTCTATTGGCGCCGGGCTCTGCTGGCCGCGACGGCGGCCCGCGCACTCGGCGACGCCATGCATCAATCGTTGGCCGAGGAAATATTCCTGGCGGGGCTGCTTCAGGATGTAGGCATGCTGGCGCTCGACAAGGCAGTGCCGGATTTGTACTCGAAAGGTGAAGCCCTGCAGCGCAACCACGCCGCCCTCGCCGAACACGAAAAGAAGCATCTGCAAATCGATCACGCGCAAATCGGAGGCTGGTTGATGGAGGGGTGGAATTTGCCCGAACGTCTGCATCGCGCCATCAAGCATAGCCACCGATTGGAACTTTCCTTGAGCAGGGACCCCGCGCAAATCTTCGATCGCTGTGTAGCCCTCTCGGGACCGGTGGCGGATCTATTCTTGCTGGACTCCGAGGAGCGCCGGTTCGCCGAGACCGCGCTGTCTGCGGAGCGGAGTCTCGGCCTCGACAAAGTGGCGTTCGGCCAGGTTCTGGGGACCATCGGCGCCATGATTCCGGAAACGGAAACCATATTCGAAGCCGATTTGTCGGCGAAGCAGCATCCGGAACTGATTCTCGAGCAGGCTCGCGAAGTATTGATGCTGCGCAGTCTGCATGCGCTGCGCGAAATCAACACACTGCGGGTCGCCTCGGACGGCGGCTCCTCGCGCGCACGCGAACTCGAGGAGAAGATTCGCCGCGACGAATTGACCGGGGTTTTTAACCGCGCCCATCTCGATCATTTTCTGAGCAGCGAATTCGATAATTCGACGCGGCACAAGTGGCCCTTGAGCATCGCCTTTGCGGATTTGGACAATTTCAAAGCCGTCAACGAGAATTTCGGCCACCAGGCCGGCGACCGCATCCTTCAGGCAACCGCGCGGATACTTCGCGGCAATACCCGGGAGACGGATTTGATCGCCCGTTACGGCGGAGAGGAGTTCGTCGTGGTATTGCCGGCGACCGATGCGGAGACAGCCCGCAGAATCTGCGAGCGCATCGTGATCGCGTTTCGCAATACCGGACATGTCATCGGTTCCGACCATGCGAAGGTGACGATTTCCGTCGGCTGTGCCACCCACGGTGCGGAGACACAGTTCGGCAACGTCGCT
Organism: Steroidobacteraceae bacterium; assembly: GCA_035996065.1. Classification (GTDB taxonomy): domain Bacteria; phylum Pseudomonadota; class Gammaproteobacteria; order Steroidobacterales; family Steroidobacteraceae; genus Bog-1198. The sequence continues at coordinate 62,951 of DASYJX010000075.1, read as the reverse complement.
GATTTCGTCATGGCCGCCGGTCAGGCGCTATATACCGCGAAGATGCGCGGCCGCAACCGCACGGTGCCTTTCGATCGGCAATTATCCGCGGCCGTCCGCCTAGCTTGAGGCGCAACGCTCGCCTTCCGGCGATCGGGACGAACCTTCCGCACCGTGTCGAGTGCATTATGTATGCATGGGGTTGAACCGCGTCACAGTTCCGCCATGCCGCGGCCTCGTCCCTGTCGCAATTTGGGAACATGTATGCGAGGGCAAACGAGGGAAGACGATGGCGAGCGGCGACAAGACCCGGAATGACCCGGAATCGACATTCACGTATGCCGTGCGCGAGTTACGGCAAGCGCGCCGAGGCAAGAAGCCCGGTGCGGACCGCGCGCCGCTCAAGGCAACGAGCGAGCATCGCGGCTTCGATCCCTACAACTCTTCCGGAACTTTCGATCACAAGCGCAACTGGATGCGGATCGGCAAGCGCTAGGGCGCTGCCTGGCGTCCGCGGCTTACTCGAAATTCGCTGTTGGGATACCAGCGCGGAAATCGCTTGGTGTGGGCCAATCGAATGCCGACCTCGTAGTAAAGCCTGAGGTCATCGACGGCACCGCGCACATCCCAGTCACGCGAGTATTGATCGCTCTCTCGATGATAGCGATGCGCCATGTAGTCATCCATCTGCGCCCGGCCCCAAACGGGCCCACGCGCGGCATCGTCGATACCGCCCTTTGCGTACAGCACCGGCACACCCGCGTTTGCGAAACTTAAATTGTCCGACCGGAAATACAGCCCGTATTCGGGCGTGGGTTCGGGGGTCACTTCGCGGCCCTGCAGTAAGGCAACGCCGCGCGCGTATTGCTCGAGGTCCGTGTTCCCGGAGCCGAATATATTCAAATCGCGCGTCGGTCCGCCGATGTGCAGCATGTCCAGATTGAGCACGGCGGCAGTGTCCCGCAACGCGAAAACCGGATGCTCAACGTAGTACTGCGAACCCAGCAGGCCGGATTCCGCTCCGGTCAGCGCCAGCAATACGATCGACCGATCGGCGACGGGCTTGGTTCGAATGAAGGACTGGCCCAGCGCCAGCAACCCCGCCACGCCCGACGCGTTATCACTCGCCCCGTTGAAAATATTGTGGCCCGCGCGCGCAAGGTCGCGGCCCAAATGGTCCCAGTGAGCGGTGTACACGACATATTCATGGCGGCGGCTGCCGCCCGGCCACAGAGCGATCACGTTGTTGGAGATGAACTCGCGAACGCTGGTATGCAGCGTGGCGTCGACTTGCAAGCCCATGGGGATCGCCTTGAATCCCGCACGCGCCGCTGCCCCGGCTACGGCGGCAAAATCGAGCCCGGCCGCGGCGAACACTGAGCGCGCCGCCTCATTCCGGATCCAGCCTTCGATGCTCGGGCGCTCGGCGCTGCCGGCCAGGGCAAACTGCGCCCCGCTCCAGGTGTTCCGGATTACGTCCCATTCGTAGCCGACCGCGTCGCCATCGTGAATGAGCAGAACGCCGGCGGCTCCCTGCCGCGCAGCCTCCTCGACTTTGTATTCCCAGCGCCCGTAATACGTCATCGCGCCGCCCCGGAACACCTTCGGGTCCTTGGTGGCGAATCCCGGATCGTTGACCAAGGCGACGACGGTCTTGCCGCGCACGTCGACGGCGGCATAGTCGTTCCACGCATATTCGGGGGCGACAATTCCGTAGCCCACGAACACCAACTCGCTGCGGCGGAGTTCCGCATTCGGTCGGCCGCGTTTGCTCCAGATGATCATGTCCTTGCCATAAGCAAGCATGAGGGATGATCTTTTCTCACCGGCGATTGACAACGACGCATCGGCCCCGGCCAGGATCTCCGTCATGGGAACCGCTTGCAGGAAGCTCTCGCCGTTTCCCGGCTTCAATCCCAATTTGCGGAACTGCTCCACCAGATATGCGACCGTCTTATCCTCTCCGGGGGTGCCGGGTTGGCGGCCCGCGAAATCGTCGGAAGCGAGGACGCGGATGTGTTCGCGGAACACCGCCTCATCGATGTCCGTGGAGGGCGGCGGGAGCTTGGGCTGGACCGAACAAGCCGCCAGCAGCAGGCTCGAAGACGCTAAAACGCCACAGTAACCCCAAATTCGCATACGGCGAGTTCCTTGTTCAGTTGCGGCGCGGCCAATAGAGCAGTACCACAGCCCCAAAGCAGGCCAGGGTTCCCAGGTGCGCCCAGGCGCGCCAGGGACGCGCTTTTGCCTGCCCAAGGAAACTCCCGGCGCTGGCGGCGGTCAAAACTCCAAATGCGATGAAGCTTCCTACGAGCTGCGGTAGTTCCCGCTTGAGATCGGGGTGTTCGCCGGCCAAGACACCGAACACGATCAGTACGGCTCCAAGGCCGAAAGTGATCGACGCCGCGGAACCCAGCACAATACCGATCAAAACCGTGAACGGACGCATACCTTAAGGCTCATATACACTTGCTAGCAGCCACGGGCTTCTCTAGCCTTGACGGGAATTGGGGATCGGAGTTTACAGGAGAAAGGGTACGGTGATGACTAACAGGCCTTGGGCCAATCGCTCGCGCTGGATTACCGGCATCGCCGTCTGCGCGAGCGCAGTGGGGCTTGCCGCACTGCTGGGCGCGGCAATGGCGCCTTCGCCTGCCGTTCCGGCAGCGGCGGCCGCGCTCGCGCCGACCGAGCAGGAAAACTATGTCGCGCGCCGCGTCGCCGACATCGTCGCCCGTGAACACTACCGGCGGGCGCCTCTCGACGATCATCTCTCGAGCTTGATTCTCGACCGCTATCTCGATGCGATCGACGGCGGCAGAAGCTATTTCTACGCGAGCGATATTGCCGAGTTCGAGCGCTTTCGCTATCAACTCGACGATGCGATCAAGGCCGGCGACGTCGAGCCTGCATTCGTCATCTTCCGGCGCTATCAGCAGCGCAGCCGCGAGCGCATGGCATTTGCGATAGAACTGCTCAACAAGAAGCCGGATTTCGACGTCGACGAATCGTTCAATTTCGACCGCGAAAAGGAACCCTGGCCGGCGAACACCGCAGAGATGAACGAGCTGTGGCGCAAGCGCGTGAAGAACGACGCACTATCGCTCGTGATTGCCGGCAAGCAATGGACGGAGGCGGCCGATGTCTTGCGCAAACGCTACGAACATGTCGCGAAGCGCATGGACCAGAGCAAGCCTGAGGACGTGTTCGAGGCGTTCATGAATGCCTTCGTACTCTCGCTGGATCCGCACTCGAATTATTTCTCGGCACGCAACTCCGAGGAATACAACATTCAAATGAGCTTGAGCTACGAAGGTATCGGAGCCTCGCTGCAACTCACCGACGATTACGTCACCGTGATCGACGTCATCGCGGGCGGTCCCGCGGCGACCAGCGGCAAACTCGCCGCCAATGATCGCATCACCGCGATCGGAGAAGGCAAGACCGGGGAACTGACCGACGTGATCGGTTGGCGGCTCGACGACGTCGTGCAGAAGATCCGCGGGCCCGGCGGTACGCTGGTCCGCCTGCAATTATTGCCGGCGGGCGCTGCGCCCGGTTCGGCACAGAAGGTGGTCGAGTTCACGCGCAACCGTGTCTCGCTCGAGGCGCAGGCTGCGCACAAAGCGATGCGGGTCACGCAGCGCAACGGCCGCGACGTGAAAGTCGGAGTCATCACCGTGCCGAGCTTCTATCAGGACTACGATGCCAGCCGTTCCGGAGCCAAGGATTATCGCAGCACCACACGCGACGTGCAGCGGCTGATCGGTGAGCTCAGGAAAGATGGCGCCGAAGTGCTGATCATGGATCTGCGCGCCAACGGCGGCGGCTATCTCCCCGAAGCGGAGTCGCTCACGGGATTGTTCATCGACCGCGGGCCGGTGGTGCAGCTGCGGGACACAACCGGGCGCATCGAGGTCGACGATGATCCCGATCCTGCGGTTTTCTACAGCGGCCCGATGATCGTGCTGGTGGACCGGTTCAGCGCATCGGCATCGGAAATCTTTGCCGGCGCCATCCAGGATTACGGCCGCGCCCTGATCGTGGGGCAACAGACCTATGGCAAGGGAACCGTGCAGAACGCCCATCCGCTCAACTATACGATTTTCGGACGCAAACCGGAGTTGGGCCAGCTCAACGTGACCATCGGCAAGTACTACCGGATCACCGGTGAGAGCACGCAAGATCGCGGCGTGACCCCCGACATCGCACTGCCGTCGCTCATCGACGCCAACGAAGTCGGCGAAAGCACTCGCGACCGCGCATTACCGTGGGATCACATCGAGCCGGCTGCGTTTCGGGTTGAAGGCGATTTGAAGTCGACGGCGGCTTCCTTGGAGAAATTGCACGAAGAGCGCACCGCGACCAGCGCCGATTTCCGTTATCTGCACGACGACATTGCCGCTCTCGATGCGATGCGGAGCCAGAAAACGCTGTCCCTGAACATTAAAACTCGCGAGGCCGAGCGCAAGCGCATCGAAGGCGAGCGGCTCGAGAGAGAGAACACATGGCGGGCCGCGCACGACGTCAAGCCCGTAAAAGCGCTGGATGAAATCAAGGACGACGCCGCTGCCGGCATTTTGCTCGATGAGGCGTCGCAGATCGCCGCGGATCTTGCGGTGGCGGCGGCTCGCAGGACGGTACCGACCCAGGCGCGCCGCACCGACATCCACTAGGAACGAGCCCTACCTCAGCAGGAGCGTATACAGGTCCCAGTAGTCTTCGGCCATGACGTTCCATGCAGGCGCGGCCGGAGACCTCGCAACCTTACCCGGCTCCGCGTCGGCCGCTGCGGGTGCGAGCGAATCGGCGGTCGGCACGGTGTCGGCGTTGTTGCGATATTCGCAGTTGGCGCGCAGGCGGTCCAATCGGGCCTTGAGCGCGACGGTGAGCTGTTTCGGATTGGCGACGGCCGCCTGCGCTTGCTGCACGCGCTGCATGTAACTTTCGCATTCCTCGCGCGAACCGAAGCTCATCTCGTGAACGCGGCGCGCGACCGCCTCCTTGGCACGTGCCGCGAGGCCGAACGCGTCCACCGTCTCGCATAGCAGCTCGGCGAAGCTGATGATGGCCAGATTGATGTTGCGGCGCGCAGCCAGCGAGATTCCTGGAAATTCAGGCAGCGCTTCGTGCTCAACCGCACTGCGCTCGGCATGCAGATCGCCGACCGCCGCGTCCGCGACGATAACTTGATTGCGCAATGATTCAAGGGATTTCTGGCGGCGACGGCGTTTGAAATAGTGCCAGAACGCGGTCAGCCGTCCCAACTCGCTTTGCGCGGCGGCCAAATTCTGGCGTTGTAAATCGGATTCGCCCGCAGCTTCTTGCAGCCGCCGATCGACATCCGCAAGGCGCGTCTTCTTCGCTCCTTCGGTTTCCGACTTGTGCTTCAGGGTTTCTCGCGCCTCCTGCTGGCGCGTCAGATCCGCCGCAAACGTCGTCAGCTGCTGGTGGCAGGTCTTCCATAATGCGCGCAGCTGGAAGAACACCAGGGCGCCGAATCCCGTCTTCGGGTCGCCGAGCAAATCGCCGAGCGCATCCAGCTGCTCCTGCACGCGTAGGGTTGCGCCCTCCTGCTGCTTGAGGCGATCTCGCAGCAAGTGAAATTCGTCCTTGAGGTCGGCGTATGCCTTCTTGAGGCCCGCACGATTTTGGAAGAGCTGCATGAGCCGCTCCTCGTCGGCACTCACCGCGGCCCCTTCCGTACCTCCTTTGAGAAAACTGAGCTTATCGATCAAAGTGCCGCCTTGAGCAGAAGTGAACTTGCGCGACAGCCCAAGCAAACCAGGGCTATCCAGGCGGCTAAAAGCGATGCCCCCGTTCGGCACAATATTCCAGCCATTTATTTAGCATCATGTTCCGGGTCCAGCGCTGATCCAGTTCACGCTTGAGCCCCGATTGCAGCTTCGAGAGCTGCGGATGGCGCTGGAATCCGCGAAAGCTGCGCACCTCGGCGAGCCGTGCATCGTGATACACGCAAACCTCCAAATCGGGGTCGCGGACCCGCGCCGACTCGAATTCGAATTCGTATGTGAGACGGAACACGCTGGTATAGCGGCTCAATTCTTGCGGAGTGAGATACAGATCACAATCCGAAGCCACACGCGACACGCGCCGCGCGGTCACCGCGCGCAGGTCGCTCACGAGCCAGCCCAGGCGCACGAAGTTGCTCTCATACAGCGTCATCAGGCTGACGAAGCTGCCGGGCTGCGCTCGCCAAGTTGTCGAACACCATTGATCCGCTAACATGCGTCGAACTATACCATGCACCTTGGGGATGTCAGGGGCGCAGTCGCCGCTCGATGCCGGTGCGGTCGAGAATTCTGCTGGATATTTCTTCGATCGAGACTTCGGTCGCATCGAGCATCGGAACGCCGTGGCGCTCGAACAGCGACTCGGCTGCTCTGACTTCGAAAGCCACTTGCGGCGCCGACGCATATCGGCTATCGGGACGCCGCTCGTTGCGAATTTGTTGCAGCCGGTCCGGCTTGATCGTCAGGCCGAATAGTTTACGCGAATATGCTTCGAGCGCCGGCGGCAAGTTTCGCGATTCGAGATCGTCCTCGGTCAGCGGGTAATTCGCGGCGAATATGCCGTATTGCATTGCTAGATACAGGCAGGTCGGCGTCTTGCCCGAGCGAGAGACGCCGACCAGGATGAGGTCTGCCCGTTCGTAATCGCGCACCACCGAGCCATCATCGTTGGCCAATGCAAAATTCGTCGCGTCTATGCGCGTGGCATACGCATGCGTGTCCGCCATGCGATGAGTCCTACTTGCGATATGGGTGGATTGCGTCTTGAGTTCGGATTCGAGCGGTGCTAGGAATGGGTCGAAGAAATCCAAAAATAATCCGCTGCTGCCGCGAACCACGTTGCGAACATCCTCCTGCACCAAGGTACTGAATATGATGGGGCGCACACCTTCTTGAACACCGACCAAATCGATCTTGCGGACCGCTTCGATCGCCTTGTCAACGGTGGCGATAAATGGCACAGTCACCTGACGAAATTCGATGCCGTCGAACTGCGTCATGAGGCTGTGACCCATCGTTTCTGCGGTAATGCCCGTTTGATCGGAAACAAAAAATACAGTTCGTTTAATCACGGTAGCCTCAGGTGCCGGCGCATCGCCGCCGGCAAAGTGTTTCACTTAACCCTCCGCCCCACAAGCAGCGCACTATGAAGCCCTACATCATTCCCTTCGAAGAACTGAAGAACAAAGACGTCGAACTCGTCGGCGGCAAGAATGCATCGCTCGGTGAAATGATCTCCGGACTGGCGGCGCTCGGTGTGTCTGTGCCGGGCGGCTTCGCGACTACCGCACACGCGTATCGCGACTTCCTGGCGCAGGATGGGCTGGACGAGCGTATCCGCGGCATTTTGGCCTCCCTGGATGTCGACGACGTGGAGCGGCTGGCGGCCGTCGGAGCGCAGATACGCGGTTGGATGCTGGCCACTCCCCTTCCGAAGCGGCTACACGACGAAATCCTGGATTCCTGGCGCAAGATGCGCGCGGCAAGCGGCGATCAGGGCGAGTTCGCCGTCGCCGTCCGTTCCTCCGCGACGGCCGAAGATCTGCCCGAGGCATCCTTTGCCGGGCAGCAGGAGACGTTCCTGAACGTGCGCGGCGAGGAGCAGCTGATGACCTGCGTGCACGAAGTGTATGCCTCGCTGTTCAACGATCGCGCCATATCGTATCGGGTGCACAGCAAATTCGATCACGGCGCGGTTGCGCTGTCCGTCGGCGTTCAGCACATGGTGCGCAGCGACCTCGGCAGCGCCGGGGTCATGTTCACGCTCGACACGGACTCGGGCTTTCGCGACGTGGTATTCATCACGTCCGCGTACGGTCTGGGCGAGACCGTGGTGCAAGGCTCCGTCAATCCGGACGAATTCTATGTGTACAAGCCGGCATTGGGCGCCGGCCGCCGCGCCATCTTGCGCAAGAACCTGGGCGGCAAGGCGATTAAAATGGTGTACGGCGAGCCGGCATCCAAGGAGCGTGTTCGCACCGTCGACGTCGCGGCGGCCGATCGGAACCGCTTCTCGATCGACGAGGCGGATATCGCGAGTCTCGCCAAGCAGGCACTCACCATCGAAAAGCACTACGGCACCCCGATGGACATCGAGTGGGGCAAAGACGGCGCCACCGGCAAGATCTATATCCTTCAAGCCCGCCCGGAAACCGTGCAGAGCCGCGCCGGGCGCACGATTCTGCGATTCACACTGAAGGCGCGCTCGAAAATGCTGATCAGCGGCCGCAGCATCGGTCAGCGGATCGGCGCAGGTCCGGCGCGCATCATCAAGGACGTGAAGGAAATGTCGCGGGTCCGCGCGGGCGATGTGCTGGTCGCCGACATGACCGATCCGGATTGGGAACCGGTGATGAAGCGGGCGTCGGCCATCGTCACCAACCGCGGCGGACGCACCTGCCATGCGGCGATCATAGCGCGCGAACTCGGCATACCGGCGGTGGTCGGTTGCGGAACCGCCACCACCGCCATCAAGGAAGGCCAGGCGGTCACCGTATCATGCGCCGAAGGGGATACCGGCTACATATACGACGGCATGCTCGAGTACGATCAGCGCACCATAGAAATGGACTCGATGCCGGAAATTCCGGTAAAGATCACCATGAACGTCGGCAATCCCGACCGCGCTTTCGATTTCGCGGGCATACCGCACAGAGGCGTAGGCCTCGCTCGCCTCGAGTTCATCATCAATCGCATGATCGGCGTGCATCCGCGGGCATTGTTGGAATTCGACAAGCAGAGCCCCGAGATCAAGGACACCATCTCCAAGCAGATCGCCGGCTACGACGGACCGGTGAATTTCTATGTCGACAAACTTGCCGAAGGGATCGCGCAAATCGCCGCCGCGTTCGCACCGGAGCCGGTGATCGTGCGGCTGTCGGATTTCAAGTCGAATGAATATGCGAACTTGATAGGAGGCAAGAACTACGAGCCGCACGAGGAAAATCCGATGCTGGGTTTTCGCGGCGCGTCCCGCTATATCGATAAAGTATTCAGGCCTTGCTTCGAACTCGAATGCCGCGCCTTGAAACGCGTGCGCGACGAGATGGGGCTGACGAATGTTCAAGTCATGGTGCCGTTCGTCCGTACCGTGAGCGAAGCCAAGGCGGTCACCCAACTGCTCGCCGACAATGGTCTGAAGCGCGGCGACAACGGACTGAAGCACATCATGATGTGCGAATTGCCCACCAACGCTCTGCTGGCCGAGCAATATCTGGAGTACTTCGACGGCATGTCGATCGGATCGAACGACATGACGCAGCTCGCGCTCGGTCTGGACCGAGATTCGAGCGTCCTGGCAAAGTCGTTCGACGAGCGCGACGATGCCGTCAAGGCGCTGATGGCGATGGCGATCAAAGCGTGCAAAAGCCAAGGAAAGTACGTCGGAATTTGCGGGCAGGGCCCCTCGGATCATCCGGAACTGGCGCGATGGTTGGTCGAACAAGGGATCGACAGCCTGTCCTTGAATCCGGATACGGTGGTCGAAACCTGGATGTTCCTGGCGGGCGACAAGCCCCGCATCGACAGGCCCGGCGTCGACAATCGCTCGTGAGGGCTCCGCTTTAGAACGGGCGAAACAACCGCTCGCGGTAGTATTGCAGCTCGCGGATCGAGTCGCGCACGTCGTCCAATGCGAGGTGAGTGGAATCCTTGCGGAACCCGCCGACCACCTGCGGCGCCCAACGCAGCGCCAGCTCTTTGAGAGTGCTCACGTCGAGATTGCGGTAATGAAAGAATCGCTCCAGTGCCGGCATGTGGCGCGCCATAAACCGCCGATCCTGGCACACGCTGTTGCCGCACATCGGCGATCGCCCCGGCTCCAGCCAGTTCTCGAGGAACCGCAGCGTTTCGCGCTCGGCGGCCGCGGCGTCGATGGTGCTCGCCAGAACGCGTGCCACGAGGCCCGAGCGGCCGTGCTGGTTGCGATTCCAATCATCCATGGCGCCAAGCACGGCTTCGCTTTGATGCACTGCCAATACCGGGCCTTCAGCGAGCACAGCGAGGTGTTTGTCGGTTACGATCGTCGCGATCTCGATGATGAGATCTGACTCCGGTTTCAGGCCGGTCATTTCGAGATCGATCCAAATGAGATTTTCGGGAGACTTCATGGTGGTTCGGCAAACCGGTGGCACGCCAGAAACGGCATGGTAACAGAGGGCAAAGAACCCAAAGGCCCCATCGGCGGTACCGGGACCGTACTGGCGAGCTATGGCCGGGGCGTCTTGGTGCAAGCCGGCGAAATGACGCTGCATTGCGCATTGTCGGGGCGCAAGCAACGCATCATCTGCGGCGACCGCGTCACATGGACCTATCCGCCCTCCGCTGACGGGCCGTCCGTCCAATCCGTTGAGCCGCGGCGCAATCTCATCGAACGCATCGATGCCCGCGGCCGTGCCGAACCCGTGGCCGCCAACATCGATCGCCTGGCCATTGTGGTGGCCTCTGAACCCGCACCGGACTGGTTCCTCGTCGACCGCTACTGGGCGGGCGCCGTATTGAAGGATTTGGACGGCTTGATTATCGTCAACAAGCTCGACTTGGGAACGGACGCCGTTCAGGCCGAACTCGAGACCTATCGCGGCTTGCATTTGAACTGCGTCGAAGTGGGCGCTCACTCAGGAGCGGGCATAGCCGAGCTCAAGCGCACCCTAGCGGGAAGCGTGACGCTTCTCGTCGGCCAGTCGGGGGTGGGTAAATCCTCGCTGGTGAACGCACTGGCTCCCGAGGCGGCCGCGCAAACCGCCGAGTTGACCCGCGACGATGAGGGCCGGCACACCACCACCACGGCGCGCTGGTACGCGCTAGGAGGCGCTTCCGCGATTATCGACGCGCCGGGTGTTCGTGATTTCGCGCCGCCGGCGAGGCTCGTGCGCGCGGCGGAACGCGGTTTCATCGAGATTCACAAGCTCAGCGTCGAATGCCGCTTCAAGGATTGCCGGCACATGGAGGAACCTGGGTGCGCAGCGCGCACGGCCGTCGTGGCGCAACAGATTTCGCAGCGCCGCTACGAGAGTTACCGGCGCCTCTGTCGCTTGTACGAGAAGCTTGCGTCTTAGAATTACGAGCGACTGAGCGTTTCTAGGAAACGCGGGTTCGTCCGGCCAGCGCATGCGCCAATGTACCGCCGTCGACGTATTCCAGTTCGCCGCCCACCGGCACACCATGGGCGATCCGCGAGGCCTTCAATCCCAGGCGCAGCGCAAGTTCGCCCAAATAATGCGCTGTCGCCTCCCCTTCCGCAGTCGGGTTGGTCGCGAGGATGACCTCGCGAACCTCGCCGTCGCCCAGCAGCCGCTCGAAGTCGTCCAATCCGAGCTCTGCCGGCCCCACTCCGTCGAGCGGCGACAGATGCCCCATGAGCACGAAGTACCGGCCGCGAAATCCGCCGGATTGTTCGATGGCCACCACGTCGGCGGGCGACTCGACCACACAGAGCTGTGCAACGTCTCTCTGAGTAGAGGCGCAAATCGTGCAGTATTCGCTCTCGGTCAACATCCGGCAGCGTTTGCAATGACCGACTTTTCCCAACGCTTCGGCCAGTGCCTGGCTCAACAACTTTCCTCCGTCGCGATCGCGTTCCAATAGATAGAATGCCATCCGCTGCGCCGATTTCGGCCCGACGCCGGGGAGGCAACGCAGCGAATCGATCAAGCGCGCAAGTGCGGGACTGTATTTCAAAACGGAAGCTTCATGCCCGGCGGGAGATTGAGCCCGGACATGAGACCGGAATACTTCTCTTGACTGCGCGCCGCGATTTTCCGCACCGCATCGTTGATCGCGGCGACCAATAAGTCTTCGAGCATGTCTTTGTCTTCGCTGAGCAGCTTCGGCTCGATCGTCACTTTTTTCGCTTCATGATGACCGTTCAACGTCACCTTGACCATTCCGGCACCGGACTCGCCGGTGACCTCGAGCGTCGCCAGTTCGGCCTGCGCCTTTTTCATCGTCTCCTGCATTTGCTGCGCCTGACGCATCAAATTTCCCAATCCACCTTTCATCATGCCGCTCTCCTCGTGGCTAGTTCACAGGTTTGACGGAAGCCGCGTCCACGTCGGCGCCGAAACGCTCGCGCAATCCTTTGACCGTGGGATCCGCGTCGAATGCAGCCGCGGCGCGATCCGCCTTTTCCCGTTCCGCGAGCGCACGCTGGCGCGCGGGCGTCGCGAGCGCCGATTGAGCAGTTTCGAAGGTAATGCGAATGTCCCGCCCGAGGTACTTCGACAAGCACTGCACGAGCTTGTCCTCGACAGGCCGGGTACGCCGATCCGCGGTCGCTTGATCGATCTTAAGAACCAACAGGTCGTGCTCGAAACTGGTGGGCACGCAGTTCAGTGCGAACTGACGGACCATGCCGCTCAAAGCGGCTGCTTCGACCACCGTCGGCCAGTTATTCGCATCGATGCTCGTCAATTTGACGCTGGGCGCATTCGCTACCCCGGCAACGGACGCCGCGGCATCGGGCGCAACGGCACGCGCCGGCCCCGCGCCTACATCCGATTCCCGCGTGCGGCCGTTCGTACCGGCACGGATCGCGGCAGCGTCCGGACGAAAGGCGAGCATGCGCAGCAAAGTCATCTCGAACCCCAGGCGAGGCTCCGGCGCCATCGCCAAATCGCGACGCCCTCCCAAGGCGATTTGATAGTAGAGCTGCACATCTTCCGGCGAGATCGCTTGCGCGAGGCGCGGCAGCGAATCTGCATCGAACTCCTCGTCTTGGAGTGCCGCCTCGGGCACGATTTGCGCCATGGCGATGCGTTGCAGGAATGCCGCCAGCTCCACCAACGCTCGATCGTAGTCAGGCGCGTTGCGATCAAGCTCTTTGACTTCGGCGAGGAGGGCGGGTCCATCACCGCGGGCCAATGCATCGACGAGCCGCGCTACGTGTCCGCGATCGATGGTGCCCAGCATCGCGCGCGCATCCGCCTCTTTCAGCGCGCCGCCGCCGAATGCGATGAGCTGGTCCAATAAGCTCAAAGCATCGCGCATGCTGCCCTCCGCGGCCCGCGCCACCAGGGACGCCGCCGCCGGCTCGAACTGCATGTTTTCCGCCGCGGCAATGAACTTCAGGCGTTCGCCGATGAGCGTGACCGGCAGCCGCTTGAGACTGAACTGCAGACAGCGCGAGAGCACCGTGACGGGCAGTTTTTGCGGATCGGTCGTTGCCAGCAAGAATTTGACGTGCGGCGGCGGCTCCTCCAACGTTTTGAGCAAGGCGTTGAAGGAATGATTCGAAAGCATGTGCACTTCGTCGATGAGGTAGACCTTGTAGCGGCCCCGGGTCGGCGCGTACTGCACGTTATCGAGCAACTCGCGGGTGTCATCCACTTTGGTGCGCGAGGCCGCGTCGACTTCGATGAGATCGACGAAGCGCCCCTCATCGATCTCGCGGCATGCCGCGCAAACACCGCAGGGATTGGAACTGACGCCCGCCGTCTCGCAGTTAAGGGACTTCGCCAAAATGCGTGCAATCGTGGTTTTGCCCACTCCACGGGTGCCGGTAAACAAAAACGCGTGGTGGACCTTGCCGCTGTCGAGCGCATTGCTGAGGGCGCGCAGCACATGTTCCTGACCGACCATTTCCGCAAACCGTTTGGGGCGCCACTTGCGCGCTAATACGATGTAGCTCATAGGACCCAAGTTTAGCTGCGGTACGCCGCGATCGCGTGCCTTTTGGGAGACGGCCCGCGCCAGCAGGACTTCGGCGCCCGACTTAAAGCCGCTACCGCTGCTCCCTTCCGGGCCTGACGGGGTTCGTGGCCAGTCGTCGCGAAGATGCAAACGCGAGCCGCCATAGACTCAACGATGTTTGGCGGAGAGGGAGGGATTACTCGTCGCTCCGCTCCTCGCCCCTTCGGGGCCGCCCTAACGGGTGTTTCCCCCCGAAAATCTAGCTTATCATCTGGCGGAGAGGGTGGGATTCGAACCCACGAACACGGTTAGGTGTTACACACTTTCCAGGCGTGCGCCTTCGACCACTCGGCCACCTCTCCGCGCGGGCGCAAGGGTACCGGAGGCGACCCGAGCGATCAAATTTACGGCGGCACCGTGCTCGAGGACTCGGGCACCGGGGGCGTCGGAAGCGGAGGTACCGCAGCCGGGGCTGACTCGCTGGCCGCCTTGTTGGGCGGAGCCGGCTTGTAGCGCGGCGGAACGTCTAGACAGGTGTCCTTGGATCCCGGGGGAGGCGGCGCAAGCTGCACGGGGGGAATGACTATTGCGCCCTGCGTATTCGGCGAATCGAGCCCCGCAGGCACTTTCAGCGCGGCGATCTCCCCGGCACGCTGATATTCCTGTGGAGTGTGGCAGTTGGGAGTGAGTTTGCCGAACAAATGGCACCCGCTCGCGAGCGTTGCGGCGGCGATCAACGTCAAAACTCGATCAAAACTCATGCTGCTTGGTCCTCAAGGCTAACTCCGGCGGCCTGCATTGCGCGCAGCACGGTATCTTGGTGCGCCGCCGACAATTCGACCAACGGCAAGCGGATTGCGTTCCCCATGAGGCCCATTCTCGCCACCGCCCACTTGACGGGTATCGGACTCGCTTCGACGAACAACTCTTTGTGCAAAGGCTGCAAACTGGCGTCAATCGCGCGCGCCTTCGCCAGATCCCCGGACAGCGCGGCTTCGCAAGCCTCGCGCATGCGCCGTGGGGCGACATTGGCCGACACCGAAATGACGCCGCGCGCACCCGCGCTCAGCCAATCGACGGCTGTGGCGTCATCGCCCGATAGGAGAGTGAACTCCGGCGGACAGGCATTGAGCGTCTCGCGTGCCCGGCTCAATGATCCCGTCGCCTCCTTTACCGCGACGATCTGCGGGTTTCGCGCCAGCCGAGCCACGGTGCTCGGCAGCAGGTCCACGGAAGTTCGGCTCGGCACATTGTACAGAATAATGGGCGCCGCGGAGGACTCGGCGGCCGCCATGAAGTGCCTATACAGGCCTTCCTGCGGGGGCTTGTTGTAGTACGGAGTCACCAGCATCACGGCATCGACGCCCAGCCGAGACAGGGAGCGGGTCCGCGCCACCGTATCTGCCGTCGAATGCGTGCCGGCGCCGACGATCACCTTGAGCTTATCGCGGCAACGTGCCACCGCCCGGCGGGTCAGTTCCTCGATTTCCTCCACCGACAGCACGGGAGACTCTCCGGTGGTGCCGGCGACGACGATTCCGTCTGTACCTTCACGCAAGTGAAAGTCCAGCAATCGATCCCACGCGGGCCAATCCAAGGCGCCATCTGCGGTCATCGGCGTCACAATCGCTACCATGCTTCCGGAAAACATCGAGGGGCTCCGCACGAAATATCGCTACCTTAAGTGGCGGACATGCACCCTGGCAAGCGCCCATCCGGTAGAATTTGCGGTGATGAAACAACATATTGTGATTTCCGCGGTCGGCGGGGACCGCGTCGGCATGGTCCATGAACTGTCCAAAGCGGTCGCCGACTGCGGGGGAAGCATCAGCGAAAGCCGCATGACCTCGCTGGGCAACGAGTTCGCCATGCTGCTGCTGGTGAATGGCAACTGGCACACGCTCGCCAAACTCGAGGGCGAGTTCAAGAAGCTCGCCGATGCCACCGGCATGAACATTCAATTGCGCCGCACGGAAGAGCGAGCAGCGCGCAACGACATGCTGCCCTACTCCATCGATGTGGTATGCCTCGACCAGACGGGCATCGTCGCGGGCCTGTCCGGCTTCTTTGCGCAGCGCGCGGTAGACATCGCCGAATTGTCGACCCGCTCCTACGCGGCCGCGCACACCGGCGCGCCGATGTTTTCGGTGCAAATGATCGTGAATGTTCCGAGCCGTCTGCATATCGGGGTGCTGCGCGAGGAGTTCATGGATTTTTGCGATCACCTGAACCTGGACGCGATTTTCGAACCGGTTAAAAGTTAAACCCCCTCATGAACACCATCGACGTTGGCAAGAAACCGCCGCAATTCACGCTTATGGGCACGGGCGGCAAATGGTCGCCGCGCGACGGGGCCGGAGGCGCGTGTGTCATTTATTTTTACCCGCGAGATAACACCCCGGGCTGCACTCAGGAAGGCGCGGATTTTGCCGAAGCCTATCCTCAATTCAAAAAGGCAAATCGCAAGATTTTCGGGATCTCGGCCGACAGCGTGGAAACGCACGAGAAATTCAAACGGAAAATGGCGTTCCCCTTCGAGCTGTTGAGCGACCCCGACAAAAAAGTCTGCGAGCTCTACGGCGTGATTCAGGAAAAGAGCATGTATGGCAAGAAATACATGGGGATCGAGCGCAGCACTTTCCTGATGGACGGCAAGGGTTTGTTGCGCCAGGTGTGGCGCAAAGTCAAGGTGAACGGCCATGCCGCGGGGGTACTGGCGGCGGTGAAAGCGCTGTGAGCGGCGTGCGGCCCTCGGGGGCCGCGGTCTTGAAAGGCCGCCCGGGCAAGCAAGAGCGACGCATCTTCGTGCTGGACACGAACGTGCTGATGCACGACCCGACCGCCATCTTTCGGTTCGAAGAACACGACATCTATATTCCAATGACGGTGCTCGAGGAGCTCGACGCCGGGAAGAAAGGTCTTTCGGAATCGGCGCGAAATGTACGCCAGGTCAGCCGCTTCCTCGACGAGCTGATGAAGGGCGCCAGCAAGAAGCAGATCGACCGCGGCTTGTCTCTGCCGACCGCGGTGCCGGTCAATCACGGCAAGCGGCCGCCCGGCGGCCGCCTGTTTTTTCAAACCCAGTTGTTGGAATCCGTGCTTCCCGACAGCCTGCCGGGGCACGGCGCGGACAATGCGATCTTGGCCAACACGCTGGCGCTGCAGCAGAAATTCAGCGCGGCCCGGGTCACGCTGGTCTCCAAAGACATCAATTTAAGGATCAAGGCAGCGATCCTCGGCGTGCAGGCCGAAGACTACTCGAGCGACAAGACCATCGAAGATGCGGATCTGCTCGCGAGCGGTGTCCAGCAGCTGCCGCCGAATTTTTGGGAGAAGCACGGCAAAGGCATGGAGTCCTGGCAGCAGCAGAGCCGCACGTACTATCGCGTGCGTGGGCCCTTGGTGCGCGAATGGCACGCCAACCAGTTCGTCTATGATCCCGGCCAGAACGGCGTCGAGGCCATTGTGCGCAAGCTCGAGGGCGAATCGGCGATTTTGGAACTCACGATCGACTATCGCGCGGACCGCAATAATGTCTGGGGCGTGACCGCGCGCAATCGCGAGCAGAATCTGGCCTTGAATTTATTGATGGATCCTGAAATCGATTTCGTGACCGTGCTCGGTCCCGCCGGCACGGGCAAAACCTTGCTGACTCTGGCAGCGGGACTCGCGCAAACCCTGGATCATAATCGTTTCAGTGAAATCATCATGACGCGGGTCACGATACCGTTGGGCGAAGACATCGGTTTCCTGCCGGGCACCGAAGAGGAAAAAATGGAACCGTGGATGGGCGCCCTGATGGACAATCTGGAGGTCTTGACTCAAGGCCAGCCCGGCGGAACTTGGGGCCGCGGCGCCACGAACGACTTGCTCCGGCACCGGATCAAGATCCGTTCCCTGAATTTCATGCGGGGCCGCACGTTCCTGAACCGCTTCATCATCATCGATGAGGCGCAGAATTTGACCCCCAAGCAGATGAAGGCGCTGGTTACGCGCGCCGGTCCGGGCACCAAGATGGTGTGTTTGGGGAATATCGCGCAGATCGACACCCCGTACCTTACCGAAACAACTTCCGGTCTTACCTACGTGGTGAACCGGTTCCACGGCTGGGCATTTTCGGGCCATATCACGCTGGTCCGCGGAGAGCGCTCGCGTCTGGCAGACTACGCTTCCGAAGTACTTTGATTTGGCCAGGGAAATGAGCGAACTTTGGGGGGGCCGCAGCACTCCAAGGGTCTTTACGGAGGCCGAATGTCACTGTTGAAGCCCCTCGCGGCGTTTGCGGCCGCAGCAGCGGTCAGCGCGAGCGTCAGCCTTGGCTGGGCCGCCGGCGTGGGGAGTGCGGTCGATCAAGACCTGCCGGATTTGGGAAGCCCCGCGACGGCCGCTGTGTCGCTCGACGATGAGTATCGGGCGGGACTGGGTTGGTTCAGCCAAATCCGTTCAACCGGACAGATCATCGAAGATCCCGAGATCAGCGATTACATTCAGCAGATTGGCCATAGCCTCTCGAGCCATGCCGAAGAAGGCCAGCATCAATTTTACTACTTCGTACTGAAGGATCCGGTCATCAATGCCTTTGCGATGCCGGGCGGTTTCATTGCCATCGACAGCGGCCTGATCCTGGCGACCCGCAACGAGAATGAACTCGCCGGGGTGATGGCCCACGAGACCGCTCACGTCACCCAACGGCACCTGGTGCGCCAGCTCATAGACCAAAGCCACGCCGGCCTGATGTCGACCGCCGCGATGCTGGCGGCGATACTCCTGGGCGCTACCGCCGGACGCGGCTCGCCGGATGCGATGGAAGGAGCAATCCTCGCGACGCAGAGCGCCGCGATCCAGCATCAGATCAACTACACTCGGGCGAGTGAATACGAGGCGGACCGAATCGGCATCGGCACCATGGCGAGCGCCGGCTACGACCCGTTGGGAATGGTCAGCTTTTTCGATAACCTCGCCCACGGCGGACCCGATCCGGCGCGAGTCAACGCGGTTCAGTTCTTGATCGATCATCCGCTACCCTCGGATCGAATTGCCGAGGCACGAAATCGCGCGGAACAGATCGGCCGCCTTCGTCATACCGATTCGTTGGGCTATACGCTGATGCGCGAGCGGCTGCGCTCACTCGTGGGCAATCCTCAAGCCGCGCGCGAGTACTATGCCAGTCTCGCCAGAAATGGCGCCGGCAAGAGCATTGAGGAGCGATACGGCAAAGCCGTGGCGGACATCGCGACGCGCAACCCCACCGCGGCCATCCCCGATTTGCAGGCCCTCGTGAACGAGTATCCCAAGGTCAACCAGTTCTACGGCGCACTGGGTCAGGCGTATCTCGTCAATGGCCAGTTGAAGGAATCCGAAGCGGTGCTGGACAAAGCCGTGAATCTATTCCCGCGCAATGCCCCTATCACCATTCGGCTCGCCGAAACCCTGATGCATGCCGGCAACAACAAGCGCGCGCACCTGATGCTCGACGACCTTTTCAATGTAGTGGAACCGACGCCCGACCAGACACGATTGATCGCGAAGGCCGCTAATGCGGCCGGCGACACGGCCGATGCGTATTACTACATGTCATACTTCTATTTGATGAGCGGCGATCTCAAGATGGCCGCAAACCAATTGGAACTCGGCTTGAGTATGCCCGGATTGGACCCTATCCAGCGTGCTCGCTTCAGCGCACGTCTCGAAGAGGTGCGCGCCGCGATGCCCAAAGATCGAAAAAACGCAGTCGCGGACGATAACGGCGGCGGCAACGGCAGACGTTAGCAGAAACGCCGCTGTTTCGATCTGCTGTATCACGGCGCCCAATGCCTGTATCGTTCCGATACCCGATTTGATTTGATGACATGAGGGAGAGGTTCCAAATGCTAAAGGCTAGGTACGCGCGCGCCGCGCTCGGAATGATTTATTTGATGAGCGTCAGCGCCTGCGTCACGTTACCGCCCAACCACCAGCGGGTGCCGCAGGATCCCTGGGAGCGGCTTAACCGCGGCGTCTACAAATTCAATGACACCCTCGACCGCGCCATCGTCAAACCGGTCACGAAGGGATATGTCCGCGTCGTCCCCTCACCCATCCGCACCGGCGTCACCAACTTCTTCGCGAATCTTCAAACGCCTACGGTGATGATCAACGACGCGTTGCAGGGCAAATTTCTGGCGGCGGGAAACGATCTGGGACGGTTCTTACTGAATTCGACGGTCGGATTGGCAGGTATACTCGATCCGGCAACACCAGCGGGATTGGCTAGAAATGAAGAGGATTTCGGCCAGACTCTGGGCCACTGGGGCGTGCATCCAGGTCCGTTCGTCGAGCTGCCGATTCTGGGCCCTTCCGACGTGCGCGACACGGCGTCCAGGGTGGTGGACACCTATACCAACCCACGCCAATACATCAAGAACTCGTATGTGTCCTACGGTCTTTACCTGCCATATCTAATCGACAAACGCGCATCGCTTCTGCCGCTCGATGAGACGCTGCAGAATGTCTACGACCCCTACGCCTTCATTCGCGACGCCTATCTGCAGCGGCGCGCATACCTGGTATCCGATGGCAAGGCCAACGACGAACCGCTGGTCGACCCGGAGGCGGACAATCCGGATGCGGATAAGCCCGCGCCCGTTCCGCAGGACACGTCGGCGCCGTCTAAACCGCCGACGCAGCCACCGACCGATACGCAGCCCCCAAGTCGATAACCTCGCCGGAGGCGGCTACGCAGCCGCGCCGACGGCGGCCAAGCCGCGGACCAGCAATTCCTCGACTTCGCTCAAGCGCGCAAGCTGCTGGAGTTGGGACGGGAGATTGTCGTAGCGCAACGCGCGGCCCGCAGCCTTGGCCACACTCAGCCATTCGATCAGCAACGCGAGCCCTGAGCTGTCGCTTCCCGTCACGCCGGCCAGATCGATCAATTCCGCCCTGCCTTCATTGATCGCGTCCTCCCCGTCGGCGAGCAGCGCGCTCACCGTCGAGAAATGCAGCGACCCCACCAGGCGAGAGCGGCCGCCGTCCAACAATTCGAACGACGCGTCCTGCTGGCCGTTCCCGCCATATCTGCGCCGGCGGATCAATGCTTGGCCGCCGGGGCGCTGCTCGGCACGGCGCCCTTCTCGAGCCGCTCAATGACTTCATCCAGGCCCTTTTGCTGAATCTCGGAGGCGAAATCGGTGCGGAAGCTCTTGACGTAAGAAATGCCTTCGATGACTACGTCCCAGGCCTTCCATACGCCCTCGACTTTGCGCAGCATGAAGTTTACCGGCACCTTTTCTCCGTTGGAGCGCTTCACTTCGGTGCGGACCTCGGCCGCCGTAGCGTTGGCATCGCCCCTGTAGGGCAGAATCGTGAAGCGATCAGCCGTGAAATCGACCAACGCATTGCCGTAATTGTGCAGCAGCGAGTGATAGAAGGCGTCGACGAAGCGCTTGCGCTGCTCGGGGGTCGCGGTTCGCCAAGTCTGTCCCAAAACCAGCCGCGCCGCATATTCGGTATCGAAATTCGGCAGCAGGACGTTGGCCACCAGAGCGTCGAGCTTCGCCGGATCACCCGCATACATCTGCCGGTTCTTGTCGAGTTCCTGGAGCATGCGCTTGGCGGAATTCTCCACCACTTCCTGCGGACCTAAAGTGCTCGGCGCGGCGGTCGGCGTGGCCGGTGTGTCCGCCGCGTTAGCTCCGCCGGCCATCATGGTCACGAACAGGGCGAGGATTGTAAATTTTATCATTTCCTTTTCTCCGTGGCCTTAGGCGTTTCAGCTGCAGGCGCATCCGACTTGTTGGATTTGTCCGACGTTCCGCTGCTCTTCACAAAATTCGCCAAGACCTGGCCGATCAAATTTTCGAGCACAAAGGCGGACTGTGTAAAGTCGATTTGATCCTTGTCCTTGAGATAAGTTTCAGCGCCCCCAGCGGTCAGCCCGATGTACTTGCCTCCCAACAGCCCTTGGGTGTAGATGGCGGCATCGCTGTCGGTCGGGATCTGGCTGTAGCGCGCATCGATGCGCAGCGTGACGACCGCCTTGTATTCCTTCGAATTGAAGCCGATTTTCGTAACCCGTCCCATTTCGACTCCCGACATGGATACGGGAGCTCCCACCTTGAGATCACCGATATTGTCGAACTTTGCGGTCAGCTCATAGTGCGGCGGATTCGCAAAAAAATTGATGCCGCGGCTGGTGGTTTGCGTCGTCAGAAAAAACAGCGCCGCGAAACCGAGCAGTACGAATGTCCCGGTCCCGAGATTCAATGTCGTTGACTTGCGCGTAGCCATGCCGTACCCCTTCTTCTTTACAAAAACGCAGCGGTAATCAGATAGTCCAAGAACAAGATGACCACGGCGGATGTGACGACGGTGCGAGTGGTCGCACGGCCGACGCCCTCCGCTGTCGGCATCGCGTAGTATCCCTCATACACGGCGATCAGGCTGCAGGTGATCCCGAAAATGCAGCTCTTGACGATGCCTTCGTAGATGTCCGACAAGCCGACCGCGGCTCGCATCTGCGACCAGAAGCTGCCCGAGTCGACGCCCATGATTTGGACGCCCACGAGTTGCGCGCCGTAGATGCCGATCACGCTGAAAATGGCCGCGAGCAGCGGCATGGCGATGACCCCTCCGAGGAATCGCGGCACGACGACTCGCCGGATCGGATCGACCGCCATCATTTCCATCGCAGATATCTGATCGGTGGCGCGCATCAAGCCCAATTCAGATGCCAACGCGGTGCCTGCGCGGCCGGCAAACAGCAGCGCCGTGACGACCGGACCCAGCTCTTTCACGAGCCCGATGGTCGCCGCCGTGCCCAAGGCTTCTTCGGAACCGAACCGCTGCAGCAGCTGAAATCCTTGCAGACCCAGCACCATCCCGACGAACAAACCGGACAGCATGATGATGACCAGCGAGAGGGCGCCGCAGTTGTAAACCTGCTGCGCGACAAGATCGAGCCGCAGGAGCGCACGCGGCGAAGCGGCGATCAGTCGCAACAAGAAACGCGTGACCGAACCGAGCCCGACCAGCGACTCGAACAGACTGTCCCAAAGTTCTCTTGCCAGCTTCACGGACCCTCATCGCGGGCGAGCAGCTCGCCGAAATAGTCTGGGGCCGGAAAGTGAAACGGCACCGGCCCGTCGGCGAGACCGCCGATGAATTGACGCACGATTTCCGACGGGTAGCTCTGCAGCTCCTGCGGCGTGCCCTTGGCGGCCACCTTGCCCCCGGACAGCAGGTACACCACGTCGGCTACGGTCGAGATCTCTTGCACATCGTGCGACACCACGATGCTGGTGATGCCGAGCGCGTCGTTCAGGCGCCGGATCAAGCGCAATATGACTCCCAACGAAATGGGATCAAGGCCCGCGAAAGGCTCGTCGTAAATCAAGATCTCCGGATCCATCACGATGGCTCGCGCCAACGCGACTCGCCGGCTCATTCCTCCGGAAAGCTCCGCGGGCATGAGCTCGGCCGCACCGCGCAGTCCTACCGCCTGCAACTTCGTGAGCACGAGTTGACGAATCAGCCGCTCCGGCAAATCCGTGTGCTCACGCAGCGGGAACGCGACGTTTTCAAACACCGAGAGATCGGTCAGCAGTGCGCCGTTCTGAAACAACATCCCCATCCGGCGCCTCAGCACATAGAGTTCATTCCGCCGCACGGTCCGCATGTCCTGACCCGCGACCAGGATGGAGCCGCTGTCGGCAGTCACTTGTCCGGTAATGAGACGCAGCAAAGTCGTCTTGCCGGTGCCGCTCGGTCCCATGATCGCCGTGATGCGGCCGCGTGCAATGTCGAGGTCCAGGCCCGCAAATATCGGGCGGCCGTTGATCGCGTAATCCAGGTTACGAATTTCAACGATGGCGGCGGATTGGTTCAATGGTTTTGGCTGCGAGGCTTCGGCGTCCCGACGACGCTTGGCACTTGAGTGAGCGCGTTGACTAAGCCGCGGAGCTTTCCATGGCGCTTTGATAGGCCCCCACGGCCGCCAAGCCGTTCAATTTCGCGCGCTTGAACAGCGCCCGCTGCCCGCCGGAATATCCGCTCTCCTTCCCAGCCCACGCGCTGAGCGCGTTCTCCTGCAGCGCCCGCCCGTAGCTGAAGGTGAGCGTCCACGGTAATGGGCCCAACGCGTTCATCAAGTTCAAGTGCAGGGTCGCTTCCGTCGGGCTTTGACCTCCCGACAAGAACGCAATGCCGGGGACGGCCGCGGGCACTTGACGCTTCAGCGTGCGGACCGTCGCCTGCGCGACCTGCTCAGGGGTCGCCTTCTGAGAACCCTTCCTGCCGGGGACCACCATGTTCGGTTTGAGCACCATCCCCTCGAGATACACCCGGGCTGCAAACAAATGCTCGAACACGCGATCCAGCACGAGGTTGGTCACCTCTTCGCACCGCTCCAGCGTATGAGCCCCGTCCATCAGAACTTCGGGCTCGACGATCGGCACGATACCCGCCTCCTGGCACAGCGTCGCGTAGCGCGCCAGCGCTTCGGCATTGGCCTCCACGGCATAGAGTGTCGGTATTCCCGGTCCTATATCGATCACCGCGCGCCATTTCGCGAATCTCGCACCCAGCCTGTGGTACTCGGCCAGCCTCTCGCGCAGTCCGTCCAGTCCTTCGGTTATGGTTTCGCCCGGAAAACCGGCCAGGGGCTTCGCTCCCAAGTCGACCTTGATGCCGGGCAGCATTCCATGCTGCGCAAGATAGGCGGCGAACGGAACTCCGTCCCTGGTTTTTTGACGCAGGGTTTCCTCGTACAGGATGACACCGCTGATGTATTCCTGGGCGCCGGGCGCCGTAAACAGCATTTCGCGGTAGGCGCGCCGATTCTCTTCCGTGGATTCAAGCTTGATGCTGTCGAAGCGTTTCTTGATCGTGCCCGTGCTCTCGTCGGCGGCCAAAATTCCTCTGCCTTTTGCGACTAACGCGCGCGCCGCGGCGCTTAGGATTTCCGTGTTCATGTCTGGCGTGTCTCGCTGGTACCGTCGGTGTAGGACGGCGCAGGATAGCAAAATACGGCCGAATCCGCCCCGTGGCTGGACCTTCAATTCAAATAGGACTAAAATAGTCCACATAGCGCCTCAAATAATGGGACACCATTTTCTATGCTGCGAATGGGAAAATTGACCGACTACGCGACCGTTGTGCTCGCGAGTCTTGCGCAAGAGCCTGCGCGTCATCGTGCGGCGGCGGAATTGGCGGAGCGCACGCGATTGAGCCGCCCCACCGTCAGCAAGGTGCTCAAGGGACTGCAACGCGCCGGCATGGTGATTTCCTCGCGCGGTTCGCAGGGCGGCTATCGTCTCGCGCGAGCGCCGGAGCTGATCACCGCAGCCCAGATTCTCGACGTATTCGAGGGGCCGATCGCCATCACCGAATGCAGCGGCGCGTCGAGCCGGTGCGGCATCGAGCGCCAATGCCGCGTCGGCGGGGCTTGGCAACGGGTGAACGCCGCTATCCGGCGCGCACTCGAAGACGTGACCCTGCGCCAACTGGCGGGCCTGGACTCCTCCACCCTTCGCATTGCGGAACTGGCGTCGGAAATTCGAGTCAGCTCCGAGTGAATACCGCAAAAGCGACCCCATCTAAGTAACGACCCAGGCGACCGGCAAAGTAAATTCCCATGTCCAGCAAATCTCAAGACGTCGAAGCGCTTCTCTCGCAGAAGTATCGGCACGGATTCGTCACCGATATCGAATCCGACAGCCTGCCGCCCGGGCTCGACGAGGGCGTGGTGGCCGCCATCTCGAAGAAGAAGCATGAACCGAAGTTCTTGCTCGACTGGCGACTGAAGGCATTTCGCCATTGGCAGACCATGCAAGAGCCGACCTGGGCGCATGTGCATTACAAGCCGATCGACTATCAGGATATTTCCTATTATTCGGCGCCGCGGGCGCCGGCGAATGCACCGAAGAGCCTCGATGAAGTGGATCCGAAGCTGCTCGCGACCTACGCCAAACTGGGCATCCCGCTGCACGAGCGTGCGCGGCTTGCAGGCGTAGCAGTCGACGCCGTATTCGACAGCGTCTCCGTCGCCACGACGTTCAAGGAGAAATTGGGCAAGGCCGGCGTGATCTTTTGTTCGTTCTCGGATGCGGTCCGCGATCATCCGGAACTGATCGAACGCTACCTCGGCAGCGTCGTGCCGCCGGGCGACAACTTCTTCGCGGCGCTGAATTCGGCGGTGTTTTCCGACGGTTCGTTCGTCTACGTGCCGCGCGGCGTGCGCTGCCCGATGGAACTATCGACTTACTTTCGCATCAACGCCGCCAAGACCGGCCAATTCGAGCGCACCTTGATCATCGCCGCCGAGGGCGCGTCGGTGAGCTACCTGGAGGGCTGCACGGCACCCATGCGCGATGAGAACCAACTGCATGCGGCAGTGGTCGAGCTGGTGGCTTTGGACAACGCGCAGATCAAATACTCGACCGTTCAGAACTGGTATCCGGGCGACGAAAACGGTCTGGGCGGCATTTATAACTTCGTCACCAAGCGCGGCGAATGCCGGGGCCGCGATTCCAAGATTTCCTGGACGCAGGTGGAAACCGGGTCCGCCATCACCTGGAAATACCCGAGCTGCATCCTCAAGGGCGAGAACTCGATCGGCGAGTTTTATTCGGTTGCCGTCGCCAACAATTATCAGCAAGCGGACACAGGGACCAAAATGGTGCATATCGGCCGCAATACCCGCAGCACCATCGTATCGAAAGGCATTTCCGCCGGCCACGCCGAGAATACCTACCGCGGCTTGGTGAAAATATTGCCGAGCGCTGCGGGTGCGCGAAATTTCACGCAATGCGATTCGCTGTTGATGGGTCCGAAATGCGCGGCGCACACGTTCCCGTACATGGAAGTCAAGAATCCGACCGCCACCGTCGAGCACGAGGCCAGCACCTCGAAAATCGGCGAAGACCAATTGTTCTATTGCTTGCAACGCGGCATCTCGGCGGAAGATGCGGTCAACATGATCGTCAGCGGATTTTGCAAAGTCGTTTTCAAAGAGCTGCCGATGGAGTTCGCGGTCGAGGCTCAGAACTTGTTGAGCGTGAGTCTGGAAGGCGCCGTCGGTTAGCGGTTAAAGGAAACATCTTGCTTCAAATTACCAACCTGAGTGCCCGCGTTGCGGGCAAAGACATACTGAAGGGAGTCAATCTCGAGGTCCGCGCCGGCGAGGTCCATGCCATCATGGGTCCGAACGGTTCCGGCAAAAGCACGCTCGCGCAAGTGTTGGCGGGCCGCGAGGACTACGAGGTCACCGGCGGCTCGGTGACATTCGACGGCCGGGATCTATTGGCACTGCCGCCGGAGCAGCGCGCGCGCGCGGGCTTGTTTTTGGGTTTTCAATATCCGGTCGAAATTCCCGGCGTCAACAACGTCTATCTCTTGAAAGCGGCGCTGAATGCGAAGCGCAAGGCAGCCGGTGAACCGGAAGTCGACGCATATGAGTTCCTGGCTCTCATACGTCAAAAGATGAAGCTGATGCAAATGAGCGATTCGTTCCTGACCCGCGGCGTGAACGAGGGCTTCTCGGGCGGCGAAAAGAAGCGCAATGAAGTCCTGCAGATGCTGGTACTGGAACCGAAGCTCGCGATTCTGGACGAAACGGATTCCGGTCTCGATATCGATGCCCTCAAGGTCGTGTCCGCAGGCGTGAACACCCTGCGCGACCCCAAACGGGCCGTCGTGCTGGTGACTCACTACCAGCGGCTGCTCGACTACATCGTTCCTGACCAGGTACACGTTTTGTCGGGTGGACGGATACTGAAATCGGGCGATAGGTCTCTCGCACTAGAGCTCGAACGCCGCGGCTATGACTGGGTGGCGGAGAGTCAGGTCGCATGAGCACGGCATTGCAATCCCCTGCTCCGCCAATGTCGGCGGCGCTGCGCTCCTTCGCCGCGCAATGGCAAACTCGCTCCGCCGATTCGCTCTCGCCGGTGCGCGGACAGGCCATGAAGCGTTTTCTCGAACTCGGACTGCCGTCCTCGCGCGATGAAACCTGGCGCTACACCAATCTGCGCAGCCTCGCCGCGCAGAGTTTCGTCGATGCCCCGCGCCGGCTTGCGGGCGAAATCGCCCCCAACGCTGCGCTCTCGTTGCTCGGCGAAGCCGATCGCGCGGCATCCCTGATCGTCGTCAACGGCTATCCGATCATGCCGCCGTCGGGCGTAGAGGGCATCGAGATTCATGGCCTGCGGGAATTGGCTCATTCCGATCCCGATGCGGTGAAGCGCTTTCTGGAGCCATTGTCGGATGCCGACCAACAGCGTTGGGCCTTGCTCAACACCGCGCTGTTCGTCGACGGCCTCTATCTCAAGATCACGGGCCGTGTGGCAGCTCCGCTGGTGGTCCTGCATGTTGCGAGCGGTGAAGGCGCCGACAATATTGCCTATCCACGCATTATTATCGAAGCTGCCGCCGGGTCCAGCGCAACCATCGTCGAGCAGTACGTGGCGCAGGGCGAACACACGCCGCTCAGCAATTCGAACACGCATATCGCGCTGCGCAGGGGCGCACGGCTGGAGCACTACCGGGTGTATGCCACGGATGCCGGCGCCACCCACATCGATTCTCTCAATATCCGGCAGGAACAGGACAGCAGCTGCAAGCAATTCACGATCGTGCTCGGCGGCGGATTGGTGCGCAGCACGCTCGAAGCGGAGCTGGGTCAACGGGGCGCATCGCTCGATAGCTATTCGCTGCTCGTGGGACACGAGGCCCGGCACGTCGACTGCGTCAACATAGTGACCCATGGCGCGCCCGACACGCACAGCAATCAAACGGCACGGGCCATTGCCGGCGACATGAGCCGGGTCATATTCAACAGCAAGGTCATCGTCAACGCAGGGGCCGTGCACGCCCACTCGCAACAGTCGTGCCGCGGTTTGCTATTGTCGAAGACCGCCGAGATCGACACGCGGCCACAACTTGAAATTCACGCCGATGAGGTCAAATGCTCGCATGGCGCGACCACCGGGCGTCTCGATCCCGACATGCTTTTTTACATGCTGTCGCGAGGGCTGGATCGCGACACGGCGCAAAGCCTGCTGGTGTACGCGTTCCTTGCCGATGTCCTCACCGGGATGTCGGTGCCTTCGGCGCGAGCGGCGATCGAAAACTCCTTGATCGCCCAATTACCCGACTCGCAAACACTGCGGAAGTTTAGATGAAAGACATAGCATTGGCCGATCGCGCCACGGGTTTCGACGTCAACGCACTGCGCCGGCAATTCCCCGTGTTGGCGCGCATGGTGCACGGCAAGCCGCTCGCGTATTTGGACAACGGCGCCTCGGCGCAACGCCCGGCGGCCGTGATCGACGCCGTGAATGACTACGAACGCCGCCACCACGCAAACATCCACCGCGCCGTGCACACGCTGAGTCAGGAAGCGACGGCGCTGTACGAGAACTCCCGGGATCGTCTGACTGCATTCATCAACGCCCGGTCGCGGCACGAGATCATTTTCGTGCGCGGCACCACCGAAGCCATCAATCTCGTCGCACAGAGCTACGCCAGACCCACGCTCAAGCCGGGCGACGAAATTCTCGTCACGCATCTGGAGCACCACGCCAACATCGTGCCATGGCAGATGGTTTGCGAACAAACCGGAGCGACTCTGGTGGTCGCGCCGATCGATGTGCGCGGCCAGGTCCATGTGGACGAAGTGGCGGCGCTGATGACGCCGCGGACGCGCCTGTTCGCTTGTGCCCACGTATCGAACGCGCTGGGGACGGTCCTGCCGGTCCGGCGCCTGATCGCCGCCGCCAAGGCGCGCGGCATCGCCACGCTCATCGACGGTGCTCAAGCCGTGTCGCACATGCATGTCGACGTGCGGGAATTGGGCTGCGATTTTTACGCCTTCTCGGGCCACAAGATGTTCGGTCCCACCGGCGTCGGCGTTCTGTATGGGCGCGAACAGCTGCTCGAACGCATGCCGCCCTGGCAAGGCGGCGGCGAGATGATACTCGCGGTCACCTTCGCCAAGACCACGTACAACGCGCTGCCCAATAAGTTCGAGGCCGGCACGCCCAACATTTCCGGGGGCATCGGCTTGGGAGCGGCGGTAGATTTCTTGCAAGGGTTGGACCGTGACGGCGCGCACGCGCACGAGGCGGCGCTTCTCCAGCATGCGACGGCGCTCTTGAGCAAGATACCGGATCTTCGCATCGTGGGTACCGCGGCAGACAAGGCGAGCCTGGTGTCCTTCGCCGTTGCGGGCGTGCATCCGCACGACTTGGGTACCATTCTCGATGAGGATGGTATCGCCATTCGCACCGGCCATCACTGCGCCATGCCCGTCATGGAATTCTTCCAGCTGCCGGCGACGGCCCGCGCCTCGTTCGCCTTCTACAACACCTTCGAGGAAATCGACAGGCTTGCCGCCGGCATCGAACGCGCGCGCAAGCTTTTCGCTTAATTTCACATGGATCTCAACGACCTTTACCGGGACGTGATTCTGGACCACAACCGTCGACCGCGTAATTTCGGCGCTTTGGAAGCTCCGGATGCCAGCGTCGAGGGATTCAATCCCATGTGCGGCGACCGGCTCACGGTCCGCTTGCGATTGGAAGACGACAAGATCAGCGACATCCGCTTCGAAGGACAGGGATGCGCGATCTCGACCGCGTCGGCATCCATGATGACTGAAGCGGTGAAAGGCAGGACGCGCGCGGATGCATTGCAGTTGTTCGACCGCGTCCACGAGCTTCTCACCGACGAAGCGGCGCCTCCGGCGGACGAATTGGGAAAGCTTGCGGCGCTGTCCGGGGTCCGGGCGTACCCGGCGCGCGTGAAGTGTGCGAGCTTGTGCTGGCACACTCTCGCCGCGGCCCTTCGATCAACCAACCCGCAGGCCGTGCCTGCGGTAACCACCGAGTGAGCGGCTGAAGGATGCATTCCTACGAAAACGAGCCGATCGTCGTGCAGCGCGAGGTCAAGGCGGTGGCCATCCCTGCGGGCGTCGAAGTCAATCTCAAGTTGGGTTCGGTTGGCTACATCACCCAAGCGCTGGGCGGCAGCTTCACCGTTTACATCGACGGCAATCTGTTCCGCATCGCCGGCCAGGATGCGGACTCCATCGGCAAGACCGCCGCAACGGCACCCGAGGTGCCGCCGGGAGCGTCGGAAGACGATATCAAGAACATCGTCTGGCAGCAGTTGAAGACTTGTTATGACCCGGAAATTCCCGTCAATATCGTCGACCTTGGTCTCGTCTACGAATGCGACGTCAGCAAGAATGAAGATGCCACGCGCACGGTCGACATCAAAATGACCTTGACCGCGCCCGGCTGCGGCATGGGTGAGGTCTTGGTGCAAGACGTGCGTGACAAGGTGCAAATTGTCCCGACCGTCGCTCGGGCGAATGTCGAGTTGGTATTCGACCCGCCCTGGAACCAGACCATGATGTCGGACGAAGCTCGATTGCAAACCGGCATGATGTAGACCCCGATGAGGTGAGGAAACAAGCCGTGAAATGGATCGACGCCGGACCCGCCACCGAATTGGGCGAGGGGCAAACAATCTCCATCCCGGTCGGGCGCCGGATGATAGCCGTCGCCCGCAGCGGCGAGGCTTATTTCGCCATTGAGGACCTCTGCACCCACGACGGTGCCCAACTTACCGGCGGCGCGATCGAGGGTACGGAAATCATCTGCCCGCGTCACGGCGCGCGCTTTTGCCTGAGAACCGGGGAAGCTCTGACCCCGCCCGCTTACGAACCGGTGCGCGTATACGAAACGAAAATTGAAGGTGGCCATTTGTGGGTACGCGCAGACTGACGCTGTTACGGCATGGCAAAGCACAGTCGATCGACGCTTGCGCTGAAGACTTCGAGCGCGCGTTGACACGCCGCGGCAGCATCGAGGCGCGCGAAATGGCGCTGCGCATGGTGTACCGCGATCTCATACCGGATTTGATTTTGGTCAGCCCGGCCGAACGCACCTGGGCGACCGCCGAGATCGTCGCCGACGCCTGCGAACTTGATCCCAAGCAGGTGCAATGCGCGCGCGAGTTGTATTTAGCCGCGCCCGAGGCCACCTGGAGGCTGCTGACGTGGCGCCGCGATGAGGCCCTGAACCACATCATGATTTGCGGCCACAATCCAGGCTTGAGCCAGGTGGCGAGCCGCCTGGGACCGAAACCTCAATCAAGAGAATTGCCCACCGCCGGAATCGCCACCGCGGTTTGGCACAATGCGGACTGGCAGACGATGCAGCCCGAGTCCGCCATCAGTTGCGAGTTGGACGACCCGGAGAACATGGCCGAGTTGTGAGCGGCTCCGGCCGCCTTCGAGACTAGACGGGATTCAGCGCATTTCCGAGCTTGGCCAAGCTTTCATAGATTTTGAGCACCCGCGGCACATAGGCCTGCGTTTCCTTGTAGGGCGGTATGCGGCGGCCGCTGCGGTCCACCGCATCTTCACCGGCGTTGTAGGCAGCCAGGACCAATTTTAGGTCCGCACCATAGCGGTCCAACAGCGATCGCAGGTAGCGTGCGCCCGCATGCACGTTCTGCATCGGATCGTAGGCATTCTCGGCGCCATATTGGCGCGCCGTCGCCGGCATCAACTGCATGAGCCCGACCGCGCCCTTTTTTGACACCGCCCGTGCATTGAAGCCCGATTCAACCACGATTACGGCGCGCAGCAAATTGGGCTCGACGGCATAGTTCGCAGCGGCCTTTTCGATGATGAGGTCGTATTGCGATGCTTTTGCGAGTAGCGACGGATTGTAGGCTTCCCCGCTCACGGTCTTGGATCCTGGCGTCGCCATGAGGAAGGAGTACCGGGGGTCATTCGGTACATTGGTGTAGTGGATGATTCCGTTGGAATCTTCGAAGGAATAGATGTCCGCTCGTGCGCACAGCGCCGTCGCCGCAAGCAATACGCCGAAAACGAGGGTTGAAGTCCGGCTCATGAGCGACAGTAAGCCTGGAGCAACAGGCTTTCGATAGTAGGTCAATACAGTAGCGCGCTCGTGGCGGAGCCTCGGGGATGCGCCAATTACGTCTGGTCGCGCTGCAGCCGCATCAGCCGCCGCCGGTCCCGCTTGTCCGGGCGGCTGTCCGGCCGCGGCCGCGACGTCTGCGCCAGGCGCTGTTGTTCGCGCAGCCTCGCGCGCCGCTCGGCACTGGCGGGAGTCTCGAGATATTGCGATTGCGCCTCGGCGGCCGGTCCGCGTCGCAGCGGCAACCCCAGCACTTCGAACTCGGCCACGACGCCCTGCAAGGAAAGGCTCAGACGATCGCCGATCCGGACACGATGCGCCGCTTTTACCCGCTCGGCGTTCAAGTGCACTTTCCCGCCGGTAATCGCGGCCGTCGCGAGGCTCCTTGTCTTGAAGAAACGGGCGTGCCATAGCCACTTGTCTAGGCGGTAATTGTCGGTTTTCTCGTCGCTAGTCATAGGGATACAGCCGCATTACCCGAAGTAACCGCACGAAGTCGCCGCGTCAACCCGTTATAATAGCGGTATGAAAGGCCCGATTAGATACTCGAGGTCGCCGTGCTGAAAGAATTTCGCGAGCGCCTGTCGTGCGATACCGCGGCGCTCGACGCCGCCGGCCTTTTGAAGCGCGAGCAGGTCTTGGCCTCGGCGCAGGGACCGGTGGTGCAGCTTGCCGACGGGCGCGAAATGATTAATCTCTGCGCCAACAATTACTTAGGGCTCGCAAACCACCCCTCGGTGCTGAAGGCCGCGCATGACGCGCTCGAGCGCTATGGTTATGGCGTCGCGTCGGTGCGATTCATCTGCGGCACGCAGAAGGTCCATCGCGAATTGGAGGAGCGCCTCAGCGCCTATTTGTCGATGGAGGATACGATTTTGTACTCCTCCTGCTTCGACGCGAACGGCGGTTTATTCGAGACCTTGCTCGATGATCAAGACGCCGTCATCAGCGATGCCTTGAACCACGCAAGCATCATCGACGGGATTCGTCTTTGCAAGGCTCGACGCCTACGGTACGCCAACAACGATCTCAGTGAACTCGAACAGGCATTGAAGGATTCGCAGAGTTCGCGCGTTCGCCTCATCGCAACCGACGGCGTGTTTTCCATGGACGGCTCGATCGCGAGGTTGAAGGAAATCTGCGATCTCGCCGACCGCTATGGCGCGCTGGTCATGGTGGACGATTCGCATGCCACCGGATTCATCGGCGCAACGGGCCGTGGTTCGCATGAGCTGCGCGGCGTTATCGGCCGAATCGACATATTGACGGGAACCCTCGGCAAGGCCTTGGGCGGAGCGAGCGGCGGCTACGTAGCCGCGCGCAAGGAAATCATCGGCTGGCTGCGCCAGCGTTCGCGGCCCTACCTGTTTTCCAACAGCATCGCTCCGCCGGTGGCCGCGGCTACTCTGCGGGTAATCGACCTGCTCGAGAGCTCCACCGAGTTGCGCGAGCGCTTGCATGCGAATTCCCGGTATTTTCGCGAACAGGTGCAAGGCCTTGGATACAACGTCCTCCCGGGAGAGCATCCCATCATCCCGATCATGCTCGGCGATGCACCCTTGGCCGTCAGCCTCGCAGAGCGGGTCCAGGCGCTCGGAGTTTACGTGGTGGCTTTTGCCTTTCCGGTCGTTCCCCATGGAAAAGCGCGCATTCGTACCCAAATGAGCGCTGCGCACTCCCGCGAGCAACTTGATCAGGTGATTCAGGCTTTCGCTCGCGCGGGACGCGATTTGGGTATTATTCATTAAGGGAAAGCGATGAAAGCATTGGTCAAGGCGCGTGCGGAGCCGGGCATCTGGCTCCAGGACATCCCGGAACCTGCGGTGGGTCACAACGACGTGCTCATCAAGGTGCATCGCACGGCCATTTGCGGCACCGACATGCACATCTACAACTGGGACGCCTGGGCGCAGAAAACCGTACCCGTGCCCATGGCCGTCGGTCATGAATATTCCGGTGAAATCGTCGAAATAGGCAGCGAAGTGCGCGGCTTCAATACCGGCGACCGCGTCTCGGGTGAAGGCCACATTACCTGCGGGCATTGCCGCAATTGCCGCGCAGGCCGGCGGCACCTGTGCCGCAATACCTTGGGAGTCGGTGTGAATCGAGCCGGCGCGTTCGCCGAGTACCTCACCATCCCGGCCGCCAATGTATTCAAGCTGCCCGACGCCATCGACGATGAAATCGCCTCCATCCTCGATCCCTTCGGCAATGCCACCCACACTGCACTGGCGTTCAATGTGGTCGGCGAGGACGTGCTCATCACGGGCGCGGGCCCGATCGGCATCATGGCGGTGGCAGTTGCCAGGCATTGCGGCGCTCGGCACATCGTCATCACGGATGTGAATGACTATCGGCTGGGGCTCGCCGCAAAAATGGGCGCATCCAAGGCCCTCAACATCTCGCGAGACTCCCTCGATGACGCCATGCGCGGTTTGGGCATGGAAGAAGGCTTCGATGTCGGCTTCGAGATGTCGGGCAATGCCACCGCACTGCGCGAAATGCTCCGCACGATGAACCATGGCGGCAGCATTTCCATGCTCGGCATTCCCCCCGGTGAAACGGCCATCGATTGGAATCAGGTCATTTTCAAGGGACTGATGATCAAAGGAATCTACGGGCGCGAAATGTTCGAAACTTGGTACAAGATGTCGAGCATGTTGCAGAGCGGCCTCGATGTGCGCCCGGTCATCACCCACCGATTGGCAATCAACGATTACCGCGAAGGCTTCGAGATCATGAATTCCGGCAAATCCGGCAAGATCACCTTGGACTGGTCCAGCCTGTAGAGCTCAGCGCGAGGCAAGCCCTCAGCGCGAGGCAAGCCCGCGGAGGGTCATGTGCGGTTCGCGGCACCAGCAATACGCATATAGCCCGCGAGGATCGTTAAGCCTTGCGATGGCGCGTGCTTGATCGAGCACGGGGTCCAGCGCCCGATCGATGTCGCCGCGCGGCGCAATGATTCCGGATATTTGACCGATGCGCAGCGTCTCCGAGCGCAGCTGCATCAACAACGCCTCGCGCAAACTCAAGGCTGGCTCGATGTAATCGACGTCGTAGTCGGTGCCGAGCTGGGCGAGTTTTGCGGCGGCGTCGGTGGCATCCTTGAGCCCCCCGAGGTGATCCACCAATCCGATGCGTTGAGCGTCGAGGCCGGCCCACACCCGCCCCTGCGCGATTTTATCCACGTCCTCGACCGATTTTTTCCGGCCATCGCCGACGCGCCGCAGGAATTGCGTATACGCATGATCGACTGAAGTCTGCAGAATCTGGCGAGTCGCGGGCGTCAGGGTCCGATCCAGGCGCATACCCCCGGCAAGCGAAGTCGTGCCGAGGCCGTCGACCTTGATCCCGAGTTTTTCCAAGGCGTGCTGGAACGTCGGGACCACGGAGAACACGCCGATCGATCCGGTCAATGTCGTGGGGCTGGCGAATATTTCGTTCGCAGCGGTGGAAATATAATATCCGCCCGAAGCGGCGTAGGTGCTCATGGAGACCACCACGGGCTTCCCGGCACTGCGCAGGTTCTGCACCTCGCGCAAGATCTGCTCCGACGCGAACATGCTTCCACCCGGGCTATCGACGCGCAGCACCACCGCCTTAACGCCTTTGTCGTAGCGTGCCTGCCGCAAGAGATCGGCCGTGCTTTCGCCGCCGATCGTACCCGGCGGTTGATGGCCGTCGAGAATCTCCCCCGATGCCACCACGATGCCTATCTTGGAGTCCGATTTGGACTTCAAGGCGTGCTTGGAGCGTACCGAAGCGAGATATTGATTCATGCCGACGGAGTTGAAGGAATGACTGTCCTCATCCTCGCCCACCAGCGCCTTGAGTTCGTCGGCCACCTGCCTGCGACTTTTCAGCGCCGTGACCAAACCGCGCTGGAGCGCCAATTTCGCCGCGTCGCCGTTGACGGCGGCCAGCGCAGCGGGCTCGTTGGCCACGAACTCGTTGAGCGCGCCGGCAGGCATCGAGCGGGCCCGCGTAACGTCTTGTTGGTAGGCGTTCCACAGCGCTTCCAGCCATACGGTGGTTTCTTCGCGCTCGCTCGGAGCCATGTCGCTGCGGGAAAATTGATCGGTGAAGCTCTTGTACGTCCCGGCGCGAAACACGTTGACGTCGACACCGAGCTTCTCGATGGCATCCTTCAAATACATGCGGTAGTAGCTGAAGCCATCGAGATAAATCAGCCCCATCGGATCGAGATAGACCTCGCCGGCCTGCGCCGCCAGATAGTACTGCGTTTGGTCCATCGAATCGGCAGCCGCCACGACGCGTTTGCCCGCGCCGCGAAATTCGCGAAGCGCCGCTCCGACTTCCTGCAGCTTCGATAAGCCTGACGGATCCAGGGAGCCCAAATCAAGCACGATCAGCTTGATGCGCGCGTCGGATTTGGCGGCGATGATGGCGTCGGTCACGTCTCTGAGCAGCGTCTCCGGAGCCGGACCGCCGGAAGCCTGACCGAAGGCGCGGCGTACCGGGTCGCTAGCCAGTTGTTCGACGAGCTGACCTTCCGGCGCGATCACGAGCGCCGCCGCGTGCGGGACGATCGGGATGGAGGTGTGCAGAGCGGCCAGAGTGAACCCGAAAATCACCAGCAACAGAACCAGATGCAGGACTCTGCGGAGCCCGTCGAGAATTCGCCAGACTAGCCCGAAAAATCCCATGCGACCGGACCCGACAACCATTCAAAGACTCCTGTCCGCCGTTGGCGCGGGAACACCGTCGATCAAATTTTCTCGTCGATGCGCGCCGCTTTGCCGGACAAGTCGCGCAAGTAATACAGCTTCGCGCGCCGAACGGCACCGCGCCGCTTCACGCTCACCTCGCTGATCGAAGGACTGAACGTTTGGAACACGCGCTCCACCCCTTCGCCGTGCGAAATCTTGCGCACGGTGAACGAGGAATTGAGGCCGCGATTCTTCTTGGCGATGACCACTCCTTCATAAGCCTGAACGCGCTCACGATCACCCTCCACCACCTTGACCTGGACGACGACGGTATCGCCGGGGTTGAAATCCGGGATCTTGCGCGTCGCGCGCTCGCTGTTCAATTCTTGGATGATCTTGTTCATAGTTACCGCCCTCACCTTTGACTGTCTTCGTTTCGTCCCGTGCGTTCTGCACGCTCGGCCTTGAATTCTTCCAACAAAACCCGCTCTTCATCGCTCATGCCGCGGCTCTCGAGCAATTCCGGCCGGCGCACCCAGGTACGACCGAGCGCCTGCTTCAATCGCCAGCGACCGATCGCCGCGTGATCGCCCGAGATCAGCACCGCAGGCACCGCCTGTCCATCGACCGTCGCGGGCCGTGTGTAATGCGGCCAATCCACCAATCCGTCGCTGAACGATTCCGGCCCCGCCGACTCCTCGCTGCCGAGCGTCCCCGGAATCAGCCGCGCTATGGCATCGATCACTACCAGCGCCGGCAGTTCCCCTCCGGACAGCACGTAGTCGCCGATCGACCACTGCTCGTCGGTTTCGCGCTCGATGAAGCGCTCATCGACGCCCTCATAACGTCCCGCCACCAACACCAAGCCCGGCCACCCGCGCGCCTCGCGCGCCATGCCTTGCTCGAATCTCATTCCATCCGCCCCCAAGTACACGCGCCGGCTGCCCTGCGGCAGAGCCGCGGCGGCGCTACGCAGAGCACTGCGCAACGGTTCGACCTTGAGCACCATCCCGGGACCACCGCCGTAAGACCGATCATCCACCGTGCGGTGCACGTCGGTCGCGTAGTCCCGCGGATCGAAGTACTCCACCCGGAGGAGACCGCGTTCCACCGCCCGTCCGACAACACCGTGCGCCAGAGCGTCGCGGATCATCACTGGAAACAACGTCACAACCGCAATACGCATGTCTCACCGCGGTACTCAGCCGCGGCCCCCTAGGCGCGCACGCCTGATCCGTCGGCGTTCCAGTCCACGATCACTCGGCGCGCCTGCAAGTCCACGCGCCGCAGATGCCGGGGTACTGCCGGGATCCAGAACTCCTGCGTCCCGCGCACGACCATCAGAACCTGCGCCGGAGTTTCAATAAAATGCTGCACGAGCCCTAAGCCGATGCCGTCCAGATTCACCACTTCGCAGCCGATCAAGTCGGCGCGATAGAAATCTCTATCATCGCGTTGCGGGAGCTCGCTGCGGGGTACGCAAACCTGGGCGCCCCGCAAAGCCTGCGCCTGGTCTCGATCCTCGACCCCGGCCAGTTTTACCGTCAACGCGCCGCCGCTGCGGCCGCTCGCCTCAATACGGTAGTTCTGCCAGACGCTTCCCTGGCCGATGCGCAAAGTTCGGTGGTCGAGCAAGCGCTCCGGGGGGTCCGTATGCGAACGTAACTTGATCCACCCTCGGACGCCAAACGGTGCTCCCACGAACCCCAGTTGGATGAGAGCCGATGATTCCTCGCTCATCGCCGCTCTCCCTTAAGCTTTACAAACGCTGCTACGCGGCCTGCTTGCGGAAGCTCGTGAGTAAAAACTTGACGCGATCCGACATATTCGCTCCCTTGCTGAGCCAATGCTCGATGCGAGCGACGTTCAGGCGTAGTTTGACTTCAGCGCCGCGCGCGACCGGATTGAAAAGGCCGACGCTCTCCAGGCTGGTGCCGCCTTGGCGCTTTCGGCTATCGGTCACCACCACGTGATAAAACGGGGTCTTCTTGCCGCCGCGTCGAGTCAAACGAATCGTCACCATCTTGAGTCACCTTGCAATGCGTAGCCGCTAATTGTAATGACAAGCGGCCCCTCAGGGCAACAACTCCTTGAATCGGCAGCACATGGCCGACTTGCGGGCCGGCTAGACCTTCAGGGTCCGAATCCGGGCGGCATACGCCCCCCCATGCCACGCATCATGTTCTTCAACATGCCGCCCTTGGCGAGCTTTTTCATGGTCTTTTGCATGTGGTCGAACTGCTTCAGCAGTCGGTTTACTTCGGGAAGCTGCACGCCGGCGCCCGCTGCAATGCGACGCTTTCGGGAGCCATCGATCATGTCCGGGCGCCGACGCTCCCGGGGAGTCATCGAATCGATGATCCCTATTTGGCGTTTCAGATTCTGCCCGCTGACCGAGCCGGCCGCGGCCGCCGCATTTGCCTGCAAGTTGGCGGGCAGTTTATCCAATAGCGCGGCCATGCCCCCCATGTTTTGCACCTGGCTCAGTTGATCGCGCAAGTCCGCGAGGTCAAAGGATTTTCCCTTGGCAATCTTCTTGGCAAGTTTTTCAGCCTTCTCCTGATCGACCTGTCCCTGAACTTGCTCCACCAGCGACAAAACATCGCCCATTCCAAGGATGCGCGAAGCAATGCGTTCGGGCTGAAACAGCTCCAGCGCCTCGGATTTCTCGCCGGTGCCGACGAAAAGGATGGGTTTGCCGGTGACTTGCCGAACGGACAGCGCGGCGCCGCCGCGCGCATCGCCGTCGGCCTTGGTCAGAATTACCCCGGTAAGGCTCAAAGCGTCGTTGAACGCCTTGGCAGCGTTGACGGCATCCTGCCCCGCCATGCTGTCTACGACGAACAGGCGCTCGTGCGGCTCGATGGCCGCTTCGAGGTCCTTGACCTCCGCCATCATCTCGGCGTCGACGTGCAGACGGCCCGCCGTGTCGACCAGCAGCACATCGTATGCCTGCAGCGTGGCCTCGACCAACGCTCGTTTGGCTATTTCGACGGGTGCCTCGCTGGCATGCGACGCGGTAAATCCCGCGCCCACCTGCGCCGCCAAAGTCTCGAGCTGCAGAATCGCAGCCGGCCGATACACGTCGGTGCTGACCATCAATACCTTCTTGCGCTGCTTCTCGATGAGCCACCGCGCAAGCTTGCCGGCGCTGGTGGTCTTGCCCGCTCCCTGCAGTCCGGCAAGCATGACAACCACCGGACGCTGCGCACGCAGATTGAGCCCGCTGCTGGGCTCCCCCATGAGCCGCGTCAATTCCTCATGCACGACCTTGATGAAGGCCTGCCCCGGAGTGAGGCTTTTGGTCACTTCGGCCCCGATCGCCCGCGCCTTGACCGCGTCGGTGAAGGTCTTGACGACGCTCAAGGCCACATCGGCGTCGAGCAACGCGAGGCGGACCTCGCGGACCGTATCGGCAATATTGTCGTCCGTCAGCCGGCCCCGGCCGGACAGCGACTTGAGTGCGGAGGAGAGGCTGGAGGTGAGGCGATCGAACATAGTTGCAACATTATAGTTCGATTTTATCGGCCGTTGGCGGCGGCTAGGCGCTATTGGGTGCTTGTGTCATTATCCTAGGTGTCGTCCTTCAGGCCCCCCGCGCCAACCGTGATTTTCGCCGCCGTCACTCTCTTATTGCTCTATAGCGCCAGCGCCTGGGTCATGCTGCGCAGTGCGAACAATCCGCGGCTGGAGCTCCTCGCTTGGGCCTTGGTCCTGTTCGCGCTCGTCGGCCACACCGACGCCATCATGCACACCATGCGCGTCAAGGGACCTTTTTCAATCGATCTGCCCGAGGCCCTTTCCTTGCTGGCATGGACTCTGGCGATACTCGCCTGTCTGATCTCGATCGAGAAGCAGTACCGCGCGCTGGGCGCCATCCTGTTGGGGAGCGCGGCAGTGGGCGCCGCCATGACCGGCGCAGGCGGCACTTCTGTCGAGGCTTCCGCCCCCGGCTGGGAGCTGACGGCGCATATCCTGCTCTCCATGGGCGCGGCCGCCCTGCTGTTCGCGGCGGCGGTGACCGCGCTGCTGTTGATTTTTCTCGATCGACGGCTGCGCACGCGCCGCATCGCCCGCCTGCCGACCGGCATACCGCCGCTGGACGCGCTCGAGAAGGTGATGTTTCGCCTGATCGGCGCCGGTTTCGGCCTGCTGACTCTGGCGCTGTTCACGGGATTCGTGTTCGTCACCAATTTGTTTACCCAGAACCTGGTGCAAAAGACCTTCTTGTCCCTGATTGCGTGGCTGCTGTTCGGCGTGCTGTTGATTGGGCGAGCTAGATTCGGATGGCGCGGGCGCTCGGCCGTGCGATGGACTTTGAGCGGCTTCGGCGTCCTCGCCGTGGCCTACTTCGGCGTGAAATTCGTCCTCGAGGATATGCTCGGGCGACATTGGGGCTGAATGCCGCATCCCTCTTTAGGCTTACTGTTCGGCACCCTAATAGGGCTGCTAGTCCTCGCGGCATTCTTTGCCGGCAGCGAAACGGCGCTCATGAGTTTGAACCGCTACCGTCTCCGGCATCGCGCCAAGGAAGGAAATCGAGGCGCGCGGCTGGCGGAGAAGCTGCTCGCCCATCCCGATCGGCTGATAGGATTGATCCTGTTGCTGAGCACAATCGTCAATGTGGCCGCGCCGATGTTGGTGGAGTTTATCGCGCTGCGCTTGGGCGGGGAGTTCTTCGTTGCTTTCGGGGCAGCCGCTCTAACCTTGGTGCTGCTCATATTCTGCGAGGTGGCCCCTAAGACCTTCGGCGCGCTGCATCCCGAGCAGCTGGCTCTGCCGGCCGCCTACATTTACACGCCGCTGCTATTGCTTTTGTATCCTTTCGTGTGGGCCACGAATCTGCTGGCAAACGGAGTGCTGCGGCTGTTTGGGGTTTCACCCCTGCAGGCCTCGAATTCCTTGAGCAGCGAGGAGCTGCGCACAGTTGTGGCTGAGACCGGCGCAATGATTCCGCACCGCCACCAGCAGATGCTGGTGAGTATCCTGGATCTGGAAAACGCGACCGTCGAAGACATCATGGTGCCCCGCAACGAGATCGTCGGCATCGATGTCGATGATGATTGGGATAGGATCGTCGAGCAGCTGCGTCAGAGCCAGCACACCCGCTTGCCCGTGTATGAAGGGGAAATCGATCGCATCATCGGGGTGCTGCACATGAAGCAAGTCGTTCACGAACTGGCGCGCGGTCGTCTCGATCGCGAGGCGTTGATCGAAGCCGCCGGTGCACGAGAGGCTTATTTTGTTCCTTCGGGCACCACTCTCAATACGCAGCTGGTAAATTTTCAGCGCGACAAGCGCCGCATGGCCTTCGTCGTCGACGAATACGGCGATATTCAGGGTCTCGTCACGCTCGAAGACATCCTCGAGGAGATCGTCGGCGAATTCACGACGGACCCGGCAACCATGATGCACAGGGATGTACACGCGGAGAGCGACGGCAGCTTCGTCGCCAATGCCTCGACGTCCATCCGCGCGCTCAATCGATCCATGCGTTGGAACCTGCCGACCGACGGCCCGAAGACCTTGAACGGCTTGATCGTTGAATTCTTGGAGACCATCCCTGAACCGGGAACCACGCTGAAACTGGCGAACTACATGCTGGAAGTTCTGCAGACTGGAGATAATGCCATCAAGACCGTGCGCATTAGACCTCCCGAGCCACACTAGGCCCCCTGCGCCCATTGGGTTTTACATAAGCAATTCGAAACGTGAAGTCTGCGCTAGGCTATTTTCAGGCGAACTTCACAGTCGACGGTTCTTACCGCAAACTGCGGATCGATACGGCGAGTGGACCGAGCTTTATGCCTGAAACTGTTACACGCACGGATGGGAATGTGCCTCAGCTGGATTCGGCTTGGCAGCGCCGGCTCGACGCGCTGATTTGCGGCGAGTGCAGCGAAGAGGATTTCTTGCAGAGTTGCCGGCTGCTAAACGCCGACTCGGCCTGGAACGTCGTTGCGTTGCTCGATCAGCGCTTCCGGCGGGGTCAAATGCCCGTCGAGCTGTTTCGCTCGATCGAGTCAAAGATTGCACGGCGCGAACTGGGCGCTCTCGATTACGGCACCACGGTCGAACTTGGCATTGACATTGAGATCGACACTGATGCCGCCATTCTAATTGCAGCGCCAGCGGCTGGGTCCGCGGCAGCGGCCGCGGCTGGACTCGCCGCAGCGCCCGCGCCCGGGCCCGTCGCAGCGCCTGCGTCCCGGGTGCCGGCGGATTCCGTCCACCCGTTGCGTGGCGCTGAAATAGGTCGCGTATTGCGCGGTCGGTATGTTCTCGAGAGCCGGTTGGGCAGCGGCGGCATGGGTACGGTATTCAAAGCACAAGACCGCTACCGCTGCGATCTTCCCCAGGCGGATCGCCTGGTGGCAATCAAGTTTCTCCACGAGAAGCCGGGCGGCCGGGCGGAGGTTCTGTCGAGTCTGCGGCGTGAATTTTACTGCGCGCAGGCCCTTGCCCACCCCAACATCGTCAAGGTGTACGACCTCGATCGGGACGGCGACGACGAATTCTTCACCATGGAGTATCTGGAGGGAGAACTTCTGAGCCGCGTGATTGAGCACTTGGATCCGCTTACGATGTCGAGGTCCCGGGCTTGGACGATCATTGGCGAGCTGGCAGCAGGCCTCGCGCACGCGCATGCGCGCAATGTAGTCCATGCGGACTTGAAGCCGCAGAACATAATGATCACCAAGTCGGGCGAGATACGCATTCTCGACTTCGGCGCCTCCAGCACCGACGCCGCCGAGAAAAACAATTCGAGCGCGGTGACGCCGGCGTATGCCAGCTGCGAACTGGTGGAAGGCCAGCGGGCGGATCCGCGCGACGATCTTTTCGCGCTCGCCTGCGTGGCCTACGAATTGCTCGCCGGTCAGCACCCGTTTCAGCGTCGGCGATCGACCGAGGCAAGGGATCTTGGATGGGTGATCGAGCGGCCGCGCGGATTGACTCGCCGGCAATGGCGAACCTTGGCGCTTGGTCTTGCCTGGCGCCGGGAAGATCGCTGCCTGTCGG
Source organism: Steroidobacteraceae bacterium (assembly GCA_035996065.1). GTDB lineage: Bacteria > Pseudomonadota > Gammaproteobacteria > Steroidobacterales > Steroidobacteraceae > Bog-1198. The sequence goes on along the minus strand of DASYJX010000075.1, from coordinate 18,692 downwards.
TTCAAGATTGGATCGCACGAATGGATCCGCCATCCTCCGCGGCGAAGTGGTTACGCCCGGCCGCAGTCGGTATCGGTTTGCTTGCCGTCCTGCTGGTCGGTGCGGGGCTATGGATCTTATCCAATCATCCGTTCGAAAGAAGGACCGTCGTCGGTGCGGCGCCGACGGCGGCGAGCATGACCATCGCTCCTAGTCCGCCGGTCGCCCCAGCGCCCACAGAATCGGCTGCCCAGGGCCGAAAAGTCCTTGATTCTCCTGAAAAGCGCACCGAAACGCCGCAGCCGTCATCGCGCCCCGCGAGGTCGCCTGCATCGAACGCAGCGCCGGCTAAAGCGCGCACTGACAGCATCAGTCTTTCCGCCAAGTCCTACAGAGTGGGCGTGCACAAGAATTTTGCCGAGCTTCATGTGCGGCGCTCCTTTGCGTCAGATAGCGATACCAGCTTTTCCTGGTGGACCGAACCGTCCACGGCCCTGCCCGACGCCGACTACGTACCGCAAGGGCGGACCATCCAGGTGTTGTCGAAGCGAAACCAAATGGCGAGTTTGTTCGTCAAGATGGTGCCAAACGCCTCGAGAAAACATTCCGCGGTGTTTTACGTCGTCATCGGCGAACCGGGCGACGGCACCGCTCTCGGCCGCCTCACACGCACGGCGGTCGTGCTGCCGGCGCAGTGACGCGGCGGCCTAAAGTCCCTCGAGCGCCTGATTCAATCGCGTCACCCCCCGAACCGACATTCCTTCGGGAGGCCGCCTGGGCACGTTCGCCTCGGGCACCACCGCGGATTTGAAGCCGTGTTTCGCCGCCTCGCGCAGCCGCTCTTCCCCGAAAGGCACCGGCCGAATTTCTCCGGCCAGCCCCAGCTCGCCGAAAGCAATGAGAGAATTGGAGACCGGCTCATCGCGCAGGCTCGACCGCGCGGCCATCACAATGGCCAAATCGCCGGCGGTCTCCGCCAATCGCACTCCGCCGACGACGTTGGCAAACACATCTTGGCCTTGCAACTGCAGCCCGGCATGGCGGTGCGCGACCGCAAGCAGCATCGTGAGGCGGTTGCCATCGATGCCGACCGCCACCCGGCGTGGATTGGCGCCGAGACTCGCGTCCGCCAGCACCTGGACTTCTATGAGCAGCGAGCGAGTCCCTTCGCGCATTACGGTGATCACGCTGCCCGGCACCGGCTCCGCGTGGCGCGACAGAAATATCGCCGACGGATTCGTGACCTCGCGCAACCCCTGCTCGACCATTGCGAACACCCCTATTTCATTGGCGGCGCCGAAGCGATTTTTCACTGAGCGCAGCACACGGAAGCGGCTGCCGGTATCGCTCTCGAAATACAGAACCGTATCGACCATGTGTTCAAGCACCCTCGGCCCCGCGATTTGCCCTTCCTTGGTGACGTGACCCACGAGCAACACCGCCGTGCCGCTGGCTTTGGCGAAACGCACCAGTTCCGCCGTGCACTCGCGCAACTGCGAAACCGCACCGGGCGCCGAGTCGACTCGCTCTGAATGCATGGTTTGGATGGAATCGACGATCAGCACGTGAGCCGCAATGCCCGCCGCCGCGCCGACGATGTCTTCGACGCAGGTCTCGGCGATGAGGCGCGCCGTGGCGGCCTCCAGCCCCAGGCGCCGCGCGCGCAAGGCAACCTGCTTCAATGATTCCTCGCCGGTGGCGTACAGCACGGCACCGAGACCATTGAGTGCCGCAGCCGCCTGCAACATCAGGGTCGATTTCCCGATCCCGGGATCGCCGCCGATCAGGGTTACCGAGCCCGGCACGAGACCTCCGCCCAAGACTCGATCGAGCTCCGTCGATCCGGTAGTCAGGCGTCCCTGCTCGAGAACGGCCTCGGCTGCCAACGAGGACGAAAGATCCGGCCGCGAGGCACTCGCCGAGGCCCTAGCCGCGCCCGGGCGTTTGCGCGGATTTGCCTCGGCCATTTCTGCCAATAAGGTGTTCCACTCGCCGCAACCGGCGCACTGCCCCTGCCACTTTGGAGAATCTGCTCCGCAGTTCTGACAAATAAAGACCTCTTTGGACTTCGCCATCGCCTTCCTTCGCGTCGATTTGTGAGCTTAGCATTGCAGTTAGGACGGCCCGATCACCTATACTGCCCGGCTTCTGGAGTTGGATTATGTCTATTGCATGCGCAAATTTGGGCTGATCGCAGCGATTGCAGGCTTCGGCACGTTGACCGCGAGCCTATTGCTCCGGCTGATCGCACACCTGGACACGTGGGCTTGGCTTCCGGGGATCGGTCTATTGTGCGCCGGCAGCGCGCTGCTTTTGTGGAGCCGCTTCGCCGCATCGGCCGTGCCGGCTCCTATGCCCAAGATTGCGCAGCCGGTGGGCACCGATACGGCGCGCTTGCTCGACAATTTCGAGCAGCGCTTCGCAGAACTCAAGGGCCGCAAGCCCAATGCCACCGTGCTGGGTGATCTGTACACTCTCGCGTCCCAGCTGGAACAGCGTGGCCGGGTGCCGCAAGCCACCGCCGTTTACCGCCACCTGGCACGCCTCGATAATACCTACCGGGATGTCGGCGCGCGCCTGCGGCGTCTAATGGATGCCGAGCGCGTCAAACCAAAGGCCGCGCCGCCCGCCGCCGCCAAAGTCAACGTGAAGCCTGCCCCTCCCGCGGCAGCCGACGCCGCGGCCGTGAACGCGCACGGGCCGTCCGAAACCCAGCGTCTCGGCCGCTACCAGCTCGAGCGCGAAATCGGGCGCGGTGCGATGGGCATCGTCTACCTCGGCCGCGATACGGCGATCAACCGCATGGTCGCGATCAAGGCCATTCCGCTTGCCAGTGAATTCAGCGATGCCGAGCTCGTGGAAGCCCGATCGCGCTTCTTTCGCGAAGCGGAGACCGCCGGCCGCCTCAATCATCCGAACATCGTGACGATCTATGACGTCGGCGAAGAGCGCGGACTCGCCTATATCGCGATGGAATATCTCAAGGGCCGGCATTTGAGCGACTACGCGAAATCCGACAAGCTCATGGAACCGCGCAAGGTGTTGGAAATAATCGGCCGCACGGCCGAAGCGTTGGGATTTGCGCACAAACAGCAAGTCGTCCACCGCGACATCAAACCCGCGAACTTGATGTACGACCCGGCCACCGACGTTTTGAAAATCACCGATTTCGGCATCGCGCGCCTGTCGGGCGCCGGCAGCACACGCACGGGCATCGTGCTCGGCACCCCCTCCTTCATGTCCCCGGAACAGCTCGAGGGACGAACTGTGACAGGTCACTCGGACTTGTTTTCCCTGGGTGTTAGCCTATTTCAATTGTTGACCGGCCAGCTTCCTTTCACAGCGGATTCCATGACCGGGCTGATGCAGCAGATTGCAGAAGCGCCGCACCCGCCGTTGCGGGCGTTCCGGCCGGATCTTCCCGCCTGTGTCGAGAGCATCATAGATCGGGCTCTCGCGAAGAATCCCGATGCACGGTACGACTCCGGCGCCCAGATGGCGGCAGCGTTGGAAGACTGTCGGTCGCGAATGCCGAGTGGATTGCCATGATTGGACAAAAACCATGAGTCTGAGGGGGAAAATTTCGAGTGTGGCGCTCACCGACACGGGGAAAGTGCGCGAACACAACGAAGATATGATCGGCACCGAGGCCGACATCGGATTATTTGTGCTGGCCGACGGCATGGGGGGCTACAACGCAGGCGAGGTCGCGAGCGGTATCGCAGTAAAAACCATCATCAATTTGGTTCGGGATGCGATCATGCGCGAGGATCTCTCGGTCCCCGACCCCGAAACCGGCCTGACGCGGCCGAGCATCATCCTGCGTGATGCGATTCACAGAGCCAACAAAATCATCTACCACACATCGAAGACTCAGCCTCAATGTGAGGGCATGGGCACTACGGTGGTGGCGTGCTTGTTTCATGACAACAAAATGTCGATCGCGCATGTGGGGGATTCGAGGCTTTATCGCCTGCGCGACAACCGTTTCGAGCAGATGACCCTGGATCATTCCTTGTTGCAGGAACTGGTGGACCGGGGCTTTTACTCCCAGCAGGAAGCGCAGCGGGCGACCAATAAGAATTATGTCACCCGGGCACTCGGGGTCGAACAAAACGTCGAAGTCGAGATCCACGAGCAGCCGGTGCAGAAGTCTGATTACTACGTGCTCTGTTCCGACGGTCTTTCCGACATGATCGAGGACGAGGATATTCACTTAACAATCAGCACCTTTAGTGCTAATCTTGATACTGTAGCTAAACAATTGATACAGCTCTCTAACGACAATGGCGGGCGGGACAACGTGTCGGTCATCATGGCTCACGTAGCCGAGCCGTTCCCCGCGCACCGGCGTATATTTGACAAAATCTTGGGATGGTTCGGTTAGAGAAATGGAGTCTGAATGGCACGCCTGATGCTCAGCTTGGATGGTCAGATCCTTGCGGAATACAACATGAATAAAGAGCGCTATACGATCGGGCGCCTTCCGGACAACGATATACGTATCGACAATCCGGCGGTGAGCGGCCATCACTCGCTCATTATCAATATCCTCAACGATTCCTTTTTAGAGGACTTGAACAGCACCAATGGCACCTACGTCAACGGCAAGCTGATCAAGAAACACGCAATGCAGCACGGCGACGTGATCACCGTCGGCCATCATCAGTTGCGTTTCGTCGATAGCCAAGACGGCGAAGCCGAGCAGGACGAATTCGAAAAGACCATGGTCATCACCCCGAGCTCACAGGGTGAAGAACGCATTCGACGGGTCGGCGTTGCGGTCGATCAAGCGGCCAAGGCCGTGCCCAAGCGTCCCGGCGTGCCGGACAACGTCACGGCGTTGCCGAAGGCCAAGCTCCAGGTGCTGAGCGGCGCCTTCGCGGGCCGCGAACTGGAACTCACCAAGGCCCTGACGACGCTCGGCCGCCCAGGCGTGCAGGTGGCGGCCATTACCCGGCGCGCAGAAGGGTATTTCATCGTGCATGTGGACAGCGGCAAGGAAAACGACTATCCGCAGGTCAACGGCGTACCGATCGGACCGCAGGCCCGGCGGCTCAACGACAATGACGTGGTGCAGCTGGCCGGCGTGAAGATGGGGTTCTTCGAGAGCTAGAAATCCGCTCGGGCTGGGTCGGTCAACGCAGGGTCACTGCCACGCGTTGGCTGATGCCGCAAAGCAGTTCATACGGGATGGTCTGTGCCCATACCGCGATTTCCTCCACCGGCAATCCTTCCCCCCATAAAACGACCGGGTCGCCTAACTTGGGCTCGCGCTTGAGATCGGTGACGTCGATGCCGATCATGTCCATCGAAACCCTGCCCGCCAATCCGGCGCGTTCGCCGTTGACCAGCACCGGCGCGCCTGAGCCCAGATTTCGCGGGTAGCCATCGCCGTAACCCGCCGCCGCCACCGCCAGCCGCGTCGCTCGAGAGGCGGTCCAATCACCGCCGTAGCCGACCCGTTCGCCCGCGACGAGATCCTTTACGGCAATGACATGCGAACGCAGCGTCATCGCAGATCGCAGACCGTAATCCGTGCCGATCGAACCTGCGATGGGCGACACGCCGTACAAAAGCAGGCCCGGCCGCACCCAATCGAACTGAGCTTCCGCGAAGCTCAACATGCCCGCAGAGTTGGCAACGCTGCGCTCGCCGGGGAGGAAGCGTGTTGCGTCGGCGAAGCGTGCGAGCTGGTCGGCGGTCGTCGAGAGTTCCGGTTCATCGGCGGAAGCCAGATGGGAAAAGAGGTTCACGGGCGAGCGCACCGACCCCAAGGCGCTCAAGGATGCGTGGGCGGAGCCGAACGCATCGCCTTTGAATCCGAGCCGATTCATGCCGCTGTCGAGCTTGAGCCATACCTTGAAGCGGTGGCCGGCCGCGGACGAACGCAACAGTTCGATCTGTTCAGGCGTGTGCACGACGAGCTCGAATCCGGCGGCGGCCGCCGCATCCTGCTGCTCGCGATCGAAGACTCCTTCGAGAAGCACGGTCGGCTTATCGATGCCTGCGGCGCGCAAAGTCAGGCCTTCGTCGACTCTCGCCACGGCAAAGGCGTCCGCGGATTCCAGAGCCCGCGCTACCGCGACGAGTCCATGCCCGTAGGCATTGGCCTTGATGACGGCCATGACGCGCGACATGGGCGCCCACTGGCGCACGATTTCCAGATTATGGCGGAGCGCAGCGGAATCAACCGTAGCGCAGACCATGGGGGTCACCGAAATACGCCCTCGGCGTACGACTCCGGCGCGTAGTTTTCGAACTTGGTGTATTCGCCCAAGAACGTCAGCTGGAAGTCGCCGGTCGGGCCGTTGCGTTGCTTCGCGATGATGATGTCCGCGATGCCTTTGCGCGTCGTGTTCTTTTCGTACACTTCTTCGCGGTAGATCAGGATGATGACGTCGGCATCCTGTTCGAGCGCGCCCGAGTTGTGGCTGACGATGCCGTCAGCCAACCAGCTCGCCGGACCAGGAACGGTCATGTCGAAGACTTCTTCCTCACCTTCGAGGCCGACGGCAACTACGCGATCCCAAAACAGATCAGAATTTGCTTGGCGCGTGGCCATTCCTCGGGTGCCGGTCAAGGACTGAACCACCGGGTCGGCCACCGACGGAAATTGCCTCGCCACCGCGACTCGGGAACCTAAACCGATCTCTCCAACCGCCTTCCACCCATCGCCCGTAAAGACCCGGTGATTCGACGTTGCTCGCAGCGTACGGCCGCTGGCGAGCGCCACGCGGAATACCTGCCGCACGCCCGTGGACCACACGAGATCGCTCTGCGCCTTGACTATTTTCTGATCCGCACTCATCGACCACACTTCAGGAGTCTGGCCGACGAGTTCGCGTATCGGCATCCGCCGGCCATCCGCCAGCATGACGAGCGTGTCCCCGGTGACGCACTCGCGAAGATCCGACATCACTGGCTTCTTCTCGACCCGTTGCTCGACCCCGCGGTTGAGCTGAGACAGGGCGATCACGGGTACTTTGAGTTCCCTCGCCAGTGCCTTGAGAGAACGCGAAATTTCGGAGATTTCCGTCGCACGATTCTCCTTGGTGCCCGCGACCTGCATGAGCTGCAGGTAATCGACCACGATCAAGTCGAGCCCCCGCTCGCGCTTCAGACGCCGCGCCCGCGCGCGAATTTCGGTGGGCGAGAGCGCCGGAGTCTCGTCGACGAAAATATTCGCGCTGCTGAGCTGCGTCATCGCGGAATCGATTCGCGGCCAATCTTCCTCATTCAAGCGGCCCGAGCGCAGATTGCTTTGATTGATCCGGCCAAGGGAGGAGATCATGCGCAAGGTGAGCGATTCGGCGGACATTTCCATGCTGAATATCGCCGCCGACTTGTTCGAACCCAGCGCCGCATTCTCAGCGATGTTGACCGCAAGCGTGGTTTTGCCCATGGAGGGACGGCCGGCGACGATGATCAAGTCGCCGGGCTGGAGGCCTGAGGTCATCGCATCGAGTTGTTTGAACCCGGTCGAAATACCGGTCATCTTGCCGTCCGAGTGGTACAGCTCGTCGATCCGGTTGACGACCTCCGGCAGAATGCTCTTGACGGTTCTGAAGCCGACCTTCCCGCGAGCGCCCGCCTCGGCGATCTCGAACACCGCGCGCTCGGCATCGTCGACAATTTCCCTCGCTTCGCGCCCTTCGGGCTCCAGTGCGCTGCCGACGATGAGATTGCCGGCGGTGATGAGCTGCCGCAGCACCGAGCGTTCGCGCACGATATCCGCATAGGCGCGAATATTCGCCGAGGTGGGGGTGTCGCGCGCCAGCGACCCCAAGTACCCCAGTCCGCCTACCTGATCGAGCAATCCCTGGCTCTCCAAGTGCCCGGCCAAGGTGACGGCATCACAGGGCTGATTGCGCTCGATCAGGCCCGCAACGGCTTCGAATATCAAGGAGTGATCGTGGCGGTAGAAATCCTTCGACGAAACGCGGTCGGCGATTTGGTCCCAGGCCGCGGCATCCAGCATCAATCCGCCGAGCACCGATTGCTCGGCCTCGACCGAATGCGGCGGCAGGCGCAGTCCGTCGCCGGCGCCTATCGAACGATTGCTGACGCGAGTAGCCATGCGCGACCCCTGGGAGCGTTCCGCGCCAGCGGCCGGCCGCTACTCTTCGGCGACGATTGTGACCGTCAAGGTCACGTCGACATCAGTGTGCAAATGCAGCTGCACCTGGTGCTCGCCGGTGACGCGGATCGGTCCTGTCGGCATGCGCACTTCGCTGCGGCTTATGGGCTGGCCGGCCTTGACCGCCGCCTCGGCGATGTCCGCCGTGCCTATGGAGCCGAACAGCTTGCCTTCCGCCCCCGCCTTGGCTCTGAGTTCCAGCTTGAAGTTCTCGAACTTGAGCGCGCGCGCGCGCGATGCATCCAGTTCCTGATTTGCTTTCGCTTCGAGTTCATGGCGCTGCGCCTCGAACTTCGCGATATTGGCCGCCGTCGCCATCGTGGCCTTGCCCGTGGGCACCAAGTAATTCCGTGCGTAACCCGACTTCACTTTGACGCGATCGCCGATTTGGCCCAGGTTCGCGACCTTCTGCAACAATATGATTTCCATGTTCGCCTACCGGTTCAATGCTGGTCGGTGTACGGCAGCAACGCCAGGAACCGCGCGCGACGAATCGCGAGTTGCAGCTGTCGCTGATAGTGAGCGCGCGTCCCCGTGATGCGGCTCGGAACAATCTTGCCGGTTTCGGTGATGTAGCTCTTGAGCGTCGTCAGATCCTTGTAGTCGATCTGCTTGACGTCGTCGGCCGTGAAACGGCAGAACTTTTTGCGGCGAAAAAAACGTGCCATGTTGGTCTCCTATTTACCGTGCGACTTACCGGGTACCCATGGGCATGTCATCGTCGTCGCCGTCGTCGCCAAAGTCGTCGTGGCGGCGCGCATTCTCGTCCGGTGCACGGGCCATCGGGGAAGGCTCGGTGACGGCTTCGTCCATTCGTACCACCAGGCTGCGCAGCACGGCATCGCTGAAACGAAACGACCCCTTCAGCTCGTCGATCGTCTTTTGATCGCATTCGATGTTGAGCAGAATGTAGTGCGCCTTGTGTACCTTGGCGATCGGGAACGTCAGTTGACGCCGGCCCCAGTCCTCGAAGCGATGCACGGAACCGCCGCCGGCGCTGATCATGCCTTTGTAGCGATCCACCATCGCAGGGACTTGCTCGCTCTGGTCCGGATGGACCAAGAGCACGATTTCATAATGCCGCATTGTAGGCTCCCTACGGTTTACGCCTCCCGTTGCGAGCGGTGAGGCAAGGAGTGAGGCCGGTCGGCCGGCGAAAAAGAGCGCGAAGGATACTCGTTCGGGCCGGTGAAGGTCAACCTGCCCTCTGGCGGCGCGCCTCGAAGAGGGTAATACCCGCGGCCACCGATACGTTGAGGGACTCGACTTGGCCGCCCATCGGGATGCGCACCAGAAAATCGCAGCGCTCCCGGGTGAGGCGCCTCATGCCGCTCCCCTCGGCTCCCAGTACCAGGGCGAGCGGGCGCTGCAGATCCGCTGCATACAGGGTCGGCAGGGCCTGCGCATCGGTTCCGACGACCCAGATCCCGCGTTCCTTCAGCATATCGATGGTGCGCGCGAGATTGGTCACGCTCGCCACCGGCATGAATTCGGCGGCGCCCGCAGCGACTTTACGCACCACCCCATCCACTGCGGCCGAGCGATCCTTGGGAATGAGCACAGCATGAGCGCCGGCGGCATCGGCAGTCCGCAGGCAGGCTCCGAGGTTGTGGGGGTCGGTAACGCCGTCGAGAATCAGCACCAGTGGATCCCCCGTCACTTGACTTAACGCCGCCATGAGATCGTGTTCGTCCCATGCCTTGAGCGGCCGCACCGCGCCCACCGCTCCTTGGTGCGCCACATCCCCCACCAGCTTGGCCAGAGTCTCTGCGCCCACCGACTGCACGCGAATACCCGCATTTTGCGCACGCTCCCTCAATTCGCGGGTTCGAGCATCATCGCGCGGCTGCGCGATCCAGAGTTCCAGCAGGCGCTCCGGCGCCCGCTCGAGCATGGAGGCGACGGCGTGCAAGCCGTAGACGAAGTTGCGCTTCGAATCAGCCACGCCCGCCGCGTCCGCGCTTGGCGCCTCCGCTTCGTCCGCCGCGCTGTGAACCGGTGCCCCGCCGCGAGCCCGCGCCCCGCTGCGCTCCCGCGCCGCGCCGCGGCGCACGCACGGTGCCGTGACTCCTCGACCCGTCTGCGTCGAGCAATTCGAAGTCTATTTGGCGCTGAGTCAGGTCGACACGGCTCAATCGCACCCTTACCGTGTCCCCCATCTGCCAGCGGCGGCCGGTGCGCTGACCCACCAGGCCCATGCCGCCGGCCTCGAGTTCCCAATAATCGCCCGGGATGGCGGAAATGTGCACCAATCCGTCGATGGGCATTTCCTTCAGCTGCACGAATAGGCCGAACTCAAGGGCGCTGGTGATCGTCGCGTCGAACGTCTCGCCGACGCGAGGCTGCAGATACAGGCACTTGAGATAGCCCATCACATCGCGCGATGCATCGTCGGCGCGCCGCTCGCGCTGCGAACTCTCCGCGCCGAGGGTCTGAAGCTCGGCGGTCGTGTAACGATGTCCGGAAGCCGACTGCGGCAGGACCGCGGCCTTGATCGCGCGATGCACGAGCAAATCTGGGTAGCGGCGGATCGGAGACGTGAAGTGCGCGTACTCCTCGAGGGCTAGGCCAAAATGGCCGATGTTGGTTTGCTGGTACACGGCTTGAGCGAGTGAGCGGATCACCAAGCTTTCGAGCAGCACCCCGTCGGGCCGTGCGGCCAGCCGTTCGACCAATTGACGGAATTCGCGGGGAGTCGGTTTCTCCGAAAAAGCCGCGCCGACCTGCAAGGCATTCAGGACCTTTTGCAACTCGGTGACTCGTTTGTCCTCCGGCTGACCGTGGACACGATAAAGGCTTCCGGCCTTGGCGAGGCGCAAGGCCACTGCGGCTTCGACATTGGCAGCAATCATGCATTCCTCGATCAAGCGGTGTGCGTCGTTGCGTGTCACCGCATAGAATCCCTCGATCCGGCCGTCGCTGCCGATGCGCGCCTTGACTTCGCCGCCGCGAAAGTCGAGCGCACCGCGAGCATCGCGCGCTTCCTTCAGCGCCCCATAGACGTCGTACAGCGTTTGCAGCGACGTGCGGACCTCCGAAGTCAATCCGCTTGCCGGCAGAAGGGGGTTTTCAAGGTACGCCCAGGCTTGATCGTACGTCAGCCGCGCATGCGAGCGAATCACCGCTTCATAGAAGCGGCTCTTGCTCAGCTTGCCGGCCTTGCTCACCCGCATGTCGCAGACGAACGCCAGTCGTTCGACATGCGGCATCAATGAACACAAATGATTCGACAGGTGCTCCGGCAGCATCGGAATTACGCGATCCGGAAAATACACCGATGTGGCCCGCGACCTTGCTTCGGTGTCCAGCTCACTCCCGTAACGCACGTAATGGCTGACATCGGCAATCGCCACGATGAGGCGCCAGCCGCCCCCGCGCACGGGTTCGGCATAGACCGCATCGTCGAAGTCTTTGGCATCCTCGCCGTCGATGGTCACCAGCGGCACGGCGCGCAGATCCTCGCGTCCCTCCCGATCCGCGGTTTGCACCTCGGGGGCAAAGCGATTCGCCGCCCGGATGACTTCCGGCGGAAACTCCTGGGGCAAATCGTGCCGCAGGATCGCGAAGCGCGCCGCGAGCTCGGATGGCTGCAGATTCTCGAGCACTTCGATTACGCGCCCGTGTGCCGCGGTGTCGCCTTGCGGACGCTTGGTCACTTCGACGACCACATGATCGCCGTCTTCGGCTCCGTGCCGATCCCGCATGGCTACTTCGACCGAGTACCAATGACCAGGATCCTCGGGTTCGACCTTGCCGCGCCCGTTGCCGGCGTGCCAGACCCCGCCGATTCGCAAGCTGGCGTCGCCGATGCGACGTATCAAGCGCGCGATACGCCGGCCTCGTTCGTTCATGCCGACGGCGAGCGCTTCGACGCGATCGCCGTGCATCAGAGTCGCCGTATCGGCTCGCGCCAGGACCAGTGGTGCCGAGCCGTCATCGGGCAGCACCAGCACATCGCCGTTGGCTCGGCCGCGCACTCGTCCTACCACGCGTTCGCCTTCGCCTGCCGTCGCAAATCCATTCGGCCCTTCGATCGCTTGACCATCCCGCACCATTGCAGCCAGCCGTTTGGCGAGAGCGTCGCGCTGTGCGGCGCTGTTCAAGCCAAGACGTTTGGCAAGACGCGCTGCGGTCAAGGGCTCCGGAGCCTCGGCCAAATGTTTCAGGAGCAGTTCGCGGCTTGCAATGGGATCCGCATAGCGTGATTTCTCGAGTTCTAGATTAGGGTCCTCGCCGCGCCAATCAGCACCGGGCGTCGTCGTCCGATTCGCTTTTGGCGGTCGCGAGCCCGTGGGTCCACGTCTTTGCATAGAGTGTTGCGGCGATCCTTCGGTGGGTGCGCAGAGATCGGCGTCCTTAAGAAGGAGGGCCGATTGCTTTAGTGCGGCAGGTTAGCAGCTTTGCAAGCCGCCAGGGCTGCGCCTGCGCCGCGAGTTGCGGCGGTGGCCGTTCATTGACAAGCCGGAGGGCAGTGCGTACATTTCTGCGCCTCGCGCACGGCTGACCCATCTTGCCCAGGTGGCGGAACTGGTAGACGCGCTGGTTTCAGGTACCAGTGGAGCAATTCGTGGAGGTTCGAGTCCTCTCCTGGGCACCACTTATGTCGTGAAATCATCAACTTAGACGTCAATGGCGTCACCAAGCCGCGTGCATCATCCCATTAGTGACAAGTTCAGACACAGAAGGCATATTAACGAGAGCCGCCCCTGACAACGAAAAACCGATAGGGCCCTCTATGCCATCATCCTTCTTGGACCGTGAGCACACCGTTGCGCCGGCCGGTTTCAATCGATTTCTCGTGCCTCCCGCCGCCCTCGCGGTGCATCTGTCGATCGGCCAAGCGTACGCGTTCTCGACATTCAATTTGCCGCTGACCAAACTCATCGGAATCAGCCACTCGGCACCCGGCGATTGGGATCTGAAACAGGTAGGGTGGATCTTCTCCATTGCGATTGTATTTCTGGGGTCGTCCGCCGCGGTCTTTGGACGCTGGGTGGAGCGAGTCGGCCCGCGCAAATCCATGTTCACCGCGGCCCTCTGCTTCAGCGGCGGCTTCCTGGTGTCCGCGGTCGGCATTCATCTGCATCAGCTGTGGCTGCTCTATTTGGGCTACGGCGTGCTTGGCGGCTGTGGGCTTGGCATCGGATACATCTCGCCGGTCTCTACACTGATCAAGTGGTTTCCCGACCGTCCCGGCATGGCGACGGGCATGGCCATCATGGGCTTCGGCGGCGGCGCTTTGATCGCAGCGCCGCTCTCGGTCATGCTGATGGACCATTTCAAGACGCCGGCATCGAACGGCGTTCTCGAAACTTTCGTCACCATGGGCGTCATGTACTTCATGTTTATGATGATCGGTGTCTACTCGGTCCGCGTGCCGGCACCCGACTGGAAACCCGCCGGCTGGATCGCGCCCGCGGCGCCGAAGCGCTTGATAACGAGCGCGAATGTGGCCGTTGACATGGCTTGGCGCACGCCGCAATTTTGGCTGTTGTGGGGCGTGCTGTGCATGAACGTCACCGCCGGCATCGGCGTGCTGGGACAGGCTTCGCCGATGATCCAAGAGATCTTCGGCGGCCGAGTGTTGCCGGCCACCGCGGCAGGCTTCGTCGGATTGCTGAGTCTGTTCAACATGGGCGGCAGAATCTTCTGGGCCTCGACCTCGGATTACATCGGGCGCCGCACCACCTACACGATATTCTTCTTGCTCGGCATCCTGTTGTACTCGACGGTGCCCACGCTCGGCCACCTAGGTTCGATCGGCCTATTCGTTGCCGCGTTTTGCATCATTCTTTCCATGTATGGCGGCGGCTTCGCCACGATTCCGGCATACCTGCGCGATATCTTCGGCACCTATCAAGTCGGCGCCATCCACGGCCGGCTGCTGACGGCCTGGTCGGTGGCGGGAGTGCTGGGTCCTGTGCTGGTGAATTACATCCGGCAGTACCAGATCGACCATGGCGTTCCGAAGGCACAGGCGTACTCGGTCACCATGTACATCATGTGCGGCCTCTTGTTGATCGGATTCTTGTGCAACTTCGCCATGCGCCCGGTGAATGAAAAGTATCACTATCGCGGGAGCACGCCATGAAAGGGCGGCTCGTTATCCTGTGGGTCGCGGTAGGAATTCCCCTACTGTGGGGCGTCATGAAAACCCTACAGAATGCAATGAAGTTGTTCCAGTAGTCTGAGAGACCGCCCGGGCATCCCTCCGGGCACGCTTGAGGACTCGCTCCATGAACGTGAATCTCAGTCTCGCCCCCCTGGTTGCGCTGCTGGCCGGCATTCTCATCCTCGTAATGCCCCGCCTGCTCAACTACATCGTCGCCATTTATTTGATCATCACCGGGCTGCTCGGCCTGTTCGGCGAGGCCTCGTTTCACTCGCTTCATGTAAGGTAAGGTTCAAGCGCTCCTCGTGCTCAGCGGTCGGCGCGCATACCAGCCGAAGCCGAGGATCGTGAGATAACAAACTGCCGGCACGACGAGTGCCTGCTTCAAGCCCCAGAGGTCGGCGGCATTCCCCGTCACCAGCGGCACGACGGCGCCGCCGACGATCGCCATGCAAATGATCCCGGACCCTTCGGCCGCGCGCTTGCCCAAGCCCTCGCTGGCCAGCGTGAAAATCGTCGGAAACATGATGGAATTGAACAGTCCGATGGCGAGAAGCGACCATCCCGAGACGAGACCCGTGGTGTTCGCCGAGATCGTCAATAAGACGATGACCGCCGTGGCGGCGAAGGCCAATACCTTTCCGGGCGAGAATAGCCGCAGAAGCCCAGAACCGATGAACCGCCCCACCATCGCTCCGCCCCAATAAAAGATTAGGTGCTTCCCGGCCATACCCGCGGGCATGCCGAGCACGCTCGGCTGCATCAGATAGTTGACTATCACTGAGCCGATGGCCACTTCACCGCCCACATACAGAAAAATGCACAGGGTGCCGAATGCGAAGCGCGGCCGGGTGAGCAGATTGAACGCGCGCAAGATGGGGGTCGGCTCCGCCGGCGTCTCGACCAGGCGTTTGCGCTCAAGCCAGACGACGGCGGCCACCAGCAGGAGCGCGATGGCGAGGCCGATGTAGGTGCGGACCACGACCTGGGTCTCGACGCCGCGAAACGCATCGAGGGCGGCCCCGGACAGGGTGGTGGGATCGACAGTGGCCAACGAACCTAGGATCAGAATCGATCCGACGTAGGGAAATAGGGTCGTACCCACCGAGTTGAACGCCTGCGCGAAGGTCAAGCGGCTACTGGCCGTACGCACCGGGCCCAGCATCGAAATCAAGGGGTTTGCGACCACTTGGACGGTGGTAATGCCGGACGCCAGCACGAACAGGGCGAGCAAAAACAAGCCGAACATCCCGTGGGAGGACGCCGGAATGAACAACAGGCAGCCCGCCGTCATGGTTAAGAGACCGACGACTGCCGAGCGCATATAGCCGATGCGCCGCACCAGCTCGGCGGCCGGAAGCGAGATGACGATGTACGCCGTGAAGAATGCCGACTGCACCAGCATTACTTCGCCATACGTGAGCGTGAACAGTCCCTTGAGCTTCGGGATGATCACGTCATTGAGACTCGTGATGCCGCCGAAGGCGAAGAACAACACGTACACGAACACCTGCAGATGGGTCGAGTAGGTGGCGTTCGCCTCCTGCTCGGCGGACCTGACGGGGACAACGGATTCAAATGCCATTATGGTGTTCCCTTAATTTGCGTTGCAGAGCGCGTAGCGGTGACATCGTACCCGACCCGTAGCCCGGAATCAGCCGAACGGGTTCTTGCGGATAATGGTTTGATCCCGATCCGGCCCCGTTGAGATGATGGTGATGGGAACGCCCACCGAGGATTCTAGGTGCTCGAGATAGCTGCGGGCATTGGCCGGCAAATCCTCGTAGCGGGTGATGCCAACCGTGCTCTCCTTCCAGCCCGGCAAGTCTTCGTACACCGCTTCGGCAGCGCCCACATGCTCGGCCAACAAAGGCGGTGTCGAGACGGTTGCGCCGTCGATCTTGTACCCCACGCAGATGCGAATCGTATCGAGCCCGTCGAGCACGTCGAGCTTGGTGACGCACAACAAGGAGCAGCTGCTGTGCACGATGGCCCGCCGCAAGGCAACCGCGTCGAACCAGCCGCAGCGGCGTCGCCGGCCGGTCACCGAACCGAACTCGTGACCGACGCGCGACAAGTACTCCCCGAACTCGTCGAAGAGTTCGGTCGGGAACGGGCCCGCCCCGACGCGCGTGGCATAGGCCTTGACGATGCCGAGCACCTCGTGCAGCCGGCGCGGCCCCAATCCCGTACCGGCGGCCGCTCCGCCCGCGGTGGTGGTCGATGAAGTCACGTAGGGATACGTGCCTAAATCCACATCCAACATGGCGCCCTGGGCGCCCTCGAACAGCACGTTGCGGCCATCGACGCTCAACTGTTCCAGTATCCCGGTCACATCCGCCACCAGAGGCTTGAGCCGCTCGCCCAGCGCGAGATTCGATTCCAGCACCTGCTGGAAATCGACGGGCGACGTTTGAAAATAACGCTGCAGAATGAAGTTGTGGTAGTCGAGAATCTCTCCGAGCTTCGCGGCGAAACGCTCGCGGTGAAATAGATCCGAGACTCGCACAGCCCGCCGCGCCACCTTGTCCTCGTAGGCGGGACCGATGCCGCGTCCCGTGGTGCCGATCGCATTGGCGCCGCGCGCCGCTTCGCGAGCGCGGTCGAGCGCGACGTGCGAGGAGAGGATCAAAGGGCACATGGGGCTCACGCGCAGCCGTTCGAACACGGGTATGCCTTGCGCGATCAGCATCTCGGCTTCCTTGAAAAAGGCCTCGAGCGACAGCACGACGCCGTTGCCGATCAAGCATTGCACCTGCGCGTGCAGGATCCCGGAAGGAATCAAAGACAGGATGGTTTTCTTACCCTCGATGACCAGCGTGTGGCCGGCGTTATGGCCGCCCTGAAAGCGCACCACGGCTTGCGCTTGGCCGGTGAGCAGATCGACGACTTTGCCCTTGCCCTCGTCGCCCCATTGCAGTCCAATCACGACTAGATTTTTACCCATTGCGCGCCATCCACAAAAGTGCCAGTCCCGCCACCATGCTGATCAGCCCGCCCCAGCGCAGGTGAGCAGGCTCAGTATTGGCAAGTTTCGCCATGAGCCGCTGCGCGGCGGCCGGATTCACGAACGGCAAAATTCCCTCGAGCACCAGGTACAAGGCGAAGGCGCCGCCCACATAGCGCGCAAGTTCGGTCCAACCTATTTCCATCATCGCGGCGGAGGCTGCGGCTGCGATTTATTGAAATACTTGAAGTAAGCACTGTCCGGCGCGATCACCAGCATATCGCCTTGGGTTCCCACGGACTCCCGATACGACTGCATGCTGCGGTAGAAGCTATAGAATTCCGAATTCTTCGAATATACCTTGGCGTACACCTCGCTTGCGGATGCATCGCCCTGCCCGCGGATCTGGCCGGCTTGGCGTGCCGCATCGGCAAGGATCTCGGTCTGCTGCTTGTTCGCGTCGGCCCGCGTGCGCTCGGACGACTCGATGCCTTCGGCGCGCAGTTTGGCGGCTTGGGCTTTGAAGGTCGCGCGCATCCTTTCGAATACCGAATCCTGAACCTGTTGGGGCAAATCGATCTTGGTGATGCGCACGTCCACCAGATCCACGCCCAGCTGTTCGGCCGCGGGACGGGCGCTTTTCATCATCGAGTCCGTGAATTCCGCGCGTTCGGCGGTGACGACCTGCTGCAGCGTGCGTTGGGTCACCACGGTCTTGATGCTGTCCTTGATGGTCTCGCCGAGCCGGTCGTTGGCCACCTCTTCCGTTCCGCCGGTAGCCTCATAGTAGCGGCGTAAATTATTGATGCGCCATTTCACGTAGAAATCCACTTTGAGCTGTTCTTGCTCGCGCGTGAGAAAGAGTTCCTGTCGGTACAGTTGCGTGATGATGCGCTTGTCGAAACGGCTGACCTCTTGCACCAAGGGAACCCGGAAATGCAGCCCTGGCTCGATATTGGAGTCGACGATTTCGCCGCCCACCGACTTGATGGCGAGCTGCCCCTCGTTGACTGTGAATACGCTGGCGCGCACCACCAAAATGACGGCGATCAGAGCCAATAGAATATACAGAATTCTGTTTTGCATCAGCGCACCCCGCGGGCGCGCGCCGGATCTTCGGGAGGCGCAACTTGGATCTCGGGGGCCCTCGCCGGCGGCACGGTCATCGTGTCGTTCGGCATCGTGATCGACTGCAGTCCCGGGGAGATCAATTTATCGAGCGGCAAATACATCATGCTGTTGCCGTTCTTGGTATCGACGATCACCTTGCGCGAATTCTTGTAGACATTCTCCATGGTCTCCAGATACATGCGCTCGCGAGTTACCGCCGGCGCGTGCTCATATTGGGTAAGCACCTGATCGAATCGCGCGGTCTCGCCTTGCGCCAGCGCGAGCACTTGCAGGCGGTACGCTTCGGCATCGAGGACCTCTTTGGCGGCCGCGCCGCGCGCACGCGGTAGCACGTCGTTGCGGTACGTCTCCGCTTCCTGTTGGTAGCGCTGGCGGTCCTTGTC
>DASYJX010000074.1:0-97384 GCA_035996065.1 Steroidobacteraceae bacterium | reverse complement strand
GACCCACCCCCGCACCCGGCCATGACGCCGACCCCGCCCAGCAAAGCGGTCGCCACCACCCACTGCGCTGCCCGCAAGACTTTGCGCAGGAAGCAGACAGCGAATGAAAGGATCATGCTGCAATTCCGTTGCTGAATCGATGGTGCGCCTTACGTAGCGTGCGGCTTCGGCCGTCTTCTGCGAGGACCGGTCGATTCCACGACGGTCCGCGCGCTCCAGCTAAAGATATTACTTAGCCAGCGTAATGACAACGAAGAAGTTGTCGTGTTAGTTTGAGTGGCTGGCGTCGCCTCGCTCGAAAGGGCTTCTCCACGGCGGGGATTTCAATCGTTTGTTTGATTGCATACGCACATGGCAGGATGCAGCGCGCGTGATGTACTTCTCGACGAATCGTTATGTAATACGCACGCAGTCCGCGGACCGACTACGGCTTGTAAAGCCATATAGCGTTCTTATCGGATTCCTTACGGCCGCGCTTGGCTCTGCTATCACCTTCGCCGCAGGCTCGATCGTATTTGACAATACATTGCCCGGGCAGGCGCATGGCACTACCACAGTCGTCCCGCTGCGGAACGGTCACTACACCATCGATGCCGCTCACACGGGTTACCTAACCGGCAAGAATTTGTTTGAGAGCTTCGCGACGTTCAACATCGCAGGGGGCGAAGAGGCCGACTTTACGAATTCCACCAATGTGTTGCTCGCCAATGTCGTCTCGCGGGTGACGGGTGTAGGCTCGCCGAATGGGCTGCAGCCGACCACCATCAACGGCAATTTGGCCTCGTCGATAGCGGGCGCGAATTTCTGGTTTGTCAATCCCGCTGGCGTCATGATCGGATCCGGCGCCACCATCAACGTGCCCGCCGGTCTCGCTATAGGGAAAGCGGACTTCATACAGTTCTCGGATAACTCGCGTTGGTATGCGATAGGTAGCAACGCAGTGACGCCGACCGTCCTATCGACGGCTTCGCCTGCGAGTTTCGGGTTTTTGCCGGGTTCCTCTCCGGGCATAGTTGGTTCAGGCACACCTAATTATTCCCCGACGGGTGGACAAACATCTATTAGTGCACGCGGTCCCATTACATTGCAAAGCACAGACATTGATACTTCGTCCACTGGAGCGGCAATTGCTATCAGCGGTCGCTCCGTTGAACTTGACCAAACATTTCTCACAACCGGAGGCGGGGACGTCAATATCAATGGCTCAACCGGCAGCGTCTCGCTTCAAGGATCGATTGTAGATAGCTCAGGAGGCGGCAAAATCACGATCACCGGTAACGGGCTCCTAATTGCGGGTCGGTCGCAAATCATAGCTACACTTAATGACACTACGCTTGGTGGCGACATTACGCTTCAATCGACCGGAACGGCGGTCGAAGCTAGTCCGCAGACTGTGCTCGATCATGCGACGAGCGGAGTGGTTCGGATTGTTGATTCGGCAATTCTTTCTCTGGAATCATATTTTGGTAATGGCATTGTCAGCATCGGCGCTGGTGGGCCAAGTTCTGCCGGCGCTCTCACAAATGACGTGGTAATTGCTGGCTCGATTGTCGCGAGCGGCGGTGCGACCGTAGGCGGCGATGATTTGATTATCCGCGCGACTCGCGGTGTTTGGATAGAAAGCTCGCCAATCGGATTTCCGACTTCTGTGTCGTCCGGCATTGGCGATATTCGGACTTCTCCAACTCAATCTCAGGTGTCATCCATTACGCCATACGGCGGAATACTCCAAAATCTTCCTCAAGGAAATATTTCTATCGCCGCGGGCGATCTGGGCGTCAGCGTAGCGCATAGCATTGTCAGCGCAGAAAACAATTTCTCGAGCACCGATTTTTCCGACGGCGGAGCCAGCATCAAAATTGCGGCATCGGGCGGCCCAATCAACTTGATTGATTCGACGCT
Source organism: Steroidobacteraceae bacterium (assembly GCA_035996065.1). Classification (GTDB taxonomy): domain Bacteria; phylum Pseudomonadota; class Gammaproteobacteria; order Steroidobacterales; family Steroidobacteraceae; genus Bog-1198. The sequence continues at coordinate 95,482 of DASYJX010000074.1, read as the reverse complement.
GAGCGCTGTAGCGACGGGGTCGGTGCCAGGCGGGAACATCTCGCTTCAGACCTCTGCATTACCCAGCAATGCCGCAGGCGACAATGCGACGGCGGCAGCAATTTCTTTGATAAGCACACAGTTGATTGCATCGCAGACAGGGGGCGGCGTCTACATTACTCCGTCGGGAACAATCGCCGTCTCTTCGGCGGGAAACTTTGGGATGGCAGCGGGTAGTAGCATTGTGACAAATGCGGGCAGTGGCTCATCATCGCCTGGTATCGTTGAAATCACGGCTGAAGGCGCACTTTCGGTGAGAAATAGCGTCATTTCAGCCGTGAACGGCGGCATAGGCTTGTCCTCCTCCGCCGGTGGGATATTGCTAATTTCGGCGAATTCTGTTTCTTTGGACCGCTCTACCATTGACGCTTCCACAACGGCCGACTCGCCGGGGAGCAACATTGATATTGTCGCCCCACTGGTCGCCATAAATGGGGGCACAATCAGCTCATCAACGATCAGCGGGGGAAATGCGGGCAATATCAGCGTTAGTGCAAATGGTCCGGATCCGCAAGGCGGATCCGCTCTTCAGATAGTTGGGACGCAACTCAGTTCAAGCGCAAGCGCCGGCGCCGGTAATGCGGGAGACATCAACATTACGGCGAGCCAAGGATCGATGGTGCTTGGCAGCGTTCCGAGTGGATCATTATCGACGTCGATCGTAACATTCGCCGATGCGAACGCAGGCCAGGCGGGAAAAATCACGGTATCGGCAAACCGAGATTTAAGCATTGAAAATGTTGCATTTGATACCTCGGTAGCGACGACCGCTGCGACTGGGTTGGCGCCGGGGAAGATATCTCTCTCGTCTTCGAACGGCGCGATTGGGTTGGTCGGCAGCTCGCTGCAGGCGTCGACCAGCGGAACGGTCGCGGCCGGCGATATTAGCGTCAGCGCGCCGACGGTGTCGATGATTGGCGGCAGAATCACGGCATCGACCACGGGCACGGCGAACGCCGGCGATATTTCGATGACCGCGACCGGCGCCGATCCGAAAGGCGCAGCTGCGTTGGATATTGCGGGTGGTTCGCAAATCTTCTCTTCGGCGAGTGCCGGCGCGGGTGCGTCCGCGAACGCCGGCAGGGTGAATCTGGCGGCAAGCGCGGGGTTGGTGCAGATTGGCCTGCCGAGCGACGCGTTACCGACCGCGGTATCAACGTCGGCGGGTAGCGGCGCCGGTGCTGCGGGTGCGATCACGGTAACGGGGTCAAGTATTGCGTTGGGCGACGCCAACGTGAGTACCACGACGGCGCAGGGTCCCGCGTTGGGCGTGAAGCCGGGTTCGATTGTGCTCACGGCCAACGATGGCATCGGTCCGTTGTCGGTGACGAACAGCACTTTGAGCGCTAGCACGAGCGGCTTTCAACAAGCCGGTGAGATGGATCTTTATGGAGGCCCGATCACGATCAGCAACTCATCGATCTCTTCCGATACCACCTCTGGAGGCGCTGCCGGTAACATTATAATCTCGGGTTTGAACGTCCGCATCATAGGTGGCGAGGCGGGACATGACATAAGTGTCTCGACCAGCGGAAGCGGCGCGGCCGGCGACATCACTGTTACTGCGAGCGGGGTGGATCCGCAGCGTGGGGCAGCTTTGCAAATTGCAAGCATGACGGTGGGCTCGACGGCGGCCGGTGCCTTGCTTGTGGGCAACGCGGGAACGGTTTCTATCAGCGCTGCTAATGGTTCGATTGGCCTGGGTTCCAACGCGGTGGGTGCGTTGGCGACGCAGATTCAGTCCTCAGCCAGTGCCTTCACCGGACAGGCCGGCACCGTTAAGATCAGTGCCGGGCAGAATCTCATCCTGCAAGACACGTCGGTCGACACGTCGGTGGCGGCGATAATCAACAACGCGGCGTACACGACAGGCCAGATCGTCCTGACGGCGCACGGTACGATCTCGCTGGCGCAAAGCACTTTGACGGCGTCGACGACCGGCGCCGTCGCCGCGGGTGGCATCACCGTCACCGCGCCCGTGGTCTTGATGAACGGCGGCGCTATTACGGCATCGACCACCGGCACGGCAAGTGCTGGCGATATTGCAATGACCGCGAGCGCCGCCGACCCGCAAGGCAGTTCGGCATTGCACTTGATCGGTGGCGCATCGATCTCTTCGGACGCGTCGGCCGGCTTGGGTGCAGCCGCCAACGCCGGCAAGGTAACGCTGACGGCGAGTAACGGGTCGGTGCAGTTGGGCCTGCTTACGGACGCGAACCCTACGGCGGTCTCGACGTCGGCTGGTTCCGCTGCCGGCGCTCCGGGTGCGATCACAGTGAGCGGGATTGGTATTACGCTCGGAGATGCGAACCTGACGACGGCGGTAGTCAATGGAGGGGGCGCCAAGCCCGGCACGATCACGCTAACCGCCAACGGCGGCAGCGGCCCGTTGACAGTGGCCAATAGCATTCTGAGCGCGAACACGAGCGGGACAACTCAAGCGGGCGAGATCGATCTTTCTGGCGGAGCGATCACGGTGAGCGATTCATCACTGTCTTCGGGGACGACAGCGGCGGGCGGCGCCGGTTCGATCAATATCCTCGGTTCCACCATCAACGTGGCTGGAAGCCAGGTCAGCGTAGCGACGGCGGGAACGGGCAATGCCGGGGATATCGTCATCACGGCACGGGGACCCGAACCGCAGGTCGGTGCGGCTCTGCAGATCATCGGCACGTCAGTGCAGTCGACTGCTGCCGGCACGCCGGAAGGCCTCGCGGGAAACGCCGGCGCCATCACGCTCGACGCGACGGCGGGTTCGATTGACCTGGGCTCGATCTCGGTCGATTCTCCGGCGACGCAAATCCAGACGTCGGCGAACGCATTTGCGGGACAAGCCGGTGCCATTAAGATGCGCGCTGCCCGCTACATCACTCTCGACAACACCACCGTCGATACCTCGGTGGCGACGGCCACGACCAACACCGTGTTCACGCCCGGAGAGATCGTGCTGACCGCTGCGGGTGCAATTACGATGACCAGCAGCACGCTGCAGGCAACGACAGCGGGCACCGTCGCCGCCGGCGACATCAACGTTCTCGCCGGCGGCGCCTTGCAGATCAATTCGGGCACGCAGGTTGCCAGTGCCGCGGTACTGTCCAGCTCAACCTTCCCCGCAAGCAGCGCCGGCGCGGCGGGTAAGATCAACTTGACCGGTGCCACAGTCACGCTCGACTACGCCAACGTTGCGGCCACTATCTTCGGCGGCAGTGCGATCACCAGTCCCGCCAATATTGTGCTGACGGCCAACGGTCCCATTGCGGTGGCCAATGGCTCGACGATCAACGCCGACACCTTCGGCGCGGCGCCGGGCGGCGCCATCCAGTTCTTGACACCGGGAGCGGTAACCCTCACGGATGTCGGCACCCGCATAAGTTCGAATACCTCCGGCGATGGAGTTGGCGGGAACATCGAGTTCGGCGCGGCGGCCGATCCGCAACACAACGTTTTCGCCGCGCCTATCGCCACGCTGAACGTCGCGGGGGCCGCGACCGTCACGGTCAACGCCGGTGGTACGGATCCAGGGGCGGGGAAGGGCGGAACCCTCAGCATCTTCTCGACAGGTCCGGTCACCCTCTCGGGGACCGACACTGCCCTCTCGAGCCAATCCTCGAATGGTGGGCTGGGCGGCTCGATCATGCTTAGCGCCTCGAGTCTGGCGATGGGCGATGGCGCGGTGATCACGGCGGATACCGACAGCAGTCCGAGCAGCGTCGCGGCGGCGGCAGGGCAGCGCCACAAAGTCACGGCGGCTTCGGCGACGGCGGTGCCGGTCACCGGCGGAAGTGTCGCAGTGATCACCAGCGGTGGCATTTCGCTCGCAGGCCACGGCACCACGATTTCGGCCAATGCGAACGGCTCGGGCTCCGGCGGTACGGTCGAACTGACGGCGGAATCCCTCACGATGACGAATGGCGCCCGGATCGCCACCCAGGCGACCGGCGCCGGGAACTCAGGTGCGATTACCATCGCTTTGAAGTCCGCGCCATCACCGACCGGTACGCTCCTGCCCTTGCCCATGCTGCTGAGCGATAGTCTGATCACAACGACGGCCGCGTCGTCCACGGGCGGCAACATCCAAATAAATGGGGACGGCGGCCCTGTGATCTTACGCAGTTCTGGGATCGAGACCTCGGCGGGCGCCAACGGCAACGGTGGTAACATCACCATCAACGATGCCGGTAATACCGTGTTGCAATCCAGCAGCATTCTGGCCCAAGCGAACGCCGGCAACGGCGGCGCCATTACCATCAACCTTGCCAGTGGTGCACTGTTCGTCGAGGACTCGCAGAGTCTGGTCAGTGCGCAATCGGCTACCGGCAACAATGGCGCGATCAACATCAGCACCCCCGCGAGCGATCTGAACTCTGCGCTCACGATTCCCGACGTCAATGTCGCGCGAACTCCCGAGCTCGACTCGAATGTATGCAAGCGCAGCAGCGGCAGCAGAAGTACTTTCGTGCGCGAAGGGCACGGCGGTGTGGCCCCCGCGCCGGATGGCTATTTGAACAGTGTGCCGGATGAAGCCGCCCCGTTCGACACGGCGCAATTAGCGCCGCTAACAAAGAATAAACCTGTACTTGCGTCAAGACTCGATACCGCACCTGTGGCTGAAAGCGGTTGCCCGTGAATCGCGGGATAACGTTTGCACTTGCGGTGTTGGTCGTTAGCCCTAGTGTATTTGCCGCACCGCAGAGCGATTCTGAGCTAGTTGCCCGGCGTGCGAAGACAATCCAGACCGAGTCACAGGCACGGCATGTGATGGCTCTTTGGCAGTTGTCGGATGCGCTCATCGAACGAGGCGGAATTTTAGAGGCTGAGCGTTCCTTGAGACTGGCCGCTGGTGAGAGCACGGATAGTGCCCTTAAGTTAGGCACTGCGGTCCGTCTCGGAGCAGCGCTGACATTATCGGGACACATCGATGAGGCCCATGTGCAACTCAAATCAGTAGAGTCCGCGATCGCATCGCTCACCCCGGAGCAACTTATTCGGCTGCGCCAGGCGGAGGGGAATCTTGCCGTCCGCATTGGCGATCTCACCGCCGCTGAGGATTACTTTACGTCAGAGGCCTCCGCTGCACACGGTATCGGCGCCACCGCCGCCGAAGCGCGTGCGCGGATCAACGCGTTACGCGCTCGTCTCGACGCAAAGAACATCGCTGAATTGGAAAAAACCTTGGACTCACTCTATATTGCAGTGACTTCGCTCCCAGGCGGCGAAGAAACCGCAAAGTTGCTGCTTGCCGTTGGCGACCTATGCGAGCGCGCAGTTCAGGAGTTCAGATCTCCGTTAGCGTATCGGGGGCGCGCCTTCGCCGCGTTTGAATTGGCGCTGCACGAAGCTACTAGTGTTGCCACGCAAGCCTTTGCGACGGGACATTTGGGCGCACTGTATGAGGATGAAGGGCGAAACGCGGAAGCGCTACAACTCACCTTTCGGGCGACCACGTTGACGCAGTCGATCGACGCGCAAGATCAACTGTATCGCTGGGAGTCGCAAGCGGGGCGGATTGAACAAAAGATGGGAGAAAAGAAAGCTGCAGCGCAAGCGTTCGATCGAGCCCTATTCACCCTATCGATGATACGTGACGACGTCTTGCAAAGTTCCCGCCGTGCTTTCAGTCAGCGGATCGAGCCGGTGTATCTCGCGTATGCGGATATTCACCTGCGTGAGTCGACAACGCTGCCTGAGGGCGGTGCCGATCAGCAACGGGTGCTGCGCGACGTGCGCGATCGGCTCGAATCGCTGAAGCAAGCCGAGGTGCAGGATTATTTTGACAACGCGTGTGCGGTGAGCGGCGTAGCGGACCAGAGCCGACAAACCAGCGTTCCAGGAGTGGCAATAATATATCCTATTCTGCTTGCCGATCGGACTGATGTTTTGATCGAGATCGGCGGTATCCTCCAGCGATTTTCCTCTCCTGCCTCACGCGGTGAGGTGACGGCTGCGGTCCGACGACTGCGGATTGGTCTCGAGCATCCGAGCGCGGGAGACGAGTATCGACAACCCGCACAGGCTCTTTATGGCTGGCTGCTTGCGGAGGCGGCGCCGTGGCTCGCCAGCCAGAAGGTCGATACGCTTGTATTCGTGCCGAGCGGGCCGCTGCGCACCGTACCGCTTGCCGTGCTGCTCGACGGCGATAAATTTCTCATCGAACGCTACGCTATCGCGACTACTCCGGCCATTTCATTAATCCCGACGCTGGCAGCGCAATCTTCCGAAGGAATTCTAATAGCCGGACTTACCAAGAGCGTTCAAGGCTTTCCAAGTCTGCCCGCTGTTGGCGAGGAAATTCGCTCGATCGGCGCGATGTTTCGGGGCGCCTCATTGAAAGATGAGGCTTTCAGTCTCGCTTCAATCCGAAGCGATCTGTCGGCACGGACATTTTCGGTGGCACATCTTGCAACGCACGGTGAATTTAACGCCGATCATCGGCTGTCGTTTATTCTTACCTATGATAGTCGGCTTACGATGGATGGGTTGCAGGCCGCGCTCGGCCAGCGCCAAGAGCCTTTAGATCTGCTGGTGCTGAGCGCCTGCAGCACCGCCGCGGGCGATGACAGAGCTGCTCTGGGGCTTGCGGGCATTGCGATACAGGCGGGTGCAAAAAGCGCGCTCGCCTCACTATGGTCCATCAGTGATGAGGCCACTGCCTTGCTCATGAGTACATTTTATAAGACGCGCAAGGCGGGAGGTGAAACCAAGGCTCAAAGTCTGCGCGATGCACAGCTCGCGCTGTTGCAGTCCGCTGAATATAGGCACCCAAGCTACTGGTCACCGTACTTGTTGATCGGTAACTGGCTTTGAGGCGCTTCGGACTTGGGTTGCCAGAAGTCACTGTCAGCAGAGCGCTAAAGCGGGAATCCGACCTAATGCGACCGGGTTCGCAATGGTAGAAAAGACTAAGCTGCTCTCGGGTGCGTAGCCCGTACTTCGCTGCGGCGATAGCCGCGTTACCTGGTTTTGCGCTCGCGCAAAACGTCGGCAATGGAACGAACTATCAAACTCCTGGCGCGCCAAATTACCGAGCGCCTACGGTGCCCCCGACTCCCGCTTACACGTTACCGGTCGTGCCGGATTTAACGAGCGAATCGACGCCGGCTGCGACCGGTGTTCAGATATTCATCAAGCGCATTGAAGTGCGGGGAGTGACGGCGTTTCGGTCGACGGCGATAGCTGACGTGACAGCGCCCTATGAGAATCGGATCGTGGCACGCAGCGAATTGCAGACACTCCGGATCGCTCTGACCCGTCTCTACGTTGACAAGGGATTCATCAATTCAGGTGTCGTGCTGCCGGACCAGGAGTCAAAAGATGGATTGGTCATTTTTCAGGCGATTGAGGGATCCCTCGATCGCGTGGACGTCGCCGGAAAGTCCAATCTTAACAATACTTACATTACATGGCGCATTCGCAGTCACGTTGGGAATCCGCTCAGCATAGCGGATCTCCAATATGCACTGCGTTATCTGCAAGCGGACCCGAACGTCCTGCGCCTGGATGCCCGCTTCGGACCCGGCGATAAACTCGGACAGGGCGTGTTGAATATCAAGGTGGAGGAACAGCCTCGTTTCAGTGTCGGCGTGGGTGCGGACAATCATCACTCTTCCGTTACAGGCGCGAATGAGGGAACGGCTTTTTTCGGCGTGCGCGATCTGACGGGGTACGCCGATGAATTACGCGGCTCGGTCGTACGCGCACGCGGAGACACAGAAGGCTCCATCATTTTTTCCATACCGGTGGCCCCGAACAACGCCTCGTTTCAGACTTACTACTCGCGATCGAGCGCCGGTATCATCGAGCAGACATTCCAGACGCTTCACATCAAGGAAACGACGCGCACTTATGGACTGTCGCTCAACATTCCGCTCCAGGATCGATTGACTAGTCGGGTCACGGTGTTTGTCGGCGGTGAGTCCGATCGCAGCTCCACAGAACTTCTAGGGACGCCGTTTTCGTTCTCTCCCGGTGCTCAGAACGGCGTATCGGCGGTGGCGGTGGCTCTAGGCGGAGTCGATTGGGTGCTGCACGGCAAGAGTTCCGTGACCGATTTCCGCTTGAGCTACAAACGCGGTCTCAACGCGCTGGGCGCTACCATTTCCTCGCCCGGAAATAACATCTTCGGTTTCAACCCGAATCCCACCGGTGCTGATGGCAGATTCGGTCTCGAGCAACTGCAATTCATCTTCGTCCAACGCCTCAATGACTTTTCCGCGTGGTCGCGTCTCAATGATAGGGCGCAGCTCATGGTGCGGGCGTCCGGCCAGATCACGCAGCAACCGTTGTTGCTGCTGGAAAAGTTCACTATCGGCGGAGTCGATACCGTACGTGGTTTTCCCGAAAATTTACTAGTCAAGGATAATGGCATGGCTGCAACTGTCGAATTACAGCTCCCGGTCCCGGGATATCGCGCCGACCCGAACCCTCGCAATCTCGCGGTGGCTGCCTTTGTGGATTACGGTCGCTCTTGGGACAAGGTCAACGCCGACCGCTCCAATCCCCTTGTGAATACAACCGACCCGCTATACATCGCCAGTGTCGGTTTGGGATTGCTGTGGAATCCGTTTCCAGGGTTTGGCGCAAATCTTTACTGGGCTCGTGGTATTGCGAACAATTTCCATGGCGCCGATGATCCGCTCGCCGGCGCCCCGAACGATCTGCAGAAGCGAGGATTACACTTCGCCGTAAATTATGTATGTCGTTGGTAGCCGATACCGGCGCATTCTATCTGGTCGCTGTACTGCCCATCCCGGTGCTCGCGGTGACACCCATCAATCCGCACAGCGATCCAGCCGCCGATAACCTGCTGCGACGTCTGACCACCCCTGACTCACGGACAGGGACAGCCGCCGGCAGTAACTTAGAAATTGAGGATCAGCTCGAGAAACGGGTGATTTTGAGGAATTGATCGCTTCGCGATCGGCAACTGCAACGAACAAGCTCGCCATGGCGTCTCCGCCGTCCGATGCTGCAAGTAGCGGTGGGGTGATTTGGGCTCGGGTTACATGGCCCGTTTGCACGCTGTCGATGAGCAAAGCGGCGACAGCTGCGCGCGCATCTCCAAAACGGCGCAAAGTTTGTACGTCGCTACTAAGTTGCTCGAACTCTGCGCGCGCGCCCATTTGACGCAGAAATTTCGCTCGCAATGCGGTGTGCAGCGTTCGTTCGCTTACGCCTTCCAGGTCAGCGGCGGTGATTTCAGGTGAATCTGCAATTTTCAGAAACCGCTGTGCCTCCTCCAGCGGTGGCAATACTGTCGCCTCGAGCGCAAGGCTAAAGGCCTTGAGGGGATTTCCGGCTGAAAGACTTACGTGTCGAACCTCTCCATAGTAACCTGGCGTTACGGCCACGAACTCATGTGTTCCGGTCGAAACTGACAGGGACGCAGCTCTGAGCCGGGTACCGTCGACAAAGACCTCGGCGTCGGACGGCACACGATCGATCGCGAGATGAAAGCGCAAGTTGGAGCCCGACGCGGGCAAGTTCTGGGCGCCGTTCTCTTTTTTGAATCCGTTCCCACGATCGATCCACCAAGCGCCCATAGCAGTTAACCCGATAACGATTAGTGCGATGGTTGCGAGCTTGTGCCGGTACTTGCGCAAACCGAGTCGTCTCGGCAGACGAGGATTGTCGGCTTGCTCTGGGGTAGTCTGGTCACCGCTCACCAAGTGAGTGACTTCGCGGATCAGCAACCGCCACTGTGGATCCTCCGCATTGCCATTCCAGCGCCTCAAATCGGCCGCCTGAATTCTCCGAAATCCAATCGGCGCTGAGTCTGGACCGATTCGCACCGGAAGGTACTTGCAGTTCTCTTTAGCGAGAGCAGCCTCCTCTTTCACCCAATCGCTGCTGACGGAGTGCTCCGACCACACGATAATGCAAGCTTTCGCGTCTTTCATTCCCCGCGCGATCACGTCATCCCAGGTCTTGCCAGGCGGGATGGCGTGATCCCACCATACGGAAAACTTTTCGGCCTCCAAAGCTAGCACCATCGTGCGCACGAAGTCCGTATCCTTATGCGAATACGAAAGAAAGATGTCCGCCATGGCTGGATCCCTGCTTGCGTCGAGAGGGCACGCCAAATAGTGCACCCTCATCTAGGTTTATTGAGGTAAGGATATGTCGCGACCGCTCGCGGCGGCAATGACCCGTTGGTTCATGCTGGAGCAAGACATGTTCCGCGTGTTCCGCTGCGAAAAGGCCGCCGGGCTAAACTATTTTGACACCTGCGGTGGTGTGGGGCCATGATTCGTGGCGGGGCGCGAACCTGCGCGATCATCGACGCTGCTGAAGGATGCCTACTGGGCGCGCGCATGCTGCGACGGTGAGTCGCGGCAACGAGGCGCCGGATTGAGGGATGAATAGGACAAAACTCGCACTGCATAAGAACGGCGCCTGCATGCCGCGTGCCGAAGGAAGTAAAAGTGAACAAATTAAGGCAGTCTGGACGCCCCTCACGGGCGCCGGCCGTGTCACGCGTGTGCATGGTCTTGATTTCCACCGGCGTACTCGGGGTCGCGATCGCGGCGGATGTCCTCGGTGGGTTCGAGGTGCCGCCAGATCTGACCCCGACCGCGATATTGCCGGCATCGATCGCCTCGGGGACCAACTATCACGTCGTCGATCCGGTGCGAAGTGACGGACTGATGCACCATTATGTGGTCGACAGCAAGTTCGGACAGTTCGATGCTTACGGGCAGATCGCACTCGCAAATCGTATTCATGAGGTTGCTGCGCTCACCGAGCTCGCCAAGACAGCGACCATCGAGATTGTAGCTGGCGGCGTTGGGCGAGGAGTTAAATCGCAACTGGATACCGCTACCGGGGTGGTGGAACATCCGATCAAGACCGTCACAGGAATTCCCAAGGGCATTGCTCATCTTTTCCACGGTTACGTCGATCAGGCCAAGGAGGCGACGGCTAGCGCAAAGCGCAGCACCAGTTCCGGGTCGGGAAGCGGCGAATCGGCTTCAACCGTGGCAGCCAAAGGCGGGTCCGCCGTAAGGAACTACGCCAGCCGGTATTTGGGTCTGACCGCTGCAGAGCGTCATTGGTATGAAAAGCTGGGCGTAGATCCATATACGAACAATGCCACTCTTCGTAAGGCCATTCATAAGGTGGCGAAGGTCGATGCTGCGGCTGGCTTCGGGATGCATTTCGTCGGTATTCCGTCAATTCCGGGCATCGGCGACATTCATCAAGTCATGGAGGCGGTTTACAAGGAAGATCCCGCCACCATCCGCGCGCGGACCAAAGTAACGCTCGCAAGCTACGGTCTTGATCAAAATGAAATTGATCGATGGCAGAACACCCTTGTTCTGAGCCCAACGCGTCAGGTTCTCTTTCTCAAAGCCGCGGCTGCACTCAATGGTATCGAGGGACGGGGCGAGCTTTTTCGTCACGCCATCGGGCTGGAGTCCGATGCCGAGGCTCAAGTTTACTTGCAGAGCGTTGGATTATTAGTGATGGCCCATCACAAACAAGCAATTACCGCAATCCTCCCTGGCGTGCGGCTCCCGGCGGGGCGGCGGGCGGATGGCCAAATCGTCGTCTGCGGCGCGTTCGAATCGGTCTATTGGACAGCCGATGTCGCTAAAGGAGAGGAGCAGATTCGGCAAGCACTTGGGCAGAGCGCCGCGGGCGCGCGCGAACTCTGGATGGCGGGAACTGTGTCGGATCGCGCACGGGCAGAACTGCGGGATCTGGGGTGGAAACTACAGGAAATTTCGCAAACTGAAACGGCGGTAACGGCCTCGCGCTAGCAACGCGAATTCATTGAGCTGATGCATGCCGCTCAAGCACTCGAATAGCGCACCCGCGAACGGCAAGTCGCTCCTTGAGTCGCTTGCTCTATGGGCGCTCGTGGTTCTAGCCATCGGTGCCATTGGGGTGATACTTCATTTGGCTCAATCAGCCTTCATGCCGGTTGCCTTTTCTCTTGTATTCGCACTCGTGCTGTCAAGTCCGACTGAATTTCTATGCCGAGTGGGTATGCCGCGTACGTTAGCTGCTGTCCTCGTTCTGGTCGTTCTAATTGCTTTGGCCGGCGTTCTTTTCGGCGCCGTCTGGGCCCCCGCTCGGGCGTGGGCGAGCGCGATCCCGCACACTATTGAGATCATCGAACGCAAACTCGGTCCCGCTGCCCGGGTGCTCGAACATGTCGTCGGAGGTGTGAACCAGGAATCAGCTTCCTCGAGCGCGAATAGAACGGTGGAGTTTGCAATGACCGCATCGGCGACCCTGCTGGGCCAGGCGCCCGCATTCGCAGTCAACGTGCTGACCATCGTTATACTGACACTTTTCCTGCTCGCGGGCGGCGCGCCGATGACTGCCAGGGTTGCGGCCACGCTTACCAGCGAAGGCAAGTCGGTCAAAGTCTTGACCATCGTTGGCGCGATGCGGAGGGAAATCGCTCGCTACTACGCCACTATCGCCGTGATCAATTTGGGCCTCGGGGCGGCAACGGCGGCGGTGATGGCGCTACTGTCGCTGCCGAATCCGTTGTTGTGGGGCGCTACGGCAACGGCTCTTAACTTTATCCCGTATGCCGGTTCGGCTGTGACGCTTGTCATCCTGACGGTCGTATCGTTCGTGACTTTCGATGGTCTTGGGCATGTGTTTGCGGTAGCCACCAGTTTCCTGATCCTCGTGACGATCGAGGGCCAGATCATCGAGCCGCTCCTGATTGGCCGTCGACTCAAACTCAGCCCGACCATCGTGTTTCTGTGTTTATGGTTCGGTGGGTGGTTCTGGGGCATCGCCGGGATCATTTTGGCCATACCCGCGTTGGTTGCACTTAAAGTGGTTGCAGAACAGAGCAAAAGCAAGAACGGCAGGATTTTGTTTGAACTGCTCAGCCCGAGTTCACGGAAGAAGAGCCAATTCGTGCCGCCAAAGATTCATCGAGCCCACTCCTCGGATGAACCTGATGTCACGACTTAGCGCGTTGCGGGGTGATCCCGACAGAGGTCATAGCTCGCGCGAAACACTTTATCGCTCATGATCGAGCGTTTGTCCGGTGAATACTGGATAAGCCAGTCTCCGACCTCGCCAACGATGGCTTGGCGTTCAACGCCGACATTGACAAAAAAGCGGTCAGTGTAAATTTGCCGCGCGCGCACCTCTGCGGGCTTCTTCCTATAGAGACCGTCATGGCCAGGCTCAGTGCCGGGCATTGGCTCATACATGACGTCGAAGCGGGTTCGCTGGACAGGCCATTGCTCGCCTTCCACTCCCGTGCAGATCGCAGCACCAACCTGATAGATGACTTTGCCTTCGCGCGTGTCCACAATGCCCGGCGTCGCGGCAAACCGGACTGGGACAGGGATGGGCTTTTTAATGGCGATCGATGCCGCCGGATCCGACAGAAGGTCGACGTCATTCAGGTCTAGCACGATCAGCCCGCCACGCTTAGGGGAACCGATTCTTGCAAGCGCATCCATGTGTCGGCTTCCGACAGAAGCTCCTGCACCGCATTCCACACGAGGTCTTCCAATTCCTGAGAGGCTGCGCCGCTCGCCCGCATTTTCTGCAATTCGGCACGCAGCTGCGACAAGCGGAGCGACATACCTTCCGAGAGTGCAGCAACGCGGTGGCTTTCGCCTTGAGCAAGGAGTCCACGTAAGGCACCGCCGATCGCCGGTAAGCTCGTCGCAAAAAATCGCAGATAATGCGACAGAACATTTCGACCCAGATCCCCCGTCACCAGCAGCGACTCCAGGAACAGGAGCGCCGTGCACACGATGGTGACAATGAAGAAGCTAGTGCTCAGGCGGCTGATTCTGCGAGTGAGCGCGTATTCCATTGCCGCCTTTCTCGCGTGATAGTGAACTTGCTGTGCCAAAACATCGTCAACGTATTTAAAATATCCGGCGTCAAATAGCTCGTCATCCAATCGTAGCTTTGCAATTGTCTCGCCGACGCCCAGCCACGCACAGACCTGGCTGGTTTCCTTATCAACAGTGAGTCGCATTCCGTGCCGCGAGGCCATTTGGTCGTACCAGTTAGTCTGTGAATCGGCCACGAACGGCGCGACCAGCGGCAGGTAGCGCAGGTGTTCCGCGGTGCGCCGCGCTTGAATCCATCGATCCTGCCAGCGACCGCGGCGCACCGCGATGAACAGCATGAGGATCAAGCCTATGAGCAGCAATTCAATGCCCGACAACAGAAGACTATGATCGGTCAAGCTATACGCTGCAGCCGAACTCATGACCGCGAGGGGCGCGAGCAGGTACATCATCCAATAGGCACCCTTGTATTCGGCACCCAGCGCTCGCGCCGCGGTGGCGAACTGACCTCGATGTTCCTCCAGCAGCGACATCAGCGACAGGATCGATGGCGGCGCTTGGGTGACAGGCAGGGGAGGCTCCACATCCGGGTGCCCGATCAGCAAGAGGCGGTGCCAGATATTGTGCCACCACCCCAGGCGGATTCGCCGGCGCTGCGGCAGATTCGGTACGGGCTTTCGCGACAATTGGGTCATCGACAATCCTCCGGATCGAATGCAGGGGGAAAATGGGCTTCGGTGACGCAAGCGCCGACCTTAGCGCCGACGTCGAGTAGATGGGGAACAGTGTTGACATCGCTCATGTTCCGCATTGCAAGGATCTGTTGAGTGCGGAGGTCGACGCCGATCTTTTCAAGCTCAGCGGCCTGCAATTCGATGTTGTAGCGTAGATAATGCAGCAGACCCCGTGAACCGCCCAGCTTGGGCGCCACCTTGCCGATTGTGCGATCAATTGACCGAGCGGTTGGGCTAAGGGAGAGCCACTGCAGTATAGTTTCGATGAGATTCATCGAGTCGCCGATTAGCTGCGGCACCAGGAGCTGGGCCCAGGCTAGGTTTGTAAATTTCTCCACCGAATCGAGCGGAGCGGTCATTTTGTACCTCCCGGTTCCGACTGAACATAACAGCAACCGATCAGCACCGAGCGGCCAGTTGAGGCCAAAGCCGTCGAGGGTCGCCGCCATCAGCAGCTGCAGCGCTGGATCGTTGTGTGTGCTGATTGCCCCATCGACGAAGACGGCCGATTGCAGCACGCGAATTTCGCTAATCCGCTTCGGCCGGAACATCGTCGGGGCTGCAGTCGAGGCCCGGAGGAGTTCCCAGAGCTTGAAGTGTCGATTGCCAGCGGCTGTGCGTCCTTGCTCAACGACACGATCATTGAAATACAGGTGTGACGGTAGGTTGACGATGGGCCAGACGGACGCTGTATCCACCCGTTTTGCGATGATCATCAACCCGGTACGAACGTTGGGACTATCGAGGGTGACTTCGCCGACAAGTTGTCGCAGGACACGTTCCATGGGAGCCGCTTCGAATCGGCTCGCAAAAATGCGCCCGATTGGACCAAGTCCCCAGTAACGGTTGGGCTTAAACACCTCCTCCGCAAGTTCGATGTAGGCCCTGGTCACGTCGGCCACGTTCCAGCCGAGCGACAATAGCGTTGCGATGATCGCCCCCGTACTGGTGCCGCCGATGAAGTCGAAATAATCGGCCAACCGATACTCAGGCCGCTGATACCGCTCTCGAAGAATCCGCTCGATCGCCTGAAGGTACCCCAGTGTCACCAGGCCACGGATCCCGCCACCGTCGAGCGCCAGAAGCCGCTTGGGGCCAACCGTTGCTAAGCGCGCAGCGAGTATGGAATCGCTAGTCACCGTGTTGGCTTGCGTGAATCAGCGCTCCTCAGACTCACCGGCCTGCCTTCTTCTCCTTTGATGAGCTGATCATAGTCTCTTCGCGGTCCTCCTTCATAGGATACTTTGCCCAAGCGGGTGCTCACCGAGCCACAACTCGTATATTCTCTGTGTGGGAGACGCCGTGCTGGTAAGCGGCGCGCAAAGGAGAGCGAGTGAGCCGTTGGCAAGGGCGAATTCCGCTGTTCGTCGGAGTAACGGGCCATCGCGACCTGCATCCCGAGGAAGTGCCGTCAATCTCCCGACGTCTTCGCACGTTCTTCGAAGGGCTGCGCGCCGCGCTGCCCAGCACGCCCATCGTAGTCCTTTCGAAGCTGGCGGAAGGGGCCGATCAGCTTGTCGCATCGATTGCGATCGAAAGCGGTTGCGAGTCCGCGTGTGTGCTACCGTTTGAACTTGCTGCCTACAGGGCAGCATTCAGTTCCGAAGCCGCACGCGTTGAGTTTGACCGGCTGCGGTCTGCCGGGGTGCTGCATGAGCTTCCCGACGTTTTCGATGGTACGGAAAGCGCGGATCAATCTTACGCGCGCGTAGGCCATTATATCGCCCGCCATGCGATGATTTTATTGGCGTTGTGGGATGGTGCGAATTCGACGCGACCCGGCAGCACCGCCGATGTTGTCAACACGCGCGCTACGGGGTGGGTCGGTCCCGGCGTTGGAATCGTCCACCATCTTCAAGTCCGCCGCCGCGGGCGCGACCGGCTGCCTTTGACCGAGGGCGAAGACAGACACCAGATGAGGGCCGGGATCTTGGCGGAAAGGTTTCAATCCTTGTCTGCGTCGGACGCGATTCGAAATTGCGGCTGGAGTAATGCCGAGGAATTCAATTCGGCGGTCCTCGCAGGCAAGCGGATCGACGATGCGCAAGGCGCGCAGCCGTTTGCGCTCATTCACGATCCGCGTTTCGTAGACGTGGCCGCCGTGCTCGCCGCAGCCAGATCGTTAAGTGCCGAAGCCCAGCGGGCGGTTCGGCGGCGAAAAATAATGCTTCAGGTTATCGCGTTCTTCGCAGCCATAGCGTTCGCAATAATTTTCAGAACGAATGGCGCACGCATCCTGCTGTGGATCTATCTCGGGTTACTTGCGGCTGCCCTTGTCTTGCGTACTCTCATGCGCCGTCAGAATGTTCATCGGCGCTATCTGGACTATCGCTGCCTCACGGAAGGACTGCGTGTTGCACTTTTTTGGCGCCTCGCGGGCGTGCAGAGCGACCCCGGTGTTCACACCATCACGGTGCGGTTGATCAGCCGTCAGGATCCCTCACTCACTTGGATCGCGTCTACACTGTCGGGACTCGCCGGCTGGATCGGACGGCTGGAACTGCCCCCTGGATTCGACGGTTGCGACTTCGCCGCTGAGCACTGGCTGGGGTCGAGTACGAGTAACGATGCAGGCGCGCAAATTCCCTATTACCGCCATGCAGCGCAGCGTCGGCGACGCGTCGCGGCGCAGCTCGATCGAATCGCCCATGTCGCTCTCATCTGTGGCGTTGCCACTGCCGCCTCACTGGCAATATTGCCTGCCGATTGGGTCGGACACGCAGCGCCCACTCTGCTCGCGTTCATGGGCATCTTGCCGCTTGTTTCGAGTACGGCCGGCGCGATTGCCGATTTGCCGGAGGAGTTCGGCGTTGCGCGTCAGTACGAGGGCATGGCAGACTTGCTGGAGAAGGCTGGCGAGCGCCTGAAAGCGTCCGGCTCCGACGCCGAGCGTCGCGAGGTGCTGTTTGAAGTGGGGACTGCAGCGCTCGCGGAGCATAGCTTCTGGCACACGGTATTTCGGGAGAGGGCGCCTGAGAGCCGCGTTCGAATCTAGCCCGTCGCGATTTGGCCGCGTCGAATGGCAATGTCATTAGTGGCCTGTCCCGGTTGCGATATGCTGCAGGAGCTGCCTACTCTGCGGCCCGGCGAACGCGCGACTTGCCCGCGCTGCGCACGAACCCTGACCCGTCAGCCCACCTACGCACTGGACCGATGCCTGGCGCTATCCATCGCGGCGGCGATTCTTTTAATCGTCGCGAATGTCACGCCGCTCATGGATTTGTCAGTCGAGGGTCGAACTTCCAGTACCACAATCATCGGCGGTGTGATCGGGATGTGGAATCATGGCGAACGAGTCACGGCGCTCGTCGTCGCGTTCTGCGCGGTCATCGCCCCCGCGGGCTTCATCGTCAGCATGCTCACGGTTCTGGTCGCCGCCCTCATGCCGCCCGCTCCACGCTGGATCGGCGAGGTGCTGCGATGGATGCGCTATCTGCACATTTGGTCATTGCAGGAGGTCATGATGCTCGGAATCCTGGTCGCGCTGGTCAAGATCGCCGAACTAGCTCGGGTGAACGCGGGGCTTGGGATTTTCTGCGTTGGCGCGCTAACGATCTTGTTTCCGGCAATTATTGTTAACTTTGATTCGCGGGAAGTCTGGAAGCGGCTGAGATGGGCGGACACGGTGCGACTTGAGGATGGGCCGGATGAAGCTGCCGGCGGCGGCGCATGAGAGTCTCTTCGCCCGCGGCCAGACAGTTGGGCCTCGTGGCCTGCGTTGCTTGCGAGCTGGTGTCCGTGCCGGCGGGTCCCGAGGATCCCGGTTACTGTCCTCGCTGCGGGGAAAGACTGGCGTTTCGCCGGCAGCGTTCGCTGCAAATTGCGTCTGCGCTGCTGATCGCTGCGGCAATCTGCTACGTGCCGGCGAACGTACTTCCCGTGTTGACAACGACCACCCTCGGGTCCACGGAGGATGACACGATCCTTGGGGGCGTCATGCTGCTCTACAACTCGGGATCATGGCCGCTTGCGCTGATCGTACTGGTTGCAAGTGTCATGATCCCCCTGGGTAAGATTGCGGCGCTTGCCTATCTTTTGATGGCCGTGCAACGCGGCGGGGTCCGCGAAGGCAACGATCAGGCGCGGTTGTATCACATCGTGGAAACCATCGGACGCTGGTCCATGCTGGATGTGTTCGTCGATGCCTATACGGTCGCACTAGTGCAGCTGCAACCCATGATCTCAGTAGCCCCCGGACCCGGGATTCTGTTCTTCGCCGCCGTCGTTGTCTTGACGATGTTGGCGGCGGAGTATTTCGACCCGCGCCTGATTTGGGATGCGGCAGAGGAAGGAAAAAGAATACATGGCTCGTAAGCCCCTTGATGAGGTACCCAGGGCCACCGTCGTGCGAAGAAAACGCGGCCGCCTCTCCGTGGTGTGGATCATTCCGATATTGGCGGCGGCTGTGGCAATCGGGATTGCCATCCAGCGACTCGCAGCCGAAGGCCCGACGATCACGATGGTATTCGCGGCAGGCGACGGGATCGAGGCCGGCAAGACTTTAGTCAAATATAGGGATGTGAACATCGGCCAGGTCACGGCGGTGCAGCTGGTCGATGGCTACACGAAGGTGCGAGTTACTGCCAAGATCGTCAAAACCGCGGCCGGTATCATGGTGGACGACACGAAATTTTGGGTTGTCGGGCCTCATATCGGACTCACCGGCGTCTCGGGACTCGGGATGCTCTTATCCGGAAACTACATCGGTGTTCAGGCCGGGAGTTCCGATCGAAGTCGTCGCGAATTCATCGGGCTTGATGTAGCGCCGCGAGTTGTGGGCCTGAAGGGGAGACGATTTGTGCTCAATGCGCCCGTTCTTGGTTCTCTCGGTGTGGGCGCGCCGGTTTACTACCGCGGATTGCCGGTGGGTGAGGTGGAATCATACCACCTGGCAACGAACCGCAAGTCTTTTGAGATTGGTGTATTCATTGTTTCACCCAATGACACAGACGTGCATCCGGACAGCCGCTTTTGGAATGCCAGCGGCATTGACTTGACGATCGGTGAGAATGGACTGGATGTGCGCACGGCATCGCTGCTCGCTTTGCTGGCCGGCGGGTTGTCATTCGACACGCCCGACTTTGCAAGTACGACCGATCCCGTGAGGGAAGGCACGGCGTTCACGTTGTATGGCGATCGTGCCACCGCTATGAAACAGCCAGATCCATTTGCGCAGCGCTATGTCCTGCTCTTCAACGAGGCGGTGCGAGGCCTGTCGGTGGGCGCACCGGTCACACTCATGGGACTGACGGTGGGTGAGGTTACGGAGGTTGGGCTAGCTTTCGACCCCAAGACGCTCGCAGTGCATCCGCGCGTCTTCATCTCCTTTTTCCCGGAACGCACCATCGCCCATTTTGGTCCCGATCAGCAGCCCGCAGTCAGATCCAATACCGAGCTGGACGAGCAAAAAAATATCCGTTTGCTGCGTCGGCTGATCATCGAGCGTGGAATGCGGGCTCGCTTACAATCCGGCAATCTGTTGACGGGCCAGCGCTACGTGGCCTTCGAATTTCTGCCCGACTCACCAAAACCACTCATCGATTGGACTGTGAGGCCCCTCGAGCTTCCTGTGGCCCCCGGGCAATTGGCCGACATGGAAGCGAAACTTGCGAGCATCTTGGACAAGATCGATCGCATGCCGTTGGCAGCAATGGGGGATCGTGCCGCAGCGGCCTTGAAGACTCTCGACCAGACTCTGCATGACGCCGGCTCGGCTTTGCAACACCTAGACGCCGATACGATCCCGGAGATCAAAAAAGCTCTCGAAGATCTGCGGCAGGTGCTGGAAGGCGCCAATGCCACGCTCCTAGGCCGTGATGCGCCGGGTCAGCAGGAGCTGCGTGGAGCGCTGCAAGAAGTCACCCGCGCCGCACGCTCGTTGCGCGGATTGGCCGACTATCTGGAGAGCCATCCGGAGGCTCTGATTCGCGGCAAATCCAAGGAGACCAAATGAAGCTAGAATGCGTAACGACGATCGTGCTCTGCGGCCTTTGGGCAGGTTTGAGCGGCTGCAAATCACATCCCGCTCGCTTTTATGCGTTGGCCGCTACGTGTGCACAGACGCAGAGTGCTCTGACCGTATCAGTGGCCGTGGGTCCGGTATCGATTCCCAGTGCCGTCGACAATCCTCGGATCGTCCTGAGCGTCGCTCAAAACGAGCTTAAACCCGACGAATACAATCGCTGGGCGGCGCCGCTGCAAGAGGAAATTGCGCGAACCGTCGCAGCCAATCTCGTCATGCTGCTCGGAACCGACCGGGTGACGCTGGCGACCAACACGTCGGGGCCTATTCCCGATTATCGCTCCTCGATCGAGGTCGACAGATTCGAGTCTATGCTCGGGCAACAGGTCACGATCGAAGCCGCATGGACGTTGAGGCGCACCGCGGATGGTGCTGTGCACACCGGCCGCACCATCGCGCGGGGGAATGTTGCCGGGAACGAGTTCCGCGCACTCGCCGCGGCGCACAGCCGCGCTCTCGAACAAGTGAGCGAAGACATCGCACGAGCCGTACGGGATTTCGACTTGTCAAATTCTGAAACAGAGAAAACTCGACCTGCCCAACCGACAAAGGATCCGTGAGAATATTGTCATAATCCAAGTATTTAGCTCGCGATGCAATGTGCCGCACTTGGTTCTACTCGAATCCTCAAGAATGATTGACAAGGCAGCACGCGACGCGTAGGTTTTCTCGCGCGCGAGCGGCAACAGCCCAGTGGCAGGTTGTTGAGGGTTACCGGTGCAGTGCCAATGCCACTCGGGTAGGGCAATGCTGTATTGACGAGTGGTGCGCGGTTGCGCGACCCTTGGACAATGCGATAGAGCGCTTTCGGAAAGACAAACTTTAAATCTCAGGGATCGGTACATATGAAATATTCCTCTTCGGCACTCGCAATTGCCAGCGCTCTCGCGCTTATAACGACGCTGTCCCCTGCCGAAGCCAGAAGTATTCGAACCGATATCAGCTGCCCCTTCGGCAGCGGAAGCGGCGGCGGTTCCGGGGTCATCCCTGCGACGGCCAGCCCCTATTCTCCCGGCGTCGCCGGCTTCAAGGATTCAGCGACCGTAACACTCGGCGCCGGTTCAACCGACCAATTCGGTGGTGCCTCGGTTTCGTTTTTCGACTCGAGCGCAACGATGTGGAACTACTACAGCTTGGCCATTCCGAATGCAACGAACTGTCCGGGGGTTGGCAAGGATCCGTTCGCGCAAGTTATCGAATATAAGGGCGTCACCGGTCAAGATATGGGATCTTTCACCACTTCGAACGCACTTGGAAATTCTCTGACCCTATCGCTGAGCGGTGGGACCGATGTTCAGTTCAATTACTCCGACACGGCAACGACGTATAAGTCTGGATCCGCGTCCTTCACGATGGGCGGACTCACGTTTACCGCGCTGAATTTGCCGACCACGACACTCAACGATTTCATTTTTGACGGCAGCGGTTTGTTCTTGGGCGCCTTTCAAACCCTCTCCGATGGCACCGAGTACTTTGAGCAGACTCCGAGCCAAGTGACAGGATGGTCGATCCAATCCGCGGCGGCGGCACCAGAGATCAACTCATCCTCTGCGGCAAGCGCTCTGACTTTATTGTTCGGCTGCTTGGCCGTTCTGCGCGGTGGCAGCAGGCGCCCTTTGCGTCGCGTCGATTGATTAGGTACGGGCTGCTTTTCCGCTCAGGGATTGTTTGATTTGCTGCACGCGTCGCTCGGCGAGCTGAGAGTAAAAGCCGGTCGCTCCAAACCTTTGGCGAATAATGCGATTGGCGGCGGCCAGCGATTTATCCGACTCAAACGCTTCGCCATTCGCTGCAAGTACCGCCGCATTCACCGTATCCCACCTGGCGTACCGCCAGGCATTGCTTGCGTTATTGGGATGCGACTTCCGCAGCAAATTTTTCGACTCGCTCAGCAGCACAGACGCGCGCGCTGAATGACCGCTCGCCAGCTCCAGATCGGCTTCGTTGAGTAGCACTTGGTCCAGCAGCTCGCCATGATCGGGGAGCCGAGCGATTGTCTCTGCCCGCTGAATTTCGCCGCTCGCCGCGTCTAATCGGCCGTGGTAAAAATCGATCAGCGCCACGCTGTTGAGCGGTGCGACTAGGTCTTCGTGATGGTCGCCTTCGAATTTCTCGGTCATTGACAGCGATTGCCGAAGCAGCGGTTCCGCTTCGTCAACGTGACCCGCCATCAATGCAGACCGCCCTAGATTGTTCAGAAGGGTCGCGACTTCCGGATGCTCGCTACCATATACTTCTTTATAGATCGGCAGCGCTCGCTGATATTCCTCCACTGCTTCCGCATATCGGCCCGTCTCGTACAATAAGGCTCCCAGATTGTTGATGGACTGAGCGGTGCGCGCATGATGCAAACCGAGCGCTTCCTCGCGCAATTGGAGCGCCTCGCGCATTGGCGCCTCACCCGCGGCAAGATCGCCTTTGTAGTAGAAGGTGGCGCCAAGCGCATCGAGGGTGTTCGCGAGCACGGACGAATTTTCGGGACCTGGAGCGCGCTTGCGGTCGGCGACAAGCGCCTCGCGGCACAGCTGTTCGGCTTCAACGTACTTCCCTTGCGCGGCCCAGACGTCGGCTAGACCTTTCAGGGCTGCCGATCGTAGAGGATTGGAGGCTTGCAGGTTCTCCCGTGCGAGATTGACCGCATCACGCAAAGGTCGAGCAGCCGCATTATTGTCGCCAGCAAGGAAGAAGGTCGTTCCCATCGCGATTAAAGTGCGCACGCGGGATTCGTCCGGTATCGATGTGGTTTGCTCGTCGGCGCGAGCTTGGGTGAGCTGCTGTTCGGCCGACTCGTAAAGGCCGAGTCCACTGTACGCTTGGCCCATCGCGGTCTGCAGTTCGGCACGCACCCGCGGTTCCCCGATCAACTCCGGGTCAGAACGGATCGACTTCGCGCCATCGTCCAGGATCTCGCGCACTGTGATGGAAGCTCCGCGGCTCTTGTCAGGGTCGGCAATTTCAAACAAATCCACCATGAACTTCGTCGTACGATTTGCAATAACGCTCTCGGATCGGGCGATATTTCTCTGTTTGACGGCGACAACCGCCAGAAGCGTGACCACGATTGCGACGAAGGCAAGGGCTCGTATGGCGCGGTTGCGCGTTCTTTTTTCCAACGCAACAGAGCGCTCGATATAATCGGCCAGGTGCGGCTCTGTATCCGTCCCATGCTCGAGCAGGAGCCGCTTTCCGTCCGTTACGTCGATGTCACTGAGCAGGCCCTTTTCCCGTCCAAATCTCCGGCGCAACGCCCGCACTGTGGCGATCATTCGGTTGGGATGCGATGTTCTACCCGGCGCCTCTTCCTGTGGGCGCTGCAGTCCGCGCCACAATAAGTAGCGTTCCTCAACGCGGCGCCGGATCTTAAGCGCCTCCGCATGACGTTCTACGAACTCCCGTGCCCGCGTCCAGCGGGATATGAGTGCTTCGTGGGCGACGCGGATAGTCGGGCTGCTGTCTTTTTCGGCATTGCTGACCACTAACCGCGCATCGGGATCGAGCAACGCCTCTACCAGTCGCCTTCGGGCCGACCCCACCGCGAACGCGGACAACGGCACGCGCCTAGCGACGGCGCGTTCGACCTCCGCTCCAGAGGCGCCAAATCGCACCAGAGAAAACAGCACCGATCCCAATGCATCGCGTTCCTCCGGTGCACAGCGCTGCAATACTTCCTCCGCCCGAGTCGCGATGGCTCCTTCCAGCCTGCCCAGCCGCTCGTAGGTGGCATACGTGAGAGTATCGCCTCTGGCCACGAGGATGTCGTCCCGGTAAATCTGGTCCAGAAGATAAGAGAGCAATGGCAGTGCCCCGGGTTCCCGCACTACTTCCTCTGAGATCAGGTCATTGAGCGGCACATTGCTGGTGCCGTGCACTTCAAAAGAGATGCCCGCCGCTTCCGCGGGGCGGCGGATGATCTGACTCAACTGAGCAGGCCCGGGCGGCAGCAGTTCCAGCCGCCCTCTGCCCTCGGACAAACGCATCAGTTCGGGGGTCTCTGCGGCACGATGCCAGAAGTCGATGCGCATCGTTGCAATGACCCACACAAGACCCGAGCGCACGAGGCCGGTGAGAAGCTCGCTGAACCGCCCACGCTCGGTAGGTAGTATCCGATCAGAGGTGAACAGTTCTTCGAGCTGATCGATCACCAGGACCAGTTTTGCATCCTCGTAGTCCAACATGCGTCCCAACTGGCGTGCCTGCAGCGTGAGCTGGCCAAGTGCCGTCCCAATCGGGTAGGCGGGCGTCGCAGTAGCGTTGCGGAAGTGTGTTGCCAAGCTCGCCGCCGATTGTCCGTGACCGATCAGTTCCGACATACCCTCCTGATCGCTGACTTGCGTCGTCAGCCGCCGTGCCAGCGCGTCGAACAGGTCTTCGCCTTCCCTCGCATCGCTCGGCCGGAACACGACCCGCCGCAGAAATGCTGTGCCGGCAACACGACGCGGCACGAATAGTTTCGGCAATATGCCCGCCTTGACCAGAGAAGACTTACCCGAACCGCTTGCACCCAGCACGAGCAGGAACGGCGACTGGGCCTCCGCGCCTGCCGTCAACTGCAGCATTGCTTTTGCCAGGGCCTCGTCCTGTCCAAAAAAAATGGGTGCGTGATCGAACTCATAGGCCTCGAGTCCGCGAAACGGCGCGTGGACCCACGCCTTGTCCACTGAATTCCTTTTGGCAGTGCCGAGAGCGCTGATGCGCTTTTCGATCAGCTTGCGCAGATGGTTCTCAAACGCCGCAGCGAACTCGGCGTCCGTTGTGAACGAACTATAAGCGCCGATGAACATGCCCTGATTGGCGAAGTGACGTTCCCAAAAGCCGTTCAAGGCTTTGAGTTGCCGCGACTGTATTTCAAAGCGTTCCGGATCGCGCGTATCGAAAGGTGCGGGCTTGCGGCTTCGATACACTAGAAGATCGGGAGCGCCGCTCGCCTGAGCCGACCGCAACGCTTCCTCGAACTCCCACTCAGTGCCAGTCACCGGCGCGCGGCCGTCGATGCCTCGGTATTCCCGAACGCGGGTCCGCTCCGGCAGGGAGGTACCGAGCCGCGACCACACGATCAGAACGACGACATCGAATGCACTAGGGGGCTCGATTGAGTCCTGGAAATGCCCCGAGGCTACCATCGCCTCGAACTCCCACAAATAGGGCTCTATCTTGAGGAACCGACCGTAGTCCTGTGCCAGACGCTCGATCGTCAGCGCGGCAATCTCCCGAGCCGCTTTGACGTCGCCGGGCGAAGAAACAAAAATGCGGAGTGTCTTCATCAACAGTGCTAGTCCGTCACTTCCAGTTAACGAGCCTTCTGTAGCTTACTTGCGCGGATTCGCTTTTGCGGGTACCCGAATTGCAATGGAATGCTACGCGCATTTCGGAAGCTACGATTCGCACGGGGACAGTTTAGCCCGGGACCAAGAGACTTCAATGTGGGAGCCATAGGGACGGAGCATACGTGGCTTCGATCGCCGAGGCGGCGCGCCAGACGCTGGAGAAAATTCCAATATTCAAAGGCTTACGGAGGCGTGGCCGCTCCCCCTAGCATTTCCGAGGGCCCAAAGCAGGTCCTGAGTCGTGCCTTGGCGCACCACGTATATCGTTGCGATGATCGGATCGTATTTCCGGGGCCGATGCAATGCCACGCTTGCGTATTTCGGTGGTTAAGGGTTCTCATAGCCACTGGTTACTTCGAAACTAAGTGGAAGGGTTGGCACATGCGAAAAATTGCACTCTCTATATTGCTGGCAGTATCAATCGGCGCCGCCACGACGGCGTCGTCGCAGTCCCCGCAGGCTGCCGCACCGGCGGTCGATCCCGCCTGGAAAGTGCCTGAGGTCATCGCATTCATCGGACTGAAGAAGGGAGACAAGGTGGCCGATATCGTGGGGGGTCGCCTGACGGCATCGCTGGCGCAGGCCGTCGGTCCTTCGGGAAAAGTTTACGCGGTTGAGACAGCCGAAGTCGTCAAGGCCCATCCGGAAGTATTGGACAGGATGAAGGCGCTCGCGGCGCAGTCGCCCAATGTCGTCGTCAGTGATGACCCCGTCGCTTCGGCGCTGCCGTCGGGACTCGACGCCGTTTTCATTCGACAGAACTACCACGATCTCTACGACAAATTCATGGGACCGGCGGATGTACCCGCCTTCAATAAAGCGGTCTTTGCAGCGCTGAAACCGGGCGGTGTCTTTGTGGTGCTGGATCACGCAGCTGCCGCGGACTCGGGGATTGGTGCCACCGAGGCGCTGCACCGGATCGATCCGCTGAGAGTCAAGGCGGATGTGCTGGCAGCCGGCTTCAAGCTGGATGCCGAGAGTTCGATTCTTGCCAACAAGAGCGACGATCGCACCAAGAATGTATTCGACCCCGGCGTCCGCGGCCACACCGATCAGTTCCTGTATCGCTTTAAGAAGCCGAAGTGATGGCGGGCCGGAATTAGCGCCGGTCGCCGTCTCTTTCACTCCACGTGCTAATGCGGCAATTGGTCGCTAGGACTGCGGCCGCTACCGGGTACCGCATCCGTTGGGCAATCTTCGCCTTTCTTTTTGCCTTCGGGTTCCTCGGCTACGTGCAGCGTACCGGAGTCGCCATTGCCGCCGAGCGCATGGTCCCGGAACTCGGGCTCACGCAGGTCGAGTTAGGCTGGTTGCTGAACGCCTTTCTGATCGGCTACACGGTATTTCAGCTGCCGAGTGCCGTCCTTGGTCAATGGTTCGGCGCACGCCGTACGCTCGCGGTGATCGGCTTGGTAACAATCGCCGCGGCCTCCTCAACGGCACTCGCCCCTGCGGGCCGGGCGGGCCTCGTTGTGTTTGCGTTCATGCTGCTTGCCCGTTTCGGGCTTGGGATTGCGCAGTCGGCGCTCTATCCCGTCGCGAGCGGCACCATCGAGAGCTGGTTTCCGGTGCGCAGGTGGGGGGTCGCGCAGGGCCTTCTGGTTACCGGGCTGTGGCTCGGTGCGGCGTGCACCCCGCCGCTCATCGCCTGGCTCATGGGTCATTGGGGCTGGCGATTCGCGCTCATCGCGAGCAGCGTCCCCTCGCTCCTGGCGGTCATTCTCTGGTACCGCTACGCGCGGGATCGGCCCGCTGAGCATCGCTCGGTAGGAGACAGGGAACTTGCGGAACTCAAAGATAACCCGTCCACCATCGATGCCCACATCGGCTTTCGCGAGGTGCTGCACTTGCTGCTCGACCGGCGCATTGCGCTGCTCACGAGCTCCTATTTTCTGATGAACTATGTGTTCTATCTCGTAACCTTCTGGTGCTTCTTGTATCTGGTACAGGAGCGCCATTTCACGCTTCTCGAAGGAGGAGGGCTCGCGAGCCTGCCCTTTCTCGCCGCCGCGATTGCCGCAGGCGTAGGAGGGCAAATTTGCGATTGGCTCTGCACCCGCTACGGTGCGCGTGTCGGCTTGCGCGTGCTGCCTGTTGTCGCGCTGCCCGCCGCCGCCGCCTTCCTCCTGCTCACGGGATTCGCGGCGAGCGATTACCTCGCTGTGGCGGCTCTTTGCTTTGCCTTCGCCGGCACCGAGCTCACCGAGGGCACGTATTGGACTGCCACGATGCGCACCGCACCCACCGAAGTGATGGCATCGACCGCGGTGCTGAACACGGGCGGCAATCTCGGTGGCGTTGTCGCGACCCCGACCATTGCCTGGTTATCGGCGGGTCACCACTGGACGTCGGTGTTTGTTCTGGGTGCATCGCTCTCGGTGCTCGCTTCCATCCTCTGGTTCTTCATTGACATCGACCCTGTCGAACAACACACTTCTCCCGCGCGCTCCGCGGATGCGACCAACGAACCACATTCGAACACACCGACATGACTACGCTTGTTCCCACCGCTGCACCGATCCGTCCCTTTCTAGACTGGCCGGTGGTCACAAATCCGGCGGACTGGACCACCGAGGTCGCCCTGCTCGGTATTCAGCACAGCGAGCCGTATGCAGGCGATCCGTGGCCCAACGATCAGGCGCGCGCGCCCGATGCGGTACGGCTCGTCTCCGCGCAGATTTCCTATGGGCCCGATCAGTGGGACTTCGACGTGGGTGCGCCGCTCTCGGCGCTGCGGCCCGCTTGCCTCGACGCAGGCAACGTAGCGTGGGTGGATAGAAGCTACGATGAGTATGCGGCGGCCATCACGGCGAGGCTCCGGCACCTATGGCGGCAGGGGACGCAAGTGTTCATTGTCGGCGGCGATCACGGCGTGACGATTCCCGTCATCGATGCCCTGGATGCGGTTGGCGAGCCCGTGTACATCGTGCACATCGACGCGCATCTCGACTGGCGGGCCGAGGTGAACGGCGTCACGCGCGGCTACTCCAGTCCTCTACGCTGGGCAAGCCGAAAGCCGTGGATCTCAGGCATGACGCAGATCGGCATGCGCGCGACCGGCAGTGCACGGCGCGGAGAACTCGAGGATGCCGGCAATTACGGCTCGCATATCTTCGCCGCGAAGGACGTGCATGCCGGCGGCTTCGAGCCCGTGCTCGCGACGATTCCGGCAAAATCGGCCGTGTATGTCACGATCGATGCCGACGGCATGGATCCGACGGAGATGCCGGGGGTCATGGCTCCCGCGCCCGGTGGCCTGCGCTACGAACAAGTGGCTCCCTTCCTACGCACGATCGCCCAGCGCCAGCGAATTGTGGGGTTGGACGTGGTCGAGATCGCCCCCCGGTTCGACAGCGCGAACGGCATCACCTGCATTATGGCCGGCCGGCTCATCGTCAACGCGCTCGGAGCATCATGGGGTCCGACGGGTGCGTACCGCACTCCGAGAGGCGGGTGATGCGGCTCGAGTAGGCGCGGAGTGTTCCCTCCCCGGCTATCCGGCCAATGCATTCATGACCCGATACAACTCGGCCTTCGCCTCGAAGCCGATGCCGGGAATACCCGGCAGAGTGACGAAGCCGTTGTCGACGGGAAGGCCGTCCGCAAAACCGCCGAAGGGCTGGAAGATGCCGGGATAGGATTCGTTGCCGCCCAGCCCCAATCCGGCTGCGATATTCAGCGACATTTGATGGCCGCCATGCGGAATGCAGCGCGCAGGCGACCAACCGTACTCCTTCAGCATATCCAGTATGCGCATGTACTCGACCAGCCCGTAGCTTAAGGCGCAGTCGAATTGCAGGACATCGCGATCCGCACGCAGCTTGGCGTAGCGGATTAGATTGCGCGCGTCTTGCACGGAAAAAAGGTTCTCTCCTGTGGCCATGGGGCCGGGATAACAATCCGCGAGGGCGGCCTGCAACTCGAAATCGAGGGGATCGCCCGGCTCTTCGAACCATCGCAGACCGTAGGGTCTGAGGGCGTGGGCGTACGCGACGGCCGTGTCCAAGTCAAATCGTCCATTGGCATCTACGGCCAGCTGATCGGGGGACCGCAAAATGTGCAAAACCGATTCCACTCGTCGTAAGTCCTCGTCGAGCGGCGCGCCGCCTATTTTGATTTTCACGACCGAATACCCGAGATCCAGGTACTTGCGCATTTCATCCTGCAATGCCGACACGTCCTTGTCGGGGTAATAGTAGCCTCCCGCCGCATAGACAAATACTTTGCTCGCAACCACGCCTGCCCGGTACCGTTCGGCGAGCAGGCGGTATAAAGGCTTTCCGGCAATCTTGGCCATGGCGTCCCACACCGCCATATCGAGGACACCGACGGCGACGGAGCGTTCGCCATGGCCGCCCGGCTTTTCGTTGCGCATCATCACATTCCACACGCGGTGCGGGTCAAAGTTGGTCCCGTCATCGTCGAGCAGCGAGTGCTCATCGGCAGCCGTAAGGCGCGGAATGAAGCGATCGCGCAGCAGCCCAGCGGGTGCATATCGGCCATTGGAGTTGAAACCATAGCCGACGACCCGCTTCCCCTCGCGGATGGCATCCGTTACCAGTGCCACCACGCTGACGGTCATCTGGCTGAAGTCGATGTATGCGTTGCGGATTTCCGATCTGATAGGCACGACGGTTTCGCGGATGTCGATTATTCTCACCATCGCTCCTGTTGCGGCATCCGTAATTCAGTCTCGTTGCAATAGCGGTCTGAGTTCTCGTATATCGGCGAGGCTTTCCAGATGCGCGATTTTCTCGATCAGCGCCGAGCATTTTGCGGCACCCAGGACCGGCACAATGAGGTCAGTCGCCTTGGCTTCGATCTCGGGCTGCGTCATCGGATTTCTGGGTGTGCCGCGAACATCGTCGACGCGACGGCTCAGTCGGGTGCCATCCGCGAATTGAACGTCCACGATTGCCACACGCAAAGGCATCAGCCGTTCGAGTTCTTCATCCGGAACGAGCTCGACCCGTGCGCGCGCCTTAACGGTTGCAGGGTCTTCGAGCCGCCCTTTGTCGTGAACCGCGGCAAACGTGATCCTCTTGTCCAGCAGCATGATTGCGATCACATGCTGCAGACAGATGTCGGGAATCTCGCGGTTGTTCACAATGGCTGCTTCGTCCGTGGCAAGCCGCACGGTTATTTGCCGCACTTGGTCAGCCTCAAAGGGCCGTTCTGCGCGCAAGCTCTCCAGCGCGTCGAGGGCAGCTTGGATCGGCGAGCCCACGGGCCATTTTTTGATGTTCGTGCGCACTATTTCATACTGATCGCCAAGCTTGTCGATTAGGCCCAGCGGGTCCGCGTGCGGATTGTAGGCGGCAAAGAAGTTGTCCTTGCCCGAGAGTATGTCATCTACACCGGTCCAGCCCGCCTGGGCGATCAGTGCAGAAGTAACACCGCTGCGCGCCGTCATCCCGCCAAAATGGAATGCCTTCTGCACGTGTTCGGTGTCGCGGCTCCACGCCGCGAGTCCGGAGGACTGCTGAGCGGTGTAGCCCAGCATCCAGCGCATCTGCTGAGGGTTCAGCCGCGCCGCACAGCCCGCCGCGGCGGCCGCGCCGAAAAGCGGTGAGATGCTGTGCGTGCTCCAGTGACTCTCGGTTTCGAACCGCTGGCCGCCCAAGCTCATTGTGAAGCGTGGGCCTACATCGTAGCCGAGTGCCACCGCGCGAAGAAAATGCGCTCCGTTGATGCCGAATCGCTCCCCGGTGGCCAGCGCCGCGGCAATGACGGCGCACCCCGGATGAGACTGTGACGGCGCATGAGAATCGTCGGTTTCGTCCGCATGCGCCAGCATTCCGTTCGTCAGCGCGGCTTCAATGGGGCCGCAAAGAAAGTTCGCGGCTGCCACCGTCGCAACCGGGTTGCCGCCGTACGCTCGGGAGAATTCAAGCGCAGCGCGGCCGGGACCAAGCTCGGAGCCCGAGACCATGGCCGCGAGAGTGTCGAGAACATGTTGCTTCGTTTTCTCCGTGACCTCGGCCGGCAGTGTGCGGCCGGCGGCTTCGCTCATGTACCCGCTCAGCTTGCCCATGACGGAGCTGGGAGCCTGCGCGGCGCGGCTGGGTGAAGCCGCAGCGGCGGGGGGTGAAGCCGCAGCAGCTGGGAGTGCTGCGGAAAAAAGTTCCGTCCCCACGACGGCCGCGCCCGTAACTTCGAAGAGCCTGCGTCGAGTCAATTCGATCGGCTTGAATCCGGTCACGATATTACCGGCATCGGTGCCATGCCTGCTCCCGTGTGCATTCTTTGACTCATCGAGCGCTGTAAGCGGCGCTATCGGCAGATGATACTGCCAGAGACCGCGAACGATCATTTACGAACTGTGTTGTGGGAAACCATGCTTAGGAGACGTACCTGAGCTTTGATGGGAGTACTTTTGCAAGCGTCTCGATCGAAATGCTACCGGGGGTCCGCCTCCTCGATTGTAAAAGAGCAGCTCGCGATCTTGAGTTCGGGGGTGTGATCCGGCCGCGTCCGGCGATTTCCACGCCAATGCATTCCTTTGCAAAGTCGAGGATGCGAAAGCGGCCGCGGATTAGAACAAAGTAAGGCTATGGGGGAGATGATGAGAAGAATCAAAAGCACGTTGGCACCGCTGGCCGCATGCCTCGCACTCGCCGGCGGCGCGCCGGCGAGCCACGCCGCGGACGCAGGAGATCCTGAGGAGAACCTGATCGAAATCGTCGTCACGGGTTCGCGCCTGTCGTCGGCCAACACCTCGAGTCCCAGCCCGATTGTCGTGGTCGACAACGAGGAGCTCCTGCATCAAGGAACGCCGCGGGTGGAGGAATTCATGAACAGCCTGCCGCAGGTCAATTCGACCCTGACGCTGTCGGCGAACGGCGCCGGCGTTGCGCCGCTCACCGGCGCCGCGACGGTCGACCTGCGCGGCATCGGCGCCTTCCGCACCCTGGTGCTGATCGACGGCCGGCGAGCCGCGCCCGGCGATCCCATCAATCCGTCGGCGGATCTGAATACGGTGCCGAGCGCGCTGGTGAAGCGCGTCGAAGTGCTCACCGGCGGCGCCTCTGCCATCTACGGCTCGGATGCCATCGCGGGCGTGGTCAATTTTATTCTCGATACGAATTACACCGGCCTCAAGGTCGATCTCGAGGGCGGCATTTACCAAGGCAACAACGACCGCCGCGATCTGCAAGCGATCGAACGAGCCGGCGGAATTACGCCGCCCACGGGGACCGTCTTTGACGGCGCCTCGGGGGATCTTTCGATTGTCTATGGTAAGGATCTGTTCGGCGGCAGCGGCCACGTGACAAGCTATGCCGGCTATCGCCAGACCCAGGCGGTCAGCGCGTCGCGGCGCGATTTCGCTGCCTGTACCTTGGGCGAGACCGGCAGCTCGTATCAATGTTTGCTGGATGGCACCACACGGGCCGGGCAATTTGTCCCCAACGGCGGCGCGGGCACGCCGCTCACGCTCGATACCGCGAACGGCCACGCTTTCCGCACGCTGTCGGCGCCCGGCGATTATTTCAATCCCGCGCCCTATCAGGATTTGCAGAGGCCCGATAAGCGCTACGCCGCCGGCATATTCGCCAATTATAAGTTCAACGAGGCGGCGAATTTGTACACCGAGGCGCAGTACACGGATGACAAAACCACCGTGCGTTTTGAGCCGAGCGGCACCAGCATCACGCAGTACCCGGCGGCGCCCCCGCCCGTCACTACGGTGCCGCCGCTGCCGCCGGTGTTCGGCATCAATTGCAACAATCCGCTTCTCTCGGCGAGTCAGGTCAATTCCCTGTGCACCTCCGCCGGCCTGGGTCCGACGGACACGGCGCAGGTGGCCATCGGCCGGCGCAATATCGAAGGCGGGCAGCGCGTGGATGAGTTCCACCACCAATCCTATCGTGTCGTCCTCGGCGTTAAGGGCGAAATCAGCGACCCGTGGTCATACGACGTGAGCGTCGTGCACGGCCGCGTGAACTCACGGGAAACGCTGACCAACGACGTGTCGCAGTCGCGATTGGCCAATGCGCTCAACGTGGTGAACGTCGGCGGCGTCGCCACGTGTCAATCGGTGGTGGACGGGACCGATCCAACCTGCATTCCGTACAATATTTATTCCGTGGGAGGCGTCACGCCGGCCCAAGTGCGGTACATCACGGCGGGCGGCGTGAATTCCGGTTTCGCGCAGCGCGACATCGCGAACGCGCAGCTGATCGGCAATTTGGAGAAGTACGGAATCAAGAGTCCGCTGGCGAACAGCGGTGTCGGCGTTGCGGTCGGCGCCGAGTATCGCGTCGAACAGGTGCGTTACAACCCGGACGCGGAGTACGCCACCGGTGATTTACTGGCCACCGGCGCCACGCATCCTACCGAGGGCAGGTTCCATGTCTCGGAGGTGTTCGCGGAATTCAAACTACCGCTGATCGAGGACCAGGCGTGGACCAAGTCCCTGGTATTCAACGCGAGCGACCGCTATGCCCGTTATTCGCCGCAGGGCAACGTCAACGCCTTCGGCACGGGGCTCGAATGGGCGCCCATCGGTCCGGTGCGCTTGCGCGGCAGCGTCAGCCGCGCGGTGCGCGCGCCGAACGCCTACGAATTGTTCACCTCGCAACTGCTCTTCCAACCGCAGGGCAATGATCCATGCGCGGGTACTTTCGGTCCCACGGCCACGCAAACACCGACCCGCTCCGCCGCGGAGTGCGCGCACACCGGCGTCACGGCAGCGCAGTACGGCAATATCGCTCCGCAATCGACCATTAACGTCACCAGCGGCGGCAACCCGAAGCTTAAGCCCGAAACCGCGGATTCGGTGACGATGGGCTTCGTGCTGACGCCGTTCGCCAATTTTTTGTTCAGCGCGGACTACTGGCGCATCAAGGTCAACGGGTATGTGGGGCCGATTCCCGCGGAATCTTCGCTGAAAGCTTGCCTCGATACCGGGGATCCGTTCGTCTGCAGCTTGGTGCAACGCGATGCGAATGGCTCCTTGTCCGTCGGCAATGGCGCTTCGGCCGGACGCATCATCGGCACGAGGCTCAACACCGGCTCATACGGCAATAGCGGCGTAGATTTCGAAGGCCGCTATAGGCTCGGCATGGAGACGCTGAACGCCAACGCAGGAACTCTGACATTCGGATTTACCGGCAGTCTCGGGCTCGACAACGTTATCAACGTCAACCCCGTCGTACCTGCATTCGACTGTTCGGGCTACTATGGTCCGAACTGCACGAGCGGGGGCCCGACGTCCCCGGTACCGCGCTGGCGCCATCGGCTGCGTACGACGTGGGAAGCGAAATCCGGTTTCGAGCTGTCTCTGAACTGGCGTCATATCGGCCACATGAGATCCGAATTCACCAGCGGCAATCCAAGCTTGGCGACCAACCCGGCCTACCCCGTCGACTCCGAGGTGGGCACTTATGATTATTTTGAC
This sequence comes from Steroidobacteraceae bacterium, assembly GCA_035996065.1. GTDB lineage: Bacteria > Pseudomonadota > Gammaproteobacteria > Steroidobacterales > Steroidobacteraceae > Bog-1198. The sequence goes on along the minus strand of DASYJX010000074.1, from coordinate 60,179 downwards.
CTCGACGGCAGCGTCGATCTGACGCCGCACCTGAATTTGAGGCTGGGGATCAACAACCTGGCTGACCGTAAAGCTCCGATCATCGGTTACTACGCCAACCCGCAGCTCGTCAACGGCAACATGACCGCAGGTACGTATGACACATTCGGGCGCTATTTATTCGCCGGTATCACCGCGAAGTATTGATTCACTCATAAACAACTCCCAGGGACCGTCATGAAAAAAGTAGTTCGTTTAATCGCTTGCCTGGCCGTCTTCTCGATGCCGGCCGCGGCCAACGCCGAGGCAGCAAAGCTCGAATTCAAGCCCGGTGCATCGATCGAAATACCCAATTCGAAGGGCAAATTCGACTTCCTGCGCGTCGACTCGAAACGTCACCGGCTGCTTGCCGGCCATGAAACCGACGGCACGGCAGATTACATCGATCTGCAGAAGAACATCCTGATCGCGCGGGTCAAGGTCGGCGGCGCCGTTGACCACGCGGTGGATAACGACTCCAAGTTCTATTATGTGAGCGTGCAGGAGGATGCCCGAGTCGCGGTGGTCGATGCCGAGACCTTGAAGGAAGTGAACTCGCTCAAAGTACCGGGACCAACCGATGCGATCCTCTACGAGCCGAAGAATCACAGGGTGTATGTCACCCATGATGATGGTCTGGATGTGTGGGTGATCGATCCGGCGACCCTCAAGATAGTGGCGACCGTGGCGATACCGGGAGCACCGGAAGTCATGGTCTATGATGACAAGACCGACCGCATTTACCTGAACATCAAAGACAAGAACACGGTGGCGGTCATCGACCCGGCAAGCAACAAGGTGATCGCCCAGTGGCCCACCGCGCCGGCACAGCTACCGCACGGCGTGGCTCTGGATACCGCCAACCATCGCATCTTCGTCGCAGGCGGCAATAGCAAGCTGGCCGTCATCGACACCACGAGCGGTTCGGTCACGGGATCAGCCGATATCGCGCCAAAGGTCGATCAGATCGCATTCGATAGCGTGGGTGGGCTGGTTTATTGCGCGGGTCCCGGCAAAATGACCGTGCTCGGCACCAGCGGCGGTATCCTCACGAACCGGGGCGAGATCGCGACGGCCGCCACGGCCAAGAACGTCGCCGTGGATCCGGCGACCCGGGCGGTGTGGACCACCTACACCGATGGGAAGAGTTCATTCGCGAAATCCTGGATGCCGCCGAAGTAATCATCTGCCTGAGAACACCTTCTATAGGAAAGGTCCTATAAGAACTCACGGTCTTTGAGACTTACCCGAGACAGGTCACCTTGGGGACACTGCACTCGCCGCTTGAGCGGTGTTTACAGCAGGGTTCTTTCCATGGACATTGAAGAGCGCCTGAAAAAACTTCAATCTCTTTTCACTTTCGCGCAAAGCGGCTCGATTACTGCCAAGGCGAATTATCTCACGCTCCTTCGGGAGCCCCAGCCGAGAGCCGCGGAGATTGTGCGTGCCAAGCTGGCGTGGCAGCAGCTGGAAGCGAGAAAGACGGCGATTATCGCTCGCATGGTGGAACTCGAAGAGCTGGAGCAAGAAGCTTTCGGCTAGTTTTGATGGCCACGATCGCCGGCCGGCGCCCCTGTCGTGATTTTCTACGGTGACCTCGGCGCGCGGTGAGTTGGCGCGTGCGGTCCCTGGCGCAAGGCTCCATGAGTCGTTTATCGACCACTGATGTAGGCCGCCTCCTCGATATTGCGCGCCGCGCAATGCGAGAGAACGGATTGCAGCCGGAATTTGGCGTCTCAGTGGTGAAGCAAACGGATTCCATTGTGCAGGCCGCAACCGACGCGGGGCCCGCAATTCACGATCTAAGAACCCTTCTATGGGCATCCATCGATAACGATGACTCCCGCGATCTGGATCAGCTGTCGGTAGCGGTGCCGGCGGGCGGGGATACGGTCAAGATCTTGGTGGCGATCGCCGATGTCGATGCGATCGTCAAGATTGGTTCCCCCATCGACGACCATGCGCGTGCCAACACGACCTCGGTCTATACGGCAGCGGCAACCTTTCCGATGCTGCCCGAGCGGCTTTCGACCGATCTGAGCTCCTTGGGCGAAAGTCAGGAACGTTTGGCCATCGTCATCGAAATGGGCGTCGCCGCGGGGGGAGCGGTAACCCAGTCGGACGTGTATCGCGCAGTGGTCCTCAATCGCGCAAAGCTGGCCTACAACGGCATCGGCGCTTGGCTCGAGAGCCGGGGGCCGCCGCCCGAGCGGCTGGCAGCAGCCGCCGGACTCGATCAGCAGCTTCGAATCCAGGATAAGGCTGCCCAAGCGCTGCGGAGTGTCCGTCATGCTCGCGGCGCGTTGAATTTGGAGACGCTGGAGAGCCAGCCCGTGATGGAGTCCGGCGTGCTCAGTGATCTTCGCGCCGATGCGAACAACAGAGCCAAGCAATTGATCGAGGAGTTCATGGTCGCGGCCAATGGGGTGACGGCGCAGTTTCTGGCCGGCAAAGGGTTCGCTTCGTTGCGCCGGGTCTTGCGTACCCCGAAGCGATGGGATCGAATCGTCGCCCTCGCGGCGGCGATCGGGGAGCGATTGCCATCCAGCCCCAGCGCACCCGCACTCAACACCTTTCTTGAAAAACGCCGGCAAATCGATGCGGCGCGTTTTCCCGATCTGTCCTTGTCCGTCATCAAGCTGTTGGGCTCAGGTGAATACGCTCTCGATGAACCGGAAAAGACCATCGAAGGTCATTTCGGTCTGGCGGTGCGCGACTACACACACTCCACCGCGCCCAACCGGCGCTTCCCCGATCTTATTACCCAGCGTTTGGTCAAGGCAGCGTTGGCGGGCGAGAAGTCGCCTTACACTGAAGATGACCTTCGCGCGCTCGCGGCACACTGCACGGAACAAGAAAATAACGCCGCAAAGGTCGAGCGCTCGGTGAGTAAGTCGGCCGCCGCATTGCTGCTGGCAGCAAGAGTGGGTGCCGAGTTCGATGCACTGGCCACGGGCGCGTCTCAAAAAGGGACGTGGGTGCGTATTTCAGGCCCCACGACGGAAGGGAGATTGGTCAGGGGATTTGAGGGCCTAGACGTCGGCGATCGGGTGCGCGTGGAGCTGATTCGTACCGACGTCGACCATGGTTTTATCGATTTTTCTCGAGCACGGTGACCATGCAAAAGGAAAACCCGCCGGAAGCTCACCTCGCCTACGAGGACCCGGAATTCCTCGCAAGTGATGATGCTCGGCCGCTGCGAATTCTTGCCGAGTATTTGGATCCCTTGCGGCGCTTTCGTCGACAACGTGTCCACGACACGATCGTCTTCTTTGGCTCCGCACGTCTGGACCCGAACGGTCCGCTGGGTCGCTTTTATTCGGAAGCTCGGGAGCTGTCCCGCCTCCTGACACTGTGGGCGGCAAGCCTGCCGTCACCGGTTCATCGCATGGTGATCTGCTCCGGCGGGGGCGGGGGAATCATGGAGGCCGCCAACAGAGGAGCGGCGGATGCGGGTGGCCGCTCGATCGGACTCAATATCGGTCTGCCGCACGAACAGCGGCCCAATCCGTACATCAGCCGCGAACTGGTGTTTCAATTCCGCTATTTTTTCATGCGGAAACTTTGGTTCGCGCACTTGGCGCGCGCGTTGGTGGTCTTTCCCGGCGGGTTCGGCACTTTGGATGAGCTCCTGGAAATTTTAACTCTCTCCCAGACCGGCAAACTTGCGCGTCGGGTGCCGGTGATTCTCTATGGATCGGAGTATTGGAACGAGATCATCAACTTCAAAGCCTTGGTCCGCCACGGCATGATCAGCCCGGAAGACTTGCAATTGTTTCAGTTTGCAGATGATCCGATCGCGGCGCTCCAGGTACTGCAGCGTGCGATCGACACCAGCCCGGATGCCAAAACACCGGCGATCGCCCATTCGGTTCACCGCTAGATCGCCGATCCCGGAATAGGCATTCATTCCGCGGATTGGCGGCGCGGGTACGCGTGCCATATGAGCCGGCCGCGAATGCGGCTCAATCGCATCAAAAGTTAGCAATAACTGCACCACAGTTTTTGAACTCTCCCTATATCGTTTGAAACGCCGCCGGGCTTGCGCCGGATAGACCGCGACTAAGTTTCGCGTGGCCAAAATAAGAGCGAACGTTAGGGAGAGATGCAGAATGCGTATTTGTGAATCACGTTTACTGATGTGCTTGATGAACCTGGCCCTGCCATTCATGGTGTGCTCGCCGAGTGCGGCTCAGCAGTCGCCGGCGCCCTCGCCGAAAGGGGAGGAAATTCAAGAGGTCGTCGTAACCGGTTCGCGAATTGCGGCGCCGAATCTCACGAGCACTTCCCCCATTCAGCTGGTAACTGCCAAGGAAATTCATCAAGGGGGTAAAACTGACATTATCGATCTGGTGAATCAGCTGCCGCAGAATTTTCAAAATGCCGCAACCGATTTCAGCAATACGTCGGCGGGGCTGTCGACCCCCGGTGGCATCACGACCGCCGACCTTCGCGGCCTGGGCCCTCAGCGCACGCTGGTGTTGATCAACGGCCGCAGGTTGGGCACCGGCGATCCCAATACCGCAAACCCCAATTCCGCGCCGGATCTTGACCAGATCCCTGTCGCATTGATCGAGCGGATCGAGGTGGTGACCGGCGGGGCCTCCGCCACCTATGGATCGGACGCCATCGCAGGCGTGGTGAACTTCATCATGAAGAAGGATTTCGAGGGCGTTCAGATCGATGGCCAGGTAGGAGAGTTTTGGCATCAGAACCACAATGACTATGCTCAGGGTCTGGAGGCCGCCCAAGGATTCGACGTCGTGTCGGGGAGCCGTCACGATGGCCGAAACCGCAGTTTCAGCTTGGTGCTGGGGTCCAACATCGCCGATGGCGCCGGCAACGTAACGGCGTACCTGAGCTATTTGCAGGCGGATCCGATAGCGAGCGGTGCGCGCGACTTTGGCGGCTGCCAGCTCAACCTGAATGCTGCACAAACGGGTGTAATGTGCGGCGGCTCATCGAGCTCCAATCAATTTGTAGCCCCGAATGGCAATGCCTACACGGTTGTGGGCAACCAGTTCCTTCCCTGGCCGCAGGCCGGTTCGAATCCCCCGGCGCTTTTCAATTCACAGCGTTTCATTTTCATGTCGCGCGGCGACCAGCGCTATTTGGCCGGATTTTTTGCCCACGTAGATATCAACGATCACGCCAAGCCTTACGCTGAGTTCGGATTCATGGATGACAAGACGCGGATAGACGTTGCTCCGTCCGGGCTGTTCTTCTCCAATCCAATCGATCCAACCCAAAATGGAGGCTTTAACGTCAACTGCAGCAATCCTTTGCTCAGCGCCCAAGAAGCGTCCGTCATTTGTACGCCCGCGCAAATTGCGGCAGACCGGGCCTCCCCCGGATGTCCTCCGGTTCCAAATCCGGTACCCGCCAACTATGTATCTCCTAATTGCGCCAACCTGCAAATCGGCAGGCGAAACGTCGAGGGCGGCGGCCGCTCATCGGTTTGGGACCACACGAATTATCGCGCCGTCGCGGGCATCAAAGGTCTTATTGCAGGAGGCTGGAGCTACGATGCATACGCGCAGTACTACTACACGACCCTGTTCAATGCAAACAGCAACTACCTGAACTTTCAGGCGGTGTCGAATGCGTTTCAGGCCACGGGTACGGCGGCAAATCCAGTCTGCGTGAGCGGGCCGCCCTGTGTGCCTTGGAACGTCTTCACGAGCGGAGGAGTGACTCAGGCTCAATTGACGCCGATGTACACCGTGGGTACGTCCTATGGCACGGTCACCGAGCGCATTGCGCATGCCGATATTACCGGCGACCTGGGAAGATACGGGCTGCAATCTCCCTTCGCGAATGACGGCCTGGGTGTCGACGTGGGCTTCGAGCATCGGAGCGAGAAGCTTTCTTTCGCGCCGGACTCGGGTGAGAAGAGCGGCCTCCTCTCCGGTTTCGGAGGTGCGTCCGTGGCGATCGACAATGGCTATTCTCTCACGGAGGGATTCATCGAGGCGCGGGCCCCGCTGGTCCAGGATAAACCCGGTATCAAGGATTTGGTGGCCGATGCCGGCTTCCGCCGTTCCGACTATCAGTTGGCAGGCGGGGTCAACACGTACAAGTTCGAAGTGCAATACGCGCCGATATCCGATATTCGCTTTCGCGGCGGTTATCAGCGTGCGATCCGCGCACCAAATATCATCGAGCTGTTTACGCCCCCTGGTTTCGGATTGATCGGTTCGCCTGGCATTGATCCCTGTGCGCCGACCCGGGATCCAAACACGGGCCTCTTGACCCCGGCCACGGCCAGCTTGGCTCAATGCCAAAGGACAGGGGTGACGGCCGCGCAGTATGGCAACGGCGGCACCACGAATCACATCCAGCAATGCGTTGCGCTCCAGTGCGGGCAACTGCTTGGCGGCAATCCCAAATTGAAACCCGAGCAAGCCGATTCCATCACCCTCGGAATCACATTCACGCCAACGGCATTGCCGAATTTCACAGGCAGCATCGATTACTACCGGATCAAGCTGACCAACATCGTAGGGGCGCTGTCCGCTCCCCTCATTCTGCAGCAGTGCCTTGCAACCGGCGATCCGGGTTCCTGCGGCCAAATCGTTCGCACGTCGGCAGGATCGCTGACCGGCTCGAGTGTCGCGACCGGCGGCTATATCGTTCAGCTCAATAACAACGTGGGTGCAGCGAAGGTGGAGGGCGTCGACGTGCAGGCGGTTTACAAATTACCGCTCGCCGACCGATTCGGCTCGTTGCTCTTCAATTTCGCGGGCGCCACACTGTTGAAAACCACCACCACGCAGCCGGGCCTGCCCACGTATGATTGTGCCGGACTGTATGGGCCGAAATGTCTGACCGTGAATCCGAAGTGGCGGCACAACCTCCGGCTCAACTGGCAGACTCCGTGGGACGTGGAGTTGACGGCGTTGTGGCGCTACATCGGCACCGTCTCACTCGATACGAACAGCTCGGAGCCTACTTTGTCGAACGGTTCATTCGATGCCTTCGACGCCAAGTTGGCGGCTCAGAGCTATCTGGATCTCTCCGCCGCGTGGAATATCGCGAAGACGGTAGAACTTCGTGCAGGCGCAAACAACGTTTTCGATCGCGATCCGCCTGTCGTGTCGGCCAACGTTTCCGCGAGTGGCGCCGCCAACTCCTTCCCGACTTACGACCAGCTCGGGCGCCAGCTCTTCGTGGCTTTCACGATGAAGTTTTAGATCTACGATTATCCGACGGTGGGCAGCGACGGCGTTCGATCACCGGCCGCCTAATTCTTGATCCCGCTGGAAATGAGAAAGATCCGGCCGGAGTGATAACCGTGGACCCCGCTCCATCCCGCGGTGATCAACAATTCGCTTTGGCCGTTGCCGTCGCGCGTTCCCATACCTACCGCATCGAAGCCGAACGTGTCTCCAGGCACTCGGCTGGTGTAGGTCCGCAGCAGTTGGCCGCTGCGGCCATCGTATAAATAGGCGCGCCCGCCACCCTCGGCCTCGCGGCTGTATTGCCAGGCGCCGATGATCAGGTCTGCGCGGCCATCGCCGGTCACATCGCCGGCGACAGATTGGGTGGTCCCGAACCCCTCGCCGGCTGTCTCGCCGATGAACGTGTGGAGCCTGCGTCCCGTTCGGCCCGAATAGACGTATGCCTTCCCGGTCCCCCGGCCTTTGCTGGCGTCTGACCAGTCGGAGGCAAATACATCGGGAACACCGTCGCCGTCGACATCGCCAAGCACCGAGAGGAACATATATCCCAGTGCGACGCCGCTTGGATCAGCGTCGAAAGCAAACGCGGGAGTTTCGGTAAGATCCCGATACACATAGACTCGGCCGCTCTTGCGCGGACCTGCGCCGGGCGCGCCGACCAGCAAAAGATGATGCCGTGCGTCCGAATACCCGCCGACGGTGCTCCCGAACGCATCGCCCGCGCGCCTGCCGGTGAGCCTCAGCAGAAGGCGGCCGTCTTTACCCGAGTACACGTATGCGCGGCCGGCCCCCTTGCCGCCGACATTGTTGGCCGGTGCACCCACGATGATGTCGGAATATCCGTCCCCGTCGACATCGCCGACGGAGGCTACGTGAGCACCGAAGGTGTCGCCTTTTGCCTCCCCATGCAGAGTCATGAGAACACGGCCATCCCGTCCTGAATAAACGTACACGGTATCGATGCTTGGCGCGCTGCCGATGACATCGGGAATGCCATCCTTGTTGATGTCGCCTGCGGCTTCGATACCCGTCCCCAACTGATCGCCCGGCGAGCCGTCCGCTTTCCACAACAACTCGCCGGTCCTGCCCGAGTAGACGTAGATTCGTCCGGCATTCTCGCCGCCGAGATTCTTGGTCGGCGCGGAAGTGACGAAATCATTGACGCCATCCCCGTCGACATCGCCGATCACGCGCGCGATCCAGCCGAACTGATCGCCCGCTGCTTCGCCATCCCACTCCCGAATGACGGTCACCGGTTCGACGAACGGATGCACGAAATCTTCCGGCCGGGGCAACAGAGCCGCATACCGAGGATCGACGCGCAAGGGTTTCGCGTCGGCTTCTATTTCGAGCTGCGCCATATCGACGCGCCGCGTCGCCTTTGTCTTTTGCAACCACTCGAATGCTTCCTCGGTTTGCCCTGCTTGGGCGGCGGTGATCCCCAGGAACATCAGCAAATTGGCGTTCTTTGGCTCGAGCGTCAACGCCTTCCAAAACGCCTGCTGAGCCGCGGCGGACTCATGAAGCTTCAGGTGAGCCACGCCGAGATAGCGCCACGCGGTCCCATTGGCGGCAAGGGCCCGCATGGCCGGGTCGAGAATACGAAGCGCGCCTCGGTAGTCTTGGTTTTGCAACGCAGATCCCGCGGCAGCCAGCTCCTTAACCGCCTCATCGGAGATATCCTTGGGCGCAGAGAAACCGGCCGCCAATAGGCTCGCCATTACCAGCCGGCGCAACCACTGCAACTCCAATTTCCTGGATTCCATCACCGCGGCGCTCTATGTAGGTGGGAGGGGCAGGGTACGGCCCTGTGCAGCGCAGGTACGCCGCCGCGCAAACGACAGACATACGGTCCGTGACCGAACGATGCCCTGAGAAGCGCTGCCGCGCAGGTGCGGCGTCCGCCAAAAGATGCAATTATCGCGGCGCACCAGGTGGCCGCGCACATGGTGCAACCTTGGCGAGCGCCGCGTCGTGTCGAGTTCCTCGTGAGCCGAGGCAACGGAGCTGGCATCGAGCGACGCATGCACTTCGATATGGTCCAGAAGACCCCCGTGTCCGCGTGCATGCCGTTTGCGATTGATGATCGATCGGGAAATCGGCATCGATCGCGTCGCATTGTTCGCTGACAGCAGCAGAAAGAACGCCAGCAGCAGCGGCGGGTCCCGAGCGACCGCTGCCAAGGAGCTGTGAACTATATGTCTTTGGGTGTCCGCGTCGATCGCCGCAGCTCTATAATAGGCGGCCCATTCGTCATCGAATCGAAAGCGTACGCATTCGAGTAGCGTCGACATCGCCTGATCGCGCCCGTCCAAGATTGCCGCCAAGCCTCCCGATAGCATCGGCTGAACGTTGACCGCTTCCTCAAATCGAGCGCGCAAGTCGATGTGCGTCTCGATTGGGGAAATGATTACATCGGAGTCTTGCGCGCCGCCGTCGGCCCAAAACGTGCGCGCGACCGCGCTGAGGCCATCGGATGTGCCCCGTAAGAAAACGCCGACCGCTCTTCCGAGCGCGCCGGAATCGTACTCCGTGGCCGATTCGGCCTCGCAGATGACCTTTTTGTGCACCTCATCGTTCCACTCCACCCACAACCGAGTGGCAGGTACACGCAGCAGATCGAGGCAACCCGCCAAACGCGCGCCATCGGCAAACGCCAATTCAGCACTCGCTCGCGTCAGATCATCGCCCAGCACGAACCGCAACGGACAGTTCGCGACCGACGCGGCATATTGACCGGCAGCGGTCACGTCAAACACCTTGTTTGTTTCGCGGCCCAGTGCCAAGCGAAAGGCTCCAGTGCAATTTGCAACTCTATCGAGTAATCGCATTGCGGGCGCAACCTTCAGTCGATCGATTCGAGGAGATCAATCATTGCGAAAGCTTGCAGCACGCAAAGAAGCGAAGTGTTGCGATTCTTGCGAAAACGACGTACGTGCGCGTGATTATCGGCGCACTGCTGCCTTCGACGTCATCGATAGACGATCAAATAGGGCTGGGCTGCGCAAATCCCACGGGAGCCCGAACTCTGCTCGTCTCAGGAATTGCCAATTATGTTGTATTGTTGCGACGTTCGTGACGATTCGGCAGGGGGTACCATAGGTTTTAGCAAGATCTGCAACGATGATCGATCGCGAGCGGGATAAGCTAAGGGTATGGTAGGCGGTGCGTCGGAGTTCTGAATGATTTATCGACAAATGCCTGCGCTGTGGGATCACGCTTTCAGAAAGGCATTCTATGCACGTTGGGGTCGTGAGTCCGCGGTGATCTCTGCGCGCACGCGCCTGGCAGAATATCCGGAATTTCGTCAACTGTTATCGATCAAAGCCGCTTTCGGGGGCTCTGAGGATTACTTCATCGACGGTAGAAGGGTTTCTGTCGACGATGACACCTATCTGATTGTGAATCATGGCCGGAGCTACAGCAGCCGCATCGAGGCGATTCGGCCCGTGCACTCTTTCTCCATTTTTTTCGATGCTCATCTGACGGCGCAGGTGCGGCACGCCCTACTGCGCCCAGACGAGCATCTGCTGACCCAAGACGGAAACCAGTGTCAATCGGCCATCGAGTTTTCTGAACGGCTGTTCGCGCATGACAAGATCGTTACCCCAGCTTTGCGTCACATTCGAACGGCCGTGGACGGTGGATTGCGTGATGAAGTATGGCTGGAAGAACAATTGCTGTTCTTGCTGGAAAGGATGCTAAAAAGCCATTACAACCGGTTGAGCCTCGAATCGCGCATTCAGTCGTTGAAACCCGCAACCCGCCGAGAATTGCTCGGGCGCATGGACCTCGCCGTTGATTACATCTACACCCGATACAGCGATCCGATCGGATTGCGCGACATCGCCGCCGCGGCCCGGCTATCTCCATATCACTTCTTGCGAACCTTCAAGGCTGTGCACAGGATTACGCCGTCGGATTTTCTCAACCGCACGCGTGCCGCGAAGGCATTGCGACTCCTGCAAACTACGGCGTGGTCAATAACCACCATTGCGGAGCACGTGGGATTCGGCAGCCGCAGCAGTTTGTTTAGGCACATGTTCGCCATTTACAATGAAACACCCCAGACGCTGAGACGGGAGTGTGTTGCCTCATGATGCTCGGTCCCGAATCCCCGGCGCTCCTGACCCCAGAATCCGCCGTCGCGGCGCCAAGCATTGCGAGCGAAGCTGCTCCGCCTCGCGATTACCCTTTTGTCATCGGCGTGACCGGACACCGCAATTTGGATTCGCACGACTTGGCCCAGGCGCGCGGCGCGGTCGCGCCGTTCTTCGCCGCCATTCGCGCGTACCTGCCGGACACGCCGCTCGACATCATGCTCGGCATGGGCGCAGGTGCCGATCTGGTGGTCGCCGAGACGGCGCTCGACCTCGGATTGAGCGTACATGCGGTGTTGCCGATGCCGCTGAGGGAGTACGCCGCCGACTTCGATCCGTGGAATCTCAAGCTTCTCAAGAGATTGCTTGCGCATTCGAACATGCGCTGCACTGTGTTGCCGATGCCGGCCGGCGCAGGCGGCATCCAATCCGTGGCGGGACGTCAAGCGGCGTACGGAAATCTCGCGGATGTCTTGGTCACCAAGTGCAACTTGATGCTCGCGTTGTGGGATGGCAGGGATTCCGCGTTCCGGCACGGCACCGCAGACACCGTCCTGCGGTTCTTGCGGGTGCGCACGGCCGAGAATATCCAGGCCTTGCATCTGGAATTCGTCAGCGGCGATGCGGAGGCGGACGCTCACTCGCCATTTGCTTACTGGATACCGATCGTACGGGGGGGTGGCAATCCGGGCGTTGCCGCGGCCGGCCCTGGTTTTGTGATGGGTCTCGGCGAGAGGATCCTGAAATTCAACGAGCAAGTGCCTGCGCCGCTCCGGCACCGGCTCGAGGATCTCAACGGCTACAATCGCGACCTGCACCGGTTGTCGGCCGGGGGCTCCGAGCCGCCGAGAGACTCTTTGCGGGGCAGTTTGCCGGCGGACCTGCCACTCGATAACTCTGCGAGGCTGGCGCGAATCGACGGGGAGTTCGGGAAAGCCGACGCGCTCGCGCTGCATTATCAGAAGCGCTCGGATGGCGTGTTTGGTCTATTTGGCACCGCGGCATTCGTCATGGGCTGTCTCTATTTGATTTACGACAAGCTCGGCGAGAGACAGGGTTTTCTGATCGCCTACCTGATCATCCTCTTGGGCAGCTGGGTGCTCTACCGGCTGCTCTACTCTCGGGACTGGTTCGTCAAGCACCTAAGGTACCGATCGCTCGCCGAGACCCTGCGCGTCAAATTCTATCTGGGTCTCGCCGGCATCGACCACCGTGTCGATGCCGCTGAGATCATGGCTCTGTCGGGAGCCGACCGCTTCGACGGCTTCGGCTGTATCGGCGGCATTTTGAGGAGCGTCGAGCCTGCTGGCATCGAAGCGCCGCCGGCGCCGAATACGCGGCCCAGCGACTACGTGCGAAGCGCTTGGGTGGAAAATCAGCAGAGTTATTTCGCGCGCAAGGTGGTCGAGCTCGAGCGAAAGAGCCGGCGGATCGCCATGGGGCAACTGGCGACACTCGCCTTCATGATCCTCGTGATTGTCACGCGCATGACTGTCGGGCGATGGTTGCTGGGTGTGTACGTGACCCCGGAAATATCGCTCAAGAATGCCTTGATTTTCTGCGCAGAGCTATCGGTCCTGTTGCTGGGCGCATGGAAACTTCATCACAGTAAGATGGCGAGGCGAGAACTCATTTGGCAGTACCGAAACCAGCTGAGCCATTTTTCGCGCGCTCGTGCGGAACTCGAGCGGACGACCGCATCCAACCGGTGCAGCGATTTGCTGGTGGAGCTTGGCAAGCGTTCGCTCATGGAAACCTACTTGTGGACTATTCATCGGTATCACCGAGAGCATGCGCCTCCGGAGGGCGGCTGATCGACTGGCCCATCGAGATCCCTTGAATTTAACTTAGCGCATCGGCAACCCCTTTTGCCAGGGCGGCAAACAGCAGGACCACCACTGCGTAGAGGGGAAGCATGAAGTGGTGCCACGTAATGCCAGTCTCGATCACTGAGCGCTGCGGATTCGCCGGATCATAGTGAACCTCGACCGCCTGACCTACGGGGTGCGATTTCGAGAGCGCGAAGGAATGTTCGGGGCGGCCGAGCCGCGAAGCGGCGCCGCCGTACCGCTGACCTGCCAAAAAATACTCGTAGCGGACTTCAGTCAGACGATTGCCCGCCGAATCGGCGCTGCCTGTCCTCGAGTAGAGCACGCGGCCTTCGACGGTCGGCCAGGACGAGGCAGCTATCCCTGCATAGATCCGGTATAGGCCCAGGCTCATGAGAAGAAAGCTGATGCACGCCAGGGCCATTGCGATTTGATAACGGTGCTTCCCGGAGCGGGCGGCGGCTTCGGCCGCCGGGTCGCAGGTCGACGGCGGCGCGCGCTCTGTCCGACCCGATAGGAGTCCCGTGAGCGCGAACATGAGACCCGCGCCAATCCACAGCAGATCGTCGAAGTGCGGGCCGGGTTCTAGCACCGAACGCAATGGGTTGCGTGGATCGACAGCCACCCGGGTATGGGTCCCGACGGGGTACGCCGCTTGCGCCGCCGCGATTTCGATCGCTCGCATGCGCTGGCGATTCATGTAGAAGCTGTACCGAAATCCGTCTCCGGTGTATCCATTCCCGTCGACGGTATAACTGTAGCGGATGTCCACTCGGGGGAACCTGCGGCTCTCGTGCGCCGTGGAATACGTGATCGTGGCGTCCGCCTTCGGCCAGCCGCTGCTGACGATGCCGTAGTACAGCGATTGCGAGCTGAACCAAAGCAAGCCGAAGCCCAAGGCCATCGCGACCCAAGCCCAGCGCTCGCGCGGCATGCCCCAGGATGATGGATTTACCGCGGGCTGAGGCAAGCGCGCCTCACATCCTCGCCTTGGCGGTATCGAAGATCTTCTTGGCCTTCGCGGGTGCATTGTCCACGCCGGTGAAGATGAGTTTCACAAGATCATCGCCGGTCTTGATCATGAGGGCGGGTCCTACGGCGATGGCTTGATCGCCAATGCCGTCGTAGGGGCTCACAATGCCGGGCTCCTTTCGATTCATGAAGCCGGACGCTTGCATGGCAACTTCCCCGTCTCCCCAATCGACCTCCAACTCCACGGCGGGAAAGCCCGAGGGTGCTGCCCATTTGCAGTCGCTCTCGCCGCTCGAGTGAGTAAGGTCTTTCGCGCTCACTACGGCGCCCAAAATGCTGGACATCTCGGCTTCCGTGACCATGTCGCACGCTTTGGCGGCCGGGCGTTGCGCTCGTGCGAGCGCGGCGACCGCAGCGGCCGAAGCCGCATCCCGATCGCCGGCGGCGCCATCGCCGGCAGCCGGCTGTTTCGAGGCGCCACAGGCAGTGACAGCAGCGATCAGGACGAGCGCTGCGGCTTGCAGCGCGGCGCGCGGGCGTAGCGGCAAAGGGTTCATCACGAGTTTCTCCTTGATACGGGACAGGGTTATTGCCGACTCAGTTCGACGCGCCGATTGCGGGCGCGTCCTTCGGGCGTGTCGTTTTTGGCTTGCGGCTGGGAGGCGCCGAACCCGCCGGTGCTCAACCGATCAGCCGCAATCGCGTAGCGATCCACGAGGGCCGACTTGACCGATAGTGCCCGCAGGCGCGATAGCTCCAGATTGGAGGCGTCACTGCCGACGTTGTCGGTATGGCCGCTGATATTGAGCTTCCAGCCGGGGTTTTTCGCCAGCACCGCGGCGATCTCCGCGAGCACCGGCGCCGATTCCGGGCGCAGCCGATCGCTCGCAAAGTCGAAGTAGATGCCGTACACATCGACTTTCTTGTCGGTCGCCAACTGCTGTTCCAGATTTGCGTCGTTGGGATAGGAAATTTTGGTGTAGCGAATCCCGAATTTCTCGCCAGGTCTCTCATAGTCGAGCACCAGAGGAAAGCGTTCGTCATCCACGATGGTCGCGGTGGTCTCGAGGGTCGATTCCGCATTGGCGACGGCGACCAAAGACGGCAATTCGACCAGCCGATCGTTGATGATGATGCCGGCCGACTTGCGCCCGCCCTTTTTTGTCACCAAGTCCCCGTCGATGTCGGAATCGAGCGGCTGCGCACGCGTACGCCAGCCCGCGGTGAACGAAATGTAGCGGTGACGGGTGATGCCTTTCGCCTTGAGCTCTTGCAGCGAGCGGCTCGACAGGCTGAACATCGTCGTCGGCGATGTGACCGGGGGTATGGACTTTTGTGGGGCGGCTTCGGTGCGGTAGAAATAGGCGGTCCGCAAATCGCTCTGGCAGAGCCGCCGCTTGTTCGTGATGGTTTCATGTTTTTCGCCCCACGGGCAACTCTGAGTGATGTCGACGTAGGAGTCGGTCACCGCCGTCACCTGCTTCAAGCATTCGAATTCTTGGTCTTCCACAATCCAAATGCTCGACAACGTCAGACCGACTTTGAGCGGTACGAGCGCCGTTCGTTCCTCCGCGGCGGCGTTGGCAACCTCGATGGGACATTCCTCGCCGACGGAGAGGCCAACGGGAAGCTGCGGGACCACCGATGGAGAAGCGGACGCGGATGGTGAAGTGGAGGCGGGTGCAGAAGTGGAGGCGGGTGCAGAAGTGGAGGCGGGCGCGGCCGCCGGTGACGGCGCCACCAACCGCGCGAGCAGCGTTTTGCCGATGGCAGTGGCCCGCGCCTCGGAGTCCGGCCGCATGGGCAGTGTGATCGTGATGAGGGTCTTACCCGTGCGAATGCTGAGCACGCCTTCTTGACTATAAAAGGCGCGATCGCCGAGTTGCACGGCATGCGCCACCTTCTGGCCGGCGTCGCTGCCTCCGAATGCATCCGACAGCTGCTGCTCGAGAGAAGACGAGCCATTGTGATGCCATTCGATTTCGATGTCGGCCTGAGCATAAGTATCGGGGGCGCCTGGCGGATAGGCGCAGGACGTCGTGCCCTCGGAATGTTCTTCGATCAGGGAACCGACGGGTGCACCCAAAAGTTCTGCCATCTCGGCGCGGGTGATGAACGAACAGGCCGGCGCTTGCGTCGTCGCGGCCCCGCCGTTGGACACGCCGGTCACTTGCGCGGCCGGTCCGGCGGCTGCCGGTGCGGCGGCGGCCGGGCTCTTCGGTCCGCCGCAGCCGCCGAGGAGCGCGGCAGCGATCAGCGTGACCGAGGCAATCCGCGGCCATGCGATCGCGAGCATCCCGCAATTACACCGGACCACTGAGGTGCCCCGTTGCGGAAGTATCCTCATCCAACTTGCAGCCGCCGATCTGGTTGGTTTTGTTGAGGATGGTCAGGGGCGTGCTCGGTTGCAAGCCGCCTTCGCCCTTGATCCGATACTTGATGTTGAGCGCGCTCAGGACCGAGTTGATGAGATTGGTGATGGATTTCGGTATCAAGTACCCAACGCCGCCGTTCAGCTTGATGTCGAGGGTCGCCCCATTGCAGGCGATCATGCCGATGGCGGAGCCCCGGAACGCGCCCACCGCCGTCGTGAATGAAAAGTAGGGTCCGGCGGCGAATCCATGGATGCCCACGCCGGCGATGACCTTTATTTGGTTCGCCAGAGTTAAGCCCGTCGGTGCCATCGACAGGCCATTGCCCGTGCGCGTCATGCTCTGTACGGTGGTGAAGCCCACCGGACCGGCCACGCCCCATTTCTTGTTGGTATAGTCGACTTTGAAGCCGCCGTTGAAGGTGTAATCCCCGCTGGCGCTCAGCGTGCTGTCCCTCACTCCGAGCGCCGTCGTGATCTCGAATCGCTGCCGAACCGTGACGGCGATGGGCACCGGACCGAGGCCGCCCACCGGGATGCTGAAATCCGTATCGGGCTGCAGGAGTGCATCCACGTTGGCCCGCATGCCGACGTCGCTGCCGGCGGCGAATTTCCAGGTCAGACCGGCACTGCCTTTGAGCTCGATCGACGCGCTCCCGATGCCGACGCCGGCGATTTTGATATCCACGTCGAGGGTGGGCGCGGCCAAATGCACGAAGGTCTCTGCCGAGACCTTCAGGCCACCGCCGTCTGCGCCGACGCGCATGCCGATTACCGAGGTAGTCACAAAGGGAACGGATTTGAAATTCTTATCGAGGAGCTTGGATACGTCCGGCTGGTTGGTGACCGGCGGGACGGGTCCCGCAGCGGCCTGCGCGGGGTAGAGTTTCCATCCTGACTCGGCGATGAACATCGCCGGTCTCACGCTGTTGTTAGAACGTGCCAGCGCCCCCGAGACCACCTGACCGGGAAGGTCCGGAGATCTGTAGGCGATCGCTTCACCGAAATCGATAGGCATGTCCGCGATGTGGATGTGCGCCTCGCGAATTATTTCGGTGAGCGTCACCGGACCCACCGTGACGATCAAATCGGCGCCGTCCTTGCGGACATCGAGAACGCGGCCCACCGCGCGCCCGGTCATGAAAAATACCTTGCCCGGCTCCAACTCCGCCGCGTGCGGCGCATCGCCGTCAATCGTCCATCTGAACCCGTTGGGATCCTGCGAGCGGATGGCTTCCGCACCGCCGCCGACCACGATCACATCGGGCTGGTAGGTCACGGTGTCGTCGGGAACCGGCGCAATACCGTATTTCTGCTCCGCCTCCGTCAAGTCGGACCTTTTCAGCTGATGGGGCGGTCCCGGAAAGCGGCGTGGCGGTCCATAGCGGTGCGATCCGGTTCCCTGCGAAGCGGAATCGGAGTCGTGCCGCTTGGCGCATCCCGGAAGAAGCGCCGCGGCCAGAACCATCAGAATCACCTGAACACGCATATCCAACGGTCTCCCCGGCCTTTATTGGTCAATCCCTGTAGGGAGTAACGTGCTTTGCCGGCAGGTTGGACATCGGCGGGTAAAAAAACCTTCGAGGCGGGGGCGTGCCGAGAGGGGCTAAATAAATTGGCCGTCGATGTCCAAAACGAGGGCCGATCACGTTTTCCTCAATAGGGAGCGCAATGCTCTTGAGGAAAACTCGACATGAACAGAACACTTGAGCCCACCGTCCTGGCCCTGGCAGCGTTGATTTCGGGGGGGCGGGTCCTTGCGGACGTGACCATCCAGCAACAGACCACGATCCATGCCTTCATCGTCAAGGCGCATGGCATGAGCACCGACCGGATCGCGGGCGACAAGCAACGCAATGAGACGCAATTTTCCTGCGACGGCATCATGTCGATGTTCTGCGGACACAATAAAGCCGTGGACATCGTGCGCGTCGATCGCGGTGTGACCTGGAAGATCGAGCCCAAGCAGAAGCGCTACACCGAAATTCCGTTTCCGACGCCCGAAGCGCGGCGCGCCGCCCTCGAACACGAGCAAGCCGTCCTGGAGAAGCTCAAGTCGTGCCCGCAACCGAAGCAGCCGGCTGCCGCCAACGTCGATACCTCCCAGTGCGAAATGACGCCGGCGGTGTTCGCGGTCAACAAGACCCAGGACGTGAGCACCATCATCGGACATTCGGCGCAACGTACCAACGTTTCAATGACCCAAAGCTGCAAGGTCAAGGACAGCGGCGACATCTGCAGCATGAGCTATTCGTTCGATGTCTGGCTGACGCAAGACGACTTGCCGGGACTGGCGGATCGGATGACCTTCGAAAAAGCCTACCAGCGAAAGCTCGGAGGCACCGATGCCTCTCCCTTCAACACAGAGCAGATGAGCTCTGTGCTCGCACCGTACGCGGACAGCCTCAAGCAGCTCAAGGCGAAAGCCGCCGATTTCAAAGGCTATCCTCTGAGAACGACTTTCCGGTTCGCAGTCGGCGGGGAGCATTGCCGGCTGGTGCCCAGCGCAGGTGCGCCGGCGGGGGGCGCTCCGCAATCGGCGACGGATGGTACGTTGACGACCGCGAGCGCGGCGGCCGGGGAGGCGGGCGCGAATTCCGCCCAGCACGCTGCGGGGTGGGGGGCCTCGGACGCCGTGCAGCGGTCGACGGGGAGCAGCATTGGGGGATACGTGGCGGGCTCCGCCGCGGGTGCCTTTACCCAGAATCTGGTCAGCGGTTTGTTCGGCAAAAAGAAAAAGCCCGACCCTGCGCCGAGCGGGGCGACATCGAGCGCCGGTTCGCAGCCGGCTTCCCGCGAGATGGCCGGAACCACCGTGGCTGAAATCAACGTCGAGACGACGGCGATCGATCCGGCGCCGGTTGCGGCCGATCAGTTCGAAGTACCCGACGGCTGGAAAAAGCTCGATCCCAAGCCCGCGGCTGCAGACGGCATGCCGAGTTGTCCCGGCACGTGACCCTCGGCGGACGCGCGTCATGAAATCACAATCCGGCACGCACGGAGCTCGATGGTGGGCGGGCATTACCCTGTGGGCAGCCCCGGCACTGCTGCTGTGGGCACCGGCTCGCGCGGAGGAGCTCCATCAGATTCCCTTGGTCGATGGGCTGACGGTGATGACCGCGTTCGCGGGCGACCGCCAAGGCGACTATGAGGCCGTGAAGGTCGTCAGCGGGCTTTCGCCCGCATCGTTCAAGCTGACGGCCTCGGGCGAGGCCCCTGATGATTCCGGCGAGGTGCGCGAAATAACCGTTTCCCGCATCGTCAGGCGCGAAGATTTGCGCAACTCACGGATCATGCGCCGCCGTTTTGAGGAATCCGATCCGCCGCAATTTCCCGGCACCACGCCCGAATTTTCCGCCGTGGCGGTGAATGACATTCGGACGCTAGGCCGCACCACCATCACGTATCTCGAAATCGAATCCGAATTCGGCGCTCCGGTCGTCGCTCGCACCATGACCGGATCATTGGCGCGCGTGGGCAATGGCCCGACCGAAGTCACCGTTCAGGTGAACGGCCGGCCGCAAGCCTTACGGGCGCTGCACATCTCCGGCCGCCTCGCTGACGACGGCGATGGCGATGATTTCGACTATTTCGTTCTCGATGACCCGGACAATCCCTTGATCTTGAGCGGACGAGGGCCGGGATTTACCTCTGCGGTCACGCGCATCGAATTTCCCCAACCGAACTCGGTGGCCACATCGCTCGAGCGTTCTCTGGCGGAGCAGAAGCATGCGCTCGTCTACGGGATCTACTTCAAGTTCGCGCGTGCCGACATCCGTCCCGTCTCCGAGCCGCTGCTCAAGGAGATCGCCGCCATTTTGAAAAACAATGCCAGCTGGAAACTCAGCATCGTGGGCCATACCGACAATGTCGGAAATGCCGCAGCTAATGTGGATCTCTCGCGCAGACGGGCTGCATCCGTAAAAATGGCGCTCGTCGAGCGCTATGCCATCGACGCAAACCGATTGACCACCGGAGGCTTCGGTGCCTCCGAGCCACAGGCAAAAAACGACACGCCGGAAGGACGCGCCCGCAACCGGCGCGTTGAACTGACGCGGCAATGAGAATCGTCGAGGGCGCGATCGGATCGACAACCATCAACGGCAAAGGGGCACACGCGATGAACAGATTCTTACTGAAGTTGAGTGTGGGCGCCACGCTGCTGAGCCCGGCCTATGCCGGCAATGAGGACGCGGGTGCAGTGAAGTATCTGGACCATCTTAAAACATGTACGCCATTTACGTTGCAATATCCGCACCCGATCGTACCGGGATTTACGGCTCAAAATATCATCAAAGAAAAAGTCGCCGGCAACTGCCTTGTTACATTTGTCATGCCCGGCGATAAGAAGCTCAATTGCCGATTCACGTCCGAAACGATCAAGCTCTTGACCACCGAAGCGAAGTACGCAGAAGCGCGGCAAAATAGATACGTGGGTTCCACTTCGGATGCTGTCAGCCAAAGAATGGCCGAGGAATGCAAGCTTGACTGACGGATCCCCGTTCAAACCACGCTCGGCGCCCACGACGGCCAACGCACTCACCTTCCGATCGGGGCAGCGTCGGCAAGCCTGATGAAGTTCTTCGCATCGGCGATCGCCGGGCTGGTGGCAGCGTCATAGCCAAGACTTGCCTGCAGCGCCTTGGCTGCCCATTCCCGCGCACCGGTCGCATCGCCGCTCTTTAGCAGCTGAGCACTGTGCACGAGCCACAGCCGCGGCTGCACGCGCACGTCGTAAATCCCCCGTACGCGCGCGAGTGCGGCGAGCGCCTCGGTGCTTTCGCGGAGCGCGAGCGGCGTGTCGCCGCGGGCGGCGGCGATCCGCGAAAGATCCGAATGAGCAAGCGCGAGCTCCACCAAAGGGCGATCTGCCGCCTTCTCCAGCACGACGTGTAGTTCGGCGTCGGCTGCCGCGAAGTCCGGGTCGCGCGGCTGCGAGTGATCGAGCAAAAAACGTCCCCAGCGCTCCCGCATCCGCAAGTTCCACGGCGACGCGGCAGCATCCTTGACGATCGACTCATCGCGCGCCGCTTGCAGGAGTATTCTTGCTTCGGCCGTACGGCCGATTTGATCATAGGCGTCGCCGAGTTTGCGACGCACCTCGCGCACCGTAAAGTCGGAGCGGTAATGCGCGAGAAAATATTGTTGCGATTCCTCCAGCAAGGGGAGAGCCTCGAGCGCGCGGCCTTCGGCCGCAAGACATTCTGCGTAGGTCTCGCGCGCCCATTTGTCGTTTCCGTTGGTTGACCAGTCCTGAGGTATGGCTGCCAGCATGGTGGCAAATAACGCATCGGCTCGCTCCCTTTGACCTCGCTGATGCAACAGGCGTGCGTGATAGGCGAGCGTGATCCAATAGACTGCGTTGCGCTCTCCATAGGTCTCGCGCGCCTGCGTTTCCGCGCGGTCATAGGTGGCTTCCGCGGCGGAGAAATCGCCGAGTCGCTCCTGGTTTCTCGCCAGGTTGTACAGAAAGTCGGCGACGATCGAATCGTCTCGGCCCGGCGCGGCTTGCGCTACCGCCAAGGCGCGGACCAGAAACTGGGCGGCCTTTTGATTGTCGCCACGTTCGGTTTGGTCGAGTGAGGCCAGACTCAGGGCCGCCGCGTAATCGTTGCTGCGGGGCGCAACCTCCTCGTAAAGTGCCAATGCTTGATCGAGCGTATGCCCGAATTCCTTCTGGCGGTCGGCCATGCTGCTCAGCATGCGGGCCTTGGTGCGCAGCCAATTCGCACGCAGGAGACTATGGTCCTCACCCGAGGTCCGCAGAGCAACGTCGGTCTCGTCCAGCAAGCGTTGGGCTTTGCCGTAATCTTGCCGCTGGCAGGCGCCGTCGGCTTCGCTCAGCAGCCCTTCAATGACGATTGGATGATTGGCACCGTAGTAGGCTCGCGCCAACTCGATGCGTCGCTGTTGTGCCGCGGCATACTGCTTCTCCTCGGACATCGTGTCGTACATGTCCGCGGTCAGTCCCAGTAGCTCGATCTGCAATTCCGGCTGTCCCGCGAATTCCTTCTCGATTCGCGAGGCGCCGACATCGAGTAGCTCCCGCGCCGTTATTTCGCCGCGCGGTTTGTCCGCCGCAATACGCGGATCATTGGCGCGAAACACTTTGAGCAGAAACTCTTTCGTCGCCGTCGCTCGTGCGGCCTGCTTTCTTGCCTCGCGCGCCTGCATCACCGACACCGCAGTCGCAGCGCTCAAGGCAAGGACAATGGCGCAGGCCGCACTCAAGGCCACGCGATGGCGCCCGGCGACCTTGCGCAATCGATAGGCGGCACGATCCGGCCTGGCGAGCACGGCTTCACCGCGGAGGTAACGCTGCAAATCACTTGCAAAGGCTTCCACGGACCCGTAGCGGTCCATGGGATTCTTTTTCATCGCCTTGTTCAAGATGGCATCAAGATCGCCCCGCAGTTGGCGCTTCAATGATGCCTCCTGCACGGCGCTGCTCGCGGCCGGCGGGTCGACTTCGGCGATTGCTTCGGCCAATTCTGCGGCGCTTTGCCGCTTCAGCCGATAGGGCCGCGTTCCGGTCAGAAGCTCATAGGTCACCACCGCCAGCGAATACACATCGGTGGCGGTGCCGATGGCGGCGCCGCGGATCTGCTCCGGAGACGCATAGTGCGGGGTCAACAGCCTGCCGGCGAATTGCGTCTCCAGTGCGTCGGCGCCGGAGTGGTCTTCGATGAGTTTCGCGATGCCGAAATCCAACAGGCGGACCTCGCCCTCGCCGGTGACCAGCATGTTGGCCGGCTTCAAATCACGGTGTACGACCAACTTGGAATGCGCATAGGCCACCGCTTTGGCCACCTTCAGCACCAACCCCAGACGGTCTCTCAGCGACAGTTGCCGTTCCCGGCAGTACACATCGATGGCCTGCCCTTCGACATATTCCATGGCCATGAACGGGCGGCCCAGGGAGTCGATGCCCGCATCGTAGAAGCGGGCGATGTTCGGATGTTCGAGCCCAGCCAGAATGTCCCGCTCGCGCGACATACGTTCCGCCAAACGGCCGGTCCAGGCCGCATAGGGGAGCTTCAAGGCAACCGATCTCTTGAAGGCGCCGTCGGCTCGCTTCGCCAACCAGACAAATCCCATGCCGCCGCGTCCGATCTCTCGCACGAGTTCATAGGGACCGATAAGTTCGCCGGTTCTCAGACCCGGAATCTCTGGCTGCGATGCAGCCTCGAGGACGGCCATGGCAATCTGGCCTTGCAGCTCCACGATCTCGTGGGTCTCTTGCGCTGACGTCGCTGCCAGCATCCGCCGCAACGTCGGCGCGAGGTCGGCATCGGCTTCCGGCAACTCATTGACCCATGCGGCGCGCGACTGCGCCGGCAGATCGAGCGCTTCGTCCAGCAAAGCGAGAAGACGGGTGTATTCGGCGGCCGTGCGCTTCATGACGGGGGATCCGGCGGGCCGCTAGCCGGCCGCATCGAGCAGCAACAAACGCACCTTTTCAAGATCCCGGCGCACGGTACGGTCCGTCACGCCGAGGCATCGCGCGATTTCGTCGTTGTCGAGGGCCGCGAAATAGCGCATTTCCACTACGCTGACCAGGCGTGCATCGACCGCGGCAAGCTCGTCGAGCAGGTCATTGACGCGGATGATCTCATCCGCCGGAGATGCGATCGAGTCTGCAAGGTTCGTGTCGAAGGTCACATTCAGGTGTTCGCCGCCGCGGCGCTGCGTTTGCGCATGCCGGACATAGTCCACGACGACCGAGCGCATGACGTGGGCCGCGTAGGCCAGAAATTGCTGGTGATCCTCGATCGCGATTTTGCCGGCTTTGGCGAAACGCAGGTAGGATTCGTGCACCAGAGAGGTGGTATCGAGTACCACGGCATTTTGTGAGCCGCGCAGCCGCTGGTGCGCGAGGACGCGCAATTCTGGATACAGAACCGCGTACAACTGGTCGATGGCGGCACGGTCGCCGCCGGCGGCCGAGGCGAGCATCTCAGACACCTCAGCTGCCTTGTCACTGCCCATGGCGCTAAATCGTACCCACCCTCAGAAATGTCAATTGCGCAGAGTAAGCCACGGATGTGGAGCGCGCACAAGGCAAGGTACCCCCGGGTACTCCCGCCGCCGATACCAGTAGCGCCGGCGCACGCCCTACCCCCCGATGCCGCCCGTTTGCTTCAATGTTGCCGGGCAGCGAATCTTAGTCGCGCAGCATGCTGAGCAGCTGCAGCGAAGTGGTTATGTCAAAAATTGCGATGCGGAAACCGCGGCAAGCGTTGAGCGCTGCCTAGGGCGGGGTGCGGGAGCAGTAACTGGAAAATTCCTCTACATCCCAATTGGCAGCGATCGGCTTGAAAGTCCTTGTGTCAGCCCGGTTATAATAATGGGTGCCGACGATTGGCCTTTCCAGCGAGGCGGGCGCTTGACCGCGGTGGATAGAGTTCACGTCGTCTTGCGCCTCTTTCTCGCTACAGCGGCGGCCCAGTCGGCTGTCGGCGTCGTCAAATAGGTGCCTGTCCGCGTTTCCATCCATACGTCTGCCTCTTAGGACAAATAAGGATTCCATATCACCATGGCCAGACAGCCTCAGCGAGCGGCGGTGGGTTCGAACCGGTGTCGGCGCCGGCGCGCTCGAACGGGTCGCGTTCTCTGACGCGGCGCGCGTTAGGTTAAACTTGATACATGGGCAACAGCGGAGATTTCGCCGTGGTCAGCATTCCAACCGAGCCGATCGGCAGTATCCCGCGCCCGGCGGCGCTCCTGTCGGCATTGGCGGTTGCCGGCGAGGCGGACCACCACTCGCTCGATGCGCTCTATGAGGCGGCGGTCCGTGACACGATCATGCAATTCGAGGCAACCGGCTCGCCCGTGATCTCCGATGGCGAGCAGCGCAAATATCATAACTTCTGGACCTATAGTGTCGAGGGCCTCCCCAACACCTCCCCGGAAGGCTTCAAGATTCCATTCGCGGCGGGTCACACGCGCCGCATGCCTCGCCTGACGAGCGGACCGTTCGGCTATCAGCGTTATGCCGATGCTTATTTGGCCCTCGCGCTGCGTTTCGCGCACGTTCCGGTCAAACAAGCCGTCATTTCGCCTTCGGCCTTAAGCTTGTTGTATCCGGCCGAAGGGCTAGCCGGCTACTCCCGGGAAGCTTTTATCGACGATTTGCTGGGCGAGCACGTGACTGAGGTTCGCCGCTGCCTTCGCGGCGGCGCGCACTGCGTCCAGATCGACTTCACGGAAGGCCGGTTGGCGATGAAAATAGATCCGTCCGGCGAACTCCTGAGCCGGTTTGTCGAACTCAATAACTTGGCGCTTACGCGTTTTTCAAGCAGCGAGCGCCTCCAGCTCGGTGTTCACACGTGCCCGGGCGGAGATCGCGATTCAACCCACAGCGCTGATGTCGACTATGCCGAATTGCTGCCAAGTCTCTTTACGCTCGATGTAACGAATTTCTATGTGGCGCTCGCGGGTGAACGAGACCGCGAATATGTATTGCGGATCATTCGCGACCGGATAAGGCCTCACCAGCGGATCTTCGTCGGCGTCATTTCGCCGATCAATCCCCGCATCGAAACGCCGGAGGAGGTTCGCGATCGCATCCTGGAAGCGGCTTCCTACATACCGCTGAAACAGTTGGGGACTACCGACGATTGCGGGTATGCGCCCTTTTGCGATGATATCTCGACCAGCCGAGACACCGCTTTTGCGAAAATACGCGCCCGTGTGCAGGGCACGGCGCTCGCCGCCCGCATTCTGGGAGAATCGCTTGGCCTCGGATGAGGACGAAGACACGCAGCTGCGCATTGCGGCGCTCAGAAATGCGGAGGAGATTTTACTCGCCCGTCAACGGGCGGAGCAGGCTCTGCGTGGCGCTAACGAAGCCTTGGAGCAAAAGAACGCGGAGTTACAGGAGCAGCGCGAATGGTTCCGCGTGACGCTTTCGAGCATTGGCGATGCGGTGATTACGACGGATCTCCATGGAAACGTCACTTTTTTGAATCCCGTGGCTGAGCAGCTGACCGGCTGGACGTCGGCTGAGGCGCAAGGCCGCCGATTGAACGAAATATTCAACATCATCAACGAGAATACCCGACAGGGGGTCGAACATCCCGTCGACCGGGTGCTGCGCGAGGGACGCGTCGTCGGGCTTGCGAATCACACGGCACTCATCAGCCGCCACGGAACCATCACCGCCATCGAAGACAGCGCGGCGCCGATCAGAGATGCTCACGGCCGGCTGGCGGGCGCCGTCATGGTCTTTCACGACGTGACCGAACGGCGCCAAACCGAGGCAGCGCTGAATGCAAGCGAGAATCGATTCCGCGCAATTTTCAGCCAGGCGGCCGTCGGCATCGCGCTGACGGATTTGCAAGGGCGATTCTTGCAGGTAAATGCCCGGCTTGCGGAAATCTCCGGCTATTCCGTCGAAGAATTGAAGGACCGGTCGGTTCTGCAGGTGACCCATCCGCATGAAATCACGGCCACCGAAGATGCCATGCGGCGGTTATTGGCCGAGGAAATTCCGCAATTCGCGTTGCAAAAGCGCTGGGTGCGCAAAGACGGCACCACCGTCTGGACGTTGAGTACGGTGACGTTGATCCGCGATAGCGCCGGTCAGCCTCTTCATTTCGTAGGGATAGTCGAAGACATCACCGAACGACGAAGGGCAGATGAAGCGATGGCACGCCTCGCTGCGGTCATTGCATCCTCGGATGATGCGATTCTCAGCATGACGCTCGACGCGGAAATTCTGTCGTGGAACAGCAGCGCGGAGCGCATGTTTGGGTATACGAAATCGGAGATGATCGGGCAATCCCCCAACATACTCATTCCGCCGGAGCGTGCTGAGGAGGAATCGGCGATTCTCGAGCAGATCCGAGCGGGCGGACGTATCGAGCACTTCCATACCGTACGGCGGCGCAAGGACGGCGCGATGCTGGATGTTTCGATCGCCGTTTCGCCGATCAACGACGCGCACGGCCACGTGATTGGCGCCTCAAAAATCACGCGTGATATCACGCACCGAAAGCGTGCGGAAGAGGCGCTGCAGGAAGAAACACGGATCTTGGAGATCTTGAACCGGACCGGCGCCGCGATTGCGAGCCAACTCGATTTGGAAAGCCTTGTTCAAACGGTGACCGACTCCGCAACTCAGCTGAGCGGGGCTAAATTCGGCGCGTTTTTTTATAATGTCTCAAACGACAAGGGTGAATCTTTTTTATTGTTTTCGCTGTCGGGAGCTTCTCGCGAGGCATTCGAGAAATTCGGCATGCCGCGCAACACTCCTATCTTCGGACCGACCTTTCGCGCGGCTCGTGTCGTGCGCTCCGCCGACGTGACGCAAGACGAAAATTACGGGTTGATGGCGCCGCATCACGGAATGCCGAAAGGACACTTGCCGGTACGCAGCTATTTGGCTGTGCCGGTCGTCTCGCGCTCCGGCGAAGTCATTGGAGGATTGTTTTTCGGTCACCCGGACGTCAACGTGTTTTCCGAACGGTCCGAGCGGTTGATCGTCGGCATCGCCGGCCAGGCGGCCGTCGCGATCGATAACGCCCGGCTATATGAAGCTGCGCAGCGTGAGATAGCGATCCGAGAACGCGCGGAGGCTACGTTGCGCGAGACCGATCGCCGAAAAGATGAATTTCTGGCAACCCTGGCGCACGAGCTGCGCAATCCGCTCGCGCCCATTCGTCAAGCGGCGCTCATATCGAAGACGCCTGGCGCCAGCGATGCGCAAAAGCGCTGGAGTCACGATGTCATCACTCGGCAAGTGCATCACATGTCGCTGTTGCTCGATGATTTGCTCGACATCTCGCGAGTTACGCGGGGCACGCTCGAACTGAGGCTTGAAACCACCGATTTGAACGACGTGATCGAAGCGGCGATCGAGACCGCGCGTCCGACGATCGACGCAAAGCGCCATGAGTTGCGGGTAGAGAAGCCGCAAGAGTCCCTGCAGATCGTGGCTGACCCGCTTCGCTTGGCGCAAATACTGTCAAACTTGCTGACAAACGCGGCGAAATATACAGATCCTCAGGGGCAAATCGTCCTCAAAGTCGAGTGCGCCGCGGATCACATCACGTTGTCGGTGAAGGATACCGGCATCGGCATCCCGCCCGATGCTATTGCGGACGTCTTTGAAATGTTTGCGCAAGTGCGATCCTCTCAGGATCGTTCCGAAGGGGGGCTCGGTATTGGACTCGCCCTGTCGAAAGGTTTGGTCGAACTTCACGGGGGACACATCGAAGCGCGAAGCGCGGGTGCGGGACAGGGGAGCGAGTTTACCGTTCGATTACCCCGACGGGTATTGCCGGTCGCTGTAGCGTCCGCCGTGAACTTGCCGGCAAAAGAACCCTGCGTGCGCCGGCGGATTTTGATCGCGGATGACAACCGGGACGCTGCGCAAAGCCTTGCGATGCTGCTCGAACTGGAGGGCCACGATGTGAGGGTGGTGCACGATGGACACGCAGCGGTCGAGGCCTTTGGAGAATTCCGCCCCGAGGTCGTGCTTTTGGATATAGGAATGCCCGGGCTGGACGGATACGAGGTCGCTCGGGCCGTTCGGCAGGACTCGCTAGGGCGCGCCGTCAAGTTGGTGGCCTTGACGGGGTGGGGACAGGATCGCGACAAAGCACGGGCGCTGGCGGCCGGGTTCAATCATCACTTCACAAAACCCGTCGAGCCCGGTCGGATCAGTGAGCTGCTGCGCTCGATCGGACGCTCTTAGGTCGCATCACGATTCTGTTTTTGATCGTTTGGTGAGCTTGCGCAGTTTCTCAAACCGAGGCGGATCATCTTTATTCGGCCCCAAAAACTGCATCATCGAGTGTCCGTCGACCGCGTTTTCGGCGATCACCTTCAAGGCGACGAGAATGGGCGTAGCGAGTATGACGCCCGCAATGCCCCAAAAGATGCCGCCAAACCATAGTCCGAGGAAGATTAACAGTGGGTTTACTTCCAGGCGTCTCCCTACGAGGAGCGGTTGTACAACCTGGCCTTCGATTGTGGCTAATCCGAGATAGCTCAAGGCAACGCCGATCGCTGGTCCGAGGCCGTCGAAGGACACGATCGCGACGAGCGTCACGATGAGGAGCGTCGCCGTTGCGCCCGCATAGGGAATGAAATTCAACAGTGCGGCAGTCGCCCCCCAAAGATAGGGCGTCGGCATTCCCCACCACATCATCACGAGCGTCGTCGCGATGCCCAGCCCCACGTTGATGAGCGCGGTGGTGACGTAGAACTGGCCCACTTCCGCGCGCACCTTGTCGATATATCGTTGGACATGATGGGATTTGAGATGATCAAAAAACGCCGCGGTCATACGGGCGACCATCGGCGGTCCGCCGGCGAGAAGAAACAGAGTAATCACCACGAATGTCGCCAGGCCAATGGCCGAGTCGCGCAGCGTCGCGAGAAGAGCGCTTGAGGCGCTCTCCTGTGCAACGGCGACGATGGCGGGTTCGCCTGAATTCACGGCCGCAACTTTTCCTGCCCGCTCGGTCAATTCTTCCACGTGGCGCATCAATCGGGCTGCGGGCGTAAACTTTTTCTGAATTACCGACAGCGTATGAGGGGCCGATGCATACCATTGTTGGCTGGGAGTCCACATGAGCGCAATCAAGCCCGACACCGCCGTCAGCGCGGCAATCAAGATGAGCACGGCGCCAAGGCTCCGGGGAAACCCAATGCGGTTAAGCATTTCGACCGGACCCGAGAGGATTAACGCGGCCAGCAGTGCGAGAGCGACCGGTATGAACGCGGCGTGCCCGATATACAGCAGCGTGCCGATCATAAGCAGCAAAATGCCCTTTCCGGCATTGAAGCGTCGAACACCTGCAAGGGGCTTCGGCAGACGGTCGAATTTGGAAGGCCCTGTCGACATAGTTCCTCTATCTGCGCTGATGGGCGCTTTGCTCAAACGGAGCCAGTCTAATCCGTTCGTCCTCAGGGGTCCGAGATGCAGATCTAGGTCTCATTAATATGTTTGCTGCGGGCCTCGACCCCCGTGCGGATTGGGCGCCGGCCCTACCGCACGGGGCCTATGTTACCCTGCAGCCATCATGCACGTCCTACTGGTAGAAGACAGCGACGAAGTGAGCTGCATCATCATCGAGTATCTGCACGAACTCGGGCATCAGGTCGTCGCCGTCGCGGCAGCAGAGCAAGCGGCCGCTCAATTGCGGGAAGTGAAATTCGACGCTGTTATCACGGATTATTCGTTGCCCGGCATGTCGGGAATACAGCTCGCGCGGCAGCTGGCTAAGGATTATCCAAATCTTCCCGTCGTCATATCCTCGGGAGGCAAGGCGCTCACCCCCGAGTTTCTATTGCGAAATGAACTCGGCATGGTGCTTGTGCTTCCGAAGCCTTTCGACTTACCCACCCTCGCAAGCACCATGGACGAAGCCGGGGCGATCGCCAGAGCGAATCTGACCGCCCCGGACTGCGCTTTCGTGACGCAGGCAACGTCCGGGCAGTAGGTCTAGGCTGACATCAACGTTAGCCTTGAAGTACCTTTTGTTTTTTGAGCCCGTTGATAATCTATAAACACTGCAGCGAGGACTTCATCGCGAAATTCGGGGGCGACACTTCGACTTAACGCAGAGGCCCGGTTTGAATTGTCGCGCGAGTTCTCGCTGCAGTCTTATCACGGCTCCCGCTAATGGACTGCGTGCAATGCGCGAGCGACCGGTTCAGCGATATCGCGGCGGACGAGGGGCTTACGCACCACCTCGATGACGCCGGCGGCCTGGGCTCGCTCGCTCAGCTGTGCACCACCGTAGCCGCTCATCAGAATGATTGAAATGTCCGGCCGCATCTGCCGGATCTGCCGTGCAAGCTCGGTCCCCGTCAGATCCGGCATCGTCTCGTCGGTCAGCACGAGATCGAACCGCGTTGGTTCTGCGCGAAAGGCTTGCAACGCGGCCACGCTCGAATCAAATCCCACCGGCTCGTAGCCAAGCTGGGCAAGCGTCTCCTCGGCGAGCGCTACCAGCGCACGCTCGTCGTCGACGATCATTACCGTCTCGCCGTTGCCCCGCGGCACCTCGCCGGCAGGCTCGGCCGGGAGAATTGGTATCTCGTTAGCGACCGGCAGCCAAATCGTGAAGGTGGTGCCCACATTCATCTGCGTCGCCACGTCGATCGCCCCCCTCAAGTCGGCAACGATGCTGTTCACCAGCGCAAGGCCAAGGCCCGTGCCGTCGCCGACACGTTTGGTGGTGAAGAACGGATCGAACATGCGCTCCAGCACCGCGGGGGGGATGCCGCTGCCGCTATCGCTGACCGAAAGGCACGCGTAGCATCCGGCGCCGAGCGTGCCGTTTGAGAGCAAGCGGCGCTCGCCCACTTCTACGCGTTCAAGCGCGACGGTGAGCACGCCGCCTCGGTCCATTGCCTGCATCGCATTCGTACAGAGGTTCATGGTGACCTGGTGAAGCTGAGTCGCATCGCCCACGACCGCCGTATCGGCCGCATCGAGTTGCGTTGCCAGGCGCACCTTGGCGGGCAGTGACGCTGCGAGCAGCTCGAGCGTCTCCTCGACAATCGACTGTACGTGCAGCGGCACGCGTTCGCCCATCCCGCTGCGGCTGAAAGCGAGAATACGGTCGACGAGAGTCTTCCCGCGCGCGCCTGCCTGCATCACTTGATCGATGTGGCGGCGTACGGCATGCCTTTCGTCCAACTCGTCTTGCACGAGCTCGCCGTAACCGAGGATCGAGCCCAGCAGGTTGTTGAAGTCGTGCGCGATGCCGCCGGCAAGCTGCCCAAGCGCCTCCATCTTGGCGGCCTGCTGCCGCTGCCGCTGCATTTCTTCGCGCTCGCGCTCTTGAGCTTGGTATGCCTCTTGCGCCCGTTTGCGGCGGGTGATGTCCATCACCGAGCCGACGAACTCAACGTCGCCGGACTGGCCCAAAGATGCCCGGGTCACCACCTGCAGATGCTTGATGGAGCCATCGGGCATCAGCAATCGATACTCCAGATCGAAGCCCTTGCTCTCGCGCCGTGCGCGATCGAGTGTCCGGTCAAGGAGTGCTCTGTCGTCCGGATGCGTTTGTTGAACGATTCGCGTCAGATCAGGCGGATTAGCCCGATCGGATCCAAAGATCCGAAAGGTCTCCGCCGACCAGTACATTTCTCCGGTTACGGCGTTCCAGCCGAAACTGCCCGTGTGACTCAAGGTCTGCGCTTCAGCCAAGTAGGCTTCGCTCCGCCGCAAGGCATCTTCCGCCCGCCGACGC
Organism: Steroidobacteraceae bacterium; assembly: GCA_035996065.1. Taxonomy (GTDB): domain Bacteria; phylum Pseudomonadota; class Gammaproteobacteria; order Steroidobacterales; family Steroidobacteraceae; genus Bog-1198. The sequence goes on along the minus strand of DASYJX010000074.1, from coordinate 27,494 downwards.
TCGCTGTTCTCCTGCTGCAGGTCCATATAGAGGTAGGCGTTTTCCAGCGAGATGGCGGCCTGGGAGGCGAGCAGTTTCAGCACTGCGCTGCGGGCCGGCGTGAACGCGCCAGGGGTCAGATTATTCTCCAGGTACAGCACGCCGATGAGGGTGGCCTGCTTGCACAGAGGCAGGCAGAGAACGGAGCGGACGCGATTGCTGCGGAAGTGTTCATCGGTGGAAAACGCGTTCGGCGCCGAGGCATCGTCCAGAATGACACTCTCCTGTGTCCGCATGACGTAGTGCAGGACCGACTCCGGCAGTTGCGTCGCGAACTCCGGGCGGTGGCGGACCGTAATGGTGTCGCGGCTGGTCGTGGCTTCCGCCTCGAGCCGCTGCGCACCGCCGTGGGGAACAATCAAGAGCCCGCGCTGCGCTCCCGCGTGCTCGAGCGCGGTTCGCATGAGCGTGTCGATCAATTTTTCCAAAACGATCTCGCCAGAAACTGCTTGGGAGACTTTGATCACGGTCGTAAGATCCAAGTCTTCGACCGAGGCCCCGATCGTGGTCGTGGGTGGGGGAGATAATTCGGCGCGCAGGTGCGGGTGGGACTCATCCAGTTGCCGCACCTTGCCGTCGGCGCCCCAACGCAGATAGCAGTAGCGGGCGTTGCGTAGGTACGCTTGGGCGATGGTGTCGAATCCGCGTGCCGCGTAGAACCGCGCAGCGAGTTCGCCGGCGATGCCTTCGTTCTGGATGAACCGATGTTCCCGCGCCGTCCGGATGGCCTCTTCATAAAGACGCTCGGCATCTACGTGCCGCCCTTCGATGCGGGCGATCTCGGCGCTGACCAACGCCGTGCGGTTTGCGAAGTTCTCGGGGCAGTGATGTGCCCAGACTTCGAGTTGCCGATGATGTGCGGCCAGAGCGGCAAGGTGCAGAGGACGCTGCTCCGCCGAGGCCGCGTTGCAGTACGCCGCGCGTGCAAGCGCGGCGTAGAAGCGATACTCGGCCACCTCAAAGAATGAAGGTGAGGTCCACAGCAACGGCTGCGCCTGCAATTCGGCGTCGATAGCGGCCGCATAGTCGCCCGCATGGAAGCGCGCTTGCAACTTGCGGATCCGATACCAACACGAGGGCAGTGCGAGGCGCGGATCTGCCTCGAAGTGCTGTTCGAAGGCCGTCTCGTCGAACTCTTCATCGTTGAAGGAGTTGAACGCCGGTGTCAGGCCCCGTAGCGTGAGGATCAGCCTCAACTGGGCGGTGATGATGTCGATGACTAGACCGAATCGTATCTGGCGCGCGAAAGCGAGTCCGGCCTCGGCTTCCCGCTGGATGTCGGGCAGGGGCTCGCCCGAAGCGAGAAGATTGGTAATCAGATTGTTGCAGCTGTACGCCGCAAAGGTGAGGTCGCCGATCTCGTTGGCCGTGTGGTAGGCGCGACGCACCAACGGACGGCCGGTTCGCAGGTGCTTCGTCCAGGGGTTGACGAGGTTTCCAAAGGACATGTAGACCCGGGCCTTGAAGCGATCCAAACCGCGCTGCTCGACCAGATCGAAGCCCAGCTTTCCGAAGCGGAACGCCGTCGGGTAATCGTCGAAGTGTGGGCCCAGGATCATGCCCAGCCAGACATAGGCGAAACACGATGCTCCGCTATTGCCATGCTCGAGACTGATGTTCGCCATGCGGCAGAGGACCAGGCAGAGCAGATTGTCGTCCGTAAACAAGGCCGGTGTGACGACTTGGGCGAGTACATCCAGAGTGGCGCACCACTCCGGGTGGCTCATCAGCGGCAGGTCGACCAACCCCTCGACTGAACCTGTGCCGATTCGCCGCCAGATCTCATCGTATTCCGCGCGGATGTCTTCCTCTGTCGGATGGGGCGACCATTGCACGCCGATCCGCCGCAGATATTGGATGCACAGCTCGACGCCGCGGTCGCTGCGATCCAAGGTCGTGTATAGCTCCAGGCGCAGACACGCTACCGCAGCACTATCGATCAGGGTCTCAGTACGGGCCGCAAGCATGGCGAGCCGGTGTTCTGCGACCGACAGCTGACTGCTCAGGAATTCGCACTCCGCACGGTGAAACTCCAGCCCAAACATGAGCGGATAGCGCAACCCCCAGCTATCCTCGGTCAGCAGGGTGCGGCCGGCAGAGAAATAAGTCAGGGCCGAAGCATAGGCCGTTGAGGTTTTGGCTCGCTTGCCCGCAATGAGGTTGAGCTCGGCGACTCGTTCCCGCTCTTTTCGGGCAGTGATCAACCCGGCGCCACGGTTGAGTTGGTTCACGATCTCGAAGATGCTGTCCTGGAGTTGTTCCGCGGGTGTCTGACCGGCGAGCAACCTCCCGATCCGAAGGTGGATCGCGGGACGCTCACCTTCGGGGATAAGTCCATATGCCGCCTCCTGCACGCGATCGTGGAGGAACGCATAGCCGCCGTCCTGCCGGAAGATCAGCCCGGTGCGTACGGCATCCCAGAGTGCGGTGTGAATCTCCTGTTCCGACACACCGTGAAACAGGGTCAGAGTCGCGATGTCGGCCACGTTTCCGATACAAGCGAGTTGCTTGAATCGCTCTTGGGTGGCGTCGGACATGCGTTTCAGTTTGCCGACCATGAGATCCACCACATTGTCGGTGTAGCCTTTGGCGCGGATGCGCGCCAAGTCCCACGTCCAGGCGGCTGCGCCCGCTTCGAAGGCTAGCAAGCCTTCCTCGGCCAAAGCCGTCAGGAATTGGATCGCGAAAAACGGGTTACCCAGCGTTTTGTCGTACACCAGTTGAGCGAGAGGCTCGGCACGACCGGGCTCACAATGCAGCGTGTCAGCGACGAATTGAGCTACATCGTCGAGAGAGAGGGGTGCGAGAACGATCTCGCGCAACAGAGTAGCGGTTCCGCGAATTGCATCCAGGGTGCGCACCAGCGGGTGGGAGGGACTGACCTCGTTGTCGCGAAACGCTCCAATGATGAGGAGGTGATGGACGTCAGGGTGCGTGATGAGATGTTCAAGCAGTTTGAGAGTCGCCGCGTCCAGCCACTGGAGATCGTCGAGAAAGATTGCGAGCGGATGCTCACTGTCGGCGAACACCCCCAGGAAGGACCGGAAAACCATATGAAAACGGCTTTCGGCTTCCGTGGCCGACAGCTCCGCAACCGGTGACTGTTTCCCGATGACGAACTCGAGCTCGGGAAGGAGGTTTACCATGAGTTGACCATTCGGACCCAAGGATCCGCGGATCACATTTCGCCAACGCTCGACCTCTGCCTCGCTCTCGCTCAAGATTTGGCGGATAAAGGTTCGGAACGCCTGAGCCAGCGTGCCATACGGAATATCCCGCTTGTACTGGTCGAACTTACCGGAGATGAAGATCCCGCGCGGCAGCACGATCGCTTTGTGCAGCTCATGGACGACCGAGGACTTGCCGATTCCGGAATAGCCGGAGACGAGAACCAGAATTGGCGTTCCGGCGGCGACCACCTGAGCGAAGGCAGCGAGCAGGGCTTGGCGCTCTCGATCCCGGCCGTATAGTTTCTCGGGTATCAAGAGTCGATCTGAGGTGTCGTGCGCACCGAGGGTGAACGTGTCGATGCGTCCCGCAGCCTCCCATTCGGCGAGGCACCGCCTGAGGTCCGTTTCGAGACCGGCGGCAGTCTGATAGCGCTCCTCTGCGGTCTTGGCCAACAGCTTCTGAATGATCGCGGAGAGCGGTATTGGTACCCCCTTCAGGCGCTCGCTCGGCGGTACCGGCTGTCTCGCAATATGGCAGTGAACCCATTCCATGGGATGGGCGGCGGTGAACGGCAGCCTGCCGGTCAGCATCTCATACAGTGTGACGCCGAGTGAATACAGATCGCTGCGGGAATCGATCGAACGATTCATTCGGCCGGTCTGCTCGGGTGCCATGTAGGCGAGTGTTCCGGCGATGAACTCGGGAGGCTCGGGCAACTGCCGCTCGCGCGGCAGCCGGGAAGCGATGCCGAAGCCCGTGAGCCACACCTGGCCGGACGCGGCGTTCACGAGTGCGTTGGCGGGCTTGATGTCCTTGTGGATGAGACCGTGCCGTTGCATCCGGCCGAGCGCGACCGACAATCCGATGGCGATCCGCAGAAATTGTCGCAGCTCCATCGGCGTGCCAACCAGCCGCTCCAGCGGCTCGCCGCCGGGATCCTCGAGCACGAGCACCGGATGCCCCTGATGAGTTGCGAGTGCGATAGGCCGGGCTGCCCACGCGGGATCGAGCTCTGCTCGCAACGAGTATTCGTACTCTATTCGGCGAAGGCTACGGGGAGGGGCGTGTTCACGGACCGGCGCGACCAGCAGCGTCGGCTGCAAGATGCCGTTGATCGAACTCGGACGCCGGTCACGGTAAAGCACGAACTCGCCGTCCGCGCGCAGCGTCTCGCGGCCCTCCCCAGGATGAGCGCCATGATCAGGACAATACTCGGTCTGTTCCGGACACATGGGGGATTGAAGATTCCTTGATCATGCCGGATCTTTCCAATGCATAGGATAGGCCCGGGGTTGAAAAGGAACGATTAATAAATCCCTTGGACCCCTCCAAATGACTGAAAATCCGCCCCTCGGGCGCGATTTTTCTCTGGCGATGGCTTTTCAATAAAATTAATATGCTGCGGCGCAAAAAAAAGAGGTCTCGATGAAAACTCCGGCGGCGAATGTGGATGCACCGTTGCCGGCATCTCGGGAAGTCACCGCGGCCCGCCTCGCGGCGGATGCGGTGGGTTACGGCTTGCGCTTTTTACGCAAGCATGTTTGGCGGATGGTCCTTTGGTTTTTCTGCCTGCTGCTGCCGCTGTGGGGATTTGCTGCACTCGTCGGTGAAGTCCACGAAAAGCAAGTGTTCCCGTTCGATGCGCCTATGCTGAATTTCCTGCATGCGCTCGCAACGCCGACGCTCAATCGCTTCTTCGTGATGATGAGCCGTCTGGGGTATCTGTGGGGAGTGGTGCCGAGCGACGCGATCATCCTCGTGGTACTGGTCGCGCTGCGGCGGTTTCGCGACGGCTTGTTCTTCGGTGTCGCCGTCATAGGGTCGGCCATCTTGAATATCGTCGCGAAAAATCATTTTGCGCGCGTGCGTCCGGATCTGTGGCTCTCCATCACGCCCGAAACGACGTACAGCTTTCCCAGCGGCCATGCGATGGGCTCGATGACGCTTGGTATGGCAGTGATCATTCTGTGTTGGCCGACACGTTGGCGCTGGCCGGTGTTGACCGTCGGCGTGATCTTCGTGATGATGGTCAGCGTTTCACGTGTTTATCTGGGGGTTCACTATCCGTCCGACATCCTCGCCGGGTGGACGGCTGCGATCGCATGGACCTTTGGAATGTACGCCTTGGTAGACCAAAAGGCGCCCCCGCCGCCGCCGAGTGCGGAGCCGAATAAGGATGCGCTCGGCGCAGACCCGGGAATCCCCTTCCTCCGTCCCGGGTGAAAGGCGGCGAATGGTTGGTTTCCCTACATCCGATCGCTCCTCGCGCCTACGCAGACGCGTAGCCGCGCGCCGCAGGCTAAGACCTACATTTTTTCCCCCAGGATACCGGCAATGGCGAAAGCAAAACAGAAGCGATCCACCCCCAAAGATGCCATCGCCCTCTTGAAGGCCGATCATATGCAAGTCAAGACCTGGTTTGCGCAGTTTGAGAAAGCAACGTCCTCAAGCAAGAAGCAAGCACTCGCGACCGACATTTGCGCTGCGCTCGGCGTCCACGCGCAAATCGAAGAGGAAATTTTCTACCCGGCGTTTCTTCAGGCCACCAAAGATAGGGATATGCACCATGAGGCGGCCGTTGAGCACGACGCGGCGAAGAAACTCATCGCCGAGATTGAACGATCAGGTCCTTCGGATGATTACTTTGATTCCAAAGTGCATGTCCTATCAGAAATGATTAAGCATCACGTCAAGGAAGAAGAACAGCCGGGCGGAATGTTCGCGGAGGCGAGACAGTCCAAGAAAATGGACTTAAGGGCCTTGGGCGATGCTTTGGCGCAGCGTAAACAGGAACTGACGGACGAAAAAGGATAGCGACTGCCGAAGAAACGGTTTTGGAATTGAGAACGATCAACGCTTGTCAGAAAAAGGGGCGACCTCCATGGATATGATCATTCTGTTAATCGTCTTGTTGCTTTTGTTCGGCGGCGGCGGCGGATTGTATTGGGGGATGGGCGCGGGTTGGGGCATTGGCCCCATCGGTCTCATCATTGCCGTCCTCGTTATTGCATTTTTGCTCAATGGCTACCGTGGCCGGCGAACCCGTTTATAGTCCGTATTCATCCCAGCCCCGGAGATCGAGGAACCCCCTTTTCGGTGAAGCCACCGAAAAGGGGTGGATGCGCCACCTAGTTGTCGAGGGCGACCTGGATCCGCCTCGGCTGAGCTTTGGGCTGCTTGGCAATAATGATTTGTAGTACGCCATTTTTCCCCGCGGCTTTGACCCCATTGGCGTCGGCAGTCTCGGGAAATGCAAAGCGCCTGTGGAAGCGGCCTACGGGCCGCTCACTGCGCTCCCGTTGCAGGTCGCTTTCCGCCTGATCCTTTTCCCGAATTCCCCCCACCGCCAGTACGCCTTGCTCGAGGGTGATCTCCACGGCGTGAGGATCTACGCCCGGAATATCCAATTTCAAAACGAAGCGGTCGGCATACTCGTCGATATCCGCGGCGGGAATCCAGTCGGCGGTGGCCGATGAACTTGCATTGTTATTTACCGCCGCATCGCCATCGAAGTATTGATTCAGGTGGCGTTGCAGCTGATTCAAGACGGTCCATGGTTCATTGCGCGAAACGTTCATGTCATATACCTCCTCGGTGATAGGTGGAAGAGATCAGTAGCCGTCTTTTGGGCATATAGGGCGCAGCCAAAAGTTTTCAAGCGCTTTTCTTTATGAACAAATTTTAATCTCCTGCGCAGCGGGTCCGCTCTGAACGACGGCTTGTCTTTTTTACCGATGCCCATAGCTTCGACACCCATGCGCCGCCCGGCCTGGGGGCGCCGGCAATGTACCGCGTGAAAGAACGAGGAGGGGTGCGTTATGAAACCAGCGCTAGTGCGGTTTCCAGTCGTCTGTCCTGAATGCGGCGTAGAGTGCCTGACGGCATTTGCCATAGCGGAGCTCGCGGCTTCGCTAATCAATGAAGACGCAGTGATGCTGCAATCGCCATGCCACCAATGCACATGGCCTGCCAACGCGAACGAAAGGGATCAGATTCGGCAATACTTGGGCGCGCTCGCCGCGCAAAGGTGATGAACTAGCTCGTCGCGTTGCTGCAATTCTGAGATGGCATGACAGCCGTCGCGCGGCTTGTGTTTTCAGTTCAGCAGCCTTGCCAATTCGTCGAAATTGACAGGTTTGCAAATATGATGATCGAAGCCCGCGGCCGCGGACGATGCGCGCGCCTGCGGCGTGTCGTAGCCGGTAATGGCGATCAGCACCGTATTCGCAAACTGCGGCATCTGTCGTAAACGACGAGCGACGTCGTAGCCGCTCAGGCCTGGCAAGCCCACATCGAGTAATATCACATCGGGACCGAAGGTCGGCGCCTTCTCCAAGGCTTCAAGGCCTGTCGAGACTCCCGTCACTTCAAATCCCGCCATCGCGAGAAGTTCACAGCTGCTCTCCCGGATGTCTTGGTTGTCCTCGACCACGAGCACACGGCGTTGACGTGTGACAGGCTCGCCAGACGAATGCGATGATTCCGATGTCTGTGTTTCGAGGGGCGCGCGCGTGATCGGGATGCGCACTTCAAACGTGCTGCCGCTGCCTCGGCCCTCGCTTCGCATGCTTACCCGGCCCCCGTGCAATTCAACGAGCGTGCGCACCAGGCTCAAGCCGATGCCCAAGCCCCCTTGCGAGTGCGCCAGGGAGCGATCGGCCTGAGTAAATAATTCAAACAGCCGGGGCGCGATTTCCGGTTCAATTCCCTCCCCGTTGTCGACCACTTGAACGACTGCACACCACGTCTCATCGATGAGGGCCGCGCATAAACCGATCTCAATCTCGCCTCGCTCTGGGGTGTATTTATTCGCATTGCTCAAAAGATTCGTGAATACCTGCTCAAGCCGCGTCGCATCGCCCTCCACCCATACAGGCGCTTCGGGTAGGGTCATGCGAAGGATCTGGTGCTTGCCTTCAATCACGGCGCGCATCAGATCGACGACGTGCTCAATGCTGGCTCGAAGGTCCAACGGGGTCCGTTGCAGCTTGATCCGTCCGTTCTGTGCTCGTGCTGCCTCGAGTAAATCACTCACGAGGCGTGACATGTGATGTACCTGCCGGTCGATTAAATCGCGCGCCTTTGCAGCCACCGCCGCATCGCCTGGGGAACGGCGCAGGATTTGCACCGCATTTCTCAAAGGAGCGAGAGGATTCCGCAGTTCGTGCGCTAAAATGGCCAGGAACTCGTCTTTATGCCGATCGGCAGCGGCCAATTCCGCCACCCGTGTGCTCAGAGCTTCTTGGGTTTGGGCCAGCGCGCTCGCAGCGGCCTCCGCGTCCTTGCGCAATGCCTCCTCTTGCGCAAGGAGCAGCTCGCGCTGCCGATCGAGATTCTTGCGTCCTGTGATGTCATTGAAAACGATACCGACGCGGCGCAGTTCCGGAGCGCCGACCCGGAAGGCGCACACGTCGTAATAGCGCCGCAACGCTGCCGCCGGGTTCTCAAAGCGCAGAGTTTCGCCGGTGAGTGCGATGCGGCCAAAAATGTCGAACCAGTGCTGCTCATGGTCCGGCGCGATCTGGCGCATAAGCCGGCCCTTGGCGTTCTTGATGCCCGTCTGTCTTTCGAATACCGGGTTGACTTCCAGGAAGCGGTAGTCGATTGGTTCATCCTTTTCATCGAAGACCATTTCGATGACGCAGTAACCCTCGTCCATTGACTCAAAGAGCGTGCGGAATTGGGATTCGCTTTCCCACCGCGCGCGCTCGGCCTGCTTGCGCAGGGTGATGTCCCGAAACGCCAGCAGGACCAGGGCAGTTCCGTCACGCGCTAAGCGGCGGGCTTCGAGGAGGAGTGTGCGGCGTCCGATGTTTGGGAAGGCTCCCTCGAACTCCACGGCTTGAAATTCGTGGTTGTGGGAAAGAGTCGCTTTCAGCGAAGACCACAAGCCGGATGTTCTCCAATCGTGGTCTCCCAGATCGCTGAGGGGAACCCCTTGCACTTGCTCGCGAGAAGCGCCGAACAAGTCGTAGAAAGCGCGATTGGCGGTCTGTACTTGCAAGCCGTCACCGAGGATCGCCAGCGGATCAATCACAGTGTTCAGGATCGTTTTCGTGTATTCCCGCTCGTAAATGGCCTGACCTAGACTTGCGCGGAAAGCGGTCACGTTCGTGAAGGCGAGCACCGCGCCGGCCACCTGCCGATCAGTTCCAGTGTAGGTGGAGATACGAATATGAAACCAACGGTCGCCATTGCGCATGTCGTGGCGGGACGGGATTCCATCCAGCATCACCTGGATGCACATTTGCTCGATTTCCGGAATATCCGCCAGCGCCGGCATGTTGCAAGTCCGCCGGCCTATGTCCGATGCGGTGACGCCGAGCGTTTCCGCCGCCGCTCGATTGAAGCGAGCTACCTTGCAATCGCAGCTGACCACGACGATAGGCAAATCGATGGAATCAAGGATGCCGACCTCATCGGCGCCGACCGCATCGGCGCCCATCGCATCCGCGGTCGCTCGCACCCCACGGCCCTTCCGGATCCCGGTCTTAGTTTTGACCGGCTTTGCCACTAGGCAGGCTGGTTCGAATCATGATAGAGCTTACGGCTGCGGGTCAGCACGGAGTCCGCGACCTCCGGAAGACTCTCGCGCAGTGCCAGCAGCAACGCCTGGGATCTCGGCATCTGAAACGCTTGAGAATAGTTCGAAAGCAGCTGCTGCTCGAGAACCCGAGCGTCGTCCGCTCCAACGGTCTGTCGCAGCGCATCACTCACGGCCCGTTCGAGGCGCGCGTAGTCCTCCACCGGGATCAGGTGCGAATGATTTTGCCCCAACCGCGGCAGCAGGCGGGTGTGGACCTCGCTATTGAAATTATCCATGACGAACGAGCAGAAGATTGCAATCTCCTGATGCTTGGCGAGGCGGTCGAACTGATCCTCGAGACTCATGCTGGCCGCTACGTTTCCCTGCTCCCAAAGCACATTGACCATCTCGCCCCACCAGCGAACTTTCGGATAACGGGCCTGACCGCGTGCATTGGCAATGACATCCGCAGCCAGACCGAGGAACACCGGCGCATCGGGCATGGTGTCACGCATGAAGCGAGGCAGAAGCTCGTCAGCGTCAACAACAGTAAGCTGCCCGCGCCCTTGCGCGGCTTTTACGTCCACTCCCTCAGCCTCCAGGCGGGGACGGAACGCCTCCCAGTGGGCGGCGGTCGGCACGAGGATGATGCCCTCGCCGTTGGCAATGGCGCCTGCCGCGAAGCGACAAACGGCGCGATTGAGAAACTGCTGATCCTGATACAGCTGCACGATGTGATCACGAGGCCCTGCGGCGGCAAGAAGCCCGTCCCAAGGCTCAGGGGCTTTCCGAGCGCCATCCGGATCGTGGCCGATACCATTCACCATAGATTGCTCCATTTGCCTTAATGCGGCTAATGATAATCTCCGCTTCTCGGATAAAGTAAGTATTTTACGCGGGGGTGATGTCGTGGAAGAACTGATTAGGACACTTCAGCATATGAAGGAACGAACAGAGCGGCAGATCAACGCGTTTGAATCAGGTCATGTGAAAATCTCTTCATCCCTTGGCCCGCAGGATGAAACCGAGCACTACTTAACCTTTCTGCGCAGGCAACTGGAGGAATTCAGGACGGCCATTGAGTTCGCGCGGACCAGACAAATTAGTCGCTAACCCGCGGGGTGGGCCTCTCGCGAGGCAGGCATTGAGTCTCGCGCGAGATAGTAGGATAGTTCGCCCGCGGCGAAGGCCGGGTCTTTAGCTCATGAGGGAGATCGATGTGAGATTTTCTTGCACATCCGCGGTGATGCTTTTCGCAATTCTTTTTATTCCGGGCGCGCAGGCTGCACCCGACAGCGCCGCGCCCGGCGACACGGAATTCCGTAGCCTTTACAAGCAGCTGATCGAAATCAACACGACGAGATCCGTTGGCAGCTGCACGGAAGCTGCCGAGGCAATGCGCACGCATCTCGCGGCGGCGGGCATTCCCGACGCTGATACACAGATTTTGATACCGCCGGGACATCCCAAGGACGGTGCCCTGATCGCGCTGCTGCACGGCCGCGACCACAAAGCCAAGCCGATCCTCCTGCTGGCGCACATTGATGTGGTCGAGGCCAAGCGCGAGGATTGGGAGCGAGATCCTTTCAAGCTGGTCGAGGAGAATGGCTGGTTCTATGCGCGCGGCGCGAGCGACGACAAAGCCATGGCGGCGGTATTTACCGACAGCATGATCCGATACCGCATGGAGGGCTTCAAGCCGCGACGCGACATCAAACTCGCGCTGACGTGCCGCGAGGAAACACCCGAGGTGTCGAACACGGTCAAATGGCTCACATCGACACAGCCGCAAGTTCTCGGCGCCGCCTTCGCCTTGAACGAGGGAGCGGGCGGAGAACTCGACGCGAATGGCAAGCCGATCGCGCTGCAAATCCAGGCAGGCGAGAAGGTGTACCAGGACTTCGTGCTCGAGACGACCGATGTGGGCGGCCATAGCTCACGGCCGACGAAGAACAATCCGATCGCGCGTCTGAGCGCGGGACTCGACAAGCTCGCGGTCTATCAGTTCCCGATCGCCATCAATGAAGCGACCCGCGGCTATTTTGAGGCAGAGTCCAAGTTGGTCGAGCCGGCGATCTCCGCCGACATGCTCGCCGTCTTGAAGAAGCCTCCGGACGATGCGGCGGCCGAGCGGTTGTGGTCGGTCAATCCGGGCTGGAACGGAATGTTGCGAACCACCTGCGTCGTTACCCAGATCGACGGCGGGCACGCCCCGAACGCGTTGCCGCAGCACGCGCGGGCTAACGTGAATTGCCGCATATTACCGGGCGTGCCGATCGACGCGGTTCAAAGGGACATCCTCCGTGTCCTGGCGGACGACAAGATCAGTGTCGCCGCCACCGGCGATCCGGGGATTCAGTCGCCGCCGCCGCCCCTGACCGAGCGCATATTGGGTCCCGTCCGGACGGTGGCCGCCACAATCTGGCCGGGCGTGCCGATCGTATCGACGATGTCGACGGGTGCCACCGATGGCCGCTTTCTTAACGCCGCGGGCGTGCCTACCTATGGTCTCTCGGGCATGTTCCATGATGCCGAGGGATCTCATGCCCATGGCCTCAACGAGCGGATTCGGGTGAAGTCGCTGATGGACGGCCGCCGCTTCCTGTACGAGGTGGTCAAGCTCTACGCCAACTCGGCGGATTAGAGAGGCGGCGCGAATGGCGCTCAAAGCTTCTTTCATGGCCGGTTTCGAGTCCTTCGATCTTCAGGTCGAATCAGGAGTCAAGATCCATGGCGTGTGCGTGGGGGAGGGTCCCGCGGTGCTGCTGCTGCATGGACATCCGCAATCCCATGTTACCTGGCAGGAGGTGGCGCCGCGGCTGGTGCGGGCCGGTTATCGGGTGATCGCGAGCGACTTGCGCGGTTATGGCGATTCTTCGCGGCCGGAAGGCGGCGAACGGCACATCAATTATTCGAAGCGCGCCATGGCCGGCGATCAAGTGTCCGTTATGCGGGCGCTGGGGCTCGAGCGATTCGCCGTGATCGGGCATGATCGCGGCGGACGCGTCGCGCATCGCATGGCTCTCGATCATCCCGGCGTGGTCGAGAGGCTGGCGGTGCTCGACATTGCGCCGACGGCCACTATGTATGGACAAACAAACCGGGAATTCGCCACCCGCTATTTCTGGTGGTTTTTTCTTATCCAACCTGCGCCGTTGCCCGAGCGGCTCATCGAGGCAGATCCGGAATTCTTTCTCAGGCACCATCTCGCCGCCCAGAGTCAGACGCCCGGCGTGCCCAATGAGATGTTGATCGAAGAGTATTTGCGGTGTTATCGCCTTCCCGGAACAATCCATGCGATCTGCGGGGACTACCGAGCCGCCGCGTCAGTGGACCTCGAGCATGACGCGCGGCGCTCGACTGCGGGCATGTTCCGCAAGAAGAGCTTGCGGGGGAAACTGCGGATGCTTTACTCGCGTTTTTGAGTGAAGATAGGGCAAGCAACGGAGGGTGTTCGAATGCCAGTCAAGAATCTAGTCCGCCTGTTTCATGAACACCCGGCTGCGGTGGGTGAATCGTACGCGCAGCACTGCATTCACGCGACGAAGTTCGGTTGGACAATGCTCCGCGGTTCTCTGGCCTGCTTTGTGCACGCCGTGTTTCCATGGGTCTGTACCAATTTCGGCAGCCAGACCATCGTTCGTTTGCATGATCGAATGGTCATTAATCGTTCACGGTCTCGTTTGGATGAAATGACACCCCTTGACCCGCTCGATTCCTTGGCGGAACACATTTGATGTGCGAGTTCGCGTGATGGACGCGACCTCCCGATCGCACGGCGGTATTTGACCGTAGGGAAGTGCGGATTCAACGCCGATGCCCGCGCTTCAGCCGAATTTCGTGACCCCACCCACGAACAGGATTTGAACATTAAGTTTTGCTGATGAAGGCATGTTCATTGCCGGCCTTGGTTACGTACATTTCATGGGCAGCACAGGTTCCCGCAAGCGCGGTTTTGCTATACCGGAACCGTGTACTTATCTATCCCGAATGCCAGCCGCGAGCAGCCGGCTGCCGGGAAGGAGAATCGAGCCATGAAAGCCGCAATGTTTCCTCGCGCGTTGTTGACGGTGTTTCTCAGCTTCGCGTTTCCTCTCTTGGCGTCTGCGCATTGGGACGTGGGTGTGAGTGTCGGATTTGCCCCGCCCGAATTGCCGCTCTACGAGCAGCCGCCTTGTCCTGAGCCGGGCTACATCTGGACGCCGGGGTACTGGGCGTATTCAAACGATGAAGAAGACTACTTCTGGGTTCCGGGCACGTGGGTGATCGCACCGTCGCCCGGGCTCTTGTGGACACCCGGTTATTGGGCGGTGAGCAATGGCGGCTACTTGTGGCGCGAGGGTTATTGGGCGCCGCATGTTGGATTTTATGGCGGGATCAATTATGGCTTCGGCTATTTTGGCGCCGGCTTCGTCGGTGGATATTGGCGCGATCGGGATTTCTACTACAACCGCTCGGTCACCAACATCACGAATGTGAACGTGACGAACATCTACAATTCCACCGTAGTCAATGATGTTTACGCCAATCGCGCCAGCTTCAATGGCGGCGGCGGTGTGCGTGCACGGCCCACGCCGACCGAACTCATCGCCGCCCGCGAACCGCATCGCGGTTTTACCGCGCCGCAAAGGCTCCAGGCGCAGACCGCGCGATCGACCCCCGATTTGCGGGCATCGATCAACCACGGCCGGCCGAGTGTTGCAGCAACCGCGCGGCCCGGAATATTCCATGGCCCGATCGTCACGCCGGCACGAATGACGGGCGCACCGTCGCCGGTACATCGCAGCGCCCCTGAAGTCGTGAATCATGGCGTACCCTCGCGTGGTGATCGTAGCGCGCCGGTTGCGCCACCTCACGATTATCCTTCTGGGTATGCTGTCGCGCCGAGCCGCCCAGCGGCATTCCCGCCGCCGCCCGCGCACACGGGAATCCAGGCTGCGGTATCACGCGAGCCATCAATGCGAAGCGGGTCAGCAATGCGAAGCGAGTCATCAATGCGAAGCGAGTCATCAATGCGAAATCTCTCGAGCGCTCCGGCGCTGCAACGCCGGGTTCCTGCGGCCCCGGTGTATCGACCGGCCCCATCGAACAGCGCGCCGCCACGGGAAAGCCATCCGACACCGGCCCGGCAGACCTTTGCGCCGGCGCCGCGGAGCGACGGTAATTTTCGTACTCCGCCCGCCGCACGAGCGCCGGCACCGGTGCAGGAGCGGGGCGCCGCCGGCGTCCAACGCAATATCCAGAATGCGATGGCGGTTCGACATAACCGATGAGTACCTCGCCTGCGGTTCCGGCATGAATCTGGACGTCGGTCGGGCGCAAGCGTAGCCTTCCGGCTTTCAACGATCCTCCAGAGGCGACCCATGTCTCGAGTGAGCGTAATTGCGTTTTTGACCGCGTCGACACTGGCCTTCGGGGCCCTGGCCCAGGACTTGCCGGGACAGTTGCCCGACGTCAGCACCTATAACGGCAGCATGGAGCAGCAGCGCAGAGACACTGAGTCGGCCGCTCAGGTGCAGGCGCAAAACCAGGCCATGCAGCAGCGCCTTGACGCCAATTACGCCGCCTATGCTCCCAAGAACGGCGCCGGCGGCGGCCCGCCGCGCATGCCGCCGCTCAAGTCCAAGCCGCTGTTGCCTGCCGCCAAGAACCCCTTGCTCGGCATGTGGCGGATGGGCGCAACCAGAGCCCAGAACACCGGGGTCGCTGGCCAGTTGCCGGGCGTAAGCACCTTCGTCACCACCGCGCTCGGGGGGATTTGTGAATCCGTCCTGGGCAAGCCCGACACGGTCATCCGTTTCACGCCCGCCGCCTTGAACTGGGTGGCGCCCGACGGCCACGACGAGATCCTCAACCATGTCGAATATCGCAGCGACGGGGCCAACATCATCGTCATCCCCACTGACTCCGATCTGGCGTTGATTTTTGGCATGCCAAACCACGACAACGCCGTGGCCGCCTTCTTTGGCTGCGCCATGAGCCGCACCAATATGTCGCCTCGACTTGGCCAGACCGCCTCCGCGAGCGGCGCAAGTGGTGGACCGGCCCCTGCCGCCGCCGCGGCATCGACCAACCAGGCCATCCTCAACCTGACCGTGGGGGGGATGCTCAACGGGACCTTCGCCTCGCCGCCGGCCGGCACCCAGATCTACGTCACCACCAAAAACCCCGACGTCGCGCTGGCCCAGGCCGGCTTCGCCGGCGACTCCGGCGGGTCGCCCGTCGAAAAGCTGTTCGCCGCTTGCAAGTCGCCCGCGCAGGGCGGGGTACAGGCCAATTGCACGCGAGGCATGACGGCCATGTTCAACGGCGCCCTGGGCGCTGCGGCGATCGACCCCAACGGCCATGCCCAGACGCCCGGAATCCCGCCCGGCCACTATTACCTGGTCGGCTTCACCCCCTATCAGGGCCACGCTCTGATCTGGCACCTGCCGGTTGATCTGCGCCCCGGCGCCAATTCGGTGGCGCTGACCCCACAGAATGGGAGTACCAGCCACTAGATGAAGTTCCTGCATTCCGGGTTCGCGTCCGCGACCTCGACGCCGCGCTCGATCACGAAAAACCCCTTGGAAACCCTTCTCGCCACCTGCAACGACGGACCGATCGGCGTTCGCGATCGGGCGCTTTTTGCCTGGGCGGGAGGGGGGCGTCGGCGAAGCCTACTACTCGGAGAGCATCTCATTGTTGGGGGTGGGTTATGCGTTATGCCGCTAGCTTTACCTCTGGCGGGTTTCGGAGGGATGGAATACCAGCGTTTGAAGCTCGTGTGTAGGTGGCCAATCCGCTACGCACAATTAGAGCCTTTTTACGGTAAGGCGGAGCGCTGTTTCATCTGCACGGCTAGCGTGAGATCCCAATGAGCCGCCTTCGAGCGGCCCTTATCCTTACGCAGCTGTGTCACACGAGCCCAGTGATACGCCATGAGCGTTTGCATCCGTTGCGATGCATTCGACGGTTTTCCATGTTTGCTCAACGGCAAAGCGGATGCGCAGGTCTGTTGCGCGGATCCGGCGCTTAAGGCTCATTCGAACTCGACCTTGCAAGTGGGGCGCAACTACATGCGCCATGACCAATCCGTGCTCATGGCGCTGATGCGAAAGCCAAACCGCTTGGCTGGAATGGCTTCCCAAAACGCCGTTCGAAGTGATGGCGCGGCATTCCATAAGTTTCTGGTTGTCGAGCGAGGATTTGCCGCGCGCTACGAATCGGATTCGATACAAGCGCGAGCGTGTCGTTCTTGACGTCGAGGTCACGGAAGGCAATATGGAAGCTCATCGACGACCGAAGGCCAAGTTAGTAGACGCCGCGATGGCCGGCGTGAAACTTTGGAAAGATGAGATGCCGGTCGACACCCGGTCAAGCTGTGCTCCGCAATTAATCGATGCGCAGGGGTCTCTCAGGCGATTTCGAACCTTGGTTCGAGTCGTGGCATGATTGAAGAATGCATCACGAATGCGCCCTCGCGCCGGCCGGCCTTTAACTCAATTCCTGCAGATCACAACGGGTGCCGAGCTAAATAACACCATGCGACGACTACTCCGATTGATCGTTGATGCTTGGTCACTGAGCATCCCCTTCTGGCGTGGCGAGGAGCGATGGATCGCCCGCGGCTGTCTGGCGGCCGTGATCAGTCTCAATCTCGCGTTGGTAGGGGTAGCGGTATTGCTCACATATTGGCAGCGCGCCTTTTACAACAGCCTCGAAGCCAAGGATTGGCAGGCCTTCATCGCGCTGCTGTTCTGGTGGAGGCATACTTCTTCTGACGGGTTCGTGCCGAGCTTTGCGCTGCTCGCGGGGGTGACCGTGCCCATCACCGCATATGCGCAGTATCTGCGCCAGGCTCTGCAAATAAGGTGGCGACGCTGGGCTACCGAGGGATACTTAGACGCTTGGCTGGCCGACCGCGTCTACTATCGCATGGCGCTGATCGATCTCCGAACAGATAACTCCGATCAACGTCTCGCCGAGGATGTTCGTCTCT
This sequence comes from Steroidobacteraceae bacterium, assembly GCA_035996065.1. Lineage (GTDB taxonomy): Bacteria > Pseudomonadota > Gammaproteobacteria > Steroidobacterales > Steroidobacteraceae > Bog-1198. The sequence goes on along the minus strand of DASYJX010000074.1, from coordinate 9,777 downwards.
ACGTCGATGGCTTCCTCACCCTCGGCGTCGGCGCGCTTCGCGCCTTCGTGTCTTTCTGCTCTTTCGTGGCGCTATTGTGGTCGCTATCCGCTAGCGTCAGCTTGTTCCACAGAACCATACCGGGCTCTTTGGTCTGGATAGCATTGCTCTATTCGGTCGTCGGGACCGGACTGGCGCATTTATTTGGGCATCGGCTGACGTCGTTGAATGTAATCGAACAGAAGGTGGAGGCGGATTTCCGATTCGCCCTGATGCGGTTTCGAGAGAACTGCGAGAGCATCGCCTTCTACCGCGGCGAAGCGGAAGAACGTCGGGGTTTTGCCACACGGTTCTCGGGCATACGCGACAACTGGCATGCCATTATGAAGGTGACCAAGCGACTGACCCTTTTCACGACCGGTTTCGGCCAACTTGCGCTGGTCTTTCCACTGGGAATCGTTGCCCCTGCGTATTTCGCTGGTCAAATTCCCTTGGGTGCCATATTCCAAATCAGCAATGCTTTTGTCCAGGTTCAAGGCGCTCTCTCTTGGTTGGTCGACAATTACGCAGTCCTCACAAGTTGGCTCGCCGCAGTAGAACGCCTTCAGACGTTCAACGAATCGGTGAGGAGTGCGCGTCAGAGTGGCACAGGTCCCGTGATCTCTGTAAGCGCGCAGGGAATGAGTGTCTCGAATCTCAGGGTATCCTTGCCGTGCGGCGCAGACTTGCTCCGGCATGTGGAACTAGAACTGAAGGGAGGTGAACATGTCTTGCTCGAAGGCCCGTCTGGGTCCGGCAAGTCGACGCTATTCCGGGCGTTGGCAGGTCTATGGCCATTTGGTGACGGGCACATCTGCTCACCCGCGGGTCGTCAGTTGTTCATACCACAGCGCTCTTACCTTCCCCTCGGAACCCTGAAGCGGGCGGTCTGTTATCCGTTGTACGAGCATGAATTGCCCGATGCGGCGGTCACCGCCGCCCTGCACGCAGCGGGCCTGCCGTACCTGGCGTCGCGACTCGGGGACGCAGCAGAATGGGACGCGTGCTTATCGGGTGGTGAGCGCGAGCGGCTGGTTCTGGCCCGTATTCTGCTCGTAAAACCCGATTGGATCTTTCTGGATGAAGCGACCGCGCACCTGGACCCGGCTTCCGAGTACGCATTTTATCAAACGTTGTTCGAATACCTGCCGCAGGCCGGCTGGATTTCGATCGCACATCGACCGCAACTTGCGCCGTTTCACGACCGGACCATCAGAGTGTTGGGCGGGCGCCTGGAGACCGGTCAATCTGCAATATCTGGACGTACGGATACAGGACCTTGCAATTGATGAATCTGCATGCCTCGGACCCTGTGATGGCGCCCTAAGTCCGATGATCCCGCTAGACGCTGCCTTTGTTCAAGCGAACGGCCGCGAGGCCACTGAATTGGCCATACGGCGCATCGTCTGCAGCGTCAAGTTCGAGTGGCTGAAGCAATCGCATACGTTGAAATTGTGTGGGCCGGATATGCCGTATCACAGCGGCGACCTGTATCTGTCGGGGTTTTTGCAACGATTCAAGCACGGGCTGCGGATGGTCGATATACAAACGTTTCATTCGGACGAGGGACTTTTCGACTTGTGCTTCGAGGATTCCTGGTCGGGATACTTCATCGCCAACCGGATTCGTGATCAGCCGGCAGACGAAGATCTGGTGCTCATCCACCTCGACGATCATACCGACATGATGCCGACGTTGCTCGAGAGGACGGATAGCGCAATTGTCGACTGCATGCTCGGCAAGCAGTTTGATGCCGCCGAGCCTGGCGACTGGGAGCGGTCCATTCATTCAGGCTGCATCGGCATCGGCAATTTCGTCACGCCGCTCTATTATTCAAGGCACCGAGTACATGTGCGCCACTTGAACAACAAAGGACCAATCCAGCAACGGCCGGTCGAGATATTCCAGGACTCTATTGCTTACGCACCCATCCCAGACATGCGATTCGCGGGTATACGCAAAGGTGACGCAGTAACGGGTGGTGGAGCAGGAACCTACGGCGTCACGAACGACGCTTGGTCGATCTTCGAGGATTTTCCGCTGGGTAAGACGTTGGTCCATATCGATCTCGATTATCTCGTCAACGACTTCGACGGCAATGGCCGGGGCGCCGCATATCGGCCCGATGATTCTCTCGTACGGGCCGGCCGTGAGAAACTGAGTCGTTTTTTCGATGCGCTGAACCATTTAGGCCGACCCATCGATCGCTGGATCGTCGGCACGTCGCCGGGATTTTGTTCCGCGCTTCACTGGCAGTGGATGCTGCGCGAGATCGAAAATCACATCGCCGCGTGTGAGGGGCGATGACAATAGACACGTCAATCAGCACGTCGAAAGCAGGCCGTCAGAGCCGTCAGGTATTCTCCTTTCTGAAGAGTGGGGCGCTCATGCCATGTTTGGGATCCACGCCCAATGACCAATGTGCCGGTGCAGGCGGGAATGACAAGCCGCACGACCAGGTTCTCGTCATCTCCGGGCGAATAGACTCGCAGCTGCAAGCCCGTATGGGCCGATGGTATCTGCGCGGCTCGGACGTCGAGGTACAGGATCAACGTCACCCCGCACTCGCTTTCCCGATCGCGATGGAGGCCGAGAAAATCGCCGCACTCATAGTATGTGTAGCAACTAGCCTCCCGCGTGAGCACGAATCGCGCCTTGAAAACAAATTGCAGGAGCGCCGTGGCAGACTCACATTCGAGAAACGACGTCGCCACTTGACCCAATCCAGCCACGGAGGCTCGATAGGCAACCTTTTGTGTTTCTCTGGCTTGTGAGGCGCCGCGCCGATGGTCCGCAGCCTCAATGCGGAGCGCCTCGAGGAGCTCTCGGTCAATCGCCTTGTCGATACTGGCAAATCCGAATCGCTCAGCACCATCCTGCAACCGACGCACTTCCGTCGGACCGCAACGAAGTTGGGACTTTAGTTCGCCTTTCATGGGTAGTCATCAGCGCTGGACGTTGCATGCCCACTGATTTTTGTGGATTACAAACTTAAAGTGCTCAGTCGTCAAATACGCAGTAACGGCTCGGATACGATTCCCACGGATTGCCTTCCGCATCGTATTGTTGATGAATCCGTATGGTCGTGATATATCGTAGCGGGGAGAGTCCCATCGATTGAAATTGCATCGTGTCATATTTTTGAATTACAACAAGGAGTTAGTCCATGAGCCAGATTGCTTATCCCACGGCGGGCAATGGAACGAAGTCGCTGCTTGCCTCGATCGTGAGACTTAACAACGCCTATGAAAGTGATCGTCTTGATGGCTATAAGGCTCTGCTGTTGAAGGATAGTAATACGGAGAAGACCACCTGCAATGTGCAGTGGGGCCCGATGATGAGGACCTGACAGTCGTCCGATCTGGATTTTCAACTGCGGCGCCACTTGGACCCATTATTATTCAGGGCCAGTTGCGCCGCATTGGCCCGCATCAGAAGGGCAAATGGTGCAGTACCTTCCGATAGAACTCGTGGTCGTTCAGGCAACGGGCTTTTGCAATCTCAATTGCACATATTGCTACCTGTCCGAAGGTACAAGAAAAGCCAAAGACAGAATCCCCCTGTCGTCCCTCTCCAAGTATTTCTCGAAAATTCTCTCGAGCCAATTGCTAGGGGATAGCTTGATTGTGAGCTGGCATTCGGGCGAACCACTCGTTCTCGGCCCCAGGTACTACGAGGCAGCCGTAGACGCGATCACACGACTCAAAGAGGAATTTTGTCCGCCTGGCTTCAAGATTTTTCATGACATCCAGACGAATGGCACGCTCTTGGACGAGGATTGGTGCAATTTTTTCAGGAAATATCAAGATGTGTTCACCGTCGGGATCAGCTGCGACGGCCCGGCTCACATGCACGACGCGTATCGAACGGACTGGCACAAGGCCGGTACGTTCGAAAGAACACGGAAAGGCATGGAGCTTCTCATCAAGCATGAGATAAAGTTTGGCCTGATCGCAGTGGTATCCCCGAGAACGCTGGATCATCCGGATGAATTCTTCGACTTCTTCTACTCTTATCGCTCCCATATTTCCGAAATCAGATTCAACCTGCTGGATCAATTCCTGGACTCTGGTGAACTCTCATACTCGGATTCATCGCCAAAGTATTATTCATTCTTGAAACGGTTACTCGACCGAATCGAATCCTGCGGGTCGAAGGAGGAAATCTTGAACATCAAGAATTTCTCCTATTTCTACAACCGCCTGTTCACCTCTTCGGAAGAACGACAAAAGAAGACCGCGAGCTACATGAGCTTGCCGTTTCGCGCATTCAACATTGCCGCCAACGGGGACGTATCGACGTTTTATGCCGGAGTGACGGTTGACGAATGTGAGGACATTTATGGCGACAACAGGGGTCTAGTGATCGGCAATATCGATATTCAGAGCATCGATGAGATCATGCAGTCGGCTAAATTGGCACAAATCGCCAGTGATTTCGCACGCAGCCATTCTTCATGTCAGAGTGAATGTCCGTACTTCGAGCTATGTCCCGGTGGCTACAATCTGGTCAAGTTCAAACGGTATGGCACGTTCGACGCCGCCGAAACGCCGGAGTGCAAGATCCAGGTAAAGGTGTTCACTGACGCTCTCATGGACCATATCAACGACAATCTCGAGGCTGCGGCCGGGAATCAGTAGTCCCGCGACGTCAACAAATGTTCGAGACGACCTTCGATCATAGCGGGCTTGCCGATACTCCCTCCCCACACGGCGCGCGGCTGCAAGACTACTTGTCTCACATACGATTGTTGAACAAGGCACTCAGTAGCGAGACCAAAAGAATTCTTAGAGATCTCAAGAACGGAAGAATCAAGTTTTGCCATTTCAGGGATCTACCCGTTTCCGAAGAGCTTCCTCCAACCGCGACGGAATACATCGCCGAAATTCCAAAATCGACGTACCAGTCCGAAGGGCTCATTGGTGCGGTGTCGCTCGAACTTGGAACGCTATTCAATTACAAGGAAACCAGCGAGTCGTTGATGTACGACATCTATCCTGTCAAGACGCACGAAAACTCGACATCATTTGTCAATTCAAAAAGAATGCTCTCGTTTCACACAGACGCTTCCGCTCACCCTGTGCTGAGGCCGGAGTTCGTCTTGCTTTACTGCATCAGGGACGACCCAGGTGCTGCGAATCTCTTCGTGGACCTGGATACACTGGTCGATAATTTGACCCCTGACATTCTCGATTCGCTTTGCCAACCAATCTTTAATCACCTCGTCAGCCAATTTCCGCAGCGCTATCTGCTAAAGCCGATTCTTTACAGAGCCGGCAGGAACTACACGATCAGATACGATGAAGAGACTACGTTTGGAGTCAATTCCCAAGCGCGGTTTGTCCAGAAACGTCTGAATGAAGTGCTTCGGGAAGTCGCGATTGAGATCAAAAATTACTCCAACTCGCTTCTTATCCTCAACAACACCGCGAGTCTCCACGCTAGGACCAGCTTCACGCCAAGATATGATGGCAATGATAGGTGGATAAAGTGCGCTTTCGTAACGAGCGAGGAGATTGCAGCCGGATCGATTATTAAGTTAGACCTCTAAGTCAGCACTCAACGGCCTGGACGTGCATTCTCTTTCAGAGGACGGCTCTAGGGAGAACGCTCACCCACCTACTCCAGGCAACCGGCCGTCAATTCGTGGGGCGGATTAGGATCTCGTTGCACTTCTGCATATATGCGGGTCCATTGCCGCGGGGCGGCACGTCGGATTGGATGGCGGCGGCCGTGCACTGCGACCATGCGTCGAGGGCTGGACCGCGCTCTTTGGGCTGCGTGCCGCAGTTGGTATTCAATTTCCGGCCCTGAAGATACCTGTACTCGCACTCCAGGTAGGCGTTGTCCGTGCGCACTCCGCCGGATCCCGACGGCGCGGTCGTGGCCGGCGACGCAGCGCACGACTTCAGAAAGGGGAGGGCGCTGCAAAGCAGGCGGTGCAGGATCCCCTCCTTGTCCGCGGCCAAACCCGATCCGAGCTGGGTGTTCTGGCGGCAGATCTGTGCGATGCCATATTCGCCATTGTTATCAAGGAAGGTCGTGAGACAGGCCGCCTGAGCCGTGTACGTCCCAACGCCGCACTGGTTCGCCTGTGGCCGCAGGTTCATCGGCATTTTGCTCATCACGCAAATGTCATAATTATGATTGGCGGTCTCGGCGCCGGCGTCGACCCCGTGCAGGACGTCCCCCATGTGAAAGGGGAGCAAGTCGATCCAATCCTTCCGGCCTTGGATGTACGAACAAAACGATAGCAACAACAAGGGAACGGCGAGCGCACTCAAGCAGCCGGACAGGCGGGCGACCGACTTTCGGAACACGAAAAACGCTCCAATCACCACCAAAACGATGACGACTAGCGAGCCCATCGGCCCACGCCCGCACTGCAGCGGAGCTTCCTGCTGAAAGTTTGCATCCCGAGCTCCCTTTCGCCCCGCACCCGATGAGGAGCTGCGAGCGATCATAAGCCGATTCGAGCGGCCTTTGCACCTGCGCGGGAAATCAGGTAGCTTCGACGAAAACACTCAACGCCGGCCCAGCCTCAAGAAGCCTCGAATGAAGCGCACAACTTTGGCGCCGATAAGAGCGGCACCCGCGATAGCAGGGATTCTGTTTGCCATTTTTTGTTCGCTGAGCTTGGCGCCGGCGGTTCCTGCGTACGCCCAGTCCCCCAATGCAATTGCCGAGCAGATTGCCCGGGACATATTGACGGCATCCGAATTGGAAACCGCGGAACGCACGGGCAAGCTCACGCCCGACGCTTATCGGCAGCAGGCCAAGAACACCGCGGATGACTTGAAGCGCCTGGCGCAGATCGTCGGTGCGCTGCCGGCGAGCGTGCAGGCGGACGTGCGGCAGCGCGTGAACCTCATCGTAAGGAATGGGGTGGCAGCGCAGCGCGCGGGCGGCGGCCCCGGCACCATCCCGCCGTACATACCCCCGCCCGATGCGCACACCGTCTCACCCTGGTGGGTTCACAACTGGTGGCTCATGTTCTTTCCGGTCGCTGCCGCGGGCGGCGGCTACGCGGTTTGGCGTCGTCGTCGGTCGGCCCCCCGCCAGCCTCCCGTCATCTGGCCCGCCAAAACGAGTCCGCAGATCGCCCCCGCACCGCAAGCGCGTGTTCAGCCGGCGTCAATCCAGGTTGCGAAGGTCTCCCAGCCGCAGGGGTCAACCCTCGCACCGCTGCCGCGCACCGCGTCGGAGCCGTCCGCTTCCGGGTCCGGACCCGGCTCCGGGTCCGGATCTGCCGCCGGGATCGCGACGGCCGGCGGCAGTGGTCCGCCGACTCGGGATCGGGTGCTGCAGCCGGTGCTCTCGAAATATCGGGCCAGCGTCACCATTGCCATGGATGCGTTGACCGAGACGCAACTCGCCTTGCAGCAGAATGCGGCGGTACCCGAAAGCATCCGCCAAGAATTGCGGCGCATCGGCGCAGCGCTGTACGCTGAAACGCACGACCTGCTGCGCAAACGCGTCCTGAGCCTACGCCAGGCCGTGGTTGACGCTCTGCTGCTGCGGCCCGCGGGCAGATTCGTGGCCCGCCACTGGCGCAGGCGAGGCCTGCTCGCAAAGATCGTCATCGGCTGCGTGATCCTGTCATCCGTGCCGCGATGGCTGTTGGAACGGGGTTCATTGAGCCTCCTGATACTGGGCTATGTGATCGCGGTACCGGTCATCTTTTTTCTCGCACGACGCAGCCAGACCAAAGGCGCGATGCTCGCTTTGGAAAAAAGCGCCGCCGGCTTGAAGTCGCCCCACCTGATGTATGTCTATGCGAATCAGGCCCCGAGCGGAACGCCCGGGGCGATGACCGTGCAATTGCTTCGCATCTCGAGCGGCTCGGGCCAGCAGGCCTTCGATGAGATTGCTGCAACTTATCAACCCGATTCCACCGGCATCGGCGGCTTCATCGTTTCGCTCGATGACCTGGCTTCTTTTCGCCGACCCCCGGGAGGCAGTCTATCGTTGATCGGCATGCAGCAAGGCAATGCGCTGATGAGCAATTATGGCGGCCTCGTCACCGAGGCGCTGATGCGCCACGCGACCGAACTGGAGCCATTGTATGAAGCGGCGGGGCAATTCGGCGACTTGAAATGGCGGGAGCGCCAGCAGAGCGCCGATATTCCGCGCGCCGAGAATCTGCTGGCGAAAGTGGCGCAGATCGAAAAGATCTGGAAGCCGGTCTACGTCGCCGACGACGTCTTCGAGTTCCTGATGCGCCGAATCGATCTCTTCAACATGCGGGAGAACGCGACGCCGAGCGGGCTGCTCTTGTCCGGCTACGCGGGCAACGGCAAGGAGTTCCTGGCGCGCAAGATCGCCGAGTCGGTGTTCGCGCAATTCGTCAAGCCCACCGCGGATCAACTCTCGAATGCACAGAGCATCAAAGATCTATGGGCTGCACAAGCAGTGGTCGCGCCGGTCGTTCTATTCATCGACTATGCCGACAAGATTTTCGCGCGGGCCGGCGATCAGGAGGGGGCCGGCCGCGACGCCACGCTGGCTTGGTTCGAGGAATGGTCCCGCCACGAGCCGAGCAAGACCGCGATGTGGGTCATCATGTCCGCCGAGAACGAACAAAATCTGCATCCGCGCATCCTCGCGCAGTTCGGCGGCTCCAAGGTGGAAATCAAGCCGCCCGATGTCCAAGGCCGTGAACTGATTCTCGGTAATGCGGTGCGCGACAATCAATTGCCGAGCATACCGCCCCGCTGGCTCATCGAGACCACTGGCGGCACGTCGGTGCGGGATCTGCGCGAAATCGTCCGCGAGACTCGGATGCAATCGGTCCCCGAACCGCCGACCGAGGCGCACTGGCGCAAGGCCGCCGCCGCCGTCCTCGGCTCCGGCATGACGGTGTCGGAAGGCGATCCGTGGGAACGGCTCGTGCTGCCGGCCGAGACGAAAACGGTTCTGAAGCGCGCCGCACGCATTTTGCGCGACGCCGATCTCTACAAGGGTAAAAAGGTCACCGTACCGAATATCCTCTTGTTCGGGCCGCCGGGAACCGGCAAGACGGAGGTCGCCCGCACTTTCGCCAAAGCGGGTGGCGTGAAGTTCCTACCCGCGACGACGGCCGATATGAAGGGTCAGTACGTGGGTCATTCGGCACACATGGTGCGGGATTTGTTCGGGCGCGCGCGCCAGCTCGCTCCGTGCATCCTGTTCATCGATGAAATCGAGTCCGCCGCGGCAAAGCGCGGTTCGGCGACGGCCGATACGTTCACGCAAGAGATCGTCACCGAGATGCTGGCGCAGATGGAGGGCGCAAAGATCAGCGACCGTGCTGTCATCGTGTTGGCGGCGACCAATCTCGTCGACCAGGTCGATCCCGCCATTCTCGACCGCTTCACCAGCCGGATTGAAATCGCACTGCCGGATGAGCCTGCGCGCAAGGAACTATTGCAGCGCCTGATCGCCGAGCGCCCCGCCCATCCGGACCTGGACGTCGAGGAAATTTGCACCTATCTCGCGAAACGCCTCAAGGGCAAGAGCGGCCGGGAGTTGGTGAAAATAATGGACCGGGCCATGGAGCGCGCCGTGAGCGCGAGCACGACGCCCGACGATGTGTACTTGACCCGCGCACTGATCCTCGAAGAATCCTTCCCTCGCGGGGGCCGAGCGCCGCCGACGGAGGCGGAGTTAGGGAAGATATGGGAGCAGATTGTCTTGAAGCCGGAGGTGAAGGCGGACGTACTGGACAAGATTCGGGCTTTCAATCGGGGGGACAAGGCAGCGCCCCGGGGCATGCTGTTG
>DASYJX010000073.1:0-218832 GCA_035996065.1 Steroidobacteraceae bacterium | reverse complement strand
CATCGCGGATCATTGCGGTCGATTTGAATCCCAGCAAATGGACCATGGCCAAGGCGCTGGGAGCCACCGATTACGTGAACCCCAAGGACTATGACAAACCGGTGCAGCAGGTCATCGTCGACCTGACCAACGGCGGCGTGGATTTTTCCTTTGAGTGCATCGGCAATGTTCACGTCATGCGCTCGGCGCTCGAGTGTTGCCACAAGGGCTGGGGCGAATCGGTTATCATCGGCGTCGCGGGAGCGGGTCAGGAAATATCGACCCGACCGTTCCAACTTGTAACGGGACGCGTGTGGCGCGGTTCAGCCTTCGGCGGCGTCAAGGGACGCTCGCAGCTTCCCGGTTATGTCGATCGGTTTCTCGCCGGCGAGATCAACATCGACGACATGATCAGCGAAGTACTGCCCCTGGAGAAGATCAATGACGCTTTCGAGCTCATGCACGAAGGCAAGGTGATTCGTTCGGTAATTCATTACTGATTTAATCGTTAGAGATGCCGTTTTTAGCGGCTGTAGAAAACCATTGGGAGGAAGAGTCATGGCAGTTTCAATTCATCCGTCGGTCGACAACGGTGTCAAGCAAGGATCGAAGGACTTCGCAGGAGGAACCCTGACTTGCAAATGCACGGACAAGCCGGTGAAGGTGTCGATCGGCGCGCAGATCGCGCATAACCATGCCTGCGGCTGCACCAAGTGCTGGAAGCCGAAGGGTGCGAAATTCTCTGTGGTCGCGGTCGTGTCGAAAGATAAGGTGAAGGTTACGCAAAATGGCGACAAGCTGGGGGTGGTCGATCCATCGGCAACCATTCAACGTCATGCATGCAAGGCGTGCGGGGTGCACATGTTCGGCCGCATAGAGAACGGCAAGCACGCGTTTTACGGTCTCGATTTCGTACACCCGGAATTGTCGACGGAGTCCGGCTGGGCGGCCCCGGGGTTTGCGGCTTTCGTTTCCTCGATCATCGAATCGGGCGAGGATCCGGCAAACATGGGCGCGGTGCGCAGCCGCCTCAAGGAGCTTGGTCTCGAGCCTTACGATTGCTTGAATCCGCCGCTGATGGATGCGCTTGCGACGCATGCGGCGAAACAGTCGGGCGTTCGGAAGTCCTAGTCCGTATCGCCGTTTGAGCACGGTGCGACGCTGTCCTGACGATTGCCGAGGACAGCGTCGCGCCTGATCGCGTTTATTGCTCCAGCACGATATTGTGCTTGTGAATTTTCCGGTACAAGGTATTGCGGCTGATGCCGAGCGCCTGCGCGGTACGGCTGATGTTCCAGTGCATTCTTTCGAGCTCGCGCAGCAGGGCCGCGCATTCGGCGTCCCGCAAAGCGGCGGACGGCGGGTTCAGCGCCGCGGAGGTCAGTTCCGCGTGGCCCGCAATGCTTGGCGACGCGATTGCGCGCATCTCGGTGTGGAGAATTTCCTGAGGTAAGTTCGGCAGCCGAATGATGCCGTCGCGGCACAGCGCCGAAGCGGTTCGCAGAGCGTTGCGCAGCTGGCGAATATTGCCCGGCCACGAATAATCCAACAGCTTGTGGAAAGCGTCTTCGGCGATTTCGATCGATTCCTGCCCGGCGTTTTCCTCCTGCAGCAGCGTGCGAATCAGGTCGGCTTTATCGCTGCGGTCGCGCAGCAGCGGCAGGTGCAGCGTGATGCCGTTCAAGCGGTAGTACAGGTCTTCGCGAAATTCACCGTCCTCGATCATCTTGCGAATATCGCGATGCGTTGCGCTGATCACGTGCAAGATGACCGGAATGGCCAGATCGCTTCCGAGCGGAACGACTTCGCGTTCCTCGATAACGCGCAGCAAGCGGGTCTGCAGCATCAACGGCATGTCCCCGATTTCGTCCAGGAACAGCGTGCCGCCGTTGGACTGGAGAATCTTTCCGCTTCGCCCTTCCTTCACCGCGCCTGTGAACGCGCCGCGCGTGTAGCCGAAGAGTTCGCTCTCGATCAGGCTTTCCGGTATGGCCGCGCAATTGACGGTCACGAACGCCTTGTCGGCCCACATACCGCTGTGGTGCAGGGCTTTGGCGAACGCTTCTTTGCCGGTGCCGGTCGCGCCTTGCAGCAGAATAGGAACTTGCTTCGCGAATAGTTGCCTGCCGAAGCTCAGATTCTTGCGCATTTGCGCATCTTCACCGACATGGTTTTTCCCGCGTCCTTGTTGGATTCCCGCATCTATTGCCGCGGCCGGACTCGGCGCGGCCAGTTCCAAGGTGCGTCCGGCGGGGCGCAGCGGCGCGCGGGCGATCGCAAAGAATCTTCGGCCGTGCGCCAGGTCCCGCACCGGCCAAATCGTGCTGGGTTCGAATTGAGCGCGCCTTTCGAGAGTCGCGAAGTCGAACTGGAAAAACCTTTCGATCGGCTCGCCGACCAGCGCTTTGCGCGTCGAGCATCCCAGCTGCAGAAGTGCGCTCTCGTTGACCGCCAAAATAGTGCCGCCGCCGTTGATCGCGACCAGCGCTTCGTGCAGCAGACCGACGAACTCAGGTCTGCTGTGGAAGCGCAATATCCAGGATTGGCTGAACTCCTTCAGGAAGTTCCATCGGGATATGAGGTGCGCCGACATGTTTACGAGAGCCATCGTGTGACGCTGGATCAGTCGGCTGTCGCTCGAGTTTGCCGTAGAAGCATCGAGCACCGCGATGATGGATCCGTGGGGATCGAGAATCGGCGCCCCCGAGCATGATAGCGAGAGATTGTAGCCGCGAAAGTGCTCTTCCCGATGCACCGTCACCGGACACCCTTCGGCGAGGCAGGTACCTATCCCATTCGTTCCTTCGTGGCGTTCATCCCACAGTGCGCCAAGCGACAACCCGGCTTGACGGAATTCGCGTTGCAGCGCCGGATCGGTAATGGTCGTCAGCACCACTCCCTGCGTATCCGACAAGATGACGGCGAACCCGGATCCTGCGATCTGCTCGTAGAGGCTCTCCATCTCCGCACGCGCGACCGGCAGCAGTTCTCCCATGCGCTGCTGCAACTCCTTGAGCGATTGGGAATTGAGTACGGCATTTTGCCGCGGCGCCGACGGTTCGATGCGGTATTCCCGCAGGCACCGATACCAAGAGCGCGTGACATGCGGCTCGATTCCCGCAGGTTGCAGCCCATTCTGAACGATGTGAAGAATACGCGACGCATGACTCGTAGCGACATTCAAATTCGTCATGACACCCCCGCTTTGAAGCCTTTCCGTAAGCATTCCGGGCTCATCCGTACGTTGCGGAAAGCCCACAGTGTGCCACGCCCTGCCGGGTGCGGCTCACGTTACATAAAGCGTGGCCTCTTTGCGGCGATCGCGCAATCTGCACTGCAACAATTTATTGCTGGTCGGGAGGAGTTCCAAACTTATAGGCGGGATCGCCACTGTACTTGGAGCGGACAAAGGCCAGTATTTTCCAAAGATCGTCCGAGCTTTTGATGATGGTGCCGAAAGGCGGCATGGGGCCGACGACATTCTCTCGGCCTTTGCGCATATAGCCTTGTTTTTGCAGCTCGTCGGTACCGAGTGTGACGAGTCGGAACAACGTGTCGTCATCGCCGCCGTAAACCCAGATGTCATTGGTCAGCGCAGGACACATGCCGCCTCCACCGCCGCCGCCGTGACAGCCGCTGCAAGAATAGCTGAGCAGGAACTTCCCGCCCTCGGCAACGGCATCGGCTTGAGTGTCCTTGTATGGATTCGTGAGCTTTCCCTTGGGGGTGTTTTGCACCAGGTCCATCGGCGGGATCTTGGTGTAGTCGGCCCCTGCGTCGGCGGCCCACACTCTGCCGAGGATGAACAGCACCGCCACGCCGGCGAGCACCGCGACGACACCTCCAACGAGCACTCCTCTTCTCACTTCTTTCTCTCCTTTGTTCTTCAGTCTGTCTTCGTTTCAGCCTGACTTGGAGGCGTCGCGCTCCGCGGCTTCTCGTAGGATTTTGACGACAGCATCGCTGTTGTTCGCTTGGGCAATGCTCAGTGCCGTCCGGCCGTCCTCGCTGCGCGCATTGACGTCGGCGCCCGATTTGAGCAGCAGCCCGACGACGGCCGAACGATTGCCGGCGGCGGCAATCATTAAGGCAGTGACGCCACCCGGATTGGCGGCGTTGACTTTTGCCCCGTGTTCGATCAAAGAGGCCGCAACTTCGCTCGAGCCGGAAATCGACGCGAGCATCAAGGGAGTGTATCCGCCCTTCGCCACCGGCACGTTAACGTCGGCGCCGGCCTCCAACAGCGTCATTGCCGCCTTGACCTTGGCATTTTGCACGGCAACGGCCAGCGCCGTGAGCCCGTCGTTATCGGCGGCGCTCAAGGTTGCGCCGTGCTTCAGCAGCATGCTGACCAAGGCCGGCTGATCATTCCACGCGGCATACATGAGAGGCGTCCAGCCGCTTCGATCGGCCCCATTCGGATCCGCTTGGTGCTCGACCAGATAGGTCGCTACCGCCATGAAGCCGAAGCGCGCGGCATTGGACAAGGTCGGATGTCCTTCGCCGTCAACCGCGTCGACATGCGCACCATGGCCCACCAGGTAGCGCACACGAGCGATGTCGTCGGCCACGATGGCATTGTTCAACTCGTCGTCGGGGTTTGCTCCCTGCGCGAGCCACTTTTTCAGCTCCGCCATCCTCGCCGCCCGCGCCTTGACGTCGACCGCCGCCGCTGTTTGCACATCGGGCTTGGCGGGCTGGTACGGTCCGTGCGCCGGCAGATCACCGGAAATCGAGCAATCATCGCACTTCACCAGCGGCACGCCGTAGTCGACCAGGATCTGACGGATCTCGCTCTTGTGCTGTTCAACCGCCTGCTCGATGGCTTCCTTGATGTCCTGGCGGCCCCTCGGCACGGCGAGCGCCATGTCGAATTCCATTTGCTCCCGATCTTCCATCATATTGACAGGCTGGATTATCAACGGTGCGTGCATGATCGCCTTGTAATAACCCGCCATCGGGCCCCAGGCCGCCGCGACGTCGAGGCCGCCGTCGATGACTTGCTGGACTTGATACGAAGGTTGATTGTTCGCCACGATGTCGGCGTTGTGGCTCAAGTAATGGATCACGGTGTTCGAGACCACGTGGTGATCGGCAAGCGCCTGGCGGATGGCGGATACCTGAAACACGCCGACGCGCAGCTTCTTCAGGTCGGGATCATCCAGACTCTTGATGTTGATGCCCCTGTCGCTGCGGTACGCGAGAACGAAGGTGGACCGGTACAACGGGCGAAGCACTACGGCGCCCTCGGTGTCCGTCGCCATATCCATCCAAAGGTCGCAGTTGCCCTCGCTCAAGGTCGTGCGCATCAGGCCTCGCTCGATCGAAGGCCGCCAATAATATTGGACGCCGGTTCCCAAGGCCGCGCCGACCACTTGCGCGATCTTATTCTCGAATCCCTCGCCCTTCTGGTTGGACAGCGGCATGTTTCCCGGATCGGCACAGACGGTCAGCGACTTGAGTTCGCCGCCGACGGCCGCTCCGCTTGCCGCCGACAGTGCGGCGACTAGGGCTATTCGCCTGACGATTCTGTTATCCAAAGCCATCTCCTAGGACGGGCGCTCATGCGGCAGCCCGACAACCGGTTGGACTTACGCATGCAACGAAGGTTGCACACGCGCCGTCTACAGTATGATGCGCGCTGCGCCCGAAAGATAAGAAAAGCCCGGTGACTTGCGTCACCGGGCGTAGTTGTCGACATCGATCTCGAATCGATTTCGAGGTTAGTCACCCAGCCTGAACGTGTAGAGGGTGCCGCCCTGCGGAATCGAGGCGAGATTGGCGGCCTTGGTCATCGCGGTAGCGCCTATGGCTCCGAATTTGTCATTGAGGTCCAAGCCCGCGGTTACCGGCAAGCCGATCCACCCGCCGATGCCCGACCAGACCGACACATACTGCTTGCCCTTCACCGAATAGGTGATGGGGTTGCCGATAATGCCCGAGCCAAGCTTGCGCGACCACAGCACCTTGCCGGTGGCGCGATCCACGGCACGGAAGTCGCCGCCCAAGCTGCCGTAGAACGCCAACCCGCCGCCCGTCACCAGCGCGCCGCCCCAGTTCGGGAAGGAATCCGGAATTTCCCACTCGGTCTTGCCGGTCACCACGTTGAACTTCTTGAACTTGCCGGTCACGCCGGGCTTCTCGGGATACATGAACACATTGGCGAACACATATACCGTTCCCTGCGTGGTGTGCGAGCGCTGCTGCGGCTCGAGCTCCATGCACCAGTTATTGGTCGGCACATAGAAGTTTTGCGCATCGCTCGGATCCACCGCCACCGGCTGCTGGTCCTTGCCGCCCATGGCCGACGGGCATGCCTGCGTATTCTCGCCCACCTTGAGCGGCGAATGCTCCGCCACCTTGACGGGGCGGCCTGTCTTCATGTCGACTTTTTCGGCCCAATTGGTCGTGACGTACTTGTTGGCGCGCAACAGCGTACCGTCCGTTCGGTCGAACACATACGCGAAACCGTTGCGGTCGAAGTGCACGAGAGTCTTGCGGTTCTTCCCATCCACATCCATGTCTACAAGAACCACTTCATTGATGCCGTCATAATCCCACTGGTCGAACGGAGTCATTTGATAGACCCACTCTGCCTCTCCGGTATCGACGTTGCGCGCGAAAATACTCATGGACCACTTGTTGTCGAACTTGCCGCTGTTGCAGTTGGCTTGGGTCAGCGGTTCCGCGCACCGGAATTGCGGAGACCACAGACCCGGGTTGCCCGTGCCGTAGTACACCAAGTGCAGCGCCGGATCGTAGGCATACCAGCCCCACGCCGCTCCGCCGCCTCGTTTCCACTCATCGCCCACATAGGTCGATATCCCCAGGTCCTTGCCCGCGGTCCCGTACTCAGGATGTTTCTTGTTCGTGTTCTTGGTCAGGCACACGTCGGCATCGCTGCCGGTGGAATGACATTCCCACACTTTCTTGCCGTCGGCCAGATTGTAGGCTGTCATCCTTCCGCGAGCGGCGAATTCGTCGCCGCCGAAACCGATGATCACCTTGTCATTGGCAATGATCGGCGCCGGAGTGATGGTCTCGCCCTTGTCCGGGTGTGCATGCTTGACCACCCAGAGTTCCTTGCCGGTGGTCGCATCCAGCGCGATTACATAACCGTCCAGCGTGCCGAATACGAGTTTATTGTCCGAATACGACATGCCGCGGTTGACAGTATCGCAGCAGGCTCGCGGCACTGCGGACTCGTCGCGTCCGCTGGTCTTGGTGTAGTGCCACACCTGCAGCGGATGATCCGGATCGCTCAAGTCGAGTGCTTGCACGATGTTCGGCCATCCGCTCTCGATATACATCATCGGCTTTCCGCCGACATTTTCGATGACCAGCGGCTGCCCTTCGTGACCGCGCAAGGTGCCGCTGGACTGCGCCCACACCATGTTTAGGCCTTTGACGTTGCCGGTGTTGATGTCTTTGAGCGTGCTATAGCGGGTCTGATTTAAATCACCCGCCGGGGCGCCCCATTGATTTGGGTCTTTGAAGCGTGCGAACTGTTCCGTATCCGAGGCGGCCATCGCGGCACCACACGTCGTTACAAGCGCTGCGACGGCATACAATATCTTGACCTGACGTTTTGACGTAAGCCATTTCATCTCAATTCTCCTGCTGCGTAGGGTCTCTGCTGCACACAGTCCTTAATCCTGAGTGCCGTGCGTGTTATGCGTGGATCATTGTTAGTCGTTGCTGCCAAAACTCCCTCCTTCGCGATGCTTGCCTATTGTTTATATTCATCCGGCCGCGATCGAACCGCGGCCAGTCTGATCCCAATGAGATGGTAAGTCAGCGATAGGCACCACCGCCTTGGGCCGCCACCATGGAATAGCAATGCCTATGCCATCCGCCGCAATTGTGAAAAGAAAATCGAACAAGATAAGAAGTCTTTCAAAATCAGTTACCTACGAATCTCTCGCCATGGCTTTGCATGGCGCCTAGGTGCGAACTGTGTCATGCGCGTGACAGTGGAGCAGTTGCGATTGCGTCGTTAGTGAGGCGCAGCGCCGCATTTTATTTTTCCCGCCGCTCTGGATCCGTCGGCGCGGCAAACAATCGCATTTCACGGCGAGTCGAGTACACTCCGCGCGTTGAGCGCCTAGGGGCAATCTCGAGGTCTTGATATGACAGAGTTACACATACCCCCCGGGCGCAGGAGCCGCAGCGTGGCCTGCATGCTATGGCTCACTCTGCTGCCGTTCGCGTCGGCCCAGGCCCGAAACGCGTCCGATTACCCCGATCCGCCGCAGGCGCTATTCAAGGATCTGTTCATCGCTGTGCAAACGGCGCAAATTTACGCGGATGGCAAGGCATTTCCCGATGCCGTCCCGAAGGCGCCGCCGGACGACATCTTGCGGCAATATCACGAGGAGCGGCCCGATTCACCGGACGCTCTCAAACGTTTCGTTGCGGCGCACTTCACCCTGCCCTCGGAGGTCACCGGGGCCCCCTCTCCGCCCGACCAGGTGCCGATCGTTGCGCATATCGATGGCCTGTGGTCTACGCTGACCCGCACTTCTTCGGCTGCGCCGCCCTATTCTTCTTTGCTGTCGATGCCGGAGCCCTACGTGGTTCCCGGCGGCCGATTCCGAGAAATGTATTACTGGGATTCATACTTCACGATGCTCGGGCTCGCCGAGAGCGGCCGCCGCGATTTGGTGACAGGCATGGTCCGTGATTTCGCCCAGTTGATCGACAGCTACGATCACGTGCCGAACGGTGCACGCACCTACTATCTGAGCCGATCGCAGCCGCCTTTCTTTTTCGCCATGGTTGGCCTGGTTTCATCCGATGGGCTCGCGGACTTTCTGCCGCAGTTGCGACGCGAGTATGCGTTCTGGATGGAAGGCGAGCGGCCCTTGAGGCCGGGCGCATCCCATCGGCGAGTGGTCGCGATGCCCGACGGATCCATTCTCAATCGTTTCTGGGACGACAGGGACACGCCGCGCGATGAGTCCTACCTCCAAGACACGGAACTTGCGCGCACGAGCCGCCGTGACGCGCCGCAGTTGTACCGAAATATTCGCGCCGCGGCGGAAAGCGGCTGGGATTTCGGCTCGCGATGGTTCGCCGACGGCCGCACACGCGGTACAATGGACACCACGGAGATCGTGCCTGTCGATCTCAATAGTCTATTGTTCGGATTGGAGAATGCCATCCGTGCGGGCTGCGAGCACCGTGGCGACAAACCCTGTGCGCAGGAATTTGAGCGCCGCGCGGCGGCGCGGCGCAGCTCCATCGACCATTATCTCTGGGATAGCGCAAAGGGCGCCTATCTCGATTACCGTTGGACAAAAAAGACCCGCATGCCGCGGGTCTCCGCCGCAACGCTGTACCCGCTGTTCGTATCGTTGTCCTCCAAGCCGCAAGCAGCCGCGGTGGCGCGCACTACCGCTCGCGAATTGCTCAAGGCCGGCGGCATCGTCACGACAACCGTCGAGACCGGCCAACAATGGGATTCTCCGAACGGCTGGGCACCCCTGCAATGGATCGCGGTCTCGGGGCTGCGCGACTACGGCGAAGCTTCGCTGGCTGCGACGATCGCGTGTCGATGGATCGCCAACGTCAACGAGGTTTACCGACAGAGCGGTAAGCTGGTTGAGAAATACGATGTAGTCACCACCGGCCGCAGCGGCGGCGGCGGCGAGTACCCGCTGCAAGATGGCTTCGGCTGGACCAACGGAGTGACGCGAAAACTGCTCGCGCTATATCCGGATACCACAGGCTCGACTACGCCGGCGCAGTGCCCTTCGCTGCCGATCTCTCACCTGCAGTCCGCGCGGCCGGACAACGCGCAGTCCTGAAGCTGGCGGACAACACACTTCGCTTCGACGCGGCAGTGTTCGACCAAAAATACAAGGATTGCCAGCTGAACACGTATACCGGCATCCTGTTTGTGGTCAGTTCGATTCCGCGCGTGGAATCCAAAGGCGCCGAATTCGATGTGGCCTGGGCGACACCGCTTTCCGGCCTGAGTCTCTCCGGCGGCGTAAACGATCGGCTCTCATTTGCGCCGCTGTGGTCGGGCGTGGCGTCGGCGACATACAGGGCGCCGATCACTTCATCGCTGGAGTTTCGAGCTGGCGCCAGCGAAAAGTACAACTCCTCGTACAACACCGGATCGGATCTTGACCCACGAAAAATCCAGGGAGCCTATGGATTGCTGAATGGGCGAATCGGCCTCGGCGCGCCGGACGACAAATGGGCTCTGGAAGCGTGGGGTGCGAACTTGGCCGATAAGCACTACTACCAGGTCGCGTTCGATGCGCCGTACCAGTTCAACCAAATCGACGCATTCTTAGGCGCTCCGCGAACGTTCGGTCTCACCGCTCGAGTGAATTTTTGATGCCCTCCGGCGCAGCCCCCGATGCCCCCGCCGTAGAGCAACATCCCGCATCGGGCGCTACGTTTGCCCTCTTCATTCTATTTGCCATCAATTTGCTGAATTTTTTCGACCGCCAGTTGCCCGGCGCCTTGGCTGAACCGATTCGCAAGGAATTTCACCTCAGCGATACGGCGCTTGGATTGCTGGGCACCGTGGTCACGTTGATGTATGGAGTGGTCGGCCTGCCCCTCGGCCGGTTGGCGGACAAATGGTACCGCACGCGCCTTCTCGCGATCGGCACCGCCGCGTGGAGTTTGCTGACCGCCGCGTCGGGCCTAGCGCAGAACTACGCGCAGTTGTTCGCATCCAGGCTCGGAGTGGGACTGGGTGAGGCGACCTGTGCGCCCGCCGGCCAATCGCTGATCGGCGATCTTTATCCTCCGCATCAGCGCTCGCGCGCCATGGGTATCTTCATGCTCGGTCTGCCCGCCGGTCTTTCCCTCGCTTACTTCAGCGCAGGCACCATCGGCGCGGCATTCGGCTGGCGCGCAGTTTTTCTGTTTGCCTGCATTCCTGGATTGCTATTCGCCTGGCTGGCGCTGCGGATTCCGGAACCGATGCGCGGCGCACTGGATGCCGCGAGACCGCTCGCATCCACCGATGCGGCCGTGAAGTCGCCCTACTCGGCGGTGCTGAGGTTGCCCACGATGTGGTGGATCATCCTGTCGGGCATCTTTCACAATTTCAACATGTATGCCATCGGTGCCTTCCAGACCCCCTTTCTCCAGCGGTTTCATGAAATGGGGCTCAAGTCGGCCAGCAACGTTTCCGCTATCTCGGTCAGTGCCGTGGGGGCCATCGGCCTGCTCGCGGGCGGCTGGCTTGCCGACAAGGTGAGCGCGAAGCGCCGCGACGGCCGTCTTTTTCTGTCGGCATGCTCCATGGCGATCGCGGCGCCCAGCATCTTCTTGGCGCTGAGCCAGCCCAAAGGTTCGATCGCGGCATTCATGGTACTGATGGCTATCGGCACCATGACCATGTACGTGTACTACGCCACGGTGTATGCGGCCATACAAGACCTGATCGAACCGCGGCTGCGCGGCACGGCGGTGGCCATCTATTTCTGTGCCATGTACGTATTGGGCGCAAGTTTCGGCCCGCTCGGCTTAGGGCTGCTGAGCGATCACTTTGCGCATCAGGCGATGCGCAACTCGGGCGCGACCGCGATGACCGAACCTTTCAAAGCCATCGGCCTGCACAGCGCCATGTACGCCATCCCGGTCCTGGCAATGCTTGCGTCGCTCGTTCTGTTTGCGGCCTCGCGTACGGTGCAGAACGACATCCGCAAGCAGCAGCCCGTCCACGGCGCCGACTGAATGCCCCCGCGCATCTGAATGCCCCCCGAGCATCTGAATCCTCCCGAGCATCTGAATCCGCCCGCGCATCTGCCCCGCGCATCGGCAGTGAATTGCGTCAGTCTGGCAGCACCGGTTCCGAGATTCGGTTCACAGTTCCGGCATTAAGGATGACCGAGCGTGACCTTGCGCACGGCCTGGTCCGCTGCCGCCTGCGAACCTATGCGTATCGTTTTCAGGAGGATTGGCATGCGCACATCGAAGCTGATCGCCATCGGCCTGGCGGCCATCGTAGGAGTCACGACCGGACGTTTGATCGTCCAGCATAACCAGCTTGTTGCACAGTCGGAGCAGCTGGCGGCACGCAACTATCAACTCAAGACCCAGAAAGAGGAGCTGCAGGCGCGCTCAGAGCGGTTGCAAGCACAGATGGAACAATCGTCGGCAGCCAATATATCGAAGCGGAGTGAGATTAAGCTCGCCTCGCAGGCGGAACTGCCCGACCTCGTTGTCTCCGCGCCGCGTCTCTCCGCTCAGGAAAGGTAGCGCGACGTTTTGGCGGCCGCCCGTCAAAACGTCATAGTTTTTTATTTCGTCAAGGCCCGGTGTCGCTGACGATATTCTCCATCGTCACCACGACTTTGCCGCGAGCCTGCCGCGCCCCCAGCCTCGCGATCGCCTCGGCGCCTCGCGCCAGGGGAAAGTGTTCGGTGACGGCGGGTCTGATCCGGCCGTCCAGATACAGGGCAATCAGCGCCCCGACATTGGCAGCGTGCAATGCGGGATACCTCGCGGTAAATGCTCCCCAGAACACGCCGATAATCTGGCAGCTCTTGAGCAGCGGCAGGTTGAGCGGCAATTTGGGAATCCCGGCTGGGAACCCCACTACGAGATGCCGCCCTTGCCACCCGATCGCGCGCAATGCGGCTTCCGTGTAGTCTCCGCCCACCGCGTCGTAGATGACTTGGGCGCCGTCCGCGCCGCATGCTGCCTTGATGCGATCGGTGAGCGCGCGGGCGTGTGTCTTGTCGAGCGGCCCCAGCGGATACTGAACGCCCTCGTCGGCGCCGTGTTCGCGCGCCAGTGCGAGCTTCTCCTCGCTCGAGGCGGCCGCCACCACGCGCGCGCCGATTGCCTTGCCCAGCTCGACCGCTGCGAGGCCGACGCCGCCTGCGGCGCCGAGCACCAGGAGTGTTTCCCCGGAGCGGAGCTGCGCGCGATCCTTGAGCGCGTGCAGCGAGGTACCGAAAGTCATCATCAGCGCAGCCGCTTCGTCGAACGGCATGGCGTCCGGAATCTTCCAGCAATTGGCGCAGGACCCCACGGCCTTTTCTGCCATGCCGCTGCGCACCGGAGACACCAACACGCGATCGCCGACGCGGACCTTGTCGACTCCCTCGCCCACAGCGTCGACCACTCCCGCCACTTCGGCGCCGGGGGCAAACGGTCGCGGCGGCTTGTATTGGTAGAGATCCTGAATGATCAAGAGATCGGGGTAATTCACCGCGCAAGCGTGCACGGCGACGCGAACTTCCTTGGGGCCCGGGACGGGTTCCGCGATGTCTTCGAGCACCAAGGTTTCGGGACCGCCGGGTTGCTTGCTGAGCAGCGCCCTCATGGCGGATTTTCTCGTTGATCGGCCGCCGCTTCGCGTTCTTGCAGCTCGCGCCACATGATTTTGCCGGCACCCGATTTGGGCAGCGTGTCGACGAATTCGACTATTCGCGGGCATTTATACGCCGCCATATTCTCGCGGCACCAGTCGATGATGGCTTGCGCATCGATGCGGCCTCGCCACTCGGGGCGCGGAACGATGACAGCCTTGACGGTCTCGCCGCGGTGCGCATCCACGGTGCCGATGATGCAGGCTTCGAGAACCGCGGGATGCTGGTACATGAGGGATTCGACCTCGGTCGGCCAGACCTTGAATCCGGCGGCGTTGATCATGCGCTTGAGCCGGTCGACCATGAAAAAATAGCCGTCTTCATCGACCCTGCCGAGATCGCCGGTACGCAAAAATCGCTTGCCGTCGATTTCAACCAGGGCCTGGGCGCTGTCCACAGGCTTATTCCAATAGCCGAGAAAGACTTGCGGACCGTGAGTAACGATTTCGCCGACTTCTCCGGGCGGCAATTCGTTCAGGGTGACCGGGTCGACCACCCGAGAGTCGACATCGTAGATCGGGATGCCCAAGCACTGCTTCTTGGGATGCTCGGTGGGATTGAGATGGGTGGCCGCCATCGTTTCCGACAGTCCGTACCCTTCGTAATACGTGACGCCCATGTCGAGTAGCCGCTGCGCGACCGCCGCCGGCATGGCGGCACCGCCGCCGCTCAAACGCCGTATCGAGCTCAAGTCGTATTTGGCGATATCCGGATTCGCGAAGAAGTCTTGAATCATGGTCGGAACGGCGGTCCAACTCGCAACGCGATACCGTTGCACGCATTCGGCGGCGGCGCTGCGGTCCCAACGGGGCAGCATCACCACCGTATTGCCGACATACAGCGGCCCATTCATGCCGCCTTGCATCCCCGTCACATGGAACAACGGTGCGACCGACATCAGGGTGATCTCGGGTTGCAAGGCGAACCAGCGCATGCTCGCGACCAGTGTATGCATCGTGGTCCGGTGGGTATGCATGCAACCTTTTGGTTGGCCCGTGGTGCCGGAGGTATAGGGCATAACGCAAAGATCATCCGGGCCTGCCGTCAACGGCCCGGGCTGCATGCCGCTCGCGCGCACGTCGCGCCACAGCGTCACGTGGGGTACCGCGAGTTCCAAACGCGGCGCGGCGACGAAGTCCGGCACCGCGAGCGTCGTCGGCTCGGCCAAATAATCCGAATAAGCCGCCACTATCGCGGACTTGAGGCCGGATCTGCCGAGCAGCGGCTCGACACGCGGATAGAGCTCTTGGGACACGATAATCGTATCCGCGCCCGAGTCCTGGGCATAACGCAGGATCTCCCGCGTCAGATTCATGGGGTTCAACGGCACGACGACGGCATTGGCGCGCAGTATCCCGTAGTAGCCGATGACGAACTGCGGGCTGTTCTGCATCAGCAGCAGCACGCGATCGCCCTTTCGTACCCCGCATTGCCGCTCCAGAAACCCAGCGATACGCTCGGCTTCAGCCAAAAATTCTGCGAAGGTCACCGCGGTGTCGTAGAAGACGATGAATGGCTTATCCGGATAGCGCCGCGCCGACACCTCCGCGTTGTAGAAGACATTGGTGGCGGGCGCCGCCAGGTTGTGCGCCGCATGCGCCGGCCAGAATTTGAAATGTCGATCCGACATGCGCGCAAATGTGCCGCCGGTTTATCGCGCCGGCGCGGCGGCGCCGGGCCGATGACGCCCAAGTTCCAGCTTCCCGATCTGCTCGCGATGCACTTCGTCGGGACCGTCGGCAAAACGCAGCGTGCGCGCAGCGGCATAGGCGGCCGCAAGCGGGAAGTCGTCGCTGACGCCGCCTCCGCCATGCACCTGGATCGCCCAATCGATCACCTGGCAGGCCATGTTGGGCGCGGCGACTTTGATCATCGCGATCTCCTTCTTGGCGGCGCGGTTACCCACGGTATCCATCATATAGGCCGCATTGAGCACGAGCCAGCGAGCCTGATCGATCAGGATCCGCGATTCGGCGATGCGTTCCAGGGTCACGCCCTGTTCCGATAGGCGCCGGCCGAAT
Organism: Steroidobacteraceae bacterium; assembly: GCA_035996065.1. Taxonomy (GTDB): domain Bacteria; phylum Pseudomonadota; class Gammaproteobacteria; order Steroidobacterales; family Steroidobacteraceae; genus Bog-1198. Next base: position 203,483 of record DASYJX010000073.1, on the reverse strand, counting down.
ACCACGCGCTGTTGGGCGCGCGTGCACATCATTTCGAGCGCCCGTTCGGCCACGCCGATGAGCCGCATGCAATGATGGATGCGTCCCGGTCCGAGCCGGCCTTGTGCGATTTCGAAGCCGCGCCCCTCGCCCAGCAGGAGATTTTCCATCGGTACGCGCACGTCGGCGAAGTCGATCTGCGAGTGACCGTGCGGCGCGTGATCGTAGCCGAATACATGCAGTTGGCGCAGTCGCTTGATGCCGGGGGTGTTCATGGGCACCAGGATCATCGACTGCTGGCTGTGAAGCGCTGCGGTTGGATTGGTTTTGCCCATGAAGATCAAGATTTCGCAGCGCGGATCGCCGGCGCCCGAGGTCCACCACTTGCGGCCGTTGATCAGGTAATTGTCGCCCTCGCGCACAATGGAGGACTTGATATTCGTGGCATCGCTCGACGCCACGTCGGGCTCCGTCATCGCGAAGGCGGAGCGAATGCGCCCCTCCAGCAGCGGCACCAGCCAGCGCTGCTGCTGCTCGGGCGTGGCGTAGCGGGCCAGCACCTCCATGTTGCCCGTATCGGGGGCCGAACAATTGAAAGCCTCCGGCGCGAGATGCGATCGTCCCATGATCTCGCACAAAGGCGCGTACTCGAGGTTGGAGAGTCCCGCGCCGTACTCGGAGTGCGGCAGGAACAGGTTCCACAGATTTTCCGCCTGCGCCTTGCGCTTCAGTTCCTCGACGACCTCGGTGGCTTGCCACGGATTGCCGGCGCGGCGATTCCTTTCAAGTTCCTCATCGAAGCGCCGCTCCGCCGGGTAGACGTGAGCGTCCACGAAACGCTGCACTTTCTCCTGAAGTATGCGGACTTTTTCGCTGTGCGAGAAATCCATAGTGAAGTCCTTTGTAGGCTAGGCGAATGATTGCCGCACGAGCGCCCACGCCTGTTCGGCCAGCGGGCGGGCGCGGCGGCCCGCTTCCAGCGCCGTCGCGCTCGACGCGTTGCCTTGTATGGCGCGCGCCAAAACACCCTGCAGAATTCCCGTCAGGCGGAACATGTTGAACGCCAGATAGTACGTCCAATCCTGCGGGGAGACCGCAGCGCGGCCGCGGCGTCGGCAATAATCGGCCACACACTCGGCCTCGCTCGGAATCTGCAGTGCCGCCGGATCCAAACCGGCGAGTCCTCGGAACTGTTCGGCCGACAAATGATAGCGCATGCAAAGGTACGCCAGGTCGACGAGCGGATGTCCCAGCGTCGATAATTCCCAGTCCAGAACCGCCAATATTCGCGGCTCGGTCGGGTGGAAAATCACGTTATCGAGACGGAAATCGCCGTGCACGATACCCGTTTCCTCGTCCGCGGGAATATGCTTCGGCAGCCATTCAATGAGTCGTTCAACCGCGTCGATCGTTTCGGTTTCCGAAGCGCGGTATTGCTGGGTCCAGCGCGCTACCTGACGCTCGATGTAGCGGCCCGGCTTGCCGTAATCCCCCAAGCCTGCTGCGGCGTAGTCGACCATGTGCAGCGCTGCCATTACGCGGGTCATCTCCTCGTAGATCGCGCGCCGTTCGATGCTCGGCACCTCCGGCAGCGTGGCATCCCAAAAGAGCCGGCCCTCTACATAGTTCATCACATAAAAGACGGTGCCGATGACCGCCGGGTCCTCGCACAACGCGTAGGTCTTGGCCACCGGCACCCCCGTATCGGCCAACGCCGCGATCACGCGATATTCGCGCTCCACGGCATGCGCCGATGGCAGCAGCTTGCCGGGCGGCTTGCGCCTGAGCACATAGCGCTGATTCGACGAGTGCACGAGGAACGTGGGATTGGATTGGCCGCCGGCGAACTGTCGGACGTCGACGATGCCTGAGAAACCCGCAATGTGCGCCTGCATCCAAGCGGCGAGCCGCGCCGTGTCGAAGGCATGTTGCTCGGGAGGGGAGCGCAGTCCTTCCGCCGGGCTGCTCAAGCGATGGACGCGCCGCCGTCCACGGCAATGTATTGACCGGTCACATGCCGAGAGGCATCGGACGCCAGGTAAACCGCGGCGCCCATGAGATCCGTATCCCCGCCGAGGCGGCCCAGAGGAGTGCTCTGGATCACGGAGGCCTCCATCGTTTCGAGCAAGCCGCTCGACATTTTGGACGGAAAAAATCCCGGACAAATCGCGTTGACGCGAATGCCGTAGGCCCCCCACTCCGCGGCAAGAGCACGCGTCAAATGCAGCGCCGCCGACTTCGACGCATAGTACGCGGCCGCTTTCATTCGCGCGCCCACCCGCAGCGCCGCGACGGAGGCCACGACGATGATATTGCCCGCGTGCTGCGGGATGAAGCAGCGATTCGCGACCGCCTGGCTCAGTATGAACACGCTGGTGGCGTTCAATGTCATCACCTTGTTCCAGGCTTCGATCGGATATTCTTCGGCCGGCGCGCCCCAGGTGGTGCCGGCATTGTTGACCAGGATATTGATCCCGCCGAAATGATCTACCACCGTCTCGGTCAGCGCCGGCGCTTGTTCCGGCTTGCTGAGATCACTGACCACGGTCAGGGCATCGATGCCGTGCTTCGCGAGCTGCGCCTTGGCTTCTTCGAGTTCCGCTTTCTTGCGTGCGCTGATCGCAATTCTTGCACCCATTTCACCCAGGCCCTGCGCGATCTGCAGGCCGAGTCCGCGCGAGCCTCCCGTGACCAACGCGACCTTGCCGGCGAGCTCGAATGATTCGCGCACTCCCATCTCATGCTACCTCGAACACTAGGCCACTTCGAACAGGCCGGCGGCGCCCTGTCCGCCGCCGATGCACATGGTGACCACAACGAGCTTGGCGCCGCGCCGCTTGCCTTCGATGAGCGCATGGCCCGTCAGCCGTGCGCCGCTCACCCCGTAGGGATGGCCGACGGCGATGGCGCCGCCATTGACGTTCAGCCGCTCGTCGGGAATGCCCAGTCGATCCCGGCAGTACAGCACCTGGCAGGCGAACGCCTCGTTGAGTTCCCATAGGTCGATGTCGCCCACTTTAAGGCCGGTCCGCTGCAAGAGGCGCGGTACCGCATAAATCGGACCGATACCCATCTCATCCGGCTCGCAGCCGGCGACCGCAAAGCCGCGGAAGATTCCCAACGGCTCGAGACCGCGCTTTTCCGCGAGCTTGCCATCCATCACGACGACTGCGCTGCTGCCGTCGGAGAACTGGCTGGCATTGCCCGCCGTCACGACTCCCCCCGGTATGGCCGGGCGAATTTGCGCGACCGCCTCGAGCGTGGTATCGGGACGTATACCCTCGTCGCTCGCGATTGTCACTTCGCGCATCGCGAGCGTGCCGGTCGCCTTGTCGGCGACGCCCATGACAGTGGTCATCGGCACGATTTCATCTTTGAACTTACCCGCAGCTTGAGCGGCCGCTGCGCGCAGCTGACTGCGAACTCCATATTCGTCCTGAGCCTCCTTGGCAATGTGGTAACGCTTGGCCACCTGCTCCGCGGTTTGCAGCATGTTCCAATACAGGGTCGGCTTGTGCTCTATCAGCCATGGATCGCGGCGCATGTGCGTGTTCGCTTCATTCTGCACGCACGAAATGCTCTCGACGCCGCCGGCCACGATCACGGCGGCGCCCTCTGTCATGATCCGCTGCGCAGCCAGCGCGATGGATTGCAATCCGGAGCTGCAGAAGCGGTTGATGCTCATGCCGGCCGTGGTCACCGGAAGCCCGGCGCGCAGCGCGATGGCGCGCGCGATGTTTCCGCCCGTCGTGCCTTCGCCGAAGGTGGAGCCCATGATCACGTCCTCCACTTCGGCGGGGTCGATGCCGGCGCGCTCGACTGCGTGCCGCACGGAATGCGCACCGAGAGTAGCGCCGTAAGTCATGTTGAAAGCACCCTTCCAGCTCTTGCCGAGGCCGGTGCGCGCCGTAGATACGATAACCGCTTCTGTCACGGGGTTGATCCTTTGAATCCGTTGAAGGTTTGGCCTTGATGGGCCAACCGTGCGAGCAGCGGTGCCGGGGTCCACGCGTTCGGGTCGCTGCCGGGCTGTGCCGCGATTTTCTCCAGCGCGCGCGCCACGACGTGCAGGCCCGTTTGATCGGCGAAGAACATGGGGCCGCCGCGATAGGCCGGGAAGCCATACCCGTTCAGGTAGACGAGATCAATGTCCGACGCGCGTTGCGCTATGCCGTCCTCAATGATCCGGGCGCCTTCATTGATCAGCGCGTAAATGCAGCGCTCGACGATTTCCTGCGCACCGACATTGCGCGGCGTGATGCCCCGCTGCCGCCGATACTGCTCGATGATGGCTGTGACTTTCGGATCCGGAACAGGATGCCGCGAACCTGGGTCGTAGCGATACCAGCCGGCGCCGGTTTTTTGGCCGAATCGGCCGGCCTCGCATAAGACATCAGCGACGTTGGAGAAATCCCGGCCCGGAAACTCGGCCGCTCGCCGCTTGCGCAGCGCCCACCCGATATCGAGTCCGGCCAAATCTCCCACGCGGAAAGGACCCATTGCCATGCCGAAATCCTGAAGCGCTGCATCGATCTGGTGCGGCAATGCGCCGAACATCAGCAGATCGTGAGCAGCCGCGCCGTATCGGGCCAGCATGCGGTTGCCAATGAAGCCGTCGCAGACGCCGGATACCACCGCGGCCTTGCCCATGGCTTTGGACAAGTGCATGGCAGTGGCCAGCACGTCCTTCGCCGTCTTCGCGCCCCGCACCACTTCGAGCAGGCGCATGACGTTAGCCGGGCTGAAGAAATGCAGTCCGATCACATCCTGCGGCCGCCGTGTAAAGTTCGCGATCTCATCAAGGTTCAGCGCCGACGTATTCGATGCGAGGATCGCCCCCGGCCGTACTACGTCGTCGAGAGTCTCGAAGACCTGCCGCTTGACATCCATGTTTTCGAATACGGCCTCTATGCTCAAGTCGACATCGCGGAATGTGGCATAGTCCAGGGTCGGAGTGATGAGCGCCAGCCGCTGCGCGAGGCTCTGCTCGTTCAGCGTGCCTTTGCGCAACGCGCCTTGATAATTGCGGCGGATGTTGGCCATCCCCCGATCGAGGGCATCCTGCTGCGTTTCCAGCAGCACGACCGGCAGCCCCGCGTTGATCAGGCTCATCGCGATGCCCCCGCCCATCGTCCCCGCCCCGATGACACCGACCTTGCGAATCGGCCGGATGGGCGTGTCTGCGGGCACATCGAGGATGTGCGAAGCCGCGCGTTCCGCCTGGAATACGTGACGCAGCGCCGCTGACTCGGGGGAGAGCATCAATGCCGTAAAAAGTTCGCGCTCCCGCTTGAGCCCGGCATCGAAAGGCTTCTCGACCGCCGCCGCGACCGCCTCCAAGCAGGCCAGGGGTGCGGGATACGGGCCCGCTGCGCTTCTGATCGTGTTGCGCGCGAACTGCAAATAGGCCTCGGCGTTCGGCATGTCCAGCCTCAGGTCGCGCACTCGCTTGCGCCCCGGCTTTTCCGCAGCAATGCGGCGCGCGAAGGTCAGGGCGCTCTCCAGCAAGTCGCCCTCGCCGAAAGCATCGAACAGCGGCGTGTCGCGAAGCTTCTCCGAGGCGAACGTCGCCCCCGAGACGATCATGTTCAATGCCGCTTCGACGCCGAGCAATCGCGGCAGCCGCTGAGTGCCGCCAGCGCCGGGTAAAAGCCCCAGCTTGACTTCCGGCAGCGCAATCCGTGCTCCCGGAACTCCAATCCGATAATCGCACGCCATGGCCAGTTCCAGGCCGCCGCCCATGCACACCCCGCCGATCGCAGCGATCACCGGCTTCCCGCTGTCTTCGATTTCACTGATGACGGTGCGCAGATTGGGATGCGCGACTGCCTTCGGCGTGGAGAATTCTCGGATATCGGCTCCGCCGGAAAAGCCGGTTCCCGACCCGATCAAAACGATGGCCGCGACGGCCGGATCGGCATTCGCACGCGCAAGAGCTGCTACCAATGCCTCGCGCAATTCGATTCCGAGACTATTGACGGGCGGATTGTCCAGCCGCAAGACGGCGATGCCGTCCTTCACGTCGAAACTCAATTTGTTCATGCCATGCTCGTTCGCTTGCCCGCTCATATTCGTTCCAATGCCAGCGCCGCGCCTTGTCCAACGCCCACACACATCGTGGCCAATGCATACCGCCCCGAGCGGCGCATCAACTCGTGTACGGCGCCCCCCGCAATGCGCGCGCCGGACATACCGAGTGGATGGCCCAAGGCGATGGCGCCGCCATTGCTGTTGATGTGTTCGGCATCATCGGCAAAACCCAATGCTCGAACGCAAGCCAGCGCTTGGGACGCGAAAGCCTCGTTGATTTCGATCACGTCGAAATCGGTAACCTTGAGCCGCAGCCGATCCACGAGCTTCTCGACGGCGGGGACCGGGCCCATCCCCATGATGCGGGGCGCAACGCCGGCGGAGGCAAAACCAAGGACGCGTGCGCGGGCTTTGAGGCCGTGTTTCTCGACAGCGGCCGCGGACGCCACGAGAAGCGCCGCGGCACCGTCGTTGATTGCGGACGCATTTCCGGCCGTGACTGTACCTCCGGCATGCACTACCGGCTTCAGCTTCGCCAGTCCCTCGAGCGTCGTGTCCGGGCGAAGCTGCTCGTCGCGCTCGATGATCGCTGGAGCCGCCCCCTTTGCTTGGGGGACGGTCACGGGCACGATCTGCTCGGCGAACACCCCGGCTTGTTGCGCGCGCGCGGCGCGTTGTTGCGAGCGAAACGCGAAGGCGTCCTGGTGCTCGCGCAATACGTGGAAGTCGGCGGCGACATTCTCCCCCGTCTCCGGCATGGAATCGATGCCGTAGAGGGCCTTCATTTGCGCATTGACGAAGCGCCAGCCGATGGTGGTGTCGTAGAATTCCGCGGTGCGCTGGAAAGCGCGCTCTGCTTTCCCCATCACGAAAGGAGCGCGCGTCATCGACTCGACTCCGCCGGCAATGGCGAGTTCCATTTCGCCGGCACGGATGGCTCGAGCCGCCGCCGCTACCGCATCCAATCCGGACGCACATAATCGATTGATCGTCACGCCGGGAACGTGCGCCGGCAGCCCGCTGAGCAGCAACGCCATGCGCGCGACGTTGCGGTTGTCTTCCCCAGCCTGGTTGGCGCACCCCATGAACACTTCGTCGACAGCCTCACCGACGGCGCTGTTTCTGGCGACCAGATTTCTGATCGCGGTCGCCGCGAGATCATCGGCGCGCAGGCGCGACAAGCCGCCTTCGTAGCGGCCTATCGGCGTTCGCACAAAATCACAGATGAAAGCTTCGCGCATGGACGCGCTCGATTAAACGAGCGCCCTCTTGAAGAGGCGCACCAATTCGCCCCATGCACGCTCGGCTTGCGCCTCATTGTAGATGGTCTTGCCGTTGGCCGCCGGCATGTCCTTGACGCACCAACCATGCAAGCAGCCATCATAGACCTCGATCTTCGCCGGCAGTTTGGCCGCCTTGAATGCGTCGTCGAGCGTGACTTTCGCCTCGGGCTGGCGCTCATCGTCGTTCATCGCGATACCGAAGTAGTACTGTGCCTTCATTTTCGGCACCAGCGAATGAGGGCTGTCCGGCTTATCGGTCACCAACCCTCCGCCGTGGAACGACGCACCGGCGCCGATTCGGTGCGGGTTGGCGGCGGCCGCCTGCATGGTCATGGGACCGCCCATGCAATATCCAAACGCGCCCATCTTGGCTTTATTGTTGACCGAGGGCTGCGAATCCAGAAATTTAACGTACGCTGTTGCGTCTTGCATGACCGCATCGCTGGTCAACGGCTTACGCAACACATCCATTTTCGCGCGATCCGCGGGGCTGTTGAAGTCGAGGTCGATCGGCAGACCCGGCGGCTTGCTCGTGCGGTAAAACGGATTTGGAACCAGTACGGTGTATCCATCCGCAGCCAACCGCCTCGCCATGTCGCGCATGGTTGGGCGAAGTCCGAACACGTCTGTGAACAGAATGGCTGCCGGCCAAGAACCGTCTCGGGGATGAACGAGCGCGGCATCGCAGACACCCGCGGGGGTCGATATCTGCACGTCGCTGTCGATCATCTCCTTTGCCGTGGCGCCGGAAGCACCGGTTGCGGCGGCAACTCCGGCCGCGATGGATAGCGCGGTAAACTCGCGCCGTGAAATCGTGTTTGGTTCTTCTGACATTTAGCAACCTCCTCGCCCCGGGGCTTTGCGCCCATTATAGGCTGACCGCACGATCAAGGCATCTACCGCGATCGCCACCTCGCCTGCGCAAATGATGGGATTGACATCGACCTCCAGAATGTCGTCACGCTGATCCGAAGCGAATTCCGATAGGCGGACGATGATGTCGGCGAGACGATTCAAGTTGACGGCAGGGCCGCCGCGATATCCATCGAACAAGGGAGCTCCTCTGAGTCCTCTCAGCATGCGCAGCGTCTCGTCCCTATTGACGGGCGCCAAATCGGCGGCGGAGTCGCGCAGCAGCTCGACCAGTACGCCTCCGAATCCCACCACGACCAGCGGGCCAAAGCCCGGATCGATACGCACGCCTGCGGCCAGCTCCAGCCCCGCGGGCGCCATCGGCTGCAGCAGCACGCCGCGAATATCGGCGCTCGGCGCATACGCCTCGGCATTGGCCATGATGCGATCGTAGGCGGCAGCAAGTTCGGCATTCGACCGGAGCCCGAGCGCCACGGCCCCGGCTTCCGTCTTGTGAACGATGTCCGGCGATTCGATTTTGGCCGCCACCGGGAACCCGAGTTGCGCAGCGGCGGCAAACGCGGCTTCCTGCGAATCAACCCGCATTTCGCGCACTGTCGGGATGCCGTAGAGTTGCAGGACCGCCTTGGACTCGCGTTCGGTCAAGCGCTCCCGAGGCGCGTCCGCGATCAATCGTGCCGCCGCCGCCGCCGCGGACGGGTCCGAAACGCGAATCAATGTGCGCTCGCCGCGGGCGAGCATATCCGCGCGATGATGCCAGGCCGCCAGTGTTCGAAAGCATCGATCCATCGAGCGGAACAGCGCAACGTTCGGATCGACCTCGGCCTCCAATGCCCCGGGCCCCTGCAGCCATCCGGACAGCAGCACATTGCAGGTGATCTTGCCGTATTGCTTCGATAATTTTCCAAGGGCCGACACGCGCGGCTTATGCGATTCGTGTGCCAGCGTCTGCGGCATGACGAGAGCGCCATAGGCCGGATCCGACAGCAGCGCTTCGCCGCAGGCCCACATGGATTGCGGGTTATTGACCACCTGTCCGGTGACGTCGCACGGATTGCGCGCGGATCCGAAATCCGGAATGTTCGACTCCAGCACGCGCCTGACCTCCTCGCAGGGCTGCGGCAACGAGATGCCATGCAGTTCGGCTTGATCCGCCGCCATGATGGCCGCACCGCCCGACGTCGCAATCACGGCAACGCCGCGCGACCTCGGAAGCGGCGCCTTCGAAAAAAATGCAGCCGCCTCCATGAGGCCTGCAAATTCCTCGATCACGATGGCGCCTCCGCGCTCGAATGCGGCGCGGTATGCGCTGTCCGAGCCTGCAAGACTCCCGGTGTGCGAGATCGCCGCCGCGGCGCCCAGCGTTCCGGTCGCGACCTTGTTGACCAACAGCGGCTTGCCGTTGCGCCATGCAATTTGCGCGGCTTCGATCAGCCGTTGCGGATACTCCATGCCCTCGAATGAGCATGCGATGGCGTGGCAGGCCGGTTCCTCGGCAAGATAGGCGACGAGGTCGGCCACGTCTACATCCGCTTGATTGCCGGCGGAAAACGCATGACTTACGGATGCGCCGCACTCGATCGCTTGAGCGAGCGACTGCGCCAATGCCCCGGACTGACCGGCGATACCGACCGAAATGCCCCGCATCTCACGCGCCGCCGGATATTCGGAGAAGGTAATGCGCGCCCGGCGCAGATAATTCGCGATCCCGAGACAATTGGGGCCAAGGATTTTCAAACCGGTCAGGCGAGCAATGTCGCCCAGCCGCTGTTGCTGTTCAATGCGCTCGCCCAGCTGCGTCTCGGCATAGCCGGATGCGTAGAGAATGACGCCTCCGGCCCCGACTTGGGCGGCCTCGCGCACGACCCCTTCCGCAGACTCGCGCGGCACCGTGACCGCAACGCAATCCGGAACGGCAGGCAACGAGGACAGCGATGGAAAACAATGCCGCTCCCCGACCCATTCGTATCTTGAGTTTACCGGATAGATGTCGCCATCGAATCCGGCGAGATTGGCAAGCACGCGATTGCCGAAAGACCCCGGCTTGGGCGATGCGCCGACGATTGCAATGCTCTTCGGATTCAGCACGCGATCGAGTTCCGCGTGCCGGTACAGCGGTCGCATGCGGGTGGAGTAGGGAGTCACGTGTGCTCTGGTTGCCGATGGCGGATACCAGGGCAATACTAACCCGCAAATCGAGGAACTGAATGAACATCAACGCATCGATTGTCGCCGGAACGATCGCACTGACCGCAGGCCCGATGCCCGCCGCGGCCGCGGCCGCCGACGATTGACGCCATGATGAAGTACCGAGGGCTTTAGGCCGGCAAGGATCTTCGGATAGCGAAGACGTTTTTCCTGTGTCAGACTCGGCGGAAAGAGAGCGAGCATCTCGCCCGCGGGACACCGAAGAATGCGAACCCGACCGACGCCGGCTTTTCGATTGTGCAGGCCTTTTCAGGCGCTACTCTTCTGCTCGTTGCTCGCCGGAGCGGCTCGCGCGGAACTTCCGTCCGATACCGGACTCGGCCCCCAGGTGGCGGCGCTGGCCGTTCCGGCATCGAAACACTGGGTTTGGGTGAATGATTTTGTATTTCCCCACATGGCCGACGGAATGGCGTATTTGATCGATGGAGACTCAGGACGATACTTGGGGACGCTTAGCACCGGCTACAGCTTCGCGCATGTAATTCTTTCGCGCGACGGCAGGATCATCTACTCCCCGGAAACCTATTTCACCCGCGGAACGCGCGGCAAGCGCACGGATGTCATCACCTTGTACGATCCCGGCACGCTGAAGGTGCTGGGTGAGATTGCGATACCGCCGAAGCGTTCGTCCAACTTGCCGATGATCGCCAATCAGGTATTGACGGACGACGAGCGTTTTCTTTTGATCTACAACTTCAATCCGGCGCAGAGCGTAACGGTCGTCGATACGAAACTTCGCAAGTTCGTCCGGGAGGTCGAGACTCCGGGATGTGCATTGGTTTATCCCACCGGACCGCGCTCGTTTTTCTCCGTTTGCGGCGATGGCTCGTTGTCGCTGATCGAACTCGACGACAGCGGCGCGGCGCACCTGATGCGCACGCAGCCGGTGTTCGACATGAGGTCCGATCCGGTCACGGAAAAGGCTGTCCGGTCCGGCCGCATTTGGTATTTCGTCTCCTTCTCAGGACAAATCTATCCGCTTGAGGTCGATGCACAGCATGCCGTGATCGGCACGACCTGGTGGCTGACATCCGAGACCGAACGCAAGGCCGGTTGGCGGCCGGGCGGGATTCAGCAACTCGCGGTGAATTCCCAAGGCTCTCGGCTGTACGCAATCATGCACCGAGGCGGCATCGAAACCCACAAGGATCCGGGAAAGGACGTTTGGGTGTTTGATTTGTCGACTCGGCAGCGCGTGCAGCAATTCGCGTTGAAGAACTTGGCCAGTTCGATCCAGCTTTCCGCCGATCAGCAGCCGCTGCTTTACAGCATCTTCATTGACGCCCCGGACCTCGACATCTACGACGCCGCAAGCGGCAAGCTGTTGCGGTCCGTTGCACACGTCGGTACTACACCGACGATCATGGTCACGCCGTGAGTCCAGCCGCCATGCTCGATCCCGCCTTCGGACACTTGATCGTCGCCGGCACTGCGCTGCTGTTCGCAAACGCGGCGGCGCATAAGTTGCGTGGCCTCGCGCGCTTTACGGAGGTTCTGGCGGCGTATCGCGTGCTTCCCGATGCGCCGGCGCGACGCCTGGCCTGGCTCATTCCGTGCATGGAGCTGTGCACAGCCGCGGCCCTGTTGTGGATGCCGAGCCGCCGCACGGCGATTGTGTGCGCTATGGCCGTCCTGATCGCCTACGCGTGGGGCATGGGCATCAACCTCAATCGCGGCAGGCTCGATCTTGATTGCGGCTGCGGGGCTGCTCGCGACCGCCGGGTCATAGGGGCTTGGATGGTTTGGCGAAACTTGTTCCTCGCGGCTATCCTCGGAATCGCTGCTTTGCCTTGGTCGCCCCGCCCTCTCGGCTTTATCGACTTTCCGACCATCCTCGGCGGACTTTTGGTCGCCGTGACGCTGTATGCCGCCGTCGATCGATTGCTCGGTGATGTTGCGTCTAAATTGCGGCTTCTCAGGAGTTCGTCATGACCGGCCTCGTTGTGTCCAATGTGGCGCTTTGGCTCATCGTGATCGGCTTATCCATCGCATTGCTGGCGGTCGTCCGCCAACTCGGCGTGCTGCATGAGCGCATTGCGCCGGTAGGCGCACTCATGCTTGCAAAGGGACTCAAGGCCGGCGAGCTTGCCCCGAAAATCCAAGTGCAGGACCTTGATGGCCGCTCGATCAGCCTGGGGGCGGCACGAACCGACGAGCGAGCCACCTTGATCATGTTCGTCTCGCCGACTTGCCCGGTGTGCAAGACATTGGTGCCGATCTTGAGGTCAAGTCTGGCGTCCGAGCGGGATTGGCTTGACATCATCCTCGCCAGCGACGGCGAGCCGGCGACTCAGCGCGAATTCGTGCTGGCCCACCGTCTCGGCGGCTTTCCATACGTCGTTTCCGCCCCGCTCGGAATTACTTATCAAGTCAGCCGGCTGCCCTTTGCGGTCCTGATCGATTCGCAGGGAGTGTTGCGGGCCCGAGGCATCGTCAACTCCCGCGAACATTTGGAGAGCCTTTTCGAAGCGAAGCGCCTCGGATTCGCTTCGATTCAGGATTATTTCGAAGCGGCAGCGCGCAATCAGGCAGCTTGAGCGACGGTAAGCAGCACACTCCCGGAGAAACAGGATGAAATGGTTGGATGCGTTCTCGGAAAGTTCGGCGCGCGCGCTCGCGCGCCGCACCTCGCGGCGGAGCGCGCTCGCGGGCCTTGGATCTTTGCTGCTGGGAGCTGCTGCGGTGCCATTGCTGCCGGTAGCGCGCGGCGCGGAGACCAAGCCTGCGGGGGCTGCGCCTGCTGCGGATCCGGGCGATCCGTCCTCTTGTGAGTATTGGCGGCACTGCGCGATCGACGGTTTTTTGTGCGGATGCTGCGGCGGATCCCAGTCGATTTGCCCGCCCGGCACGGACATGTCGGCGGTCACCTGGATCGGGACGTGCCACAACCCGAGCGACGGCAAGGACTATGTGATCTCATACAACGACTGCTGCGGCAAGAGTGCCTGCGGCCGATGCTTCTGCAATCGCAATGAAGGCGATACAGCCTTGTTCCAACCCGGCCAATCCAATGATTACAATTGGTGCTCGGGGAATTCCAGGGCCAATATCCCCTATCACTGCTCGACGGCGCGCATCGTGGGCGTGGCGAAGTAGCTGCGCGTGCGAGTCGCGCCCGGGACCGCCGTCGTGCTCTTGTGGGCTAGCGCCAACGTGGCGTGGGGTTATCAACCCATCGTCAACTATCAATTGCGTTGCATGGGGTGCCATCTTGCCGACGGGTCCGGGCAATCGGGTCGAGTCCCCTCGATACGCCGCTCGCTGGTGCTCTTTTCAGCATCGCCCGAAGGGCGAGACTACGTGGTCAGAGTTCCCGGGGTCGCGCAATCGCCGCTCTCCGATGCGGACACGGCCTCGCTGCTCAATTGGATGGCGAAAAATCTCAGCGACCTCGAAGCGCCGCCCGGCTTTGCCGACTATTCCGCGGCGGAAGTCCACGCCTTGCGCGGACGACCGCTTGTCCAGGTCAGCGCCATCCGCGCTCGCCTGTGGACAGCGGCGGCCGCAAAGCGGCTATTGCCTTAGCCGCATCGAGACTGCCCGGCGGCTCTAGCCTGCAATGGATAATGTTCTGCCTTTTCCCCGCGAAGTTTCAGTAGTCATCGTCGGCGGCGGACCCGTCGGGTTGACCGCGGCGGCGCTCCTGGCGCGCCTCGGCGTCAACTGCCTTGTTCTGGAAGCCGACGCGTCCTGGTGCGTGGGCAGCCGGGCCATTTGCCTCTCGCGCCGCTCCCAGGAGATTTTCGGCTGGATTGGTGCGGATGGGCTTTTGACCGCCAAGGGCCTGCCCTGGGTTGGCGGCCGCAGCTACTTCCGCGGTACCGAGGTGCTGCATTTCGAAATGCCGAGTGAGCCCGATGAGCGGTTCGCTCCGATGATCAACATCCAGCAGTATTACGTGGAGCAGTATGCATACGCGGCGGCGTTGCACGCCGGGGGCGCCGATGTGCGCTGGTCGACCCGCGTGCGAGCCGTGCGGCCGCAGCTTTCCGGCATCGACGTTGAATTTCAATGCGCGGACGGCCGCATCGGCCGCGTGCATGCCGATTGGCTCATCGCCTGCGATGGCGGGCGCAGTACGGTGCGCGAACAACTGGGGCTCGAACTCGAGGGCGTGCAATACGAAGGACGCTACGTGATCGTGGACATCGAGCAGAACACTCGGCGCGCGGTCGAACGCTTGGCTTGGTTCGACCCGCCCTCGAATCCGGGATCCACCATTCTGATGCACCGCCAGCCGGACAATGTCTGGCGCATCGACTACCAAGTGGCAAACGATGAAGATCCGGAGGAGGCGGTCAAACCCGAGAATGTTCTGCCGCGCGTGCAGGCTCACCTCGCCATGATCGGTGAGACGGCTCCCTGGAAGCCTTTGTGGATCTCGATCTACAATGCCAAATGTCTCTCGCTGTCGAGCTACCGAAGCGGCCGCGTCTTTTTTGCGGGTGACGCGGCGCATCTGGTGCCGATTTTTGGCGTGCGCGGCCTCAACTCAGGACTCGACGATGCAGGCAATTTGGCTTGGAAGCTCGCGCTCGCGGTACAGGGCGATGCCGGTGAGGTGCTGCTCGATAGCTACTCCAGCGAACGTGTTCTCGCGGCCGGCGTGAACATCGCCTTCGGCGCGAAGAGCACCGAATTCATGGCGCCCCCGCATCGCGGCTTTGCCCTGATGCGCGAAGCCGCCTTGCGGCTTGCGCTCGTGGCGCCCGGCGTGCGCTCGCTCATCAATCCGCGGCAAACCTCCCCTGTCGAGTATGCGAATTCGCCGCTCAATCAACCGGACCACGGCCGGGATTTTAGCGGCAGTCCCCATGCCGGCATGCCGGCACCTGAAGCGCGGCTGCGCACCGTGCAGGGTGCGGCCCATTTGACGACGCTTTTCGGCACGAGTTTCGTTGCCTTGTACTTCTCCAATGTCCCTTCACTGCCGCCGCAATTGCAGGAGGTTGCCGGACGTGCATCTCGGGGAGGCGCAGCGGCGCTGCGCTTGGTGCGGGTGTCAGGCCGCGGCCCTCCGGATGCAGACACCCTCGTCGATGAGCTCGATCAGGCCTGGAAGCGGTACGACGCCGTGGAGGGCACGCTCTATTTAATCCGGCCGGACGGCTATGTCATGGCCCGCTGGCGTGAGGCCGGAGCGACGCCTCCCGACATCGATGGGGCCCTGGCTCGCGCTCTCGAGGATCATGCATGAATGCCAACCAGGTCGAGCTCATCTATACGGCGCTCGCAGAATGCATTGCGCGCGTCGGCGAGACCAAGACCCCGCTGCTTCTCGCAACTCTGTCGTTGGACCTCTTGAGCCGGCAAGCGGATGCCGACGCCGCGCTGGAACATATTTTACAGGCCGAACGCCTCACGAACGTTTGACGCCGGACGGGGCACTGTCAGAGGATACTGACCTGGGATTCTGGCCGCAGGCTCTCGCCATTGGCCGAGCGAGCCGCTAGCGTTGCCGTAGGCAAATCCGAGGTCGCATATGTCCAATTCTTATCCGCCAGCTTCGAAGGGAAGCGCAACTCCGCCCGGACCGGATCCCAAGGCGGCTCGCGAGAAAGAGAGCGAAACTATTTCGAATTCGACACCGGGCGATTACAAGAATGATCCCGACGATCCGACGAACCCGAACGAAGCGATTGAAAGAAGCCGCAGAACCCTGCGGCGTCCTCGGCAGGACCCGCCGCCGAAGCGCAAGTAGAGTCGCATCCGGGCGGGCCGCCCCCTAAAGAAAGAAGGTTTCGTACGGGCGCGCGAAGTACCTGACAATGTGTTCCGGTACGATAGGCGCTCGCTTATAGGGCGACAGCTGCGATGGAAAGCACCGAAGCGCATCGGCCTTCGCGGCCCGAGCTCGCTCGGAAAGCGGAAATCGCCGCCACGTCGTACTGTTCAGGCTGAGCGGGTCGGCGTGGCGCCAGGTCCAAATCGGATAACGCGCGATGGACAGTCCATGCGCCCGTGCCATGTCGTAACAAATGCATCCGGCCGCATCGTGATCAGGATGTCCATCATGTTCGTAGGGAGCGATGATTGTGGTGTTCGAGGTAATCAGGGACATGAGGGCGCCGCGCACCTTGCCCGTGTGTTCGGCGACGTGGCCGTCAGGAATACCGAGACGGACGACCAAGGCGGGACTTTCGGACAGGACTTGCAACGCATCGCGCAGCTCCTCCCGTCGTATCCGGCCCAAGCGTTTCCATTGAGGATACGCCGCTTCGCCGTCGGTTAAACTGAGAATGATCACCTTGCGGCCCCATTGCCTCCACACGTAAATAAGACCGCCCGCGGCCAAGACTTCGTTGTCCGGGTGCGGGCTCACGATCAAGAGCGGGCCATCGGGCGGCGACCAGAGGGGCACCCCGTCCAGCATGCTTTGCCAAGATGACTCGTCAGTGCCTGGAGCCGATGGGTCAGTCAGGAGCATGGCGGCCGTATTCACGTTTTTGATTCCAGCGCTTCGGAATTATTTTCACGGAAGCCTGTGCGCGACGTGTGAACGGCGCCATCAGCAGACCTACTTACGTTTTGTAAGATATTTCGCACGGTCGGATCGGCGCCGTAACTACTGCGCCGATGCTCGGGGCGGTGTCTCTATGAATTGCATTTCCTGGCGCCCTCCGATTCGGGACCACTCGCATCGCAAGGCATAGCCATCGGCGGCATACACCTCGGACCATCCGCAAATGCCCGCCACGATTTCTCCGGCGTCGCCGCGACGGTCCGCCGGGCCCCCGTGCCGGGCCCAGAAATCGCGGATGCGGTCGTCATCGTCCGCTAGCACTGCTTTGCCCTCGGTGGTTTCAACTGGCTCCATCTGGCACTCCTTATACCGCGAATACCCCGCGCCTCGCCGACCCAAGATACGCCCGTTTGCTCTGAGCCGATGTCGGCTGTCACCGCGCCGGACCGCCAGAATAACCCTAGGGTTTCTCCAAAAAATTTTCCGGTAGGATTCACCCTACGTGTAGTGCCGCCGTCCGCCCGACTGCCCCGACGGCCGGGCAAAGCTACTCTGCATTACCTCCATTACAAAGGGATGTTTATGTCGCTAGGTACCATACTCCTCATAGTCCTGGTCCTTCTCTTATTGGGGGCACTGCCTGCTTGGCCGTACAGCAGCGGGTGGGGCTACTATCCGAGCGGCGGACTGGGCCTGGTTCTCATCGTGCTGCTGATACTGGTCGTCACCGGAAGATTGTGACATCGGTGCCGGGGGCTCATCCCGGGAGTTGCCGGTCGGCGGCTTACCGGGCCGTCGCCAAAATTTGCCGCGCTGCGCGTAAACCACTGCGCAATGCACCATGAACGGTTCCCCACTCGCCCACAATATCGGTATGCTCGCCCGCAAAGTATAGGGTTTCCCGCACGGGTATGGACAGCTTCTGGGCAGCATCGAGCGCGCCTGCTGGGACATAACTGTACGCGCCAAGCGCAAGCTCATCCGCATCCCAGTCATGGCTGTGCCAGCTGACGAGTAGCCGCCTTAACTCTATTTCGGATCTTCCAAACGCCGTTGCCAGGACGCTCAAGCATTCCCGCAATAAGAGGTCCGGGTCGGCGCTGTCGCGGACTCGCGCTTGAAGCTCCGCCGCGCGGGGCCCACCGACCCACCCGGTGAGGACCGGCGCGGGGTTGGGCATTGCAGTCCACCAGGTCGCAGGAACGCGTTGCGGCGTAAATAGGAAACTTAGCCGCTCAAGTTCCTTTTTGAGTCCTGACGAACCGCTCGTCAGTGCACCCTCGCGCCAGAAACGCGAGCGAAACACGAGGGTGGCGCGCAACGCCGCGCCCATCCGCAACCGTCGAGCTTGGGATATCACGTCGGAAGGTTCCGGCTCGAAGTCCACAGCGCCTGCCTGCAATACGCTCAAGGGCAACGTGATGATCGCATCGAGGCCGCGCAGCGTGAATCTGCGGTTCCGGTCGTCCGTGCCGCTTGCCGTCACACTCCCGGAACTCCAGGCAATGCGGTCCACTTTTCGCTTGAGAAAAACCGGGCAGCTAGCATCGCCCATACCGCTCGCCAACAGCTGGGGTATGAGGTCATATCCCGCTTGCACGCGAAAGATGCGGTCCCCGTGAATAGCGTCCTCGGCCTTTTGTTGCTTTGCAAGCGCAGCGACCCCAATGACGTCCCGATCAGCCGCATTGAAGCCTTCGACGTACTCTGCTGCGGTCTCGGCTTGAGCCCCGTCTATTTTGGCGGTTTGGAGGAATTCGGCGAAAGTCATATCACCGGTACCGGAGGGTGTCGGCGCCCACGTCTCGAGCTTTCGTAGCACTTCGAATGCGGCATCCAGCCGGCCGTCTTGCTTTTGGAGGCGTCCTTTCCTCATCACCAGCCGGGATCCCTCCAGCTCGACGGTAGCAAGGTGCCCCTCATGTACGAGCGCCCAGGTTTCCCCCGGAAGGCCGTGGATGAACTCCGCACCAAGCTCTATCGGCACGCTCTCGGACGATAGCGGGTCCTCGATGTGTCGGGTGAATATTCGGCCGCCGATGCGATCCCTCGCTTCGACGACCGCAACTCGCCGGCCGGCGCCGGCGAGCAGCCGGGCCGCCGCCAAACCTGCGGCACCCGCGCCGATGATCAGGGTGTCAAAGGAATCCGCCGTTGCCGCATCAGCGTCCACTGGCGCCGGGGCCGGCCGGGGCTGCCTGCGACACTAACTCCGAAACCCTTTCATGGAAGTTCGAGCCACCAACTCTACGGTTTCTCGAGATACAGCACATTGCTTTCTCCGGAGGAAGCATCGGCGCGGCAGCTGCGATTTAAATCTTGGTCATTCGCTGCGCGCTTTTGTGAATTGAAAGCGAAAAACCAAGACAAATCCCTATGCGAGCGCGCCACGAAAAATACTGTGTTAGGCCTCTTGGGATGGTCGGACATGGACTCATTGCTCCTCGGCAAGGCTCGACTGTGCGGTGCTGCGGACGAATTTTCTGTCGGGAGCAGGCCCCGAGCGCTTGTAGGACGGCCCTGCGTACTGCATGGTCCGATGTCCGTCGTTTCTGACGCGGCCATGCGCTGGACGCCGATTACGGCCGTCGAGGCGGACATGACACAGTGTTTGCCCGCAAATTCTTGTCAGGAGACGAGTATGGAAAAGAGTCCCTACACCGAGCTGACGGACAGCGTCGAGGATTTACTCAAGCGCATCGCCGACGTCGATAGTCCTGATATCAAGAGTATTCGAGCAAAAGTTCAGGTGGCTCTTGCGGCAGCGAAGAGCGCATGGCAGGAGACCGCCGATTACGCGAGTCGGCGAGTAACTCGGACCCTCCACCGTCCAGGCGACTATGTGCGTGAGTCCCCCTTGCGGACCATCGGAATTGCGGCGCTGCTAGGCATCGGTGTAGGCGCGCTGCTGGCGCGGCCGCGTACAGACTCGTAACGGAGTTCGCATGACCAGCTGCACCGGGGCGCAAGGCCCGGCGTCGCATTCGCATGCGCGCCCGACGGCGGTCTCGTCCCACGCCCGGGTGACGACGGTCTCGGTCGCGCTGAAAGTCAATCAATCGGTTCACGAACTCGCATTGGAACCGCGCGTCACGTTGCTGGATGCCTTGCGTGACCACTTGGGACTCACGGGCACTAAGAAGGGTTGTGACCGGGGCCAGTGCGGTGCCTGCACCGTGTTGGCCAACGGCCGCCGCATCAATTCCTGCTTGGCTCTTGCGGTGATGTACGCGAACGCCGATATCGTCACCGTTGAAGGGCTTGCAGGCGGCGCCGAATTGCACCCGATGCAATCCGCCTTTTTGCATCACGATGCCTTTCAATGTGGCTTTTGCACTCCCGGCCAGCTCTGTTCCGCGCTGGGTTTCCTCGAGGAACATCGAAACGGCCCCGATTCCGCAGAGCCCTTATCGGAGTCAACGATCCGGGAAGGAATGAGCGGCAATCTGTGCCGCTGCGGCGCCTACCCCAATATCGTAGCGGCAATCCGTGAAATAGCCGGCCGTGCATAATTTCTCGTACGCGCGGGCTGCGGATATTGATGGCGCACTGCGTCTGGTGGCGCAGCCCGGCGCGCAGTTTATCGCCGGCGGAACCAATCTACTGGATCTCATGAAAGGCGGGATCGCGATTCCCGAGCGTCTGGTGGACATCACGCAAATCGCCGGGCTGGCACAGATTCATCAACTGCCTGCGGGCGCTATCCGGATCGGCGCCCTCGCGAGCAATAGCGATACCGCCAAACATTCGTTGATTCGCGAACGGCATCCTTTGCTGGCGCAGGCCATCGAGTCCGGCGCCTCCGCGCAATTGCGCAACATGGCGACCGTAGGCGGGAATATCCTGCAGCGGACCCGATGCGGCTATTTTTACGATACGGCTTTCGACGAGTGCAATAAGCGCAACCCCGGCTCGGGCTGCGCCGCAATCCGGGGATACAATCGCAATCACGCCGTTCTGGGTGCGAGCGAGTCCTGCATCGCCACCCATCCATCCGACATGTGTGTCGCGCTCGTCGCGCTCGATGCAGTCGTACAATTGCGTACCGCGCGCGGCGCCCGAGCGGTGCCGCTCGCCGATTTTCAGCGCCTGCCCGGCGACGCCCCGCAGACCGACAGCCTTCTCGCGCCCGGGGAGATCATTACTGCCGTCGATTTGCCGTCCGATCGATGGCTTAAGCACTCGGCCTATTTAAAGGTTCGGGACCGCGCGAGCTATGCCTTTGCATTGGTCTCGGTGGCCGCCGCCATCGATATACAAGACGAAGTCATGCAGGATGCTCGGGTCGTGCTCGGCGGTGTAGCGCACAAGCCCTGGCAGGTTCCCGAGGCGGCAAGCCTGTTGCGCGGGAGGCGCGCGGACACCAATGCCTTCCGGGAAGTTGCGGAAGCGGCCTTTCAGGGAGCGGCGCCCCGCAAGCACAATGCATTCAAAATAGAGCTTGGAAAACGCGCCGTGATTCGCGGCTTGTCATTGGCCGCGTCCGCTGGAGCAAACCTGACGTGAGCGTGGTCGGGCAACCTATCGATCGCGTCGACGGTGCGCGGAAACTAACCGGCACTGCCCTCTACACCCACGATGTAAATATCGCGAACCAAGCCCATGGGGTCTTGGTGTTGAGCACCGTGCCGAACGGGCGAATCATTTCGATCGACTCGGGCGCCGCGGAGCACTCGCCGGGCGTTCTTCTCGTTCTGACTTTCCTGAATGCGCCGCGATTGCCGCAAGGCGGCCGGGCGGGCGTCAATCCCCCGGCGGGTAGGGTCCTTTCCGTGTTGCAGGACAATGAGGTCCACTACAACCGCGAACCCGTCGCAGTGGTAGTGGCGGAAACGTGGGAGCAGGCCTCCACGGCGGCGGGCCTTGTCGAGGTACGCTATCAGGAGTTGCCCGCGCAACTCGACTTTGCGCAAACGGCCGCTCACTCCCCGGGTAAAGTGAATGGCGAAGACGCTGATTCATCGCGCGGCAGCATCGGCGGCGACTCGATGAATACGCAAGTCATCGAAACCTACGAGACCCCCACCGAACACCACAATCCGCTCGAGCCTCACGCAACGCTCGCGCATTGGGTCGGCGATCATGTGACCTTATACGATTCCACTCAGTACATTTCCGGCACCCAGGAGACGCTCGCAAAGGTGCTCGGTGTGCCGAAGGATCATGTGCGCGTCATATGCCCGTTCGTCGGCGGCGGATTCGGGTGCAAAGGCTCGATGTGGTCCCACGTGGCGCTCACTGCCATGGCTGCACGCCATTTAGGCCGGCCCGTCAAGCTAGCGTTGCAGCGCCCGCAGATGTTTGGGCCGGTCGGCTGCCGTCCGCGCACTTTACAAAAGCTTAAGATTACGGCGCGCGAAAACGGCGAATTTCTCGCGATTCAGCATGACGTGATCTCGCATACATCCGTGATCGAGGACTTCACGGAAGCAGCAGCCTTGCAGACGAGGATCATGTATAGCTGCCCGAATCTTAAGACCACACATCGCCTCGTTCCTCTCAATGTCGGAACCCCGACATTTCAGCGCGCGCCCGGACATGCGACAGGCACATTCGCCTTCGAGTCCGCGATCGACGAATTGGCATACGCGCTGCGGATGGATCCCATTCAATTGCGCCTGCACAACGAACCGGAGGTGGACCCCGAAAACGAGCTTCCATGGTCTTCGCGTTCGCTGCGGCAATGCTACGAAAGTGGGGCCGCCGCCTTCGGTTGGTCGCGGCGCAGCGCCGAGCCGAACGGGATGCACGATGGCCATATCGCCGTGGGCTGGGGAGTCGCGTCGGCTACCTATCCCGCCAACCGCAGCGCCGCGAAGGCGCGGGCGCGGATGGCGCCCGATGGCCGCATCACCGTGCAGTGCGGCACCCAAGATCTGGGAACGGGCACGTACACCGTAATGACGCAGGTTGCTGCGGACGCACTTGGCTGCCCTCCGGAACGAGTGGTGTTCGAATTGGGAGACAGCGGTTTTCCCGCGGCCCCGGTATCGGGGGGCTCGCAAAGCGTGGCGAGCGTCGCGCCTGCCGTGCGGGCAGCCGCATTGGCCTTGCGTGACAAGTTGATCGGCTTAGGTGTGGCCGACGAATCCTCTCCGGTGCACGGTGCCTCTCCGGCCGACGTGGTCATCGAGAACGGATTCATCGGGGCGCGATCGAGCTCCCGACGGGAACCCCTTTCCTCGCTGATCGCGCGCGCCGGGGGCGGTGATATTGTGGCCGAAGGCTCTGCACAACCCGGCCCGGAGAAAAAGCGGTACTCCATGCATTCGTTCGGCGCGGTCTTCGTCGAGGTCAACGTGGACCGGGATTTGGGACAAATTCGCGTTCCGCGTGTCGTCGCCCGTTACGGCATCGGCCGGCTCTTGAATGCAAAAACGGGACGAAGCCAGCTCATTGGGGGCATCGTATGGGGTATCGGGATGGCACTCATGGAAGAATCCGTGCTCGATGAGCGTACGGGGCGGATCGTCAATGCCAATTTCGCGGACTATCACGTCCCCACCAACGCCGACATCGGCGAGATCGACGTCGGTGTAGTCGCGGAAGACGACCCGCATATCAACCCGTTGGGCGCGCGCGGTATCGGCGAAATCGGCATCACCGGGGTCGCCGCGGCGCTCGCGAACGCGGTTTACCATGCAACCGGCGTGCGCGTGCGGGAACTGCCGATCACTCTCGACAAACTGATTCTTTAGATTTGACCGGACCAACCGCCGGAGCGCATCACTCGACGAATCGATGCAGATCGGACGATCGGAGCAACAAAGCCGCGACCGCATTGAGGCCGACGCTGTCCTCGTGATCAAACCGCCCCAGCCGAGGACTATCGATATCGAGAACGCCCAAGAGTTGGCCGTTTTGAATCAAGGGAACGACTATTTCCGAGCGCGAAGCGGCGTCGCACGCGATGTGCCCGGGAAATGCGTCGACATCCGCAACAATGATGGTTTCGCCGCGCTCGGCGGCCGTGCCGCAAACGCCTTGACCGATTGCAATCCGCACGCAAGCAATCTTCCCGTGGAAGGGACCAAGCACCAGCTCGCGGCCGCGCCGGAAGTAGAATCCCGCCCAGTTCAAATCCGGCAACGCCGCGTATAGAAGCGCCGACGTATTGGCCGCGTTCGCCAGGCCGTCACGCTCACCCGCGAACAAAGCAGTCAATTGTTCTTCCACTTCTCCGTAGAGGTCCGCCTTCGAGCTCATGTCTGTGTCTTCGCTTGCTGTGCCCGATCCGTCAGGCTCGATGCTACACGCTTCAGCCCGGGGAGGTTGGTCCACAGGCTTGCTTGCGGCAGAAACTCGATCTGCCTTCCCAGCCTCGTGGGTTCACGAAGGCGGACCGTGATCCGGTGGAGGCCGCTGCCGGTCGAAATCTCGGCTCCGACAATATTTGAAAAACGAATGATCTCGTCTATCCGTCCCCGCCTGACCTTGAGGTGATCGTCATGGTCCGCCACCTCATCCGCGAGACGATGAATTTGCGTTTTTCGGAGGAAATACACAAAAAAAATACCAAGAATACCGAGGGCGAAAACTCTCGGCGCCGGATTGTCCCTCAAGCTGCCATCGAGCACGGAAGGAGCGGCCACAAAAGCCATCAGCGCCGCGACGCTCAGCCAGATTCCGCGCTTGAACAAGCGGGTGCTCTTGAACGAGATGACTTGCATAACCCGCACCGAGTCACGCAGATTGTACTGGAAGCTTCATTCGCGCTTCTATTTCCTTCCACAGAACCGAATAGATCTGCCCACCCGTGCTGCGGGGCGCGTAGCTCGGAATCGGCGCACGCCGCAGGCTCATTTTCTCGATCTCGCTCGAGTAGGGGACCTCCGCGATCAGGAGTTCCGGAAACAGCTCGCGCGTTCTTGCGATCACATCGTGATGCAGGGACTTGCGCCGATCCACCATCGAGAAGAACGGCAGCAGCGCCACGTCGGTCCATCGGCTCGCGGCGACGAAGTCGCGCAGTTGAATCAGCATCCGCACCGACAACGGCGTCGGCAGCAGCGGAACGATGACTGCATCGGCCGCGCGAAGTACGTTCTCGGAAAGCAACGAGATCCCGGCGGGGCAATCGAGAAACAGCGCGGCATACACGTCCCGCAGCGTCCGGCTCATCTTTAGAAGGCGTTCGGTCGGATGTTTGCGCGCGCTCAGGTGCACATCGAAATTGCGGTACGACAGATCCGCCGGCAGCACATCCAAGTGTTCGTATCCGCTCGGAGCGAGCAATTCGGGAAGCTCGCGCTTTCCGGACACGAGTTTTTTTGCGGATGCATTCTGATTCGGTTCGCATCGCAAGACATAGGTCGCGGCTCCTTGCGGATCCAAGTCCCACAACAGCGTCATCCTTCCGCCGGCGGCGCACAGAAACGCCAGGTTGACTGCGGTGGTCGTTTTCCCCACGCCTCCCTTGATATTTGTGACTGCAATGATTTTCATCCCAGGTAGGATGATAGGTCGCGGCCAGGCCATTTACATCCCAAAGCAGCCACGTCATCGTGTATTTTAAGCTTTGGCTAACGCGGGAGCACTCAATCGGCCGACGTGGGGGCAGTACCTTGACTCTCATGGTCAGACGGGCCGCCATCCTCGGCCTCGGCTTGCTCATCGGAGCCGCTATGGGCAGCGCCGCCGAGCCGCCGCACGATGCGGCGAATCGGCTGATCGAACAAGGGCGCTATCTTGCAGTGGCCGGCGATTGCATTTCCTGCCATACGCGGGCAGGGGGGGAAGCCTTCTCCGGCGGGCGAGCCCTCAACACCCCATTCGGCGTTATTTATTCGGCAAACATCACGCCGGACCCAGACACCGGGATCGGCGCCTGGTCGGAACAGCAATTTGCGCGCGCATTGCGCGAGGGTATTGCAGCCGATGGAACACATCTATATCCGGCGCTCCCGTATACGGCGTACACCAACGTCACGGATCAGGATGTGCATGCAATTTACGTCTATTTTAGATCGCTGAAGCCCGTGAACTACGTGCCTCCCGGGAACAAAATGTCCTTTCCGTTTTCGATCCGTGCCTTGATCGGTGGTTGGAACCTGCTGTTTTTTGAACCTAGCCGCTATTCGCCTGACTCGTCGCGCTCCGCCGAATGGAACCGTGGCGCCTATCTCACCCAAGGTCTCGGTCATTGCGGCGCCTGCCATACGCCGCGCAATTTTTTCGGCGGCGAGCGCGGTTCCGAAGCGCTGACGGGCGGAGAGTTTCTGGAGGAGATCGCGGACGAAGTGGTAAACGACAAGATTACGCCGATGGACGAAAGCACCGTGCGGCCCTGGTCCGCCGCAAATCTGACGTCGGCTGCGAGCGGCCTCGGCGCTTGGTCGCGCGAAGGGATCGCCGCCTATCTTAAAACAGGCCATAGCACGCGAGCAGGCGCCTTTGGTCCGATGAGCGAGGTCATCGCAAACAGCACCAGCCATTTGACCGACCTGGATATCAACGCGATAGCGGTCTACCTCAAAAGCCTGCCTCCCAATGCGCAAAGTGTGCCGAGGGAACCCGCAGCCGACGCCTTGAAGGCAGGCGAGACCGTTTATACGACGCGATGCGCGGATTGCCATTTGCCGACCGGTCTTGGCATGCCCCGTGCTGCAAATTCCGATGGCTCGAAGACCGCGCCGCCCCTTGCCCGCAATGCGGCCCTGCAGGCGCCGAATCCCGCAACCCTTATCAATGTCATACTGTATGGTGCGCATGAATCAACCATCACCGCGGATTCGTGGCCGAAGATGAGCGGCTTCGAACTCAGCGTCGGCTTGGACGACGATCAAATTGCCGCCCTGTGCACCTACGTGCGATCCAGTTGGGGCAATCAAGCAGGCGCGGTGGACGCGGCTGCCGTTGGAAAACAGCATTGAAAATCGGAGCTGCGATGCTTGCCGCACTTGTGCTGGCCGTCGGCGCCGGGTCTGCGCCACAGGCCGCCGCTTCCGACTGCGACAACTTGTTCGGCCAGCGCTGCCGCATCGACCTTTCGACCGGCGTGCACATGAGCTACTTCGAGCTTGGATCCCCGGCCGGGGAGACGCTGATCCTGCTGCATACCGACACGACGAGTGCTGTCGAGTGGGCGTGGACCGCGGCCGCGCTTTTGAGCAAGAATTCTGATCTTCATATCTATGCGTTGGACCAGCGCGGCGCGGGCGCAACCGACCTTCCGAACACCGCTCGTTGCTGGTCCAAACCCAATCTCTGCATCACCGAAGAAAATCTCGCAGCCGACATAGTGGCATTCATGAACGCAAAGAAGATTGCCAAGGCTACCCTGGTGGGCCACGCAATGGGCGCG
Source organism: Steroidobacteraceae bacterium (assembly GCA_035996065.1). Taxonomy (GTDB): domain Bacteria; phylum Pseudomonadota; class Gammaproteobacteria; order Steroidobacterales; family Steroidobacteraceae; genus Bog-1198. The sequence goes on along the minus strand of DASYJX010000073.1, from coordinate 176,344 downwards.
GGAGCCGCACGCGTCGCGGCGCTCGAACATCCCGATAGGATCGTGCGGTTGGTGCTTTCCGGAACGGGCGTACCACACTCCGTGAGCGCCGCGCCCCAGCCGCCGGCCGGCGCTCAGTTTCACGGAATGGATGCGCTGGGATGGCGTCCCATGCTCGAGGCGAAAGGCGTCAAATGGCCGCAGGGAGCGCTGCACATGCGCCCCCTCGATATTGACCCGGATGCCGTGCGCAACATTGTCCGGAATTGGGACATCTCGGTAGTCGCCGCGCCGGAGGTAGTGCAAACGATCGCCGCGCAGACGGCAGGCGAATCGCTCGCCACGTGGGGCACTCTCGATCCGACTCCTCGGCCGCGTGGCTCTCGCGTGCGGCTCGAGACCCTGACGGTTCCGACGTTGGTGCTGTGGGGGAGCGAGGACTCCGGTCTCTCCAGGGCATCGCAGGATGAACTGATCGGCGTGCTCCGACAAGCAAGCAAGGCTCACCGCGGGATGTATTTCTATTGGAAGCAATACGGCGTGCGGCCGCCTCCGCCGACCGGCGATAAGCACGATGCCGACGACATAGGCCACAATCTATCTTGGGAAGCGCCCCGCGCATTCGCGGCAGACATCGATAGCTTCGTCCGCACGGGAGCGCCGACGCGCGATCTTTACAGAACCGACGCGCCCGCGAATATACGTAAAATCATCGTCGAGCCCGGACGCGCGATCGTAGTCTCCTCGCGGGCGCCCTAGAATTGCGCAGTCGCCGCCATGGGGCTGCCCGCATGGTAGGCGGCGTTGATTGCGCACGAAATTATTTGTGCTGCAGCCCCTGGTCGGCTTGACGCAGCCAATCGTCCCGATCGGGCGCGGCGGGCTGCGCCAGCGCGGCGTCGCGAGCACGCGCATAGGTTTCGCGGGCGGCGCTTCCGTCTCCTGACTTCGCCAACGCCTCCGCCAGCGCCAGCAGGTTTGGCGGGTACTGCGGCCGCAGAGCCACCGCGCGACGCGCGGCGACCAGCCCCGCTTCGGCATCGCCCGGCCCCAAGGGCCAGCCTGGCGCGCGCACCAATACCAAGGCCCGCACCCGCGCGGGCCCCGCGTCCTGGTAGTTGGGATCCGCCGACTCGGCATGTGCCAGAGCCTCGAGCATCCTGTTCAAAAGCTCTCCCGCGCGGGTGGCATGTACGCGCGCCTCGAGGCCGAGCGCGACAGCCTGTCCGTACAGACAGGCCGCGGCTTGCGGCTCATGGGAGCGGCAGGCCTCCGCATCGCGGCTGGCCTCTGCCGCCAGCTCGCCGCGAATTTTCGAGTCGGTCTCATGATCGCTGCGCTTCGCGTTCGCATCGATGGCGGCAGCCAGTTCACCGACCGAAGCGGGCATCGCGCGTTCCATCGGCGGCGGCGTGCGCGGCTGCGTGCGCGGCTGCGTCGCGCACGCGGCAACCGCGAGCGTCAAAACCGCGCACCCCAGCCGCCTTGTCACGGCGCTGCCGTATGCGACGGAAGCTTCGGCGACGGCAGTTTGGACGGCACGAAGCCGCGAAGACGCAGGGGGCCCAATGTGTCGGCGCTCGTGGATGCCTCCCCCATTTTAAGCAGCGCTGCCTGGAGCGCGCGTGCACGGCTCGCATCCACGCGCGAGTTGACAGCTGCAATGAGCGCCACGGGCAACTCGGGCGATTGTGTGACGGCCTGCAGTTCGGCTGCAAACGGCAGGCTCGGGAGCGACGCCGCCTGGGTTTGATCGAGCAGCACGGCGACGGATTCGCCGGCCGCGGCCCTCCTCAAGGCGCTTAGTATTTGTCCCGTTGCCTCTATCTTCACGTCCGGCGGCAGCGCCCAGCCTTCGAGAGCGCTGTGCCGCACGAAATCGGGAGCATAGCCCGCCACACTCAGTATGGTGTACCCCGCCATGGAATTTGGCCCGCTGATGCGACCGGACTTTGCCACCAGCGTCCACCGCTGCTGAGGTCCGACATCCACCATGTCTGCCTGCGCCAGCGGCATCAGATGCAGCTCAGCTCCGTGTTGAACGAAGAACGGGTACGGCACGAAGGCGAGCTCGGCATCGGATTGTTTGAGCTTCGCGAGACCGCCTTCCTCGGTCGGATCGTACACCGCGATCAAACTTCCCGCAGGCCAGCCGGAGGCAGCAGCGACGGCGGTGGCGAACCGGTCTACGAGCGGCTGCGCGTCCCCCGCTCCGCCGGGATATCCGGGAGCACAGAACACCAGAGTCGCAAGCGATGCTGCTAGCAGTGTACTCATATGTTTAGGCTATCATCTCGGGCGCACCCATGAGTATGCCCGCTTCGCTCAAGGTAGTTCAATTCTTCCTCCGCGTACTGCGAGCGCGGAGCGTCATTGCGGGTGCGTTCCTGCTTCTGACCGCGGCGGGCATATACGGCGCCATGCGCGTGCCCGACGATCCTGCGATCGAGGGACTCATCGTGCCCGGCGATCCCGTCGCACGCGCCACGTTCGAGTTCGAGCGTTTGTTCCCCGAAGGCGAGCAGGCGCTGATCATGCTCGAATCGCCGGATCCGTTAAGTCTCGCGTCGCTGCGACCCGCCGAGCGGCTGGAGCGGCAACTCGCCAATATTCCGGAGGTCGAGGCACACAGCCTGCTCGACCTCTACCGTCGTGGGGCCCCTGTCGGGGAAATCCGTCCTGAGGAGGCTGAGCGGCTGAGCAAGTTCGCCACCGGGACGCCGCTGTTCCACCGCGCCGGCCTTTTGGGCGATCACTACTTCGGCATCGCGCTGGAGTTGCGCGTGAAATCGCCCGCCGAGCGCGACCGCGCTCTGGCGGCGATCGATAAGCTCGTTCTGCCCCTCGAAGCTCCCGGCGGACCATTCACTAGGGTTCGGCGCGTCGGTTCTTCTTGGCTCGATGCCTGGCTCGAGCGCCAAACCGGAGCCGCGACCGCCCGTTTCATGCCGCTCTTCGGCCTGTTTCTGATGACCCTGGTACTGATCATCTACAGATCCTGGCGTGCATTGGCAGCCATTGTGCTCACGCTCGGTGCGCTCGTCGCGATCGCAATGGGTCTGGCTCATCTCTTCGGCTGGTCGCACACCGTTATCTCGACCCTGGTGCCGCTGACCGTGATGGTCACGACAACCGCCACGCTCGTCTACCTTCATTCGCGCTATATTGAACCCGACGATTCACCGACTCTTGTCGAGCATCACGCACGCGCGCTCGCGAATAAATTTCTGCCCTGCACGGCCTCGATGTTCGCGACCGCCGTTGGCTTCGCCGCGCTCGCGATCTCGGATATTCGCCCCGTGCGCGAGATGGGCCTGTGGACCGCGTGCGGGCTCGTTGTCGCGTGGATAGGTTGCTTTACACTGTTTCCGGCGCTGCAGTCGCTGTTGCGTATCCCGATGCGTTCCGAAAGAGTTGCGGTCGCAACGCGGTTCCCCGGTTTCGTCGATGTCCTGGTGCCGGCGAGCCGCCGCTTCCGCTGGCCGTTCGTGGGCGGAGCCCTGCTATTGATGCTGTGCGGAGCCGCCGCTTTGTTCGGTATTCCGCGTCTGGTTCCACCCCTCGCTCTCGAGATGGACGTGTTGACCTACGTCAATCCGAGCGAACGCGTGGCCCAGGACACTCGCCACTTCGAGGAATCGAACGGGCTCGACGTCGTAGAGCTATGGGTGCGGACACCGGCCGGGCATGCGCTAGGGCCGGATTTTCTGCGCGCCCTCGAGCAATTGACGCGCCGGCTCGAGAGCGATCCACGCATCACCGCCGTGGACGGGCCCACTTCGGTGCTGCGATGGGCACGGTATGTCGAAACCGGATCCGATCAACTGCCAGACACCCAGTCGGATTGGCCGAAACTCGCGTCGGATCTCGAACAGATTTTGCTGACGACGCCTGAAGCCCGCAAGTATGTCGACGTGAAGGACCTTGCGAACGTACGGCTGAGCATCCGGGGTCGCGCGAAACTCTTCGGCCGGGTCGGTGCGATGCGCACGTTCGTCGAGCAGCAATGGGCCGCGGCTCAGGCTGCGGACCCTGCGCTCGGTGGGGCTCGCGGCAGCGTTGTCGGCAAGGGAGTCCTCGGCGCAGAGATCACGCAGCGCCTCCTTCCGACGCTCACCGAAAGCTTTGCGCTCACGGCGAGCGTCATATTTCTCGCCTTCCTGGTGGTATTTCGCAGGCCGTCTGCCCGGTTGATGACGATGATTCCCTCGTTGTTCGCGATCCTATCCGTGTTTCTCGTCATGCGCGTGACCGGCATTCCCCTGAACATCGCAACAATTCTCATCGGCTCGACCGTATTGGGGGCGACGGAAAACGACCAGATTCACTTCTTCTATCATTTTCAAGAAAGTCGTTCGGCCGGCACCACGGCCGATGCTCTGCGACACGCCTTGCTGGTGGCCGGGCGCCCTATTCTGTTCGCGACCCTGATCAACGCCAGCGGCTTTCTCGCCCTGGCGTTTTCGGACCTGCCCCCCATGCGCGAATTCGGCATTGTTGCCGCGTCGGCCTTCGTGCTCGCGTTGGTCGCTGATTTCACCGCCTTGCCGGGGGCGCTGTGGATTCTGAGCCGATTCGAACGCTCGCGTCCTTGATCTAAAGTGCCGCCTATTCACGTAGGACTGCCCCTACAGGGTGTAGGGCACGGCGTTGACAGCGCAACCGGAGGGGGACTGAGATACTGAGTTCTGTTCGAAAGCCGTCCTCGGAACGAAAATCCAATGAAAAAGAAACTTGCAATAACATGCTTAATAATTGGCGCCGCGCTGGCGCCCGTCGTCGGCTTCTCCGGCGAGGACGCGGACGCGGACCGCTCTCATCCCAAGGCCTTCGTGAAGGATTCGGCGATAACCACCAAGATCAAGTCCAAGTTGGCTGCGCAGCATCTGACCAGCTTGGGGCGCATTCACGTCGACACCGACGCCGACGGCGTGGTATGGCTGAGCGGAACCGCGCGAAGCCAGGACGAGATCGATGCGGCCGTGGCAATCGCTCGAGATACGGAACACGTGGTTGCGGTCAAGAACAAGCTCAGAATCAAGAAGGACGACTAAGGGTCCCGCCGCGTCATTTCCCAACCGTCAGGTTGAGTAAACCTGCCTGAATACAGCGGCCGAGCGGTGGCAACTATGCGCTTGCTGAACTGCAGGATTGTAGTCACTTCTTTCCTGGCGATCATTCTCGCCGGATGCGCATCCCTTCCGCCCGGCGCAAATTTCGCGAAGCAGGCATCGGTAGCTTTCGCGCATCCGGAAGAAACGCGGCTTGGGACGGCATTCGACAAGCCGGCTGGCGATCATCCGCAAGAATCGGCTTTCCGCATGCTTTCGGTCGGGCAAGACGGATTTGCAGCGCGGATGCAACTGATCGATGCGGCCCAGCGCACGCTGGATATTCAATATTACATATTCACGGCGGATACCAGCGGGCTCCTCGTCACCGGCGCCTTGTTGGCCGCGGCTGACCGCGGCGTGCATATACGCGTATTGGTCGACGACGGCGAGACGGCACCCGGAGACGAGCAGATCCTCGTGCTGGCGGCTCACCCGCAAATCGAGGTGCGGATTTTCAATCCCTTCCGCTACCGAGGACATATTCGATTGATTCGATCCGTCGAGTTTCTGGTCGAGAAGCAGCGACTCAACTATCGCATGCACAATAAATTGTTTGTTGCCGACAACGCGGCGGCCCTGATCGGCGGCCGTAACATCGGCGATCCCTATTTTCAAATCGATCCCAATGCCCAGTACGCGGACGACGATGTATTCGTGAGCGGCCGCTTGGTGCCGAAGCTGTCGGCCACGTTCGACGAATATTGGAACAGCTCGCTTGCCATACCGGTCCAAGCGCTCCCAGGCAGCCGGCCTTCTCAAGCCAAGCTTGCACGGGAAAGGCGTAAGTTGGACGCGCATATGCGCAAAGCCCGGCAGGCGGGCGCCGACTTCGTGAAGCGCGCCGAGCAGGGCGACCCGCTCGCCGGGATTCTCGCAGGCCGCTTGCCCGTCGTATGGGCGACGGCGCAGATTGTGTGCGATCCTCCCGATAAAAAGGATGTCGTCAACGGCGCCGCCAAAGGCCGACTGATGTACGGGCCGATTGCGGAGGCGACCAATGCGGTTTCGTCTGAGTTCATCATGATAACGCCGTACCTGGTGCCGGCGCCCGACGAAATGCGGCTGCTGCACGACGTCCGTCAGCACAACGCGCGGGTGCGCATCCTGACCAATTCGCTCAACTCGACCAATGAGCTTGCCGCTCACGCGGGCTACCGCCACTATCGACCGCAGTTGCTGAAAGAGGGCGTGGAACTTTACGAGTTGCGCGCCATGCTCGGCAACAATCGCGGCAGCGGACAGTCAGCCAAAATGACCCGGCAAGGCAACTATGGACTGCACGCGAAGCTCCTTGTGTTCGATCGGAAGAGATTGTTTGCCGGCTCCATGAACTTCGATCAGCGGTCTCGGCACCTCAACACCGAAACCGGATTGATCATCAACAGCCCCGAGCTGGCCGCGCAGGCTGCCGCGCGTTTCGAGGCGATGACGCAGCTGTCGAATTCCTATGCCATTTCTTTGCAGTCTCCGGAGTCGGCGAAACCGTCCTTGATTTGGCGCACGGAAGAGAACGGTAAGCCCGTGGAATACCATCGGGAACCATCACGCTCCCTATGGAGGCGAATCGCCGTCGGCCTTTTGTCGTGGTTGCCTTTGGACAAGGAACTGTAAGAGAGCCGCCGATTCCGGCCGCGCGATGCCGTAATTCGCAGCTCGGCCCCACCCTGCCTGATAAACTGACCTCCTATCGTGATGCATCCGGCGCTAAGGAGGCGCTCAAGCTGCATGCCAAGTAAGATTCCCCAAGGCGAGACCCGCGGTTGGATCGTACCCATCGGCGGCGCCGAGAATAAGGAAAACGATCGCCGAATTCTGGAACGCTTCATACGCGTCTCGGGCGGCGCGAGCGCCGATATCGTCGTGATCCCCACCGCGAGCCGGATGCACGAGACTGGCCCGCGCTACGAAAGGCTTTTCAAGGACCTGGGCGCCCAACACGTGACCGTAATGGATTTCGACACGCGGCGGGACTGCCAGGAGCCGGGACGATTGCGCCGGCTCGAGGAGGCAAGCGGGATTTTCTTCACGGGCGGCAACCAGTTGCGGCTCACGACCCTGCTCGGCGGCACCCCGGTGGCGAAACTTATTCGCAGCCGCAATGCCCGCGGCGTCACTGTGGGCGGCACCAGCGCCGGCGCCAGCATCTTGAGCGAGCATATGATCGCGTTTGGCGACGAGGGCTCGTCGGTGATCTCAGGCAGCGTGCGGCTCGCACCGGGCCTGGGACTTACCAATCGATTCATCATCGATCAGCATTTTCGTCAGCGGGACCGCCTTGGCCGTCTGATCACGGCGCTCGCCTATAACCCGTTCGCGGTCGGTATCGGTCTCGACGAAGATACGGCCGCCTTTATCGGGCCCGATGAGACCATCGACGTCGAGGGTAGCGGCGGTTTGACGGTCGTGGACGCGTCGGATGTCAGCTATTCGTCCATTGGGGAAGTGAGCGAGGGTCAGCCGGTCTGCATGCTTGGCCTACGCTTGCACATTCTGGTCGCCGGTGCGACATTTAACTTGCATACACGACTGGCGGCAGCCGGCGGGCTGGTCCAGGCCAAGGAATGAAAACGCCCTATGCGCATACTCGATCGTTCCGTCTACGTCGGGCCCTCCCTATACGCGCGTTTTCCCGTCATTCGCCTGGACCTCGACTTGGGCGCGCTCGAGGCCTGGCCTACCGGCCGCTTGGGGTCGAGTTTCGTCGATGCGCTGGCGGTGGCTCTGCCCGGTCTTGCGGAACATGGATGTTCATATAAGGAGCCGGGCGGGCTCCTGCGACGGATGCGGGAGGACGAAGGTACATGGCTCGGGCATGTCCTCGAGCACACGGCTATCGAACTGCAGAATATGGCAGGCGAGGAAGTGACCTTCGGCAAGACCCGAAGCAGCGGTCCGCCCGGTGTCTATACGGTCGTGTATGAATATGCGCAACGCGACGAGGGCATCGCGGCCGGCGATCTCGGGCTCAAGCTCTTGTGTTCGCTCCTTCCTGCGGCACTCCGGCCGACCGGCTCCGTGCCCGAGGATTGGAGTTGGCAGGAGGCGCGCGATGAGTTCATCCGGTTTGCGCAGCGTCGCGCGCTCGGACCTTCGACCGCAGCACTGGTGCGTGCGGCCGAGCAGCACGGCATCCCCTGGCTGCGTCTCAACGACCAATCGCTGGTGCAGTTGGGTCATGGCAAATACCAGCAGCGGATCCAAGCGACGGTCACGAGCCGCACTTCGCACATCGCGGTCGAGCTTGCCAGCGACAAGGAGGAAACCAACAAGATATTGGCCACGCTGGGATTGCCGGTGCCGAAACAGGAACTGGTGCAGAACGAAAAGCAGGCTGTCCGCGCCGCACAGCGTATGGGTTTCCCCGTCGTCACAAAGCCTTACAACGGCAATCACGGTCGCGGCATCTCGATTCGGCTCACGACGGACGAAGAAGTGGCGCAGGGCTTTGCGGTGGCGCGTGAACATTCTCGCTCGGTGATCGTGGAGAGCTTCCTGGAGGGCGACGACCATCGCCTGCTGGTGGTCAACGGGGAGTTGGTCGCCGCAACCCGACGCACGCCCGGTCACGTGGTGGGGGATGGGCAGCACACGGTTGCCCGGTTGATCGAAATCGTGAATCACGATCCGCGCCGCGGTGTGGGCCACGAAAAAGTGCTGACGCGGCTGGAACTGGACGCGCAGGCTCACAAGATGCTCGAGCACGCGGGCCTGAGTCCCGATTCTATTCCCGAAACCGGAAAGGTTGTCTACCTTCGCTCGACGGCGAACCTGTCCACGGGCGGCACCGCCACCGACGTCACCGACGTCATTCACCCGGATAATCGTGAGATGGCGGAGCGGGCTGTGCGTGCCATCGGCCTCGACGTCGGAGGAGTCGATTTTCTCTCAAAGAATATTACCGAGAGCTACCGAACGATCGGCGGCGGCATTTGCGAAGTCAACGCAGCCCCCGGCTTTCGGATGCACGTGGCGCCGAGCGAAGGCAAGGGACGCGATGTTGCTGCACCGGTTGTCACCATGCTGTTTCCGCCGGGCGTCTCCGCGCGGGTGCCGATTGCAGCGATCACCGGCACCAACGGCAAGACCACGACTGCACGCATGCTTGCACATCTCACCAAAATGGGCGGCTATACGCCGGGGTTGACCACTACGGATGGCGTCTACATCGACGGTCAGCGTACCGTGCAAGGCGATATGACGGGACCGATCTCGGCGCGCATGGTACTGGCCGATCCGCAGATCGATATGGCCATCCTCGAGACCGCGCGGGGCGGGCTGCTGCGTGCCGGCATGGGCGTGCGGGAAATCAACGTCGGTGCCGTACTGAATGTCCAAGCCGACCATTTGGGTCTCAAGGGCATCGACACCCTCGAACAGCTGAGCGAATTGAAGCGTATCGTGGTGGAGGTCGCGACTGACTGTGCCGTGCTCAACGCCGATGACCCTCTGGTGCTCAAGATGTCGGGCTATACCGAGGCCAAGAGCATCTGCTACGTGACGATGAACCCGCAACACACGCTGGTGCGCGAGCACATTCGCGCGGGCGGCCGGGCTTGTGCACTGGAAGCCGGCGTCAACGGTCAGATGATCACGCTATATGACCGTGGCAGCCATATTCCCCTGCTCTGGACGCACCTGATCCCGGCTACGCTCGAGGGCCGCGCCATTCACAACGTGCAGAACGCGATGTTCGCGGCGGCGATGGGGTTTTCTCTCGGTATAAAGCTCGATGCGATCCGCCAGGGGCTGCGCACTTTCGATTCGACGTTTTTTCAGGCGCCGGGCCGCATGAACGTGTTCAACGAGCACCCGTTCAAAGTACTGTTCGACTACGGGCATAATGCTCACGCGGTCGGCATGATGGCCGATCTCGCGTTGCGCCTCGACGTCACCGGCCGGCGCATCGTGGTGCTCGCGGGACCCGGCGACCGGCGCGACGAAGACCTCATTGCGATTGCGCAGGCGGTTGCAGGTCGCTTCGACCATTACATCTGCCGGCGCGACGATAATCTGCGCAGTCGTGCCCCGGACGAGGTGCCGCGCATTCAAGCGCAGGCCTTGCATGCCGCCGGAGTGCCCGATAGCGCGATTTCAGTCATCCCCGACGAGCAAGAGGCCATTGAGGCCGCATTACGCATGGGCGGGACCGGAGACTTGCTCCTGATCTTTGCCGATGCCTTGGTCCGTTCCTGGAAGCAAATCACCAAATTCAAGCCGGCGACGCCGCAGTCAGCCGAGCGCCCGGCAGCGGCAACCGTGCCTTTGCACACCGCCGCGGCAGAGACCAAGGGTAACGGCGCGACGGCGCGTGCCGATCTCGGCGCTGCGGTTTCCGGCGACGCGACCGCTCTCGACTTCAACCTCGAAGGCCTCATCCGCGATGAACGCGGCGTGCGGATGGCACCGGAAAGCGACGACTGAAGGTGGCGCTCGAACTGCCGTTCGAGGATTCGCGGCGCCTGACGGGCGGCAATCTGTTCTTCGCCTCCACGGGTGCAGTGCTCGAAATCGTCAGGGTGCAGATCGATGACGCCCTCCTTGCCGCATGGCGCTCGAAGATCGAGCGCGCCGGCGCGCGGCTAGGATGGACTCGGCAATCGGTCGCACGCAGACACGCGTGCGGCGCATCCCTCGCTATCGCGGCGCCCCTCGATCAATTATTCCTGGCGACCGAAGTCAACGAGTGGGCACTGTGCGCAGCATTGGCCGAGCGCGATCCGGGGCGGTGGGCGAAGCTGGAAGAGGCCCTCATAGCGCAAGCATCGATGGCTGCCGACCCCACGACTCAGGGTGTGGATCTGCTGCCGGTTATCGAAGAGTCCGCCGCCCTCGCACGCTTTGAGCGTTTGTCCGTTCTGGAAGCTCAACCCAAGCTTCGCTCGCTGCTAGGCGCGGCCGCGACCCGCGGCCTACCCTATGTTCTGGACGAATCGGAGCTGACGCTTGGCGCCGGTGCGGGGGGCCGTAATTATTCGCTGACCGCCTTGCCGGACGCCGCGGAGATTCCTTGGGCGGAACTGCGCGACATTCCGACGGCGATTGTCACCGGGTCCAATGGGAAAACCACCACGGTACGTCTGTTGGCTGCCTGCGCGCGGGCCCACGGCTGGCACGCAGGCTACAACTGCACGGACGGAGTGTTTCTCGATGATGAATCGTTGGCGCTTGGAGACTATTCCGGACCTGCCGGAGCGCGAATGGTGATGCGCGAGCGCCGCACTGAGGCGGCCATCCTCGAAACCGCACGCGGCGGCATCTTGCGCAGGGGAATCGCGGTGCCGCAGTCTTGCACTGCGGTGGTCACCAACGTGAGCTCTGATCACTTCGGCGAGTACGGCATCGACGACCTTGCCGCGCTGGCGGACGTCAAGCTGGCAGTGGCCGCTGTCGTGGCGCCGGGCGGCTTACTGGTGTTGAACGCCGACGATTCACGGCTGCGTGAGCAAGCTCATAGGCTCGTGCAGCGCTTCGGAGCCTGCCCGCCTTTGGGCTGGTTTTCGCTGAACGCCGATCAATCAATGCTGCGCGAGTATCGATTGCGGGGTGCCTCAACCTGCGGCGTCCTCGAGGGGCGGCTGACCTTGAATCACCATGGCATGGAGCACGATCTCGGGCGCGTCTTCGACATGCCGTTGTCGATGGGGGGAGTTGCGGCCTACAACGTGGCCAACCTGGCCGGCGCAGCGCTTGCCGCGGCCGCGCTCGGCATCGCGCCGGCAACGATCGCCGCAGTTTTCGCACGGTTTGGTTCCAACCTTGGAGACAACCCCGGCCGCATGATGCGGTTCGTGGCCGATCGGGTGTGCGTGCTGGTCGACTACGCACACAATCCTGACGGGCTACGCGGATTTTTGAGGGTTGCGGATCACCTACGCAGAGGCTCAGGGCGTCTCGGACTTCTGCTCGGCCACGCCGGCAACCGCAACGACGCCGATATCAAGGAATTGGTCCGTGTGGCCGCTGAGTTTCGACCCGATCTGGTGGTCGTCAAGGAGAACGAAGCACACCTTCGCGGCCGCGCACCGGGCGAAGTTCCGCGACTCATCGGCGCCGAACTCAAGCGCCTCGGGTTCCCGGACTCGAACGTCGCGGTGCGCTTGAGTGAAGTCGAGGCGGCGCGCTACGCGCTCGATTGGGCGCGTCCGGGAGACGTGCTTGCATTGCCTATACACTCATTGAGCGCTCGGTCCACGGTGGTGGCGATGCTGGAGGATCGGTCAACCGGACAGGGGTGATGGGGGTCCGGCGTCCTTACATCCGGCGGAGGCATTTAGTTGTTCGAAACTTCGAGGGCTTGCGCGGGTCAACCGTAAGCAGCAGCGACTCATTCGTCCCAAGGAGCGACCATGTGCCGGAACATCAAGACGTTATTCAATTTTGAACCCCCGGCGACGGAGGAAGAGATCAAGGCTTCCTCGCTACAGTTCGTCCGCAAGCTCAGTGGATTCACGAATCCCTCCCGGGCCAACCAGGCTGCATTCAATCGGGCGGTCGAGGACGTCGCGGCGGCCGCCCGCACTCTGATCGGCTCTCTGGTGACAACAGCCGATCCGCGCGATCGTGAAATCGAAACGGCGCGGGCGAAGGCGAAGTCCGCGGCGCGGTTCGCCTAAGCGAGCGCGTACGCGTCGGCGCGCACCGACCCGGCTTCGAGACAACGTCGGACAGGCGGCCGTTCTGCATATGGGCATGCTGGCCGCGATGCGTCCGAATCCCATCGTGCGTAATAGTCGATGAATCATCATGGCCGAGGCGGTCAAGCGTTCTATGCCAGATCCCCTGTCTCCCGGAGAGCGTCCTGCGACCTGCCGGCGGTGCGACCTGTGGAAACGTGCAACGCAGGCTGTCGAAGGCGAAGGCCCGCCGAGGGCTAAGATCATGCTGGTGGGTGAGCAACCGGGCGATGAGGAAGATCTTCGCGGTCACCCTTTCGTGGGCCCCGCCGGCCGCGTGCTGGACGAAGCTCTCGCGGCGGCGGGCCTGGAGCGCAAGAGGGTCTTCATTACCAATGCCGTGAAGCATTTCAAGTGGGAACCTCGCGGCAAGCGGCGGCTTCACAAAAAACCCGGCGCCGGCGAAATCAACGCCTGCCATGTCTGGCTCGAACGGGAGATCGCAACCATTAAGCCCGCCGTAATCGTCGCACTCGGTGCAACTGCTCTGCGCGCTCTGACGAACTCGACACTGTCCATCGACAGCGCGCGGCGGCAAGAATTGCGCCATCCAGCCGGCGCACGAATCCTGGCGACTTATCATCCGTCAGCCATATTGCGGGCGGAGAACGAACGAATCGAGGAGTTGCGCGCGCATCTCGTGGGCGATTTGCGCCTCGCCGTGCAGATTGCTTCCAAAGAATCCGGATAGACATGACGGCGCCGCGCATTCGCATCGGAATTTCGGGTTGGCGCTATGCACCGTGGAGAGGAACGTTCTATCCACGGGGACTGCCGCAACGCTCGGAACTCGAGTATGCCTCGAAGATTCTGACGGCGATCGAGATCAACGGCTCCTTTTACTCCCTGCAGACACCGGCGAGCTATGCGCTGTGGTACCGGCAGACACCGAGCGACTTTGTGTTCTCCGTGAAGGGGGCCCGCTACCTAACGCACATGAAGCGCCTCAAGGACGTCGAGAAACCGCTCGCAAACTTTTTCGCATCCGGCATCTTTAATTTGCGCGAAAAATTGGGTCCCATTTTGTGGCAATTTCCGCCGAATTTTAAATTCGACAAGAGCCGCATGCGAGCGTTTCTCGAACTGCTGCCGCGGGACACGGCGAGCGCCGCGGCCTTGGCTCGCAAGCGGGATTCATTCATGAAAGGCCGCAGCCGTCTCGCCATCGACGAGAATCGCCCGCTGCGATATGCAATCGAAATTCGCAACGATTCTTTTCTCGACGCATCGTTCATCGATCTGTTGAGGAAATACAATGCGGCCCTGGTGATCGCCGAGACGGCCCGCAAATGGCCTATGATCGAGGATGTCACCGCCGATTTCATCTACATGCGGCTGCATGGCGACAAGGAGATCTACCGCAGCGGCTACAGCGACAAATCACTGCAATTCTGGGCCCGGCGCATCGCAGAGTGGTATCGCGGCACCGAGCCGGAAGATGCGCGCAAGGTGGTGCAAAAATTGTCGCCGGCCAGGCGGCGCCGCGACGTGTACTGCTTTTTCGACAACACCGACGTGAAGCTGCGCGCGCCGTTCGATGCGCAAAGTCTCGCGAAGAAATTGGGATTGCCGCCTGCGGATGAGGCGGGCCGTACTCGAACCCGGTGAGACTTCGATCAGCCGCCCGGCGCGTCGCGGGACCCGACTTTGGGCGTTTCGGGCTGCATTTCCTCCGGAGGATCGGGTAATTTGATGGGCGGCGCGGCGTCAGGCTTGGGACCCCTGGCCTCTGAGTCCGGCGGTCGTTGCGGTTGTGACATGCGAGGATTCCAACCCTTGGAGCCGGGACGGCGCAAGGGGGACGGAGCGGCGGCGCGTGTGGGACTTATCCGGCAGCGCCCCAGGGCAAATGACCCTATCCTGCGGGCTTATGACGCAACGGCACTTCCCTCTCTGGCTCGCGCTCTGCTGTATAGCCGCCGACGCGCACGGTTCTTCGGGCACCGCAAGCGAACTTACGATCAGCCGCGAGGCGGTGCAGGCGCTCGTCGTCGCGACGATCTTCAACGATCAGGGCAAATGGTACTTAGCCAAAGGTGTTTGCTATGCATATCTGGAACGACCCCGCGTATCGCTCCTTGGCGGCCGGCTCGTCATTGACGGACACCTCGCTTCGCGGGTAGGCCTCGATGTCGGCAACTCATGCGTAGGCACGGACTTCGCCTCGGACGTGCGCATTTCGGGGCGCTTCGTCGGCGCCGGTTCGCAAATCACTCTCAACGATATCCGCATCGACAACGTAAAAGATGATTCGACTCGCCAGGCGCTGGACCTGATTCAAGCGGCAGCGGGAGCTTCTATGCCGAGAGCGGTGAACATCGACCTGCTCCAATTGATCAAACCAACGGTGGTGCCGGGGATGCCTGTCCGGGTAGCTGTGACCGACGTGCAGATCGAAGCCGTGACGACGCAACCCGACAAGGTCACCGTCGACTTCGAAATGAAACTCACCGCACGCTAAAGCTCAACGCTGCAAATCTCTTTCCAGCACATCAGAAATGCGCGACGCAATCCTGCTGGATTCTTGGCGGAGCGCCGCGATCTCTATTTCAAGAATGTAGTGACGGTTCGCGTCGGGGCCATCCGGGTCAAGCCGATCGCGCTCGCATTCCAGCCGGGTCGCTTCATCCGACAATAGCCGTTGCTTGGCGTACAGCTTTTCCAGATGGTCTTGAGCGCCCATGGGCATAGATTGCTCGCTTGACGAAGATTCGGCACTTGACATTTTACGCCATTCCAACTTCCATGATCGGACTATTGGCTTCATTACATACAAGGCATGGCAGCAACGGCGGTGACCTCCGAAATCCACAGCAAGTCACAGCTTGCGAGGTATATCCGCAGGCATGTCGGCAGCCACCTTTACGACGACTCCGGCATTCCTCCCGAGAGCATCGCGATATATACGCTGTCGGATCCGCGAGACATACGGTGTGTGCGGTACGTCGGACAGACAACCCTTCCTGCCCGCCGCTTCTTGCAGCACCTCAACACCGCGAAGTTATGGTTGCCCGAGGAGAGGCCGTGGTGGATCAAGTCCCCCAAACTGCGGCCTCTCTATGACTGGATTAGGGAGCTTTATAGAGACGAGCTTCGATTACCCACAATGGTCGTTTCCTCATGGGTGGACAACGCGATGGATGCAAGGCTTGCTGAACGAGTCCGGATCTATGAGTACCTCGGTAAGCGGCTGCCGCTTTTGAACGTCGAGAGCGAGATTCTGGGACGGCAAATTCCACTGACATACCCATATGCATAGGAAGGCACAATGCAAACCACCACAACGTTCGAGCTTCCGGGGTTTCGAGTTTTGAGATCGATCGGAGTCGTCAGAGGGATTACCGTGCGCACAAGGTCGTTGCCTCTGAGCATACTTGGCGGGCTGAGGACGCTATTCGGTGGACGGGTCGGTATTTTTTCCGATCTTTGTGAATCGGCGCGCGAAGAGTCTTTTCAGCTCATGCTTGCTCATGCAAGAAAATTGGGGGCAAACGGCGTGGTGGGTATCCGCTACGACACGGGCCCGATGGTCGGCGCGGCCGAAGTCCTGTGCTACGGCACTGCCGTCGTTGTGGAGGCGAGCGCAAGCACGCCATGACGCGCGTTGGCCACTCGATGGAACTCTATGCCATAGCGTCGAAACAAATGCACTATTGCACCTGAAATACTCGCCAGCAGCGTCGAAACAGCACGGAAACGCGCGGGCATGATCCTTGTTTTCACGAGCGGGCGGCATCCTATCCGCCGACCGTGAACGAGGAAGCAAACATGACTCATCGAACAGCAGAGCCGGCTCCGGCCCGCACGGACGTTCGCGCAGGCGGAAAAACGGCTCGCATGAAACAATCGCGGCAGGCTTTCGCGATGCTTGTGTCGGGGCTCTTTGTATTGGGTTCAATGCAAGTTGGATGCGCCTTTGCGGAGCCCGATCCCGAAACGCAGGCGGCAGCTGCCGTGGTGCCGCCATCTTCTGCGCCGACACAGAAATCGCCCGAACAGATGGACCAGCTTGTTGCGCCGATTGCGTTGTATCCGGACGCGCTGGTTGCTCAGATCCTGGCGGCCTCGAGCTACCCCGCCGAAATTGTCGAGGCAAACCGATGGATGCAGCAGAACCCTGATTTGAAGGGACAAGCACTCGCACAGGCAGTCGATCAGCAATCGTGGGATCCGAGCGTAAAGGCTCTCGCGCAGTTTCCCTCAGTGCTTGCAATGATGGACAAGAATCTTTCCTGGACTTCCTCCTTGGGCGAAGCCTACGTGAATCAGCAGCAGAATGTCTTTGACGCCGTTCAGGTGATGCGCCAACGGGCGCAGCAAGCCGGCAACTTGAAGAGTACTTCGCAGGAAACCGTGACGAGCGAGGCTCAGACGATCGTGATTCAGCCTGCGGATCCCGAAGTCGTTTATGTGCCCGAATATGATCCTTGGGTCGTCTATGGGGCACCTCTGGCGTTCTATCCGGGATGGTCACCGGGACTCTGGGTGGGCGGCCCCGGGATCGATTTCGGCGTCGGGATTGGAATCGGACTCTTCGCGGGCTTTGGCTGGGGCTGGCATCACTGGGGTGCCGATTGGCACGGGCGCGCGCCGATGTTCGACCATCACCACTATGTCTCGCACAGCCCGACTTTCAATCACGGCCGCGGTTTTGACGGTCACGGCAACTTCGGACATGGGGGTTTCGATCATGCCGGCGGATTTGCGGGCCACGGTGCGTCCGGAATTCACTCCGGCGCGTTCGGCGGTTTTAATCATGGAGGTGTGGCGAACGCCTATTCCTCCCGCGGACGCGCGAGCGTCGGCTCGGCAATGCATGCCGGCGGCTTCCACGGCGGCGGATTCCATGGGGGTGGCGGATTCCATGGCGGAGGCGGCCACCGGTGAACACGAAACTAGCCCTACTCACGAGACGACAGCAGGAGAAAGAAATCATGCGCCGCAAGATCCACTTGACAGCATCCACTTTGCGCGGACTCGTCGCAGGAACTGCACTTTCACTGAGCGCCCTGTTGCTGCTTGGCTACGCTCCGGCGTCTATCGCCGGCGAATCAAACCAGGCCGCGACTTTCAAGTCCGCCGAGGAAGCAAGCCAGACTCTGCTGCTGGCCGTCCAGAGTCATGACCAGCAGGCTCTGAATCACATTCTTGGAGCCGGGCGCGAGCTCGTCAGCTCGGACGACGAAGTCCTGGACAAACTCGATCGCGAGCGCTTCGCGCAGAAGTATCAGGAGATGCACCGCCTGGTCCGCGAACCTCATGGAGACATGCTCCTCTACATCGGCGCAGAGAATTGGCCCTTTCCGATCCCCCTTGTGTCGCGCAACGGAGCATGGCGATTCGATTCGGACGCCGGCATGCAGGAAATCCGGTACCGGCGGATCGGCGAGAACGAAGTGACGGCGATCGCGATCTGCCACACGCTGATTGCCGCGGAGAAAGACCCGAAACTGGCCGACGGCCTCACCGACGCAGTGCTCGCCTCTGTCAAGAGCGGTAACAAAGCCGTTGCGTTCCACGGCTACTACTTTCACGTTCTCCCGAGATCGCGGGGTGGCGTCGCAGCCATTGCCTATCCCGTTGCATACCGGTCCTCGGGCGTCATGACGTTCATGATCAACGAGGATGATGTGGCGCGCGAACGGGATCTTGGCTTGCATACGGCGGAGCTCGCCGGCGCAATTGCCGGGTACGACGTTGACTCCGCATGGAAGCCGGCTGAGATGCCTTGATACTCGTCAAGCCTCAAGTCGCAGGCGTGTCGGCTTTTTGGCCCCGCAAGGCGGATCGTGTCTCCGTCGCGCCCCGCTTTGCAGCCGTAGCGATCTCGTGGGCGACGGCCTTTGAGGCAACGCCGATGCGGTGTGCCCCTTCCTTGAACGCAGCGCCTACGGCCTTTGCATCGCGCTTGATGGCCTCGCCTAAAGAATTGCCATGGTCTGATACATGGGTTTCGGTCGCGCGAGTTTCGGCCGCGCGCACGGCGGCGAGCACGGGCGTAAAGACTAAGGCTACGATCACGATAAGAGCGCGCGGCAGCATGTCACTTGTCGTCATGTCGGTCGTGGCCGCGGTGTTCATGATCATGATCGCCCTCGCCGTGCCGCGAGCGGTCGTGCTCATGATCGTGATCGCCGCGCTCATACTGCGGCCTGTATTCTTCCGATCGCACGAAATACACGGGCCGATTGCAGGCATTGTACTCGCGGCAATGTTTGCGCCAATTTCTTGCATGCCCAGGAGGCACGTGCAGGTAGATCGGCGGCGGCGGGGCTGCTTGCGGCTCGATCAACATCGGCTGCGCATAAACGAGCGGCGGCGGACGTTCATTGCCGATCTGAACTTGACCGTATACCCCAGGCGCCACTTCGCCGGAAAGCATGACGTGAACATTGAGGTCGCCCGCGCGGCACACCCCGGCCACGAGCAATATCGCCATTGGTACCAATCGCATGTCAGAACCTCCGATGTGCATAACTTGCCCGCCAGATTAACTGCAACCATGCCGCAGTTAACTTTGTCTCGCGCAGACTGTGACCGAAGTCGCCCTCTAAAAACGCAAGGCGCCCGAATGGGGCAGTATCCGGCATTAAGTTAAACTCCCTCCACAGAGAATTCGCCATAGAGATCCACAGGAGATATCAATGCAAAAGCGCAATCTTGGAAACAGTGGTCTCGAAGTCTCGGCGCTCGGATTGGGATGCATGGGATTGAGCTATGGCTACGGCCCCGCCACCGACACACAGGAGGCGATCAATCTGATCCGGGCCGCATTCGAGCGCGGTGTCACGTTCTTTGACACCGCCGAGGCCTACGGTCCTTACAAAAACGAGGAACTGTTGGGCGAAGCTCTCTCTCCTTTTCGCGAGCAGGTCGTGATCGCAACGAAGTTCGGCTTCGAATTCGATGCAGCCGGCGGACAGCGCGGCGTGAATAGCCGGCCTGAACACATCCGTGAGGTGGCCGAAGCATCGCTCGAGCGCCTCAAGACCGAGGTGATCGATCTGTTCTATCAACACCGCGTTGATCCGAACGTGCCGATCGAGGATGTAGCCGGCACGGTGAAGGACCTGATAGCGAAAGGCAAAGTCCGGCACTTCGGCCTTTCGGAGGCAGGCGTGAAGACCATTCGCCGCGCCCACGCGGTTCAGCCGGTGACGGCCCTCCAGAGCGAATATTCGCTGTGGTGGCGAGAGCCGGAAGTCGAGATTCTGCCCACGTTGGAGGAACTCGGCATCGGCTTCGTCCCTTTCAGTCCGCTCGGCAGGGGCTTCCTGACGGGCGCCATCAATGAAAGCACGACGTTCGATAGCAAGGACTTTCGCAACGTGGTGCCCCGTTTTGCGCCGGAGGCTCGCAAGGCGAACCAGGCGCTAGTCGATTCACTGGGCAAGATCGCGGCCCGGAAGCGCGCGACCTCCGCACAGACCGCGCTGGCTTGGCTGCTGGCGCAAAAGCCGTGGATCGTGCCGATCCCGGGCACCACGAAGCTGCATCGCCTGGAGGAGAATCTCGGGGCGGCGCAGATCGAGCTGACGGCCGCCGATCTGAGGGACATCGCAAACGCCGTATCTAAGATCACGGTGCAAGGAGACCGTTATCCTCCCCATCTTCAGCAGCGAATCGATCGCTGAGCGCCGCGCTAGAGCCCGCGCGCGACGCGACGGCGATCGGACATTCGAGTTATGGTTCGGAGAGGATGGATCGCTGACGTTCCCGGTACACATCGTCACTCACGAGCCCTTCGTCGTAGAGGTGCTTCAGTTCCCGGAGTCTTGCTTCCTTGGAGGATACGGAGGAGTTCGCAACGGCCGGAGCAGGTGCTGGCGTGGGCATCGCGGCGGGCACTTTCAGCGGCCCGGGCGCGGCGGCCGGCGCTGCTGTGGCCGGCGGCGCTGCGCTAGCCGCACCACGGCGGCCTTCGCACGTCTTCAAACAGCTGTTGTGCTCGGCAGGGCATTCGATGGCACCGCGTTCAGGGAAATTCGCGAACACCAGCGGGCACTGGTCATAATGCGCGTCGCAGGACGCCACGCATTCAGGTTCGCTCAACTGCGGCCCCTGCGCCCATGGAAGTGTACCGGACGCGCAGCCACCCAGAATTATCATCATTGCGGCAATTGATTGTTTCATCGTGCCCTCCCCCTTGATTATCTAACCAGGCGCATGGAATTGGCCACCACGCATACGCTGGAAAGAACCATTGCAGCCGCCGCAAAAACAGGCCGCAGCAGACCGAGAGCCGCGATGAGTACGGCGACCGAGTTGTATCCAAAAGCCCATGCGAGATTTTGCCGGACGATGCGGAACGTTTCGCGGGCGAGCCGGAGTAAGCGCGGCACCTCGAGCAAGTCCTCACGCAGAATCGTGACATCCGCAGTCTCTCGAGCGAGATCTGCCGCCGGACCGAAGGCAATTCCCGCGTCTGCGGCGCCGAGTGCGGGTGCGTCGTTGACGCCGTCACCCACCATGGCAACCAGACTCCGACCGGTGCGCAGTGCGCGTACGGTGATCGGCTTGTCGGTCGGCGACTGGTCGGATGCGGTGTCCACACAGCCGATCATGCCGGCTATCCGGGCCACGACCGCCCGACGATCGCCGGACACCAAATGGCGGGACACTCCCATCCGATCGAGCTCGGTCATGGCCGCGCGAGCCTCGGGCCGCGGCGGATCATCGAGCAGCAACTGACCGGCGAGGCGGCCGTCGATTGCGATCGCGATTGCACTGCTGCCGGTCTCGGCCGCGGCTGGAGACTCTGTAGCCGGGACACCGCACCTCGTAAGCCAGGATAGTTTGCCGACGGCGACCCGATGACCGTTCACGATGCCCTGCGCGCCGGCGCCGGAAGTGACGCGCACGTCAGTTGCTGCCGGAAGCGCCACGCCTCGGGACCGCACGAAGGCGACGATCGCACGGGCAAAAGGGTGGCTGACCTCTTGTTCCAGGCCGGCAGCCAGCCGCAGCGTCTCGTCCTGACTCAAGGCAGCGTCCGGTGCGCATATGAACTCACCCACCATGGGGCGCCCGACCGTGACGGTGCCCGTCTTGTCGAATGCCACTATTCTCACTCGCGACAGCGTCTCGAGCACCGCGCCGCTTCGAACAAGACAACCGCGGCCAATGGCTCGGGACAATGCGATGGTAGTCGCCATCGGTGTCGCAATCCCGAGTGCACAGGGGCACGCCACCACCAGCACCGCAAGCGCTGCTTGGAATCCCCGTTCCCAATTTCCCCAGAGCCCCCACAGACAGAACGTTGAGACGGCGATGACCATCACCGCCGGTATGAACACCGTAGTGACGCGGTCGACTGTCGCCTCGATCGGTGCCCGGCGGTCTCGGGCGTCGAGGGCGAAGCGCTCAACCCGGTCGGCGAGCGACTCGGTGACACCGGATGCGCATACCGTGAGCGCGCCATCGACCGCCGTGGATCCGGCGCTCACGAGATCCCCGGACACGACCGACCGCGGCCGCCACTCGCCGGTGAGCATGGGTTCATGCACATCGGCGGTTCCTTCGAGAACGGTGCCGTCCACGGGAATTTCCTCGCCCGCGCGAACAAGCACCACTTCTCCGGCCGATACGGTGTCAGGCGATATCATGACCTCCTTCTCGTTTCGCAATAGGCGCGCCGGACGCCGTGCCAGACCCATGGTGGGCGAAAGGAGCGCAAGCGCGCGCCGACGTGATTCAGCGTCCAGGTACTGCCCGAGGGTCACGAACACAAGCACCATCGTTCCCGAGTCGTAGTAGAGATGATGGCCGCCGTGCAACGTTTGCCAACCGGAAAAGCCGATGGCCGCCAGGGTGCCGAAACCGATCAGAGTCTCGAGCGTGAGACGACCCTTCAATAACCCACGCGACGCGATCCGGAGCATGGGGATGCCGAGCAGCGCGAAAATGGCGAGCGCACAGCAAAACATTATCCAAGAGCTGGTGCGAAGAACCTCGGGGCCAAGGGACTCCAGGGTGCCGAAGTAAGTCAAGCTTTGAAACATCATCACATTGCCGCTGAGCAGTGCCGCCAGGCCAAGTTTCGCCAAAAACCAATCCGCTCTGCCGCCCTCGCCGGCGTTGCCGATCACGCGATAGACGAGCACGCAGCCCACGCAGCAGAACGACAGCGTTGCGCCGCCTTCGATCTCCTGGTGCGGGCGGGCCGGCAGCGGCAACCGGCAGTGCGCACACTGACGTGACGCTGCCCGCCTGAATGCACGCACGTGCTCCGCCGCGATCACCACAGTTCCGTCGCCGGAATCAGCCCGAAGCTTGCGAGGCCCCGCGCGATGAGAATCAGCCCTAGAACGGTCAACAGGACGCCGGCGATGCGTTGGACCTTCACGCGCTGCAGAACGCTGCGCGGGACCAGCGTGAGCGCAAAGACGGCCGGTACGGTCCCCAGTCCGAAGATAAACATGGTCAGCGCGCCCATGCCGGCGCCGCCGGCGACGGCTGCCCGGCTTGCAGCCGCATAGACCAGCGCACACGGCAGCCCTCCTTGCAGCATCCCGAGCAAGAGCGGAGCGACCATCGGCGAGGCTCTAGTCAGGCGCATGCGGCCGGCGCGAAGCAGCCGGTCGATACCCGCATAGGCGGCGATGCGCGCCGGATCTCTGATCAGACCGATCAACGACAGCCCGCACGCCAGGGCGGCCGTACCGGCGGTAACCGCGACGATTCCCGTAAGTCCCCAGCGAGCTGCAAGCGCCAGCGCAATCTGCCCAAAAGCCCCGACAGTGAGCCCGATTACCGTATAGGTCCCGATGCGGCCGAGATTGAACAACAGACGCAAAAAGAAACGAGCCGCAGGGGTGGCATTGCGCGGTACGAACTGCGCGGTGCACATCGCAACGTAAGGACCGCACATGCCGACGCAATGGGCACTGCCTAACAGCGCCGCCCCGAACAGCAGCACGAGGTCACCGCCGATCGGCAGCTGAGCGTGGTGGTGCACGAGACGCCAAAAATTTACGCATTGGTCGGCTTCGGCGCGGCCTCGTTCACATCGGCATTCTCATTCGGCCAGAGCTGATATTTCGCCTCTTCGACGTCGCGAAACTGCCCACTGCGCACGGCCCACAGGAATATGCACCATGCCGACATGGACATGAGGAAAGCGCTGAAGAACATGTAAAAAGTAATGTCCATTTAAATCCCCTCCTGGATCGCCGGCAAGTCCGGAACCTGCAAGTTCCACGCGACCCCCATCACTTGGTTCAGCACTGTAAATGCCGCCGCGGTCATCAACGGCTGAGTGATGACGATGCCGAGGAACCGCATGAACACTCTGTCCGCGGCCTTTCCCGCGGGAATCAGCGCATACGTCGCCGTGAAGCGGAGCAAAAACCAAGCCAGCAGTAGATTGGTGAGGGCGTAGATCGCCCAGCAAACGACAATCGCAACGACGCCGCCGCGATTCAAGGGAACACCGGCGAGCACTCCGAGGAACAACCCCAGCCACAGGACAAAGAGCCGGAACAACACTCGCCACTGTCGCTCGATGTCCCTGATGGGCTGCCGGTCGGCGCCTAGGCGATTTTTCATCAGCCACCCGGCAATCCATACTGCGGGCAGCAGCAACGCCGGCACCATATACGATGCAAACGCGATCTCGATGATCCGAAAAAACGTTTGCGCCATCGTGGCTCCTTCGCTAACGCGCCGCCGAGAAACCGGCTCGCGAGGGCACCGGGGGGCTGCCCCGGTCGGTCGCCAGCGACAGAGCGTAGTAGACCAACGCCCAGCGCCGCTTATCCGCAAACGCCTGCTTGTCCGCCTCGCTCATCTTGTCGAGGTCGGCCGCCGTCGGCAGGCCCGCGAGGTATTTCTGCAGTTCGTTCAAATCGTTCTCGGAGAACATCGCCTTGCCCTGCACCTGCGTCTTCCAGGCGTTGAGATCCGAGAACGCCTCCCGCGGGTACATGATCGTGTCGTAGAACGAGGGCATCGGGGTGCCGTTGAGCCCGGTATTGAAGGTGCGAAAGACATCGGCCGGCGAGTCGCCGAACTTGAATGCGCCCGTCGAGAAGTCGAACGGGCGGATCGGCGTCTCCCAGTCATCCACCAACTCATTGGCGGAGGGGCCATCGCCCTTGCCCGCATTTCCATGGCAGGACCAACACTGCAGCGTGCGGTAGACCATGCGGCCCTCTTGAATGAGCGCCGGCGGCGCTTCCTTGACGCTCGGATACGGCGGCGCCGGTATTTGGATCGGCACCGGAACGATTTCGCTCTTGAAGCGGGGGGAGAAGGTTTTCACGTAGTCCACGAGATCCCAGCGGTCCTGCTCCGGCAGTATGTGGCCGTCGGCCGCATAGCCCCAGGCCGGCATGATTTGACCCTTGCGTACGCCGCGAGAAATGGTGCGAAAAATATCTTCATCCGTGGGCAGCGCACCGGATGGCGTGGTGCGGCTCTTGAATGCCGCCGTCGTGAAATCGCGCGGCTGCGGATTGAGAAAATGGTAGGCCACATTGAAATTCGTCGAAACTTTAGTATCTGCGGTGCTGCGGCCGTTACCGTAAGTGCCGTGACAGCCGGCGCACTTGTTGTCGAAGACAACCTTGCCACGGCGCTCGCGAAGTTCGAGCGGCTCGTTGGTCGGAGCGCGGCGCGTTGCCGGCCAGGCCTCCCAAGTGCGCCAGTCGCCGATTGCAGTGCCGATCTTTTGCATGTAGGCCTCGACGCCCACCATTTCTTCAGTCGGCACCGGACCGTAGTCGTGCATGTCGATGATGCCGTCGCCGTGGCTGCCGTCCGCGTTCACCGGCCAGATGTCGAGCTCTGCAAAATTTGCGGGCTTTTGCGCGATGGCGTCCAACTCGGACTTCGTTACTCGACCGTCGCGGTTCTTATCATAGGTTTCGATGAACGTGGTGACCGCGCGATCATGCTTGGTGTCTTCCGAGAACAGCCACGAGTACGCCGGCATCATCGACTCCGGCTCCACGGATCGAGGATCCCAGTGGTGGGCGTAGTGCCACTCATCCGAGCGACGGTTGCCCTCGCGGGACAGGTCAGGGCCTATCCGGCGCGTGCCGAACATCTGCGGCACGTCGTAGATGAATTCGCCCGCCTGACTGATCGGACCCCACTTATCGGTGTCGCGGTTCACGGGTCTTACGAACTGCGAGTGGCAGTACCAGCATCCCTCGCGGATGTAGACCAGGCGCCCCGCGCTTTCGAGCGCCGTGCGATGAGGCGTCGGCACCACTTTCCCCTCCACGTTCGTCACCGTTTCGGGACGGGTGAGCGATTTTTCCAGGTAGGGGATCAGCCCCTGGCTGGTCATGGAGAGCGCGTAGAAACCCAACGCCGCAATGAGAATGACGGGTTCGATACGGTTCATTTTTCAATCCCTATGACCACTTGGGTTCGGGCAGAAAGTTGGCGGGAGCCCCCGCCGGAACTGGAATGACCTCGCCGTGCTTGATGGTCATATAGAGGTTCCAGAATCCGAGCGCGGCACCGATATCCATCGTAATGCCCGCCAACGATCGAACGAACCAGTACGGCTTCATGGCTGCCATCGAGTCCACGAAGTCGGCGCCGGCCTGCAGCATCGTCCCCTGCATCAATCCCTGTATCGTCAGATCGAATGCCATGACTGAGAAACCGATCACGGTGAGCCAGTAGTGCCACTGCGCGAGGTTCTTCGAGTACAACTCGCGGCCCGCCAACCGGGGCGTGACCCAATACATGCCGGCCGTCGCCCAGATCACGAACGTGCCGAAAACCGTCAGATGCGAATGACCGATGACGAAATCCGTGAAGTGCGTGAGCCGCTGCATTTCACGCAACGCTTCGGTGGAGCCTTGAAAACATCCGACCAAATAATAAAGAGCGCCGATGACAATGAACTTGGCGGGAAACGAATCCTGGAACTGCTTCCACGCGCCGACGAAGGTGCCGTAGAAATTCTGGATCACGGTCCAGACCGGGATGATCAGCATCATGGAGGCCACGATGGCAATCGTCTGCGTCCAATAAGGTATCGGGCTGTAGATGTAATGGTGAGTGCCGACGAACGGATAGAAAAACGCCAGTGACCAGAAGCCGACCAACGACAGCTTATGGCTGTACAAGGGCCGCTTCGCGGCGAGCGGCAGGAAGTAATACGCGACCCCCAGACCTGCCGGCGTGATCCACAATCCGACCACGTAATGAATGTAGAGGCCGTGCATGGCGGCATTGTTCACACCCGGCATCGAAAACGGAAGAATGAAATGCCCGAACGCATAATTCATCGCGGTCCAAATATATGCGGCTGTCAGGTACCAAAGGGTGACGTACAGGCGCGGCTCGGTTCGCTGCTTGATCGTCATCACCACCTGGATGGCAAGCATGCACAGCACGATTTCCACCGCGATGCTGACCCAAAGCGGGAACTCGCCCGCCTCGATTCCGCTGTTGTAGCCGAGCGCCAGAGAAATGAAGCCGATCGCAAGAAAGACGTTCCACAGCCAATAAATGGTGTATCCCCATTTCTCCTTGTACATGGGCACGCCGCACAGCCTGGGAACGATGTAGTAGGTCAGTCCGATCACAGCCGTGGAGAATCCACCGAACACGACGCCCATGACGTGCACCGGACGAAGACGGCCCCACGTAAGCCAAGAAACGTGGCCCAAGAAGTCGTAGTAATTGAACTTGAGCGCGACGATCGCGCCGACAGTCGGGGCGAAGACCAGCCAAAATGAGGCGGCGGCCATGTACTTGAGGATGAGTTCGCTATCGACGAGCTCGCCGGTGGCGGAGGCAAAGGAACGAGGCGTGGCGTGTCCGTCGTTGAACATTGTGCTGGCGGTGGTGCTCATGCTTCAGCCCTTATCCGTCCAATACACGACGGTGTACCAAACCATCCAGATGAACATGACCACGTACACGACGGCGAGCCAGGCCGGAACGATGCCGTGCCGCTCTTCGATTCCCGGATCCTTGTAGCGAGTGATTGATTCAGAATGACTGTGTTCATCGCTCATGGATGTCCTCCCGCCGGACCATTGGCTGCCGTGCCCGGGAAATTCTTGGCATATCCCGGACTCAAGCTTTGGATGAAATGCACGAGGTCCCACGCATCCGCTGCGCTCAGCGAATCCGCGAAGGTCGGCATCGGAGTGCCCGAGAGTCCTGCCATGAAGACCCGATAAATATCGGTGGACTTGTCGCCGCACTTCACGTGCCCCTTTGTCAGGTCGTAGGGAACGATTGCGTTGCCCCAGTCATCCTTGAGTTCGTGCGCGGAGGGGCCGTCGCCCTGCCCGCCGGCACCATGGCACTGTGAGCAGTTGTACTTCTGGTACACCGCCCCACCGCGCTTGACTGATTCGTCGCTGTAGCCCGGATCGGGCGGAATGGTAATCGGGTCCTGCGGCTTCTCGCTCGCAAATCGCGGCGAGAAGGTTTTGATGTAGGCGATCACGTCGCGCCGCGAACGCTCGTCGAGCACCTTCCAGGTCGGCATGTACGTGCCATGCAGCCCATTCAGCAGAGTGTGCTCGAGATCGGAATCGAGGGGCAGTGAACCGGACGGCGTGCTACGCCATTTATAGGTTCCCTGCCGATAATCGCGCGGCTTGATGCTCATGTACTCGGCCGCCTCGCCTTGGCCGTTGCCCTGCTCCCCGTGGCAGGACACGCAGTAGCGTTGGTAGACCAGCTTCCCGGTTGCGACGTCGCCGGTCTCCGCCGCGATTGCGGAGCCCATAACCAAAAGCACCCCGGCGAATCCCGGAATCAAACGCGCGACACGATAAAACATACACCCACCCCTTAAGGATGCGGTCGAACGCGATTTGTCGATGACGCCTTTCGGCGTACGAGGCGCTGTATGCACAGCGCGTTCGCATGCCTGCCCACCTCGCCCCTCGCCTTCGTCCGCGGTTGCTCCGCGAAACTCCATTCAACTCCCTCGTTTCCCGTTGCCGTCCCGCGCGGCCGCAGGACGTCGCTAGTACGCGAAGTCGACCCCCAACATGAGGCTATCCGTGCGTTGATCCAAGCCCGCAAACCCGATTCCTTTGGCCTTGTTCGATGAGACCTCGGCATGGAATGCGACTTCGTCGCGGATGCTATAGGCCACCGTGTAGATGAGCCCGAGCGTCCACTGATCCTGATTGTTGTAGTTCGATGGCGCCGAAAGCAGCGGCTGGTTCTGATTGCGCACGACGTCGAAGCGCCCGAACACGGACCAATGGAGCATGTCGACCGGTGGTACCCAGATTGCCTCGAAAAAGCCGCCGTTCCACGTGCCGTTGCGATCGGCTGCCGTCACGCCGTCCGCAGTCAGCAGCAACCCCTTCTTGTCGACACCGTGACCGTAGACCAAATCCAGATGGAGCGGCGCAACGGCCGGGCCTATCCAAACGTTCGCTTCAACCCCATAGCGGGTCGACGACTGAAGATGGCTGCCGCTGCCCGGAATGGGCGCACCGCCGGAAGTCAGGAACTGAGTGGGGTAGTTGGCTTGGACACCCCAAACGCCAACTTCGGCCTCGGAGATGGGTCCGTCTTTGAATCGAAAATACTTTTGAAAGTGGCCATAGAATGACGGCGAGCTGAGCGCGTTTTGCGAGCCGAGGGAATCGTGCGCTGAAAATACGTCGATGCTGTATCGCGTGAGGTCGGTGGCGTTATGGCCTAGGAACTCGAGACCACGTTGATTCTCGCCCATGT
Source organism: Steroidobacteraceae bacterium (assembly GCA_035996065.1). Taxonomy (GTDB): domain Bacteria; phylum Pseudomonadota; class Gammaproteobacteria; order Steroidobacterales; family Steroidobacteraceae; genus Bog-1198. Next base: position 146,901 of record DASYJX010000073.1, on the reverse strand, counting down.
CGTACGCCGACAAGTTACTGCCGCCGGGGACCCCCGGATGATACGAATACAGCAAGTAGCTATCGCTCAGGGACAACGGACGATGCCCGGACGCCGGCAAATCGATTTCATGCTGCCCAATGCGGATGTTGAGCCAGTCTGAATCCTTGACCACGCGCGTGAAATACGCCCAGTAAGATTCCAAATGCACATTGCCGTCCGATGCGAACCCCGTGGGCACGACCAGGAAGGAGATATTTTTGGTCAGTACGCCCGCCATCAGCAGGTCCATCCCGGCATCCGCAACCGCACCCGAGCCGATGCTTTTCACGCCCTGGTCGGTCGCCTGGTTGGTGACCTTCGTGTATTGATAGGTGGGCACGACGTGTACGGCCACCGGCCAGTAGCCGGGTTCGGCCGTCACGGTGTCGTCCCTGCCGAGACGCAACTGATACCCGTTGTCGCGGAACGATCTGCCAAAATCGTTCAATACCGGCCAAGACTCATGACAAGCCGTGCAGCGCAGAGAATACTTGCGCGCAAATGCAGGGATGGCGGAAGCCGGCGAGACGAAGGCAAACATAACGACGGCGAATACTGCGAGCCGCAGAATTACCTGCAGCGGTCCCTTACCTGTCATGGCGACTCCCAGAAAGTAGTTGTTTATTTTGCTGCGAGCGTAATCTTGGACTTCGCGGTTTGACCGGCCGCGACCACTACAGGCTCCGACTTCTCGCCCGCGGCCTCGTGCCAGGCCACCAACGTATAGCTGCCCGGCGGCACATCCTTGATAGTGAAATGACCGTCCGCACCCGTCGTTGCGTAATAAGGATGGTCGAGCTCCATGATCCACGCGTGCATCCACTCGTGTGCGTCGCACTTGACCTTGATGAGCTCCGGATTGGGCGGCAGCGGTTTTGTTACCGAGAATCCTTTGAAGGGCAGCGCAATGTTGTAGATCGTGGCGTTGGTCTCGGCGCTCTGCGGGTGGGTGTTGTGCAGTACCGGGTCATTCGAGGAGATCTTGACCTGTTGCCCCACCGTCGCACCCTGCACCCGTGGGGAGAACATGCAATGCTCGTTGACCAAGGCAAGCGGTTCGGTGGGCGGCGCCTTTCCCTTCGTGATGTCTTTGAGATAAACGACGACATTCCCTAGCGCCCCGCCGGCACCAACGGTGTAGGTGGGGTCGGGAATCGTGGCGCCGCAGAAATCTTGATTTTTGGTGACCTTGATCACCGATCCGGCGGGCGGGGTGCCGGACAGCGTCACGACACCGTCGATGGTGCCGCCGTTCGTCACGGCGACGACCTCGTACGCGGCCGATGCAGGCACCGCCAGCAACAAACTTGCTATTCCAATACCGGCCGAACCCGCAGATACCCAAAAAGACTGATGGCGCGCGCACTGAGCGGCGCTACTTTGGTTATTCATTTCGGTCTCCCTCCGACGGATCTATCCCCACTCACGGTCCCATCGATGGCACGAAGCCAGGCGGCTCGTGCCTTCGTCGCGTTCCATATATGAGATATGTCGCGTTCCGGCGACGGATAGTGCCAAGCAAAAACGCACAACACAAGATATTTTTTTGTTTCTTAGTAACCTTTCTTATCGAAACCGGTACTAACCAGTAGGTTTGGTGTGCTTACCTGTTTTCATGCGGCGTTCACGGCTCCGCCCGCCGAATCGTTGATCGGCTGATGATCGGGGTCCCGCCTAGGGTGACGGTCTTGATGCAGTGCGGGAGGCAGCGCGCCCGCAGGCTCCGTGCCCGACGAGCGATACAACCGCGGCGCAAGCATCGACTACCGCACCGTCGCCCCCGGCTCCTGCGGAATTCGCACTGGTATCGCGTAACAACCGGTACGCATTGGCCGCCGATAGCGAGGCCTTCTTTGCGAGCAGCAGTGCAAGGACTCCACTGACTTGTGCCGTCGCAATGGAATCCCCCGACGCAAAGTCATAATGCCCGCCCGGCAAGAGCGTCAGAATTTCCCGGCCCGGCGCATACAACACGGAGCCGAGCGCCGATTGATTCCCGGTGCTGGCGACTTCGATAACCCCCGGAATATGTAACAGGCCGTCTTTGTCCGCCGGTATATCGGATGGGGCAGCGCCGACGAACAGCACTCCGCGGCGAATACCTTCGCGAATGAGATCGCTGAGCAGCGGATCCGCGGGGCCCGCAAGGCTAAGATTGATGATCTGCGCGTGAGCGTCGAAAGCGGCAACGAGGGCCCGAGCAAGCGTAAAGGAATTGCACTGCGCGGCGTCGTCGTCGAGCCGCGCCTGCCAACACGCTTTGAACAGCAGGATACGTGCACCCGGCGCGACCCCTACGATGCCTTCGCGATTGTCGGCGACTGCCGCGATGACGCCGGCCATTTCGGTACCGTGGCGGTCGCGCAGGAATTGCCGGTCGTCGGAATCGACCAGATTGACGGCCGCCGCGATGCTGCCGCGCAGGTCCGGGTGGCGCGTATCGGCGCCCGTGTCGATGATCGCTACTTTGACTCCCTCGCCGCGAGACCAGGGGTGAGCGCCGGCGACACGCATTTGTTGGAAACCACGCTGCAACCCCACATACGGGTCGTTGTATTCTTCCGTGCGAGTTGCAAAGCTCTGCAGCGGCTGCGCCAGCCTGACGCGTTGGTCGCTCGCCAGCGTCGCCAGCAACATATCTCGATCCGTTCCTTTGGGTATTTCGAGGACGGCACAATGCATGTGCAACGGCTTGATGGGCCATGCGCTCACTTCGCGCAGGCCGTAGTCGTGCTCCAAGGAGCGCATCATGCCGCGCGCAGATACGCTCAGCCCGTAGTTAGGGATGCTGTCGTAACCGCGTGGCGTGCCTCCGGCGCGGGCCACAAAAGCGCCAGGGGTATTGTCGACAGCCAAAATGATGAATTGCTCAGGCGAACCCGGGACCTGGTTAGCCAGGGCGTGTGATTCAATCCGCACCGGCGTGTTGCCGCATGCGGTTGCCAGAAGAGCGAGAAGTGCCGGCATCCAGCGAGTCATGGCGTGTCATCCGTTCCAACAGTGGATTGAATGCTCTCGGCAAAGCGAATTTTCGCATTGGAGCGCAGTATTTCCAGCGAAGCGCTCACGGATCGTCGGGAATTCGTAGCCAATGAATACACTCCCGCCTCGGTCGGCCCGGAAACAATCCTCAAGCCGGCACTGTCTAGTATGGCCTGCACTTCGACCAGGGTGATGGCTGGCGAAAACACTGCACGAATTACCTCGCCCTGCGCACGCGGCAGAGGACTCGTGACAGTATGATATGTCGGCGCCAAAGTCCGCGCGCGGAACTGCATCCACTGATTAGCCGCCAACAGGCTGATCGCGACGGCCATCACGGCAATCGACGCAACCAGCAATCCCTGCCAATGCATCGGCCGGCGATCCGGCTTCTCGGACGGTACGTTCGCCGGGGCCGCGGCCTCGACGGCGTCGAGCCGCGACTGCATCCGTTTGAGCGAAGCCGCGGGCATGTATTCGACGGCCGCATCGGTATTCATGCCTCGATACACCAGCCTATCCTGCGCCAAATCATGGCGACAATTCGCGCAGTGTATGAGGTGGGCGTCGACCCGCTGCCGCTCGTCCTCGCTGATCGTACCGTTGACATACCAAGGAAGGAGTTCCGAGACTTCTCGGCACGGGTCGCGGCCTTGATCGTCGGATGTCATTCTCCTCGCTCCCGCAATTCGGGGGCACCGCCCAGTGCAGGCAGGAACTGACGCAGCTTCGCGCGCGCGTGAAACATTCGTGCCTTGACGGTGCCGACCGAGCAATCCGTGATTGACGCGATTTCATGCAGCGAATGACCCATGTGAAATGCAAGCTCCAGAGTCAGGCGCTGTTCGACGGGCAACTGACTCAAGCCTCGCGTCAGCCAATCCTGAACTTCAGCGTTGATCGTCGGATCGACGGCGGGTTCGGCATATCCGCCCCAACCTTGGGCATCGATGTGGTTCTTTTGACTTCGCAGGGACTTAGTCAGCGTGCGGTACGCGATGCTGATGATCCACGTCGAGACTCGGGATGCAAAACGAAAATCCTTGGCGCTTTGCCAAACGACCAGGAATGTATCGTTGATGATCTCTTCGACGTTTTCGTAGGATGATGTGAATCGCGACAAGAATCGCACAAGGCGGCGGTGATGACCGAGATATAGATCCCCCAATGCCTCACGGCTGCCGCCCGCGACGGCGACGAGGAGTTCGTTATCGCGCTCCTTCGCCGAATCCTTCGCCGGTAAGCTCATCGGCAGCAGCCGCTCCTTATCCATGTCGAGCTATTCCCAGTACGTATGGGCAGCGAGGTAGGTCGATTCTCGCAGCCGAATTAGAAGCGCCAAATCACCGTGCCGGTCCAGCGCCAGGTCCCCGCGGTATTATAAAACAACGCTCTAGCTCCTGCGGTGGTCTTAACATAGGACAACGAAATAGCCACCGGAGCAAGGTCGTAGGCGGCGCCGAGGCTCCAAAAGGCGTAGCCCTCCGGGGCCGGGGGGCCGGCGAGATGCGAATAGCCGATGCCCGCCGTGGCCGATAGCTTGCCCAGTATCGGGCGCTGCAGACCAACTTCTGCCGCTTCGTTGGGCACGCCGATGAGGATGCCGGACGGCAAATCGCGCCATGCGTTCGGTGAATAGGCCAGCGTGGCACTCAGCCATTCTTGGAAGACTACACTGACGTCGAATTCGTCATAATCATATCCCGGCCCGGCGGGATTCCACGGATAGGTATAGTGACTGGCCAGAATTCGGCCGCTCCAGTCGAGGCCCGACGTCCAGGCAAAGCCGAGGTACGCATCGAGTTCGCCGTCCGTGCGATCCTCAGGATCGAATTTCGTGTTGGACGCAAACAATCCCGCCACGAAACCCGAGGCGCTCGAATAATAATGCAGGTCGCCTTGCAAGGCGGGCCTATCGTTGGTTCGGGATACGCCGCGCACGATGTAATCGCTCGTGACGCCGAGAGATCCCCCCCATTGATCGGCCCCCATAGAGCGCGGCGCTCCTGCTGCAACACCCAGGAGCAGTACAGCGCAGCCCACGAACAGACGCACTACGTCACAACCGCCATAGCTTTTGTCGGCACTGCATTCGAAAGTCCTGTCCGTTTCTTGGTCGGCGCACAGATTAGACCTTTTCTTGAGTGCTCGGCACAAAATGAACCCGCTGGGCGTACCACCATCGACCCCAGCAGACGGTGACGAGAAGCCCGAACGCCGCGAATACAATTTTCATACCCGACGGTGGCCCCATTCTCGCATCCATGTGAAAGACACTCGCCACGCTATAAGCCCATGCACTCGCAATCATTAGAAAACCTGCCACCCATGCAACCCGCAGGCGCATGAAAACTCCCACGGCGAGAGCCAACAACAATGCTCCCTCTGCGGCCGCTGCGTACCGATAGGCATCTGACAAATGTGCCGGTATGAATCGGAATGCCCCCGAGAAGGCCGCCAGCAGATTGATTGCGCTCATCAACCCAAGCACACCTGCAGTAACCATCACCACCGCGGGTTTATCGGCAAAGACCGTGGCGGACGTTGCCGTCGGAACCGCCGACGGCGGGTCCGGTTCGCCTGCGGTGCCACCAATTGCTCCTTTGACGACATCCCCCAGCCAGCCGGCGTCATTTCTTGCTAGCCACTTGCCGAACCAAAGCAACCCAACTCCAAAGCCGGTCATGGCGAAGGGGACCAAAACAAACGGGAAGCTGCCGGATTTTATCGCGGTATGGCCAAATAAGGCGGCCAATCCAAAAACAACCACGAGGCCGAGCCAAACCGACATGAATACTTTCACGGCGCCGAGCATCGTGAATCGGCCAACCAAGAATACGCGCTCGCCGCGCTCAACGAATTGCCCGATTAAGAAGGGCTTGAATGAATTGCGGACCATGGGGACTACCCGCTGCAACTTCACCTTGGATTCACTGACTGTGCCCACGGCGGCCGGTTCCGCGAGCGCGGAAAACACCGACTTCTTCGTGGCAGCACGAAGCCGGGTAACCGACTCCTCGATTCCGTACGCACTTTCCCATTCCGCCGAAATGGACCCATAAAGCAGATTGAGAAACCAGCGAATCATTGGGCAATCCCTGAAGCACCAACTATTGGACCTACACTATTCTTCGATTCTCGATAACGGTCGTAATGCGTCACGCTTTTGGCAAATCGTCATGTCAAATATCCATTGGGGGCTCAATGAGGCGCATCGCCCCTAACCCCATTAGCGCAAGTACATCGTTCCAAGGGAAGATGCACAATTCACTTTGCGGTTGGTTGGCGACAGGAGCCGGTGACTATGACGACATGGATGCGGACGGCGGTATTGGCATTGTTATGCAATACCTTGGTGCAGGCGCAAACACCGATTCCCAAAGAGTTGGAGGGATGGCAATCCTGGGTGCAGTACGGCCAGGAGTTTCGACGCTGTCCATTCTTCGCCGGTACCGACGGCTCTAACGAAAACAATCGGATTTGCGCGTGGCCGGGGCGGCTCGACCTGGATCTGCATCAAGGCGGCGGTCGCTTCTCGCAGGCCTGGGTTAGCTACGCTGAAGCGTGGGTGTCTCTGCCGGGCAATTTGGAATACTGGCCTAGCGAGGTCACCGTCAACGGTGCCGCCGCCGCAGTTGTGGCTCGCGACGGCGTCCCACAGATACGCGTACCGGAAGGCACTTCTGCGGTGGCCGGGAGATTCACCTGGGCCAAACGACCTGAATCCTTACCCATTCCGCCTCACACCGGATTGATAGAGCTGAATCTCGATGGTCGCAGGCCCGATCAAGTCAATCGGCCGAATGATGCGGTATGGCTCGGCAAGCGGCACGAAGCGGAAGTCGCGCAGCAGCTGGACGTGCAGGTGTATCGGCTTCTGAGCGACGGTATTCCCGCCACCTTGGAGACGCGCCTGGATCTGCAGGTTGCCGGAGAGGTCCGCGAGGAGGTTTTGCCGAATATGTTGCCTCGCGGGTTTCAGCCGATGTCGCTGGCAAGCGAGCTGCCGGCTCGCGTCGACTCCGATGGCCGCCTGCGAGTGCAAGTCCGCGCTGGGAGCTGGACGATCACCGTGGCGGCCCGAGCTGCAGACAATCTAGGAACCATCACCATCCCCTCTGCATCAGGCAATTGGCCAAAACAGGAGGTATGGAGTTATGCGCCCGATGACCGCCTGCGCGTCGCTGCGCTGGAGGGCGCGGAGGCTATCGATCCCGCGCAGGCGAAGGTGCCCGAGGAGTGGCGGCGATATCCAAGTTACCGGATCGCGGCAGGCGGCGTTGTGCAGAGTGTTGAACACAGCCGTGGCGTGTCGCCTCAAGAAGGCAATCACCTGGTCTTGCAGCGCGAGCTGTATTTGGATTTTGCGCATCGAGGATTTACGGCGGTCGATCAGATCTCGGGCCAGATGCGCAGCGGCTGGCGCCTCGACATGCGGGCACCTTATCGCTTGATGCGGGCCGGAAGCGGCGCGGACGATCTATTGGTGACCGAGACCGAGGGCGCTGCCGTGACGGGAGTGGAGTTGCGCCGCCCCGTGTTGAATCTGGGGACCGTGGCGCGAATCGCCGTGCCCGGCGGCGTCATGCCCGCCAGCGGATGGACGGAGCGCATGGATCACGTGTCCGGCGTTCTGAATCTGCCGCCTGGTCACCGGCTGCTCGCGGCGCTCGGCACCGACAGCACGCCTGACGCGTGGGTGGAGCGCTGGGGACTGTTGGATCTGTTTCTATTGCTCATCACTACTGTGATAGCCCTAAGGCTCTTCGGCTGGTTCTACGCGGTCATTGCCTTTGCCGCAGTCGCTTTATTGCACCAAGAGAATCCGTTGCTCGTTTGGCTGATTCTGTCGGCATTGTTGGCGAACGCTTTGATGAGGGTGATACCCGAAGGCTGGCCGCGATCAGCGGTGCATTGGTCGCGAAACCTCTCACTCGGCCTGCTGCTCTTGGTGTCGGTACCCTTTGCGGTCACGCAGGTGCGTTTCGCTCTATATCCGCAGCTTGCAGACCCTGACGGGTTTTCTGCCCGGCAAGAAATTGCGCAGCTCGCCGCAGCGCCGGCGGGAGCGGCGCTCGACCGGTCGGCACCAAACTATGCACCAGCGCGGACGAGCAGTGCGTCGCCTGCACCGGCGGCGCGGCTCGAGGAAATGGTGGTGGCCGGTGCCAAGCAGCCAAATACCTATGGATTCGCTCCAAGCTCGGAGCCACGGCAGCGTTACGCGCCCGGTACCTCGATACAAGCGGGCCCCGGCGTACCTCACTGGCGCTATGCAGCCTATCACTTCGGTTGGAGCGGTCCGGTCGATGCTGCACAAACCGTACGCTTCGTCGTCCTTCCGCCCGTAGTCGTTGGGATCTGGCGGCTGCTTGGAGTAACGCTGCTGGCTGCTTTGTTCCTGCGGATGTTGGGCGGCAGCCTTGACACGAAGGCGGAGTGGCGACGATTCCTCGGGACTCGCGGCACGGTTGCCTCGTGCTTGGTCGTGGCACTCGCGTGCATGACGATAGGCTCACCGAGTCGAGCGTACAGCACACCGGATACTCAATTACTCAACGATCTAAAAACCCGTTTGTCACGAGCACCCAAGTGCGTGCCGCACTGCGCCGAGATCATGGCGGCCCGCCTGGTGTTGACACCGACGACTCTAGAGGCAAGTCTTGACGTTGCCGCGTTGAGTTCGGTCGCGCTGGCGTTACCCACGGCCGGCCAGCGATTCGATCCGGATGCGATCACCATCGACGGCGCCCCGGTGCCTGGCGTCTATAGGGACGATGACCGACAAATTTGGATCGCATTGAAACCGGGTGCGCACACGGTCAAGTTAGGCGCCCGCTTGCCGACGTCCGACTCGATCCAGCTACTTTTCCCGCAAGTGCCTCGAGGGATCACCGTGAGCGGAGACGGCTGGGATATATCCGGGGTCAATGCGGGGCGGCTGCTGGGCAACACGATCGAGCTGCTGCGCCGTCGCGTGGCGGGGCACGATGCCGACGCGCCCCCGGGTGCCGTACAGTTTCCACCCTTTGCGAGGATCCGCCGTGAATTCTCGCTCGATTTGGATTGGTCGCTGCGGACCACGATCGAGCGGCTCGCGCCTGAAAAAGGCGGCTTTACTCTGGAAATCCCATTACTCACAGGTGAATCGGTACTCACCAGCGGTATCGAAACGAATAATGGAACCAGGGTATCGGCCGGCTTCGATTCCGACGCGACCGAATTCGGATGGCACTCCAGCCTGAAGCAGGTAGACGCGCTGGCGCTGACTGCGGCCCCGGATAAACCATGGAGCGAAGTCTGGATATTCAAGGTGAGCCCCACGTGGCGAGTTGCATTCTCCGGCGTGCCGGCCGTCATGCCGGAGAATCTTAGCTCCGGCGATTGGACCTTTGAGTACTTCCCACGCGCCGGCGAAACGCTCAATTTAAGGATATCGCGCCCGGCCACCGCTCCGGGAAGCACGCTCGCCATCGACAAAGTCGATCTCGAGCTTGAAGTGGGCAATCGCTCGACGAATGCAGCGCTGCGACTGAACTATCGCAGCACGCAGGGCGGCCGTCACAGTGTTCGGTTGCCGGACATTGCGCATATCACCGCCGTCACGGTCGATGGACAGGCTGTGCCCGTTCGACCGGAAAAGGGCGTTCTGCCGCTCGCCATTTTGCCGGGTGCACATCAAGTTCGGATTGACTGGCTGTCGAGCGACGCCGCTGCGCTGCTCACCCGCACACCGCACATCGACCTAGAACTCCCGAGCAGCAATGTCAACGCCGTGTTGCGTATGCCGGCCAACCGATGGGTGCTCTATGCGGGCGGGAGTGGTGTCGGACCGGCAATTTTGTATTGGGGTGAATTGATTGTCTTCATCGCGCTCGCAATTGCAGCGGGTCGCAGCCGGCGTTCACCGTTGCGCAGCCACGAATGGCTGTTGCTCGGCTTGGGCTTGAGTACATTCTCATGGTCTGCGCTGCTGCTGTTTGCCGCGTGGATGTTTGCAATGCGCTGGCGCGAGGGATTTACCGGAGTGCAATTGAGTAGGCGCCAATTCAACCTGCTGCAATCGGCCTTGTTCGTGCTGTCGTCGGCGGCCGTAATTACGTTGCTGGCGGCGATTCCCTCCGGCCTGCTCGGCAATCCTGATATGCGAATCGCCGGCATCGGCCAGCACGCATCTGGATTGAGTTGGTTCAATGATCAAGCTCCCGGAGTTCTGCCGATTCCGTGGGTCTTGTCGCTATCGATATGGTGGTACAAAACCGCAATGTTGCTGTGGGCGCTATGGCTGGCGTTCGCTCTGGTTCGGTGGCTGCCCATCGCCTGGAAGGCCCTTGGGGCAGGCGGTTTATGGCGCAATGCGCCCCCTTCTGCGCCCCCCGCAGACGCGCGCACCTGAGGTTGAGGGAGAGCGGGCGCGCTTAACCGTTATTCATGTGCGCCGGCGCATGAGCGTACCTGTGAAGGCGCGGAAAAACCTTCCGGGCATTCCCTTCGAATACCTTGCGTCGATCGACTTCGCTCAACGGAAGCGCATCAATGTAACGCTTGGTATCGTCGAAATATTCGCCCGTCTCCGGGTCGATTCCCCGCACGGCGCCCACCATTTCCGAACCGAAGATAATATTGTCGACGGGAATCACTTTGAACAGCAGCTCAATCCCGGGAAAGTGATAGACGCAGGTGTCGAAGAACACGTTTTTCAGCAAGTGCTCACCGAGCAGCGGCCTCTTTAAGTCTTGCGCGAGACCGCGATACCGGCCCCAGTGATACGGCACGGCGCCGCCACCGTGAGGAATGATGAACCGCAGCGTCGGAAAGTCCTTGAATAGGTCGCTGGTCAGAAATTGCATGAAGGCCGTCGTGTCCGCATTGATATAATGCGCGCCGGTAGCGTGAAAATTCGGGTTGCATGACGAACTCACGTGCACCATTGCCGGTACATCCAGTTCGACCATTTTCTCGTACAGCGGATACCAATGTCGATCGGTGAGCGGCGGCGAGGTCCAGTGGCCGCCCGAGGGATCGGGATTCAGATTGCAGCCGATGAATCCGAGCTCCGTGACGCAGCGATCCAGCTCTGCAGCGCTGTTGACTGGTGCGACACCCGGCGATTGCGGCAACTGACAAACCCCGGCGAAATTACCGGGATACAGCAGGCAAACGCGATGTATCAGGTCGTTGCAGGCCTGGGTCCAGCGTTGACTCGTGGTTTCGTTCCCGATGTGGTGCGCCATGGCAGAGGCGCGGGGCGAAAAAATCGTCAGGTCCGTGCCCCGCGCGCGCTGCAACTTGAGTTGCGCATTCTCCAGGCTATCGCGAATCTGATCATCGCTGATCGCGGGCTGAGCGCTCAGCGGAATGTCGACGCCGCATTTCAGACCGGATACCTGTTCGTCGCGAAATTTCTGCAGCGCGGCCGGCGCCGTCGTGTAATGACCGTGGCAATCGATGATCATGCGTGTGCCTCTAGTCTGCCCAATACAGCCGCGTCGGATTATCGACGAGGATCTTTTTGCGGGTCGCGTCGTCGGGGCAGATCTCGGCGAAGAGATCGACTAATTCGCCGTCGTTCGGCATGTCCTTGGCAATATTCGGATGCGGCCAATCAGTACCCCACAGAATTCGAGCCGAATCCACTGCGATCAGAGCTCGGGCGAACGGTACGGCATCCCGAAACGGCCGCTTGCCTACCGACACTCGTTCCGCACCGCACACCTTGATCCACGCCAAGGGATTGCTGCGCAATAGTTCCAGCAACAGCTGGAAGGGACGTTGCTCGAGGCCGTCGGCGGCTTTGACACGTCCCATGTGATCGATGATGAAGGGCAGCTCGATGCGGCTCAGCAAGTCCTGCTGAGTAAGAATGTCGTCCGCATCGAGGTGCAGGACCGCATGCCATCCCATCGGTTTGATACGCGCCAGCAACCGATAGAAAACATCCAAGTCAGGCACGCCGCCCAAATGCTTGACGAAATTAAAGCGTATGCCGCGGATGCCGCCATCGTGCAAGCGCCGCAACTCGCGATCCGTAACCGAATCTTCGACGCAGGCGACGCCGCGATATGTCCCCCCGCTCGATGCGATCGCATCCAGGGTGACATCCATCTGCGTGCCATGGCAGCTCGCGTGCACGATCACGGCCCGCGAGACGCCCAGTTTGGCGTGCAGCCACCGCAGACTCTCGACCGGCGCATCGGGCGGCGTGTAGCTGCGATCGGCAGCGTAGGGAAATTTGCTGGCCGGACCGAAAACGTGGCAATGCGCATCGCATGCCCCCGCCGGCAGGCGCAGGGCGGGCGCTACCGGTTCTGGATCCGGCGGCAAGCAGCCCTTCAAGGGATTTTTGGCCGTGGTCATTTCTTGATGCCCTGCCGGAAAGCCTCTTCGTCCGCAAAATAGCGCAAGCCGGCCTTGGCCAGCGATTCGCGCATGCCGTAGATATCCAAGCCTAACTCTCCCGCCGCCAAACGTTTGCGGTTGCCGGTTTCCTTGGTCTCGCGGGCGGCGGCCGCTGCCGCGACGGCCGCCGCGTGCAGTTTCGGAACGATCACCACGCCATCGTCATCCGCGACCACCACGTCGCCCGGATGCACGAGGGCACCGGCGCAGACGATGGGCGTGTTGACCGATCCCACCGTGGCCTTCACGGTACCCTTGGCGTGGACGGCTTTTGCCCAGACGGGAAAGTTCATGCCGCGCAGCTCCGCCACATCTCGACAGCCGGCATCGATCACCAATCCCACGGCGCCGCGCGCGCGAAACGAGGTCGCCAGCAAATCGCCGAACATGCCGTCGCTGTTCTCCGAGGAGGTAGCGAGCACCGCCACGTCACCCGGCTGCAACAGCTCTGCGGCCACGTGCAGCATCCAATTGTCACCGGGGTGCGCAAAAATCGTGATGGCCGATCCGCACGCCTTCGCCCCTGGATAGATCGGCCGCATATAAGGGGCCATCAGGCCTAACCGGCCCAGGGCTTCGTGCACGGTGGCGACACCATAGGTTCCGAGCGCCGTCACGCTTGCCGGCTCGGCGCGCGTCACCGACTTGACCGCAATTCCAGACTGACCAATCATCGAACCCCCTATGAACCGTAGATGGATTCCGGGACGTATACTTCGCCTCGCATGATAAGCCGCGCTGTACGCAGCAGTGCCGCTCCGACAACTTCGGAGGGCATCTTGGCATTCATGGTCAGCACGACGCTGAATTCACCACTCGGATGTTCGACGGAAATCGTCTTCGTGGTTCCTTCGGGCACTCTTGCATAGCGATTGGCGACGCTTCCCGGCAACACCGCCGCGGTCGCGACCGTCACCGCGCCCAGGACCCCGACGGCGGCATGACAGTCGTGCGGGATAAACGTGCGTGTCGAAATATGCCCGCCTGCTCGCGGCTCGGCGACCAAACACATCTTTGGCACCACTTTTTTTGCGACGTCGCCCAAATTCATCATAGGACCCGCCTGCAGCCGAATCGATTCCAGTCGCTGCTTGAGCGCGGCGTTCGCGTTCAAGACCTCGCGCGTTTCGTGGCCGGTGACGCCCAGCGCTTCTGCCGGCATCAGCACCACGGGCATGCCATTGTCGATGCACGTGACGTCCACGTCATCGAGGCGATCGACGAGGTTGCCGGTCGGCAACAAGGAACCGCACACCGAACCCGCCGTCTCCAAGAAGCGAATATTGACGGCAGCAGCGGTGCCGGGTACCCCGTCGATTCGTGCGCTGCCCGCATAGTCGACCTTACCCTGCGGCGTGCGCACTTCAATGTCGCTCAGGGTTCCGGTATTGCGCGTCAGCACTCTCAAAGTGGTGACGTCGCCGTGTGCCGGCACCAATCCCGTTTCCAGCGCGAAAGGCACCACCGCGGCGAGCATGTTGCCGCAATTGGGGGTGGTATCGACCCGCGCCTCCTGCACGAAGACTTGAGCGAACAAGAACTCCAAGTCCACATCCGCCGTCTTGCCCCGGCTCACGATCCCAACCTTGCTGGTCAATGGATCCGCGCCGCCCAAGCCGTCGATTTGCCGTGCATCGGGCGAACCCATGACGGCCAGCAACACCCGGTCCCGGGCGGCAACGTCCTCGGGCAGATCGCTTTCGAGAAAAAATGGCCCTCGGGAAGTGCCGCCGCGCATGAAAAGACATGGGATGGAACGCTGCATATTCACGTATACTATCAAGGAATGATGAACATACCTGTTATGCCGTTGTGCTATTTCTTAGAGAACCTGTTTTGGAGCTGAGGCAGCTCGAATATTTCCGTCACGTGGCTGAGCTCGGCAGCTTCACGCGCGCGGCGGCTTTTCTCTCGGTGGTCCAACCGGCGCTCAGCCGCCAGGTGCGGCAATTGGAATCGGAACTGGGCCACACGCTGTTCGAGCGCAACGGACGCGGTGTCGTGCTCACGGATGCCGGCACCCGCATGCTCGAGCATACTCGCGGCATTTTGACGCAGTTGGGTCGAGCCCGTCAGGAGCTTGCGGATCAACGCAACGGCGATTCCGGTCACTTTACGCTCGGACTGCCGCCAAGCCTCGGCCGCTGCGTCACGGTGCCGCTGGTGAAGGCGTTTGGGCGGCGGCTGCCGAACGCGAGACTGGCGACGGTAGAAGGCTTATCGAGCTACATCGTGGAATGGCTGAATGTCGGTCGAGTCGATTGTGCGCTGGTGTACAACGCGGTGGCCTCGCCCACCGTGGACTTGCAACCTCTGATGGATGAACAGCTTTTCCTCATCACGCCGCGCACCGTCCCTGCGCCGCGCCGATCGCGGAAAACCGTGAGCTTGAGCGATTTGGTCGACTATCCGCTCGTCATCCCCAGCCGCCCGCATGCCCTGCGCATGTCGGTGGAAACTGCCTTGGCGGGCGTCGGCGGCAAGATTAGCGTGGCGCATGAAATCGAATCCATTCCGGCCGTCATCGATTTGGTGCGCCAGGGATTCGGCTACGCCGTACTTCCCTTGAACGCCGTCAAATCCACCGAGTGGGCGGACGAGGTTCTGGCGAAGCCGATTCTTTCGTTGAAGACCTCGCTGTCGATCGCGACATCGACCCGACGGCCGAACAGCCCGCTGATGCGCAATGCCATTGACCTGGTCCGCGACATCGTCCGACAAGAAATTCGATCTGCGGAAATTCTGACATGAAAGAGCCACGCGACTATGAAAGCATTCCGGGCACCTATGTCTACGATGCGCGCCGCGGCCGGGAAGGGTACGCGCTGAACATGTTCTGCATGTCGCTCAACAAGGCGGAGAATCGCAAAAGCTTCAAGGACGACGCAGGCGCATACCTGGACCGCTTTGCGCTGACCGCCGAGCAGCGCCGGGCGGTCCTGCAGCGCGACTGGCTCGGCATGCTGAGAGTCGGCGGTAACATCTACTACACCATTAAGATCGCATTTTGCGACGGCCTCACCTTCCAGGACGTGGCCGGCATGATGTCGGGCGTACCCAAGGAAGTCTATGCGCAGATGATGCTGGCGGGAGGCCGTTCGCCGCAGGGCAACCGCTACAAAGACGCGGCAAAGAAGGACGATGAGCGTGGCTAAAATCGTTGCCGGCATCGCCTGCTCCCACGTCCCGGCTATCGGCGTCGCGATGGATCGCGGCGTCACCGGAACACCCTATTGGGAGCCGCTGTTTCGCGGCTATGAGCCGGCGCGCGCATGGCTCGCCGCCTTGGCGCCCGATGTCGCGATCATTGTGTACAACGATCACGCGTGCGCGTTTTCGCTGGAGATCATTCCTACCTTCCTCATCGGGGTCGCCGAACAATTTCCGATCGCCGACGAGGGTTTCGGACCGAGGCCGGTGCCGGCCGTTCAAGGTCATCCCGCCCTTGCATGGCATCTCGCCGAATCGCTGATCCTCGACGAATTCGACATGACGATCGCCAACGCGATGCCGGTGGATCACGGTCTGACCGTACCACTGTCCATTACCTGCGGTAAGCCGGCCGAATGGCCGTTTCCGGTGATTCCGCTCTGCGTGAACGTGGTGCAATATCCCCCGCCCACCGGCGCCCGTTGTTTCAAGCTCGGCCAGGCCATCCGTCGCGCCGTGGATGAGTTCGATCAGGACCTGCGCGTCGTCATTTACGGCACCGGTGGTATGTCCCACCAGCTCCAGGGCGAGCGCGCGGGGCTCATCAATCGTGAATTCGACACCGCATTCCTGGACGGGATGACCAAAGATCCCGTTGGGCTCACGAAGATCACGCACACCGAGTACATGCGCGAGGCGGGATCCGAGGGAGTCGAGATGGTGATGTGGCACGTGATGCGCGGTGCACTCGACGGGAACGTCGAGGAAATTTATCGCCACTACCATGTCCCCGCATCGAACACCGCCGCGGGACTCATGATTCTCGAGAACGGAGGTCGCAGGTGAAAGTATGTCTCGCTGGTCAAGGCGCGTTCGGCGTCAAGCATCTCGAAGCGATGGCCAGGATTCCGGGGATTGAGGTCATTTCCCTCGTGGGTTCCACGAAAGAGGCCGCCGCCCCGGTCGCCAAACAGTTCGATATTCCTCATTGGACAGGCGATCTTGCCGAGAGCCTGAAACGGCCCGGACTCGAAGCCGTCATCTTGAGCACTCCCACCCCAATGCACGCCTCCCAGGGCGAGCAATGCATGCGCGCCGGCAAGCACGTCATGATCGAAATTCCGATGGCCGATTCGCTCGCTGATTCGGAGAGACTGGTTCGTGTGCAGCAAGAGACGGGGGTCATCGCCATGGCCGGTCACACACGGCGCTTCAATCCCAGCCACCAGTGGATCCACAAGCGCGTACGAGCCGGCGAGTTGAGAGTCTTGCAGATGGACGTGCAAACCTATTTCTTCCGTCGCACCAACACCAACGCCTTGGGCAAACCGCGCAGCTGGACCGATCACCTTCTCTGGCACCACGCCTGTCACACGGTGGACCTGTTCGCTTATCAAACCGGCGAGGCTGCATCGCAGGCCTTTGCCCTCGAGGGCCCCAAGCATCCCACCCTCGGGATAGCCATGGACATGAATATTGGATTGAAGGTTGCTTCCGGCGCGATCTGCACGCTATCGCTATCATTCAATAACGAGGGCCCGTTGGGCACGTTTTTCCGCTACATCTGCGACAATGGGACTTACATCGCGCGCTACGACGAACTGCTCACCGGCAAGGGCGAGCCCATCGACGTCTCGAAAGTCGACGTGTCGATGAATGGTATTGAGCTACAAGACCGCGAGTTCTTCGCCGCTATCGCAGCGAACCGCGAACCCAATGCGAGCCTCGCGCAATGCCTTCCGGCAATGCGCACACTCGATCGCCTCGACCGGCAGTTGGCCGCCTAGCCGCGCAGCTACGCGGGCACCTCGAAGGGCAGTCCGACGTAATTCTCGGCCAAGCTGGTCAGCGCCGCCGTCGACTCGCTCAAGTACTCGAGCTCGGCAAGCTGCAATCGGTGCGCAAAAGGGTCCTCTGAGAACTTGTGCATGATCGAGGTAAACCACCAAGAAAAACGCACGGCCTTCCAAATGCGACGCAGGCACAACTCGGAGTACTGATCGAGTGCGCCCGCTTCGCCCGTCCGATAATATTCGACTAACCCCTGATACAACACGCGCACATCCGCCGCGGCCAAATTCAAGCCCTTTGCGCCGGTAGGGGGTACGATATGGGCGGCATCGCCGACCAAGAAGAGCTTTCCAAAACGCAGAGGTTCGACCACGAAGCTGCGCAGCGGCGCAATGCTCTTCTCAATTGACGGCCCGCTCACGATCGCCGCAGCGATGTCGGCCGGTAAGCGCGAGCGCAGCTCGTCCCAAAATCGCTCGTCAGGCCAATCCGTCACCTTCTCCTCGAGTCCGCACTGTACGTAATAGCGGCTGCGTGTGAGTGATCGCATGCTGCACAGCGCAAAGCCGCGCGCATGGTTCGAGTAGATGAGTTCGTCGGCCACCGGAGGAACTTCCGCCAAGACGCCCAACCATCCAAACGGATAAACCCGTTCGAACGATTGCATCTGCGCGGCCGGAATGCTTCGTCGGCATACGCCGTGAAATCCATCGCAGCCCGCGATGAAATCGCAGCGCAGCTCGTGCATTTTTCCCTCGTGTCGGTACCTGACGGTAGGGGTTGCGCCCTCGAATCCTTCGACACTCGCTTCGGTCGCCTCAAAAATGAGATCCCCTCCAGCGGAGGTGCGTGCGTCGATCAAGTCCTTGGTGACTTCCGTTTGGCCGTAGATCGATACCGATTGGCCGCAGAGTGCACGCAAGTCCACCCGCACACGCCGCCCGGAAAAGCCAAGTGCGACGCCGTCATGCACAAAGCGTTCCTTCAGTAGTCTATCCCCCAGTTTTGCCTTGAGCAGCAGCTCGACGGTGCCATGCTCTAGCACGCCGGCTCGAATCCGCCCCGCAACGTACTCGCGGCTCTTCCGCTCGAGCACCACGGTGTCGATGCCGTGCAAGTACAGCAGTTGTGAGAGCAGCAGGCCCGAGGGGCCGGCGCCGATGATTGCGACTTGAGTGCGAGCCATGCCGCGCATCCGGTGAGGGGTTGCGCGAAGACTAGCAGCGGCCGAATCAGCCTATCTGTACGAAATCCGTGCCTGTCGGTACTTTTACGTCAACCTGTCGGCGTCGAAACTCCACGGGCGAGACGCCGCTGTGGCGGCGGAAAAATCGTGAAAAATATGCCGAATCCTTAAATCCCAGGCGATTGGCGACCATGCTGACCGACTCGCCGGCGTTTAGCAGTCGTCTGCGCGCCTCCAACGCCATGCGCTGCTGCACCAAATCGAAGCCGGTGCTTCCGGTCAGGCGACGGCACAGACGATTCAGACTCGTCTCCGATGTTGCCAACTCGCGGGCGTACCTTTCCACAGGCCAGTGCGCGATGTAATGACGCTCGACCAACGAGCGAAACTCCCGGAGTAAATCCAAATCGGCGCTGCTGTGCATCTCGGTTGCCATGCTCGATGCGGCGCCCTCCGCTGCCATCCAGAGCGCGGAGCAGGCAAGCCAACCCGCGACGGTATCCGGCAACCGGTCTGATTGCCGATACACCCGTAGCAGACAATCGAGAAGTCCCGTCATGCGCGCGGTCAATCCTGCGTTCAATCTCAAATCAATGGTGCGAGGCGTCGCAAACAAGGACTCGATCGGCGCACGGTGCGCCGGACCGACAAGGCTAGACAGGTTCTCGAGATTGATGGTCAGCACATACCCGCGCGTCTCGGCCCGAAAGCGAAAGCCGTGAATGGTTCCTGCGGGCACGACCACTGCAATCGGGCCGTCGAAAGTCGACTGAGCATCCTCGAGTGTTGCCGTCACCGGTCCGGCGGTCACCACAATACACTGGCACAGAGTGAGGTGCCGGTGGCTGCTGATCTGTCCCAGATACTTGCTGCTGCGCGACGGAATATCCTCGATGTGGACCGTCTCTGCCGGAGTGGTCGGTGTCGGCTGCTCCCCATAGAGAGAAAAACTCGGCACCTTTCGTCGTGTCAGTCGCATGGTCATAATCATATGCCTCGATCAGGCAATTTGCCGCTTGCCCTGCCAAAGCAATCGAAATGACCGATCAGAATCCCTTGTTCGGCCTCGGCCCTGCTGCTGTAGTTTACGGCACCACAACATCAACGTCCGGCGAGCCCGCCCTTGTCGTCCACGACCCCCGGCCCGAACGCTGTATCGCCACGCCGGACGAATTGGCGGAAGGGACTGGACGGTTCAAACCTCGTGTCCATGTGGCCTTTCAGCAGCACGCGCTTGCCCCGCCGCCCAGCGCGCTCGGCCACGAGGTGCGGCGCGCGACCAACTGTGTCCATCGAAACCCAGTGTGTCTCGAATCCGAGCGCGCGCAATTCTGCCTCGAACACCCCACCGACTTCGTGCACACCGGTCCGATTAAAGGTGCCGGAATTGATATCCACAATCCGTCCGAGATCTACGGCCGACGCCGGCTCTTATCGACGGCCCGAACTATCGCCGCCGGCGTTCGCTGCCCTCCCGCGGCCCCCGCATGCGCTTCGGCGGCGATGCTGAGAACTCCGAGCCAGACCCACAGGCCGACTTTCAAGGTTCGAATAGAACTACTCCGAGTCCGTTGTTGTCGCGGTTGGCAACTTCATCCAATGCACACAGGTGCTACTTCGCCAGGCGTCGCGGCTTCGAGGAAAGGCGCGACGCGCGGCCAGTTCAGAATTTCTGCCCGAACCCTATCCCCGCTGTGCGCGGCTAAGTCTGAACCGCGTAGTTCGCAACGCTGCTGCAACTGCCGCAGTTGCTGTACCGGAAGATCTGTCCGCGCTCATCCGACACATTGATGACGAACAGCTCCAGGTTGTGGTCGATCCCCTCATCCTTAGCGTATCCTTCACCGCAGGATTGATCCGTGATTTCACTCATCGAAAAGTCGATTGCACTGGCGAGTTGCACTGCACGCAATTGGCTTGCCGACAATGCGTCAACGACCGGCGCCTCTCTTGCTTTCTTTTGTGCTTTTTCGCTCGCACCATTGCTGGTAATCGTCCTGACGACCGTAGGATGGATCGTGGGTGCGACTTCGGCTTATTCTCAGATCGGCGCGCAACTGAATGGCCTTTTTGGTCCCTCCACGGCGGACATTCTTTTGGGAGCGATTAAAAGCTCGCAGCAGGTTCAAGGACTCGTGGCGACGGTGGTGAGCGTCGTGACCCTGCTGATCGGGGCGACTACGGTCTTGTCGACGTTGGAGACATTGCTCGAGCAGATTTGGAAGAGCGATGCGCTCGCATCGGTAGGCGTGCGTGGATGGATTCGAACGCGCTTTCTCTCACTTGGGTTCATTCTGACCTTGGGTTTCCTGCTCTTGGTCTCGCTTACCATTTCGACAGGCATCTCGACCTTGCAGAAGCACATTGGGAATCAACATTCCGCGGCGGTCTGGATGATCGGAGCGCTCGATCTATTGCTATCTGTGATTCTCGTCGCGTTTCTCTTTGCCCTGATCTTCCGCTACATGCCTTCGCGACGCCTTCCTTGGAGGGTCGTAGCCATTGGCGGCTTGCTGACTGCCGTTCTTTTTGATGTGGGTCGGTGGGCGGTCGGCCTGTACCTTGCGCATTCCACGCAGCCGAGTGCTTTCGGCGCAGCCGCCTCCTTCGCAACGCTTCTTTTGTGGCTGTATTACACGTCGCTCATTTTTCTTTTTGGCGCGGAATTCACCGCCTGCCTGGGCGGCCTTCGAAATCTGGAAAAAGAATCCGAGCCATCGGTTCGCAAATCGGGATAACACTTACCAAATCGTTACATTCCACGCACCTGAGTGAAGGAGAGAGCTCATGAGCAGCTATATCAAAGTTGGCCAGGAAAACTCAACCCCTATTGAAGTCTATTACGAGGACCATGGCTCCGGATCGCCGGTGGTCCTCATCCACGGCTGGCCGCTGAACGGCGCGTCGTGGGAAAAGCAGGCAACGGCACTGCTTGCCGCGGGTCATCGCGTTATCACCTACGACCGCAGAGGTTTCGGCAGATCCAGCAAGCCTGCCGTCGGCTACAACTACGACACGTTTGCGGCCGATCTCGATGCTGTGCTGAACACGCTGAAGCTCACGGACGTGTCTCTCGTCGGCTTTTCGATGGGCACGGGCGAAGTCAGCCGGTATATCGGCAAGTATGGCGCGAAACGGGTGCGCAAGGCTGTGCTCATCGGCACCCTGGGCCCGTATCTCGTAAAAACGGCTGACAACCCCGAAGGCGTGGACAGGAGTGTCTTCGACGGTATCAAGACGGCCATCAAGGCGGATCGGCCGGCCCTGCTGATGGAATTTCTGCGCAACTTCTACAACTACGATGTCACGGGCGGCAAGCTCGTGAGCGAACGCGTCCTCGAGGCCAACTGGAACGTGGCCGCCGGCGCGTCTGCAATTGGTACGCTAGCGTGCGTCGATGCGTGGATTGAGGACTTCCGTCAGGACATCGCTCGCAACACCGTACCGACGCTCATTCTCCACGGCGACGCCGATCGCATCCTGCCGCCAGACGCTTCGTCCAGAAGACAAGCGAAGATGCTCAAGGACGTCAGGTTCGTGGAGCTTAAGGGCGGCCCTCATGGCGTGTTGTGGACTCATGCGGAAGAGGTCAACTCCGAGCTGGTGAAGTTTCTGGCGTAGCCCGGGCCTTGATAGGGGAGCCGGTCATTTGCGCCACTCGAAGGGCTGCGTGTCGTGTGTCAGTGATTCTCGAAGAATGCTGCCGCGGCTACGAGGCAAAACGGGGGCACGAGGTCGGCGTGATAGACCTGTAGGACCGCAGCAGCGCCACCGTCAGTGGCCCCGCCGGCGACCGCAGCGGCGGCGACTGCCGACTTGGCCGCGGCAAAAGCCTTCTTTACGTTCGGATATGCATCGCCGCCGGAGACGGGCGCATCGACATCTAGAACCGTCACCTGGCTGCCCGGTGCATTCATTGCCCAGAGTTCCTGCATCAGGCGCGTATTGAGGTAGAACACCGATGGATCCGCATTGCCGGCGCAGAGCAGAATGGGCGCAGTAGGCGACCAGTTCCTGAGATCATTCGTCTTCAAGTCCTGCCGCAGCGTGTTTGCAGGACTCGCGGGCGGCGCGCCGGTTGTCCGGTTCGGGAATCCACCGTCGGGCGCAGCCTGCGCATCGCGCAGATAGCTCAGACGATAAGCGTTGGTCACCAGATTGCCGGTGCCGAATCCTGCTGCGAACACCCCGGCCAGCTGTGCCGGCGCGGTCGCTGGGGTTATGGAGGAGAACTCGGGGGCCGGCGGGGTCCTGCTGAACAGCGCGCTTTTGGGCAATCGTCCCTGTGCGATGAGGGTATTGACGTCGGTCGCGCTGGGCAGGAGGGAATCGATTCCGGATGCATAGGCAGGCTCGAAGACTTCGGTCGGATTGGAATAAAGATTGCCGTACGCGTGCTGGTAGCTCGATGCCACCATGATGAAGTCTTCAGTGGCACCGTCGTCTACCTGGCCCATGAAGAGTGCGTCCCCGAAGGCGGACAGAGCGTAGGGGCCCGACATCGGCGCAGAGGCCGTCACCGTTATACCTGCTGCTTGCATGGCGCGGTGAGTGGCCATGGCGACATAACCACCTTGCGAGTAGCCAGTCACGAACAGTTTGTGATTGTCCGCAACGTTCATAGCGGACAATCCGCTGTGTGCTGCGGTCAGCGCATCCATCATGTCGCCGGATTGTTGATCCGCGTTGAGGTACGGATGGTAGCTCAGATTTGAAGTGTCATATCCGGCGTAGTTCGGAGCGACCATGATATAACCACGAGCGGCACAGACCGCGGCGAGCGCGATGCCTTCCCATTTCTGGTCTGCCAGATCGGCAATGTTGAAACCCTTGCTCACCCGCT
This sequence comes from Steroidobacteraceae bacterium, assembly GCA_035996065.1. Lineage (GTDB taxonomy): Bacteria > Pseudomonadota > Gammaproteobacteria > Steroidobacterales > Steroidobacteraceae > Bog-1198. The sequence continues at coordinate 123,529 of DASYJX010000073.1, read as the reverse complement.
TCCCGTGTGCGTAGAGCACGATCGGGTGCGGCGCCTGGCATAGAGGGTCGGAACCCGTGGGAATCATAAGTGCCGCGGACGCCGTGGTTGCCTCACCCGTGGCCCCGACGGTTTGGTACTCCAGATAATACGTATCAACGGAGCATGTCGGCGCGAGGCCGAACTGCAACGCCACTTGGCCTTGTGCGCTGCCGCTCAGCGTCGAGAGCAGCTCGGCTGCCGAGAGTGAACTCAGTCTGGTCGGCGGACTTTTGATGAGTTGCCCGCGTCCGGATGCCACTTGTGGTGGCGGTGACGGCGCAGTCCCGCCGCCTCCGCCGCCACACGCCGCTGCCAGCAACGTTACGGCGATTGTGAGCGGGAGCAGACGCTTTGGTCGAAACATTACCGTCTCCCTTTCCTCCAATTTGGGCGGCCGATGTTAGCGCAGTTTGTACGTCAATCGCGGTTCGGCGCGCCGAACGGAAACAACTTGCGGTAGGGCCGCGCCTCATCAACCGTGCGGGCAACCGATGGGCGAGCAAGTAGTCGATCGCGATAGGCGCGGGTGGCAGGAAATTGGTCGCCAATGGGATGCACCCAGTCCGCGTAGAAAAGCGCCGGCGCAGCGGAGCAGTCAGCGAGCGTAAACTCACTGCCCGCCGCCCACGCTTGTTGCGCAACCTGTTTGTCGAGCCATCGGTACGCGACATCGAGTAGGTGCCTTGCATCGCTGACGCTTTTGGCGTCGCGCTGGCCTGCGGCCCGCATTCGGTCCGACACCAGTATTTGCATCGGAGTCATGACATAGTTGTCAAAGAACCGATCCAAGAAGCGCACCTTGAGGGCCGCGTCAACGTTCTCCGGTATCAACCGAGTTGGGCCCGCGTGACGTAGCATCAAATATTCGACGATGATGCTCGATTCGACGACCAACGCTTCTCCGTCCCGTAGGAGAGGAAACTTCTTGATCGGCCATAGAGACTCGAGGTCGGCCCATCCAGCCGCATCTTCGATCACGCGATAGGTGAAGGGTGTTCCGTTCTCGTATAGAGCGATCAACACTTTCCAGCAATATGCAGCAAAGGGGTGGGCGTAGAGTGTCAAAGACATGTGGAGAGCCTCTGAAGTTTTGCCGCGAATAGGCGTGCGGTTCCCTAGAATTGTACCCTTCGGCAATCGCAATTCTGCTTTTCGAGTCACCGCATACTTGCCGGTCCCCGCCGCCCGCATTTGAGAATCGCCTTCGACTGTCGAATCCTGGGTCGCTGTTTCGTTGTACCCTGGACGGGTCGCCCTCAGACCCACCAATGGAGATAGACGATGGCCAAAAACGTGATTTGTCTTTGGTATGACGGCACGGCAGAGGATGCCGCCAGGTTCTATGCTCAGACCTTTCCAGACAGCGCCGTGACCGCGGTTCACCACGCCCCGGGAGACTACCCGAACGGCAAGCAGGGACAGGTGCTCACGGTCGAGTTTACGGTGCTTGGAGTGCCCTGCCTCGGCCTCAATGGGGGGCCGGCGTTCAAGCACTCTGAGGCCTTTTCATTTCAAATCGTCACCGAAAACCAGGCCGAGACGGACCGCTACTGGAACGCAATCCTCAACAATGGCGGCACCGAGAGCGCGTGCGGATGGTGCAAAGACAAATGGGGCTTGTCCTGGCAGATCACCCCGCGGGCACTGCTGGATGCAACGACCGATCTCGACCGTGCGGCCGCCAAACGCGCGTTCGAGGCGATGATGAAGATGAGGAAGATCGACATCGCCACCATCGAAGCGGCACGGCGCGGAACTGCCCGCGCTTAGAGCGCGCGTTAGGGGGGCGGCGCTCTGGCGCGCAATTATGAGCGCAGACATTGGAAGCACCACGAAGCACGACAAAGCAGTACGGAGTCACGCAAAACTCACGCAAGGATTCGGGTCCATTCATTGCAACTCTCGAAGAAGGACCCCGCGCCGGTTGCTGGGGTGCAGAGAAAAAACGTTAATTCCAAGTGGCGTTCTCCGCTGGAGCTTAGTGTCGGTCAACGGACTCTATCGAGAGCGCCGAGACAAGTGCGGCGCCTCTCAGCGGGACAAATTCGATCAACATGGCGTCGTCTCGCGACGTCCAATCGAATGTACGATCAATGCCCTTGAGCGAGCCGCCGGCCGCCGAGAAAATATCGAACCGCCTTAGAATGACCTTTCCGTTGACCAGCACATTGAACTCGCGCGCACCGGCTTCTCTGGCCGATGGCTCCTCAAACTTCAACGTGACATGGTAGCGGCCACTTGGCACCGGTACGCGATAGGCGAACGCACCCTCCCTGAAGCTATCGTAGATCCCGGGATCGTCTGCGGCGACGGCGACACTCTCAGACCGCGTATCCGGCGGATTGATCGAGCGGGCCACGCCTCCGCTAAAGTAGGCGTCCGAGCCGTAGCGTTGGCCTGCTATTGTCAAATAACCGGAGAGGTCGCCTGCTTTGATTCGAACGCCGGCTATTGATCCCGAAAAGGTCCAGCGCATCGAATCCGTCAGCACCGTACCGGCCATATCGGCAGTCGCGCGTAAATCGTTCGTTCCGGACATGAGGTGCACGGAGGGCCACCGGCAAATGCCGCCCGTGCATGGCGCCACGCCCTGATCCCGGTCATTCAGCCACAGCCTCGCTTGCGGCGCATTGCTGTACGCCGTCACATCGACGACACCGTAAGCTCTATCGATGTAGCGCCGCCCGACCAGATGCAGCGTCGGCTGACTGCTCCAATTCGCACGGTAAAAATAATAGCTGTCCTTGCGAGTCCGGCGATCGTAGCTGACGAGACCCTTTTCGTTGATATCCGTCAGGTCGCCCTCTCGGCGCGAGTCGCTGGAAAAATCGAACATGTTCCATATGTACACTGCCCAGAGATATCCGCGGTCGCGCAAGATGCTCCAAGAGGCCTCGTGATACCAATTCTGAAACTCCTCTGGATGCGGCCGGCCGTGCGGATTGATCGGGCCGCCGGCCGGATCATCGGTGTGTTGGGTCAATGCACCCCCCGCCCCATATTCGGAGACGGCGATTGGCAGGGCGGGACGGCGTGCATGTGCCTGATCGAGCATCGAGCCCAATCCATCAAGCCGGCCTGTGTACCAACCAAAATAGCGGTTATAGCCGACTGTATCGGTAATTCCGACGATGACATCACGGTGTGCGATGGCGGGATTCTCGCCGCTCTTCGGCGCCGCGATGCTGACCTCGCAGCAGTCTGCGAACGTTGTGAACCGACTCGGATCCTCAGCCTTTGCAAGCCCGTTGAGGGATGTAAGCAAGTCCGCGAGAATACTCGAACCCTTGGTCAGGGTTGCGGTCAGATCGGTCTCATTGCCAATCGACCAGACAGCGATGGAGGGATGATTATAGTTCTGACGGATCAGTTCGGTGAGCTGCTGTCGCGCGTTGGCCGCGAGCGCAGGGCTCGCCGACGAACCGTCATATGACACTTGGTTGACCAGCGGGATTTCTGCCCACACCACTATCCCTGACGCATCCGCCAACTCATATGAGTACTGGTCGTGTTGATAGTGGGCGAGTCGAACGGCATTTCCGCCCATATCTCGAAGGAGATCGAAATCCTCCGCCTGATCCGCCGATGAAATCGCCCATCCCTTCACCGGGCGATCCTGATGCATGGACACTCCCTTCAGAAATAAATGCTCTTTGTTGAGAAAGAACCCCGTATCGGATTCGAAGTGCAGCGATCTCAAACCGAGCGGCTGCACCACTTGATCGAGCACTAGACCATCCCTTGATCGTACCGTCATGACTACCTTGTACAGGTATGGATCTCTCATGCCCTGCCAGAGCCGCGGGCGCTCAACCTGCAATGTGTCATTGATGATTACAGGCTGCCCGGGCGATGCCGACAACCGGTGCGACGCCGAAGCGACGATGACATCGCGGTCGCCTTCGATTCGAGACTCGACAATGACCGTCCGGGGTTTTGATCCGTCGTTCACCAGCGTGGCCGATGCGCGTACGGCTGCGGAGTTTGAGTCGATGGCCAGGGCTCTGGCGTACAACCCAGGGCCGCCGAAATCCAACATATCCACATGCACGGGATCAGTGGCGATCAGAGCAACTCCGCGATAGATGCCCCCAAATATGAAGAAATCCCCCGACAGGGGGATGACATTTTCAGTCGTGGACCCGGGTTGTGGACGGCTATTGTCCGCCTTGACCACGAGGAGGTTCTCACCGGAAGGGTTCATCGCGGCCGAGGCGTCGAAACGGAATCGGGAAAAGGCTCCCGCATGTTTGCCGAGATAGTGCCCGTTCATCCAAACATCCGCGATGGTGCCGACTCCGTCGAACTGAAGAAAGTAACGCCTTGCTTTCTGTAAGGGGGGTGTTTTGAAGCGCAACCGATACCAACCAACGCCCTGCACTGCGTTGGTGAGTGCGGATCGCTCGGTGCCCTCGTTGCCCATGCGGTTCCATGTGTGCGGGAGTCCGACCTGGCTCCATTGCGAATCGTCGAACACGCGGCTCGGCACGTCGCTCAACCCATCGCCTTGGCGGAAGCGCCAGCCAAGGCTCAGATCGACCGAAACACGCGCTTCACCCGACTTCGCCTTCGCACCGGCCTGCGCCGTCGCGTCTGAGGCGGCCAACCACAGCAGTCCAGACAATCCCGCGATCGCTAAGGGGACATCAATAGAGCGCAACATCCGTGACCAGGGGTAAATCGCGAGACGATCCCCCAACGAATACTCTGTACTTGCCCGAGGCCCAGACCCACGCATCCTTTTTCACATCGAAGGCCGCCATGGCCAATGGCTCGAGCGGAACCGTAACCACCTTTTGTTGCCCGGCGAGCACGTCGACGCGCTGCCAGGCCGCAAGCCGGCGGAAATGCTCCCCGCTGGCCTTGGGCAGTTCCACATAGACTTGCGCAATCTCTGTACCGCTGCGTGCTCCGATATTTTCAATCGCAAAAGTCGCGGTTTTCGTAACTCGTTCCACATGCAAATTGGTGTACCTGAACTTGGTGTAGGAAAGCCCGTAGCCGAAAGGGAACAGCGGCTGCTTGCCTTCGGAGTCGAACCACTTATAGCCGAAGCGCGCACCCTCCTTGTAGTCGGCCACCAGGCTTTGCCGCTGTTGCTTGTCGGCAGCCCAAAACGCTGGTGAATCTCCATTGGCGCCACTCTGCGTCACGCCGAAAATACGCTCGTGCGGCAGGTCGCTCTCGGACTTTGCAAACGTGATGGGCAGCTTCCCGGACGGAACGATGTTCCCAAAGATGAGATTCGCAATTGCCTGTCCGCCGCCAATACCGGGATACCAAGCCTCCATCACACCGGCTACCTGATCGATCCACGGCATGATCACCGGGTTTCCCGTGATCAGCACGACGATGGTGCGCGGATTGGCGGCCGCCACCGCCGCGATGAGTTCATTTTGTCGTCCGGGCAGAGATAGGCTCGGAGCATCACCTGACTCGCTCATGTATTGATCCGCGAACACAATGGCTATGTCCGCGGACTGCGCAAGCGATGCCGCGGAGGCGGCATCTGTGCCCGCATCAAATTGCACGCGGGCTGCGCTCGCATGTTCCCGAATGTACCGCAAGGGCGGCGACGGAAAGTAAACCGCCTCGCCCCATTGGGTCGGCGTGGCGGGACTGATGGCATTTCCCCCGGGTGCATCGACCTGCGCCGAGCCTCCCCCGGACAGGACCCCAACATCGGCGCGCGCGCCGATCACTGCAATGGAACGCACGGTGCCCGCGTTCAGCGGCAGCGCGCCGTTGTTCTTCAATAGAACGATGCTTTCTTCGGCAATGTGCTGCGCGTCTTCCCGGCCTCGAAAGGGGTCGACCACGAGGCGAGGAGTCGGTGGGTGGTCGATGACGCCGGCAGCAAACATAGAACGCAGCACCCGGTGCACCATGTCATCGAGACGTTGCAGGGGAAGTCGACCGGACATGATTGCCTCCTTCAGGGCAGCACCGAAGTACTCATCGCCCGGCATTTGCATGTCGAGCCCCGCAAGTGCCGCCTTCTCCGTCGAGTGCGTGCCATCCCAATCCGAAACTACGAAGCCGGGAAAATGCCAGGCGCCTTTCAGCACATGGTTCAGCAGCCAATCGTTCTCGCACGCCCAATCTCCGTTCACCTTGTTATAGCTGCACATCACGGACGACGGCTGTCCGATGCGGATGCCAAGTTCAAAAGCCAATAGGTCACTCTCGCGGGCGGCCTTCGTCGAGATGCGAGCATCTACGATCGTGCGGCCGGTCTCCTGATCGTTGAAGGCAAAGTGCTTGATATCGCCCATGACCTGGTTGTCCTGTACGCCGCGAATGACATGACCCACGGTCACGCCGGCGAGCAGAGGATCTTCGCCGGCGTACTCGAAAAGCCGTCCATTTCTCGGGTCGCGCGCAAGATTGACGCCGCCGCCGATAGATTGATTGAATCCTTGCGCCCGGAGCTCGCGTCCGATGACGTCTCCGTATAAATGAGCCGCCTCAGGATCCCACGAAGAGGCGGCCGCCAATACCGAGGGCAGCAAGGTTGCGTAGCGGCTTTGTGGTGCGGCCATTCGAACACCCACAGCCGAGTCCGCTTGCTGCAGGGACGGAATGCCGAGACGCGGAATTCCCAGGACCTCTCCCGCACCGCCGTTGTTGTCGGGCGGAATGGGGCTGCCCGCTTTCAAGGGTCCCCAACCGATGCCGTGCACCAGCTGAATTTTCTCATCGAGCGTCAGTTGTTTCATCGCCGCCTCGGCCCGCAGGTCGGGCGACAGCGATGCATTCATCCATGCGCGGGAGAGTTCCATCGACGCTTGCTGCGACAAACACGCGCCGCATGCGGCTAGGGAAATGATCAGACTGACGGCCGCTGAGCGCGGGCTCATGTCGGCTCACTTCTCGCGTACACTCCGGGGTGTGTTTGATTGAACGCGGCGGTCAACTCTTTGTACCAAAACCCGCTTCGCTTCAAAATGCGGGCCTGCGTGTCATAATCGACGTAATAGATCCCAAAGCGTTTGGAGTAGCCCGCCGCCCATTCGAAGTTGTCGAGCAAGGACCACACGAAGTAGCCACGTACATCGACGCCCCTATCGACGGCGTCCGCAATGGCGCGTATGTGAGATTCAATATAGGCGCGCCGATCTTCATCCTTCACGCCTCCATCTACGACCAGATCCCGATAGGCCGCACCGTTTTCGGTAATGAATAGCGGCGGAAGGTCGTAGTCGCGGTCGAGGCGCATTAGCAATTCGGTGAAGTTCGCCGGCGCCACTTCCCAGCCCATGTCGGTGACGGCCACGCCCTGGCGGGCAGGATAAAATGGCCGGCCCGCCGTGGATACGATGGGGTGGTAGTAATTCACGCCGAGAAAGTCGAGCGGTTGGGCGATCAATTGCGCGTCCCCCGCTTCGGTCCTGGGCGCATCGGCCGCGAGATATTCCAAGATATCCGCCGGATACTCCCCGCGCAACAGGGCGTCCATGTACCAGCGGACCAGCAAGCCGTCCTCACGCGACGCGAGTAAGGTGTCGGCCGCCGAGTCAGTGGCGGGATAAACTGGCGAGAGATTGAGGACGATGCCGACCTCGAGATTGCGGCGGGCGCTGCGCATGGCTTCCATGGCCAGCCCATGGCTCAACAGACAATGATGCGAGACCTGCATCGCTACGGCCCGGTTCTTGATTCCGGGTGCGAAATGTCCTAATTCGTGGCCTATCGTCGCGGTGACCCACGGTTCATTGTGTGTCGCGAACGAGCGCACGCGATCACCGAGCCGCTCCGCGATGAGAGCGGCGTATTCTGCGAATCGATAAGCGGTGTTGCGGTGGGCCCACCCATTGTGTTCGCGCTGCAGCGCGGCCGGCAGATCCCAGTGATAGAGAGTCGCGAAGGGTTCTATGTTGCGCTCGAGCAGTCCGTCAACCAGGCGGTTGTAGAAATCGATACCGAGGCCGACCACCGCGCCGGATCCCGTCGGTTGGATTCGCGGCCAGGAAATGGAGAAGCGATACGCTCTCACGCCGAGCCCTGCGATCAGGTCGAGGTCCGACTCGAGTCGGTTGTAATGATCGCACGCGATCTGCCCGTCGGAGCCGTCCGCGATGGCCCCGGGAATGCGACAAAACTCATCCCAGATCGAATCGCCCTTGCCGTCGGCGGCCGAGGCACCTTCGATCTGAAAAGCGCTGCTGGCAACACCCCAGACGAAGGCCGTCGGGAAGCGCTTGGAAAGACCATCGAGAGATTTGAGATCGTTCATTGCATTGGCTGTCTTTTTTTGTTTATAAAGGAATATCGAACGAGTCTTCCGGTCGTTGCGCTTCAGCCCTTGCGCCCACTTCGATCCGTAGACTCGCGGATTACGAGCTCCACGGGGGGAGGATCGAGGCGCGGCCGGCGGCCGGCGATGAGCTGAAGAATTGCCTGCGCAGATCGATCGCCGAGTTCCCCGATGGATTGTCGGACACTGGTCAGCGGCGGGAGGCGATAGGCCGATGACGGCAAGTCGTCGAAGCCGATGACCGACACATCGCCCGGTACCGAAAGCCCTTTGCGGTAGAGTGCGAGGCAAGCGCCATAGGCTGTTTGGTCGTTCACGCAAAAAAGTGCGGTGAATCGGGCTTTTGAGTCGAGCAGCTCGAGCGTAGCCCGCACGCCGCCTTCCTCGTGCCAATCGCCGACGGCCACCAGTTTGGGATCGAAGTCGATTTCGGCGTCCTGTAGAGCTTTCTTGTATCCCTCGAACCTCTCGATTGCGTCGGGATGATTTTCGGACCCGTTGATGAAGGCAATCTTGCGGTGCCCAACATTAAGCAGGTGCCGCACGGCAAGCATCGCCCCAAGCCGGTCGTCGATCTGCAAGCTGAACAGCCCTGGCGCCCGCAAACGCCGGCCGGTAACCACGATCGACACCTCTTTGGCATAACTCTTCAGCTTGGCGTCGCTGAGACGCCCGGCAAAGACGATGATGCCGTCGACGCCGCGCCCAATGAATTCCCGCATGCACCGTTCTTCGTCCTCTTCGTGCCAATTGCCGCTCATGAACAGCGGCGCATAGCCGCGCTGGCGTAAGCAGGCCTCGATTCCTCTCAACCCTTCACCGTAGAACGGACTATCAATCGCCTGTGCGACCACACCGATGGTCAGCGTCCTGCCGAGAGCGAGACCGCGCGCAGAGGCGTTCGGTCGAAAATCGAACTTTACAATGGCGGCCTCGACGGCGTGCTTCAGGCCACTGCTCACGTTGACCGTGCCGTTGATGATCCGCGACACGGTGCTGGCGGAGACACCCGCTTCGCGGGCAACCATCCGAAGGGTCGCCGACTGACGTGGCCGGGGGCCGCTCTTGCCGGGAGTGGGGGCGGGAGAACGTTTAGATTTCATCTCGCCACCCGCCGCCTGCGCAACTGCCAAAATCCGCATTCATGGAAATGCTCTTCAGCCGCGTTCATGAGGCCAGCGCCTGTTTCGGCTGCGTGAGAATTCCTTCCAATTCCTCGAGGGTCTTTCCCTTGGTTTCGGGGGCCAGCATCACGATGAACAGAAGCCCGCCGGCGGCCACCAGTCCGTAGGCGAGAAATGTGCCCGCGGGCCCCCAAGTTGCGAGCTCCATGGGAAAAAGCAGTGTGATGCTGGCGCTGACCAGCGAGTTCCAAAATCCGACCACCGAAATCGCCGCGGCCCGCTCTTCATTGGGGAATATCTCGGATAGAAGCACCCACATCACCGGCCCCAAGGAAATCGCGAAGGAGGCCACGTAGGCGATGATGGCGATCAACACGACAGTCTCATGCGTCGCATGCGCCGAATGGAATGCCCAGTAGATCGTGAACAGCGACAAAGTCATCCCGATGAGCCCAATACCCAAGAGGGGCTTACGCCCCAGACGATCGATCAGCCAGATGGCCACGAATGTCATGCCGACGTTCACGAGACCCACCAGCACCGATTGCGCGAAGGAGGTCGAGAGCTCGCCGCCGGACGAGGCGAAAATGGTAGGCAGATAATAGAAGATGGCATTGATGCCGGTGGCTTGCTGAATGAAGGCGATGCCAAGGCCGAATATCATGACCCGCTTGAGCCGTCCGCTCAGCAATTCGCGGATGCCGAAATGCCGCGATTTCTTGACGAGGTTCGCCTCGATGATCTCAAGCTCACCAAGAGCAACCTCTGGACCGTGAAGCGCAGCGAGCGCGGCCCGAGCACTGGCCCCGCGGCCCTTGCTCAATAGCCATCTCGGGCTTTCGGGCACCAAGGTCAGCAGCAAGAAATAGAGGCCGGCGGGTACGGCTTGAACCCCCAGCATCCATCGCCAGCTTTCCGTGCCCAGGGACAGCAAAAAGTAATTGGAAAAGAACGAGATCGAGATGCCGATGACTATCATCAACTGATTGAGCGAGACCAGGCTTCCGCGGCTGCGCGCAGGCGCCATCTCCGCGATGTACACGGGGGCCGTGAGAATTGCCGCGCCTACTCCAAGACCACCGCATATGCGCGCCGCGACGAACATCGCAAAGCGAGTGGAAAATGCGGCCGCCAAGGAGGATGCGAGGAATAACACCGCTGTCAGCAGCAGTACGCTCCTGCGCCCAAAGCGGTCGCTTAAAGGCCCTGCCGCCAAATTGCCGGCCATCGCGCCCCAGCCCAGACAACTCACCGCCCAACCGAGCTTGAGGCTGCCGGCGGAGCCGTGAAGATCGAAATACTCGCGGATGAAGGGGACGGCACCGGAAATAACGGTCGCGTCGAATCCGACCAGAAAGCCGCCCAGCGCCACGGTCGCGGCGATGCGCACGATCTTGAATTCGTTACCCGTCATTTAGTCGCCTGCGGGCCAGGATATGTCCCATCCACGTGACGCTGGCTCCCAGGGAGCTGAATTGTGCGACTCATACTCCTCCCCTTCCCACGATGAGTCCGGCCGGTCTTCTTGCAACCGGTTTCAGGAATCCTGCGTGTATCGTGCGGCGCCTGTCAAGAGCAAAATGCCGTGGCGCTCGCATAGCCCATGATTTAAGCGTCCAGACCCTCTTGCATTCTAAAATTGGCGGGGGCAGAATCGGCCTGCAACCGGTTTCAGAAACCGCTTGCACAGAATCGACGCTCGACGTCGGCACAGAATAAACATGGTCCCGGGAAACGGGAGGGGGGAGTGCCTTGAAGAAGTCCAGCCGTTCGTACGCCTCGAAAAAGGCTCAGCATCCGTCAGCGTCCATGCCGATGAAGCCTCTGGCCGTACTCATAGCGATGTACTGCTCCGGAGCGATGGCCGACCCCGCGGTGACGACCGACACCGCGGTGGCGCCGGCCGAGAACCTGGGGGAGATCGTAGTGACCGGCCTACGCCAGTCGCTGGTGACCAACGAGACCATCAAGCGAAATGCGAGCGGGATCGTCGACGCCATTACCGCCGAGGACATCGGTAAGTTCCCGGACACAAATCTCGCCGAATCCATCCAGCGCATTCCCGGCGTCACGATCGACCGTGTCAACAATGAAGGTTCGCGCGTCACGGTGCGCGGCTTCGGGCCCGAGTTCAACTTGGTCACTTTAAATGGCCGCTCCATGCCGGGAAACACCGGATTAGGTCAAACGGCGGCGCGCTCCTTCGATTTCGAGAATCTCTCGGCTGACGGTATTTCCGGAATTACGGTGTACAAGACGGGCCGCGCCGACGTTCCGAGCGGCGGCATCGGCTCGACTATCAACATCACCACTGCGCGTCCATTCGATTTCAACTCGATGCGGGCGACTTTTTCGGCGAAGGCCACCGATGACACCTCCGGCAAAGTCGGTGCCAAGGTCACGCCGGAATTCTCCGGTCTGTTCAGCGACACCTTCTTCGACGATCGGGTGGGCTTCCTTGTCAACGGCTCTTACTCCAAGCGCAATAGCCAGGAACAGAAAGCCAATATCGACGGCTGGCTCCAAAACCAGTTTTCACCCGGCGATGCGCGCGTGACGAGCTCCAACACGAATCCGGACGGTAACAATTGGGCGCCCCGCAATGAAGGATGGGGAGTGGAAAATCACCAGCGCGAACGAATCAATGGCCAGGCCGTGCTGCAATTCAAGCCGGTGGATTCGCTGGTCGCAACGGCGGACTACACATATACCTTCTACAAAGACATGAACCAGACTCACACCTTCGGCGCTTGGTTCGACTATGGTCCGAATCCCACGACTGCCACCATCAATCCCCACGGAACGGTGACGAATCTCGTCGATACCGGCAGCGACGACTCCTATTTCGCGACCAACGATGAAATCATGAATCAGAACGGTTCTGCCGGTCTCAACCTGAAGTGGCAGGCTTCCGACAATGTGACGGTCGAATTTGACGCTCATCACTCCACGGCCGATTCGGGCGGCGGGGCCTTGGGTACGAATAATTTCGGCATCGTGGGTCAGATTCCACAGGGGTCAACGTCGCTCAATAAGTGCTTTACCACCGGTCCCGCCTTCCCCGCGGGCGGCCCGTGTGCCGGAATTAGCGCGGCCGCGAACCAAATTCCGACAACTTCTTGGATCTACGCTCCTCCGTACACCATGAGCAACCTCGGCACGAACACCATCGAGCCGCTGTTCGGTCAGGCCAATAACAATGTGTTCAGGACGGTGATCGAAGAGGCCCTGCTCGATACCGTGTGGAAAAATAGCGATTCGGACAGCGGCTTGAAGAGTATCAAGGCCGGCATCGATCTGAAACGCATGACTACAAGGGCACGGTCTTTCAACAGCGGCAACTTCGCATGGGGTTACTACAATCCCGCGGAGCAAGGTTTGATTCCGGCGGGCGCTTTCACCAAGGTGTCGAGCTGCAGCATTCTCAAAGGATTTTCCGGCGGCGCCTGCGGCATCCAGGTGCCGTACTTCTATTCATTCAGCTTGGCGAGCGCCATTGCCGCCACGCAGCCCGGAGTTAAGGGAGACGGCAATTTCCCCGCGTATACCTTCGCCCAAAATCGGGCGCCGACCAATGATGACCACATCAAAGAGGACACACCGGCGCCGTTTTTACAGGTGGACTTCGACACGACCTTCGACGGGATGCGCTTCCGGGCTCTGGCGGGAATGCGCTACGAGAAAAGCACCGTAATCGCCCAAAGTCTGGAAAAAGTTCCGACCTCGATTCAATGGAACAATCCCACGGAATTCGGCACGAACTTTGCGCCCACCGCGACGTACAGCGACATCAGGCGTTCCTATGCAGAGTTCCTTCCCAATTTGGACTTGAGTCTGCAAGTGCTGCCGGATGTATTGCTGCGCGGCTCTTACAGCAAGACCATCGCTCGTTCGGATCTGACCCAGATGATTGGCACCACTTCAGTGACCAACGCGCCGAAGCCGGGATCACGAACTGCCACCGCGGGCAACCCCGGCCTGCTGCCCTACGAGTCTAATAACATCGACCTCGGAGCGGAGTGGTACTACGCGAGGGGCAGCTACCTCTCGGCAAATTGGTTTACCAAGCATGTCACGAACTTCCTGACCGCGGTAACGACTAAGGGGCCGCTGTTTGGCATCACGGACCCGAACGCGGGAGCACTGGCCAACAAGGCGATTGCCGAGTTGACGGCCGCCGGCAAGGCTGTGTCGGCACAGAGCATATTCGCGCAGATACAAACTGACACCGGATCATTGGGTCCATTCGTCGGGCAACCCGGGGACCCTCTGGTCATTTGGGACGTCACGGCACCGACCAACGGCAACAAGACCGACATCCATGGCTTTGAGTTGTCGGTGCAGCATCTATTCGGCGAGAGCGGCTTTGGCTTGCAGGCCAACTGGTCGGTGCCGACGGGCGGTGCGCCATGGAACTCGGTGGCAATCGGCAACCAGTTCGCACTGGCGGGTCTCAGCCGTTCCTACAATTTCGTTGGATTCTTTGAGAAGTACGGTTTCCAGACTCGTCTGGCCTATAGCCATCGCGGCGCGTTCCTGACCTCTTTAAGCCAGCCCGATCAATCGAATGAGCCGATTTACACCGCGGCCTACGGCCAGCTCGATATGAGTGCCAGCTACGACATCACCAAACATATATCCGTGATGTTCGATGCCATCAATCTCACGTCAGCTTCGACACATCAGTACGGGCGGTATACCGAACAGTTCATTTCTGCGTCCGAGGGCTTCGCCCGCTATCAGATCGGTTTTCGAGTCGTGCTGTAATCGCCTGTCAGTCTCCGAGGCCGCCTCCTGCAGGGGGCGGCTCCCGGTTCGCTCGAGTTCTTAGGGGGATTGACGGTTGAGATTCTTCAGCAGAATCGCGCGAATCCGTTCCGCCTTCGCCGACGTGAGGTCTCCAAAAAGCCCTCGGGCATGCGGCGGCAGATGCTCGAGCGCCGGACCGTCTGATTGGAAAATCAGGTAGTCGAACAAGGCTTTCCAGCCGCGCCGCTGCGAGGCCGGCAGCCCCTTGATCGTCAATAGGCAGTGCAGGAGAGCATTCGACGGTGAGTCGAAGTAGTCCGGAACGTCGCGCCACCAGTAGTTGACGAGCACATTGAAATCTTCGAGCGCCTCGACATTGTGCCACCACAGTGCGGGGATGTAGACGGCATCGCCCGGGGCGAGTTCGGCGACTTCGGCGGCCGCCTGCGCCTCCGCATAGCGGGGAAAGCGCGCGAGGTCCGGATTACGTATATCAACCAGGGTGATGGGCTGACCCGCCGGGGTCAAATCGAGGGGACCCACGTAGAGATTTCTGATTTGCTCCGGCGGAAACATGGTGAAGCGACGCCGTCCGCCCACGACACAGGCCAGGTTGTCGATATTGTCGAAATGCGCCGCAATGCAGGTGCGATTTCCGATCCAGATCGACTCGCGCACCGACGCTGCGGTAATCAGGTTACGGACGTGGTTGGCGTCGGAAAAACCGGGAAAGTAAATCGGCAGTGCTGCGGAACCGGAGTACAACGCCGGTGCGGACTCATTCTTCAATTCCTGGCAAAGACGTTCCAGCACATCGCCGAGCAACGCGCGTTTGGACTCGAAATTGAACCCGTCCAGCGTATCGTTGTAGAAGAATCGCCCCTTGATCGATGCGGGTCCTTCGAACAAGGGCGCAGCATGGCCGCTGGCGAAGGTCTTGAGATACGCGCTGAGCGAGTGCGCCGATTCCAGTCCCGCCTGGGTCGCCGGCCAAGCCCGCACCAGGCCGCGCAGTACCGCCGGGCGGTCACGAGTCTTGATCGTGTTGTTGAATTCGACCGAATCGATATCTTCCCATTCCTCCGCCTTTCTTGGTTCGACACGCATATTCGCACTACCCGTGGTGAAGCAATGAAGCCTATTGTACCGCTACTTCGGCGTTACTCCTTCGTCGCGCGCCCGACGAAGACGCAAGAATGAGCGCTATAATCTTTGGATGTGCTGGAGGCGAACGTGAGCAACCGAGTAGTTCTAAATAATCAGGTTCACCGCGACATCCGCATCGCCGCCACGCGGCCGACGCCAGCGAACGCAGAAGTCAACACGGTGAGCGTGATCCCTCGAGAGTTTCCGCGACTCCTGGCGCATTATCCGATCTTCTACACCAAGAACATGGAAACGGGTCGATTCGAGCCTGCCGCGTTGCTCGGCTTCCAGCCTCAGGAGAACTTGTTCTTCGTGGAGGGTCGATGGGATGCTGCCTACGTGCCACTGCAGATCCAGCGGCAACCGTTCTCGCTGATTACCCGCCGCGCGGAGGATTCTGAAGGAAAGCCACCCACTCTCGAGGTGGCGCTTGATCTGAGCCAGACCGTTCAATCGCAGGACGGTCAACGCCTATTCCTGGAAGACGGCCAACCGACCCAATTCTTGCAAGGCATCACATCGATGCTGTCGGCGCTGGTTGCGGGAGCGAAGGAGACTTACGCGTTCACCGGCCGGCTGGCGGATCTCAGTTTGATCGAGCCCGTGCAGATCGATATCGAGTTCGTCAACGGGAGCGAGACCAAATTGCAGGGTCTTTACTGGATAGCCGCCGCTGCACTCAAGGCATTGCCTGCGGCGCAATTGGCGGAGTTGCGCGATCGTGAGTTTCTCGAATGGATGTATTTTCAGATGGCATCACTCTCGCAAGTGTCCGAGCTGGTCGCTCGTAAGAACCGGCTCCTGTCCGGCGTAACCACCACGCGCCCCTGAAGAGGATCGGACGTGACGTCCCAAACCGAACCGCAACCCGTTCGAAAGATCCTGATTGTCGGCGGCGGCACCGCAGGTTGGATCACCGCCGGGGTGCTCGCCGCGCGTTATCCCCTGCGGGGAGAGGACGGGATTTCAGTCACTCTCATCGAATCGCGCCAGCAGCCGCCGATTGGCGTCGGCGAAGGCACCTGGCCAACACTCCGTGCCACATTGAAACAGATCGGCGTCACCGAAACGGATTTTCTCCGTGCGTGCGACGCATCTTTCAAGCAGGGGTCGAAATTCGTGAAGTGGGCGGACGGTGGCGAATCGGACGCTTACTACCATCCGTTTACGCTGCCGATCGGCTACGAAGAACGCAATCTCGCCGCTTACTGGCTGGAGAATCCGCGCGACCAGAGCTTCGCAGACTGCATGTGCTTTCAAACGGCTGTTTGTAGACAGGGCTTGGCGCCCAAACAGATCACGACCCCGGAATTCACAGGCCTGGCGAATTATGCCTATCACCTGGACGCCGGCAAATTCGGGCCCTTTCTCCGTGGCCACTGCATCGAGAAACTCGGTGTCACTCACGTGTACGACGAGATCGTCCAAGTCGAGTCCACCGAGACCGGGGACATTTCGCACGTAGTGACGAAATCCGGTGAGATGCTCGCTGCCGATCTCTACATCGATTGCAGCGGATTTTCCTCGCTCTTGATCGGCCAGCATTTCGGCGTACCGTTTCTTTCCAAAAAGGATGTGCTTTTCATCGACAAGGCATGGGCAGTTCAGATTCCGTATCCGACCGATGAGGCCGCAATCAACTCGGTGACTGTGTCCACAGCACAGTCCTCGGGGTGGGTGTGGGATATCGGGCTCACGAGCCGCCGCGGCGTCGGGTATGTATTTTCCAGCGGCTACGTGTCGGACGAGGGTGCCCTCGAGGAACTGAAGAACTATCTCAGCGCTCGAGGCGATCCGCCGGGAGGGCTGAGCTTTCGAAAAATCGACATCAATTCTGGGTACCGCCGGGAGTTCTGGACCCGCAACTGCGTGGCGGTGGGTCTTTCGGCGGGTTTCATAGAGCCTCTCGAAGCATCGGCCATTGTCATGATCGAGCTGTCCGCCAAATCGATTGCCAATCTGTTGCCGAGTTGCCGTGGCGGCATGCAGCACGCTGCGCGGATATTCAACGATACCTTTCGCTATCGTTGGGAGCGCATTGTCGATTTCCTGAAATTGCACTACGTGCTGAGCCGGCGGGACGACTCGCGCTTCTGGATCGAGAATAGAGCCCGCGAATCGATTCCGGACAGTCTGCGCGACTGCCTGGAGTACTGGCGCAGCCATTGCCCGTGGCATGAAGACTTCCCGCACCGAGAAGAAGTGTTCTCGGCGGCCAGCTATCAATACATTCTATACGGCATGGGATTCAAGACTTACCCCGCATCTTGGCTGCTCAACGACCGTGACCGAATCCTGGCACAGGAAAAGATGAACGAGGCGGGCAAATACACCAAGGCCCTCACCGCCTCGCTGCCGGGCAATCGCGATCTGCTGTCGAAAGTTCGGCAATACGGCCTGCAGAAGGTCTGAGGAAAGCGCCAGCGAGGCTCAGTCGTGTTTTGTTGTGCTCAGTGCTGCACGATTTTTAGTCAGCGGTTGCACATGCACGTCGACGCTAAGCTTGTGCCGGCCGCCGCCGACGATCACTCCGCGAAGCGGCGACACGTCGCCGAAGTCCCTGCCCCACGCCAGAGTGATATGGTCTTCGCCGACCATGCAATTATTAGTAGGGTCAAAATCCAACCAGCCAAGCGGGGGACAGTAAACAGAAACCCACGCATGTGAGGCGTCTCCGCCAATTGCCGCTTCCCCGTCCTTGCGAACGGTCCTGATATAGCCGCTCACGTAGCGGGCCGCGAGTCCGGACGAGCGTACGCACGCGATCATGAAATGCGCGAAGTCCTGACAAACGCCCCGGCGGCTCTTGAGCACGTCAACAATCGACGTACGATTGGTTGTGGATCCGGAGACATACTTGAACTCGCGATAGATCTTGCGCATGAGCTCATTAGAAGCCCCGGCAATTGAACGGCCCTGGGTGAAACAGTCCTGCGCGTAGTCCTGAAATGTCTGTTTGAGCAGCACGTGGCTCGATCGCATGCGGAACCGGCACGCCTCGAGATCCGCTATCGGCACGGCGACCGCGTGGTAGCTCAGGCGATTACGCACCGCCTCCCAAGGATCCGCGGTCTCGAGCGAGGCAGCGCTACGGGGAAAGATCTCGACATCCATCTCCGCGACGACGGCAAGCCGGTCATGCGACCGGTCGTATTCTAGGCGCGCGATTGCGTTGCCGAAAGCGTCGACATCTTCACGGGTCGAACTCGGCGGAGGGTCAAGCAAAAGCGAATGTCCGAGGCAGCGTTGAAATTCGTACTCGCGCGGCTTCAAATGCACGAGATGATGAGAGTGCGACACGTCACCGCCGTACTCGTACACTGTCGCGTGGCGTACCGCGTACAGCGTCATGCGGACACGGCGCGCAAATCGAAATCCACGTGCGAGAAGTGTTGCGATGTGAGCTGATCGGAAAGTTGAGCTGCTGCCGCCATCAAATCCTTGAGGCACGGCGCCAGCGGGCGCGCGACCTGAACCATGTCGAACTCGCCTCCGAGATTCGCGTACTTGAGCTCCAGCAAGTTTGAAACGGCTTCGTACAGAGTTTCTTGCGGTTTGGAACCCAAGGACTCCGCTACCTCTATGAGCATGGTGTTGATTGCGCGCCATTGGAATGCCAGCGCGCGAGGGTTTTTCTCATCGTAGACGAGAAGGTCAATGGTCGTGCTCCACGCCGGCGGCGCGCGGAAGCGCGTTCGATAAGTAATAGCGCTATCGCCGATCTCCAATAGCCATTCGAGTTCCTGGCGAAGCGGCGTTCCCAGGCTGACCAAGCGCCGCGAGATCACATCGGCGAGAAATTGCAGTCTCTCCAACCGCCGTCCGATCATCATGAGGCGCCATCCATCATCCTGCGTCATGTCATCGAGAGCGAATCCGGCCAGTGCCGCAAGCGACAGCAGCAGGCTGTCAAGGGTTTCGCGGGCATCGCTGTGTGCCGTTTCGGCGCGCCGAAAGTCGCGCTGCAGAACCGTCAGCGCACGCCAATTTTCTCCTGAAAGGCTGCCTCGCACCTGCGCCGCGCATTCGCCCAGACGTTCGATGTCTCCGCTCAACGTAAAGCGTTTTTCGGCGTCAAACACCGCGGAGGCTCCAAAATGTTTGCATATTTCCATGGCCTGCGCGCGGAATGGAAGATTGCGTCTCAGGCCCAGCGTGGCACGCAATAATCTTGTCTTGTAATCGCAGCGCTCAGCGTAGCGGCCCATCCAGAATAGATTTTCGACCAGCGTTGAGGGCAGATCGTGGTGTCGGCTCGGCGCGCGATCTACTCTGGCAATGGGTGCGGTCGCCTCGGAGGCCTCCTCGAAATCACACAATACCCAGATGTCCTTGCTGCCGCCGCCGCGCTGCATCGAGACGATTTCCGCATGCGCGTCGGAAGCAAAGCGTGCAAGTCCTCCAGGCATGACACGGTAACCGTGCGGTGTGGCAATCGCGTAGACGCGGATCCCGAGGGCGCGTCCGCAAAGTCCGTCGGTGTCTTTCGAGTACCAAACCGGCGCTTGGGAAAATGCCAAGTGCTCTTGGGCGACGAATGCATGCGGACGCGCGCGCATGCGTTCGACAAGTGCGTTGCGCTCATCGGCGCTGAGTTCGCTACCGAACACGGGCCCGAGTTTCTGATTTGGAAACGATGGCTTAATCACCAAATTCGACAGGTTGGCGACCACGGAAGCAAAGGCCGGAGGCTCCCCACACCACCAACTCGCCACCGAGGGTAAGCGGAGCTTCTCGCCGATGAGTTGCTCTGCAATCGCCGGCAGAAAGCCGAGCCACGCTGCCGATTCGAGTACCCCGCTTCCCAACCCATTCGCGACGACGACTTTGCCCGCGCGCACGGCTGCGAGTAATCCGGGCACGCCGAGCGCCGAGTCGACGCGCAACTCAACCGGGTCGCAAAAATCATCATCGAGCCGGCGCAGGATGGTATGTACGCGTTTGAGACCGGACAGCGTCTTCAAGTACACACTCTCATCGCGCACGGTCAGATCGTGTCCTTCCACCAGAGGAAACCCCAATTGCCGCGCGAGATAGGCATGCTCGAAATAGGTTTCGTTGAATGAGCCGGGTGTGAGCACCACCGCCATCGGCTCCTCGTCAGCGCCCCGCAGCAGTTCGTCGCGCAGTGTCGCAAAGAACGCGCCGAGCGGCCGCACATCCATTGACTGCGCCAGATGCGGAAATGCACGGCGCACGATCTGGCGATTTTCAAGCGCGTACCCAGGTCCTGAGGGCGCCTGCGTGCGATCGGCTAGAACCCACCAGCGGCCATCCGCCGAGCGCGCCAAATCGGCGGCGTAGATGGACAGCCATCGATCGGCGGGTAGTCTGACGCCGGTGCACGGCCACAGAAAATTGGGATGGCCGAACGGGATCTCGGCGGGCAGGGCTCCTTGAGAAAGCAGTTCCTGCTTGCCATAAAGATCGACCAACACGGCGTTCAATAGGCGCGCCCGCTGCGCGACGCCCGCTTCAATCGCCTGCCACTCCAGCGCGGAGATGAGATAAGGCAATGGATCAAGGACCCAGGGGCGATCTCGACCCTTCAGATCGGCATACACGTTGTAGGTGATGCCGTTCTCGACAATCATCCGTCGCGTGAACTCCGTGGCGCGCCGAACGGCGCGTGCTTCGTTTTCAAAAATACCTTCGACTAAAGTCTGCCAATGGCTTCGGACGACTCCATCACCGTCCAAGAGCTCATCGTAGCGGTGCGGGTCGCTACGATAGCTGGCGAGTCGAGGGTCCTTAGCGATGATTGCGCAGGTCCAATGTGAAGGGGAATTCTTCGCTCGGTATGCCCGGCTCGACGCTCATCTCGCCCGGCGTATGTCCGATTCTAGAAAATCGGGCGAGGCGCCTACTTTCGGCCTCGAGCGCATTCACAGGGAGACTCTCGTGGCTCCTGCCGCCCGGATGCACCACATGATATTGACAACCGCCTTCGGATCGCTTCATCCAGGTGTCGACTATATCGAATGTGAGCGGTGAGTGAATGCCAATTGTCGGATGCAGTGCGGACCAAGGTTGCCAGGCACGGTAGCGAACACCGGCAACGAACTGCCCCTCGCGCCCTGTCGGCTGCATGGGGATGGCGCGGCCATTGCAAGTCACTACACAGCGGTTGGACGCGAGCCCGCTTACCTTGACCTCGATCCGCTCCAGCGACGAATCGACATAGCGCGCGGTGCCGCCCGGCGCGCCCTCCTCGCCCATGACGTGCCAGGGCTCAAGCGCCTGACGCAGTTCGAGCAACGTGCCACGCACGGCCATGTCGCCGATTTTGGGGAAACGAAATTCAAAGTGCGGCGCAAACCACTCGATACTCATGCCCAAGCCGGCCAGCTTCTGCTCCTCGATGACATCTGAGAAATCCTGAAAAATGAAATGCGGCAGGAGAAATCGGTCATGCAACTGCGTTCCCCAACGCGTTAATCGCTTAGGGGCATACGGCTCGCGCCAAAAACGAGCCACGAACGAACGCAGCAGCAACTGCTGCACGAGGCTCATGCGCGCGTGCGGCGGCATTTCGAAGGCGCGCATCTCCAAGAGTCCGAGCCGACCACTCGAGGTATCGGGCGAGTATAATTTATCGATGCAGAATTCGGCGCGATGGGTGTTACCGCTCACATCGATCAAGAGATTTCGAAGCAGCCGGTCCACGAGCCAAGGCGCAACTTCAGCGCCGACTTCCGGAAATTGTTTGAATGCGATCTCGAGCTCGTACAACGAATCGTTGCGCGCCTCGTCCACGCGCGGCGCCTGGGATGTGGGACCGATAAACAGCCCCGAGAACAAGTACGACAGCGACGGATGATTGTGCCAATAGGAGATCAAGCTTCGAAGTAAGTCCGGGCGCCGCAGGAATGGAGAATCTTGCGGAGTAGCCCCGCCCATCACGATATGGTTGCCTCCACCGGTTCCAACGTGTCGGCCATCCATCATGAATTTCTCTGCGCGCAACCCGCATCCGAAGGCGGTGTCATAGAGATGAGTGGTGCGCGCCGCAAGCTCATTCCAGCTCGCGCTCGGTTGCACATTCACCTCGATGACGCCAGGATCCGGCGTGACTTTGAAGTTTAACAGCCGCGGATCTTGCGGAGGCTCGTAACCTTCCAGTACCAGCGGTTGGTCGAGCGCGCTCGCGCTGGCCTCCACCGCTGCTACGACCTCGAGATAGTCGTCCAGCGTGCGCATTGGCGGCATGAACACGTAGAGCACGCCGCCACGCTCTTCTGCGCACATCGATGTTCGAATGATGGAGGCTCCGTCCTCGCTTGGCGCGATCGTGGCCTCGGGCGCCGCAGATTTCCCGAGCGCGGCGGCTGCCTCCCGCGGACCCTGCAATTCCTTGTGAGAAGCAAGCACGCCGAAGTCCTGAGTGGGATCGGGCGGGTATACCTGCGGAAAATCGGCGGGGCTCGTCGCTGGCAGCGAA
This sequence comes from Steroidobacteraceae bacterium, assembly GCA_035996065.1. GTDB lineage: Bacteria > Pseudomonadota > Gammaproteobacteria > Steroidobacterales > Steroidobacteraceae > Bog-1198. Next base: position 100,791 of record DASYJX010000073.1, on the reverse strand, counting down.
TCCAAAGGCAAGCGATAGCCGATCGGTGAATCGCCGGGAATCAGATAGCATCGCTCGCGCCGCAAGAACCAGCGGCCGCTTAACCACGCTGTGCCGTCGTCGGAACGGGCAATCGGCAGGACGAAACCGGCCGGATCGCCTAGCTCGCCTTCGAAGATGCGCGCCAGACGCGCCCGCTCGAGCAGGTCGGCAAGCTTTGAAGCTGAGACATCGACATTGGAAGGAAGCTTGCGCTCGCGCAATAGGTAGTAAAACACATCTTCATAGGCGGCGAATACGCACTCGGCCGAGACACCCAAGCGGGCAGCCACCGCGCGCAACAACCGAGGTGCGTTCGCGAGCGCGTCGGTGTAGCGACGCGTCTCGTCGGCGACGAGAGCGCTATCGCTCCAAATCGCCTCGCCATCCTTGCGCCAAAAGCAATTCAACGACCAACGCGGGAGCTGTTCGCCGGGATACCATTTTCCCTGAGCGAAGTGCGAAAGCCCGAAGGGCGCATAGCGCGCTTTGAGCTTGTGGAAGAGCTTCGCTGCGATTTTACGTTTATTCTCACCAAGCGCCTCCGTGCTCCATTCCGGTGCGAGTGGTTCTTCGTTTGAGACAAAAGTGGGCTCGCCGCCCATCGTGAGGCGCACGTCCCCTGCGCGCAGTTCTTCATCAATTCGCTTTCCGAGCGAATCGATGACGGTCCATTGATCTTCCGAATACGGCTTGGTGACGCGCGGCGCCTGCCAGACGCGCTCGACCTTCATGGCGTATTCGAAGGTCGTCTCGCAATCTTCCACTGCGCCTGATAGCGGTGCCGCCGACCGCGGATCCGGGGTGCAGGAGAGCGGGATGTGGCCCTCGCCGGTGAGCAGGCCCGACGTGGCATCTAATCCGATCCAACCGGCACCCGGCAAGTAGACTTCGCACCACGCATGCAGATCTGTGAAATCATGGGTCGGGCCCGCCGGTCCGTCCTCGGATTTCATGTCGGCCACGAGCTGAATGAGGTAACCCGACACGAATCGCGCGGCGAGCCCCAGATGCCGCAGCAATTGAACAAGCAGTTCGGCCGAATCGCGACAGGACCCCGATCGCTTCTCCAGGGTTTCTTCGGGCCGCTGCACGCCAGGTTCCATCCGAATCACGTATCTTACGTCGGTTGCGAGACGCCGATTCAACGCCACGAGAAAGTTCATGGTGTCGCACGGCTCGCGCGAGACCGCGGCGAGATACTTTGCGAACAGCGGGGTTACCGAGCCGGTCAGCAGAAACGGGGCGAGCCCGCGTTCCTCGGTCGCTTCATACTTGAAGGGAATTCTTTGGGCGTATGGCTCCAAAAAAAAGTCAAAAGGGTTCTGCACCGCTATTTCCGCGGTCAAACCCACCTCGATCTGCAGCTCCTGCGTCGGCTTCGGAAACGCCACGCGAGCCAGATAATTGGACTGCGGATCCTGCTGCCAATTGACGAAGTGTTCGACGGGCTTGATGTTGAGCGAGTAGGACAGAATGCGGGTGCGGCAATGTGGCGCGGGACGCAGGCGAATGATCTGTGGTCCCAAATTGACCGGCCGATCGTAGCGATAATGCATGATGTGATTGAGCGCTACGTGAATGGACACTAAATCTCTCCAATGGGGCTCTTCGGCATTCTACGCGGATCCGGTGTTCGAGCGCCGACACTCATCGATGGTTGTGTGGATGAAGTGAAGCTTGTCGATCACGCGCGTAGAAAGCACGAACGGGTAGCTGTCGGGCAGCCCCAAGCCTCGACTGAGGTTGTTCAAAACGTATGTGAGCGATAGCCACGAATCGATCATCGCGTCAAAATCCCGATGGTGAGGGTTGAGCGGATCGGGCGGCGGCTGCATCCGAGGCTCGTCGCTGCGTTTGGGCCGAAGGCCGAGACCAGCGGCACCCGCCGTCTCGAGCGCATCCACCATGTGCAGATAGTGCGCCCACGACTCTGCCCAATCCTCCCACGGGTGCATGGTCGCGTACGCGCTGATGAAATTCTGCTCCCAGCCTGCCGGTGGTCCTTCGCTGTAATGCCGATCCAATGCCTTTTGATAGTCGGCACGATCATCGCCGAAAAGCTCACGGCAGGCGCCGAGCTTGGAGCTGTCCGAAATCAGCACGTCCCAGAAAAAGTGTCCGATCTCATGGCGGAAATGACCCAGTAAAGTGCGGTACGGCTCCTTCTGCAGCGTGCGCTCCTTCTCCCGGTGAACATCATCCGCCTCGGCGATATTGATAGTGATCAATCCATTGTCGTGGCCGGTGAGCACCCGTTTTTCATCGCCGTTGCTCCAGTCCTCCAGGAACTCGAACGCGAGCCCAAAACGGCCGTCACCGTCCTTCGGCATAACAGACAGACCGAGGCCGAGCAGCGTGTAGAGCATGCGCCGCTTGGCGACTTCCAGTCGGAACCAGGCAACTCGGTTGCGCTGGCTCGATAACTCCGGAATGATCCGGTTCAATCTACAGGAGCGGCAAAAGTCGCTGGATTCGTCCGCCGGCACGACCCAATTGCATACACTGACTTGATTGTAGTTCGCGCATAAGCGGTAGCCGCGAGAGTGGGGCGCCTCATGTTCAGCCCTCCAGAGCCCATCCGGGCGTTCGCTTAGCGCGCCGATAATCCCAAGATCAGGCAGGTATGCGAGCAAATGGCCGCAGTTGAGGCAACGCACGTTTTCGAAGAAGACCAAATTCTGGCAATGCGTGCAGTGAAAGGTTTTCATGGGCGACTGCGATAGTAGCGGATGCCCAAGCTTAATTGACCATACTCTGCGAGCTCCCCTACTGCTGCCGAGCGCCTACGGGCGGTCGGCGAAAATTCCTACTCAAAGGGCGGCATTTCGCTAGGCCATAACTACGCGTTGGAATGGCCGCTGCCTTAGCAAGAGCGGAGAGTACCGACGATGCGCGAAATCAACTCGAATTCCCGCGAGTGCCGTAGGACACCACGCTTGGTCGTCGCGTCCTGGAAAGCCGTATGAAGATCTGTTTCGGCTACCAATCGGTCTATTCGTGCCGCAGGACGGACTCACAGGAAAGTCTCCGTACTTTCAATAACTTACCGCTGGCGTCCGTTCTATTCGAACGGGATCTTGAGCGCTTACTGCTTCGACACTAACATCTTCGTCTCTGCCCTAGCCATTCCCGGCGGACAGGCTGAACGCGCTATCGACCTGGTCATCGACGGCCGCGTAAAGCCTTGCATATCCGAAGCGATCATCCATGAGGTGTTAGCCGTGTTGGCACAAGAATTCTCGCGCGGCCCGGAGGAGATCTCCAGGACAGCAGTATTCCTATCGGAGTTGGCAGAACTGGTGACTCCGCGCAAGAAACTTGCGGTGCTCGACGACGAGCCCGACAATCGAGTTCTTGAACGCGCCTCTACGGGCGATGTTTGAGTCCGGTGTTCTGAACGCGGCAAAAAAGGAATCGGGCATGAATTTGCCCAGACGGGAGATTCGCTCTATTTCGAGGCCAATGCCGAACATTGGTTCGATAATCGGAGTTCGCGTGCGGCCGAATACTACCTTGTCATATCCGCTGCTCAGACGTTTCCTCGCCGCAAGGATGTTGGGTCCTAGAGTGCCCGTGATCGTTGCTTCATCTCGGCATTTCCCAAGATCGTCGTGCCGTCTTGCCCGTGGAGAAATTCACCGACAAAGGCCCGACCGATATCGTCCTGATCAATCGTCCCAAACGATCCTGGAATGAAACGCCCCAGCAAAGAAAGAAACCCTGGAGTGTGCGCATTACCCGCAATGATACCGGGGCGAAAAATTGCTAAGCGTCTAAATCCGAGGCTGCGCACCGCATCTTCCTTTTCGCCCATGATGCGGGCATAACGAATCCAGCTCTTAGCGCTGCTCCCGGCGGCCGAAAGAAGTCCGAATCGTTCGATTCCCGCCGCCAGGCAACCACGCGCAAACGCGCCGACCAGGCCAATTTCCAGCTTCCTCATGTCCTCTTCGCTCCATTGCTGACTCCCTTTGCCGATGCCAATACATGATGCGGCATATAGCGGTTTACCCTGCTTGCTGCAGGTCCTGGCAAGATCGGCGATCTCACTGGCAAAATTTGCCCCACTGGGATCCAGAATCACCTGGTGCAGACGCGCATCTGCAGCAATCGGAATCGTCCGGCGATTGACCATCATCACTTCTGTGCACGAGCCGGCAGCGAGCAAGGCCCGCACTAGTCCCGACCCCACTTGCCCGGTGCCACCGACGACCAAAACGCGAAAACCCACGCTGTGCCTTTCTCTGAGTAAGATTGCTAGCAGTATTTTAAGCGCGACTCTTCGGTCTCGCGTTAGCGGAGAACCGGCAGCACAGCTAGCCACGCACGCCATCGGCCTGACGCCCGCGATGCCGGATTTGTCATCACGCGGCTTTGTCCTACAGACCCAACCTCACGACTTAGGTATACACGCCATGACAGGGGAGGAACTATGAAAATACTGGCGCTGCTTGCGTTGACGATCGGGGTTGCACAGGCCCAGGAGACGACCCTCACCTATCAGGGCTCCTTGATGACGGGCACCGCCACCACGTTTAATCCAGGTGGGGTCCTGACGACGGAACCCTTCACTGGGGCGTACAGCATCTCGCTGGTTTTCCAGCCCTTATCGCAACCCTCGTATTTTGACTTGGTGTCCTATAGCTTCTCGGTGGTTGGCCCCGACCCCATTAACATAAACATCAGCCCGCAGCCCCTAGGTACGAGCGGTGATTTTCAAACCAGCTTTTGCGGAGCTCCCGGCCAGGGGTGCGTAATGCCCACGTTTAGCAATGGCGCAATGACCGGAGCGACGATCGACCTCAGCAACAGTGGCTATCATTCTAATAGCAGCGGGGTTTCCATCGGTGCAGCGGGCGATAGTTTTTCTTTTGTTTTTGGGGACAACAACGGGCTCTGCGGCGGCGGCTCGACGCCGCCCACGTCATTCATTCCAAATTGCCGGGTCTTCGCGTCGGATGTCCGACCGGGCGTCTGGTCGGTCAACGGCGTGCCGCAGACCGCCCCGGAGATGGACCCCTCTTCGGCCGCAAGTGGACTCACGCTGCTACTAGGTTCTCTCGCCGTACTGCGATCAAGGCGAAAGAGCGAATTTGTGCAGAACTGTGCCTGATTGCTTCCCAAGCGGTGGCCACTCGCCGTCCATCGGTCCCCGGTCTAAGCTTCGCTGCCCGATGTTCAGTCTCGCACTCGCCGCATGAGGGGGTAAAAGCAGGGGCGGTCACCAAACTGCATTGACGATCGCACAGGTGCCACAAATGCATACGGCTCGACTGCCGCATGAGATTGCCGATCAACGGAATGCCATCAGGACACGGGCTTGGCTTGCGACTTCAATTCCATGACGCCCCACGCGTAAGCAAGGACGTGCCATGCGTCGTTAAATCGCACCAACACGAACGACCAGACACCTGTTTCTTTGAATCGCTGCCGGCCCGCCCTGCCCGTCCACGTTGTTGGCAACGCAAAGTAAGCGCGGTCGCCATCACGGCTGAAGTCTTGTGGTTCGCCAAATTTGACAGCAAGCTCCGACAGATCGCCGCTCGCGACGTGTCCGCGAAAGCCAGTCTCCCAGCGGGTCACGGCGCTCGGCCCGATGTAGATGTACGGTGCGAAATTCTCGACGATTACGACGCCTGTGCTGGCGAAGACCCCGGAAATTGGCGAAGCTGGTGGCGACGCCATGAATTGCACAAGAGTTCGGATGGGCAACATCATGGCCTCGTCCGGTCGGTCCCCCGCGCACGCGGTACCCACGATCGCCAGGCCGAACACGACCCCGAGAATTCCAGGCCGATACGTGCTCAAAACGAGTACCCCGCCGTGACCCCGAAAGAGCGAGGCTTTTGCAGATAATTGAGCCTCTCTGTCAAAGAGTTCGTGAAGCCATACGTGACGGCAGCATCGTTCGTGAGGTTCTCAGCCCAGAGTGCCGCATGCCAGCGTCCATTCGGCCACACGAGGGACAGGCGCGCCGATAGACTTCGGACCGGGCCGTAAAATGCATTCGCATCGCCAAGGACGGATGCGGCACGTCCGACCCAGCTGTAGCTCAGCTGCTCGGAAAGCCGAAAGTTCGAACCCACGGGCGATTCGTGCCGCACCAAGCCGTTGAATGACCATTTTGGTGACTGCGGTAGAGACGTTCCCACGGGGATACTGGCGAGAAAAGCCAGACCACGCACCGAGTCGGTCGTCTGCGTGATACGTGCATCCAGGTACGAGGCACTGCCGCGCAGCTCCCAAGCCGCTATGGGCTTGAACAACAACTCAAACTCAGCGCCGTCTATAACCGAGCGCGGAATATTGGCGAGCGTCGCGAAGATTATTGGACTGGTGACGGTGACGGAAGACTGCCGGTCCGTGTAGTCGGTATGGAAAATCGCTCCGTTGAGTTGCAGGCGGTTCGCGAGCAGACGGGACTTGATGCCCACTTCGTAGCTGCGCACGCTTTCCGGACTCGTGTAACCCCAAGCAGCTTGGGTCACGGCCGCCAGTCCGTAAAAGACACCGGCCTTGTAGGCGGAGCCGGCACTGGCATAGGCCATCACATCTTGCGACAGGTGGTAGTCGATTCCAAGGGTATATGAGAATCGGGTCGTTCGATGCGATTCGTCTAGACTCGCGATAATCGTGCCTGCGGGGCTACCGCTATAAATGCCCGTTGCATCGCGCGTCACCCCGTCAAAGCTGACCAAGTCGCTCGAGTAGCGCCCACCTGCGACCAGGTCTAGGTGTTGCGATAGGTGCGTCTCGCTATGCGCGTACGCGCCTGCGGATTCAGTCTTCTGAGTGTAGTCGGCGCCAATCACGACCTGGCCCGGAGTCGGGTCAGCGAGCACGAGAAACGATGCGTCGATGCTGTCAGTGTCATGTATTCGATCGGACGAGTACTCGACGCCCGCCACCCAACTCGTCGGACCATGGTCGGTGGAGGCAACACGTAGTTCCTGTGACCACTGCTGGGCCTGGTAGTCGCGGTGAAACCAGAATTCAGGGACCGGTAGGCCGCAGTAATCGTCAAGCCCGGACGTCGTACTGCGGTCGTAGGCGGAGATCGAGGTAAGCGCCACGTGCTCGAAGTCGACGGTCAGCTTCGCCGAACTGCCGAACGTGTCGCCGTGGATAAAGGGTCTGGCAAGGCCCACTCGGACCTGGTCGGGTTGCCCGGTGCCATTCAGGAGTCCTCCAATTGGTGTGCCGAAATAATTAAGTACACCCGGTGTCGTGCCGCAGCAGGCAGTCGCAGCCTGCTCGATGTTTGGGCTTTGCGGCGCCTCGGGGATGGATCGATCGATTGCGACGTGTCCGTTCAGGAGCAACGTCACCCGTTCACTGAGGGCAAACTCTAGCAGCGCCCTGACGGCGGCCCGCCGCGTCTTGCCGAGCTGTTGTCCGGTGTCGATGTCCGACTGCCAACCGCGGTTCTGCCACGTCGCGGCACTGGCCACGCGAAAGGCGACCGTATCATTGAGCGGCCCCGACAGCGCGCCCTCAAAGTCCACCACACCCCAACGTCCGACGCCGCCCTCGGCGTAACCCTGCCATTCGTGTGTTGGCTTGCGGGAGATGATATTGATCGCGCCTCCGGTCGTATTCCGTCCGTAGAGGGTTCCTTGCGGACCCTTCAGCACCTCGATTCGATCCGCATCGAATGTCGGTCCGGTCAGAAAGGCCGGCGAACTGGCAAAAACTTCGTCGGTATAGATGCCGACACCGCTGCTATTGTTGATGTTGAAATCGTCGAGTCCGACGCCACGGATGGCGAAGATCGGTGTGCTGTCGCTCGTCGCATTGACGGCCACCAGGCCGGAAACAGCACCGGCGATGTCAATCGGCTGAGCCAGGCGTAGGTCGTGTATGTCCTGCCCACTCAATTGGGCGATGGAGATACCCAGTGTCTGCGCATTCTCGAGACGCTTCTGCGCCGTGACGACAATCTCGGCGAGCGCGGCCTCGTCTGCCGCCGCGGCATTCGCCGACGTCCTCGGGAGCGGCGCCAATGGATCTCGGGTCTTGGTCGGCAACTTCGGCACATCCGCGGTTATGATTGCGACTGTTTTTTCGCCCACCTCGCGGTACGAAAGCGGAGTACCTTCGAGCACCGCCTTGAGCGCATCACGGATCGAGATGGTTCCGCGGACGCCGCGGGTGCGATACGAAGTGAGATCCTGACCGGAACTGACGACCTGCACTCCGGACTGTTCGGCGAAGCGGATGAGGCCCGATGCCAATGATTGCCCGTCGATGCTGAAGGGCGCGGTGTGATCGAGCAAGCTGGTGTCGGATGCTGAGGCGGGCGGCCCCGACATCGCAGCAGCAAGAAGCGCTGTGATGCACCCCAGGGCCAGCCATCGGTGTACACGTATCATCAAAATGCCGCTCCCTTGGTTGCGGCCGCTGACGCGGGGGTGCGCAGCGGTCCGTGTGCATGGAGAGACGAAGCACGAGTCAATAAGTGAAGTGTTTGCGGCAACTACCGCTGAATCGCGTCATCACGCCGGGAGGCACCGGCCGGCGCAGCTTGAAGTTCTCCGCTTGATTGCATCGTTATGACGGTCGCGCTTGGAGAACCTTCCACCTTCACCGGAAAGACGCGCGGCAATGCCGCGAGCCACTCGTCGATGCGCTCGGGCACGACGGTCCCCGTGTAGGTCAAATGCTGAGCGTCGAAGTCCGAAATGACGATGCGGCGCGTCGAATAGCGCCCGATCGTCGCCAGCACACCCGTGAGGGGCTCGTCGATGAAACTGAGTCGGCCGTTCAACCATCCAAGCGCGATGCTAGGATCGATTTGTACCAGCGTAACCACCGCATCGGCGAGCCGGATCGTGAGTTGTTGTCCAGCGGCGAGCCGCAGCGGGACACTTGCCGCCGCCGCACGAAAGTTAGCCGTCACTGGAATCGTTGCCGCTGGAGCGGCCTGTGCCTGAGGCGCAACCTCAACCACGCCTTCGGTCACGGTGAGTCGCAGTTGTCCGTCTTCGGCTCGCAGATCGAACGCGGTCCCCACTGCTCGGAACGTCCCACCGGGCAAACGGATCAGGAATGGCCGATGAATGTCCTTGGTCACTTGAAAAAACGCCTCGCCCTCCAGCGATACGACCTCGCGCACAGAAACCGAGTAGCGCAGGGAGATCGAGGAGGCCCCCCCCAACGTCACCCGCGTACCGTCCACTAGCCTCATGGTCTTGGTCACGCCCACAAGGGTACTTACGCTCATGTCGTCGGAAGTCACCGCAGCGCGCCACGGATGCCAGATCACGATCGCAAACGTTGCAACGGCCGCTACCGCTCCGCCGACGTAGCCAATGGGATGCCACGTTCTCCAGCGTCGACGAGTCTGATGGATTGGGACTTGGAGTCTCGCGGAGTTGGTCGGCAACGAGCGCACGCTCAGGCGCCGCTCCGTGAACCACTCCTCGACGGTGCGATCAGGCGTGTAGCGATCGTGTCGTACTTCGCTGGGCGTAGGCCACTGCAGGGCAAGAGCGTGGTCGGCCGTGCTCCAAAGCGTCTGTAGATGCTCGAAGGCACGGCGGTTTTCCGAGGTAGCCCGGTACCACTCGATCCACCCGGCGACGTCTGCTGGGGAGACATCCGGTTCGCGCAAGCGCAGAAACCACTCGGCCGCCGCGGCGTGCAATTCCGTTTGGCTGGTGTCGTCGGAAACTGGCGGCTCTTGGTCCATGGCTCAGGTGCCCATTGGCTTTGCCGCCGGGTCTGCGACTCGCGCCTGACAGTGAACGAGTGCCTGTTTCAAATAGAGATGCACCATGCGTTTCGAAACACCCATTATCGTCGCGATCTCCTCTATGCTGCGGTCGGAGAATCGGTGTAGGCAGAAAGCATGCTTACACTTGGGCGGGAGCTCGTTGAGTGCACGCTCGATGGTTGCGAGTTCCTCATGCGCAATTGCGGTGCGCTCAGCCGAAGGTGCGCTTTCGACTGGGGCCCGCTGAGAAATGTCGTCGTGCGCACGGCGCGACATGGATTTGTGCCGCACCCGGTCGACGGCAATATTGGTAGCGATCTTGAACAGATAAGCGCGCAGGAAGCTGATCGCGCCGGGAGTATCAAGTTGCAGAAGCCTGACGTACGCTTCCTGGGCGACATCACGCGCCTCGTGCTCAGAATCGAGCCGCGTGAGCAGATACCGGATCAGCGCGCGGTTATGATCGCGGAACAAGCGCTCCGCCACGCCTTCGTGCCCCAGCGCGTCTGCGGTTGCCTGCTCGGATCCGACATGAGGTAAGTGCTCAGGATGTAGAGGGGTCACGAAAAAGCTGGCGGTCCGGGTGGCTCTGGGTGTCACAGTACTACTAGTCGAACGAACACCCTAGAAGCGAAACGATTTGGAGCATTTCTTCTCCCTAGCCAGCGCTATCCGAATTATACGAGTACACGAAGGGCACACGGCTAGAGAATCCGAGCCGGCGTTTTTACGTGCAAACCATTGATTGCACTGGTGGTGAGAGAGGGACTCGAACCCTCGACCTCGGCATTATGAGTGCCACGCTCTAACCAGCTGAGCTACCTCACCAAGAGCCGCGGATTGTCCTGAGCTATGCTACCTCTGTCAAGCCGAGTTCGCCGCGGAGTGCCGCAAAATCAATGGCTTAAGTTGGGATCTGGCACTCCTACGGCGACGCTTTCAAGGAGTCGGCGTCGCGACCGGCGGACCGCTCGGAAACGGCCGCTCGGGAATGCCGTTGGTATTCTGCAGGCTCTGGATCAGCCAATGACCCTTCGTCTTTTGAAGCACCTGAATCTGGATTCCTTCGCGGGGCTCAGGTCCGCCGGGCGGAGGTCTCGCACCCTCCATGGTCCAGCGCACGTGCGCTATGGCGATCGTCGGACTGAGAAAGCGCACCGACGTCTCGGTGATAGTCAGCCGGCTCTCGTGAAACACGAACGCGAATGCATTGCTCAACTTGGCCTCGATTTGCGCGCGGCCGCGCCACCACCAGCCCAAGACGTTGACCACGTCGCCGTCCTCGGTGAACAGACGCGCATAGTCCGCCGCATCATGTCGATTCCACGCGTTCGCTTGTTCGGTTTGAAGTTCGCGGATCACGGCTTCTTCGCCGGGCGGAGCAGCCGTCGCCGCCCGGCAAATGGTCATCACCGGCATCAATGCCAGCGCGCACAGAAATTTTCTCACGAGAACTCCCAGAGTAAATGCCGCGGAGCTGCGTTCGCGCTCCTGGCCTAAACGTTGAACCTAAAGTGCATCACATCGCCTTCCTTGACAACATATTCCTTCCCCTCCAAGCGCAACTTGCCGGCCTCCTTGGCCCCCGCCTCGCCCTTGCACGCGATGAAGTCTTCGTAGGCAATCACTTCGGCCCGGATGAAGCCCCGCTCGAAGTCCGTGTGAATGACGCCCGCGGCCTGCGGAGCGGTCGCACCCGCGTGCACGGTCCAGGCACGCACTTCCTTCACGCCGGCCGTAAAATAAGTCAGCAGACCAAGCAAGGAATACCCACCCCGGATGACCCGATTGAGGCCGGGCTCGTCCAACTTGAGTTCCGCCAGGAATTCCGCCCGGTCGGCTTCCTCCAGTTGCGCGATCTCGGCCTCGATCGCCGCGCAAATCGGCACCACGATGGCGTTTTCAGACGCGGCTATCTCGCGCACCCGATCGAGTCGGGGGTTCCCGGTGAACCCAACTTCGTCGACATTGGCGACGTACATCACTGGTTTGTCGGTGAGCAAATGCAGATCGCGCAGCAGTGCGTGGTCGTGATGGTCGAGCTTGAGCAGGCGCACCGGCTTCGCGAGGTTCAATTGAGCGCGTACCTTCTCCAGAAGGTCCCGCAATCTGACGGCATCCTTGTCGGCGGCCTTCGCGGCTTTCAGCGCCTTCTGATAGGCCCGCTCTACGCTGTCGAGATCGGCCAGCGCGAGTTCGGTATTGATCACTTCGATGTCGCCGGCGGGATCGATCTTGCCGGCAACATGAACGATGTCGTCGTTCTCGAAGCAGCGCACGACGTGGGCGATAGCGTCAACTTCGCGAATGTGCGCTAGGAATTTGTTGCCGAGTCCCTCGCCCTTCGAAGCGCCCGCGACCAACCCCGCGATATCCACGAATTCCACCGTGGTAGGCAGTATCCGCTCCGGGTGTACGATTGCGCTGAGTTTCTCCAGCCGCGGGTCCGGCACGGGAACCACGCCCACGTTGGGGTCGATGGTGCAGAAGGGATAATTCTCGGCCGCAATTTGCGCGCGCGTCAGCGCGTTGAACAATGTGGACTTGCCCACATTCGGTAAGCCGACGATTCCGCAGCGAATTGGCATTAAGTCTTTCCCGCCCGGGTATGCAGCCGGGTCATTGCGCGCTCCGCGCCTTGTTCGAGCAGCAGCGGGACGCAATCCGCTGCCGTGCTGACCGCTTCGAGGATGAGGTCCTCTTCGGCGCGCGGCGCACGAGTCAGCACATAGTCGATGACGTCGGTCTTGTTGCCGGGATGGCCTATCCCCAAGCGCAGTCTCCAAAAAGTCTCGCCGATGTGCGCAATCGTGTCGCGCAGACCGTTGTGACCGCCGTGGCCTCCGCCCTGCTTCAGTCGCACGCTGCCCACCGGCAGATCCAGTTCATCGTGCGCCACTAAAATCTCTTCGGGCGCAACTTTGTAGAAGTCGCTGAGCTGCCGCACCGACAAACCGCTGCGGTTCATGTAAGTCGTGGGCTTCAGCAGAACGACGTCCTGTTCGCCCAAAGCGATGCGCGCCGTCTCTCCCGAGTACTTACGGTAGTCGCGAAACTCGCCGCCATGACGGCGCGCAAGCAGATCCACGAACCAGAAACCCGCGTTGTGGCGAGTCACCAGATGTTCGGGCCCCGGATTGCCCAGGCCGACGATAATGCGCAACGGTAAACCAGACATGAACGCGCTCGTTACACTGTGAATAGAAAAAGTAAGGGCCGCCATGCAGACGGCCCCACTGATCCATAACGCCAAAAAGACTATTTCTTGGCGTCCTTCTTGGCCGGCTCCTTCTTGGCTTCCTCTTTTTTAGCCGGTTCGGCCTTCTTCGCCGCATCCCCTGTTGCAGCCGCCGCTGCCGCAGGCGCCGCTGCCGCACCCTCCGCCACAGGCGCACCCGCCGCCGCTGCCGCCGTCGGTTCCGGCTCTTCTGCCCGCGGACTGTGAATGGCCACTACTGCTGCGTCATCCTTCGCGAGTTCCACGAGCGTAACCCCGTCAGGAACCTTGAGCTGCGAGAGATGGATGCTCTCGTTCAACGACAGCCCTGAAATGTCGACCTCGATGAATTCCGGCAGGTCCTTCGGCAAGCACGAGACTTCCGCCTCGGTGCGCATGTGCGAAACGATTCCGCCCTGGGATTTGACTCCCGGAGAGACGGCCGCGCCGGTGAAATGCAGCGGTACGCTGATGCGAATCTTCTCGTTCTCCTCAACCCGTTGGAAATCGACGTGCACGATCGCATTCTTGAACGGGTGCCTTTGCACGTCCTTCAAGATGGCGGCTTGCATCTGATCGCCCACTTTCAAGTTGAGAATGGTCGAATAGAAGCGCTCGTTGTCGAGCATGATCAACAGTTTCTGATGGTTCAAGGTCAGGGTGCGCGCGTCTGCGTGCCCGCCATACAGAATTGCCGGTACTTTTCCTTCGTGACGCAGGCGGCGGCTCGCACCTTTGCCTTGCGTCTCGCGGAACTCGGCGACGAGTTCGAAAGAGGTTTTCATAATATTCTCCAGTTACATCTCTAACACGCTGCCCCCGCATCGCGACCAATTGCGCGGGCACCGACCAATTCAATTCATCAATCGATATACAGCGAGCTGACCGACTCCTCGTCGTTGATACGCCGCACGGTTTCCGCGAGCAGACCCGCCACGCTGAGTTGGCGTATCTTCTTGCAAGCCTTCCCGGAGTCCGACAGGGGTATCGTGTCGGTCACCACCAATTCGTCCATCACCGACTTCGAGATGCGCTCGATCGCATTGCCGGACAATACCGGGTGTGTGATGTAGGCGACGACTTTGAGGGCACCTTCGTCTTTGAGCGCCTGTGCGGCCTGGCACAAGGTGCCCGCGGTGTCCACCATGTCGTCGATCAGGACGCAGGTTCTTCCCTCCACCTCGCCGATGATATTCATGACTTTGGACTCGTTCGGCCGCGGCCGGCGTTTGTCGATGATGGCGAGATCCGCGTCGTCCAAGCGCTTCGCCAACGCCCGAGCGCGCACCACGCCCCCGACATCAGGCGAAACCACGACCATGTTTTGGTACTTCTGTTTCCAAGCATCTCCCAACAGCACGGGGGATGCGTAGACGTTATCCACCGGGATGTCGAAAAAACCTTGGATCTGGTCTGCGTGCAAGTCGACCGTCAGCAATCGATCGACTCCCGCACTCGCAATCATGTTCGCGACCAGCTTGGCCGTTATGGCCACGCGCGTCGCCCGTGGCCGCCGATCCTGGCGTCCATATCCGAAGTACGGAACCACGGCGGTGATGCGCTTCGCCGATGCGCGCCGGCACGCGTCCGTCATCATCAGCAATTCCATCAGGTTTTCCGCGGGCGGATTCGTCGATTGCACGATGAAGACATCGCGTCCGCGGACGTTTTCCATCAACTCGACGCTCACCTCGCCGTCGCTGAAGCGGCCCACGTCGGCCCGGCCCAATTGCACATGCAAGTGCCGCGTAATCTCCTGCGCAAGCATGGGGTTCGCCTTGCCGGTGAACACGGCAATCGTCAATGCGTCGAACTCTTTACTCTGCGACATGGACCTTGCTCAAATTGGCTGGGGTGGAAGGATTCGAACCTCCGTATGGCGGGATCAAAACCCGCTGCCTTACCGCTTGGCGACACCCCAACTTGGAATCAACAATCTGCGAAAGCGACCGGGGCCGGGATCTCAGCCGATCGCTAATCTTTCAAGCACGGGCGAGTCGTTCAGTCCGCGAGCCCAAAATGCTTGTACCCCGGGCGGCATTTGCCGCACTATTTCTTGCCTAAGATCAACCGTCTCGCAGGCCAAAAAAACACAGGACCCGGTGCCCGTTAGGCGCGCCGATCCATAGCCCGACAGCCAGTCGAGCGCGCGCGCCACCTCAGGGTATCGGCGCCGCACAACGCCCAGGCAATCGTTCCGTCCACCAGACGCCAGGAAACCGTGAATTGTGATGGGCGCAGAATTCCTTGTCAATTCAGCATCCTGAAATACCTGCGCCGTACTGACGTTGATATTCGGCTTTAAAATCAGGTAGTTAGTCTCCGGCGGCGCCAGCGGGGGATACAATGGCGTCAGTCGCTCGCCGATTCCTTCCGCCCACGCCGCCCGACCTCGGATGAACACGGGCACATCCGCCCCCAGCTTAAGTCCAAGCGCCGCGAGATCATCGATGGGCCAGTGCAATCTCCACAGGTGATTCAGGGCTACCAAACACGTCGCCGCATCGGAGCTGCCGCCGCCTAAGCCCCCGCCCATCGGTATGCGCTTGAGCACGCCGATATCCGCCCCCAGCGGGCAAGCTGCGGCGGTTTGCAGCGCGCGAGCGGCGCGCACGCAAAGATCGGCATCCTCGGCCACATCGGAAATCTCCGTGACGCGCCGAATTCGGCCATCCTCGCGTACCTCGAGCGTGATCTCGTCGCAGAGATCGACGAACTGAAAACAGGTCTGCAGCTCGTGATATCCGTCGGGCCGCCGACCCAAGATATGTAAAAAGAGATTGAGCTTGGCCGGCGCCGGCCAAATTGGCGGACGCAACGCGTTCACCGCAGCTCCCAATGATCGATGGCAATCCGCACGCGCACGCCTTCGCGGCTCAACACCAGATGAGCAGGAAGGAAATCGCCCTGGAGCGGCATGTACCGATCGATGTCGATGGTCCAATCGCTTTGAATCAATTGCGATCCACGATCCTGATCGTTGCGCTTAAGCTCGAAGGCCGCGCTCGGATCGGGCACACCGAGCAGCCAGAAACGTAAGTGATCGATAGGAAGCTCAAATCCCAAGCGCTCTTGAAGTTGCGCCAATTCGGCGTCGCTCGGCGGTGCGCCGTTCAACGAAAGCCCGTCCACCGAGCGCTTGAGCACGAGGGCACCGATACCGAGCGGCCCCGACAAATGAACCTCCGCCGAATCGCCGTGCTGCCGCCAATTCAAGGTGGCTTGCCAACCTTGCGTGCCGACCGCCACGGCGGCGCGGCCATCGAGACGCCAAGCATCGAGCTTCTGCAACTCCGCAACTCGCTGCTGCCATCCAACCGCTTTCGGAGCAGGCACGCGCCTCGCCGTCACGCACGCCGTGAGCACGGCACAACAGAGCAAGATCGATAATGCGCCGCGCATCGTCTCAATTCACTGCTGGCAGGGGTTGGCGCGTCGCGGGCGCCGGCGCGGCGTGGAATCGCTGCCGCGTGGCCTTGAGCAAGCGGTTGTCGGCTTCGATTGCGCCGGCTTCGAACCAAACGTGTTCGGCCTCTGCGGGTTTGCCGAGCTGCCACAACACCTCGCCGAGATGCGCCGCAATATCGCCGCCGCGATCCTCCGTGTACGCAGTCCGCAGGTAATTCTCCGCTTCCGCGCTGTGGCCTTGGCGAAACAGCACCCATCCCAGGCTGTCGAGAATCGCGGCATTTTTGGGCGCTGCGGTGTGGGCGGCTTCAATGAGCTGGCGCGCCCGCGGCAGCTCCCGGGAGTGATCGGCGAGGGTATAGCCCAGCGCATTCAAGGCCGCCGGATCGTCCGGCCGCGCTTTCACGAGGCGCGTCAATTCACGCAAAGCCTCGCTGATTTGCCCCTGTTCCTCGCAAAGAGACGCCACCGCATAGCGCAAATCGGCATTATCCGGATACTCCGTGACCGCCTGTTTGAGCAAGGCGCTCGCTCGCGCGAAATCGCCGCCATCGGCGTACATCCGAGCGCGCGTCGCTATGATTTCGGGTGAGCGCTGCGGCTCATCTTCCATCAGCCGGTCCAGCAATTCCTCGGCCTCCGCCGCGGCACCATGCGTGTGCAGGATCGCGGTCGCCCGCAGCAGCGCCGGCACGCTGTTCTCCCCGCTCTGTACCTGGGCGTATAGCCGCAACGCATGTTCCGGATCATTGCGGCGATCGGCGATTATTCCCAAATAGTAAAAAGCGTCGTCGAGGTACTTGCCCGCACGCACGAGTTCAGCGAATCTTGCGGTCGCCGCGTCGAGATGCCCTTCTTGATATTCGATGAGGCCTATCAAGCGCATCGCCACCGGCGCGTACTCGGAACTCTTGGCCAGAATCTCCAATTGCTGCGTTGCCGCCGAAACGCGTCGTGCAGTCATCAGCAAGAGAGCATAGTCAAGGCGATTCGCCGCCGTATCATCGTGCTCGACGCTCTCCTGTGCTTGCGTCAGCGGGCTCTCGGCGTCGCCCGC
The DNA here is from genome assembly GCA_035996065.1 of Steroidobacteraceae bacterium. GTDB lineage: Bacteria > Pseudomonadota > Gammaproteobacteria > Steroidobacterales > Steroidobacteraceae > Bog-1198. The sequence continues at coordinate 83,373 of DASYJX010000073.1, read as the reverse complement.
CAGGATGCGCGCGCGAGCCAGTGTCTGCAGCAACTCGCGGCGCGCCCCGTCGTCGCCGCCTTGAGCCGGGATCGCCAACGCCGCGGTAAAACTCCGTACGGCGGCCGCGGGGTCATCCGCACGCAAGGCGGTGAATCCCTGCACCCGCAACGCCGCCGCGGACGACGGAAACGCTGACGCCAGACGGTCCGCGAGTTGCCGGGAGCCAAAGATGTTGTCGTTGCCGGCAAGGTACGTCTCGAGCGTTGCGAATTCCGCATCGGTGCCGATCGGCGAGCTTCTGAGCACGACACTATAGTGAGCTGCGGCTTGATCGATCTGGTGCAGCGCCAATGCAGCCTGTGCGGCCGCTCGTTGCGCATCCACAGACTTTGGATCAACTTGGGTCCAGCGCGCAGCGACCATCTCGGCCACTGTCGGTTGCAACGCTTCCGCTGCGACTTGCGTTGCCCGCCCGAGCAGCCCGGCATCGGTTTCATTCGCGGCGGCGGCCGCATATTGGAGCGCGGCGACGCGTGGCTGGTGCCGCGCCAGGGCTATCTCGGCCGTGACGGTATAAAATGCCTGTGAAGCCGGGGCTTCTTCGGGCTTGGGCCGAATGCCGGCGCAGGCGGCGCACGCAACAAGTCCCAGTCCTATCGAGGTCCTTGCTAGATTTGTAATCGGGAACACAGCCTCACTATAGCGAAACGACTACCTTGGCGAGGCGGATTCTAAGCTTGATCTAGAGAGGCCTCTTCTACCAGAATCAAAGAGTTACGGTTCAAAAGCGCTCAATGGCATTCAACGTCCTCGGAATCAATCATAAGACTGCGCCGATCGCTCTGCGCGAAAAGCTGGCATTCGGCGAGGAACGCCTGCTGAGTGCCTTGCGCACGCTGCGGCAGGAGGCCGGGGTCACGGAGGTGGTGATTCTATCCACGTGCAATCGCACCGAAGTGTACTGGGCCGGATCCGCGAGCGGCGCGGAACTATCGCAGTGGCTCGAGCGGCATCACGGCAACGATTTGGACCTCGCCGCCAGTCTCTACGTTCATCGTGAACAACAGGCCGTAGAGCATGCCTTTAGCGTCGCCTCGGGACTCGATTCCATGGTGCTCGGTGAGGCGCAGATTCTAGGGCAGTTGAAAGAGGCTTACCGCGCCGCGCAGGAGGCCGGCAGCACGGGACCCTGGCTCAACAAGCTGTTCCAAGCTGCCTTTTATGCGGCCAAACGCGTTCGATCGGAGACTCGTATCGGCGAGAACGCGGTGTCGATCGCCTCCGCCACCGTGAGTTTGGCGCGCCGCGTATATTCGGACCTGAGCGCCCACACCGCGCTCATGGTGGGCGCGGGCGACATGAATGCCCTGACGGCACGCCACTTCAAGAGCGCAGGTGTCAAACGGCTGGTGATTGCCAATCGCACCTTGGGGAAGGCACAGACTCTAGCGGCGGAACTCAAGGCTTATGCCGTCGGACTCGAGGATCTCGACAAGGAACTCGCTCAGGCCGATATCGTCATCACCTGCACCGCGAGCGCCGTACCGCTCATTACCAAGAGCGCGGCGGAGGCCGCCATTCGCGCGCGGCGACGCCGGCCTATTTTCATGGTGGATTTGGCGGTGCCGCGGGACATCGATCCGGCAGTGGCCGATCTCGAGGACGTGTACTTGTTCTCGATCGACGATCTGCAACAGCTGATCGACGAAAATCGGCAACAGCGCGCCGTCGCGGCCGGCGGAGCGAGGCTGGTCATCGAGGAAGAAGTCGCGAGGTTTCTCGCCGAATCGCGCGCCCACGACGCGGGCCCGGCCATCCGGGCACTGCGCCAGCAGGCCGATGGGATCCGATTGCACAGCGTGGAGCAGGCACGCCGCATGCTGGCTGCCGGCAAATCCGCCGATGAGGTCATCGAATATCTCGCCAACACCCTGACGAATCGGCTTTTGCATACGCCCACGCAGGCCTTGCGCCAAGCCGCTGAACTCGCGGATTCCGCCCTGGCGGAGGCCATGACACGGCTGCTGATCGAAGAACGCGACCGGCATTAAGCCGAATGGCCGTTATAATTCGCGTCAATGAAAGACTCTATTCGGCGCAAGCTCGAAAAATTGGACGAGCGATATGAGGAAATCAGCCGGCTTCTGTCGGACGCGGGCGTCATTTCGCGTCAAAACCAATTTCGCGAACTGTCGATGGAGTACTCCAGATTGGGACCCATCGTGGAGCGCTATCGACGCTTCATAGCGCTCCGGGCCGACGAGGCGATTGCCCACGAACTGGCGTCCGACAAGGATCCGGCGACCCAGGCCATGGGGGAGGAAGAGCTCGCCGATCTCGCTCCGCGTATCGCAGCCGAGGAAGCCGCACTGCAGCGCCTGCTGATACCGAAGGATCCGCATGACGACAGCAATATTTTCTTGGAGGTGCGGGCGGGCACGGGCGGCGACGAAGCCGCCATCTTTGCCGGGGACTTGTTCCGCATGTACACCCGCTATGCCGAGTCGAAGGGGTGGCAAGTCGAGACCTTGAGCGAAAGTCCGGGCGAGCATGGCGGCTACAAGGAAGTCATCAGTCGCATCCTTGGCCGCGGCGCGTATTCGATGCTCAAATTCGAGTCGGGGACACACCGCGTGCAGCGTGTGCCTGCCACCGAGGCGCAGGGACGCATACATACCTCGGCCTGCACCGTGGCGATCCTGCCTGAGTTGGACGAAGTCGAGGCGGTCGATTTGAACCCGGCGGATCTGCGCATCGATACATTTCGCGCCTCGGGCGCGGGCGGTCAGCACGTCAATAAGACCGACTCGGCCATTCGCATAACGCATATACCCACCGGCTTGGTGGTCGAATGCCAAGACGAACGCTCGCAGCACAAGAATCGCTCGCGGGCCATGTCCTTGTTGAAGTCCCGGCTCCTCGCTGCGGAGCGCGAAAAGCAGGCAAGTCAGCAGGCGCAGTCGCGCAAATTGCAGGTGGGATCCGGCGATCGCTCCGAGCGCATCCGCACCTATAATTTCCCTCAAGGCAGGGTCACCGACCATCGCATCAACTTGACGCTCTACAAGCTCGATGATGTCATGGACGGCAACCTCGACGAACTGATACATGCATTGAATCAAGAACACCAGGCCGAAGAGCTGGCCCATCAAGTTGATTGATGCTCCTGCACATCGCGTTGAACACCGTTTCCGAAACCCTAAAACTGGCCGCGCTCTCGCTCCGGCAGCACAGCGACTCGCCTCGGCTCGACGCGGAACTGCTGCTCGGCAAAATCCTGGGACTCCCGCGCTCCGGATTGATCGCCCGCGGCAACGAGACTGTCACGATCGAATGCGAACAGAACTATGCCAGCCTGATCGAACAACGCCGGCAAGGCACGCCGGTCGCGTATTTGACGGGCACGCGGGAATTCTGGTCGCTTACTCTTCGCGTGACGCCGGCGGTGCTCGTGCCGCGGCCGGAAACCGAGTTGTTGGTTGAACTTGCCTTGCAGCGATTGCCTCGCGAGCGCCCAAGTTCGGTTCTCGACCTCGGCACCGGCAGCGGTGCGATCGCTCTCGCCATCGCTTCCGAAAGACCTCGATCTCGGATCATGGGTGTCGATGTCTCGCCGCCGGCGCTCGACGTGGCGCTGCAGAATTCGCGCGACCTCGGACTTTCGAACATCGAGTGGCGCCGCGGATCCTGGTTCTCCGCGGTTCCCGGCGAGCGGTTCGACATGGTCGTTGCCAATCCGCCCTATGTTGCCGCCGCCGATCCCGCGCTCGAGAAATTGAAGGCGGAACCCGCCATCGCTCTCTGCGACGGTCCTACGGGACTGGAAGCCTTGTCGGCAATTGCCGGCGAGGCGGCGACGTATCTGCATGCAGGCGGCTGGCTGATATTGGAGCACGGCGGCGATCAAGCGCTTGAAGTCGCAGGGCTCCTGGAGCGCCGCGGCTTCACGTGCATCTGCTCGCATCTCGATCTCTCGGGCAAGCCCCGCGTTACACTGGGAACCGTTCATTCAAAACATTAGGAAACGCCATGATCCGCTTTGAAACCACTCTGGGCGACTTTACCGTCGAGCTGTTCGAAAAAGAGGCGCCATTGTCGGCCGCCAATTTCCTGCGCTACGTGCAGGACAAGTTCTTCGACGGCACGATCTTTCACCGGATCGTTCCCGGCTTCGTCATCCAAGGCGGCGGTTTCACCGAGGACATGACGCAGAAGAGCACGCAGCCGCCCGTCAAGAACGAGGCGGACAACGGCCTGAAGAACTCGCGGGGCACACTCTCCATGGCTCGCACCAACGATATCAACAGCGCAACTTCGCAGTTCTTCGTCAATTTGAAGGACAACGACTTTCTCGACCACTCGCGCGGCAACTTCGGCTACGCGGTTTTTGCCCGCGTCGCCGCAGGAATGGACGTCGTCGACAAGATTGCCTCGGTCGAAACCGGCCGGCGGCGCGGTTTCGACGATGTTCCGGTCGAGGCGGTTACCATGAAGAGCGTGCGGATAGTGCCCTCTTAACGCCTGCGTGGCGCGCAAGAGATCCATCTTAAGCCGGCTGCTACGGGCCATGGCGTGGCTGATTCTGATTTGCACTTTGGGCAGTGCCCTCGCGGTGGCCTCGCTGCGATGGATAAATCCGCCCTTCACCGCGTTCATGGCCGAGACCGAAGTTGCGGCGTGGCTGAGCCGCGACGCCGGCTATGTGTTCCGCCATAGTTGGGTCGATTTGGACCGCATCTCCCCCAATCTGCCGCTCGCGGTCGTAGCCGCGGAAGATCAGAAGTTTCCCGAACACTGGGGCTTCGACGTCGGCGCCATCGAGAAAGCCTATGCGCTCAATCAGCACAGTCACAAGGTGCGCGGCGCCAGCACCATCAGCCAGCAGCTCGCCAAGAATCTATTCCTGTGGTCCGGGCGCAGCTATTTCCGCAAGGGGCTCGAGGCCTACTTCACGGTGTTGATCGAGGCCCTCTGGCCGAAGCGGCGGATACTGGAGATGTATTTGAATATCGCGGAGTTTGGCTACGGAACGTACGGCGCCGAAGCCGCCGCTCAGCGATTCTTTCATAAGCCCGCGTCCCAGCTCACCCGCGTCGAGGCCGCCGTGCTGGCCGCCGTATTGCCGAACCCGGAGCGCTTTTCAGCGTCGGCGCCCTCCCGCTACGTGCAGCAGCGCCGCGAGTGGATTCTCGGCCAGATGCAAACTCTCGGCGGACCCGAAATGCTGGGTGAAATCGACGCGTATCCCGACCGGAAGCGCTAGACACAGGCCGAGGAGGGCCGGCTCCAGTGCCGCGGCCTTTCGGCTCGCAAAATCCGTTCAAGGATTGCCGGTATCTCGAATATAGCGCGATTGTGTATGCGCGCCACACTGCTGCGGTAGCCGTCCATTCGGGCCGTCAGCGTCAACACTGCGGAATGCACATCCCTGAATGAATCCAAGACCAGTCCCGCGCCGTTCTCCTCGATCCAATCGGCGTTGTAGCGTTCCTGCGGCATGGTCCACGCGTTGCGCACCACAATGACGGGCAGCCTCTGTTGAATGGCTTCGCTGATGCTGCCGGGGCCGGGTTTGCCGATGAAGAAATCGCTGAGCTGCATGAAATGGCGGATTTGAGTGGAAAACCCCACCACGGCACGGGGCGCCGGCGCGCTCATCCCGCGCAATTCGTCCGCCAGCGCCGAATTGTGGCCGCAGATCAGGATGAGCTGTGTTTCGTCGAGGCGCTTCGCGATACGGCGCATCACCTTCGAGCCGTGGCCGCCGAACATGACGATTCCCGTCGGCCGCTCGGGATCGAGGCCCAATTCGAGCCTCGCGGCGCGCCGATCGATGTGCAGCGCTCGGTAGAAATCCGGTCGAATGATCATCCCGGACGTGGTGTGAATTCTGGCGCCGCCATAACCTTGAGCTCTGGCCTGCATCACCGCTTTGGCGGTTCCGCAGATCAGGTGCTGTAGCTGGTGAGCTTCGATCCAAAAGTGCGGCGGTGAATCGGCAAAATCCGTGAGGATGGTCACATAGGCCGCGCTCGGACGAGCTGCGGCGAGCGCCTGATACATGGCGCGATTGAAATTAGGCACCAGCGATACGACCATATCCGGCGCGGTCTTCTCCCAATGCCGCTGCAGCTGGCTGCACAAGGATTTGTGGCTCAGTCGAATGAGCGCCTGCAAAACCTTGAGCTCTTGACCCAACCCCAGGGTCCAGCCGCGGGCCAAGCGGGCGTTGTAGTATTGTTCGGGCTTCATTCCCGTGGTCTTTCCGAACACGTCACGCGGATCGAGTACTTCGAAGAGGTTGACGAGCCTCACCTGCCACGGCAGTGCCAGCTCGCGGATCACGGTATCGAGCGCCACGGCCGCCGACCGATGGCCTCCGCCGGCGTTGAAATACACGAGATCGATGAACTTCACGCGCACCAGTGTAGTTGCGCACTATGACCAAACGTTTACATTGTTCCGGTAGAGACGGTACCTCGCTGCAGAGCTACAATGATCTCGCGCGCAACCGCGCCGCGACCACCGCTGATGGAGGAGTTACAGTTGGTTTTGAAATCAGTGTTGGTCGCGGCGGTGCTCATGGGCACCGCCCCGCACGGTGGCGTGTCGGCGCCGGCGGCCGGCAATCCGCAACGTATGAGCCACGGGCGCTTCGAGGATTTCCTCGTCTACTCTCCCTCCGGGCCGCCCACGAGCTTCGTAGTGCTCCTGTCGGGCGGCGAAGGCCGGACCTCCGCCACCGACACGATCGTGCGGCAACTCGTTCAGCAAGGCGCGATGGTCTCTGCCATCGATTGGAGGAAGTTCAAGGCCAATCTCGAAGCCGACGCAGATCAATGCATATCTCCCGATGGAGATCTGGAGAACTTGAGCCATTTCGTGCAGGCCTACTTTCGCGCAGCCACGTATTTGTCGCCGTTATTGGTGGGGATCGACTCCGGAGCTACGATGGCATACGCCGTGCTCGCGCAGGCCCCGCGCAACACGTTTGCAGCTGCGTTGACCCTGGGCTTTTGTCCCACTCTGGATTTGGAAAAGCCGCTGTGCAAAGGATCCGGAGTCGAATTCATGCGCGGGAGCCGCATCCGCGGCGTCGAATTTCTGCCGATCAAGTCTCTCGGCAATCCATGGGTCGACTTGCACGGCGACATCGACCGGATCTGCCCGGCAGACGTCGTGCGAAATTTTGTTTCCCGGATTCGCGGGGCGGCCATCGTGACCCTGCCGAGGGTGGGTCAGGATTTCGCCTTCGCAGCCGCATACGAAAAACTTGCGGCGCGGAATCCGTCGCGCTTGGCGCCGCCCCCCCCGAGTTTGAGTGATCTGCCGGTCGTCGAGATCCCTGCGCAGCCTGCAGCCGGGGCGAGCAACACCTTTGCCATCATCATGTCCGGCGACGGCGGCTGGGCTGGCCTGGACCAAGACGTCGCGGCCGCCTTGAGCGCCCAAGGTATCCCGGTGGTCGGCCTCGATTCGTTGCGTTACTACTGGACCGCACGAACGCCGGACGGCCTGGCGGCGGATACCGACCGCCTGATCCGCTACTACCTTGCGCATTTCGGCAAACAGCGCGTGCTGCTGATCGGCTATTCGCAAGGCGCGGACGTATTGCCGTTCGCGGTCAATCGACTGCCGGAGGCGACGCGGGCCTATGTCGCATTGGTCGCCGTCATGGGAATGTCGGACCACGCTCTGTTTGAATTTCACTTGAGCAGCTGGATCTCGGACACCAATTCGGGACCGGCGACGTTGCCGGAGATCAACCGGATAACCGGCATCCCCGTGTTGTGCATCTACGGCGCGGACGAGAACGACTCCTTGTGCCCCAAGCTCGCTCCGAAAAGATTCCACATTGTGGAGCTCAAGGGCGGGCATCATTTCGACGGCGACTATGCCAACCTCGCACGGGAGATTCTTGCCGCCGCCAAGCCGTGAGCAGACCGGAAACGGTCACCTCAAGCCGCGTCCGCCGTGTTGCTTGCATCCGGGTCATAGCCCAGATTCGGCGCGAGCCAGCGTTCTGCCTCGGCCAGAGTCCATCCCTTGCGCTGCGCGTAGCTTGCCACCTGATCACGATCGATTTGGCCGACTCCGAAGTAGTGGGCCTGAGGATGGGAAAAATAAAACCCGCTGACGGCCGCCGTCGGAAACATCGCAAAGGATTCGGTCAATCGAATGCCCGTATTGTGTTCTGCATCGAGCAATTGCCAGAGAATGGCCTTCTCGGTGTGCTCAGGGCACGCCGGATATCCCGGAGCCGGTCGAATGCCTTGGTACTGTTCGCGAATCAAACCGGCGCTGTCGAGCCGTTCGTCCGGGGCATAACCCCATAACTCCCGCCGCACCCGCTCATGCATGCGTTCAGCCAACGCCTCCGCCAATCGATCGGCGAGCGCTTTGAGCATGATGCTGCTGTAGTCATCGTGTGCCGCTTCGAAACGCGCCACGTGTTCATCGATCCCGATCCCCGCGGTCACCGCGAAAGCTCCTAGGTAATCGGCACGTCCGGAGTTCAGCGGCGCAATGAAATCCGCCAGGCAGGACTGAGCCTGGTTCTGCGGCTTGGACTTTTGCTGCCGCAGATAGTGGAACCGAACCTTGGAGGCATCGCGGGCGTCGTCGACGAACACCGTGACGTCATCATCGCCGCTGCTGTTTGCCGGAAAAAAACCCACTACGGCGCGGGCCCTGAGCCACTTCTCCGCTATCAATTGCTTCAGCATCCCTGTGGCATCCGCATATAAGTTGCTCGCCGCCTCGCCGACCACCGGATCTTGCAAAATATCGGGAAACTTCCCGGTAAATTCCCACGCGTTGAAGAACGGCATCCAGTCGATATAGGGTTGCAACTCATCGAGCGGATAGTCATCGAACGTGCGTACGCCCAAGAATCCGGGGACGGGCGGTACATAGGCGGACCAGTCGAATTTGAGCCTCTTCGCCCGCGCCTGCGGCAGCGATAGCTGCGGCGTTTTGACGCCTTTGTTGCGATGCTGCTCGCGGCGCCTCTCATGCTCCGTCTTGACGTTCGCGATATAGGCGTCGCGAGTGCCCTTGGTCACGAGTTGCTGGCAGACGCCCACCGAGCGCGATGCGTCTTTCACGTAAATCACGGCCCCCTGGTATTGCGGATCAATCTTGACCGCCGTGTGGGCCGGAGAGGTCGTGGCGCCGCCGATCAACAGCGGCTGCTTGTACCCGAGACGCTGCATTTCCTTGGCCACGTGGACCATCTCATCGAGCGAGGGCGTTATCAATCCGGACAACCCGATGAGATTGGCGCCTTCGCGGGTGGCAGCTTCCAAGATCCTTTCACAGGAGACCATCACCCCTAGGTCCACGACCTCAAAATTATTACATTGCAATACGACTCCGACGATGTTCTTGCCGATGTCGTGAACGTCGCCCTTGACGGTGGCGATGACTACCTTGCCGTTCGAGCGGCTGGTTCCATCCTTCTCCTGCTCGATGTAGGGCACCAGCACGGAGACGGCCTTTTTCATGACCCGCGCCGATTTGACGACCTGCGGCAAGAACATTTTTCCCGCCCCGAAAAGATCGCCGACTACGTTCATGCCGTCCATCAACGGTCCTTCGATCACATCGAGAGGCCGCTTCGCCAGGAGCCGCGCTTCTTCGGTATCTTCGAGAACGAACTCATCAAGCCCCTTCACCAGCGCATGTTGCAGGCGCTGGTCCACGGGCAGCTTGCGCCACTCGAGATCATCGCCGCGCTTCGGGCCGCCGCCGCCCTTGAACGATTGTGCGATTTCCAGCAGCCGCTCCGTGGCATCCGCGCGCCTCGCAAGAATGACGTCCTCGCAACGCTCGCGAAGATCGGCGGGTATGTCCTCGTAAATAGCGAGCTGGCCCGCGTTGACGATGCCCATGGTCAAACCGGCGCGAATCGCATGATAGAGAAAAACGGAGTGCATGGCCTCGCGCACCGGATCGTTGCCGCGAAACGAAAACGACACGTTGCTGACGCCGCCGCTGACATGCACGTCGGGCATGCGTTGCTTGATGGCGGCGGTGGCTTCGATGAAATCGAGGCTGTAGCGGTTGTGTTCTTCGATTCCGGTCGCCACCGCGAAGATGTTCGGATCGAAAATGATGTCCTCGGGCGCGAACCCGATGCGCCCGGTGAGCAGACTGTAGGCACGTTCGCAAATCGCCACCTTGCGTTCGATCGTGTCCGCCTGGCCCTTCTCATCGAAGGCCATGACCACAACCGCTGCGCCGTACCGCATGACCAACCGTGCGTGCATCAGGAACGCGGCTTCGCCCTCCTTCAGGCTGATCGAATTGACGATCGGCTTGCCCTGCAGGCACTTGAGGCCCGCCTCGATCACCGACCATTTGGACGAATCGATCATGACCGGTACACGCGCGATATCCGGTTCGCCCGCGATGAGGCTCAAGAACTTCACCATTGCCGCCTGAGAATCGAGCATGCCCTCGTCCATGTTCACATCGATGATCTGGGCGCCGTTCGCCACCTGTTGGCGGGCGATATCGACCGCGGCGGCATAGTCGCCGGCTTCGATGAGCTTGCGGAACTTGATCGAGCCGGTTACGTTGGTGCGCTCTCCGACATTGACGAACAAGCTCGCCGCATCGATGTGCAGCGGTTCGAGGCCGCTCAATCGGCAGGCCCGCTCGATGCTGGGCAGCGCGCGCGGCGGCACCCCGGCGACCGCGCGCACCACTTCGCGAATATGATCCGGCGTGGTGCCGCAGCAGCCGCCCACCATATTGAGGAATCCGCTGGCCGCGAACTCACCAAGAATCGCCGCTGTTTGCTGCGGTGTCTCGTCGTATTCGCCGAACGCATTCGGCAAGCCGGCATTCGGGTATGCGCACACATACGCGTCGGCGATGCGCGCCAGCTCTTCGATATAGGGACGCAACTGTTTTCCGCCAAGCGCGCAATTGAGCCCGACAACGGCGGGGCGTGCGTGCCGTATCGAATTCCAGAAGGCCTCGGTGGTTTGACCCGACAAGGTTCGCCCCGACGCGTCGCTGATCGTACCGGAAACTATGATGGGCAAATCCGTGCCGCAATCGTCCAGCACGCCTCGGACGGCGAACAGCGCCGCCTTGGCGTTCAACGTATCGAAAACCGTCTCGATCAGGATGACGTCTACGCCCCCTTCGATGAGGGCGCGCGCAGCTTCGGAATAAGCTGCAACCAGCTCATCGAAACGGATATTGCGAAACCCGGGATCGTTGACATCGGGAGACAACGATGCGGTGCGGCTCGTCGGTCCCAGCGCGCCGGCGACAAAGCGCTGCTTGCCCGTCTCGGCGCTGACCTCATCTGCGATCCGGCGCGCGAGGCGCGCCGCCGTGAGATTGAGCTCGCCCACCAATTCCTGCATCCCGTAATCCGCCTGCGAGATGGCGCTGGAATTGAAGGTATTGGTGGAAATCATGTCCGCACCCGCGAGCAGATATTCGCGATGAATGGCGGAGACGACATCGGGCTGCGTGATCGAGAGCAAATCATTGTTGCCGCGCAAATCGCGGCTCCAGGCCGCAAATCGCTCGCCGCGGAAGTCAAGTTCGCTCAACGCATATCCCTGAATCATCGTGCCCATGGCGCCGTCGAGGATCACCAGGCGCTCTTGCAGGAGCGCCAGGAACGCTTTGGCGCGCGCGTCTTGCGGCAGCGTTTGCACTTCAGGCCACCCGCGCTTCGATCACATGGGGCCGCAGGCCTAGGGTATGGCAGATGGCGTAGGTGAGTTCCGCCCGATTCAGGGTATAGAAGTGAAACTCCTGGACGCCGTGCTCGCGCAAGCGCTGCACTTGTTCGATCGCCACATTCGCTGCAATCATGCGCCGCGTCTCCGGATCGTCATCCAACCCCTCGAAGAGCCGGCGCAACCAGTCCGGCACGGATGCGCCGCAGCGTTCCGCGAAACGCAGCAGCTGCGGAAAACGCGTGATCGGCAAAATCCCCGGCACCAGACGCACGCGGATACCGGCCGCCGCGCAACGGTCGCGATACCGCAAAAACACGTCCGTGTCGAAGAAAAACTGCGTGATCGCGCGGCTCGCACCGGCATCGACCTTGCGTTTCAAATTCTCCAGATCCGCATCGACACTGCCGGATTCCGGATGCCCTTCCGGATAGGCCGCAACCGACACCTCGAATCTTCCGACATCCGCAAGTCCGGAAACCAAGTCGGAAGCATATGCAAAACCCCCGCTCTGCGGATGATAGTGCCCGTCAGGCGACAGATTGGCCGCAGGCGCGTCGCCGCGCAAAGCGACCAAGTGCCGGACCCCTTGCTGCCAATAGTCCTGTGCGATTTGCAGCACGTCGGCGCGGGATGCATGCACGCATGTCAGGTGAGGCGCAACCGTGAGATCCGTTTCCCGCAGGATTCGCAGCACGCATTCATGGGTTCGGGTGCGCGTCGAACCGTCTGCACCATAAGTCACGGACACAAAGTTCGGTTCCAGGGGTGCAAGCCGCAGTATGCAATTCCAAAGCTGCTGGGCCATCGACTCATCGCTGGGTGGGAAAAATTCGAATGACACTGCCGCTGGATTAGCCATTGCAATCTCCGACCGGATGTTCTCGACTGACAGCATGCAAGAACCTAGGCTATGATCCAAACTCATTATTCTCATACCAAGGATGAAATCGGCTCATGTCATCGACGGCGTTGGAGCTTCGACACCTGGAAACGCTGCTGGCACTCGCCGAGTGCGGCAGCCTCTCCAAGGCTGCTGCCCGCCTGTTCCTGACCCAATCCGCTCTGTCGCATCAGCTCAAAGCGCTCGAGAGCCACTACGGAGCGGCTCTGGTCGAAAAGAACGTCAGGCCCCTGCGCTTCACGGCCATCGGTCAGCGCTTGCTTGCCTTGGCGCGCATGGTGCTGCCCCAGGTGGCCGAGGCGGGACGGGACGTGGCCCGGTTGGCTCAAGGCCATGCCGGACCTCTGCGTGTGGCGGTGCAATGCCATAACTGCTTCGATTGGCTGATGCCGGCCATGGATGCGTATCGGTCTCTGTGGCCGGAAGTCGAGCTCGACATTATTTCCGGCTTCGTGGTCGATCCCCTCCCGCTCCTCGATCGGGGTGAGGCAGAACTTGCCATCATTCACGACGCCCAGGAAGAGCGTGCGAACGTGGTCTTCAGCCCCCTGTTTCGCTATGAAAGCGTCGCATTGATGAGCCCAAGACACCGCTTGGCGGCAAAGCCATGGCTCGAGGCCGCCGATTTCGCGCAGGAGACGCTCATTACCTATCCCGTGCCGGACGAGATGCTCGATCTCATGAAGCACTGCTTGACGCCGGCCGCGATCAATCCCAAGCGGCGCACCGCCGAATTGACGGTGGCAATATTGCAGCTGGTCGCGAGCGGGCGCGGCATCGCCGCGCTGCCGTCTTGGACCGTCGGCAACTATATCGAGCGCGGCTACGTGGTATCCCGCCCTATCGGCCAAGGCGGCCTGCGCTGCGAACTTTACGCCGCAACCAGCAGTGCCGGTGCCGCTGCGGCCTATATAAGAGAGTTCATCGCATTGACCCGTGCTCAGAGCCTGACCGAATTGGCCGGGGTATCGGCTCTATAGTCGCCGGCTCGAGGCGATTCAATTACCATGCCGTTGCCGCGCAAAAAATAACAAGGACTTTCTCATGCACAAGGCCCTGACCGCCTGGCTCGCTTTCGTTCTGCTGGCCGCCGGCCCCAACGCCGGCGCACAGAACGCCGCCGGCGAAATGAAATTCCGCGAGCTGTACAAGGAACTCGTAGAGACCAATACGGCCTTATCGAACGGCAACTGCACTCTGGCAGCGGAGCGCATGGCTGCTCGCTTGAGAGCAGCCGGATTTCCGGATGCCGATCTGCACCCTTTTGCGGCGCCCGGCCATCCGAATGAAGGCGGCCTGGTGGCTTTCTATCCCGGCCGCGATCCAAAGCAGAAGGCCATATTGCTGCTCGCCCACATCGATGTGGTCGAGGCGAAGCGCGAGGACTGGACGCGTGATCCATTCACGTTGGTCGAAGAAAACGGCAATTTCTACGCCCGCGGAGCGATTGACGACAAAGCCGAAGCGGCCATCTGGGTGGATACGCTGATCCGTTACAAGCAAGAGAATTTCCGCCCCAGACGTACGATCAAGCTCGCGCTTACCTGCGGCGAGGAAACTGCCGGTGCCTTCAACGGCGCACAATGGCTGGTGGAGAATCAGCGCGAGCTCATCGACGCCGCCTTTGCCGTCAACGAAGGCGCATTCGGCGAGTTGGATGCCGAGGGGCACAAAGTGGCTTTGGAAATCCAGGCCGGCGAGAAGACCGCGCAGAATTTTCGCCTGGAGGTCACGAACCCTGGCGGGCATAGTTCGCGGCCCCTCAAGGACAATGCCATTTACCGCCTTGCCGCGGCGCTGACGCGCATCGAGAGTTACGATTTCCCTGCTCAGTTCACGGACGGCAACCGGGCATATTTTACGGGCATGGCAAAGATCCAAGCAGCCAAGGGCAATACGGAAGTGGCTGAGGCCATGCGCTCGCTCGTCAAGAGCCCGGACGACGCCGCGGCCATTGCTCTCGTCTCCGCCAAGGATCCGAGCTGGAATGCGACACTGCGCACCACCTGCGTCGCCACGATGCTCGACGCCGGACACGCCACCAATGCGCTGCCGCAGCGTGCCAGGGCCAATATCAATTGCCGCATATTCCCCGGCGTCACCCAAGAGGACGTTCGGCTCAAACTGCAGGAATTGGTGGCCGATCCCAAGGTTGCGGTCTCCACATTGGAGACGCGCGGACCGAGTTCCCCGCCGCCGCCGTTGACACCGCAAGTTATGGCCCCGTTTGAAAAATTAGCGGCGGAATACTTCCCCGGGGTACCGGTATTGCCGATCCTGCAGCCCGGCGCAACGGACGGCGAGTTCCTGAACGCGGCGGGTATTCCCACCTACGGCATTGAACCGTTGTTCGCCGGTCCCGATCTTGGTCACATTCACGGTCTGAATGAATACATCAGCGTGAAGTCTCTGCTCGACTGCCGAGATTTCCTTTACCGCCTGATAAAGGTTTACGCGGATCAGAAATAACCGGCGCGCGTCATTCCCAGTATTGAATGTCCGAGTGATCGGGCTTTTCCGGCACCTCGACTTCTTCGATCACTCGCAGCCGCCGCACGATCAGCTCGTCGATTTCCAATCGTTTGATTCGGGCGCGGCCGATTGCCAACCGGCCGATAGCCACCGCACCGACGGCGAAGGCGCCAAGCGCGACCGCACCCAATGCCAGGCCGCCCACGCTCACGGCGCGAAGGGCGCGGGGGCGCGCAACGGAATCTCGGTGGCCGACTCGTTCGCGAACACGTGAGGTCATGGGACGCCCATCATGCCACTATGATTTATCGATGCGCAATGCGTGCGCGGCCGGACGCGCGCGTCGCCGATTACAGGCGAACATTGCGCCGGAACCCGCTCTGCCGCATCCTAAGACCCGACGGAAAGGCATCAAAAGATAAGCGGAGGATCACAATGCAAATCAAACGCAGACTGATTTTGAGCTGTGGCGTCGCCGCCATCATGAGCATCGCCGCGATCGCGTCGTATGCCGACGAGACATGTAATTCCCCCTACATGTCGGGGCTGATCAAAGGGCAGGAAGATTTCGTGCATGTATGGACGCTGGGTGTCCCGGGCATGGGGGATGGATCGGACAAGCTCGTCACTATCGATGCGAATCCCGCGTCCAAGACCTACGGCAAAGTGATTCACAAGCTTTCCGTCGGCGGCCGCGGCGAGGCGCACCACATGGGCTTCACGGACGATCGCAAGTATCTCTGGGCCGGAGGCCTCGACGACAGCAAGATCTATGTTTTCGACGTAGGCACAAATCCGGCTCATCCGAAGCTCGTCAAGACGATCGATGACCTCCCGGCGAAGACCGGCTACGCGGGACCCCACACGTTTTACGCGCTGCCCGGCCGCATGCTCATCGGGAGTTTGTCGAATACCGCGGACAAAGGCGGCGTGACCGGCCTGTCGTCCTACAACAACAAGGGCGGGTTCATCGCCAAGTACGACATGCCGACGGCCACGATCAAGCAGGTCAAGGGCGACGGTTATGGCTACGACGTCGCGGTGAATCCTGCGAAGAACGCGCTATTGACGACGAGCTTTGCCGGCTGGAACAACTACATGCGCGATCTCGGCGAAGTGGTCAAGGATCCTGAGGCGATGAAGCATTTCGGCAATACCATGGTGCTGTGGAACTTAAAGACCATGCAACCGGAGCAAATTTTCGCCGTACCGGGGGCACCTTTGGAGATTCGCTGGGCTCTCCCGGAGGGGAATGACTGGGCGATCACGGCTACGGCGCTGACCTCTAAATTATGGCTGGTCAAGCGCGACGCGCAAGGCCGATGGCAGGCGAAGGACGTCGCCACCATCGGCGATCCGGCCAAGATTCCCTTGCCGGTGGATATTTCCATCACGGCCGATGCAAAGGGCCTGTGGGTGAACACCTTCATGGACGGCACCACTCATTACTTCGATCTCACCGATCCCGAGCATCCCCAGCAGACCTACAGCAAGCACACGGGCAGCCAAGTGAACATGGTGTCGCAGAGCTGGGACGGCCGGCGTGTTTACATCACCTCGAGCCTGCTGTCGAAATGGGATAAGCAAGGCAAGGATAACGAACAGTTTCTGCGCGCGTTCCATTGGGACGGACATGAGCTGACTCCCGCGTTCGAGGTGGACTTCGCCAAGGAGCAGCTCGGCCGTCCGCATCACATGAAATTCACCGCGAACTCTCCACAGCGCGTGGCGTCCCTCGAGGACGCGTCCGGCCGCTGATGCGCGGTTGTCGGGCGGTGGCCCTGTCCCTGCTATCGCTCGTCGGCATCCCGGCTGCGGCAGGCGCCGCGGTGGATCCCGGCAAGGCGACCGCGCCGCGCATGGAGTTCGCCGCGCCTCCGCCCGGCAGCTATACGCTGCAAATGATCCAGCGGGTATCGGACGCGGTCCTGCTCGACAGCACCGGCCGCACCGTCAGGCTCTCGGCGCTGACCCGAGGCAAGATCACGCTGCTCACGTTCTTCTACACGTACTGCGTCGACCCGTTGGGTTGCCCTTTTGCGCACACCACGCTCGCCGATTTGCGCGACCGCGTGAGAGCGGACCGCTCGCTCTCGGGGCGCGTGCGCTTCGTGAGCGTGAGCTTGGACCCGACTCACGACACGCCTGCAATCGTTGCCCGCTACGCCGAAGAATTCACGATCGATCCGAAATTCGAATGGCGCTTTCTGACAGCGGGCCGCGTGCCGCAGCTGCTGCCCGTACTCGATGATTTCGGGCAGGATGTCAGCGTGGACGTCGACGAGAACGGCCGCGCCACCCGCACCTTGCATCACATGCTGAAGATGTTTCTCATCGACCCGCACGGCGAAGTCCGCGAGATCTATTCGCTCGCCTTCTTGCAGCCGCAGGTGATGTTCAACGACATCAAGACGCTTGCGCTGGCAGCGGACCCGGCGGCGCCGCGCCCTAGGTCATAGCCGTCTGTCAGCGCATTCAAAAATGCGGCGATGTCCCTGATATCGGCTTCGCTCAGGGCCGGCGCTTCGCCGGCATGCCGATCAAAGGGAGGCCGTGTGTCAACATTCTCCTGATACTGAAGCGGCAAATCGTCGAATTTACGCGCGGCGCCGTTCGCTTCGTGCGGGTACCATTTCTGCGGCTGGGTGTCGCGCTCGGCGTAGAAGCGGATCACATCTTCCAGCCGATGGAGCACGCCGTTATGGAAGAAGGACCGGCGAGCGGCCACGTTGCGCAGTGTCGGGGTGCGGAATAAGCCGCAATATCGCTTCTGATCCTTCAAGTCGGACCGCAGCGGACCGCACAATCCAAGATCGTAATAATGTCCGTCTGCGTTCGCGGGAATGGCCGCATTTCGGGGCGCGCCGATCGCGGAATAGCCGAAGTCGGTGAACTGCGGAAATGCGCCCTTCCTCATGCCGCTCGGATGACAGCGCGCGCAATTGCCTCTCGCGGGATCATTGAACGCCGCGAGGCCGCGCAATTCTGCGCCGCTCAAGGAGGTCTCATGCCGCAGCCAGGCGTCGTACTTGCTGCTGTATGGATAGAATTCCGCGGGACTTTGCTGAAAAGTCTCCAAGGCCATGAGCACGCCTTTGAACGCCGATGCCGTGTCGTCGAATACTTTCTCTCCGAACGCATCGCGAAACTGCGCCGCGTAGCCGGCGCTCTGCACCTTCGTAATTACGGCATCGACGCTCCGATTCGCCATTTCGAACGGCGAGAACAACGGCATGCGCGCCTGATCGTGTGCCGATTGAGACCGCCCGTCCCAACTTCGGCCTCCCGCGGGACCTTGGTCGGCGCTGTCGTCCCCGTCATCGTCGAAATAATGCTCGGTGAACGCCGGTATGTTTTGGCCGTACGTCAGCGACGGCGCCGCGCGCACGCCAAACTGCCGCCCGTCGCCGCCGCCTCGTTGCACAGGCCGGTTGTTCCGCGGCCCGAACGCGCTTCTGGGGTCATGGCACGTGGCGCACGCCACTTTTCCGGAAGACGATAAAGATCGGTCGAAGAACAGCGCACGACCGATATCCGTCATCGCCGCCACAGTGGGGGTTTTCGCGAAGGTGTTCGCATAGAAAGGCGTGACGTCTGGGAGCGCGGCGCCGCAAAGGATTGCCGGACTGCAACTCAAAGCGCCTGCTGTCAATACCGCCGCCAAGCCATGGATTGGTGTTCCCAATCCCATTCTTTAGTGCACCGAGCGGACGCTGTCGATCGCGACTCCCGCATTGAACAACTGCGCGACATCCACCGCATCGAATACATGGGCGCGATTGCAGAAGTCGCAACGCACCTCGACTTCCCCCCGTTCGGCCAAAACCGAACGAGTTTCCGCTTCCCCCAAACCCTGCAGCATGCCGGCGACGCGCTCGCGCGAACATCGGCAGCGAAAATAAACCGGCGCCGGTTCGAACAGGCGTACGTCATCTTCATTGAAGAGTCGATGCAGAATTTGCGCGTCGGTGAGCGTGCGCAACTCTTCGGAGGTCAGCGTCTCCCCGAGCAATTGCACTCGGCGCCACGCGTCGTCGATGGACGCGGCAGCCTCCGGTTCAACCGATGAATCGTCCGGAGTCGGGAGTTTTTGCAAGAGCATTCCCGACGCACTGGATGCGTCGGCGTAGAGCCACAGCCGCGTCGGCAATTGCTCGGAATTCTCGAAGTATACCTGCAGCGATTCACCCACGCGTTGACTCGACATGGGAACGATGCCTTGGTAGCGCTGCGCGCCGTCGTCGGTTTCCAAGGTCACGGTGAGATTGCCGGTACCGATCAAATCGCCGGCCCGGGCAGGGTCCGCGCCCGCGCCGGTGCCGATGCCGGCGCCGGTGCCGGTGCCGGCGTGTTCAGGACCGCTCTGCCGGTATCGCGCCAGCCCTCGGACGGCGAGACCGTTCGTACATTGCGCTAGCAAGAGCTGCACTGGACCGTCGCCCTGCAATTGCAGGGACAGAACACCTTCGAACTTGATGGTTGCGGCCAACAACAACGATGCTGCCACGGTCTCACCCAATGCGTCGCGGATTGCCGCGGGATAGTCACGATGCTCGATCAAGGCGCGCCAGGCCGCATCCAGGTGCACCAGGTGTCCACGAATCGGATATTTATCGAACATGAACCGATGCAGGCAGTCGCGATCGTGCATCTACGCGCCGCCCCCCAGTTTGCGCTTGAGCAATTCATTGAGCTGCGCTGGGTTCGCCTTGCCTTCGGTGGCCTTCATTACCTGCCCGACGAAGAAGCCGAATAATTTGTCCTTGCCTGAACGGTAATCGGCGAGTTGTTTGGGATTGGCGGCGATTACCGCGTCGATCACCCTTTCAATGGCGTGCGAATCGGTAATCTGTTTGAGACCCCGCGATTCGATGATTGCGTCGGCGGATTTGCCTTCGGCCCACATCGCCTCGAACACATCCTTGGCAATTTTCCCGGAGATCGTCTGATCGACGATCCGCTCCAGCAGGCCGCTCAGTTGCGCAGGCAGAACCCGGGAGTCCTCAAGATCCAGATTGTCGCGGTTCAGTGCGCTTGATAGTTCACCCATGACCCAATTCGCCGCAAGCTTCGCGTGCGCCGCATGGGTCGCACCCAGCCGAGCCGTCACCGCCTCGAAATATGCGCCGAGTTCGCGGCTCGCGCTCAGGACGCCGGCATCGTACGCCGAGAGGCCGAAATCTCGCGCGAAGCGCGCCGCCTTGTCATCCGGCAACTCCGGCAGCGTTGCTCGCACGGCATCAATGAACGCCTCGTCGATCTGCACCGGTAAAAGGTCGGGATCCGGGAAATACCGATAGTCGTTGGCCTCTTCCTTGGAGCGCATCGACCGGGTCTCGTCCCGGTCCGAATCGTACAGGCGCGTCTCCTGCACCACCGTGCCGCCGCTCTCGAGCAAATCGATCTGCCGCGCGACCTCATAATTGATCGCCTTCTCGACGAATCGAAACGAGTTCAAATTCTTGATTTCGGCGCGGGTGCCGAACTTCTCCCGGCCGCGCGGCCGCACCGAGACATTGGCGTCGCAGCGAAATGAGCCCTCTTGCATGTTGCCGTCGCAGATCTCCAGGTAGCGCACCAGGGTGTGGATCTTCTTCATGTACGCCACCGCCTCCTTGGCTGAGCGCATGTCGGGCTCCGAAACAATTTCCAGGAGCGGCGTGCCCGCGCGATTCAAATCGATGCCGGTGGAGTTGGCTAGGCCCTCGTGCAACGACTTGCCGGCATCCTCCTCCAGATGGGCGCGGGTGACGCCGATGATCTTCACCGTGCCGTCCTCGAGCATGACCGCAAGCTTCCCTTGCTTGACCACCGGCAGCTCGTACTGGCTGATCTGGTAGCCCTTCGGCAAATCGGGATAGAAATAATTCTTGCGCGCGAACACCGACCGGCGCGCTACCGCGGCGCCGATGCCGAGCCCGAACTTGACCGCCATGCGCACGGCTTCCGCGTTCAGCACCGGCAGCACGCCGGGATACGCCAAGTCAACCAGGCTGGCCTGGGTGTTCGGCGGCGCGCCATAGGCCGTTGCACTTCCCGAGAAAATCTTTGACTTGGTGGCGAGCTGTGCGTGTATCTCGAGCCCGATGACAACTTCCCAGTCTGTCATTAGTCGTACCCGCGCGGCGATTGTCGGTGCCAATCGGTTACCTGTTGGAACTGATACGCCGCGTTCAGAAGTTTTGCCTCAGAAAAATGCGGACCGATCAGCTGAAGGCCCATCGGCAGCCCGTCGACGAACCCGCACGGCAACGATAATCCGGGCAGTCCCGCCAGATTCGCGCCGATGGTATAGATATCGTTCAGATACATGGTGACCGGATCGTTGATTTTCGCGCCGATGGCGAAGGCGGGAGTCGGCGTGGTGGGGCCGATCAACAGATCGATCTGCGCAAACGCGGCGCGAAAATCGTCGGTGATCAAACGGCGTACTTTCTGAGCCTTCAGGTAGTAGGCATCGAAATAGCCGGCCGACAACACATACGTGCCCGTCATGATGCGCCGCTTCACTTCCGCGCCAAATCCCTCGCCCCGCGATCGCGTATAGAGATCGAGCAGATCCTTCGGGTTCTCGCAACGATAGCCGAAACGCACGCCGTCGAAGCGCGAGAGATTGGAGGAGCACTCTGCCGGCGCGACCACGTAATAAGTGGGCACCGACAACGGCAGGTGGGGCAGGCTGACCTCCACCGCCTCGGCCCCGAGGCTCGTAAAGACCTTCAAGGCGTCATGAATCAAGGCTGAATTGCGGGCCTCCAAGCCGTCAAAAAATTCTCGCAGCAGCCCGATCTTCAGACCCGCAAGCGGCGCGTTCAAGGCTGCGGAATAATCCGGCACGGGAGCATCGACACTGGTCGAGTCGCGGGGATCGAATCCGGCCATGGCTTGTAAGACTATCGCCGCATCCGCAGCGCTGCGTGCAAGGACGCCCGCCTGATCGAGGCTCGACGCAAATGCGATCATGCCGTAGCGCGACACCCGTCCATAGGTCGGTTTGACGCCGGTCACACCCGTCAACGCGGCGGGCTGACGGATGGATCCGCCGGTATCCGTGCCGGTAGTGAACGGCGCCAGCCCTGCCGCAGTCGCGGCCGCAGACCCGCCGGACGATCCGCCCGGGACCTTCGTCACATCCCAGGGATTTTTGACGGGACCGTAATAGCTTGTCTCGTTGGAGGAGCCCATCGCGAACTCATCCATATTGGCCTTGCCCAACATGACCGCACCGGCGTCCTTGAGCCGCGTCACAATCGTCGCGTCATAGGGTGCGACGAAATTATCCAACATGCGCGACCCGCAACTGGTGCGCACCCCATCCGTGCAGAAAATATCTTTATGAATGAGGGGGATGCCGAGCAGCGCGCCCCGCTCGCCGGCAGCCCGCCGGCGATCGGCCGCCGCCGCCGCCGCCAGCCCTTCTTCGGCCGTGAGGGTAATCACCGCGTTCAAGGCGGGGTTTAAGCGTTCGATGCGCGCCAAGAAATGCCGAGTGAGCTCAACGCTCGAAATTTGCCGCGAATCTAGTTTTCGGCCCAACTCGCCGATGGAAAGGGTGTGCAACATCGTCGCTTAAGAATAGCAGGCCTTACCGCAACCTAAGGGCTTAGTCGATGACCCGAGGCACCACGTACAAGCCGGCTTGCACGGCAGGCGCGTTTGCCTGGTATTTCTCATGGTTGTCGCTTTCCGCCACCGCATCGGGCCGCAGCCGCTGATGCTGGCCATCGAGAGGATGCGCCATGGGCTCGACGTTGTCGGTTTGCGCTCGCGACAATTCGTCGACGAAATCGACGATGCTTGACAAGCTGGTCACGTAGACCGGCATCTCTTGTTCGGTGATCGACAGCCGTGCGAGTTGCGCGATCTTTTCGACGTCTTGACGGGTTAGGCTCATAGAATTGGCCAAAAGTGCGTGCCATCTCACGCAAAATAAGCCCCACGAATGATACACGTTGCCTTGCTGAATGTCGTGTCGGTTGTTACATTAGCGCAACTTTTTTCACCCCCTTTTTCAAGTAAAAATATCCCATGTTCAAACGCCTTAGAGGTTATTTCTCCAATGACCTCTCAATCGATCTTGGAACCGCCAACACCCTGATTTACGTTCGCGAGCGCGGCATCGTTCTCAACGAGCCTTCGGTCGTCGCAGTGCAGGACGAGCCGACCCGAGGCGGCAAGATCATCGTCGCCGTCGGGGTCGAGGCCAAGAACATGCTGGGGCGGACTCCGGGCCATATCACGGCCGTCAGGCCGATGAAGGACGGGGTTATTGCAGATTTCACCTACACGGAGAAGATGCTCCAATATTTCATCAAAAAGGTGCACGGAAACCGGTTCTTGAGCCCCAGCCCGCGGGTTCTGGTGTGCGTGCCCTTCGGATCCACCCAAGTGGAACGTCGCGCCATCAAGGAATCGGCCGAAGGCGCCGGAGCGCGCAGCGTCGATATTGTCCCCGAGCCCATGGCCGCGGCCGTCGGGGCCGGACTGCCGGTTCAAGAGGCGCGCGGCTCGATGGTGCTCGATATCGGCGGCGGCACCTCCGAGGTGGCCGTCATCTCGCTGAATGGCATCGTCTACGCGGCGAGCGTACGCATTGGCGGCGATAAATTCGACGAAGCGATCACCAACTACGTGCGGCGCAACTACGGCATCTTGATCGGCGAGGCGACTGCGGAACGCATCAAGTTGGAAATCGGCTCGGCCTATCCGGGCCAAACGGTGCGGGAAATTTCGGTCAAGGGCCGCAATTTGTCGGAAGGCGTGCCCCGCAGCTTCACCCTGAACTCCAATGAGATATTGGAGGCGCTCCAGGAACCGCTGCAAGGCATCGTGGGCGCCGTGAAACAGGCGCTCGAACAAACCCCTCCCGAACTCGGCGCCGACGTCGCGGAGCGCGGCATTGTACTGACCGGCGGTGGCGCCTTGTTGCGCGACGTCGATAAGTTGCTCATGGAAGAAACCGGCCTGCCGGTGGTGATTGCGGATGACCCGCTGACCTGCGTTGCACGCGGCGGCGGCCGGATCCTCGAACTTACCGAGGAACATGGGCCAGGCATATTCGGACTGGAGTAATGCACGCGACTAGGGAAGTCTAAAGCCCGTGGTCGCCTTTCGTAACTCCGACACATCCGGGCGCACGACGGGACTCCTGCTCCGCTGCGTGCTGTATTCCCTGGTGGCGCTGGCGCTCATCATCGTCGACAAGCGCTACGATCATCTCGGCAAGATTCGCCGAGTGCTCTCGGTCGTCGCCTACCCGGTGCAAGTCGCCGTCGCCAGTCCCTTCGAAGGGTGGGACTGGTTTCGCGAAAGTGTGTCGTCCCGCGCCGCCCTCCGCGCCGACAAAACCAAGCTCGAGGCGCAGTTGCGCCTCGCGCAATTCCGCCTGCAGCGTTACGAGGCGCTGGAAGCCGAGAGCCAGCGGCTGCGTGCGTTGCGGGACAGCACCGCCGGAGTCGCGGATCGCTTCGTCATCGGCAATGTCATGGATGTGGACTTGGACGCCTTTCGCGAACGCGTACTGGCCGATAAAGGAGCGCAGGATGGCGTCTTCGTCGGGCAAGCGGTATTGGACGCCGGCGGTGTGTTTGGGCAGGTCGCGCGCGTCGGTCAGCTGACCGCCGAGGTCATCCTGGTAAGCGATGCGACCCATGCGATACCGGTACAGATCAATCGCAATGGATTGCGGACCATTGCCGTCGGCACGGGCGATATGGCCCGACTCAAGCTGCCGTATCTTCCGACCAGCGCCGATGTGATTGCCGGAGACTTACTGGTGACCTCCGGGCTCGGCGGTGGTTTTCCGCCCGGCTATCCCGTCGGCACGGTGGCGGAGGTCAAGCGCGATCCAGCGCAGTCTCTGGCCGACGTTGATGTGAAGCCGGCCGCCGCGCTCGATCGCTCCCGCGAACTCATGTTCGTTTGGTTAAAGCCGCAACCTGCCGCGGGCGCCGCCCCGACCAAGATCTCAGCGCCGGCGGCATCCCCGCCGGCCGCAACGCTCATTCCGATGCAAGCGCCGATGCAAGCGCCGCTGCAAGCGCCGCTGCAGCCGCCCGGCGAGGCCGCAAAGCCCGCGAAGACTCCGCCGCGTGCCGGAGCGAACGCACAATGATGCGCGACAACCGTATCCGTCGAATGCCGATGGCTCTTTCCGCGCTCGTTGCACTGGCACTGGCGGTATTGCCGCTGCCCACGGTTCTGGAAGCATTTCGTCCCGACTTTTTGGTATTGGTGGTCTTTTACTGGTCGATCGAGGCACCCCTCGCCGGAGGGCTCACTCTCGCTTTCATGGCAGGCCTGGCTCTCGATGTGATCCAAGGGGTGGTGCTCGGACAGCACGCTCTCGCGCTTACGCTAATGGCTGCGTGGGCAACGCATTTGCGGCTGCGCTTGCGGGTATTTTCGATTCTTTCGCAGTGCCTGACCATATTCGCGCTGTTGACCGGCTATCAGTTCATTTTGTTCTGGATCGATGGCGCCACCGGCAACCCCGTGACGGCCTTTGGCCGCTGGCTCGCGCCCGTCATTGGCGCCTTGCTGTGGCCGCTGTTGATAGGAATCCTCAGTCGAATGCACGAGCGCTGAGATCGTGGATGAACGAATGTTCGATCATGCACTCTTTAATTCCTCCGCCACCGCCGATAATCCCAAACCGGCATCGTTGATATGCGAGTGCTCGGAAAGCCACTATGATTTTCGATGAATTTTCGCCGTCCCGAACCCGCCGCACGCTCACCGCCGGCGGTCGCACGCTGCGTGCGTTGGGATTGGACGGCCCGCTGACCGGGGTACTCGCCATCATCGTGTGCATCGGTATTCTGGTGGTGTACAGCGCCTCCGGGCAAAACTGGAGAATGGTCGAGCATCATTTGGTGAATATCGGCATAGCGGTCACCGCAATGCTTGCACTCGCCAAGCTGGCGACGCCTCAATATCTGCGATTGTTTGCACCCGGTGCCTACATTGTAGGCGTGGTGCTCCTGATCGTGGTCGACGTAACGGGTCATATCGGCAAAGGTGCGCAGCGCTGGCTCGATGTCGGCTTCATGCGCTTCCAACCGTCGGAGATCATGAAACTTGCCGTGCCGATGATGTGCGCCTGGTACATGCACGAGCGCCCCTTGCCGCCGACGTTCAAGGATCTGGTGGTGATGGGAATCATGATTGCCATTCCAACCGCGATGATCGTCACTCAACCGGATCTCGGCACCGCGCTATTGATCGCCGCCTCGGGGCTCATCGTCATGCTCCTTGCCGGACTGCGGATTCAACTCATATTCATTTCGATACCCTTGCTGGGCGGGGCCGCTTGGGCAGGATGGCACTTCATCCACGATTATCAGCGGCAGAGAATATTGACCTTCTTGAACCCCGAGACCGATCGGCTCGGCGCCGGCTACCACATCATCCAATCCCAGATTGCGATAGGCTCGGGCGGCGTCTTCGGCAAAGGCTATATGAACGGCAGCCAGGCGCAGCTCGAGTTCCTGCCGGAGCGATCCACGGACTTCATATTCGCCGTCATCGGCGAGGAATTCGGCTTGCTCGGACAGCTGCTGATCCTATCCCTCTATGGCATCGTAATCGGGCGCGCCCTGTATCTGGCAATGCAGGGTCAGGACACGTTCGCACGTTTGACCGGCGGCGCGATTGCGCTCAGTTTTTTTGTCTATGTATTCGTCAATTCCGGCATGGTGAGCGGCATATTGCCCGTGGTAGGCGTGCCGCTGCCGCTGATCAGCTATGGAGGCACTTCGATGGTGACGCTGTTGGCCGGTTTCGGGATATTGATGTCGCTGCATTCGCATCGCAAGCTCATTGGATCATAGAGGCATGCGCACCCGATCCTGCTCGAAGATTTTGTTCCTCGCGGCGCTCGTTCTTTGCGCGAGCTGGGAACCCGCCTCGGCGCTCGACGTCAGGCGTGCCGACGTCAAGGCATTCATCGCGCACATGGCCGAGACGTCGTCTTTCAAGAAACGGCAATTGCGCAAGCTGCTGAAGGCTGCCCAGAGTCAACCCGCCATTATCGAAGCAATGGACCGGCCGGCCGAAAAGGCCAAGCCGTGGTTCGAATACCGCCCGATCTTCGTCACCGAAAGGCGCATCCGCGAGGGCACGGATTTCTGGATCGCGCATCGCCACGAACTCGATCAGGCGAGCGTTCGCAGCGGAGTAGCGCCCGAATACCTGGCGGCCATCCTCGGCGTCGAAACCTACTACGGGCGCCTGACCGGCTCATACCGGGTGCTCGACGCGCTCGCCACGCTGGCCTTCGATTACCCGGCTCGGGCGAAGTTTTTCCGCGACGAACTCGAACAGTTTCTCTTGTTGACTCGCGATGCGGGTCTCAACCCCTTGAGCGTGAAGGGGTCGTATGCCGGCGCGATGGGTGCTCCGCAGTTCATGCCGTCGAACTACCGGCGCTACGCCGTCGACGCGGATGCGAACGGCCGCGTCGACTTGTGGAACAGCTGGTCGGATGTATGCGCGAGCGTCGGCAACTATCTCAAGGAGCATGGCTGGAGCGCCGGCGAGCCCGTGCTGAGCGAGGCGAGCGTGGCGCCTTACAAGGCGCCGGACTTGGATGGCCGCCAGCTTGTCCTGTCGGAGACCGTGGGATCGCTGCATGACAAAGGAGTCAGCTTCGAGAGCTCCATGGCGGAGGACGCGCCCGCCATCCTGATTGCCGCCGACGACGCCGATGGGGTGCACTGGCGAGTCGGCTACAACAATTTCTACGTGATCACCCGCTACAATCACAGCGCTCTGTACGCGATGGCCGTCTTTGAGTTGGCGGCAGCAGTCAAAGAGCGCATCCTATTGAATGATGCGCTGAACGTCGTTCCACCGGCCACGCCGGGCGCCGCCACGCCGGCGATCGCCACGCCGGGCGCCGCCGCTGTGCAATCGGTCTTGCAGCGGTGAATATCGGCCGCGCACTTGTCGCGCCGCTCGGGCTCGCGGCGGCGGTCGGCCTCGCCGCGTGCTCGAGCACGCCGCCGCAACCGAGTCCGCCGGATCTATCTTCGGCCCCGGTTTCGGCGCCGCCGCCGTCGACCCCCGACGCCGCGACGGAACTCCTGCCGCGTACCGAACCCCGATCGCGCAAGGGCAATCCGCCCTTTTACGATGTATTGGGCAAACGCTACTACGTCTTGTCGTCGAGCGTCGGCTACTGGGAGCGCGGCGTCGCGTCCTGGTACGGGCCAGGCTTTCACAAGGTGCAAACCTCGACCGGCGAGCTCTACGATATGTATGGCATGACGGCTGCCCACAGGACGCTCCCCTTGCCCGCCTACGTGCGCGTCACAAATTTGCAGAATGGCCGCAGCATTGTAGTCAGGGTCAACGATCGTGGTCCTTTCGTCGGCAATCGAATCATCGATCTCTCCTACACGGCCGCAGCCAAGCTCGACATGCTGCGCAACGGCACGGCGATGGTCGAAGTTCGCACCGTCGATCCCTCCGCGCCGCCGGGCGCCGGCACCCCCGCCGGCTCCGGCGCGCCCGGCACAACGTCCGCCGTTTCCGCCTTGTTCGTGCAAGCCGGCGCGTTTTCCGATCCGCTCAACGCAGAGCGCATGGCTCAAAAATTGCGCGGCGGCAGCTATGGAAAAGTCTTCGTGCGAGACGATCAGATAGCGGGCCGCAGAATGTATCGAGTCCGCATCGGACCGGTGCGGGACGTCGCGGAGTTCGACCGCGTCGTCGCCGCGCTGGAGCGGGCCGGCATCTCCGATGCGCATCTGGCGTTCGATTAGCATCCCACGACAACTGCCGTGCGATAATCCCATCGATTTAACTTTTACCAAGGTATTCATCCACTATGCTCCGTTCCCTTCTGACGTGCGTCTCGCTGATGTTCGCCGTTCAATGCTTTGCCGCGGCGCCTGGGCCGGCCGCGCCTGCGCCGGCCGCGCCGTCCAGAATCATACCCACCGCCCCGCAGGTCGATGCGCGGTCGTACATTCTGGTCGACTATCGCACCGACAAAATTCTAGCCGCGAAGGATGCCGCGGCCCGCGTCGAGCCGGCGAGCCTCACCAAGCTCATGACGGCGTATATCGTGTTCCAAGAGTTGGCGGCCGGGAAACTCAAGCTGGACGAACAGGTCATGGTGAGCGAGCACGCCTGGCGCTCGGAAGGCTCGCGCACCTTCATCGAATTGGGCAAACCGGTTTCGATTCAGGATCTGATCCTGGGCATGATCGTGCAGTCCGGCAACGACGCGACCATTGCGCTGGCCGAACGCATTGCCGGAACCGAAGAAACGTTTGCGCAGATGATGAACGCCGATGCGAAGCGCCTGGGGATGGCGGGAAGTCATTTCGAAAACAGTTCGGGCCTGCCGTCGCCGCAACACTACTCAACCGCGCGCGATCTGTCGCTGCTGGCGAACGCCATGATTCGCGAGTATCCGCAATACTACAAATGGTTTTCGGTGCGCGAGTACGAGCACAACGGCATCAAGCAGCAGAATCGCAACGGGCTGCTTGAAAAAGACCCAACGGTCGACGGCTTGAAGACCGGCCACACCGAGTCCGCGGGTTTTTGCCTCGTGACATCCTCGCTGCGCGACGGCATGCGGTTGGTGTCGGTGGTCATGGGATCGACGAGCATGAAGGCGCGCGAAAATGCGAGCACTGCGCTTCTTAACTATGGATTCACGTTTTACGATACCAAATTGGCGGTCAAGGGCGGCACGGCTCTGGCGACCGCGCGGGTTTGGAAGGCGGAGAAGCCGTCCGTCGATCTCGGCATCAAGGATGATCTTTACATCACCTTGCCTCGCGGGGACGCCGAGGGCATCACGACCGCCGCCGATGTCCAGCCGCGCTTGATCGCGCCGCTCGCCCCGGACACCGATGCCGGCAGCTTGCGGGTGTCCGCCCGCGGCCAAACCCTCGCCACGGTGCCCTTGCATCCGTTGCAGGGCGTGGCGGCGGGAGGCTGGTGGCGACGCTTGATCGACACCATTCGACTGTGGTTTGCTTGAAGTGGCCGGGCCGCTGCCAATTTGCTATTTGAATGGCAGCTACCTCCCCTTGGCGGAGGCCAGGGTTTCGCCTCTCGACCGCGCGTTCTTGTTCGGCGATGCGGTCTACGAAGTTCTGCCGGTTTATGCGTCGCGCCCATTTCGCTTGCGCGAGCATTTGGAGCGGCTCGATCGCAGCCTGAGGGGTATCCGCATGCCGGCACCGCTATCGCACCCCGATTGGGCGGCGCTGTGCGAGGAGCTGATTTCCCGAAATTCGGCCGGCGATGCGTATTTGTATCTGCAGGTCACCCGCGGCGCCGAACTCGGCCGCAATCACGCTTGGTCGGACGAGCTGAAGCCCACGTTATTTGCCTATATCACGGCCCTGGAACCGGTTCCGCCCGCCTTCCTTGAAGAGGGTGTATCAGCCGTGACGGCGGCCGACACGCGCTGGGCGCGACGCGACATTAAATCCACCGCTCTGCTTGCCAATGTGCTTCTCAAGAAACTGGCGGCCGATGCCGGCGCATTTGAGACCATTCTGCTCGAGAACGGCGAACTCACCGAAGGCTCCTCGACCACCGTTCATGTCGTCAAGAGCGGTATCATCCATACGCCGCCGAACGGGCATCACATCCTCCCGGGCACCACCCGCGACGTCGTCACCGAGCTTGCAGTTCGCTTGAACCTGCGCTGTGAGAGCGATCCCGTGACGGAAGCCCATCTGCGTGCGGCGGACGAGATTTGGTTGGCATTTGCGACGCGCGGAGTATTGCCGGTCACGAGCCTAGACGGCGCGGCAGTCGGCGACGGCAAGCCCGGCCCATTGTTCAAGCGAGTCAGCACGGCCTTTGCCGGATACATGCGCGAACTCGCCGGAACGCCCGCGCTATGAGCGGCGGACCCGGTCTGGAATTTCCGAGTGAATTCCCGATCAAGGTGATGGGCCGGCATGACGGCAACCTGCGTGCGCTCACGCAAGTAATTGTCGAGCGCCATGCCGGACCGATCGCCGAGTCTGAGGTGCGGACGCGCACCAGCGCAGACGGCAATTTCCTCGCATTGACTTATCTCGTGCACGCGACCAGCCGCGAGCAGCTCGATTCGATTTATCGCGAATTGACCGCCTGCCCGGCGGTATTGATGGCGCTGTAATCGGCTTCGAATTTGAGCTGATGCAATAGATGCGGCGTCAATCCGTTCGCCGCCGCGTCCACTGCGGCAGTGGGTGCGATGCCGGCAAAGCGGCCGACATGATCCGCAAGCTGCGTGACCGCAAGCCCGCGGTGTCCGCATACATTGATGCGTTCGAACGGCCTCAGATCGAGCGACACGTTGAGCGCCAATCCGTGATAGCTCGCGCCGCGGCGAATCCTCAAGCCGACGCTGGCAAGTTTGGCGCCGTCGAGATAGACCCCCGGTGCGTCGCGTGAACCCTGAGCCGTAAGCCCAAGCTCGGCCGCGTAGGCAATGACGGCATTCTCGAGCGCCACGACCAGTTCGCGCACGTTTAGGCGCCGCCGCCGCAAATCAATCAGCGGATAAACGACCAGCTGCCCGGGACCGTGATAGGTCACCTGACCGCCGCGGTCGATTTGCACCACCGGAATGTCGCCGGGCGACAATAGATGTTCGCGGCTCGCATTCAATCCCAAGGTGAATATCGCAGGATGTTCGACGAACCAGATTTCATCGGGGGTGGAACTCTCTCGGACGCCGGTGAACTCCTGCATCGCCCGCCAGGTGGGCTCGTATGGCGCCAGCCCGAGATGCCGAATCACCGGGCCGACGATCATCGGTCGCGGACTCCGTTGTGGAGTCCCGCATTGTTTCGCGCCAGCGCCCGCTCCGCGCGATAGCTCGAGCGCACCAACGGGCCTGACACGCACTCCACAAACCCCAATGTCAATGCTCGATTGCGGTACTGATCGAATTCCGCCGGAGTCACGAATCTCTCGACATTCAAGTGGTTTGGGGTGGGCCGCAAATACTGCCCCAACGTCAGGATGTCGACCGCAGCAGCCCGCAAGTCCTTCATGGTCGCGTGTATTTCCGCATCGGTCTCGCCCAAGCCGAGCATCAAACTCGTCTTGGTCAGCACCGACGGTCGATAATTCTTCGCCGCGCGCAGAACGCCGATGGTCTGCTCGTAGCCGGCGCGCGGATCGCGCACCGGATGAGTCAGGCGACTGACCGTCTCGACGTTTTGCGCGAACACTTCCGGTCCCGAATCGAGAACGGTTTGCACGTCGCGTATGACACCCTGGAAATCCGGCGTCAGCGCCTCGACGGCGGTGCCGGGGTTGCGCCGTTTGATCGCGCGAATCGCCGCGGCGTAGTGAGCGGATCCGCCGTCCGCCAAGTCATCGCGGTTGACCGACGTGAGCACCACATACTTGAGCCCCATCAACTCGACCGACCGCGCGACGTTATCCGGTTCCTCCTCATCCAGCCAGCCGCGGGGATTGCCGGTGTCCACGGCGCAAAAACGACACGCCCGCGTGCAGACGGCGCCCATCAGCATGATTGTTGCAGTCCCGGCGTTCCAGCACTCGCCGATGTTCGGGCATTTCGCCTCCTCGCACACCGTGCTCAAGCGGTGCTCGCGGACGATCTGTTTCACCGCCATGAACTCTGATCCCGAGGCCATGGGCGCGCGCAGCCAAGCGGGCTTGCGCATCGCCGGCGCGGCGGTCGCAGCCGATGCGTCGTGCGTCGCATGCTTGGGCCTGACGCCGTCTTTGATCGCCGTAAAACCCTGTGCGGTGGTGTATTTGTCGCCGCTTCGGGCCGGATGCGGCTCTTTATGTATGGGTATGCCTTTGAATTCCGACATACGCAAATTGTACTCCAGCTAAGAATTCAAAACCCGCAGCCGCTCCAGAGTGCCGACGTCCTCCCACAGCCCCGTAAAAAGCTCAGCGGAACAACGATTCGCGGCCATGGCACGAACCAACAGCGGCTTCAAGGGGAACATGCCATCGGAACAGCCTGCAAAAAACCCGGCTCGATACACGGCAATGCCGGAAAAAGTGTACTGGGTCGCTGCTGCGGCCAGGGCGATTCCCCGCTCCATACCGAAGTCTCCCCGAGGATGCTGGGGCGGGTTGGGCACCAGCACCAGGTGCGCGTCCTGATCGTTGCCGACCGTCAGGGTCTCGAACGGAAAATCCGTATAGATATCGGCATTGACCACCAGAAAGGGTCCCGGAGCCAGGTGTGGCAAAGCGCGGAATATGCCTCCCGCCGTTTCGAGCGCGAGCGGCTGCTCTTCGCTGTAGATGATGTTCACGCCGAAGCGTGCGCCGTCCCCCAGATACTCGCTGATCTGCGAACCCAGCCAGGCGAGATTGATCACGATCCGGTCGATTCCTGCGCGCGCCAATGCAATGACATGACGCTCGATGAGCGGCTGACCGCGCACCCGCAGCAGAGGCTTGGGCGTGGTGTCGGTGAGCGGCCGCAATCGCTCGCCGCGCCCCGCCGCAAGGATCATGGCGACGCTGGGGCATTTAAGGCTTGCGCTCACGCGAGCGCCCGCTCCTGGGCGGCGCCAAATTCCGGCTCGACGCGCTTGGCGATGAAGTCGGCGAACTCCGCTGTTTCCGCATGATCGGCCGCGGCGTCGCGCGTGTAGTCCAGCACGCGGGGCAAATCGTTGAGGTACTGGGGCTTGCCGTCACGGTAGTACAGGCGCGCGAAGATACCGAGGACCTTGATGTGCCGCTGCAATCCGACAAGATCGAACCAACGGATGAACTCGGCGTCGCTTGCGCCGAGCGGGAAGCCTTTAGCCGACATCTTTTCTCGGTATCCCAAGGCCCACGCGCGCACCCGCTGCGCTGGCCACGCGATATAGCAGTCCTTCAGCAGGGACACCAAATCGTAAGTCGCGGGACCCCACACCGCATCTTGGAAATCCAAGATGCCGGGATTCTCGGCCGCGGTTACCAACAGATTTCTGGAATGATAGTCCCGATGCACGAAAGCCGCGGGCTGCGCCAGAGCACTTTGCGTCAGGGCCTCGAAAACCCGGTCCAGCATGCCGCGTTCGGCGGCCGAGATCTGCAACCCCAAATGATCACGCAGGAACCACTGCGGCATTAGTTCCATTTCACGCATGAGCAAAACGCGGCTATAGGAGGGCAAATCGCGCGCCATCCGTTTGTCGGCCGATTGCATGGTGCTCAAGGCTTCGAGGGCATCCGCGTAGAGCCGGTCCGCCGCTCCGTCAACCTTGAGCGCGTCTAGGTATTGCCGACTTCCCAAGTCCGACAGCAGAAGAAACCCCCGCTTCGCATCTTTTGCCAATATCACCGGCACGTTCAGCCCGATCCCAAGCAGTAGCCTCGCCACCCCCAAAAAGGGCTCGAGATCTTCCTTCTCGGGCGGCGCGTCCATCACGATGTAGGTATCCTCGCCGCGGGTAACTCGAAAATAGCGGCGAAAACTTGCGTCGACGGAGGCGGGCGCGATGCGGCCGCCCGCAAATCCCAAATCGCCGAACACCCACTGCGTTAAATCCGCCAGGCGGGAATCGCTTGCATCCGATGGAACCATGCTTGACCATTCACTAACCGCAAATGCGGCGGCGTCAGTATACCGACTAAGGCGATGCATTTTGTTCCAGGCTTCTCATGTTCGAGCCGCATTCATTGTCTTCTGCCTCGCGCTGAGTTGCATCGTTCGCGCGGCAGACTTGTGTCCGGCTCCGCCGAAATACCAGCCCTCGGTCGATTCCGATATCGCCGACGACGATCATCGGATTCATATCGACAGCGATGACGCGGTGCTCGACGCCGCCGGCAATGCCGTTCTGAACGGGCGCGTCCGCGTCAGGCAAGACGCGCGCAGCGTGACCTCGGATTCGGTCACCTATGACGATAAGACCGGCCGGGTCACGGTCAAAGGGGGCGTGGATTTCTCGGATCCGAAATTGCGCGTACACAGCGTCACCGGCAGCTACGACATAGACGGCGCCGCGAATTTCGACCGGGCGAACTTTCAGCTCATGGACCGCAATGGCCATGGCTTCGCGAAGGACATCGATGTGCTGCCGGACGGCAAGGTAAATTTTGCCCAGGTCCGCTATACCAGCTGCCCCATGGGCAATGAGGATTGGCTGCTGCAAGCCTCCTCGATCAGTCTCGACACCAAGGTGCAGGAGGGGGTCGCCAGGCATGTGACCATGCGGTTCAAGGACGTGCCGATTTTTTACACGCCCTATATCTCGTTCCCGCTGGGCGACGAACGCAAGAGCGGTCTGTTGTTCCCGAGTTTCGGTCATTCGGGCAGCAACGGTTTCGAGCTGGAAGTTCCGTACTATTTCAATCTGGCGCCGAACTACGACCTGACGCTCACGCCGGGAATGCTGTCGGCTCGCGGCCTGCAGATCGCCGAGCAGTTTCGCTACCTCACCGCCGGTTCCCACGGCCACATCGACGCCACATTCCTCCCGAACGACTCGCAGGTTCACAGCGACCGCAGCTACTTCCGGTTCACGGACATTACGGACTTCAAGACCGGGATGCGTTTCGATACCGACATCGCGAGCGTCAGCGACAGTAGGTATTTCGAGGACTTCGCCGTAGGCTCCGACCAGACCAGCGTGACCTTCCTGGAACGCCGGGCGGATGTGCTCTATTACGATGATACGTGGCGCGTTCGCGGAGAGTTGCAGAACTTTCAAACCATCGATACCACACTCCCGACGACCTGTGCCAACGGTGCAGCGTTGCCGCCGGGGTTATGCGATCAGCGGCCCTACTCGCGAGTTCCGCGCATTCAAGCGAACGCACTGTGGCCGATTGCGGGCAGCGACTTCGAATTGGTGTTGGACAGCGAGGCCGTCAATTTTCTGCGTGAAGTCGGTCCGACGGGCGTGCGCTTGAACGTGGCGCCGGAGCTTCATTGGTCGAGCCGCGGACCGGGCTATTTCTTCGAGCCCGCCGTGGGTTATGACTTCACGCAGTACGATCTGAAGAATGCCGCCGCCATCGGCGTCGGCGCTTCGAGCACACCCACCCGGACCCTACCCTATGCCCGGGTCGATGCCGGCCTGGTGTTCGCGCGCGACGCGGGTTCGCGGGGCCAACGTACGCAAACATTGGAACCTCGCGTTGTATACAGCTACGTTCCTTACCGCAACCAGGACGAATTGCCGCTATTCGACACTGGGCTGCCCGACCTGAACCTGACCGAGTTGTTTCGCACCAATCGCTACGTGGGCGAGGACCGCATCGGCGATGCGAATCAAGTGGCGCTCGCCCTGACCACCCGGCTCTTCGACACGACCTCAGGAACCCAGTATTTATCGGCGACCATCGGCCAGATTCGCTATTTTTCGATTCCGCGGGTCGGCCTGCCCGAAGTGGCCGCCTTGCAGTCGTCGGGGCAAACTCTGGTGACCATACCCGGAGTCAATCCCCTCGCTTTGCCGGGACAAGCGTTGGTGAACTCGCGCGGTCAGACGCTCATGTCCATCCCCGGGCAATACGTCGCGGGCCTGCCGTTGCAGACCTTGGGAACCAACGGTCCGCTGCAGCCCCCGGAACTCTTCCGCGCCTCGGATCTCGTCGCCGACGTGTCGGTGACGGCGTATAAGCATTTTAGTTTCGAATTCGACTATTTGTGGAATCCGTATACCTCGCAAATCGATAAGTCCGAGGTGTCGCTCCAATACCGCCCGGATCCGGCCCGGGTCGTGAACATCGGCTACCGCTTTCAGCAAAACGTCCTGACTCAGGGAGTCATTCTGAAACAGTGGGACGGCTCGTTTGCCTGGCCGATCGCCGCGCATTGGAACACCGTAGGGCGCTGGGTGTATTCCGTTCAGGACAGGAAAACCATCGAACAAGTGGCCGGTTTTGAATACAAAAGCTGCTGTTACCGGATTCAAATGGTTCAGCGTCGCTATATCAGCAACCGCAACGGAGGACTGGACACCTCGTTTGCATTACAATTGGAACTGACGGGCCTAAGTTCGGTCGGAAAACGTGCGGATTCCTTCTTGGAACAATCGATTCGCGGGTACTCAACCAGGGACCCGAATGCCCAGTATCAGGCCCCCTGAGAGGACGACTTCGACTCATGCGTAAACTTGCCGTTGTTTGCTTGATTTTGATGGCGCAAACCCTGTCGCCCCTGTTGTCTCATGCGCAGACCCGGGATATCGGCGTACACGGCGAAATGCTCGACCGCATTGCGGCCATCGTCAACGAAGGCCTGGTGCTCAAAAGCGAGCTCGACGCGCAGATGGACGCCGTCACTAAACGGCTGCAGGAGCAGAAGGTCGAACTCCCCTCGCCGAGCGTGCTTAAACAACAAGTTCTCGATCGCTTGATACTGCAGGAAATCCAGGCGCAGCACGCAAAGCGGGTCGGTTTGACAGTGTCAGACGAGCAATTGAACAGCGCGCTGCAGGAGATCGCAAGCCGCAACAAGATTCCCTTCGACCAACTGCCCACGGCGCTCGCGGCCCAGGGAGTCGATTACAAGCAATACCGCGAAGGCATGCGCAAGGAATTGACGTTGAGCACTTTGCGGCAGCGCGACGTGATAGCTCACATCAATGTCAGTCCGCATGAGCTCGACCATTTTCTCACGCGCCAACAAACCTCGGCAGCGAACGATGAATTCAACGTCTCGCACATTCTGCTGTCGTTGCCGGAAGCCGCGACTCCGCAGCAATTGGAGGAGATTACGCACAAGGCCCAAGATTTGGCCGCACGCGCCTCCAAGGGCGAGGATTTCGGTCAGCTTGCGATCGCAAATTCCAATAGTCAGACCGCTTTGGACGGCGGCCAACTAGGCTGGCGCAAAGGCACCCAGCTCCCGCAGTTCATTTTGGACTTGGTCACTAGAATGAAGCCCGGCGAAGTGAGCGAACCGGTGCGCACCCCGAGCGGATATCATATCGTGAAGCTGAACGAACGGCGCAGCGGCGAAGCGCCCGCCATCATCAATCAAGTCCACGTGCGGCACATTCTGATGAAGACCAACGAGCTGGATGACGACGAAACAGTACGCCAGAAATTGAGCAAACTGCGTGACCGCATCGTGAAGGGCGAGGACTTTGCCGGCCTCGCGTCGACCAATTCGGCAGATCCGGGCTCTGCACCGGACGGCGGCGATTTGGGTTGGAGCGGGCCCGGCACTTTCGTTCCGGAGTTCGACAAGGCGATCGCTGATCTCAAGGACAAAGAGATCAGCGAACCCTTCAAGACGCGATACGGCTGGCATATCGTGCAGATGCTGGGCACGCGCACCTACGACAGCACCGACGATGTGCGCCGCCAGCGTGCGTTTGCCTCCATTCGCGAGAGCAAAGCGGATGAAGAAACAGAATTATGGCTTCGCCGATTACGCGACGAGGCCTTCGTCGAAATCAAGATGTAGGCGCGCGCAGCGGTGTACACGCCGCGGATCATCATCACGTCGGGTGAACCCGCAGGGATTGGGCCGGATACCTGCGTCGCGTTGGCGCAAGATAAATGGGATGCCGATATCGTGGTGGCCGCCGACGCCGAGTTGCTCGCGGCCACTGCTCGCGCCTTGAACATACCGGTGTCGATCGAGCGCTACGATTCCTCCCGTCGATCGGCCCCGCACCGTCCGGGCATCCTCAAAGTCATGCACATTGCGACCTCTCGCGCGGTGATCGGAGGCCGCCCGGATGTGCGCAATGCCGCATACGTCATGGAAATGCTGGATCGCGCCTGTGACGGCTGCATGAACGGAGAATTTGCGGCAATGGTGACCGCACCGGTGCAAAAGAGCACCTTGATGGATGCCGGCTATGCGTTCACCGGCCACACCGAATACCTTGCTGCACGCACGAGGGCGGCGCTTCCGGTCATGTTGCTGGTCTGCGACCGATTGCGCGTGGCCCTGGTCACGACACATTTGGCGCTGGCGGAGGTGCCGCATGCGATCACCCGCGATCGGGTGCGCAGCACCATTCGCATCGTCAACTTGGGATTGGAGCAGCATTTCTCGTTAGCCGCGCCGAGAATCGCCGTGCTCGGGCTCAATCCTCACGCAGGAGAGGCTGGGCACCTGGGCCGAGAAGAACTCGACGTGCTCGAGCCCGTGATTCGAGAGTTGCGCGAAGAAGGCCTGGACATTCAAGGACCGGTGCCCGCGGATACCGCATTTACTCCCCGATTCCTGCAATCGGCCGATGTCATCGTCGCCATGTATCACGATCAAGGCCTGCCCGTGATCAAGCACGTCGGATTCGGCAATGCCGTGAACGTGACCTTAGGGCTGCCGATACTGCGCACCAGCGTCGACCACGGCACTGCGTTGAGCTTGGCGCGCACCGGCCAGGCAGATGCCGGCAGCTTGCGCGCGGCGCTGGCGCTCGCCATCGATTTGGCCGATACAAGTTCCGTCCGTGCCGGTTCGTAAACGATTCGGTCAGCATTTTTTGCATGATCCCGGGGTAATCCGCCGGATCATCGACGCGGTGGCGCCCATCGCGGGGGAGCGCATCGTCGAAGTCGGCCCGGGTCGTGGCGCGCTGACCTGGGGGCTGCTCGAACGTGCCGGGAAATTGGACGTGATCGAGATCGACCGCGACCTGGCCCAGCGGCTCAAGACCGATCCTCGGGCCAAGTCAGGCCTGTGCGTGCA
Organism: Steroidobacteraceae bacterium; assembly: GCA_035996065.1. GTDB lineage: Bacteria > Pseudomonadota > Gammaproteobacteria > Steroidobacterales > Steroidobacteraceae > Bog-1198. The sequence continues at coordinate 43,688 of DASYJX010000073.1, read as the reverse complement.
TGCCGAGAATGTGCTCGATACGGACTTCATCCGCCTTCGAGGGACAGGCCCTCCCTTGCGCGTTGTCGGAAATCTTCCCTACAACATTTCGACTCCCCTCCTGTTTCGCCTTCTGACTCAGCGCGCGGCGATATCGGACATGTATTTCATGCTGCAAAAGGAGGTCGTGGATCGAATGGCCGCGCAGCCGGGAACCAAGGCGTATGGGCGCTTGACCGTCATGCTCGCAGCCGTCGCCGAGGTCGAAGCACTGTTCGATGTCGGTCCAGGCGCCTTTCAGCCGCGCCCGAAGGTGTGGTCTGCGATCGTGCACCTGCGGCCCACGGAGATCCCGCGCTTCGACATCGGTTCTGACGGAGTGCTGCGGACTCTCGTGACCACCGCTTTCTCCCATCGCCGCAAGACCCTGCGAAACTCCCTGATGGGGCTGCTCACTTCGCAGGACATCGAATCCTGCGGTATTGACCCGCAATTGCGGCCGGAAACGCTCGCGCCTGCGCAATTCGGTCTGCTCGCAGCCCAATACTCGCGTTTGGTCGGCTATACTTGAACCCGCATGGCCGCATACAAGAAGCTCCTGGTACTGTTGGACCTCTTGGAAGGGAGCGACCAGGTTGCGATTGCCGCACGGGATCTGGCGGCGTGCTCGAACGCTTCAATGCTGGTGCTGCATATCGTGGAATTCGTGCCTGTGGAACCCCTGGGCGAGTCGTTGATGCCGACCGCGCATATAGAGGACGAGTTGATCGAACGATCGCGCGAGAATCTCCATACCCTCATCACGCGTTTGGCGCTTCCGCGTGCCACGGGACGGGTGGAAGCCGGCAGCACCAAGTCGGAGATACTGCGGGTGGCCGCGGAAGAAGGGGCGGATCTGATCGTTCTCGGCAGTCGCGAGCGTCATGGTCTCGCCATTTTGGTGAATTTCACGGAAGATACGGTCCTGCATGGCGCGCACTGCGACGTGTTGGCGGTCCGCTTGAAGTGATGCGATGCAGGCCATGACGTCCGAGCCGGCAACCACAAAAATTCGCGTTGAGGTTGAGACTTCGTACATCGAAGAACAGTCCGATCCGCGCGACAAGCGCTTCGTATTCTCCTACACCATTACCATACGCAACGAAGGTCAGGTTCCCGCCCGTCTGCTCACCCGTCATTGGATCATTACGGATGCGAACGGCAATGTGAAGGAGACGCGGGGCGATGGCGTGGTCGGTGAACAGCCTTACCTGAAGCCTGGCCAGGGCTTTCGTTATTCGAGCGGCGCCGTGATCGAAACTCCGGTCGGCACCATGCAGGGCAGCTATCAAATGGTGGCCGATGACGGGCGGCAATTCGATGCGCAGATCGCACCGTTCAGGCTCGCGATGCCCGGGGTATTGAACTAGCTTGGGTGGGTGATGGCGCTGTACGCAGTCGGCGACGTGCAAGGCTGCGATGCCGAACTCGGCGCGCTGCTCAGCGCCATACGATTCTCGGCGGATCGCGATCGGCTTTGGTTCGTCGGCGATCTGGTCAATCGCGGCCCTGAATCGCTGGGGGTGCTGCGCAGAATTCGCTCATTGGGCGATGCGGCGACGGTCACCCTCGGAAATCATGATCTGCACTTATTGGCGGTGGCCTTCGGATCCGCGCAGGCCCGCAGCGGCGATACACTGGCCGAAACACTGGCTGCCACGGATCGCGATGGACTGCTCGAATGGCTCGCGGGCCGGCCGCTCTTCCACGAAGATCATGATCTGAAGCTGTGCTTGTTGCATGCGGGTTTGGCACCGCAATGGGATTTGAAGACGGCGCGGCAATGCGCCCGCGAATTCGAAGCGGCACTGCGGCGTAACCCCAAAAAATTGTTCGAACGGCTCTACGGCGACTTGCCCGATCTCTGGGAAGACGTCCGCGAACCAGAGCAGCGCCTGCGATTCATCGCTAACTGCTTCACACGATTGCGCTACGTCGACGCGGACGGTCGTTTGGCGCTGCGGGCTAAAGGATCGCCCAAGAAGTCCCAGACCCGGTCGCTGATTCCCTGGTTCGAGGCGCCCGGCGCGCGTTGGCGCGGACCTCGCATCGTCTTCGGCCATTGGTCTACGTTGGGCTTTTTTTCCAATGCCGAGGTCATCGGGCTCGATACGGGGTGCGTTTGGGGCGGTACCCTCACGGCCTTGCGATTGGATGACCCTTCGGCGAAGCCGGTTCAGGTGCCCTGCGCGGCGCGAAAGCCGCGGCTATAATGCACTGATGCGACTCACCCAGCCCTTCAATCTGCAACACTGGATTGAACAGAATCGCGCGCAGCTCGTGCCGCCCGTGGGCAACAAAGTGCTGTTTCAGGACAGCGCATTCATAGTCATGGCTGTCGGCGGGCCGAATTCGCGCAAAGACTTTCACCACGACCCAAGCGAAGAGCTTTTCTTCCAAGTTGAAGGGGACATGCTCCTCAAGACGGTGCAGAACGGCCGCTTGACCGACATACCAATCCGCCAGGGCGAGATATTCTTATTGCCGGCGCAAGTGCCCCATTCGCCGCAGCGTCCGGCGGGCAGCGTCGGCATCGTCGTCGAAAGGCGCCGCAATCCGGACGAACTGGATGGCTTCTCGTGGTATTGCGAGCACTGCGGCGAGCCGCTATATCTGGAACGGGTTGCCGTGCGCAATATCGAGACTCAGCTGCCGGAGATTTTTTCGCGATTTTACTCCGAGATGTCGCATCGCACCTGCCGGGCCTGCGGCACCGTCATGCAGGCTCCCGGCAAGTGACGCCCGACTCGGCAGACGCCCGCGCACTCGATGCGAACGATCCCTTGGCGTGCTTCGCGGAGCAATTCCATCATCCGTGCGACGGCGCAGGGCATAGATTGGTGTATCTGTGCGGCCATTCATTGGGGCTGCAGCCTAAATCTGCGGCGCAATATGTTGAGCAGGAACTCAAGGACTGGCAGCGGCTGGGCGTGCTCGGGCATGACCTCGCCGTACGTCCGTGGATCCACTACCACGAGCAAGCAGCGGCGCCGCTCGCCGCCCTCGTCGGTGCTCATGAAAGCGAAGTAGTCGCCATGAATTCTTTGACGGTGAATCTCCATTTGATGCTGGTCGGCTTCTTTCGGCCTGGAACGTCCCGCAACCGCGTCTTGATCGAGAAATCGGCATTCCCTTCGGATCGCTACGCGATCGTCTCTCAGCTGGCATTCCACGGGCTGAATTCGGCGCAGCATCTGATCGAGATCGAGCCGCGGCCCGGCGAGCGCCTATTGCGAACGGAGGACATGGTCCGCCTCATCGAGCAGGAAGGGACATCGCTGGCCTTGGTGCTGCTGCCGAATGTTCAATACCTCACCGGACAAACCTTGGAGTTGGGTCCCGTGATCGGCGCGGCGCGGCGCGCCGGCGCCGCCGTCGGCCTGGACCTCGCACACGGCATCGGAAATACGCTCGCGTACTTGCATGAGTGGAATGTCGACTTTGCCGTGTGGTGCAGTTACAAATATCTCAATGCCGGGCCCGGCGCCATCGGCGGGTGCTTCGTGCACGAGCGCCATGCACGCAGCACCGCGTTGCCGCGGTTTGCCGGCTGGTGGGGGCAAGACCCGGCGAATCGGTTTCGGATGCCCCCCGACTTCAGCCCGATCCCCGGCGCCCAGGGCTGGCAAATCAGCAACCCGCCGGTGCTTTCAGCGGCGCCGCTATTGGCATCATTGGATATCTTTAAGCGCGCGGGCATCGAGCGGCTGCGCGAGAAATCAATTGCATTGACAGGTTTCCTGCAGCGCCTCATCGAAACTCGCTTGGGCGGTCTAGTGGACATCATCTCGCCAAGCGATCCATCCGCGCGCGGCAGTCAATTGAGCCTTCGGATAGTCCGATCGCCGGCGCAGGCCAAGCGCTGCCATGAACTCTTGACGGCAGCGGGAGTCGTTGCTGATTGGCGGGAACCCGACGTACTGCGGCTGGCGCCGGTCCCGCTCTACAATTCGTATGCTGATGTAGCCGCGGCGGTCGAAGCTTTGTCGCAAGCCGTGCGCCCGTGAGTATCGATGGGACCCGCGTCCGTATCGTAGGCGCGGGCCCCACGGGCGCGCTGCTGGCAATCCTGATTCAGCGCCGCGGCCACGCCGTCGAACTCTACGAAAGCCGCTCCGATCCGAGGGGCGCTGCCGCGCAAACGGGCCGGTCCATCAATTTGGCATTGGCCGATCGGGGCATTCATGCGCTGCAAATGGCAGGGGTGTTCCCGGACCTCGAGGAAGAGCTGCTGCCGATGCGCGGGAGGCTTATTCATCTAGCCGAGGGCGGCACTTCGCTGCAGCCCTACGGACAGCGGCCGAACGAGTTGATTTACTCGGTTTCGCGCCATCGGCTTAACCAATCCCTGCTAGATGTGGCCGCCCGGCAGCCCGGTGTAACCGTTCATTTCGAACACCGATTCGAAGCTGCCGAATTCGACGAAGGAACGGCGCTGATACGCGACCTGCGTCATGGCCGCCTGATCAGCGTGCCCATGCAGCCGCTGTTGGCAACGGATGGCGCGGGCTCAGGGATGCGTCGGAGCATGAGTGCGCTGCATTTGATCGACGCGCATGAGGCCGATCTCGAGCATGGCTACAAGGAGTTATCGATTCCGGCCGATCCGCAAGGGAACCATACAATGGCTCCCGATGCGTTGCACATTTGGCCGCGCGGCAATTACATGTTGATCGCGTTGCCGAACCGGGACGGCAGCTTCACCGCCACCCTATTCCTGGCCAAGCACGGCGACATCAGCTTCGCGAGCTTGACCCGCGCGGCGGCCATCGAGAAATTCCTTGCGCGCAGTTTTCCGGACGCACTCGAAATGATGCCCAATTGCATTGCGGAATTCCAAGCTCATCCGGTAGGATTTCTCGGAACCGTGTCGGCCTGCCCTTGGCAGTTTGAAGGCATGACGGCGCTGATCGGGGACTCGGCCCACGCCATGGTGCCGTTTCACGGCCAGGGCATGAATTGCTGTTTTGAAGATTGCGTTGAATTCGATGCCTGCATGAGCCGCAACGGCTCATGGAAGGACGTATTCGCGGAATTCGGCGCGCTGCGCAGACCTAATACGGACGCGATCGCCGCGATGGCGCTCGACAACTACCTGGAAATGCGCGAGCGCGTCGCCCATCCCAAGTTTCAGCTGCAGCAGGCACTGTCGCTGGAACTCGAAAGGCGCTTCCCGCAACGCTTTATTCCCCGCTACTCGATGGTGATGTTCCACCACGAGATTCCGTACCAAACCGCGCTTCAGCGAGGCGCCGTACAGGAAGAGATCCTGGCTGAATTGACGGCGGGCACGGTCTCGAACCTCGCGGACGTGAACTTCGAACTCGCGGAGCGGGAGATTCGTGAACGGCTTCCGCCTCTCAGTTGACCCCGGCTCCCTTGCGCTCGAGTGTAATGAAGCTATAGGCGTACGCGTGCATGTCGTCCGCCTCGTGACGGTCGCACGTCGATGCTCTCCACTCCGCGCCCCGCCAGCCCGCGAAAGACGTGTCTCCATCCTCGATTTCGGTATGCACCAAGGTAAGGTGGATGCGGGTCGCAAACGGCAAGCATTCGCGATAGATTTCCGCCCCGCCGATGACCATCAGGGATGGCTGTTCGCCGGCCGCGATTCGCGCATCGCCGAGCGTTTTCACCACGACGCAATCCCTCGGCGAGAACGCCGCCGAACGGCTCAGCACGATATTCGGCCGCCGCGGCAGTGCCTTGCCGATGGACTCGTAGGTCCTGCGGCCCATCAGCACCGGTTTACCGATGGTCAGTGATTTGAAATGGCGCAAATCCGCCGGCAGATGCCAGGGCAATTTATTGCCTCGGCCGATGACGTCGTTCTCCGCCACCGCAATAACCAATTCGAGTGCTGCCGCACCGGCACCGGTGTTTTCGTTGGTTGAGGAAGCCATGGCGAGTTTATACCCCGGCAGCGGGTAACTCGCAAAAACCTACCTCAAATATAGAGCGGCGAGCGGCGAGCGCAACGTGCCATCCGGCGGGATCAATGAGAGCGAAACGACGCGGCCGTGCACATCCGTGGAACATTTCGCACGTGCGACCAAGAGGCCTGTTCTGCGGTCGTTTGCGTGCAGCTCAAAAGAATAATCCCGCGTAAAAAAATCGACAGCCGATGCGCCGTTTTGAATGCCGCCATAGACCACCTTGAATGCCGGAGCAGCGGCACCGGGCGAGGCGAGGCTGGATGCGAACGCGCTTGCGCAGGCGTTTAACGCAACCTTTTCAGGAGATGCATTGCAGATTGCAGGAGTGAGAATCGCGATCGCCGCAGCGAGACCGACTGTTCGAAAGTTCATGGTGGTATTCCTTGATGGCTAAATACCAACACCCCGCCGCCACGGTAGAGGGCCCTCAAAGCGCCGGCAAACGAGGAAATTTCTCCAATGACGAATTTTCTCTCATCTATGTGCCCCGCCTGCGCTCAAGCAACCCTGCACTTGCTCAAGATCCACTGCGTCAGTTCCTGCAAGTCCGCGCGCTCGCGGTCCTCGGGTCTGTGCAATAGGACGTAGCTCTCATTGGTGGTCAATTCCGCATCGAATAATTTCACTAGTCCGCCCGCGACGAAGCGATCGGCGCTCAAGCGAGCCGGAACCAAAGCGACGCCGATACCCTGCTCCGCGGCAAGCACCACCGCCGACATGGTGTCCAGACGCACCAGACGATTGGGCTTGATCGGCTCGAGTCCCAGACCCGCGGCCCAGCGCTCCCACGCTTCCCGCCGCTCTTCGTGCAATAGCAGCGTCTTACCGCTCAAATCGGCGTATGAATTGATCGGATTCTCCAGCAGGAAAGCCGGCGAACATGCGGCGATGAAGCTCTGCGCAAACAGCTCGTGAACGGTAAGGCCCTCCCACGGGCCAGAGCCGACCACGATGGAAAGGTCCGCTTCGGGCGGATGCGTCTTCGGCGCGGAAAAAGTGGTCTCGATGCGAATATCCGTTTCCTCGCGGGCCTGGGAAAAGGAAGCCAAGCGCGGCAGCAACAGTTCATTGGCGAAGAACGGCGGCACATTGAGCCGGATGATGGTGCGGCCGAATCGCACCTGAAGCTGTTCCGTGACCGACTCGAGCTTTGCGAAAATGTCGTTGATGTGTTCGAGGTAGTGGGCGCCGGCGTCCGTGAGCCTGAGCATGCGCACGCCGCGCTCGAATAGGGCGACCCCGAGCTGCTCTTCCAGCGCTTTGATCTGATGGCTCACGGCGGACGGCGTGACGAACAATTCCTCGGCCGCCGCCTTGAAGCTTTGCAGCCTCGCCGCGACCTGGAAGGTCTTCAGAAACTTGAGCGACGGCAAGCGCATAGGCGACCAATACTTGAAAGGGAGGCGAGATTGCCGCTGCGGCCCCCCCGGCAAACTCCCGGTATGATACACAGCATCCGAAGCAACATCCGTGCCAGTTCCTCGAATGCCTGGATTTGCCGGGCATTCGCCGATATCAGCTCCCTCCCTGCCGTGTTCCCGGGCACCGGGCAGGCCGCCCCGCACGATACTAGCGCAGGGATATTGCAAAACGAATGACTACCCCGTCGAACTTGCGCGCGACTCCGGGCTGAACGATCCGCGCAGATCTTTCATCGCCGCAATGAAGGCCTCGATGTCGTCTTCGTTGTTGTAGAAATGAAAGCTCGCTCGAACATTCTCGTTGCGCCGGGAGGCGACGATGTCCCGCTTGATGAGTTCCGCGGACAGCCCGGCACTGTCGCGAGAAGGCACGGCGACGGTGGCGCCGCGCCGCTCATCCTGCGGCGGCGTAGTGCTCGGCCACCCGATCTGTTCCAGCCTTTGCATGCAGCGCCGCGTCAAAGCGTAGTTGCGTCTGGCAATGGCCGGGGTGCCGATCGCCAACAAGAACTTCAGACCGGCCTCGGCGGCATAGCAATTGACAACCGCCGGCGTGCCGGCCTCGAAACGGCGTGCGTTGCGCGCCGGGCGGTTAGCGGTGATATCCATCGCGCCGATGTCAGCTTGTGCGAACCATCCGCTGTTCGTCGGCATCAAGGATTGAATGAGCGAGTCGCGGACATAGAGAAACCCGATTCCAGCCGTGCCCAGCAGATACTTGAGCATCCCGCCGGCGGCAAAGTCGACGCCCAGAGCCTTGACGTCGATATCCATCGAGCCGACCGATTGGTAGCAGTCAAGCAGCACCATTGCGCCCCTGGCGCGTGCGAGGCGCACGATGCCCGGAATGTCGAGTTTGGCTCCGTTCCTGAAGCAGACATGGGTGATCGCGACGAGTTGTGTTTGCTCATCGATCGCCTTCGCAAAATTATCCAGCGGGATATAGCCGTCGACCGCCGCGGGCACGTGAACGATCCGTGCTCCGCGCGGCTCCTGCGCATGCCAGATCTGCGCATTCGTGGGAAACTCGAAATCGCTGATAACCACTTTATTGCGCGATCCGGAAAATTGAAGTGCGCTCGCCAGGGAATTGAGGCCCGCGGACACCGACGAGGTAACTGCGATTTCATCGGCAGCGGCGTGCAGCAGCGTTGCGGTCAGAGCGCGCACGGATTCGTTTTTGGCGATCCAAGCATCCCAATTCGCGCCCACCAGCAGCCGCTCCTCCAGATAGTCCTCGACGGCGGTCTTCACGCTGTTCGCGAGCGCGCAATAGGAGCCGCTGTTCAGGTAGGTTTTTCGGGCGAGAACCGGAAATTCTCTGCGCAAAAGTCGAAAATCAGGTTCCACGTTCGCGGCTCCCCTCGCATGGGTGCGGGCCGCTAATGCACGAAATGTCATATAGTTCGCAATAACTCATTGAATTCCCCGGTCGACAGCTATATCTCCTATCCCCGGGAGCCTTGTCGTGAATTTTGGCATTACTACGTACGGCTTGGGTCTGCTCGCGGGCGCTCTGTCTACGTTATCACCCTGCGTATTGCCATTGGTACCCGTGTTGATTGCCTCCGCCGTCAATGCGCACCGCTGGGGAGCCGTGGCCCTGGGCGCCGGCTTGGCGCTGTCTTTTTCGCTGATCGGGATATTCCTCGCAACCGCGGGCGCGTCCTTGGGTCTGGATCCGGATACTTTTCGCATTTCGGGCGCCGTCGTTCTCGGCGCGTTCGGCTTGATTCTGTTGGTGCCTCGATTGCAATCGGCGTTTGCGAGGGCAACGGCGCCTTTGAGCAATTCCGGCAATCAATTGATGGCGCGCTTGCCGATCGCTGGACTCGCAGGTCAATTTCTCGTCGGACTGTTGTTGGGTGTCGTCTGGAGTCCCTGCGTGGGCCCCACCTTGGGCGCCGCGACTACGCTCGCAAGTCAAGGCCGAGACTTGGAGCAAATCGCCTTTCTCATGCTGATTTTCGGTATCGGTGCCGCCGCGCCCCTGGTGCTGCTTGGATCCTTATCTCGCGCCAGCCTCGGGCGCGCCCGCGGCCGTTTGCTCAATGCAGGCAAGTATGGCAAGCAACTGCTGGGATTGATCATGCTGGGTCTGGGCGTTTTGATCGCAACGCGAATGGATAAATCGCTCGAGGCGTGGATTCTGGACCGCTCTCCGGAATGGCTTACCGCGCTCACCACGAAATACTAAGCACCAAACTCACGTCGCGGAATAGAGGATGCTGACGGTCCCGGTCTTGGCCGTACCCGAATTATCATTGTAGCCGTAGGTCAAAGACAACGTGTTGCTGTCGACCGCCGTAGGAGCGTATGTCAAGGTCAGAAGGCAGGTGTTGCCGGTGCTTACGGTCGAGCACGTAAAGCTGCCCGAAGCGCTGCTCCAGCCGCTTGGCAGCAGGGCAAGATCGGAGGCCACTGAAAAGCCGCTGGCAAGGTTCCCGTCGTCCGTCGTAAACGTGATGGCGACGGTCGTGGTGCTGTTTACGCTCACCGCGAGCGACGCGGGGCTAGGACTGTTGAGGACATTGTCATCGGTGGTCGCGCGGTAGGCGATGTTCACGGTGCCTGATTTGGAACCGCCGGCATTGTTCACATACGTGTAATTCATGCTCAACATGCCGCTGTCAGCCGCGCCTGGCGCGTACGTCAAGGGCAGCTGACAACCGTTGCCGCTGCCGAAGCCGCTGCAGGAGAACGAGGTAGCCGTGCTGCTCCAACCCGCCGGCAGCGCGGTCAGACTGCTAGTCAGCTGCAGTGCAGTGCCCGGACGCCCATCATCGGTCGTGAACGTGACTGAGAGGGGTTGAATGCCGGCGGGTGCCACGGCGTTGATCTGTCCGGTCGGTGATGCGGTCGCGACCGCATTGTCATTGGTCGTCGCGGCGTACCCTACATTTATCGATCCGGTCTTCGCCATGCCGGCGCCGTCGGTAAAGGCATAGTCCAATATGAGAGTGCCGCTGGCGAGTGCGGCCGGCGCGTAGGTCAAGTGCAATTGACAACCGTTGCCGGTGCTGACGCTGGCGCAAGCAAAGCCCTTCGAAGCACTTCTCCAACCGGCCGGCAGCACCGCCAATCCCGATGTCAGGTACAAGCCCGTGGCAGGCTTGCCGTCATCGGTCGTAAAGGTGACCGCGACCGCTCGACCGCCGGATTTCTGGACAGCGTTGACCTCACCCGGCGGCGAAGCCGTAGCGACAATGTCGTTATGCGCCGATGGCGAATAGGGAATATTCACCGCGCCGGTCCTGATGACGCCCGAACCGTCGCAATAGCTATAGTTGATCGTGAGCGTCCCGCGCGCTGACGCGGTCGGAGCGTAGGTCAAGGGGAGCTCGCAGCCGTTGCCCTGGCTGAGGATGGCGCACGAAAAGCTAGTTGCGGTGCTGCTCCATCCCGACGGCAAGGCTGCCAAATCCGTGGTCAGCGTAAGGTTGGTGGCCGCCTTGCCATCGTCGGTCGTGAAACTCAGGCTGACCGATTGGTTGCCCCCGCCGGCGACCGCGTTGATCTCCCCCGTCGGCGACGCCGCAGCCACGACATTGTTGTGCGTGGTTGCCGCATAGGCGACGGTCACCGAGCCGCTGGTGCTCGGCACGGTCGCATTATCGACGAATACATAGTCGACCGTGAACGTACCGCTGCCAACCGCAGACGGAGCGTAGATCAAATTCAGAATGCAGCCGCTGCCGGTGCTGACCGACGCGCACGTAAGGCTGTTGGAACCACTCCAGCCGGCCGGCAAGGTGCCGAAGGTTCCGGAAATTCCGAAGCCGGATATTGCGCTCCCGTCGCTCGAGGTGAACGTAATGCTGACGGTCTGCTTCGCACCGACCGCGACGGAAACGGTCCCGGAAACCGAGGGTGTCGCGACGATCGAATTGTTGGTGCCGGTTGGCGCCCCAGCGGCGCTGATGGGACTCCCCGATGGAGTGCCGCCTGGACTTCCTCCGCTGGCGCCGATGCTACCGATGGTGCCGCGGCTGCTGCTATACGAACTCGATCCGCAGCCGGATACCAGGAGCAGTGAACACACGCCGAGAAGAAGTGAACGCAGGCTTGGTTGCATATCTTTCGAGCGATGATCGAAGGGCTTCAAAGTTATGCCGGGCGTCGCAGTCACGGAGTTAACTGCGTCACGCAATGCGCGTTGCGTGAGGACAACTAACATAACGTGCGCGAATCGAGCGCTTGAAATGAAGGACGGTGAGCGTTTCGCGGATTGATCGAATTATGTTCAGCGCTCGTCGCCGATGACATATGGCGCGGCGCGGACCAGGGCGCGGGCGCGGCTTGGTTACGGTTTGTTTATCTGCATCATGGCGCAGCGGGGCACGCGGCCATTCTTCACCAAGACCCCTTCGGCGCGAAGACGACGCGTCTGTTCTTTGTGCTGATGCGATGATTTCGGAAACACGATTCGGCCGCCCGCACCGACCACGCGATGCCATGGGAGATTCAGCTCTTCCGGCGCTTCCCGTAATGCGAAACCTGCCTGGCGCGCACGGCCGGGAAACCCCGCGGTTCGGGCAACGGTTCCGTAAGTGGATACTTGCCCCCGCGGAATGCGGCAGACCGCATGCCAGATCGCCTGAAGCGCGGGACTTTCGTCATTCTTCTTCGTGGGCACGGCGCCTGCCTCAGCGCCAATCCGCGTCGGATTGCGAATAGAGATCGAGCTGGCGGCTGTCGCCGATCACCCGCTCGAAATCGAGCCCCAAAGTCGCCAGGACCGGTTCCGCAACGGGTTTCACCTGCTTCAGCACATAGTGCTCGCGATCAAGCGGGTGGCGAATGTTGTCAAGCGGCTCGGCGCCGGCCGTCGTCATGACATAGCTGATCAGCCGGCCCGGCGGCTGGATGGACTTGCGGGCTGCGGCCACATGCGGCGGAGTCGTTTCAGTGTATTCTTCGGCGCCCTTGCGCAGGTTCTTGCGGTAGACGAGCGAGGCGTCCAAGTTGCCGCTTCTTACTTTCCTCACCACGTCCGCGAGATATGCGTCGACCGACTGATCGGCGAACAGGCGCTGATAAAGCTCTCGCTGCACGTCCTTTGCAAGTGCCGTCCAATCGCGCCGCACCACTTCCATGCCGATGAATTCGATGCGATCGGCATCCGCACCGCCGAGCAGGCCTGCATAGCGCTTGCTCGCGCCCCGCGTGCTGTGTCGCGCGCGCGGCAGAAACAATTTCAGATAGAGCTTTTCGAATTCGAGTTCCAGTCGGCTTGCGACACGCCAGCGGCCCTCGATGTAGCGGGCCAGATCCGCATTGAGCGCCAGGGCTAGCTCCCGGCCTCGCTCGCGGGCGAGTTCCGGCTTCTCGGCGCGCGAATCGACGAACAAGCTGTCGGTGTCTCCGTACAGCACTTTGAACCCGGCTGCTTCGAACCACGCCTTCGACCACAGCAAGAGCTCTCGGCCCGTGCCGGTGATGGCATTGACGAGCGCCGGGTTGTAAAAGCGGCAGGCAGGGGCGCCCAGTACGCCGTAGAAGGAGTTCATCAGAATCTTGATCGCATTCGATGCCACGCCGTCGCCGGCTCTTTTGGCGGCTTCGCGACGCGGAAAAAGCTCATCGAGCATGCTCGGCAGGATCGCCGGCGACCGGACGAACCCGCCCCCCGCCGTCCGGATGAGATCGGCGCCGGGCGGGGGCTGCTCGACGTACGATAGCGGGTCGATGTTGAGGGTGCGGATGATGCTTGGATACAGACTCTTGAAATCGAACACCCAGACGTTGCTGTGGAGGCCCGTCGACGGTTCAAGGACATGGCCGCCTTGCTGGGCGGCGTAATCGCGCTCGGCCGAGGCCCGCACCGTCGGTGCAACGACGGCACGCTTCTTGAGTTCGGTGAGGTAGAGAAAATCGAAGGATGCAATGCTCGCCGCAACGCGGTCAGGCGTCATGCCCGTCAGTTGGCTGCGCGCATAAGCGAGCCGCACGAGGTTCAACCGCTCTATGATTTCGTAGGCGAGCCGAGCATCGGTGCGCGCATAGAGCGCAAATGCATCGAGGTCTTGATTATAGTTATCGAGAATCTCCGCGATACGATCGCGTACGTCGCCGGAAACAGCCTTCCCCTCGCCGAGCACTTCGCGCGCCACGGCATCGAGCGAGTATTCATCCATGCGCACGAAAGCGCCGCGCGTGAGATCGATTCCGTCCAGCACCAATCGGCCGGGAATGGAAGCCTGAGCGCTGCCGAAATAGCCTTCCGCCTTGCGCAAGCGGACCGCGCCCGGCTCCCGCCCGAGATGAAGCGGGTGGTTCAGACGCGCGGCCACTCGCTGCAGGACGGCCAGATCGAAGTCGATGACATTCCAGCCCGTGACGGCATCCGGATCGAGTTCCTTCACTCGGGCGCAGAACATATCCAACGCAGCGCGCTCATCTGCACAGCGGCGGGCGCGCTCCGGCATGGCTCGATCGAGGGGGTCGACGATCAGAACTTCGTCGACGCCGGGGGCGTACAGGGAGATCGCCAGCAGACGTTCGCCGATTCCGTCCGTTTCAATGTCGAACGACAGCACGCGGGGTTCGATGTCGACTCGGGCCGGTCGGAGCATCGGATTGGAATACACGCGGGTGATGCCGTTCCCGGGGACCCACTCGCCGTCGATCTCGCACCCCCCCTTGATGCCGCGGTCGATCAGGTATCGGCTTGCGAAACGCACATCCGCCTCGAATGTGTCTATGCCGGCCGCGTGCAATCGGTCGCGTAGCCCCGGAACATCCTGCGGGGTCTCGGCCTGCAGCCGCTCTACTGCGGCACCGGCGAAACAGCGTTTATCCGTCGGTTGCGGATCCGGCACGCGTTGCGCGCGGGCGCGCCCCGAGTCGGTGGCGCGAATATAGAAATGGGGACGTTGCCGGTCGTCGCGCAGCAGAAACGTGCCGCCGTCCTCCAGCCGGCCATAGATGTGCACGACCGGTATGCGCTGCCCATTTGGCCCGGAGGCGATGCGATAGCTCGCTTGAAGAATGAAACCGCGTGCGGCCGCCATGCGCTCATTCTGCAGCGTCGCGCGCAATTCCGGAAGATTTTAGGGTACCGCGGCGGCTATCGTGCAGCCCATGATCCTGATGCGGGATCAATCGCGCACCCGGAACCAGCCGCTGACGCTAAGGCGGTCACGCTGCGTCGGCAGCACCGCATGCTCGCAATCCGTTGTCAGAAAATACACCAGGCGGCCGGCGATCGGCTCGATGTCCCGGTGGCGGCCGACGGCATCGAAAATCCGCAATTCGCCCCCTGACGCCGGCGTCCAGTCCTCGTTCAGGTACAGCACCACCGATACCCGACGTTGCGCATGTCCGTGCGGTTGATCGACGTGTCGATCGTACCCTGCGCCCGGCGGATACCATGCGTAATGCAACTCGGTTTCGAATAGCCCCAGCATGGTTCGGGCATTCAGCTCCAAGCGCAGGCTCTCGAGTTGCCGCAGCAACCTCCGCTCCGCCGGCAACAGCGGCGGCGTTATCCAACAAGTCGCATCGCCGCGGACTTCCTGGCGTCGCTGCAAGCTTGCGCCGCTGCCGATTCGTGCGGCATCGAATTGGCCGCGCTTGCGCCGCAGCTGCACGCATTTCAACAACGCGCGGATCTGCGAGGCAGCCAGGAATTGATCCTGAACCGAGACGTAGTCGACCTTCAAGCCGACATCCATGCCCACTTTGCAGCAGCAGCCCGCGAGCCGCCGTCAGCGGCTGCGCCGTTGCGAGCGACGGGCCATTCCGGGGCGCCGCGCCGCCCGCTGCCGGGCCGCAGCTTTTTTCGCGGCGAGGCCCTTTGGCGAGCGCCGCGCAGGCTTGCGGGGTTTCTTTGCGGGCTCAAGCATGCTGCCGCGGCAGCTCTTGGCGCCGCAGCGGCATGCGTAGATTTCATCGACATTGGGCGCGTCGTCGCCGTCGCGCTGAATCTGATAATCGTACGACAGCTCCTCGCCGGGCTGTATGGTCCGAATCGCTTCAATGAAGATGCGCTTGCTCAAGGTGGTGCTTTCGCAGTTCGGGTCGCAGCAATGATTGATGAATCGCGCCTCGTTGCCGTTCACGCCCGCATCGATCACCGTCTTCGCGTCGACCGTGAACAGAAACGTGTGGTTATCGTTCGGGTCCTTGTCCTCATAGCGCGAATCCGCCAGGCCGTGGCTCACGCGCTCGCCGAGGTATTCGATGACCGTCGTCCCCTTGCGGATGCGGCGCGCGGCGAATACGCCGTAGCCGTGGATTTGGGAGTGTCGCACTTCAAACAAGGGTGTGCGGCGGCGATGCGGAGTCTTCTTCATATGGCGATCGGGGCTTTGATGGCAGGATGATAGTGGTAGTCGAGAAATTCAAAGTCCTCGAATCCGTATTCGAACAAACTCGGTGGTCTGCGGCGAATCTCGAGCCGCGGCAAGCGATGCGGCGCCCGGGTAAGCTGCAGATCGGCCTGTTCCAGATGATTCAGGTATAAGTGGCAGTCGCCGCCCGTCCAGATGAATTCTCCGACCTTGAGATCGCATTGCTGCGCCAGCATATGCGTCAGAAGCGCATAAGAAGCGATGTTGAAGGGCACGCCGAGCAAAGCGTCGGCGCTTCGCTGATATAGTTGACAGGATAACCTGGCGTCGGCGACATGGAACTGGAACAAAGCATGACAGGGCAGGAGCGCCATCTGTTCCAGTTCCCCGACGTTCCACGCGCTCACTATGATGCGCCGCGAGTTCGGATTGTTCCTGAGTTGCTCGACCACACGCAACATCTGATCGATATTGTGGCCGTCGGCAGCCGCCCAACTGCGCCACTGCTTGCCGTATATGGGGCCTAGATTTCCGTCTTTGTCGGCCCACTCGTCCCAGATGCGGACGCCGTGCTCCTGCAGATACCGCACATTGGTATCCCCGCTGAGAAACCACAAGAGTTCATGGATGATCGACGGCAGATGCAGTTTCTTGGTCGTCACGAGAGGAAAACCGTCCGCGAGATCGAAGCGCATTTGATAGCCGAATACGCTCAAGGTACCGGTGCCCGTTCGATCATCCTTGCGAGCGCCGTCTTGCCTGATGTGGCGCAAAAAATCCAGATACTGCCGCATTACGCTTCCACTACACCTAAATTTCCGGTGGGGACGTTGCGCCGATAGGCATAAATCATCATTGCGGCACCCGCCAAGATCATCGGTATGGTCAACAGCATGCCCATCGTCAGCCAATCGCCCGCCAAGTAGCCGATATTCGCATCGGGGAGGCGCACCCATTCAACGGTGAATCGGGCGCATCCGTACATCAGCAGGAACAGACCGGTCGGGGCGAGCCGCGGCCTGTGCTTACTCGTGTACCACCACAGCACCACGAACAACAGCAGGCCTTCCAAGCTTGCTTCATAGAGCTGCGATGCGTGCCGGGCAACCAGAACACCGTCGCCGTTCGGCACGCCGAACCCCCAGGGCAAATCGGTGGGTTTGCCCCAAAGTTCGCCATTGATGAAATTTCCGAGCCTGCCGGCCAGGAGACCGAGACCGGGCAACGGCGCCAGAAAATCGAGCACATCGGAAATTCGCTTGTGCTTGACGCGCGCGAAGACACCGGCCGCGCCCAACACGCCGGTCATTCCACCGTGAAAGGACATGCCGCCGTCCCAGATATGAAAAACGTTCAGCCAATTCTCCGCGATCACGTCGTGGCCGTAGAAAATGCACCACCCCACCCGTCCTCCGACGATGACGCCGATGGCACAATAAAAAATGAGGTCATCGACATCGAGCGCAGTCCAGGTGGAGCCCGGTTGCCGGGAGCGGTATCGCGCCAGCCACCATGCGGCGACGAATCCGATCAAGTACATGATCCCGTACCAATGGACACGCAATGGCCCAACACCAAATATCGGCCCGATCGAGATCGCAATGGGATTTATGTGCGGATAGGTCAGCATGGGTCTACTGTAAACCGTCGTTAACGCGACAGAAATAGGCTTTGAGATATCGGGTCTCGGGAATGGCGGGATGCACCGGGTGATCGGGAGACTGGCCGCCGGTTTCCAGGATCTGCAAGCGTTTGCCCGCCCCCCTCGCCGCCTTGGCAATTGCATCCTGCAAGTCCTCGAGGCTCACGTGATGCGAGCAGGAGCAGGAAACCAGAACGCCGTCATCGGCGACCACCCGCATTGCCAGTTGGTTCAAGCGCTTGTACGCGGCGAGCGCCTTCGGTAGGTCCTTCTTGCGCTTGGCAAAGGCCGGCGGATCGAGCACGACGATGTCGAATCGGGCGGGTTTTTTAGCCATATCCTCGAGCACCTCAAAGGCATCGCCCTTTACCGCAATGACCTTGACCTTGTTGCGTTCGGCGTTGGCCACGGCGATCTCCAGCGCAGCCGCGGAACTGTCGACGCACTGTACCTCGCGGGCACCGCCGTGCGCCGCACGCACGCCCCAGGCTCCGACATAGCTGAAAACATCCAAGACTCGCGCCCCTTTGCGCACGTATTTGGACAGAGCGCGGCGATTGGCTGTCTGATCGAAAAACCACCCGGTCTTTTGTCCCTCGGCCAGCGGCGCCCGAAATTCGAGATCATCCTCCAAGATTTGTCCCAGTTCCTCGAACTTACCCGTCGCCGCCTCCACGTACCTCGGCATGCCCTCCATGTCGCGCGCGGAGCTGTCATTCTTGAAGAGCAGCGACTCGCAACGTAGTACCTGCTCCAGGGCGTTTCGAATCTGTGTTTTGAGCCTTTCCATCCCGGCGGTCCCGATCTGCACGACGCAGGCAGAACCGTAGCGGTCGATCACCAACCCCGGCAGCGCGTCGGACTCGCCGTACACAAGACGATAGTAGGGCTTTGGATACAACCGCTCCCGCAATGCAAGCGCCGCTCGGATGCGTATCGCCAGCCATGCAACATCGGGAGGCGTCCACGTTTCGAGCATCCGCGCACTGATCAGCGACTGTGGATTGACGTAAGCCAGTCCGAGTGCCCGGTCGTTGTGGGCCAACACGCGTACCAGTTCGCCCGGCTCGAACTTCGTAAGCGGCGTCTGCTGAGTATCGACCTCATTGCTGAAGACCCATAGGTGTCCCGCATGCAGACGGCGATCTTCGTTGCGTTTCAAGCGCAGGGCAGGCAGCTCTGCCACACGACTGGAGTCGGACATGGGGACTACTTCAGCTATTATTGGCGCGCATTCTAACCGAGGCGGAGCTGTAACATGCAGCGCAATCGACTGGCCGCGGAAACCAGCCCCTACTTGTTGCAGCACGCCGATAATCCGGTGGATTGGTATCCATGGGGAGTTGAGGCGCTGCTCGCAGCCCAAAAGGACAATAAGCCCATTTTATTGTCCATCGGCTATTCGGCCTGCCATTGGTGTCACGTCATGGCGCACGAATCCTTCGAGGATCCCGCCACCGCCGCGCTCATGAACGAGCTGTTTGTCAACATCAAGGTAGATCGCGAGGAGCGGCCGGACCTCGACAAGATTTACCAGGTCGCGCAGCAGCTCATCACTCATGGCACCGGGGGCTGGCCGCTGACCATGTTCCTGACGCCGGACCAACAGGCGCCCTTCTTCGGCGGCACGTACTTCCCAAAGGAGGCGCGCTACGGAATGCCGGCGTTCAGCGATCTGCTGCGGCGTGTGGCCGAGTACTTCCATCAACACGGCGCGGAAATCGCCGAGCAAAACGAGCAATTGAAACTCGCGTTTGCGGGACTCGCGCCGGAACGTGCGCCCGACGGAGTCGCGCTCGATGAATCGCCGCTGCGCGACGCGCGCAGCTCCCTCGAACGTTCATTCGACACCCAATTCGGCGGCTTCAGCCAGGCGCCGAAATTTCCCCACCCCGGCAGTCTCGAGCGCTGCTTGAGGCATTGGTACACCACCTCGGCAGGGGCGCACCCCGATCTTAAGTCGCTTTACATGGCGACTCTTACATTGACGCGCATGGCCGAGGGCGGCATTTACGATCAACTGGGCGGCGGATTCTCGCGCTATTCCGTCGACGGCCGATGGATGATCCCGCACTTCGAAAAAATGCTCTATGACAATGGTCAGCTGTTGTGCGAATTCTCCCGCGCTGCCCTTGCCACCAATGAAACGCTGTTCGCGAGGATTGCCGCCGAAACCGCGGATTGGGTCCTGCGGGAGATGCGTTCGCCCCAGGGCGGCTTTTATTCCAGCCTCGATGCGGATTCCGAAGGCCATGAGGGGAAATTCTACGTGTGGACACGATCCGAGGTCCAAGCGCTGCTGACGCCGCAAGAATATGCAGCGTTTTCGCGCCGCTTCGGCTTGGATCGGGAAGCCAACTTCGAGGGCGAATGGCATTTGCACATCTTTGAAAACGTGGACTCCATCGCCGCGGCGCTCGGCGAATCCGCGCAATCCGTCACCGCTCTGATCGACTCGGCGCGCGCCAAACTATTCAAGGTGCGCGAGCTGCGCGTATGGCCGGCGCGCGACGAGAAAATCCTCACCGCGTGGAATGCACTTGTGATCAAAGGGCTGGCGATGGCTGCGCGCGTGCTGAAACGGCCCGATTTGGCCGACGCCGCGACGGCGGCCGTCGATTTCATACGCCGATCCCTATGGCGCGATGGTCGATTGCTGGCGACTTACAAGGATGGGCGGGCGCATTTGCCGGCCTATCTCGACGACTATGCCTTTCTCGCCGATGCCCTCCTCGAGTTATTACAGACCCGTTGGCGCACCAGCGACTTAATATTTGCGCGGCAACTGGCCGATGTGCTTTTGTCCCACTTCGAGGATTCCAAGGAGGGTGGATCTTTCTTCACGGCGGTAGATCACGAGCAGCTCATCCATCGCAGCAAGACCTATGGCGATGATGCATTGCCCTCGGGCAATGGCATCGCGGCGTCGCTGCTGTGCCGTCTGGGATACTTGCTTGGAGAATTACGCTTCTTGGAGGCCGCCGAACGCACCCTGCGTGGGGGTTGGCCGATGCTCCGGCAATACCCTCAAGCCCATATGGCCTTGGCGACTGCGCTCGAGGACTTTCTGGCGCCGATGCAAATCGTAATTGTTCGCGGCGATGCCGCGCAAGCGGAGCACTGGGCCGAGATCCTTCGCGCCAGGTACGTGCCGACGCGCATGATATTCGCCGTTCCCCGCGAAGCAGCCGACCTGCCGCGCGCGCTTGCGGAGAAGCGCGCCGTCGCGGCAACCGTAGCGTATGCCTGTACGGGCATGACGTGTTCGGCACCGCTTGGCGACTTGAGCGAGATCGAACGCGAACTCGCGCTGCGGCGGGCAGGCCTCTAGCAAGCGGCGAGATGCGCCGCCAAGCGCCGCTTGAGATCACCGTGCAGGCCATCGGCGTAGACAGGCGCAGCATTCCAATCGAGCGCCCAAGGCTGCGTGATCCGTGTGGCCTCGGGCTCCGTGGAGGTGCGGGGAAAAATGTGCGCATGCAGCGCCGGCTCGACATTGCCGAACATCGCATAATTGATGCGGAGGGCCGCGGTCACAGCCAGCAAGGTGTCGCCGACCAGGGCCATGTCGGACAAGAATTGATCGCGCAGCTCCATGCCGAGTGCGTTCAAATGCGGAACGACCGGATCAGGCAACAGCAGGCAATAGCCCGGCAGCACCTGGCGCTCTCCCATCACGAGCCAACCTGAGCGAAGCCTCGCGACCGCCGGCGGATAATTCGCGGCGCGGCAACGGTCGACGATACGGTGTATGGCGGTGTGCGCCATCACTGCCCGATGGCCTTCGCCACGGCGGCGGCGTCCACGGATGTTCCCGAGTTGCCGAAATTCAAGCGCAGATAGGACAAGAGCGCGGCGGCGTCCGCGGGTTTCATCCAGCCAAATTGCAGCATTTGGGTTGAATACCTGCCGGCGGGCATGCCGGCGGGCCTTTGTCCCTTGATAACCCAGCGCGCTAATTCCGCCGGATCGCCGAGAACGACGGGCGATCCAGCCAAGCTGGGATACACGCCGGGTATTCCTGCGCCGCTTTGCTGATGGCAGGGCACGCAGTTGCCGCTGTAAATGCGTTCGCCCAAGCCGGCCGTGGACGCGCCGCTCCGGCTCGCGCCGGAGCAAGCGGCAAGAGCGCCGATAAGCGCAAGCATTGTCACTGCATCGAGCAGCTTCATGGGCCTACCTCGGTCTCCGTCGCCTCGCGGCTAACCCTTCCAAGTCCGAAACTTGCCGGTATCCAAGTGCACGAAATCCGACGCGCGATAATATCCGACGCCGCCTCGCTTCAAGCGCTGCGCGTGCGACGCCAAGCTCGCGCAGTCGACGCCGGTCATTCGCACATCGATGGCGCGCCCTTCCATGTGCAGACTATGCTGGGCAACGCCCGAGCTCTTCTCGTGCAGCTGTGCGTTGGTCTGCGGCGAGCGATATCCCGAGATCACGCTGAATGCTGGATCGGCGCCGACGGCACGCGCAACCTCAACCAGGTAGTCCATCAGGCGAGGGTCGATCATGTGCCGCTCGCCCGTGCGAAAGTCCCTCAATACGACTTCAATGGCCGCGAGCGCATCGGGCAGGTATGCGCCATCGCGAAGGTATTCGATGTCCAGTTGTTCGCGGGTATGAAGGTTCAGCAATCCAATGCGCTCCGGTTCGGAACCGGGCCGATTTGCCGCAGCTTCCCGGGCGCGCGCCGTGCCGATCAGCAAGCCCGCAGACATCCCGGCCAGCGCACCGCCCGCGCGCAATACGCGGCGCCGGCTCCACGTCATCGACGGCTCCTGTCGGTAAGAAGGCGGCCGTTATCGAGCGCCAATACGGTGGCCCGCGGGAAGAAGTTGAATTCCGACGCCGAGGCCCAGGTGTAAGCGCCCATCACGCGGCCGACGACGAGGCTCCCCACCTCGAGACGGGGCAATTCCAAGTGGTCGCTGATGACGTCGATGCTGTCGCAGGTCGGTCCGGCGAGTACCGAGGGGTACGTCTTGCCGGGAGGCGCGAGCGCTTCCACGGGGTAGGTTGCATGATCGTATATCTGCCCGCTATAGCTTCCATACACCCCTTCGTCGAGGTAATACCACCACCGGCCGTCGCGCAATGCTCGGCCCATGACCGAGGACACCGAAATCGCCGCCGGCGCGCAAATATAGCGCCCGGGCTCGGCAATCACGCGCACGGTGGACGGCAGCTCCTTCAGCGCAGCGCGAATCGGTGCGCAGAATTGCTCGATGGGCATGCATCGCTGCAGGTAGTCCACCGGAAAGCCACCGCCGATATCCAAGATGCCCGCCGCGTGGCCGGTGCCTGCGGCAGTGCGCATGAGTTCGCTGCATCTGGCGATGGCCTCGACGAACGTCGCCGGGCTTGCCGCCTGCGATCCGACATGAAACGACAATCCGTCGATCTTGACCCGCAATTCAGCGGCCAGCCGCATGAGTTCCGGAACGGCTTCAGGCTCACAGCCGAACTTGCGCGACAAGTCGCACATTGCATCGGGACTGCTGAACGAAACGCGAATCAGCAGCGAGGACCGGTTGCGGTATTTCACGAACTTGCGCAATTCATCGGGGTTGTCGATGACGAAACGATTGACGCCATAGGCCAACGCCGTGCGTATATCGCGCTCGCGTTTGATCGGATGAGTGTGGATACAGCGTTCGGGCGCAATCTTGAGGCGCCTCACTAGTTCCACCTCCCCATTGGTTGCCAGATCGAAGAACGCGCCTTCCGCATTCAGGGTGCTGATGACCGAGGCGTGCGGCAGGGGCTTGAGGGCATAGTGAAGGTCGACTCCGGGCAGGGCGGCCGCGAGGCGTCGAAATTGCCGCCTCACGCGTTCGGCATCGATGATGAATAACGGCGAGCCATAGCGGGTCGCCAGGTGTTTGATGGACTCTTGCGAAAACGGATCGAGGGATGGACCGAGCTCAAACGGCTCAGCGGCGACGAAACGCGGAATCATCACGGTATTGGCCCCTAGCTCACGCTGACTTCAAGAGAATCGTCGCCCATGCCGCTGGCGCGCTGCAGACGGTCTAGGATCGCCACCCAACGTTCGTCCTGCGGCAGGCTTTGAACAAAAATCCGCACGCAACCGACGCGATCCAGCGTGCGCAGATGATTGTAGAGATTGTGCGCGTAGATATCGGGCCTTTTTCCGGCGTTGATCCAAGTCATATAGCGTTGGGTTTGAAGCGGCGGCCGCATCGCGAGCACCGCCACCTTTTCCTGGCGCGCCGCGATCTCGCCGGCTCGCACTTCCAGGTCATCGGACGGCACGATCTCAAGAGGCGTCGACGGCGCATAATGCAGAGCGCGGTCCCCCGGGGCGCGCGGAGTAACCCCTCCGATTGCGAGGTTGCCGACGACCTGTTCGAGCTGCGAGCGGGTGACGAAGCCGGGCCGCAACAAACGCGCCTCATTGTTGAGACAGGAAACGATGGTCGACTCCAAGCCGAGGGGTGAATCGCCGCCGTCCAGGATGACGCCGACGGCCTCGCCGAGCTCCTCGCGCACATGCTCGGGCTTGGTCGGACTCAATCGCCCATAGCGATTGGCCGATGGCGCGGCAATGCCGCCGCCGAAGGCGTTCAGCAGCTGTTGCGCGATCGGATGCGAGGGCACGCGGATGCCGATGCTGTCCTGGCCGCCGGTGACGATGTCGTTGACGTTGTCCGCTTTAGGCAAGATCAGTGTCAAGGGACCGGGCCAGAATTTGGCGGCGAGTTGCTCGGCAACCGGGGGCACCGATGACACCCAGCGGCGTAGATAGCGCGGATCGTCCAGATGCACGATGACCGGATGATCGGGTGGACGCCCTTTGACCTCGAAAATCTTGCGCACGGCAGCCGGATTGGAGGCGTTCGCTCCGAGCCCGTACACGGTCTCGGTCGGGAACACCACCAAATCGCCGGCGCGCAGCGCTTCGACGGCTTCTTCGATTTCAGTCTGAGTAGCTCTTACCACATCCGCATGATATCAAGACTGAGATACCAACAAAGGCTGCTTGTCTGCCGAGCGTCCGATCTGTGCCGCAATGCCGCTTTAATGCGATATGGGTTGCCGCTCTTTGCTTTACTGTACCGAGCTGTCAAGTGTCGGCGGTAGGATACATTGCGAGGCCGGCTCACTCACGATCCCATCTCAAGGC
Organism: Steroidobacteraceae bacterium; assembly: GCA_035996065.1. Taxonomy (GTDB): domain Bacteria; phylum Pseudomonadota; class Gammaproteobacteria; order Steroidobacterales; family Steroidobacteraceae; genus Bog-1198. Next base: position 19,230 of record DASYJX010000073.1, on the reverse strand, counting down.
GCTACCGATGCGGTGACTTGCGGCGAGTCGAGCGCGGTGCGGATCCAGCTGCCATCCTTCTGTCGATCGAGTTCATAAGCCGGCCAGTAGTGCTTGTCGAGTTTCAGAGTGATTACGTCCGTTTGGCCGTTCCAACTCACGGTCTTGAGGCGCAATGACGCTCGATCGGGCTTGCCGCTGACCGCTTTGATGAATGAATCGAGATCACCCGTAGGCTGGCCGTCGACCTCCGTTATGCGTCGCCCCGCGTATAATCCGTAATGCGTTGCCGGCGAACCGTAGAAGAAGAACGACACAAACACCCCGTACGGAGCGATACCGCGCTGCGCGGACATGGCTCGATGCGGGGCCTGAAGCGTAGCGCCCGCCCAAATCAACACGCGATCGACATCGCGGCCATCCAGCGCCACCGTCTTCATTTCGAGCGTTTTCTCGGCGCCGTCCCGCCAGACGCTTACCTTGACGTCCGGCTTTTGCACGGCGCGCTCGACTTCACGAAAGCGGTTCACCACCTTGCCGTCGACCGCGAGCAGCAAATCGCCGGGCACCAGCATTGCGGCTGCGGGCGTTCCGGCCACCAGCCTGTCGACGCCCAGTACTTGCCTGCGCTGGGGGTTGTGCTCTTCGAAGCGCCGCACCCACTCGTCCGGCAAACCTAATTGGCGCGCGCTCGCCAGGGACTGCACGTTGAACTCTGCCTCGAACGAATACAGCGGCCGGCCATTGGCTACCACTGCGATCATTTCCGAGACCAGCTCGGCGGGCATGCCGCGATTGACTTGCTCGAGTTCGCGCTGGGTTTCGAAAGCAAAACTCGACCACAGTGCGAGCACGTTGCCTCTTTCGTCCGCCAGCACGCCGTCGTAATCGGAGGGAGGGTTTATGAGGCTTAATGCTTCCAGATTGCTGTCGCGAAAGCGCAGCGTCCGCGACAGCGGGAATGAGACCACATCGACGCTGGAAACCTGAGTTTTCTGCGACAGAATCTTCGAATCTGCGCGCTGCCCGACCACCCACACGTCAGCGCCCGGCCCCAACTGTCTGGTGAGCAAGGTCGCCGCGCGAACCGGCGTGGTGCCGATCGACTTTGGATCGTAGGCGACCACTGCGAGATTGTGCAACGGATGGATGAAGACGACTTTGCCCGGTACTTCGATCGTGCCGGCGAATGTGATCCGCACATCCCCCATGGCGATCGGCACGGTGTTGCGATCGATCGCCACCAGTCCGCGCTCGGCGTCGACGACGACGCCCGTGCCATGGTAGTTCTTCTCGGTGACCCCCGATACGGAATACGGCATGTCGAAGTTCACCATCACCAGCGAGGGCGCCAAACGATCGATGCGCACGTCCCCGGTCTTGGCGAACTGCGTGGAAGCGGGGCTCACGCTCGCAGCGCTAAACCCTTGGCTTATGCTGACGCACGGCCAGGTGCCCAGGGCGTCGTCACGCCTGCATTTGCGCGCCGGAAACCACCGCCTGTCCATACGCATGACCTTGAGTTGCGCAGCCCGCGGATCTTCCAGAGTCACATAGCGAACCGGCGCACTCGCGCCGTCCGGGAGCTCGGATAGAACGGCCTCGAAATCCTTGAGATCGTCGATTTTCTTGCCGTTGAAAGAGCTGATCAAGGCGGCGCGCGGAATGCCGGCGCTGCCGAAGGCATAGCCGGGGTTGGCGACGTACACGCCCCTGATCGGCACGTTAAAATGCCGCGCCTGCTGGTAAGACAGCGTGTGCACCACCGCTTCACCGAACTCGATGTACTCGTCCGCCGTGATCGCGCTCAAGGATTGCACGTCGAGAGTATGCTGCAGGGTCTCGCGGCCGCGTTGTACTTCTACGTTGACCTTAAGGCCGACATGACTGTCGAGCACATCCTCGAGAGCGAAGAATTCGGGGATTGGTTTCCCGTCGATAGCCACCAGAATATCGCCTGGGGCCAGCACCCCCTCGGCGCCCGACCCCGGCTGGGCGTCGTCCACCACCAGCATGCCGGTCAGCTTCGGATATGCGCTGCGCATTCGTGATTCGGTATCGGGGTTAAGGCCAAGCCGCCTGAGCTCATCGTAAGGCGTGTACTTGAACACGGTTTCCAGCGTCCCGCGCGGCACCGGCTTGCCCGCGTCGATGTATTTCAAGGCCCGCGTGACGGCCGGCAGCGGCAGGTAGAAGCTCGACGCGGCGCCGGTCGCTCCGCCCGCATTCAATGCCACCACTCGCCCCTCGATGTCTATGACCGGCGAGCCCGAGGAGCCGCCCGACGTGCCGGAAGCGGCCTGAAAGTAAAAGGTATTGAAATCGTTGTACTTGCCGTAGCCGTATTCCGGCGCCTCACGATCCAGGCGCGCCAGCGTGCCCGAAAGGATCGACAATTGTTCGCCCGCGTCGTTGCCGACCACGCGAATTTCTCGGCCGATGACCGCGCCCGCCGGATAGAGGGGTAGTTCGGCCGGCTGAATGAATTTGAGTTTCGACGGATCGTAGCGATAGATGCCGAAGTCATGAATGGGATCGCGATACACGGGATAGAGCTGTACTTCCTCTCGATTGAGGAAGATCGCTTGGGCAGTCACCGGTCCCGGCGTCACGACATGCCGATTCGTCAAGATGAGCCCGCGCTTGGCGTCGATGACGAAGCCGGTGGCCTGCGCCGTTGTGTTCCACTCCGTGTCGAACGCTCGCGTGCTGTCGATTTGAATGGTGACCACACCGCTCGCGATGCGCTCCAAAGTTTGCGCCCAGTTGGCCGGTGAGCTCGGAATGCCGGGCGCGGGAACGGGAAGGGCGGTCGCCGGAACGGAATGAACAGCGGCAAAGGCTCGGCCAACGGACAATACGAATACGGACAAAATCAGCGCGATACGGGATATGCCGGTGCAATGCGGCTCACGGAGAATATTCAAACAAGCTCCTAGATTGCGTTCAGTGCCCCGTGGTCGGACAAGACGAGGGCCCAAACGGTTCCTAACAATGCAAAACTCAGCATCACGGCGGCCGATCCCATGTCCTTGGCCATGCCGGCCAGCGGGTGAGGTTCCATGCCTGAGCGGTCCACCACCGCTTCGACCGCACTGTTGAGGCATTCGACCACCAAAATAAGCAACATCGGACTCACCAGCAAGGCGCGTTCGACTCCCGTATTGCCGAGATAGAGTCCCGCGGGAATGACGCACAGCGCCAGCAGCACCTCCTGCCGAAATGCTGCTTCTTCCCGCCAGGTATACCTAAACCCTTGGAACGAATAGCCGAAGGCGCGCAGCAGCCGCGTGATTCCAATGGGCTTGTTTCTATCGCTCATTCAAGCGCTATCGCTCATTCAAGCGGCGGGTTTCCATGCCACATCCAGCTGTTTCGCCGCCCGTACGTCATCGAGCCGCCGCACCGGCATTGTATGCGGAGCCGAGGACAGTTTCTCGGGCTCCTGTTCCATTTCCCGGCGGATCGCGATCATCGCCTCGCAGAAGCGGTCGAGATCTTCCTTGGCCTCTGTTTCGGTCGGCTCGATCAGCAGGCATTCGGGCACCAGGAGGGGGAAATAGGTAGTCGGTGCGTGAAAGCCGTAGTCGAGCAGGCGTTTTGCCACATCCATCGCAGTGACCTGATGGAGGCGGTTTTCGCGCTTCAGCGTGATGATGAATTCGTGGCTGGCGCGCCGCGAGGGATAAGCCGCCTCAAAGCCTGCCGCTTGCAGCCGCTTCATCAGATAATTGGCATTGAGCGTGGCGAATTCCGCGACTCGCACCATGCCTTCGCGGCCCAACAACCGCATATAGATATACGCCCGAAGATTCACCCCGGCGTTGCCCATGAACCCGGACAGCCGGCCGATGGATTGCGGCAGGTCGCGCTCCGTCAGCCAGCGAAACCGCGCGCCGTCCTTACCGACAATCGGGATCGGCAGAAACGGCAGCAATCGCGCGCCGACGCCGACCGCTCCGGATCCGGGACCGCCGCCGCCGTGTGGAGTCGAAAAGGTCTTGTGCAAATTCATGTGGATGACGTCAAACCCCATGTCACCGGGGCGAACCTTGCCGAGAATCGCGTTGAGATTGGCCCCATCGTAATACAGAAGACCGCCTGCTTCGTGCACGATGCGCGCCACCTCGGTAATTTTGCGCTCGAACACCCCGAGAGTGGAGGGATTCGTGAGCATGATGCCGGCCGTCGCCGGCCCCACCGCGGCCTTCAATTCGTCGATGTCGATGTCGCCGTTCGAGTCGCAGGGAATCTCTTTGACGCTGCAGCCGCACATTGCGGCGGTGGCGGGATTGGTGCCGTGCGCGGCCTGCGGCACGATGATTTCATTGCGGCCCATGTCGTTTCGGGCGCGGTGGTAGGCTCGGATCATGGCGACGCCGGCAAACTCGCCCTGCGCGCCCGCCATGGGCGTGAGGCTGACACCCTGCATGCCGGTGATTGCCTGCAGCATTTCCTGGAGCTCGTACATACAGGCCATGAACCCTTGAGGCTCGGGGCCAAGCGGATGCCTGCCCAGGAATTCAGGCAGCATCGCGAAGCTGTTGCAAGCCTTCGGGTTGTATTTCATCGTGCAGGAGCCGAGCGGATAAAAATGCGTGTCGATCGAGAAATTCATCTGCGAAAGGCGCGTGAAATGCCGCACCGTCTGCAGCTCGGATACCTCGGGCAGCATGGGCGCCGCCGCGCGGCGCAGATTCCCGGGAATCTCCGCAGAACCCGAGACTCGCGGCGGGAACTGCGTGCCCGCTTGCCGTCCGGGCTTGCTCAATTCAAATATCAGCGGCTCTCTCGCTTGCAATTCAGCCATTGTCCTTCCCCAATCGTAGTGCCTGCTAGGCGGCGGCGCGCGATGAATTCATGACGTCCGTCAAGGCGCGCGCATAGGAATCTATGTCGGCCTCGAGCTTGGTCTCGGTCGCACACACCAGTAGCGCATTGCCCAATTCCGGATAACGCTCGGTGAGATCGAGTCCTCCGAAGATCCCGCGGCGCGCCAGGGCCGCCAGGACCGGCGCGACCGGTCGATCCAGGAGCAACGCGGCTTCATGAAACCGCGGTGCCGTAAACGCTGCTTTGACACCGCCGATTGCAGCGAGGCGCGCGACCAGATCGGCCGTGCGCTGCAGACTGGCCGCCGCCACGCGCGCGAGGCCTGCGGCGCCGAGAAGCGACATGTATATCGTGGCAGCCGTCACCATCAAACCTTGATTGGTGCAAATATTGGAGGTCGCCTTGCTGCGCCGGATATGCTGCTCGCGCGCCTGCAGAGTCAGACTGAATCCCGGACGCCCGTCCGCATCGACGGTGCGCCCGACGATGCGCCCCGGCATTTGCCGGACGTATTGCATTCTTGTTGCCATGAATCCGAAATAGGGTCCGCCCGCCGACAGGGGCACGCCCAGCGGCTGCCCTTCACCGCAGACGATGTCGGCGCCGAGAGCGCCGCCGGTCCGGACGCCCCATTGCCCCGGCGCTTCCAACAGCGCCAGCGAGATGGGATTGACGACCGCGATCAACAGGATCTTATTTTGATGCGCCCACTCCGTCAGCGCCTCGGCCTCTTCGAGGTTGCCGAAGAAATTCGGTTGCTGCACCACCAGTGCGGTCACCTCCTGTCCGGTGTAAGGCCGCAGCGATTCGAGCAGCGTGCATCCGGTCGAACGATCGAAATCCACGGTCTCGAACACGATTCCCTGATTGCCCGCGATCGATTTCGCTACTTGCGCATAGGTGGGGTTTACCGTGCGCGGCAGCAAAATGCGCCGCGAAGTCGCGGCGCGGTTGGCCCGTACCGCCATGAGGCAGGCCTCAGCCAAGGCCGAGGCACCGTCGTACAGGGAGGCATTCGATACTTCCATGCCGGTGAGAGCGCAGATCATCGACTGATACTCATAAATCAATTGCAACGTCCCTTGGCTTGCCTCCGCCTGATAGGGCGTGTACGCGGAATAGAATTCGCCGCGTGTGGTAATGGCCCAGACGGGCGCCGGGATGTGGTGTTCGTAGGCTCCAGCGCCGATGAAATTCAAGGGCCGGCCATCGATCGCGGCGCGCTCGGCCATCAAACGCCCTACTTCCATTTCGCCCATCGCCGGGGGCACGGCTAGTGAGCCTGCCCGCAGTTCGCCGGGTATTTCATCGAACAACTCATCGATCGACTGCACCCCGATCGCTTCCAGCATGCGGGCCACATCGTCCGCAGTGTGAGGAATGAATGCCATGCATGGACTCCCTACTCGGTTTCGTCAGCCAGGTATTTTGCGTAGTCCGCGGCGTTCATCAGCAAGGAGTCTTCTGCCGGCGAATTCGCCTGGACGCGGAACAACCAGCCTTTTCCGTAGGGATCTTCATTGAGCAGTTCGGGTTTCGTCGCCAGCGCCTCATTGGCGGCGATGACCTTGCCGCTCACCGGACTGTAGACATCGGATGCGGCCTTGACCGATTCGACGACGGCGCAGGCCTCCCCAGCCTTCAGGGAACGGCCGGCGACCGGCACCTCGACGAATACCAGATCGCCGAGCGCGCTCTGCGCATGGTCGGTGATGCCGATCTCGACTGCGCCGTCCTGCCGCCGGCGCAACCACTCATGGCTCTTGGTGTACCGCAAATCACTCGGAATGTCGCTCAATGTAAATCCCCCGTGTCTAGACTCGAATCAAGGCCTTCCCATGACGCACGAACGGCGGCTTGATGATGCTCGCGTCATGCAACTTACCGCGGATCTCGACTTGCACCCCCAAGGCAGCAGTTTTCGGCACGCGTGCCAGCGCGATGGAACGGTTCAACGTAGGAGAAAAGGTGCCGCTGGTCACTTCGCCCAGGAGTGGCGCTGCGGACCCGCCGACATTGGCGGCCGTACCGGCGACGAGGACTTTCTGATGACTGCGCAGCACGCCGCGATCCTCGAGTAACAGGCCGACGAGTTCGTTGCCGCCGGCAGCATGTCGCGCGTTTTCAAGCGCCTGGCGTCCGATGAAATCGCGGTCGCCGGGCTCGAATGCGACCGTCCAGGCTAATCCCGACTCCAAGGGATGATGATTCTCGTCCATGTCGTTGCCGTATAGATTCATGCCGGCCTCCAACCGCAACGTGTCCCTCGCACCCAAGCCCGCCGGCTCAATCCCCTGGGCACACAACGCATTCCATGTCTTCGCGGCATCGACCGCCGGCAGCATCACTTCGAAACCATCTTCGCCGGTGTACCCGGTCCGCGCGACAAACCAGGAATCGAAGACCGCACCGCGGAACGGCGCCAATTCGAGGGCGGCGGCGCGATGCGGCGGAGGCAGCAACGGCAGTGTTTTTTCGCGTGCATTCGGACCCTGAATGGCGATCATCGCCAAGTCCTCGCGCAGAACCGTGGACACTGCAAAATCTTCGGCGTGCCTTCGAATCCAGGCAATATCCTTATCGCGAGTTCCGGCGTTGACGACCACACGGAAGCAGTTGTCCGAGATGAAATAGACGATCAAATCGTCGATCACGCCGCCGCTGGGGAGCAGCATGCAGGAATACAAGGCCTTGCCGGAAATTTTCAACCGCCCGACATCGTTGGCCAGCAAGCTTCTCAAGAACTCGCGGACCCGTCCGCCGTGCAGGTCAATCACCCCCATGTGCGATACGTCGAACATGCCCGCATCACGGCGCACGGCGTGATGTTCTTCGATCTGCGAACCATAGTGCAGCGGCATTTCCCAGCCGCCGAAATCGACGATTTTTGCACCCTGCAGAACATGGGTGTCATAGAGCGCAGTTCTCAGGCCCATCGCAACCTCACGGCGAAAGTAAAAGAGACGCCAGCACCGCTGTGCTTTGCCCCTCTGTCCTTAAGACCTGAGAGATCGCGCGCTAAGAAAGCGCAGCTCCCCTTCGGTGGATCGCCTCTTGAAATGCGATCGCTCTCCAGAGATCGCGAGAGTCTGCCGTTCATGTGCCTGAGCGTTTCCGGGCGGTTGCGCCTTCGGCGGTCCTATTCAAAAGGACTCTCTCCAGACAGCTCTTATCGCGATGGCGCCATGATACACGATCCGCCGGCAGCATGACGCAACCCCGGCGCGCACTATCCTCCGGACCTTTTGGCAGGCCAACCCAGCTTGGTCAGCTCCGCGACGATCGCGTCGCGATGATCGCCCTGAATTTCAATGACTCCGTCGCGCACGGTGCCGCCGGACCCGCAATGCTTCTTGAGTTTGGCGGCTAAGGATTCGATCTCGGACAGCGGCACCGGCAAGCCGGTAATGGTCGTGACTCCTTTGCCGGCCCTGCCCTTGATCTCGCGCCCTACGCGTACCGCCGTGGGCTTGGCGGCCCCGGGCGCGCCCTTCGGGCACACGCAATCGCGCACCGGCCTCCGGCAATTGGGGCAGAGGCTCCCAACGCCCGTTGAGTAGATAAATCGCGCCCTCATGACGGTATTATGCCCATGGACATTCTCTGAACGCAGCCCCCTGGCCCTCGGCGGCGCAGCTCTGCAACTTTTCCCGCCCAGCCGTGTTCTCTAGGCTAAACGAACACACCCCAGTGCAACATTCATCCACCGAGCTCCAACGCTCAGCTGAGTTCACGACCTTCATGCGTGCCTATCAGGATATGGTTTTCTCGACCGCTGCCCGGCTCGTCGGTCACGACAGGCAGGCGGAGGACATTGCACAGGAAGTTTTCCTGCGCGCGTATGCGCATTTCGACGATCTACGCGGGAATCCGACCGCAGGCGGCTGGCTCAAGACGGTGACCACCAACCTGACACTCAATCATTTGACCCGGTACCGCAAGCGCTGGCGCTTGTTCTCGGAACTGAGACCGGCGACGGCCGACCAACCCTCGCCGGAGCCGGACCTTGAGGTGTCGCAGCCGGACGCGCTGTTCGCCGACCTGGACGCGGAGCAGCGGCGCGTCCTGATTGACGGCGCGCTGCGCCAGCTCCCCGGGCATCAGCGCCTGGCATTGGTGTTGTATCACTTCGAGGAACTTTCCTACGAACAGATCGCTACCACGCTTCGCGTCTCCCTGGCCAAGGTTAAAACCGATGTACGACGCGCCCGCGCCGCATTGCTGCCCCTTTTGCGCGCCGGCGGCATCGCGGCGGGCTGGAGAACTGAATGAGCACGAATGACCCGGATGATGCGCTGGAACGGCTGATTGATCGCACTGTGCGTGCGCTACCTGTGCGCCGCGCGCCGCCGACGCTCGAATCGAGCGTGTTGCATGAACTCGAGCGCCGCGCCGCACTTCCCTGGTGGCGCCGCGGTTTCGCGCACTGGCCGCTTCCCGCACGCGTCGCCTTTATCGTGATCTGTTGCGCGTTGATCAGGGTGGCGTTTATCGGCGGTACCACTCTGATTGCCGGGCTTCGTTCTCTCACCTGGACGCACCACGTCGGGGCGCTCATGGCTGCGGGCGGTAATGTCGCCGCGTTGCTTGCCCGCACCTCGCCGCCGGCCTGGGTATACGAAGGTATCGCCGTATGCGCGGTCCTGTATGCGATTTTGTTCGGGCTCAGCGCCATCCTTTACCGCACGCTTTACCTTCAGCCAACGGCAGGTCCCCAATGAACACTTCTCTGTGGCAACGACTGTCCTTCTTAGCGGTGCTGCCGCTGTGCACGGTGCTGATCATGAAGGCGGCACGCGCGACAGAGCCTGGCGCAACGCCCGACGCCCCGAGCGCCGCTGCAGCAGCTCCCGGTACGGAGGAGGCCTCCGACTGGAACGACCGAATAGAGCGGCGCAGCCGCCACTACAAGCATCATCACGGCAACGATGTGATCAACATCGGACGCGATTCGGATCTTCCAAGCGGTCAGCACGCGGACTCCGTCGTCTCCATATTCGGTTCTTCAACGAGCGAAGGCCAGGCCGGAGACGTCGTCTCCATTGTCGGCGATACCCGGATCACAGGCGAGGTAAGCGACAACGCCGTCTCCGTCCTCGGCGACACGTACATCGACGGCAAGGTCGATGGAGACGCTGTCGCGGTGCTCGGCAAGATGCGTCTTGGACCGCACGGGGAGATCGGCGGTAACGTCGTGGCCGTCGGGGGCTCCTTGGAGCGCGACCCCGCTGCGATCATTCACGGCAGCATCTCGAATGTGTTTGCCGGCAACTTCGGCAGCGCCGGCTGGCTGCGGACCTGGATCCATCGATGTCTGTTGTACGGACGCCCCCTGGCCGTGGGGCCTGGGCTTGGCTGGGCTTGGGGATTCGCGTTTTTCTTCTTGGCGCTCTATGCGGCGCTTGCGCTGCTGTTTCGCGACGGTCTTACCCGATGCGTGCAGACCTTCGAGACGCAGCCTGGCCAAACGGTGCTGGCGGCGCTCGTCGCCATGTTGCTGACTCCCGTCCTGGTGGTGTTGCTGTTCGTCACGGTGATCGGGATAGCGGCCGTGCCGTTTATCGTATTCGGATTGTTTTGCGCGGGACTATTCGGCAAGGCGGTCATGCTCGCGTGGCTCGGCCGCCGGGTCACGGGCAGGCGCGGCACCGATACAGCAAGCCACCCTGCGGCCGATGTGCTGATCGGCGGCGCCTTGGTTTTGTTGCTGTACTTGATTCCGGTGCTCGGATTTCTCGTCTACAAGCTCCTGGGCTTCCTGGGTCTGGGCGCTGTGGTCTACACGGTCATCCTGGCCGCGCGTGCACACCGGGCGGCCAAGCAAGCCCCACGCAGCCCAAGCGCGGCCGCGGCGACGCCCGCCGCAACGACGCCCGGCGCGGCGACGCCCGCCGCAACGACGCCTGACGCAACGACGCCTGACGCAACGACGCCTGACGCTCCGCCGCCCGGCGCGTCGCCGGCGCCCCGTGAGCCGCTTGGCGCCGGCGCGGCTGACCCGCGCGAGGGTCCAGGGGCTGCCCCGGCCCCGCCGCCGGTCAGCGCGGCATTGCCCCGCGCCGGATTCTGGATTCGCATGGCGGCGCTCCTAATCGATGCCCTGCTGGTCGGATTCGTAATGGGCATTTTTCATGTGTATCACCTTGAATTGGTGGTGCTGGCCGCCTACGGGGCGGTGATGTGGAAAATGCGCGGTTCGACCATCGGCGGTATCGTCTTCGATCTGCATGTCGTGCGTATGGATGGACGACAAGTCGACTGGGAGACCGCCATCGTCCGTGCGCTCAGCTGTTTCCTGTCCCTGGCGGTGGCCGGCCTCGGGTTTATCTGGATTGCCTTCGACGACAACCATCAAGCCTGGCACGACAAAATCGCGGGTACGGTGGTGGTGCGAGTGGCGAAAGGCGTCCCCCTGGTATAATTGCCGGCATGATTCCCCGTAGAACATCCCTAGGCGTAAGAGTAGGTGCGGTGACCATCGGCGGCAAGGCCCCGATCGTCGTGCAGTCCATGACGAATACCGATACTGCGGACATCGACGGTACGGTGGCGCAGGTCAAGGCGCTGGCGCGCGCCGGGTCCGAATTGGTGAGGATCACGGTCAACAATGACGAGTCCGCCGCCGCAGTGCCTCACATCCGCGAGCGGCTGGATGCCCTCGGCATCAACACGCCGCTGGTGGGCGACTTTCACTTCAACGGACACAAGCTGCTCAAGGCGCATCCAGCTTGCGCGCAGGCGCTCTCGAAACTGCGAATCAATCCCGGCAATGTCGGCCGCGGCAGCAAGCGCGATCCGCAATTCGCGGAAATGATCGAAACGGCTTCGCGGTATGCGAAACCGGTGCGTATCGGCGTGAATTGGGGCAGCCTCGACCAGGACTTGCTTACCCGCATGATGGACGAGAACTCAAAGCTGGCGACGCCGCTCACGGCCATCGAAGTGATGCGCGAGGCGATCGTCGTATCGGCATTGGACAGCGCCAAGCGCGCAGAGAGCTTGGGCTTGAAGTCCGACATGATCGTGATCAGCGCCAAGGTCAGCGGCGTGCAGGACTTGATCGCCGTTTACACCAATCTGGCCGCCCGGTGCACCTATCCCCTGCATCTTGGATTGACCGAAGCCGGGATGGGGAGCAAGGGAATCGTCGCTTCCACCGCTGCAATGGGCGTGCTGTTGCAGCAAGGCATCGGCGATACGATTCGCGTTTCCTTGACGCCCGAACCCGGCGGCGATCGCACTCAAGAAGTGATCGTGGCCCAAGAAATACTTCAGACCATGGGCCTGCGCGCTTTCACGCCGATGGTGATCGCTTGCCCCGGCTGCGGCCGCACCACCAGCACCTATTTCCAGGAGCTTGCGCAGAAAATCCAGAACCACATTCGCCATCGCATGCCGGAGTGGCGTAAACGGCACACCGGCGTCGAAGACATGTCCGTCGCCGTGATGGGCTGCGTCGTCAACGGCCCAGGCGAAAGCAAGCACGCGAACATCGGCATCAGCCTGCCCGGTACCGGTGAGAACCCGGTTGCGCCGGTATACGAGGATGGTGCAAAGACGGTCACTCTCAAAGGGGATCGAATCGCCGAAGAGTTTCAGGAACTCGTGGAGCGCTACATCGAGCGCACATATGCCAGGAACCCGTCGTGAAGGAACTGTCGGCCAAGAAATGCGTCCCCTGCGAAGGTGGCGTGCCGCCGTTGACGCCGGCGCAGGCCAAACTGCTGCACACGCAGTTGCACCAGGACTGGCAGATTGGCGCCGATTCCAAGAGCTTGAAACGCTCGCTCAAATTCAAGGATTTCTACCGCACCATGAGCTTTGTCAACGCGGTGGCATATATCGCGAATACCGAAGATCATCACCCGGACTTGGAACTGGGCTATAACTATTGCCACGTCACCTTTGCGACGCATTCGATCGGCGGCCTGTCCGAGAATGATTTCATTTGTGCGGCCAAGGTCGATCGGCTTTAAGAAACTGCGGAACGTCACCGATCAATCCAAGGGCACGTTGCGCCAGGCGGCGCTTGATCAACGGCGCCCTGCCCACGGCCGCCAATCCCGCCGCGCGCAGACCGGCCCCGAATGTATCCGTGGTCGAGAATAATCGCTCCAGCCCGTCCAGGGCGCCGGCGGCCATGAGATTTTCGCTGCGGCGCCAACGTTCGTAACGCCGCAGCAGCCGGTGCTCGCCGGAAAAGCCGGCACCGCCGGCCTGAGCCAGGACATCGGCAAGTGCTGCGCAGTCCAGCAAACCCAGATTCAAGCCCTGGCCCGCCAACGGATGGACGACATGGGCAGCGTCGCCGAGCAGTACGGCGCGCGGCCGCACGTAGTCCAAGGCGTACTGCAGCTTGAGCGGATAACTCGCTGTCGAGGTCGACAGTTCGCAAGCTCCCAGAAATTCGCCGCTGGCCGCCGTGAGGGCGGCTCCGAACGCCGCCGCGTCCAGCGCGCTTAAGCGAGCCGCCTCGCTCAACGTGGTGCTCCACACAATGGACGAGCGGCCATCCGGCAGCGGCAGGAAGGCAAGAGGACCCGTCCCAAGGAATCGCTGCCACGCGGTGTTGCAGTGTGGCTTGGCGGTGCGCACGTGCGCTACCAGCGCCTTCTGCCGGTAGGTATGGCCGGCGGTTTCGATGCCGAGCAGGGCTCGGGTCTTGGACTCTTGGCCGTCGGCCGCGATCAATAGCTGGCTGCGCAGCGCCCGGCCATCGCTCAGGCGGATGCAGCTATCGGTATCTGTGGCGATGATCGCCGCGGGCCCCCCCTCGATCAGCACGGCACCCGCGGCCCGTGCCGCTTGCAGGCACTGCCATTGCAGAGCGCGCCCGTCGACGATGAATCCTAGGTTCGGCTCGGCGATCTCCGCGCAGTCGAAGCTCAGCGAACCCCTTCCGTTTGGTTCACCCCCGGCGTCCCATACGCACATGCGTTCGTACGCGAACACGCGCTGTGCCGGAAGCGACTCCCATACGCCGCACGCCTTGAGCACACGCTCGGATGCGCGGCTCAGCGCAAACACCCGCAGGTCCCAATCGGCGTCCATGGGAACGGCCGCTGCAAAGCGATCCGCGACAATGGCCACCCGGCCCGGCGCACTCAAATTGCGCGCCAGCAACAAGCTTGCCATGGCCGCGCCGATCACCCCGGCCCCCACGATCACTACGTCGAAGTCGCGGACGTCGGACGCGCTCATCGCAGCGCCACGCCGCGCGCCAACTTCGGCACGCGCGCCCCGCCGCCCGCGCCTGTGCTCAATCGCGACAATGCAGCCTTTGCCGGCGGCAGCAAGTCGAAAACCAAGAGGCCTACGTTGCGCAGGAGCTGCACCATGCTCGAAGGATTGGCGAACATCCGCACCAGGCCGTCGGTAAACGCGATCACGCCGCCGCGATCGGCCGCGCGCCACGAATCGTATTCCGCCAGCAAGCTCGATGCCCCCGGATCGAAATCCGGTTGATTACGGCGCTCGGCAATCAACTCGGCGAGACTGGCGAGGTCGCGCAATCCCAAGTTGAAGCCCATACCCGCCACCGGATGCAGACCCTGTGCGGCGTTGCCGATGATGACGCAGCGCTCCGCACTGGTGCGCGCGGCGCGGGTGAGCATCAGGGGATACGACACCCGGCGGCCAACCTTGAGGAAGCGGCCGAGGCGAAATCCAAATCTTCGTTGCACCTCGGCTAGAAACTCGCCGTCTGACCAAGCCATCGCCGCTTGCGCCGTCTCCCGGCTCAACGTCAACACCAAAGTGCATCGGCCGCCATCGAGCGGCAATAATGCAAGCGGTCCGCTGTCTGTGAACCTTTCGAATGCCACATTGTCATGGAATCGCTGCGGCAACACGGTAGTGATGACGGCGGTTTGCAGGTAATCGCGGGACTCCGCATCGATGCCGAAGGCGCTGCGCACGGCCGAATGCGCGCCATCCGCGGCAACCACCAGCTTGGCCTCGAGCATGGCGGCGGCCCCGCTCTTCCCGGCAATTTCAAGCATCACCGAGCGTTCACCCGGCGTGATCCGTGACAGCTCCGCGGGACAGCAGACCTCAATGTTGGAGCGTTCTCGGAGACGCGACCACAAGGCTGCGCCGAGCGCGCGATTCGGCACCACGTAGCCCATCGCCGTCAAGCCCTGCTCGGCTGCATCGATGCGCGCAAAGCCGAAGCGTCCCTTGTCGGAAACATGAATCTTGCGTATCGGTGTCGCCAGCGCCTCAACGCCGCGCCATACACCGAGCGCTTCGAGGATTCGGCAGCTGCCGTTCGATAATGCGGTGGTACGCTCGTCGAAGCTGGGCTGCAGCGCGGAATCGTGCGCAACGGCTTCCACGAGCGAGACCTTCAGCCCAAACGGCGCCAGCGCGACGGCGAGGCTGGCGCCCACCATGCCGCCGCCCACGATGGCGATGTCGGACGGTCGCGTCATCGCACCAACGCTTCAATCGCTTCCGGGGTTTTTTCGAGCGTAGCGGTCAGCACCTCTGCAGCGGCGGCGGTCACCAGCACTTCGTCTTCGATACGAATGCCGATGTTCCAGAACTCTCTCGGTACACCCTGGGAGGGTCGAATGTAAATCCCCGGCTCGACCGTCAGCACCATCCCCGGCTCCAAGACCCGCCATTCACCTCCGACCTTGTAGTCGCCGACGTCATGCACATCGAGACCCAGCCAATGGCCGGTCCGGTGACTGAAGAATTTCAGATACGCCTGGTCCTTGATGCGTGCAGCAACCTTCCCCTCCAGCAGACCCAGCTTGACGAGGCCTTGGGTAATGACCCGCACCGCGGCTTCGTGCGGATGATTCCAGTGATTTCCGGGACGTACCTTGTCGATGGCGGCCAATTGAGCCTCCAAGACGATTTCGTAGACCGCACGCTGGGGCTGCGTAAACCGGCCGCCGACCGGAAAAGTGCGTGTGATGTCCGACGCGTAGTAGTCGTGTTCGCAGCCCGCGTCGAGGAGCAGCAAATCGCCGTCGCACAATGGTTGATCGTTGTCGCGGTAATGCATGACACAGGCATTGGCACCCCCGCCGACGATGGGGTAATAGGAGATATCCGCATTGTGAGAACGAAATTCATGCAGCACTTCAGCCATGACCTCGTACTCCATTCGTCCAGGCCTCGCAAAGCGCATGGCTCGGCGGTGCGCTCCTACCGCGATCTGTGCGGCACGTCGCAGGCTGGCCGTCTCGGCGCGGCTCTTGTAGAGCCGCATGTCGTCGAGGACATGCCTCAGCGCAACAAACTCGTGCGCCGCTCCTCCTTGACGTGCCTGCACGCGTAATCCATTCACCCAATTCATGACGTGTGAATCGAAGTCCGGGTGCGTACCCATGGAGTAATAGACTTGCGAACGCGTTTCCATGAGTCCCGGCAAGATCTCCTCGATGTCGGCGATGGGAAAGGCATCGTCCGCCGCGTAGCGCTCGACGGCGCCGTCCGTGCCCGCTCGCGCTCCGTCCCACGACTCGCGCAACGGGTCGCGCTCGCGCACGAACAACAGGTATTCCGCCTGAGAACGGCCCGGCGCCAGAACCGCAACGGCATCCGGTTCCGGAAAGCCGGTCAGATAGTAGAAGTGGCTGTCTTGTCGATAGGCATACTCGATGTCGCCATTGCGATGGCGCACGGGAGCCGCGGGCAGGATCGCAATGGCGTCCTTGCCGATCATGCGCATGAATTGGCGCCGGCGGCGCGCAAACTCCTTGCGGTCCATTGTTCGGTTCAATGCAGCCGCTGCTGCGCCGGGTAGACCTGCCGACGAAGCGGCAGTAACTCTTCGAAGACGACCTGGGCCGCGACTCGGATGAACTCGACCAGCTCCGCGTAGGCCTGTTCGTTGGACTCATCGGCGTCCGCGTCGTCGCCGGTGGCTCGCGAGATTTCGGTGAAATCGCGTACGATTTCGCCGACATCGCCGTTCAGCGCTTCGAGATCGGAAATATGGCCGGTCCCCAAACCGTACAGAAACCCTGTGCACCACAGCGCCAATGCGTTGGCACGCCCGTTGAGCGGCTGTTCGTCGTCCGGCAGCAGCGGTTCGAATTCCATCCCTTGCTCGCCGAAGGAGGTCGCGGTTGCCGTAAACACCCGTTCAATCATGGCCGCCGATTCATCGGAGAGGGCGGCGCCATCGGGCAGGATCTCATTGATCCAGTCCTGCATCTTATAAGGCGACATCGCGCATAAGGCCCCGCACAACGAGCCATGCGCCTCGGCGGCGTCGGCCAAACTGCCGGCGGTCGCCAGCACGTCTTCAAAGTCCTTGAATCGAATATCCGACATCATGATTGAGTCAATAATACCGCAGTAATCGCCTACGCTCCCCTTTGCATTGCGCTATGCGCCGCTCTATATTGGCAGCCTATGAACGAAGCCAACCCCAAGTCAGCGGTCGAACTGGAATTGAAGCGCCTGGAGAAGCGGCTCGAAGACCTCATCGTAACCGTCGGCCATATCAAAGAAGAAAACCGTGCCTTGCGCCAGCGGCAGGAAACGTTGACCTCCGAGCGCGCCAGCCTGCTGCAGAAGAACGAGCAGGTTCGCGCGCGCGTCGAAGCAATGATAGGTCGATTGAAGTCGATGGAGCAGGCATGAGCGACAATCAGGCAAGGGTCAGCGTTCGGATACTCGAGAAGGAGTATCACATAACGTGCCCGATTGAGGAGCGCTCGGACCTCTTGGATTCCGCCGAATTCTTGAATACGAAAATGCGCGAGATCCGCGATAGCGGCAAAGTAGTCGGTTTGGACCGCATCGCCGTGATCGCGGCGCTCAATATGGCGAACGAGCTGATTCGGTTCCGCAATCGTGACACCAATCTCGATTCGGACGTCGGCGGACGCTTGCGTATCCTGCGCGAGCGCGTAGAGTCGGCTTTGGAGAAGGGTCAACAGCTCGAGCTTTGAGGCGCCGCAAGGACTTAAAAGCCGGTCACCCTTCTCGGACGATTAAGTTTGGCGCTGCCTGCGGTGTTCGATGCGGATCGGGTTACCTCTCGACCCTAAGTTTTAAACCCCAGGGGCCATTGCTTGCTGGCAACATTGTGCAAGTCCGCCTCGAGCGGAAAGCCTTAAGTGCCGCAGTTAGCCCCACCTGTTGCTCAGGTCGGGAGCAACGGTCCAAAACGGCATCTGCGGGTGGCGCCATCTCCATTCAAATGAAAACAAACTTGCGTAAACACATACGTGCCCAACGCCGGTGCCTGAACTCGTCTGATCACCGGCGCCGCTCGAGGCTGGCGGCGAAGGCCGTCGCCGGATTGCCGATGTTCAGAGCCGGCAAACGTATCGCTCTCTATCTACCCTTCGACCGGGAGACGGATACTGCGGCATTGATTGCGGCGGCGCGCCGCCGCGGCGCGCGCGTTTACGTGCCGGTGATCGTCGGCAAGCGTCATGGCCGAATACGCTTCTATCCGCTCGACGGCAAGACGCGACGCGGCACGTTCGGGATCGCCGTCCCATCGTCGCTGGCTCGCCCGACGCCGCCTCGATGGCTGGACCTCATCGTCGTGCCCGTGGTCGGCGTGGATGCCGTCGGACGACGATTGGGCATGGGCGGCGGATTTTATGATCGAGCGCTGGAGTTTCGCCGCCGGCGGCGCTGCTGGCGGGGTCCGCACCTTGTCGGATTCGCTTTTGATTTCCAGCGTACGGAATTTGAATTCGCCGATCCGTGGGACGTGAGTCTGGACTCTCTGGCGACGGAATCGGGACTGCGGCACTACTTGAAAGGGCTCCCATGAACCATTGGCTCCTGAAATCAGAACCCGATAGCTTCAGCATCGACACCCTGAGCAAGTCGCCAAAACAGACCGCCGCTTGGGACGGAGTGCGCAATTTCCAGGCGCGCAACATGCTGCGCGACTCCATGAAAAAGGGCGATCAAGCGTTTTTTTATCACTCCAGCTGCGCTGTTCCGGGTATAGCGGGCGTAGTCGCCATCGTGAAGGACGGCTATCCGGACAAGACGGCCTTCGATCCTAAGCATCATCACTACGATGCCGACTCAAAGCCCGAAGCACCTCGGTGGTTCGTCGTGGATGTGAAGTTGGTTCGTAAGTTCGAGCGCATCATCACGCTCGATGAGCTGCGCCGGCACGCGGCAAAAACGCTGAAGGATTTTGTTTTATTGCGTCGTGGGAATCGTCTGTCAGTCATGCCGGTGTCGAAGAAGGATTGGGATTTTGTTCTGGCTCTTGAGTGAGGCCTTGAGTGACGTCGCTCACATCGCTACCACATTGTCGTGCAATTAGGGATACGTATTGCTTGTAAATTAATTATTCGTGTATATACTCGGACCCCGGACTAACCCGATAACGGAGTTTCTATCATGGCAGCGAAAGCAAAGAAGGCGAAGAAGAAGGTAGCTAAGAAAAAGGCCGCTAAGAAAAAGTAAGCCTTCGAA
>DASYJX010000072.1:0-3876 GCA_035996065.1 Steroidobacteraceae bacterium | reverse complement strand
CGGAGGATACGCCATGAACATCCGCTCCAACCCCGACACCACGCTTCCCGCCGTCACCACCGGCCCCCTGCCCGCGTCGCGCAAGATCTTCGTCACGCCGGACGAGGCGCCGGACGTGCGGGTGCCGCTGCGCGAGATCATCCTCAGCGAAGGCGCCGGCGAGCCGAACCTGCCGGTGTATGACACCTCCGGTCCCTATACCGATCCGTCCGTCACCATCGACGTCAATGCGGGTCTCGGTCGCGCCCGCATCGAATGGGTCAAGGAGCGCGGCGGCGTCGAGGAATATCAGGGCCGCGACATCAAGCCGGAAGACAACGGCAATGTCGGCGCCTCGCATGCCGCCAAGGCGTTCACCGCGCACCACAAGCCGCTGCGCGGCGTGGGCGACCACATGATCACGCAGCTCGAATTCGCCCGCGCCGGCATCATCACCAAGGAGATGATCTACGTCGCCACCCGCGAAAACCTCGGCCGCAAGGTGCAGCTCGAGCGGGCCGAGGCCGCCCTTGCCGACGGCGAGAGCTTTGGCGCCGCGGTTCCCGCGTTTGTCACCCCGGAATTCGTGCGCAGCGAAATCGCGCGGGGACGCGCCATCATCCCCTGCAACATCAACCACGGCGAGCTGGAGCCGATGATCATCGGCCGCAACTTCCTGACCAAGATCAACGCCAATATCGGCAACTCGGCGGTGACCTCGTCGGTCGAGGAGGAAGTCGACAAGATGGTGTGGGCGATCCGCTGGGGCGCCGACACCGTGATGGACCTCTCGACGGGCCGCAACATCCACACCACCCGCGAATGGATTCTTCGAAATGCGCCGATCCCGATCGGCACCGTGCCAATCTACCAGGCGCTGGAGAAGTGCGAAGGCGATCCCGTCAAGCTGACCTGGGAGCTCTACAGGGATACGCTGGTCGAGCAGTGCGAACAGGGCGTCGACTACTTCACCATCCACGCCGGCGTGCGGCTGCCCTACATCCACCTCACCGCCAACCGCGTCACCGGCATCGTCAGCAGAGGCGGCTCGATCATGGCGAAGTGGTGCCTGGCGA
Organism: Steroidobacteraceae bacterium; assembly: GCA_035996065.1. Lineage (GTDB taxonomy): Bacteria > Pseudomonadota > Gammaproteobacteria > Steroidobacterales > Steroidobacteraceae > Bog-1198. Next base: position 2,821 of record DASYJX010000072.1, on the reverse strand, counting down.
ATCACAAGGAAAGCTTCCTCTACACGCATTTCGAGGAGATCTGCGACCTGATGCGCCAATATGACGTGTCGTTCTCGCTCGGCGACGGCCTGCGTCCCGGCTCGATCGCCGACGCCAACGACCGCGCGCAATTCGCCGAGCTGGAGACGCTCGGCGAACTGACACAGATCGCCTGGAAGAAGGGCTGCCAGGTGATGATCGAGGGCCCCGGCCACGTGCCGCTGCACAAGATCAAGATCAACATGGACAAGCAGCTCAAGGAATGCGGCGAGGCGCCGTTCTATACGCTGGGGCCGCTGACAACCGACATCGCGCCGGGCTACGACCACATCACCTCGGGCATCGGGGCGGCCATGATCGGCTGGTTCGGCTGCGCGATGCTGTGTTATGTGACGCCGAAGGAGCATCTCGGCCTGCCCAACCGCGACGACGTCAAGGTCGGCGTCATCACCTACAAGATCGCGGCGCACGCCTCCGACCTCGGCAAGGGCCACCCGGCAGCCCAGCTGCGCGACGACGCCTTGAGCCGCGCCCGCTTCGACTTCCGCTGGGAGGACCAGTTCAACCTCGGCCTCGATCCCCAGACCGCGCGCGCCTATCACGACGAGACGCTGCCGAAGGAAGCCCACAAGGTCGCGCATTTCTGCTCGATGTGCGGCCCGAAATTCTGCTCGATGAAGATCACCCAGGACGTGCGGGATTATGCCGCGACGCTGAACGATCCCGACAAGCGCGCGGTCGCCGGCGGCAGCGTCGGCTTATCGATGTCCGGCGTGATCGAGGATGGAATGGCGACGATGTCGCAGAAGTTCAAGGATATGGGCGGACAGGTGTATCTGGATGCAGAGAAGGTGAAGGAGAGCAATCGGGTGTTATAACATTTGTCCCGCGGCCGGACCGTAAGGGTCCGGCCGTGGTCTTCGCATGTTACTTCCCATTCGCACGCGTTCTAGTCATGAGCAGAGACAAACTTACCGCGCTAATTAGATTAGAAGACAGCCCAGATGCCCTGGACCAAGTGGACGGATCGCGTCGAAAGTATCTTTCTAGCGACTTAATGGATCTATCTGCTCTCGTTACAGACAACCCTTGGGGAGACGGCCTCAAGGAGGAAGTGAACAAATACATAGCCGGAAAATTAAATCGCGACCTGGCGCTTCTGGACGATGAAGCGCGGCGTATTTGGGATAAGATGTTTGGTGGCCTTGCGGTGAGACTTTCAGAAATTGGAAGATCGAGTGCAGTTGGCGGCGGAACGCTCGGTATATTTGGGCAGTTGATCCCAAACGCAACGGCTTGGGAGTTGGTCGTGATAGGGGCAATGGCGGGACTAGTTAAGGAGTCTCCGAAGCTCGTCCAGACATTTGTGGATTCCCCAGTCGATTTTCGTCAAAAGAAACGAAACGCAATTTCATATCTAGCGAACTTCAAATAGCTAGTATGGGGTTGAGCCCTTGCGAAACCCATCGCATGTCGCAATTATGCCGACACCGGAGTAAATTCGATGAGCCCAGAGATTGCGCCTAGCTTGCCGGAAACCGGAGTCGGCAATCAATATCTTTTCCTTGCATTCTCACTTGCCATCATCATTGCAGTCCTCGAGGCGACCGTTCTGATGAATCTATGGAACGCCCACTCTGGCTCCATCGATGGCGGTATTTATCGAACGAGTGCGCCAATAATAATTGCGCTGGGAATCATAATACAGAGCAACATTGTTCGGTACCTTGGAAGTGTTTGGCTTGTGGTCATGGGAATAGCCAGCCTCAAGCCATTGTTTGCGCCTAGCTCGATGAATTGGAGCGCGCTTACCATATTGCTACTTATTAGCGCCGTCCTAAGCGTTGCGTTGGCTGTCATGCTCGTGGCATCAAAAGATTTCGGTAAACAATTTAGTCTAACTCGTAGCAAGCATTCTCGCCTGAAAAAGACAATACGAATGTGCATCATTGTCGTCGCAAGCCTTGGAGCAATAATTGCGACTTACAACGATGTCGTGAATTTAACTCGATGATTACCTCGTAAGATGGGGGCCGCCACCCTACCGGGCCCGCATCACCTGCGTGGTGCAGGCGCTTCCAAATCCGGCGATGCTGATCGAGGGCGTGGCGTCGCCCAATCGGAGGGTGGATTAGCGCAGCGTAATCCACCACCTGTGTGAGCACGAAGATGGTGGGTTACGCCTTCGGCTAACCCACCCTACGGGCCATCCTGCTTCTCAAACATCCTCTCGAACAATTCCTTCGCGTGTTCGAGTCCCTCCTGCGTGAAGACCACCGATTTCACTTTGCCAACGGGATCGTGGATCATGCCCTTCTCGTGCAGGCGGCCGAGCACACCCCATTCCAAACCTTTCCAGGCCCTGTCGCCCTCATGCAGCGTCAGATAGAGCAGCGCCAGCGCTGCGTCATCGATCTTGTCGGTATTGAGAAGCATCGCGAACCTCCTGCTGCCAGCAGGTTCGGGCTATCTTATTCGGGATCGCGCGAGGCGCAATCCTTTCGCGCGAAGTCGGGAACGCGGTGGGTTACGCTTCCGCCTACGCTCTTCCCGCCACGGCGGAACGGTTTTAATCACCCTACACGCTCCAACCTCGGGATGAGATCGGAGATCGGCTCTTCGGCCACCCGCCACGTCGCCCTATCCCGATGATGCTTTGAGCCGACAGAGCGAGCGCGAAGCTGCGTCGCCCCACACGCAAGCCAAATTTCGATATCCGCGTGCGACACAACAACCCGGCGGGCAAATCACTCAAAACCCTGTCCAGCCTTCCCGCAAAAAATATTCCGCTTAACGCGTCGGGCAAATCAGTGCTTTAGCT
>DASYJX010000071.1:0-2015 GCA_035996065.1 Steroidobacteraceae bacterium | reverse complement strand
GCGCAAATCCTGCGCAACAAGGCTCATGGCAGCACTATTGCCGCCGTGGCTGGTGACCATCACAAGCTTCCTGATGCCCGCACGCGCGACGCTTTCGCCGAGCGCCATCCATGTCTTCAGCGCCACTGCAGTCGGCAATGTAAGCGTGCCGGGATAGCCGATATGCTCGGTGGAAATCCCGACCGGCTCAATCGGGAGGAACGTCGCCGGAATGGTCTCAGGCAGAAGCTCGCGCACCCGCGCAAGATAGGCCTGCGCGATCATGACGTCGGTGCCGACAGGCAAATGCGGGCCGTGCTGCTCGGTGGCCGCCAAGGGCAAAACCGCAATCCACCGCGCCGGCGTGGCTTCGGCGATGTCAGGCCAGTGGATGTCGGTCCAATCGCGGGGCGGAAGCAAAGATGTCATCGAGCGAAACGTTTCTTTAGACGGATTTGCAAGGTAGTTGTATTGAGCCGGCGAGGGCGCACTCGCGTCCAGACCAGCGCAGTGCTCCCATCATGGGCCAGAACAATCAACGGAGTCCAACCATGAACCTGGTCCTTTTGCCGCGAGCGTTAACGGCCGGCCTGGTCGCTGCGGTCATAGCGATCTCGTCCGCGGGCGCCCAAACCGCGCTGGACAAGGTCTCGTTTGGAACCAACTGGGTTGCGGAAGCCGAGCACGGCGGATTTTTCCAGGCGGTGGCCGACGGCACCTACAAGAGCTACGGGCTCGATGTCACCATCGTGCCGGGCGGCCCCAACAACAACAACCGTATCCTGCTGATCGCCGGCAAGCTCGATTTCTTCATGAGCGCGAATACCCTGCAGTCGTTCGATGCGGTTGCCAACAACGTGCCGCTGGTGACGATTGCCGCCATCTTCCAGAAGGATCCGCAGGTCTTCCTGACGCATCCCGAATCTAAAGTAGCCAAGCTGGAAGACCTCAAGCCGCTGACGCTGTTCGTCTCCAAGGAAGGCATCTCGAGCTATTATCAATGGCTGAAGTCCGAATATGGATTCAACGAGGAAAAAGTCCGCCCCTACACGTTCAACGCGCAGCCGTTTATCGCCGACCGGCAAAGTGCGATGCAGGGCTATGTCACCTCGGAACCGTACGCGGTTGAAAAAGGCGCCCGATTCAAGCCGGGCATCATCTTGCTGGCCGACTATGGCTTCAACACCTACTCCACCCTGATCGAGACTCGCCGCGATCTCGCCGACAACAAGCCGGACCTTGTGCAGCGCTTCGTCGATGCCTCGATCATCGGCTGGTACCACTATATGTACGGCGACAATGCTGCGGGGAATGCGATGATCAAGCAGCTCAATCCGGAGATGACCGACGAGTTGCTGGCCTATTCGCTCGCCAGGATGAAGGAATACGGCATCGTCGATTCCGGCGATTCCCTGCATGACGGCATCGGAGCCATGACCGACGCGCGGTTCGCAAGCTTCTTCGACAAGATGGTGCGGGCCGGCGTCGTGCGCCGCGACATCGATTTCCGCAAGGCCTACACGCTGCGCTATGTCAACAAGGGCGTTGGCGTGAACCTGCGGCCCAAAGAGGCAGACAAGAACTAGAGGCGCGATGGTCGAGGCCGCGGACTTGTCCGACATCGAATCCGGCACGGCGGGCCTCGCGGTAAGCCTGCGCGGGGTCACCAAGGTCTATGGCAGTGGCGTGATGGCGCTGGGGCCGTTGGACCTTGACGTGAAGCGGGGCGAGTTCGTCTCCCTGCTGGGGCCGTCCGGTTGCGGCAAATCGACCGCATTGCGCCTGATCGCCGGACTGAACGCGCCGACATCCGGCACCGTGCGTGTTGCACATCGCGCCGGTCAGGGCCATGTGGGGCATGCAATTGGCTTCGTATTTCAGGAGCCGACGCTGATGCCATGGACCAGCGTGCGGGAAAATGTCCGCTTGCCGCTGAAATTGGCGCACACACCGGCGGCCGAGGCCAACACCCGCGTCGACGCGGCGCTGACGCAGGTGGGATTGGCCGAATTCGCCGACGCCTACCCGCGCGAATT
>DASYJX010000070.1:0-234418 GCA_035996065.1 Steroidobacteraceae bacterium | reverse complement strand
ACACTCTCGTCTCCCGTGAGTACATGGCAACTCCGCGTGATCGCTTTGCTGCCTAGATGAAACGGCGCCAGGGGCGCCGTCAACGAGTGTGCAATTTTGGCCCGCCGGAAGTGCGCAATTTACGGCCGCCACCTACACCATGGAGCGGCAGTCGGCCAAAACTCGTTATTCCGGTGCTTGATCTGTCTTCCGAGAGGCGACATTCGACCCCAACGTCATTCGATGAGCTTTCGGACAACAACCGTTCCAGGTACCCTCACGCTGGACTGCGGCAAGCGCGGAACGGACTGGCGGGAGACCATCATCGCGCCGAGCCGCAGCTGGTTTTACCGAATGATGTTCTGTTGCTAATTTGAGGACAAGGACGTGCGAAGAACAATCGACACCTTGGTTGTTAGGCGACGGCTTCTCCGGTTTCTTGACCCGTAGTTGACGGTGACTAACGTCAGCTTCCTGGCAGCTTCACACGTCCTTCAAGCGTCATTATAGCCTCGACCGGCGCATCGAAATCCTGTTTCACCTTTCGCATCGTCGGCTCTTCCTGCAACCAATGAACCGCCGCTGGGCCGATCCAAAGTGCATTGTCGGCTTTGCTCGGATCGGCAGACCGACCGTCCGCCGCCGGACCCTGCGGAAAATTGGGGTTCCGCCATTGCAGGATCCCATTCCGGTACCGCTTCTTCACGAAGGTCCGAAGACTTCGATAACGTTGCTCAACCGCACGCACGACATCATTTCGTTCCGAACTCGTGCTGATCGCCAGTCGGCCCTCGGCAATCACAGATCCGTTGCTGCGCGACCGAAGGAACTGAATCGTTGCGCCTTCGGACCGACAGTACCAGTCGTTGCACTCTGGAATGAACTCACTGTCAAGTGTTGCCAGATCCTTCTTCGACCAAATGATGCAATACCATCCAATTGAATTGAGGCTTCGATGACCCTCGGGTTCGCTGGATTTCCACCGTGGTCCGTTGATCAATACTACGGCGTCGTCATGCAGAACTTCGCTGATAAAATCGTGTTCGTCGTCCGGGTGCATAACAAATCGAAGCTGGCTGCGCATCGGTTCCGTCCAATTCGCCCGGAGGCGAGCGTTATCTAATGTCTCCTTCCGGGCAGTCTATCAATGGTGGCCACCGGCCGCACTTGGCCGCGAGCTGCCTGCCATCGCTGCTCCACTTCGCCGCGGCGACGCACGTAGGACAAATTGCCCGAAGCACAGATCGTAAATTCGCCACCTGTTGCTTTTCTTGACAACATCATTTTACTGTTGCTAGAATAAGCAACATGAAGGCCGAGCTACTTATGCGTGAACGGCTGGTTTTGAGTCGTCGCGCGTTTGTAGATATTGTGATTTGGAAGCTCCCGAAGCCACTTCACGGTAGCCGACATATCTTCAAGTACCGCTTGGCCTACATCGCGAATCAACGTTGTGTGCTTCGCTTCGACAATGAAGCGGGTAAAGGCGATCACAAACATCTGGATGAGACCGAGGTAACCTACATGTTCACCAACCTTGACACTCTACAAGCGGATTTTTGGGCTGAAATAAAGAGGCGGAGGAAACGAAAATGAGCACCGTCACGATCGGCGTAGTTTCTCTTGTTGACACCCAGCAACGTGTATCCGCCGCATTCCGCGGCAAGAAGCAAGGCGCGCGCATTTCATTCGCCTCTGAGGCCCTTCTCTGGAAGACGCTGACGCCAAAACGATGGGCGCTCCTCAAGCTCATGGCTGGCCAGGGATCGATGGCGATTCGCGAGATTGCACGTCGGGCGAAACGCGACGTCCGCGCGGTCCACAGCGACGTCCACGTTCTGCTGCGGACAGGCGTATTAGAGAAAACTGAGGAAGGTGGCGTTGTATTTCCTTATAACGCCATCCACGTAGATTTCCTGCTAAAGGCGGCCTAATCTAAAAATCGGATGGACATGCACTGACATCCGACAATGTCCGTCTGCAGCCACCTTTTGGGAGGGGTGTTTTTGGGGGTATCGCAAACGAACTGAAGCCAAAAAAGCCCTGGAATTCTCGAGGTTTTCACGCCGATTGCGGTTCCGTCCCGGGGAGGCAGTCCAATCAATAGCTTGCACTTCTTTCCTGCTAATTTACTACGCCATTCTCGCGTATACAATTGAGCCTTCGTTTGCCATTTCGAATCCAAAGTCCGGGCCGAGGTTTGATTTAGCTTCGCGGCACCGAAACGTCGCGAACGTAGGCATTTGATTCTGTTGCACCCAAGTTTTTCAGTGAGGGGGCTCTGGGGGTATTTTTGGGTATCTAGCTCTATATATAGAGTGCATACCACGGCAGATACCCCCATGTCACAGACGGACACGGCGATCAAGACAATTAGCTGCAGCTGTTCGCTCTCGCATTCGTTCCCATCAGCGCAGCACATAAAGAACGTGCTGACCGCATTGCCTCATCTGAAATGTTACCAAGCCACGTCCGCTGCCTCATCTGAATTGTTACCTGCGGATCGTGGCACCATTGCTCCAACTACCACAGGGAGGGGGATGCGATGGCGACCAGGATGACACGTGGATCGAGGACGGAACTGGCACGGACGCAACGGAAGAGATATCTCACAGCGACAATCAAACAGAAGCAAACCATCCTGAAGGAGTTCATCGCGGCCACCGGGTATCATCCGAAATCCGCGATCCGAATACTCAACGCCTCGCCTACGGAGACGCCGGCGAGGACTCGGCTTCGCAAGCCGGTTTACGATGAGGCGGTGCGCACGGCTCTGATCGTGCTGTGGGAAGCATCGGATCGAGTATGCAGTAAACGCCTCCGCGCTCTGCTGCCAGTCATTCTTCCATCGTTGGAGCGTTACGGGCATCTTCGCCTCAACGAGGCAGTCCGCACCAGAATGCTGGCGATGAGCGCAGCGACCATCGACCGGCTACTAAGACCGGCACGTCGAGTGGCCAAGCCAACAAGGCCTCGGAGGGTCGTGCCGGAACCACGGCGCAAAATCCCCGTTCGCACTTTTACGGACTGGAATGATCCGCCTCCTGGCAGCATGGAGATGGATCTGGTGGCGCACTGCGGTGAGGTCAATCGCGGCAGCTACGTGCACAGCTTGGTGCTTACCGACATCGCGTCCGGCTGGATCGAATGCGCACCGTTGGTCGTGAGAGACGGCTCCCTCGTGGTCGAGGGTGTTGACCGTATCCGCCGCGTTCTTCCGTTCTCGCTGAAGGCGCTGGACACCGACAACGGGTCCGAGTTCATCAATGAGACAATGATCAAGTACTGTCTGCGTCACGGCATCGAGCTCACGAGATCCAGGCCCTATCGAAAGAATGACCAGGCCTGGGTCGAGCAGAAAAACGGCTCAGTAGTGCGCAAACTGCTCGGCTACAGACGGTACCAAGGAGTCGCCGCAGCCCAGACATTGGCCAAACTGTATGGAGTATCGCGGCTCTTCGTAAACTTTTTCCAACCGTCATTTAAGCTGGCGGAAAAGCATCGTCAAGGCGCGCATGTTACCAAGCGCTACGGTGTCCCGCAGACTCCGTGCCAACGTCTGCTGGATGCGGAGTCGACACCGGCCTCTGTTAAAGCACGACTTGGTGAAATGGCGATCGGCCTTGATCCGCTAAAACTACTTGAGGAGATCAGAGCTCTACAAAGCCATCTGGTGTCTTTGGCCGACCAGCAGACACCGTCTGAAAGTATGCCGACCGAAGCCAACCTCGTTGCGTTCATGAACGGGCTCTCTGAAGCCTGGCGAAACGGAGAAGTTCGACCCACACACCTTCCCGCACAGACGGCACGTTACGCGCGCGTCATTGCGCCAGCGAAGATCCCCGCCGCGACTAAAACCGTGGCGCCTACGCTTCCACCCAGTCCGAAAATCGTAGTGCAGCCCTCTAAACCAAAGCAGCCGATGTACCTTGGTCCCCCGCTCGACCCGGAGATCGAGCGCAAATGCGAGCAACGGCAAAAAGAATACGCGCGACGATACATCAGGCGGAAGGACGCTTTCACGCTCGTCTGGCCTTTAGTATGCCGACGCCTCGAGGGTCGACCAAACATGAATGCGAGTGAACTGTTTGATGAGCTTCGTGCGCTGTATCCTGGGCGATGGCATCGCGGGCAGCGCGCGTCCTTTACGATCCGAGTTACGCAGTGGCGAAAAGATGCGGTAGCCCGCGGCATCGAGATCGGACCTCTGAAGTACCGTCAGTCACCAATCCCCCGCGGACGTCGCCGACCTGATCCCTTGCAGGAGCATTGGGCGGACATCCTTAAGCTGTTAGAAGAAGATCCTGATCAAACGGCTCGGGAGCTAATGGACGAAATCCTCATCCGCTACCCCTCGAAATACTCGTGCAAGCACCTTCGCACGCTCCAGCGTCGACTTAAAGTGTGGCGCAAGGAATGCGTCCAGCAACTAATCTTCGAGATGGAAGGGGGAGCTTATCTGACTGACCATGACCAGCCCGGTAACATCGGAAATGAGGCAGCTGGTAACAAAGTTAGTTGAGTCAATACGGCCAAACGTGCGCTTCGGTTTTCGCTTGGCGGCTCTCTGCGCCACAAATTGGGAGGTCAAACTCATTGTGCACCGCAATGTGTAGCATCTGCTACGTGTATCTCTAAACGATACATAGCATTTGCTATATGTATCTCTACGCGATACACTGGCCCCCGTGATCAAGACTTGGCGCCACGACGGACTGAGGCGGTTCTTCAGCACGGGATCGAAGGCTGGCATTCAGCCGAACCATGCGAAGAAAATGAGCCTGCAGCTGCTCAGACTTGATGGGGCCATCAGCGCCGCGGATATGAATCTGCCGGGCTGGGACTGGCACCCGCTCAAGGATGATCTGGCCGGCCATTGGGCTGTGTCGGTGAATGGAAATTGGCGCATGACTTTCACGTTTGAAGGCACTGACGCGATCCTGGTTGATTACCAGGACTACCACTGAGGAGATTTTTTATGAGTCGCATGCACAACCCGCCGCACCCCGGAACCGTCCTAAAGGACACCGTGCTGCGCGCCGGTGGTGGGATTACCGTCACCGAGTTTGCCGAGCGCCTCAAGGTCTCGCGCGTCGCGTTGTCGCGCGTGGTGAATGGACATGCCGCGATCAGCGCCGAGCTTGCGATCAGGCTGGCCGCCGCGTTGGGTGGCTCTGCTGAGTCGTGGCTGCGCATGCAACTCACCTACGATCTGTGGCACGCGGCGAAGGAGAAGCGCCCGAAGATCGCGAAGATGGAAGACACGCCCCTGGAACACGCCTAGAGCGCTGGCCTCATAATGGGCGTGGCCATGGTTATCAATGATGGTGCGTCATGGGCGATCTGGCCATGGGGCGGATCGGCGTCGCCGAAGATCCGACAACGTCCGGCCGCAGCCACCTTTTGCAGGGGGCGTTTTTGGGGTATCGATACTCAGCCGAAATCAGAAATCGCATGAATTTCCGGCCTTTTCTGCGTGATTTTGGTTCCGTCCCGGGGAGCCAGTCCCTTATTTTTCCATAATTTATAATATTCATAATGTCAATTATTGATAACTAAAGTCCGAGGAAAACTCCCAGCGGGGTTCTCTTGGGGGGTATCAAGAAGTTTTGGGGCGCAAAATTGCCAACACTCGCTGACGGTGACAATTCGCGATTCCCTTGTGCCGGCTCGTCAAGTTTGGCGACGACGATAACGTGCGGACCTTACTGAGCGTTTCTCGAGGGATTGGAGCCACTCTGAGCGAATAACCCGACCGTGTCGACCGTCGACACGGAACATAACCCCTTGAGTAAAGTCCCGATGGCAGATGCCCGCACAGAGATTTTGAAAGCGGTTGCGGTTCTTCGTGACCGCGCTGGGTGAGTCCATTTGATCCACGATTCGGCAGCGACGACATGATGAAGCGGCGCCCGCAGATGTTACAGGCACCCACGGACGCCTAACCACAATACGATAGATGTGATTTGTGGCTACGGAAGATGATAAACATCTCCTCCATTGAATCCGCGAGGCCATTTGGCCCTAGTCCGCGGCCCTACATCTCGGCTCGCTCGACTGATAGGGTTCAGCAGCGTCCGGGCGCTGGGCCGCCGTCGAACGGACAGTGTGGCGGCTTCGGCAAATCCCCTACGCGGCTGTCATGGTGACGGATGACGCGCATGGTAGAAGCCTGCGACAGGAAAACCGCAAGAAATAGCTCAAGCTCTCAAGCAGCAATCTCGAATGTCTATTTACGCAGAACAGAAGGAAAATTCGCTATTGGCCGCACTGCCAGATCCAGAATGGCGGCGCTGGGAACCGCTACTCGAAGAAGTTGAAATGCCGTTGAGCCAGGTTTTGTACGAGCCAGGCGCCACGCTAACCCACGTCTATTTTCCAACCTCTTCCATCGTCTCGCTGCTTTACGTAATGGAAGACGGCGCTTCGGCGGAGATTGCTGTGGTCGGTAATGAGGGGCTCGTGGGCGTGTCGTTGTTTATGGGGGGCGAATCGACTCCGAGCCGCGCCGTGGTGCAGAGCGCCGGTCACGGTTTCCGATTGAAAGCGCAGTTGATGAAAGATGAGTTCAACCGCGCCGGCCCCGTGCTGCACCTGTTGCTGCGCTACACCCAGGCGCTAATAACGCAAATGTCACAAACGGCAGTATGCAACCGCCACCATACGCTCGACCAGCAGTTGTGCCGATGGCTGCTATTGAGCCTCGACCGGCTGCAAGCCAATGAACTGACGATGACGCAGGAATTGATCGCCAACATGCTGGGGGTGCGCCGCGAGGGCGTGACCGAAGCCGCGGGTAAGTTGCAGCACGCCGGGTTGATCAGCTATGCGCGCGGTCACATCAGGGTGCTCGACCGGCCGGGGCTAGAGGAGCGCGCTTGCGAATGTTATGCGGTCGTCAAAAATGAATATGACCGGTTGCTTCCCCAGAAGATCGCAACCTAGTGCGACGTGGTGAATGTGCGGCCGAGCTGCTCAAGAAGCGTGCCGTTTCATCGAGATCCGCCAGCCGATGAATCAATACAAGCTGAAGCCGGCGCCAAAGTAGCGCTCGGGAATTCTCAGCTTTTATCGTCCCCAAAGGCGCCTCCATACTTTCTTGTATAGAGTGTCATAGTAGCCAGCAGCACCGAGCCGATCCTTTTCGGCGTCGATGTAGCCAATGAGCAAAAGAGGCTCCCCCCGATGATCTCTACAAACATCATTGACGTACAAAGTGCGATCACCGCCCAGGTTTTGCGCTCGAGAAGTGATACGTCTCGCGCCGAGCAGCGGCCAGACACCGTCGCTCTAGAAAGCGAAGGGCGCGTCAAACCAGCGTATAGTTGTCCCATGACTACTGTGCCGTCCCCCTAGCGCATTCGCGGGAGAACGCCCCGTTTGCCGGACCTTCTTGGAGTGCCAAGCTTGGTCGGATCCTACAACTACTGGCTGTGCTGCTGTCGATCGTGGTTGCGATCACGGCATCCTATGTTGCCCTCGATTTGACATCGAGAGTGGTTGCCTCCCACGAGCGCAGGTCCGAACCCCTCTGGTTGTTCGGCGGAGCCGCCCCCATGGGGTCTGGCATCTGGTCGATGCATTTCATCGGCATGCTCTCGTTTCGCATGCCAGTGGCGGTGTCGTATGACGTGCCAATCACGGGCCTGTCCCTGCTGATCGCGGTAGCAGCGTCCGGGTTCGCCTTGTACGTCACGAGCCGCGGCACCTTGAGCCTAGGCAGGCTCCTCTCCGGTAGTTCGGTATTGGGGTTCGCCATCGCTGCAATGCACTATACCGGCATGGCGGCGATGCGTGTGCTCCCACCCGTCCACCACGATGTTGGTTTAGTTGCGCTGTCCGTCGTTATCGCCATCGGAACGTCGGTCGTCGCACTGTGGAGCGCATTCAACCTCCGCCTGGAGACGATTTTCACAGCCTTCTGGAAGAAGGCAGGTAGCGCCGCCATTATGGGAGGGGGCATTTGCTTGATGCACTACACGGGCATGGCCGCCGCCGAGTTCACACCTCACAGCATCTCCACTGCCGCTCCCCAGACCATCAATCATTTTGGTCTGGCGGTCATCCTCGGCGGCTTCACCCTGGCATTCCTCATGGCAACGTTGCTGGTATCGGCCTTGGACGCGTATTACGCGCAACAATCCGCGGAAAGTGCACAGCGCCTGCACGCTTTGAACCGCGAACTCGAAACTGGCAGCGCGGAGCTTTCCCGGATCAATGCGCTGTTACAGCAAGAAGTGCAGATTCGGACACAGGCCGAAGAGGCACTGCGCAAGGCGAGGGACGAACTCGAAACGCGGGTGATCGATCGCACGCAGGCGCTGCGCGCCAGCGAGCAGCAATTGCGGCGGCTGTTCGAAGAACGAGAGGATCTGTCCCGCGATCTGCACGACAATATCGTGCAATCAATCTACGGGGCCGGTCTGAATCTAGAGCAGATCGCGCGGCTGATTCGAGAGGATCCGACCCAGGCCGCCGCGCAAGTGGCGGTGGCCATCGGAGACCTGAACGGCGTTATCCGCGACATACGCCGCTATATCGACGGACCTGCCGAGCAGACCAGTGCGACGCCATTGCGGGACAGTTTGGCTAAACTGGTCGAAGCCTCTAGATCCGATTCTAGTTTGCGCTTCCTGTTGGAGGTGGACGCAGCCGCGGATGCTCAACTCACTCCGGAGGAGGCCGAGCAAGTGTTACAGATCGCCCGCGAGGCCGTGAGCAATGCTCGCCGCCATTCCCACGCGAAGCACGGCACGGTCATCCTGCGGTTGACCGATGACGGTGTGACGCTCGAAGTCACGGACGACGGCGACGGCTTCGATCCGGCCGCGCTGAAGCACCAAGGCAGTGGCCTTTACAACATGAAATCGCGTGCGCAACAGCTTCGCGTGCGGCTCGAGGTCCTTTCTTCACCCGGAAAGGGTACCCGCATCGTCGTGCACATCTCCAAGAGCCAGAAACCCAAATGACACCGGAAAACGTCCGCCGGCTGAAGGTGCTATTGGTGGACGACCACCACATCGTTCGCGCGGGGTTGCGCACCATCATAGGCCGAACAGGCATTGAGGTTGTGGGAGAAGCCAGCACGGCGGCGGCGGCAATCAAAGAGGCTGCGCGGCTTGAGCCGGACGTGGTGTTGATGGATGTGCGCCTACCCGACGGCAGCGGCGTTACTGCCTGTCGCGAGATTCGAGCAGCCAATCCGCATATCAGAGTACTGTTTCTAACCGCTTTTGAGGACGACAGCGCGCTGCTCGCGACGGCCTTTGCCTCAGCCGGCGGCTACCTACTGAAAGAGATCGCCGCCGAACATCTGATTCAGGCGATTCGGACCGTGGCAAGCGGGCTGTCGGTAGTCGGTCCGAGCGTTGTGCAGGCGGTTCTGGGGCGAATGGGCACCATTGCGGCCGCCGGCGGGCATCACCCCGAGAGCGCGCCACTTTCCAGTCAGGAGCGCAGGGTGCTTGCACTTGTCGCAGACGGCAAGACCAACAAGGAAATCGCCGCTGCGATGGGGCTTTCACCAAAAACCGTCAAGAACTATCTCAGCAATGTCTTCGAAAAGCTCCAAGTCAGCCGTCGTTCGCAAGCGGTTGCGCGAATAGTTCGCGGCGCATAGGGCCATTCGGCCGGGATGCCGACTCTACCGTACCGATTGCGGACGGTTCAGCATGCCCGGTTGTCAGGGTGGCCGTAATTGAGCGGGCGGCGTGAATACGCGTCGCGCACGCGCCTAGCGTCCGACCGTGTCACGAGAGAGTTAGCGGGCTACCGCACATACCGCCGCGCAAGTCGGGCGTATGATGTTTGCGGGCATCATGGACATATGCCATGAGGCGTGAGGTCGCCTGTAGCATGGTTCATTTCAAGAATTGGAAATGGACGCGAAACCTCTGCGACGTGCTTGGCAGTCGTGCCATGTTAGGTACCGGTAGGAGCTACTGAAAATCAGCGATCACGGTTCTCCCGTTGGTCTCGCGACCATCGCCGGTCGGCCGGCGAACCGAAAACTTCGCCGTACGATGAATGACGATGCGCTAACGAACTTAGCCACTACGGGAGCGGATTTGTCGAGGGCGCAGGATGAGGTCTTCGATGTACATCAGCGTTCTAAACGCAGACTCGCCAATCGCCTCTTCATGACCGGGACGCGTTTCAACCTCGCGTCTTGCGCCCCATGAAACCGGAAAGGCCACTGACGATTCTGGCACGAGCCGCTCAGAAGCAGCTACGTCACGGCGAAGCGGCTAAGCAAGCCTCTATTCTCGATGCGCTTCCGGCATGCATTGCGCTGCTCGATCCCCGAGGGCTCATCACTTCAGTGAATGAAACCTGGCGGCGGTTTGCCTACGCGAACGCGATGCAGGGTTCCGGATACGGTGTCGGCGTCAATTATCTCGAGATTTGCCATCGTGCGCGAGGAGAAGGTGCGTCCCACGCGCACCAAGCCGCGTGCGGAATACGTTCGGTTTTGAGCGGCGGCGTTAGCACCTTTTCCATGGAGTATCCGTGTCATTCAGCAACCGAACAGCATTGGTTCCTCTTAAAAGTGACGGCCCTTGCCGACGATCGCAGCGATGGCGCTGTCGTCATGCACATCGACGTAACGGCAGAAAAACAGGCGAGTAAAGCTCTGCAGGACAGCGAATTGCGTTTTCGGCAGATGGCGGAGAGCATACGAGACGTGTTCTTCCTTCGCGAGGCGGGAGCTAGCCGCATGCTGTATGTGAGCCCAGCCTACGAGGATATCTGGATGCGTAGCTGCAAAAGCCTATACGCCAATCCGGATGCATGGATCGAAGCAATCCATCCCGATGACCAGGCCTCGATGCGTGAGAAATACAAAAACGGTATGTCGGCGGGAACATTCGAATATGAGTACCGGATCGTGCGGCCGGATGGTTCAATTCGCTGGATCAAGTCCAGAGGTTTTCCGGTGCGTGATTCAAGCGGCAAGGTCGTGCGTATCGCAGGCACCGCTACCGACATCACCGATGGCAGGTTGACCACACTGGAGTTGCGCGAATCCGAGCGTCGCTTCAGCGACCTTCTACGCAATGTGGAACTTGTCTCGATCATGCTCGACCACGAGGGACGCATCACCTACTGCAACGAATATTTACTCCGCGTGACCGGCTGGTCACACGCAGATGTCATCGGGAAAGACTGGTTAGAGCTTTTCATTCCGCCCGAGAGCCGCGCGGCGAAAGCCGTCGTTTTCGCGGATCTGCTCGCTAATTCACCCGACGTTTGGCATCACGAGAACGAGATCGTGTCCCGTTCGGGTGATCGCCGGCTCATTCGCTGGAATAACTCCGTACTGCGTTCGGTGGCGGGTAATGTGATCGGCACCGCAAGCATCGGTGAAGACATCACCGACCAGAAGAGATCAGAGCTTAAAATCAAGCGCTTGAACCGCGTGTACGCGGTCCTTAGCGGTATCAACTCGCTCATCGTGCGTGTACAAGACCGGGACATACTCTTCAAGGAAGCCTGCGAGGTCGCCGTCGAGCACGGACGCTTCAAGATGGCTTGGATCGGAGTGGTCGACCGCAGTGCCCAGAAGATTGTGCCGATCGCGTCGGCCGGCGCGGAACCGGAGTTCGTGGCGCTCATCAAGGATAGTTTCTCATTGCGCGAAGATGTGCCGATCGACGGAACCGACCACACGGCGCGCGCGGTTAGAGAAAAGAGAGCCATCGTGCTCAATGAGATAGAAGGCGATACGACGGTCTTCCTCACCAAGGATCGCATTGAGCGTGGAATATTCTCGATGGCCATTCTGCCTTTAATGGTCTCAAACGAGGCCCTTGGTGTTCTGGCGTTGTACGCCGACGAAAGCGAGTTCTTCGACGAGAAAGAGTTGAAGCTGTTGACGGAGTTGGCCAGCAACATCGCGTTAGCAACCGATCATATCGACAAGCGGCAACGCCTTGACTATCTCTTTTACTACGATGTGCTCACCGGGCTGGCGAACCGCAGCCTATTCCTTGAACGAGTGGGGCAGTACGTGCGCAGCGCGACCGGCACTGGACAGACGCTCGCGCTATTTCTGATCGATCTGGAGCGGTTCAAGAACATCAATGACACACTCGGACAGGCGGCCGGCGATGTGCTTTTGAAGAAAGTCGCCGAATGGCTGACGGTAAATGTCGGAGACGCGCACTTATTGGCCCGAGTGGGTGCTGATCGATTTGCCGTGGTACTGACGGAAGTGAGCAAGGAAGGCGATGTCGCGCGGCTTCTCGATAAAACGATCCAAGCATTTTTGGAGCATCCATTCCAGGTAAATGATACGGCATTCCGGATTGCCGCGAAGGTCGGAGTCGCATTATTTCCGGAGGACGGCGTCGACGCCGATACCTTATTCAAGAAGGCGGAGGCCGCACTCAAGAAAGCCAAGATGAATGGCGAGCGCTACCTTTTTTACACTCAGAAAATGACCGAAGCCGTCGCTATCCGGCTGACCCTGGAAAATCAACTACGCCAGGCGCTCGACAACGGTCAATTCGTTCTGCATTACCAACCGAAGATAAACCTTGCGAGCGGTCAACTTACGGGGGTTGAAGCATTGATCCGATGGAACGATCCGCGAACTGGCTTAGTACCGCCAGGACAATTCATCTCGATCTTGGAAGAAACCGGATTGATCCACGACGTCGGGCGGTGGGCTCTGCACACCGCGATCGACGACTACTTGCGCTGGAACAGTGCGGGCTTGGCGAACGTGCGCATCGCGGTCAACGTATCGGCGGTGCAGCTACGCAATCGCGACTTTATCACGGAAATCAGACGAGCCGTCGATATTGATCCTCGTGCGGCGTCGGGACTTGAACTCGAAATCACCGAAAGCTTGATTATGGAGGATGTCAAACGGGGGGTTGAAATCCTGCAAGCGATTCGTCTCATGGGCGTCAGCATCGCGATCGATGACTTTGGCACGGGCTTCTCTTCGCTCAGTTACTTGACGAAACTACCTGTGGATACTCTGAAAATCGATCGCTCATTTGTGATGGATCTCGTGGATGGGCCGGAAGGGCTTGCGCTCGTTTCCACCATCATTACTCTAGCGCACTCGCTGAAGCTCAAAGTGGTGGCCGAAGGCGTCGAAACCGAAGAGCAGGCGCGACTGCTGCGACTGCTGAATTGTGATGAATTCCAGGGCTATCTATTCAGCAAACCCGTCCCGAGAGAAATCTTCGAAACAAGATTCCTTTCACGCCACGGGCAAGGGGGAATTTGATGCGTCAAACAGTACCACTTGAGTTGGTCGAAAGAGCGTCAAGCTTGCCGTTTAGATCGCAGTGGACAAGTTAGCGTCCGACCTGCGCACACTTTGCGAGCGCCGCCGTAACACGCATGGAGATGAGCGGTCGTCCGCCAACGTCCGGGAGAATGTGGCAGCAGCCACCTCTTGGAAGGGGTGTTTTTGGGGGTATCGAGATCAATGCCAATTCAGAAAATCCTTAAATTCGTGGTGTTTTCTGCATGATTTCGGTTCCGTCCCCGGGGAGCCAGTAAAATCCGTCACTTACGACTCATTTCTCTCAAATTACTGCGTCATTCTGGCATAGGTAATTGACCCCTCGTTCATCACTTCGAATCCAGAATTCGGGCCGTGGTTCGATTTAGCTCCGAGGCGCCAATATACCGCGCGCAGGTGTTGATTCTCTTGTAACCGAGTTTTGCAGCGACGAGGCGCTGGAGTAATCGTCGCTTCTATCCGCCTCTTGTAAATGTATTCGAGAAGCACGCGCGGGAAAAAAAACGCTTAGCCACGATTTCCGACCGACCACACGTCTATGATTTTGACCATGTAGCCACCGTGTAGGCGGGCGGGCACATTCGTACTGCCCGGGCTTATCGGCTGTCATACGCACGTGACCGCCACAACACCGTTAAGAGCGCTCGAAAATGGCTGCAATGCCCTGTCCGCCACCGATGCACATGGTCGTCAATGCGTAGCGTGAGCCGGTACGGTGCATCTCATATATCGCTTTCGTAGCGATGATGGCTCCGGTGGCACCCACCGGATGTCCCAAGGAAATGCCGGAACCATTGGGATTAACCTTTTCAGCATCCAAACCCAACTCTCCGATGACGGCGCACGCCTGCGCGGCAAACGCTTCATTGGATTCGACGACGTCCAGGTCCTGAACCTGTAAGCCCGCACGTTTTAGAGCCAATAGTGTCGCCGGCACGGGACCCATGCCCATGTAGGCGGGTTCGACACCCGCGTGGGCGTAGGCGACAAGGCGCGCCAGCGGTTTCAGGTTTAGGGAGCGCACCGCGGCGGCCGAAGCCAAAACCAACGCAGCAGCGCCGTCATTGATTCCCGAGGAGTTGCCTGCAGTTACGATACCGTCCTTCTTAAACGCAGGTTTGAGCCTGGCAAGCCCTTCTAATGTGGTATCGCCACGAACGTGTTCATCCGTGTCAAAGAGTGTGGTGCCTTTGCGAGTTTTCAGCTCGATCGGCGTTATTTGGCTGGCGAAGTAGCCCTTGGCTATGGCATTTGCAGCGCGTCGGTGACTCGTTAAGGCGAGATCGTCTTGCATTTCCCGCGTAATGGCGTAGCGAGCGGCTACGTTTTCGGCGGTTACGCCCATATGCGTATGCTCGAACGGGTCATTTAATATTCCGAGTGTGTAGTCTACCGATTCGGAATTTCCCATCCTCGCGCCCCACCGCTGAGAACCCGATATGTAGGGACCCCGGCTCATGGATTCCGCGCCCGCGCCGATGCTCACTTCGCAATCAGCGAGGAGAATCGACTGCGCAGCGGAAACGATTGCTTGCAACCCCGAACCACAGAGACGGTTGACGTTAAGCGCCGGTACTTCCTTGGGAATTCCCGCATTGAGCGAAGCGACACGGCTCAGGTACGCATCGCGAGGCTCAGTGGGAATGACGTTGCCCATAACCACATGTCCAATTTGCTCCACCGGAATATTGCATTGATTTATCGCCGCGCGAATAACAGTGGTCGCTAGATCCGACAGCGGCACGTCCTTGAGGGAGCCCCCGAAAGTTCCGATCGCCGTGCGGACCGCGCCCACCACGTAAACTTCTCGCATGTCGTTTGTCTCGTATATGTTGAGTAGGATAAGGCGTAACGCATTGTGTTGCTGTCGATGCGCGACTCACATGTCGACAGGCTCGGTCCCCCCGTAGCGCAGGTATACGAGCCCCGCCGCGATGGCGACGCCCGCGGCAACCAGAAACGCAGCTGCGTAAGTCCCTGTCACCTGGATGAGCCAGCCGGTGACGACGACGCCGAACACGCCGGGCAGAGTCGCGATCGTATTGCTGATTCCCATCAGCAGCGACGCATGATTCGGCGCAATTTCGAGCGTGTTCGGCGCTAAACCACAGGTGATGAACGCCAGAAAACCGGTTGCGACACAAATCAGCGCGAGCGCAAGTTCCGGCGAGCGCACGTCGCGCAGAGCGAGCAGAAAAAACGCGAGTCCGAGCAGCCCACCGACAATCAGCGTCCGGCGGACGACGAGCAGCCTGCTGCCTCGTTCAACAAGCTTGTCTGCCGCATAGGCGACGCTATTGCTGACGACCAAGTTGACGAGCCACGGAGCCGCCGCGTAAAGCCCGGCGCTCTGAATTGAGAGACCGAGTGCCTCTCGGAAGTAGCTCGGCAACCACGACAGCAGCATGTAAAGAGACCAAGTGGTGGCGAAATGCGTGAAGATGTACGCCCACACTTGAGGTCGGCGGGCAAGCAAACGCCACGCAGCCGCTCCAGCGGACGGCTTCAGGGTCGACGGCTTGGCAAAGAGGGCGCGCTCCGCGGCAGCCATACGCGAATCGTCAACGGGCCGTTCCCGGACATTTTTTAGCCAGATCGCGCTCCAGGCGAGGCCGAGTACGCCGAATAAATAAAATGACAGTTGCCAGCCGAAATGTTGGGTCAACGCACCTGTCGCGGCGAAGCCCGCAACCTGCCCGAGTGAAATGCCGCTGAGAAGGAATGCGGTGGCGCGCGTACGTTCCCGCGCCGGCACCCAATGGGCGAACAGCCCATATGCCGCCGGCATCATGGCGGCCTCCCCCATCCCAAGTCCGATGCGTGCGGCGATTAGGGCGTTGACTGAAACAGACGCGGCGAGAGGAGTTAATATCGTGAAAGCGGACCACCAGACCACCGCACCGGCGAGTACGCGCCGGCCACCGTGGCGATTTGCTAGCCAGCCCGCAGGTAACATGCACAGCAGGTAGCCGACGAAGAAAGAGGCAAGAACGGTGCCCTTCACCTCCTGGTTCCATCCGAACTGGCCGCGCATCGCCACAGCCGCCACCGACATATTCACTCGGTCGGTATAGGCAATCAGCACCGCGATCGCACACAGCACAATTACCAAATGGCGGCGTCCCCACGCTGCGGAAAGCGGCTTACCTAATTCATTCGCTAATTCTGCCACGGCGCGCGAACCTCTTGATCAGCTTCGCAGTCGCTACAGACTTCGCTGCGAAATATCGTTCAAATCATTTCGTAGTTAGATGTCGTCAGATATCCGCGGGAAGCAGTCGAACGGTGACCCACGCTGGTGCACAGACGCGACCGTCCTGGTTAGACTCCTGAAGCTCGCACGTGACGATTCGACCCTCAACGGCGGTCACCCGGCCGGCGCACGTGAGCACGTCACCTACTAATGCGAAGTGCCGGTTTTCCCATCGGAATGTCAGCAATTGCGCACCGGGCCCCGCCCACCGCAGCACAGTGTGCGCGAGAAAACAGCCGTGAAGCTGGCTCTGCACCAGGGTACCGGGGTATCCCTCCGTCCGAGCATAGGCCTGGTCGAAATGGATGCGATGCGAGTTCCAAGTCACTGCGCTGAAACGGAACAGCTGAATAGAGGTTGGACGCCACTCGACGGGACCTATTAGATCTCCAACCACCGGCCGCGCTTGAATGATCATGGGAAACTCATCGTCCTATGAAGGTCTCGACGCACCGCAGAACGAGCGCGTGCTCGCAGAAGAAAGATCGTTCGACCTGGATCAGCACCAAATGACCGGACCGCCCTTCCTTTAACTGCACATCCTTGATCAACGTCTCCTGAACGATTTGTGTTCCGGCTACCACGGGCTGGAAGAACTCCAACGACTGCCCACCGCCCATCAGACGCAGGCCACCGACGGGCAAATTGGCCAGGCCGCCCGGGGGTACACCGTCGGCGAGGAGTTCCGATTCCGATGGCCCCGCTTCCCAGCCCATGACGGAGCTTAGAAAAAGCGGCGGCGCGGCAATGTCCGGTAAGCCTGCGGATGCCGCCGCTTCGGCATCCATGGTGATGGGTAGATCGTCACCAACCGCCACAGCGAACCGCTGCAAGTCGATCGAGCGCATTCGACCAAGATCACGTCGAAACGACCGGCCCACATGTTGTCTGACATCCTCGTAAATCGTCCGCACACTCATACTGACTATCTCGGTTCAATGGCTGAGAACATTTTGGACACCGCCATACTTTGCCCGAAGTACGTGTTTGAGCACTTTGCCACTTGCGTTCCGAGGCAGGCTATCGACGAACTCAACGATCGTCGGGCACTTGTAGTGCGCAATTCGAGCGCGCGCAAAATCAATGAGTTCCTGCTCGGATACAGTCACATTGGAACTTCGGATGACCAAGGCTTTGATGGTTTCACCCCACCGTTCTGAAGGCACGCCGATAACCGCCACCTCTAGAACTGCGGGATGATTAGCAATCACGTTCTCGATCTCGGCCGGATACACGTTCTCTCCACCTGTTATCACCATGTCTTTCAGGCGATCTTGCAGAAAGTAATAGCCGTTCTTGTCTCGGTACGCTGCGTCTCCGGTGCGCAGCCAACCATCTGCGGTAAGCGACTGGGCCGTGACCTCAGATTGCCGCCAGTATCCGGGTGTGACCTGTCCAGAGCGCACCCAAATCTCTCCAACCCTATCGGCACCAATAGGTTCCAGCGACACCGGCTCGCGCAATTGGACCTCGGCCGCCCATGGGAGAGGCTTACCGATCGAGCGCAGCAGGCGAGCTCTCGGACCGCTCGGATCGTGGTCCGCTGCCGCGAGCGAAATCACCGTCCCTGCGGTTTCGGTCATTCCGTAAACACCGAGAAATTTGCAACGCAGCTTGTCGAAACCGTCTAAAAGCACGCGCTCGCTCATTGGCGCGCCGCCGTAGGCAATTATCTGAAGGCTGCTTAGGTCGGTCTCGGCAAGCTCCGGCGCTCGCAGAATATCTTGAATCAAGGTTGGAACGAGAAATGCGTGAGTCACACGATGCCGTTGGATTGCCCGCAATAAGGTGCTAGGTTTCGAATCGTGGACGAAAACGGTCTTGCCGCCTTGACTCAACGCCGTCAGCGCATAGCCCGCGCCGCCGATATGGAACAAAGGCGAAGCTACGAGGTTGACGCTATTCTCGTCCATCTCATACAGCAGCCGGCCGCTCAGCTGCGTAAATGACAGGTTCGCGTTGGTGATGAGCACACCCTTTGGCCGTCCCGTCGTGCCTGAGCTGTAAAGTTGGAAAAGAACGCTTTCGGGTCCGCTTTCGCAACCAACCGGCATAGCGGCTGCGGACGCGATTAGTTCGTCCAACTCCGCGCCAATATTGATTACGCGAAGAGATTTGCTGTCCCCGGTGTCGAGCAATAGTGACTTCTGTTCCGGAGAAGCAACGATAATGCGCAGGTTGGCATCCTTGATAATGACCGTGAGTTCGTCGGACGATAGCCGCCAGTTCAAACCGACAACCACAGCATCCAGCAGGCTGCAAGCAGTCGTAAGTTCGAAGAATGCAGGCGAATTCTTTCCCAGGAATCCAACACGGTCTGCCCGGCGTACACCTAGAGTCCGGAGTACATGAGCCAGGCGCGATCCGCGTGTTTGCAGATCACCGAAGCTCCAGCTCCGACCTTCAAGAGCGAATGCGGGCGCTTCCCGATACTTGCCAGCCAATTCGCTGATCATCCCTGCAAATGTAAACGACATCATTTGCGCTCCATCAGCGGATCCATCCGATCGCACGAAGGACGGCCGCCATCGTCAGAAGCAGCTCTGCAAAATGCCGCCTCTGCATTCGCAATTATTCATTACCCACCTCGCTTGCCCGAACGACCGCTCGGTCCAGCACTGCAATCTACGGTAGTGTTGACTGACAGGGAGCTTACGCGGATAGATTCATTCGTGTCAATTACTAGGGATCGACGCGAACCGCGCGCTCACGGATCGATGAGCCGGTGAGCCCCCCCTAGGCGTTAGGACGGTGCCGGCAGTTCCGAGATCATGAAGCACCGTTAATAGTGAGACTCCAGTCCGGACAATATCAACTCCGCGTAAAGCTCACCGACCGCCTGCGCGCTGATATCGGACTTTTCCGGACGGAACCAACGATTTGTCCATGCAACGACGCCGATAATGCCGTACGCAACAACACGGGAAGGACCAATGTTACGGAGGCTCTTGTTTGCGTAGCCTTCCTCAATGATTGCGATGAGCGCGTTCTCGTAATCATGATTCAGACTGCGCATATGTTTGGACCACGCTGAGCGCTTGCTGCTGACATGGCTCAGGTTCTCTCGGATGTAAATGTACAGCAGCGGATAGTGTTCGCCATAGGACGTCATGAGCGCGACGATAACGTCCCGGAGTTTGCGGCGCGGGCTTAAATTACTTGCTTTAATGCGCGAGGCGATCGATAGATTGCGTTCGATGACTTCGCGTAGGATTTCGTCGAATAGCTCTTCTTTCGAGGCGATGTAGTAGTACAGGGAGGCGCGGTCGATGTTGAGTTCGGCGGCGACACTGCTAATGCTAGCGCCCTTAAACCCGTCCCGGTTGAACACGCGTACGGCGGCTTCAGCGATTTCCTTCCTTCGCGTTTGGTAAGCAAGGGTAGCTTCTTCCTTTGCCGCTGACCGTCTCTTGCCAATTCCGCTTCCCTCAGCCACTTGTATCCCCTCAACGCTGGTGAATGAGTGAGTTAACCGCGTTTGAACTCTAGCGACAAGTTTCCCGTTGCATAATCTATTCGCGCAATTGCTTAGAGCTGCTGATTGAATAGAGCCATTCCATTGGCCACGCTCAATATACAGTAATAGGTTCTAGCCGTCCCTAGACTGCCGCCGTCAAGAGAACCATTTAGAACAACTGTCGCCCGCAGAGGCGTCTACACGATATCTCAGCGCCAATTTCGTTGAACCAGCCAATTGTAGGATTGGTAACAATCTCCGTGTCAACTATACCGTTGACAGCGTCAACGCGCTCGTTTACTGTACGTGTAGATGCGATGCTTTTTGGCAGCGTGCTCAAGCAAGTCGGCACGCCCAGGTGATCGCTAAGATGTCGGTGCGTCTTGCTTTTGTATTGGGCGCCTTGCGCCAAGCCGCCAGATTCGTCTCGCACAAAATGAAACACATCGTTAACGCGTTGCAAAGCAACGCATGTCGGGGAGTACAGAGAATGGGAAAGCTAGTTCTAGCAACCGCGACCGGGTTAGCCATTCAGGCCATCCTTGGAATTGCGATTGCGGAGTCAGTCTCTAGCTCGAGCGCTGGAGACGCAACGGCCCTGGAAGAGATCACGGTAACTGCTCAACGTCGTACGGAGAGCCTTTCGCGAACCCCAATTGCGGTTGAGGTGTTGAAGCCGGACGACCTCGAGAAGCAGGCGATCGTGAGCGAATCGGATCTTCAGGCAGCCGTTCCCGGATTGCTGGTTCGCGCTGGAGCTACCTCTAACGCCCTGAACTATTCGATTCGAGGCCAAACCGTTGACGTGAACAGTAGTTCGCAGTCGAGCGTCCTTCCATACTTTAATGAAGTACAGGTTGGCGGTGGCTCTTCCAAGGGAGGTGCCAGCGCAACCTCGTTTTATGACCTCGAGTCCGTACAAGTTCTCAAGGGCCCTCAAGGAACGCTTTTTGGTCGGAATTCGACCGGTGGTGCCGTGCTCTTCCAGACCGCCAAGCCTACCGACGAATTTGGCGGCTATCTCTCCAGTTGGTTTGGAAACTACAAGGAGGTTAAGGTCGAAGGGGCAATCAATCTCCCAATCGTCTCAGACAAGCTCCTGCTGCGCATCTCTGGCTTCTACGAATCCCGGGACGGTTACCAGGAGAACCTCCTCAACGGTGCTCGCCTTGGCAATGTTGATAGCAGAAGCGGGCGTATCAGCTTGACATTCAAGCCGACCGACGGATTTAGAAACGACCTTGTGATCGACTACAGCAAGCAGGGGGGCAACAACATCGAAATTGTCGGCATTGATACCTTTGCCCCTTCTTCAGGAAAGGGATTCGTACCGGGCAGCTTCCTATATTCACCGCTAGTGGACTCCGCGTTTGGAGCGGGCAGCTGGGCTGCATTCCTTGCAAAACACCCCGGCCTCAATCCCGCCGGCCTCTCCGCTGCAGTTGCCCAGCAGGCAAACACCCGGGATCCTCTGCACGTGAGGCTTGATTCACCGGACTACCATCGCAGCGAGAATACGATTGTTACGAACACGTCGGCACTGGATCTCAATGCAGACACGAAGATTCGGGCCATTATTGGCTATGGCCATGTGATTTACGCTAACGCTTATGAATACGACGGTACCGAGTTCCCGTTGGATAACCTCGCTCCCCAGGGTGTTGCAGGATCACTGCACCAATATTCTGGCGAGTTGCAGTTGCAAGGGACTACGCTCGCCAGTCGTCTTAAGTACGTGACTGGATTGTATCTCTCCGATGAAAAGGAGATCACGCGCGCGACGACCGCAATTCTTGATCTCTCTCCTGTCACGGGTCCAATCATCCAGCTCAATCAGGGGTCGGTCGAGAGCAAGGACTACGCCGCATACGCCCAGGGAACATACGACTTGAGCGAGGTGACCAGTCTTCAGGGGCTGGGATTCACGCTGGGTGGGCGCTATTCCAGGGACGAGGTCAGTAATCTCCATTTCGCGAAGGATGCCTTCATTGCAGGTGGCGCCCCCCCGGGCGCGACATTCAAGAATCCCCTCTCAGATACGTTCAACCAGTTCAGCTGGACCATTGGCCTGCAGGAGCAAGTAAATAGCAATCTCATGGTATACGCTGCCTCACGTCGAAGCTTCCGTAGCGGTGGGTTCAACTTCTATGCGCCTCCCCTACCCGGCTTTGGAGACGTCGGCGGTTCCGAATTCCACCCCGAACAAGCAACCGACGGCGAACTGGGCGTCAAGTACAATGGTTCTGTGAGTGGAATACCCTTGCGGCTCAATGCTGACGTCTACAAAATGTGGATAGACAACGTTCAGCGATCTGACTTCGTCTCGGTTTTTGGTGCACTGGCAGGTATCACAGTCAATGTTCCCCAGGCGCAGGTTTCTGGTTTCGAGGCCGACGCCGAATTGTTACCAACCCACTGGCTGCGGCTGGGCGCTTCGGCTTCATATACCGATGCAAAGTTCACAAAAAACCAGGTTTCGGTGCTGGGCAACGCACCAGTGGCATTCGGTCCTTATCCCGACTCGCCTAAGTGGTCGACCACCCTCTTTGGCGAACTCACCGCTCCGCTCTCTGCGCAGGTGCACGGATCGTTGCGGGCGGAGATCTATAACCAGACATCCTTTTTCTACAGTTCTACTGCGAACACGCTGAATCCTGGCGCTGAACTTCCCGGCTATACCCTGGTGAATCTCAGAGCCTCAATAGACGGATTCGCAAAAGGATGGACTATTTCGGCATACGTGAAGAACGCGACCAACAAACTCTATGACGTCGGCGGCGTTGCCTACAAGAGTCTACTGTCGGTTAACACGGTGTTGCCAGGTGCTCCCCGCACTTACATGATCGAGGCGCGCTACAGGTTTTAAGCTCTCAAAGGTTTTCTCATACACTCCAACAGACTGTCCAGAAACAAGCCAGGTGTAATAATGAATGCAATCCAGAGACCGGAGAAGCCATCCCATGTTCCAGCCGACAGAGTCGTCGACTTCGACATCTATGCCCCTCCCGATGTCGGCGGCGACATTTATGATTCCTGGCGCGTTCTTCAAAAACCTGGCGTACCGGAAGTGGTTTGGACCTCGTACAACGAGGGCCATTGGATCCCCACGCGATCTGCGGTCATTTTGGAAGTGATGAAGGATTTCGAACGCTTCTCAAACAGCAACGTGATCATCCCCAAGAGTCACGGCAGCGACTACAAGGTCATTCCCGGTTCTTTCGACCCTCCTCAGCACCAGCCGTACAGAAAGTCCCTGAACAACGTTCTGTCGCTGCAGACAATTCGAAGTGTCGAAGACAAAATTCGGGCGCTTGCATCGAAACTGATTGAAGGACTGATGCCCAATGGAGCGTGTAGCTTCACGACGGAATATGCGGACATCCTTCCAATCACGATGTTCTTTACACTGATGGATTTGCCCGTCGCCGACATACCGATGACGAAGTACTGGGCCAATCAGATGTTCCGTCCGGATGGCTCCATCAGTTTCGTTGACGCGTTAGCCAAAATCATGGCCTATCTGGACCCCTTCGTGAAGGACAGAACCGGCAAGGAAGGCACTGACATGCTCAGTCGCCTGGTCAATACAAAAATCGATGGTAAGTCGCTGTCCCAATCAGAAGCTCTGCAGTTGGCAACCCAAGCTATGATTGCCGGACTCGACACCGTCGTTAGCTTTCTCGGCTTCGTATTCTGGCATCTGGCGAACGACCCCGGATTGCGTCATGAGTTGGCTGCCAATCCGCAGCTGATTTCCAAAGCTGTCGACGAGTTCCTCAGGCGCTTCCCGATCGTCACCATTGGCCGCGAGGTTCGCGTTGATACGGAGTTCCACGGTGTACAGCTCAAAACCGGCGACATGATGGCGATTCCAACCCTTCTCGCCGCGACCGACGAACAGTTTAATGAGAACCCGACAAAGTTCGATATTCATCGACCCCGTCGGAATATATTGTCGTTTGGCAATGGGCACCATCACTGCCCGGGGCGCTACCTCGCTCGAGCGGAGATTACCATCAGTATTGAGGAATGGATCAAACGCATTCCGGATTTCTCCGTGGCTCCCAATGCGAAAGTCGTCTGTACTGCGGGAGTGGTTACCACAGTCAATGACTTGAGACTGGTTTGGCCGGCGTCGCCTCCTAAACGCTAGGATAATCGTTTCAAATTTGCCTTCGGGAGGGACGAAGCTATGCTGAGGTCCGTGGCCGCACGATCACTTATTTGAGAGCTTCGTAGAGACAGAGAGCGCCCATGGATGCATCTCAACGTCGCGTCACTGCTTACCACTGGCGCAACAATCTACTCATCACTCACTTCGTCGATCGAGATCGCGGACATCGGGCATTCTGCGGCCGCCTCACGGGCCGACGCTTCGAGATTCGGCGGCACGATATCGCTCTCGAGATAGGAGTATCCATTTTCATCCAGCTTGAGGAGAGAACTCTTGTCGGCGCACAATCCATAGGCCGAGCACCTGTCTTTGTTTATGACCATTCGAAGTTTCTTAGTCGCGTTCATAAAGCCATTCCTCCGGACCTGGTTTTTCGCCACAGCAATTTAATTGCCGTTGATTTTCCTCGTCTATCGAGTGCTTTGTCAACAGTGTTGTTGATTACTAATTCGGTATTAATTGGCCTCGGAAGCTGGCGCATCGCGTCCAATGGAGTCCTATCGTGATCGTATTGTTGGGTTGTGGAGGAGAAACAAGCCGTCGGATCATCGGGCACGCGAGGCATCAGGGAATTCAATTGCGCTTGGCGGCTCGAGATCCCGGCAAGGCTCGTATTCGGCTCGGTGAGTTGGCGGAAGGCTGGGACATTGTGCAGATGACGGCGGACGATGGGGGGTCGGTGTCTGCCGCACTCGAGCCGGGTGACGTTCTCCTCAACGGAACAACCCCGTCGGGAGCTTTGGGGCATTCAATTGCCCGTGCCGCCATTGCCAGTGGTGCGCATTACACTTCATTTACCGGAGAGGCGCTGGAGTCACGCCGGCTCGAACAGGAACTGGACGAGTCGGCCCGCCAACGTGGGGTCACGCTATGCCCGGGCACAGGCTGTTTTCCGGTGCTTGGAGATATTGCAATGCGTCTCGCGTTGAGGGAACTACCGGATGCCTGCGATGGCTATATAGGGTATGCGCCGGGCGGCTTCTCGCTTAGCTTTGGAAGCTTATTTTCCGAGCTCTCTATAATGCAAGGACCGGCATTGATCGTAAAAAATGGAGAGTTGGTTGAAGAGAACGTTACCGGTGAAATATTAGAAATTGCTGGTAAGACGCTCGTATTCAGGCCTCTCATGGACGCGCTCATGGTCTCTACCTACAGCACTCTCCGAAACTTCCGCTCCGGCTTTCTCGTTTCCTCAGACCAAGCGGCAGCAGTGAGCCAACAGTTCATTGGGATGGCTCAAGCTGCGAACAGCGCTTCCGGCCGCGAGCGTTACTTAAACGAAATCGAGTCAAAGCGCGGCCAGCATGTCGAGGAGAATGTCGCGACAGATTCGGGCACTGTTACTGCGATCTTGCTCCGGGGCGCCGATGTGGCCGAAGTTACCATGACCGCTCAACCCATCTACGAGCAAGCAGCGCGAGCCGCACTCCTGATCTCCCGCGAACTCGATGAGCTCAAAAGGCGCCCCGCCGGTTTTCAAGCAGCATCGAGTGTCGTCAGATCAATCGAATACGCCTTGGAGAAACTCGGTGTCCGATTGATCTCCCCAGCTGTTATTGCGACAGCATTCCCCCATCGATGACGTACTCGGACCCCGTGACGAAGGAAGCTTCGTCCGACGCGAGAAACACAACCAGGTTGGTGACTTCGGAAGGTTCGGCGATTCTGCCGAGCGGGATCAACGACGTCGCTTCGCCACCTTTTTCGTCGGTACCCTCAACCATCATCGGTGTCCTCACGAAACCGGGATGGACAGAATTCACGCGGATGTTCCGGGGTCCAAACTCAATGGCAGTGGCCTTTGTCATACCTCGAACCGCGAATTTGCTTGCAACATAGGCGACGTTCGGAAAGCCATAATTTGCCGCGAAACCCGATATCGAAGAGATGTTTACGATGGAACCCTTGCCGACCTTAAGCATTGAGGGAATTACAGCCTGCATCCCAAGGAATACTGAGTGCTGGTTGATGGCGCATACCCGCATGTAATCGGCTTCGTCCAAATCAACGGTATCGGCCTTCGGCATCGCAATGCCTGCATTATTGACCAAAACGTCGATGAGACCGAACTTATCCTGGCCGATTGCAACCGCCCGCTGCCAATCCGCACGACTCGTCACATCCTGAGTGATGAAGACCGCGTTGGGCCCGAGTGTTGCGGTCAACGCCTTGCCTTGCTCCGTCCGAACGTCCGTAATGATGACCTTTGCGCCTTCGGCGATGAACCCTCGCGCATGCGATTCGCCCATGCCGCGCGCGCCACCGGTAATAAGGGCGATTTTACCTTGTAACCTATTCAATTTGATGCTTCCCGATCCGTTACCCGAAGGTAACTTCGAGGGCTTTACCGGAGCTTCGATCCATGACTATTGAACGAGATTGATGGCGTGATGAATACACACCGCGAGGCTGAAATCTCGAAACGAAAGCTTGTTCGGATAGCTCGATAACGACGTCCAGACGTCACCGGTCTTATAGTCAATACTGATCA
Organism: Steroidobacteraceae bacterium; assembly: GCA_035996065.1. GTDB lineage: Bacteria > Pseudomonadota > Gammaproteobacteria > Steroidobacterales > Steroidobacteraceae > Bog-1198. The sequence continues at coordinate 207,800 of DASYJX010000070.1, read as the reverse complement.
TACGGCCATACGAAAGACGAGATGGCATGCGAAAGGTCGTTGCCTTCCCAGTCTTGGGATCCAGCGCGTAGATGGCATTACCTCCATTACCCGTAATCCAGACTCGGTTAGACCTTGCATCGTAGCGGGCCGCATACGGAAACGTGTCGGCATCCGGAAGGGGAAATTCCTTCTGGCTGTTGTCGATCGTGTTATATCGCAGCACCGTTCCGTAACCCGAAAGCGGTATCCAGAGATTGTCTTGATCATCAATGTGCATCCGATGAGGGCCGCTATCAGGGCGCGACATCGGCCACTCTTTCGCTTCACCGGTCGCGGGGTTGTAGAAGCCAAGCACGTTTTGGGTGTATTTCGTGTACCAAACCACCCCTTTTGAGTTAATCGCAATCCCGTAGGGCTGATCCGTCGGCGCGCCGGGTAGCAGTGTCGCTACAATTTCTCCTGTCACTGGATCGAGCTGCCCGATACGATTGTTGCCCCATAAGGTTAAGGTGATGCGTCCGCGCGCATCCTTCTTTACGTAGCCTTCCGAGTCGAGAGCGAACGAGTGGTTGAGCGATCCCGCTGGGAAACCAGGGTACAAACGCCACTTGTCGGAAGCCGTATCGAAGCGTGCGACGGAGGAAGCATGCTGCAGAGCGATCCACAAATATCCATCCCGGTCGAAGTTCAATGTATGCGGGCCAGCCGCTTCGATTGGTATTGAATAGATTGTCTGCTGACCACTTCTTGGGTCAATTGATATCAACTCATTCTTGCCGTAGTCGCCGACCCAGACCAGGGTCGTCCGTGGATCGACCGCTACGTCGTGCGCCCACGACGTTGCATCCCCGGCTCTATACTCAGTTACGCGGGCCGTCGTAGCGACGTTTGCACTTTTCGCGTATGGATCGAGTACAACCGGGACGGTTCCATATTTGTGATCCGCCAGAAAGGTGGCCACTTGGGTCTTGTCCATTGGTAGGAAAGTCGCGTAGGCCTCCGACTGGTTTCTCATTTGGGTAATTATGGCTTCCCAACCGGCCGCATCGCGCGGCATATGGGCCAGCGGGGACGCGGGGTCGTGACATAGTCCCGCGCACGACGCCACAAACGTTGCCTTTACCGTCTCATTGGGTAGTGCGTTGAGCCACGCTGCGCCGAGGGTATTGAGGTGAGCACTATCATCGGGTAAGAGGCTGAGATCGACCGATCCGTCTCTTTCAGTCAGCGTAATTTCAACGCTATTGCTATCGTTGTATCCCGGCTTTCGCGCGTGTACCAGATACTTAGCCGGAAACAACTCGTCGATTTTGTAGCGTCCAGAATTATCCGTCAGCATGCTCACCGACATCTTCCTCGATGCGTCTTCGGCCGTTACGAAAGCGTTCGCGACGGGTTTTCCGGATGGTCCGTTGACCACTCCTGTAAAAGCGCTTGCCGACGCGACGGATGCCGACAAAAGACTCGCCGTCACAGTGCTCATCCAACAGACGATGCGCCTATTCATTATCAGGCCCCTTAGAATTTGTAGCTTGCTTCGACGACGAGCGTTTAGGCGGACTTGGAACGACTTAGAGCTGGTACCTACGCCTTACTCTTTTTGCAATGGTAAGACTTCAAAATAATTTATCGTGATCAAAATAACATCCAGGAATGACTTCGGTCAACACTATCGTAGATTAATTGCCACAAATCAACGCCATGGAATCTTTCCGGCCAGTTTGCGCGACATTAGTCAACATATGTGTTGACATAGATCACGGAGGTCGCTAGCGTACCCTTCCGCAGCCGACAGAAAGAATCAGGAGTAGTCCGAAGATGAATCAGAAGGCTGACATGGCGGCATCAGCAGACGACTGGCTCGAGCGTGCAATTGCTGTCGCGAACGTGCCGACTCTCGCGTGCTTGCTCGTCCATTTGACCGGAGATCGGCGATGGATAGAAGCGCCCTTTACGCCGGCCCGACTTCGCGGCCTCGACGACAGCGACACGGGTGGCTTACCGGAGGTCGTTCAACACGAAATTCGCGCTGCGGCGCTTGATTCGCTGAAGGACTGGTACGCAGGGCGTTCGCCGACTTTGCCGAACCCGTCGGATGATTTGCTGCTGCAGATGATGAGCGTGTCGCTCGGTGACACGGTTCCCGAGGAATATTCGACCTACATCCGCAGCGACCTCGATCTGCCACCCGCACCGGGCGAAGCTCCAATCTCTGAGGCCGAACCGCCGATCCAGGCGCCGCCCGGCTTCTCTGCTCTGATCATCGGTGCTGGAATCTCAGGGCTCTGCGCCGCGGTCGAACTGGCGAGGGCCGGCGTGCCATATGTCGTACTGGAGCGAAGGCCGGACGTCGGTGGCGTGTGGTTTGAAAATCGCTATCCGGGCGCCGCTTGCGACGTGCCAAGTCACCTCTACTCATTTTCCTTCGCTTCCTTCGACTGGTCGCGCTTCTTTGCTGACAGCCGTGAAATCCACGCATACCTCAGCCGGGTGGCCCGTGATTTCAAAGTCGAGGAAAACGTTCGGTTCGGCATGGAGGTCACCGAAGTCCGGTACGACCAAATGAAAGGCGAGTGGGCGGCGTCAGTCACCACAACTTCTGGCGAACGTCGAGTGTTGCGGGCAAACATCTTGATCAGCTGCGTCGGAGCCTTCAACAAGCCACGAATCCCGCCCGTCCCTGGGCTCGAATGCTTTGCGGGCCCGAGCGTCCACACCGCCCGGTACCCGGATGCAGGGATCGATCTCGCCGGCCGCCGGGTCATCCTGATCGGCAATGGGGCGAGCGCCATGCAGGTCGCCCCGGCGATCGCAAACAAGGTAGCTTCGCTCACGATTATCCAGCGCACTCCTCAGTGGGTCGCTCCGTTCCCGAAATTCGGTAGATTCATCCCCGGACCGCTGCGGCGTCTCCTCGCCGAGGTTCCGGTGTACCGGCACTGGTACCGCATGCGCTTGACCTGGTTGTTCAATGATAAACTCTACGAAGCACTACAGATTGATCGCACTTGGGACGAGGGAGGGCGCTCGATCAACGTCATCAACGAAGCCCATCGTAAGATGCTGATCGCTTACATGACGTCTGAACTCGGTCCTGCACAGCACCTGCTGCCCGATGTCCTTCCGTCATATCCTCCGTTCGGAAAGCGCATGTTGCTCGACAACGGGTGGTTCCGCACGTTGGGACGCGACAACGTGACACACGTTGTCGGCAGCGTCGAGCGAGTCCTGCCTGATGGGGTAGTGACGACCGATGGCGTCGAGCGCAAAGCCGACATCCTCATCTGGGCGACCGGCTTTGATGTCGGTCATTTCCTCGCGCCGATGAAGATCGTAGGCAAAAATGGACGCGAACTTGACCGCGACTGGGAGGGCGACGATGCTCGAGCCTACCTCGGCGTCGCCGTGCCCGGGTACCCGAATTTCTTCTGTCTCTATGGCCCGAACTCGCAGTTCGGCCACGGCGGCAGCCTGATCACCGTCCTCGAGCGCCAGATGCACTACCTGATGTCGCTGTTGCAACAAATGTTTGCGCACGGGGTCAAGTGCGTCGAGGTGCGGCAGAAAGTACACGACGAGTACAACGTGCGCGTCGAGGAGCGGCACCGGTCGCTAGTCTGGGCTTTCCCGGGCGTCGAGACTTATTACAAGAACTCGCGCGGCCGAAACGTCGTCAACAATCCATTTCGAATTACCGAGGTCCGACGCATGACCGAGATAGCAGACCTTAGCCAGTACCACTGCACATGAGTTCACTCGTCCAGGTCGAGGGGCGCGCGGCTACGCTGATCATCACGATCGATCGGCCGCAGCAGCGCAATGCGATCAATCGCGACACCTCGTATGCAATCGCCGCTGCGCTCGACCGGCTGGATGCGGAGCCGCAGCTACGCGTTGGGATCCTGACCGGTCGAGGCGGCAACTTCTGCGCCGGCATGGACCTGAAAGCGTTCGTCTCGGGCGAGCGAGCGGAACTCGATGGCAGGGGCTTTGGAGGCCTGACCGAGCGGGGTCCCGTGAAGCCACTGATCGCGGCCGTGGAGGGGTATGCACTTGCCGGTGGCTGTGAACTGGCGCTCGCGTGCGATCTGATTGTCGCTGCGGAGGACGCCCAATTCGGCCTGCCGGAAGTGAAACGCGGCCTTGTCGCCGGGTCGGGAGGGCTCGTCCGCTTGCCGCGACGCATTCCTGCCGGAATCGCGCTCGAGTACGCGCTCACCGGTGATCGGATGAGTGCTGCCGATGCACACCGCTGGGGGATGGTGAACCGCCTAACTCCGCCGGGGCAGGCGCTTGACGGAGCGCTCGCGCTCGCCGAGAGCATCACCGTGAACGCTCCGCTCGCGGTCGCGATGACGAAGCGCATCATTCGCGAGGCACACAGTTGGCCCGACGCCGACGTCTGGGAGCTGCAGAGGCCGCTGACCGAATCGGTGGTTAGCTCAGACGACGCAAAGGAGGGAGCGCTCGCCTTTACCGAAAAGCGCAGTCCCGTCTGGCGTGGCCAATGATTAATCGCGTCGCGGTCGTGGGTGGCGGAACGATGGGCGTCGGCATTGCTTATGTCAGCGCCCTCGTGGGCGGCACGGTTCTCATTGTTGAGCCCGACGATCGGCGCACCGAAGCGATGCAGCGGACAATGCAAGAGGCAGTCACTTCAGCAATCCAGCGCGGTAAGCTCGATGAGCGCGCCGGCGCCGAAATCTCCACCCGTATAACCCGCCTCAGGAGCGTGAAGGAGATCCCGTCTGGCTGCGACGTCGTCATCGAAACCGTGCCTGAACGCCTGGCACTCAAGCTCGAAGTACTCGCCCAAATAGCGGATCGCGCACCCGCGATGATCGGCTCGAACACGAGTGCTTTGTCGATCGATCTACTCGCGGGCGCGCTTCCGGATCCAACCCGGTTTCTCGGCATGCACTTCTTCAATCCCGTGTGGTCGTTCCGGCTCGTGGAACTCGTGCAAGGCGCGCGTACCTCGCCACAAGTCCTCGAGGACGCGCGACGCTTCGTGACCTGGCTCGGCAAGGAGTCGCTCACCGTCCGCGATATCCCCGGTTTCGCGACCAGCCGCCTCGATCTGATCGCAAGTCTCGAGGCCATGCGTATGCTGGAGAGTGGCGTCGCGAGCGCGGAGGACATCGACCGCGCGGCAGTGCTTGCCTACCGTCATCCAGTCGGCCCGTTGCGTCTGAGCGACATCGTTGGACTCGATGTACGTCTTGACATCGCGCGGGTCCTTGAGGCGGCGCACGGAAGCCGGTTTTCGCCTCCCGCAATCCTCATCGACATGGTTACTCAGGGCAGGCTAGGGGCAAAATCCGGTCGGGGGTTCTTTGAATGGCCGAACTGAATCTCGTCCTGGTCCTTGAGTAATCATCTACATGTCAACGGATGCAGTGTTTTCGTCGTCGCTTGTAGATCTCGCCGATCACCATCGGGAGCTGCGCGAAAACGTCGGCCGGTTGGTCAGCAAGTTTGGCCGCCGTTACTACCAAGACGCCGTCGCGAATGACCGGCAGCCCACCGAACTCTGGCGGGAACTCGGTGCTGCTGGATTTCTGGGTCTGCACATTTCGGAGACATATGGTGGTGGCGGCGGCGGCCTGTCGGAACTCAACATCGCGATTGAGGAAACGGCGGCCCAAGGCTGTCCGCTGCTGTCGATGGTTATCGCCTCGATCGTGGCGCCGATCATTGCGCAATTCGGCGCGGATGAGCTCAAGTCGGAGTGGCTGCCCGGAATCGCGGCCGGGAAAAAGAAGATGTCATTTGCCATCACCGAACCCGATGCCGGCTCGAATACCCATCGCGTGGCGACCACCGCAGAGAATCGGGGCAGCGGTTATATTCTGAACGGTGCCAAGTACTGGACGTCTGGCATCGACCATGCCGAGGCCGTAATGGTGGTTGCACGCCACGGCCAAGCGGTTGACAGTGACCAGCGATCACCCCTATCGCTGTTCATCGTCCCGACCAAAACATCCGGTCTCACTATGCATCGCATTGATGCGGCCGTCAGGACGCCGGAAAAGCAGTTCACCGTATTCTTCGACAACGTCCAGTTAGGTCCCGAAGCGCTGGTCGGCAAGCCGGGAGGCGGCCTCGCCCAGGTGTTCGTGGGCCTCAATCCGGAGCGTATTTCAGCAGCCGCCATCAACAACGGAATCGCACGCTTCGCGATCCAGAAAGGGGCCGACTATGCCCGCGACCGCACAGTCTGGAAGACACCGATCGGAGCGCACCAAGGAGTCTCCCACCCACTCGCAGAAAGCTACATCCTCGTCCAAATGGCACGTCTGATGACGGCGCGGGCTGCCGAGCTCTGCGATCGAGGCGAGAACGCGGCGGAAGCCGCCAACATCGCGAAGTTCGCTGCCGCCGATGCGTCGCTCAAAGCGCTCGACCAGGCTATCCAGACCCACGGCGGCAACGGCTTCTCGTACGAGTATGGACTCGCGGATCTGTGGTTCATCGCACGCTTGCATAAAACCGCGCCAGTCAGCCGCGAGATGATTTTGAACTTTGTGGCGCAACACAGTCTCGGCCTGCCGAAGAGCTATTGACCGGGCGTGCGGAGGAAAGTATGGCTGACCGCGACGATTTGAACCACGGTGTAAGCGCGCAGGCTCGCTTGCTGCGCGGGTTTGCCGTCGACTTCCTGACGTCGCACGACTTAAGCGTCGTCGAGGGGATCATGGACCCTGCCTACCGTCTGACGATTGGTGGGCATATCTTCGAGGGCCGCGACCAGGTTTACCTTCCAGCCGCCGCAGCACAGCTCGATCAGTTTCCGGGACTTGTGGTCACCGTGCACGACGTCTTGTTGGCTCCGGATGCGGTCGCAATGCGCTTTTCGGAACACGGCGTGTCCGGACGCAATCGAGGGCGTGCCGCCGTCTGGGGCGGAATCACGATGTTTCGCCTCATGCACGGCCGAATTCTACATGGCTGGGCGGATGAGGACTACTTTGCGCGCAAGCGGCAGCTGACGACGGGCGTCTGTGATGCGGTTAAGTCGCCACACCCCGCTCCATGGGACTTTCCGGTCGAGACGTCGGACCCGGCTTCCCTAGACGCCATCCGGCGCTGGCTCGGGAACTCCCGAGCCTTCGCGGGCCCAGGCGTGGAGCAGATCTGCGCCGAAGGCCCGGCGTTCGCCGAGCTGATCATCGTGGACGAGTTCCGTGTGGACGTCATGATGTCGGCCGGAGCGCGGGTCGTCTTCCGTGCGATCAGCCATGGGCGCTACGCCGGCGGATTTGCCGACATCGACCGATCGCTGGTGGGCCGGTCGATCGATCTCAGTACCATGGGGATCGCGACCGTCAGAGGTAACGAGGTGTGCGAGGTGCAGATCGTTTTCGATCGACTCGGTTTGTTTCGCTCCCTGGCGGACAAACGATCATAACGCTGGAGGGGCTCGATGGCCAAAGTAATCATTACCTGCGCAGTCACGGGTTCGGTGCACACGCCGAGCATGTCGGACGCACTGCCTGTCACGCCAGCCGCGATCGCCTCGCAGGGAATTGCCGCCGCTAAGGCGGGCGCCGCGATCCTTCACCTGCACGCCCGTGTGCCGGAGACGGGCGCACCGACGGGCGATCCGGCGGTCTTCGCGCAGTTTCTCCCGCTCATTCATGAGCAAACCGATGCGGTCGTCAATATCACCACCGGCGGCTCGGCGACGATGACGGTCAAGGACCGGATGGCGGCAGCCACCCGTTTCCAGCCGGAAATGTGCTCACTCAATATGGGCAGCATGAACTTCTCGTTCCACCCCGCTGCTGACCGCGTCAAGGGCTGGAAGCACTCCTGGGAGGAGCCGTACGTCCGCAATTCGGATGACTATGTCTTCCGGAACACGTTCCGCGACATCACGACCATCCTGCAGACGCTGAGCGCTGTAGGCACGCGCTTCGAGCATGAATGCTATGACGCCGGCCACCTTTATAACCTCGCATACTTTGTCGATCGCGGCCTGGTCAAACCACCATTCTTCGTGCAGATGATCTTCGGCATACTCGGCGGCATCGGGCCTGATCTCGAAAACCTGACGTTCATGAAGTCGACTGCGGACCGACTCTTCGGACCCCCGAACTTCCAATGGTCGGTCCTCGCGGCCGGAAGGCACCAGATGCCATTCCTCACCCAGGCCGCGCTGATGGGTGCCCACGTGCGAGTCGGATTGGAAGACAGCCTGTTCATCGGCCGTCGTACGCTTGCGACATCAAACGCGGAACAGGTGACGAAAATCGTTCGCATTCTGCGCGAGATGGACCATGAACCGGCAACGTCAAACGAGGCGCGGCAGCTTCTTGGTCTCAAGGGTCGCGACGCGGTGCAGTTCTAGCCGTGGCACGTCAAATCATCGACCTTTCGATCTTTCTCGAGAACGAAGTCATCTCGGACCCGCCGGGCTATCGGCCCAAGATCGAGTACATCGATCACAAGATGTCCGTGTCGGAACTTATCGGGTTTTTCCCGGGACTGCAGGCCGCGGATCTCCCCGATGGCGAGGCCTGGTCGATCGAGAAACTCGAGCTGATCACTCATAACGGTACCCACCTCGATGCGCCGTATCACTTCGCCTCTACGATGAACAACGGCGAGCCCGCGATCACAATCGACGAGGTACCGCTCGACTGGTGTCTTCAACCGGGTGTAAAGCTCGACTTCCGGAGTTTCCCGGATGGATATGTGGTGACGGCCGACGACGTCCGGAAAGAACTCGTCCGAATACGGCATATACTCGCGCCGCTCGAGATTGTGCTCGTGAATACGCGAGCCGGTGCCCGTTATGGTAAGGACGATTACGTGTCGTCGGGCTGCGGGATGGGCCGAGAGGCGACGCTGCTCCTCCTCGAAGCCGGCGTGCGCGTCACCGGCACGGATGGCTGGAGCTGGGACGCGCCATTCTCCGCGACCGCGAAGCGCTACGCCGAGACCGGCGACGCCTCCTTGATTTGGGAAGGACACAAAGCAGGACGCGAAATCGGCTACTGCCACCTTGAAAAACTTCACAATCTTGAGGTACTGCCACCGACCGGATTCACCGTGTCTTGTTTTCCATTCAAGATCCGAGGCGCCTCCGCCGGCTTCACACGCGCCGTGGCCATCATCGACACGGCGGCTCTCGCATCAACTTGACCATCGCCAATCGCCCCAAGGAACTCCTTTATGCGTCATGCCGTGATTGTCTCAACCGCCCGTACTCCGATCGGGCGCGCCTATCGAGGCGCGTTCAACGCGACGCCGGCGCCGACCTTAGCCGCGCACGCGATACGTGCCGCGGTGGCGAGGTCGGGCGTCGCGCCGCAGGAAATTGACGACGTCATCTTGGGAGCGGCCCTGCAACAAGGTTCGCAATATACGATCGGCCGGAATGCGGCGCTGCGAGCCGGCCTGCCCGTGACCGTGGCCGGCCAGTCGATCGACCGCCAGTGCGCCTCCGGCCTTATGGCCATCGCAACCGCCGCAAAACAGGTGATAGTCGACAAAATGGAGATCTGCGTAGCGGGCGGCGTCGAATCGGTGTCGCTGGTACAGACAAAAGAGCTGCGGGCGACACCGGACCCGGAGCTGACCGCGATGGTGCCCGCCGCCTACATGTCGATGCTCGATACCGCGGAGGTGGTTGCCGATCGCTACGGCATCAGCCGCGAACGGCAAGATGCCTACGCGTTACAGTCCCAGCAGCGGACAGCGGTCGCGCAATCGGCCGGCGCGTTCGACGACGAGATTGTGAGCGTTACGGCACGCATGACGATCGTCAACAAGGAAACTGGCGATACCACCAACAAAGATATAACACTGGAGAAGGATGAGGGCAATCGACCCGATACGTCGCTCGCGGGTCTTGCCTCGCTTAAGCCTGTGTTGGGTCCGACCAAGGTCATCACGGCTGGAAATGCCAGCCAGTTGTCGGACGGCGCATCGGCCTGCGTTGTGATGGAGGAATCCTTGGCGTCGGCACGCGGCCTGCAGCCGCTTGGCCGCTATGTGGGAATCGCTGTCGCAGGCACCGCACCCGATGAAATGGGTGTGGGTCCAGTATATGCGGTTCCGAAGCTACTCCGCGCTTGCGGTCTCACGATGGACGATATTGGACTCTGGGAACTCAATGAGGCCTTTGCCGTGCAGGTGCTGCACTGCCGCGACACGCTGGGTATTTCGGATGACCAGCTCAACGTCAATGGCGGGGCAATCTCGATCGGGCATCCCTATGGAATGTCGGGTGCACGTATGGTGGGTCATGCGCTGATCGAGGGCCGCCGTCGTGGCGTACGCTATGTGGTTGTCACCATGTGCGTTGGCGGTGGGATGGGCGCGGCTGGTCTATTCGAAGTGCTCTGAGCTCTGCGACCAATGGCGCCAGATCCATGCTTCAGTGCACTGCTCGAAGATCGTCGCAACGAGCTGCGACCCCTTCCCATTCACATGCTGAGCGACCTGCGACGCGGCAACCGCAAATTCCTAATGCAGGCTCCGACTCCGCCGATCTACGCCATCGAGAATTTTTCGGTGGCCGCGCCCGACGGACCGATCGCAGTGCGAGGATATCGGCCATCAAACGTGGCAAATCTACCCGCGACGATCTACTGCCACGGTGGCGGCTTCGTGGTAGGGGATCTGGACACACACGATGCCCTCTGCCGTTCCCTCGCGCTCAGCTCGAACTGCACGGTCTTCTCGGTCGATTATCGGCTAGCACCGGAATCCAAGTTTCCAGGTGCGGTGCATGATTGCTATCGGGTCCTGACTTGGTTGGCCGAGAACGCGGCGATTCTCAATATCGATGGCGCGCACCTCGCGGCCTGCGGCGACAGTTCGGGTGCCAACCTTGTTATTGCGGCGGCGCTGTTGGCCCGACAATCGGGTCCACGACTTCGGCATCTCGGGCTCTTCTATCCGATCACGGATGCGACGTGCGACACAGGCTCAATGCACGAGTTTGCGACAGGCTATCTTTTGACCCGCGCCGCAATGCAGTGGTTCTGGAGCCTTTACCTCGACGATCCAGCCGACGCGTCGAATCCTCTGGCCTCAATTCTCCATGCATTTATGAGTGGCCTGCCACCCACGACAATCATCACTGCAGAACTTGATCCCCTTCGCGACGAAGGTGAGCTATTTGCGGAACGGCTTCGCGCTGCGGGCGTTCCTGTTACTGCACGGCGATTCGAAGGCATGATCCATGGGTTCGTCGGCATGCCCCACGTGACCCCTGCGGCGGCATCAGCCATCGAGTTCCTGGCCGCTAGCCTTCGGTCGGCTTTACTCTAAGCGCCCGTCGCCTGTGCGGAATATCAGGGGGACTTTCGTGTTGGGCGTCCATTTGTTTAGATGGCGCACGATCCCTCGACCCCCAGGGTCCGCGGGCGGAAGGTATACGCATAGGTCAGCGAGGATCCGACCGCATCGGAACTGGACTCCAGCAACGGAAGGCGGTTCAACGCGTTGGTCACGAAGAACCTGATGTGCGCGCACGACCGATGCAAACCTATGTTCAGGTTGAGCATGTCCGTGGCCGGACCCGCGCGCAGCCGAGGTGCGTAATTGATGTTTCGCGGATCCTCCTCGGAAAATGGCCCGGGATTATGACTGCGAACGGTGTTGTCGATCCGCACATAGACGGTCCCCGCCTCTAGCGGCCACTCGTATCGGGCGGACACGGTACCGCTCCAGGGCGCAGGCACCGAGGGTACGCCGCCCACTTGGGTGCCGCGGTCAACGATGACGGTGCCGCCGGTATTCGCGACGGTGCGCGTGTAGCGGACATCGACCAAACCCACACAGCCATCGACAAGCGCAGACGGTCGGTCAACAGCGCTTCGGCATTGATGTCGAACCCTGTGCTTCGCGCAGCTCCGGAGTTGATTGTAAAACGATTGCCGCAGGCGTCGTCCACGCTTTCCTGAATGTTGTTCCAGTGGATGTCATAAACACTGGCATTGAGTTGCAAACGGTCATCAAACAGCTGATTTTTTGCCCCGATTTCGAAGCTCCAGACCGAGTCCGGCGCGAAGGCGGTCGGATATGCGCCCGCGGGACAGGCTACCGTTGGCAACCCGTTGCTGCCGCCACTCCGAAACCCCTTCGCAAGCGCGGCGTAGAAAAAATTCTGCGAGTCCATCTGGAAAGTCAGGTCGATTCTCGGGGTCGGCCGCAGATGTTCATGATCGCTGGCCGCTGCGACGGGGGCGGCTCCGGTATTGGCGAACCCCCACTTCGATCGTAGGACTCGTTGTGGAATCGGCCGATGCGCATTCCCGCTCCGAGACTGAGACGGGAAGTGAAGGACCATCTAGCCTGGCCGAACGCGGAAATCTCGGTGCTGGAATCATTATCGTCGGAGAGAATGCCGGGCACCGTGGGAGCCAGGATGGTATAGGTGTCCTGAAAGTTATTTTCACGCCGCTTTAAATAGAACAGTCCCGCCAACCAGGTCAGTCGAGCCGCGCTATCCGCCGAGGCAACCCGCAACGGGTGCGTCGGCCTCCCGCTGACCCAAAACCGGCCCGTGTATTCGTCATCGTCAGCCGCCAACCGCTAATCGACTCAACGTACTCGACGGTAATCTGCGCTCCAGTATTTACGCAGTGGCACGGCCTGCGCACCCAGTTGCCGGTGAACGCAGCCGAAGGGCTTAAACACGAGAGTGCGATTCAGTGCGATGGACTGATTAGCTTGGATAAATCCCGATTGACGGAGTACGTGGGCGAATTAGCTACCGAGAAATTGCGAGAACTCGACAGCGCCCTACTCGTTGCCCTGGGGCTTCCATCCGGAACGCGAACGCCAATCTGAACAGTATCTCTGCCGAACTTCGTGAGTCGCCCTTCCCTGAGCTTAAGGCCTGAAAACAGCGAATCGAATTCAGGTCAAAACTAGGAACTAAGATCCGATATCGTCCGTCCGCAGCCACCTTTTAGACGGGGGGTTTTTGGGGTATCGGCACTATCGCGAAATCAGAAATCCTTAAATTGCCGGTCTTTTCTGGTGATTTCGGTTCCGTCCCGGGAGCCAGTCAAATCAATCGCTTATAATTTTCTTCCTGAATTACTACACTCCTTCAGTGTAGACAATCGCCCCTCATTTGCGATTTCGATTCCCAGCGTCGGACCGCGCTTCGATTAGCTCTGCGGCATCGAACGTCGCGGCTGCGGCACGTATATCGTAGATCTCCTGCGCCCGGGTGTAATGTTCCACGCGCCTCGTGCTGGCAATGACGTCACGGCGTAGCGAGGCCCAGTGTCTCTGATCGGAACCGAAGCCGCCTGTCACCGGTGTCGGCTTTATGCAGCGCCACCGTCGATTCTGGCAGTAAGCTTCTATCTGCGATTCGTTTGGAATCTCTCCGCCCAGTCAAGAAATACGCCAAGAATCTTAACGAGATTCTGTGGCCCACCGCGGCCCTGGAAATTCATATCCGTAACAGCGCAATGTATCCAGTCCATAGCAGATTGTGCGATAGAAAGAGGCTGGAATTGCCCGTCTGGCAAGCCGGTATCCGTGAGCTGTACCGTTAGCTTCCAGCCCGGATTGTCGATGCTCTCAATGGAAACCCCGTAACTGTGCTCCCCAGTCACCGTCACACTGCCTTGCGCGCAACCTTGAATCCATGGACGATGTATCCGACTGAATATACCGAACAATAGAGGGGAATAGCGATGCACTACCGATGGATGTGGGGTGACCGAGAGGCCGCGGCTGACGCGCCCACAGTCAAGGCTCGTAGCGCCACGCATTTCGCAACGCACTGCCCCACCGTGATCGTGGCGGTTGCCTTGGTGGCGATGGCGACGACAGTTCGCGGGCAATCGATAGCGTCCACGCAAGAACCGGGAGCTGCCGTCGCCGAATCCACCGCACTCGCTGCCTCGCTAGAACCGGTCCTCGTGACGGCCCGCTTGCGAAAGGAGGAGGCACAAGCCGTGCCGATCGCGCTGTCGGTTGTCGATTCTGCGACGATCGAGCACACCTTCAGCAACAACATGTCGCAGGTCTCGCTGTTGGTACCCAGCGTCAATTACACATCGCCGAATCCACGCAATACGGCTCTCACGATCCGCGGACTGGGCAGCAGCGTCGTCGCGATCGCCCAGGCGAATGACGGGCTAGATCCCGGGGTGGGTTTCTATGTCGACCAGGTCTACCACGGCAGGCCGGCGACGGCAGCATTCGATTTCGTCGACCTTGACCGCATCGAGGTGCTGCGCGGTCCGCAGGGCACGCTCTTCGGCAAGAACACGACCGCCGGCGCAGTCAACATTGCGACCAAGGCGCCGACCTTCAAACCGGAGGTTGCGGCGGAAGTGTCGGGCGGGAACTACGGCTATTACCAGGCGAAGGGCTATGCCTCGGGACCCCTCATCGGTGAAACGCTGGCCGGGCGCATTTCGGGCGTCGTGACGGGCCGCGATGGCGTCCTGCGCAACCTCACGACCGGCGGCGAGAACAACGATGTGCACAATGCCGCCGTGCGAGGTCAGTTGCTATTTGTGCCGGCCGACACATTTCGGCTGCGACTATCTGCGGACTACGGTTCCTTCGACAGCAACTGCTGCACCCAGGTTTACTTCACCGTCGGAACCTCATTGAAGTCGGCGGCGCGCCAATATCCGGCGCTCGCAGCTGGGATCGGCTACGCGCCGCCAAGCCTCAACCCCTACGACCGGCTCGCCGACATTGACGCTGCCCTCAACGTTTCCACCAACGAAGGCGGCATGAGCGCAATCGCCGACTGGGACTTCGGGCCCGCGACCTTGACGTCGGTTACCGCTTGGCGCTACTGGAACTGGGACGCGGCCAACGATCGCGACTACACGCACCTCTCGATCCAGACGCAACAACACATTCCCTCGCGACAGGACCAGTACAGCCAGGAGCTGCGGATCGGCTCGAACGGCACCCGGACCATCGACTACACGGGCGGCCTATACTGGTACAGCCAGACGCTCACCGGAGAGCCGATCACGGTGTACGGCCCGCTCGCGACCTATTGGCTGCTCGGGCCTTCACTGGTGCTGCCGGGAAACCTACTCGATGACTACGGTACCGATGGACACACTCGCTTTCACTCGGACAGCTATGCCGCATTCGGCGAGGCGACCTGGCACCTCACCGACAAGCTCGCCGCCACGGCCGGCTTGCGCTATACGCAGGAGGAGAAGAACGGTCGTTTCGCATCGACCGTGTCGGGCGGCCTAGCGACCACGAATCCGGTGTTCTTGAAGGCGCAGCTGTCGATCTTGCGGCCGCAGTCGTACACCGCGAAGGTGTCGGACGGCAGCCCGTCGGGCCGCGTGAGCGTTTCCTACACCTGGACCGACGGCACCATGGCATACGCCACCTTCGCGCACGCCGAAAAGTCCGGCGGCATCAACATGTCAGGCCTGCCGCTCGATGCCCACAACCAGCCGGCGCTCGGGACCGCCGTGGTCAAGCCCGAACACGACTCTACCGTCGAACTCGGCCTCAAGACCCTGCTGTTCGACCGGCGCTTCTCGCTGAATGCCGACGTCTACGATACGCGTATCCGGGACTACCAGGCCAACGTCGTCGACAGTGCTCCCGGTGCACTGAGGGGCTATCTCGCGAACATCGAGGAAGTCGAGGTCAAGGGCGTCGAGATCGATTCCGCGTTTCGCATCGCGGCGCACTTGAGCGGGTATGCATCTGCGGCATGGGCCGATGGCAGGTATGTGTCCTACAAGGACGGTTCGTGTCCGCTTGAGTTGATCGGCAATGCGACCAGCGTGTGCGACCTGAGCGGGCGGCCGCTGCCGGGCACGCCGCACTCCGTGTACTCCGTGGGCGGTGAGTACGTCTGGCCGACGCGGGTCGGCAGAAGAAGCGGCGAGTGGTACTTGCGCGCCGATGCCACCCAGCGCAGCGACATCTACGGCGACGCGACGGACTCCAAGTACACGCTGATTCAAGGCTACACGCTCGTCAATGCGAGCGCCGGCCTGCGCGTTACGAGCCGCTGGGACCTGGCGCTCTGGGCCCGCAACCTGCTCGAACGTAACTACATGCAAAACCTCACCGTGCAGGCCGGCAATTCAGGCCTCGTGGTCGGTACACCGGGGGATCCGCGAACGTGGGGGATGACGCTGCGGGCCCATTGGTGAGCCGGAAGCGTGCGGCCGGTCACGGCGATTAGACGCCGGAGCTCCGCGACGTCGGATCCGACCACCGACAAGATCGTGCGACGATTAAAGTATTAGGAGCAGATGGCAGCTCCCTCGCATGCGTCACGGTCAAATCAATGAACAGTCATCCGACAACGTCCGATAGCAGCCACCTTTTGAACCAGGTGTTGACCGCAAGATACTTTGGCGCCTCAGTAAGTGACGGATTTTAATAGAGTTCCGCAACTGTCCGACACCCCCAGATAAAATATACTTTCTGAAAGCGGTATCCAATGGATCGATTAATCGCTCTTTTGGCTTAGGCGGACCCCTTCGGAGTGATATTGCCGGCACTCGACCCTCAGACTTTGGTGGCGGAACTGGCTGCAAGCCATGGACCGCAGCTGCGCCGTTTCCTGCTGGCCCGGGTGCGCAATGCCGTGGACGTGCCCGACATGGTTCAGGACGTCTACTTGCGAATGCTGCGCATTCCTCACGCGGAGTCGATCCGCTCGCCGGAGGCGTATCTGTTCACGGTCGCCCAGCATGTGCTGCAGCAATACACTCTTCGGCAATCGCAAATTCCTCCATCGATCGATCTGGCAGGAATGCTCGAGCCGCCGCTGGCGAGGCCCGACTCCGATCCCGTGCTCGAGATGAGCGCACAGCAGTGCTTGGAGGATCTGCAACACGCCCTGGATTCATTCACCCCGAAAGTACGGGCCACGTTCATGCTCCATCGACGCGATGGACTGTCGATTGACGAAATTGGGGTGCGGCTCGGAATTTCTCGCCCGATGGTGAAAAAGAATCTGGTGAAGGCATTGATGCAATTCCGCCGAAAATTGGACGGAGCGGAGTAAAGGACTCAAATGCCATCCAATACGCCCCTGAAGCTCAACGAACAGGTTTACCAGGAAGCCAGCGAATGGTTCGTTGAGTTTCGTTCCGGCGATCTAGATGACGCCGGTCGGCGCCGGTTTGATCTCTGGGCCCGCAAATCGCCCGAACACTTGGCGGCTTACCTTGAAATTGCCGCCATCTGGAGCGAGGGATCGGCACTCGACTCCGATCTGAAATGGGACCCTCAGGCACTAGTTGCGCAGTGCGCGGTTGATGCCACCAATGTCGTGCCCTTTACTGACCGGTCAGGCACGGCCATTGCCGTTGCTCAATCGAACACGGCATCGGATCTGGCCCCGGAGAAATTCGACGTTCAGCAATCGCGCCCTGCGAAGTCTTCGCCCCACTGGTTCAAAATCGCCGCCTCCATCGCTGCCGTCGGCCTGATAGTCGGTACGGCGATTTGGTATCAAACCTTCCGAATGCCAATCTATGCAACGACCTTCGGTGAGCAACGCTCCATTACGCTCACCGATGGATCTCTCATCGACATCAATTCCCATTCAAAGATCAGGGTCCGGTATTCCGCGCGGGAACGAGAGGTCGATCTGCTCGAAGGCCAGGCCCTGTTCCACGTCGCGAAGAATCCCAGCCGCCCTTTCTTGGTCAGCAGCGCGACAACGCAAGTTCGTGCCGTGGGCACCGAGTTTGATGTGTATCAGAAACAAGGCGGCACGGTGGTGAGCGTGGTGGAAGGACGGGTCGCCGTGCGATTGCGATCTGAAGCGGCCGGCAGAGTAGCAGCCGATTTCCCTCGGGTCACGGCAGCTCATCAAGACGAGTCGGGCGCGCGAAAGCCCGAGAACGGGGGTAACGCACCCATGATCCTCGCCGCCGGCGAACAAGTCCTCGTCACAAGCACGGCCATGAAGAAGGCCGCTCACCCGAATATTGCGAGCGCGACCTCTTGGACCCAGCGCCAGCTCGAGTTCGAGTCAGCCTCTCTGTCAGAGGTTGCGGAAGAATTCAATCGCTACAACGATCGCCAACTCGTCATCGAAGATCCGACCCTGTACGACTTCCACATCACTGGCGTATTTTCATCGAGCGACCCCGCCTCGCTCGTCCGATTCCTGCGCGAGCGGCCCGGTGTGCGAGTGACCGAGACGGCCTCGGAAATCCGTGTATCGAAAAACATTTCGTGACTGGCGGTATACAAACCCAATTGAATCGCTCTTTAAGTGCATGAGCCCGTCGCAACGTCAGACGACGGCCACAAACGGCCTCCGCAGAGGTACGGGGATCATCATGCGCTTCAGCATTGCGGTTGGAACAGTGTGTTTGACTTTCATCGGCCTGTGCTCAGCGGCCGGATCTTGGGCCTCCATCACCAGAAATACCAACATTCCCGCGCAAGGCTTGGGGCCCGCGCTCGAGATGCTGGCGCGGGAGTACAACGTCCAGATCGTCTTTGTATCCGAAGACGTCAATCACCTGCGCTCGCATGGCGCCATCGGTAACTTCACACCGGAACAGGCACTCAAGCAACTGCTCATGGGCACGGGGCGTACCTTCAAGTACCTCGACGAAAATACGGTAACCATCATTCCCAATGCTCCCCATGTCGAACCGATCGCGTTCTCACGCAGCTCGGGTGATGACTATCCGCGCTTGGCCGAGATCCAAAGCAACTCGACCACCGCGCAACCTGCTCTGCAGCCGCCAGCCGCACCGATGGGAAAAAGTGACGCGACCTCCCCAGAAGCGCTGGGGGAGATCATCGTCACCGCCACCAAACGCGCAGAGAACTTGAACAAGGTGCCCATCAGCATCGCCGCTCTGTCGCCCGAGGCGATGGCAGAATCGGGAGTCAAGAGCTTTCGCGATGTCGCCGCGTTGGTGCCGGGCATCGAGTTCGATAGCGTCAGCAATTGGGGTCCCAACCTCAACAACATTGCCATCCGCGGGGTCAATTCCACCATCGGCACCTCGACCACGGGCATCTATCTCGATGACACGCCGATTCAGTCGCGAGTACAAAGCTTCAGTTATATCGGTCAGCCGCTGCCGTTGACCTGGGACTTGGAGCGCGTCGAAGTGGACCGAGGTCCGCAAGGAACGTTGTTTGGTGCAGGCGCCGAGGGCGGCGCGGTACGGTTCATTCCCGCCGCGCCGAGCCTCACGCACTTCAGCGGTCTCGCCCACAGCGAATTCAGCGGGACCCACGATGGCGGCATAAGCTATGAAACGGGAGTCGCAGCCGGCGGCCCGCTCGTCGACAATTCGTTGGGTGGGCGGATTAGCTTGTGGTATCGCAAGGATGGCGGCTACGTCGATCGCGTTGACCCATTTACCGGCGCCACGGTCGATGAGAATGCCAATCGATCAGAGAGCAAATCGGCGCGCATTGCCCTCGAATATCGGCCCATGAATACCCTGACCATCACCCCATCCATCAATTACCAATCGCAGCAGACGCATGACAGCGGCACATTTTTTGAAGCCCTGTCGAACTCGCAAGAGGGAATGTTTAAGAGCGGGCGATTGCTCGGGCAACCCACCACCGACTCGCTGTATCTAGCGTCCGTGAAGATTGAGGCCGACCTCGGATTTGCCGACCTCACCTCAGTGACTTCTTACTATCATCGCAACGCAACCACCCTGTTCGACAATAGCAACCTTATGGGGGCGTTGCTGGGCGGCTATGGCAATCCATTGGGTCCCGCGTACCCTACGGATTATTCGCAAGCGGCACCCGGCTATATCAATCTCAAGCATAGCTTCATTTCCCAAGAACTGCGCCTTGCCTCATCCGATGCGCACGCGCCGTTGGCCTGGGTTGCCGGAGTGTTTTACTCCCGCGTTCGACAAGAAGACAATGAAACCATCGATTCTCCCGTGTATGGACCGCCGAACCCGATCCTCTATACGGATCAAAACATTCTCGACACGCAAGTCGCCGCCTTCGGGCAATTGGATTATCGGGCGACCGAGCGCATCAAGCTCACCGCCGGTGTGCGTGTCGCCGACGTCAAGTACGATGCCGTCCAATTGGTGGGTGGCGTGCTCAACACCGGGGTTCCCCCGGAAGCCTCGGGCGAATCGCGTGAAACCCCTGTGACGCCCAAAATCGGTGCCTCTTTCCAATACAACGAAGAGAATTTATTCTACGTCTCCATCGCCAAGGGTTACCGCGTCGGCGGCGTCAATACCCCTTTGGCGGATTACTGTAACGTAACCACCCCCGCTCCTAAAAGCTACAACTCCGACTCGGTGTGGAGTTACGAGATCGGCGCCAAGGATTCCTTGCTGGATGGCCGCCTGCAAGTCGACACCAGCATCTTTCACATCGATTGGAAGAACATTCAGCAGCCGGTCTTGATCCCGAGTTGCGGCTTTGAGTATTTTGCCAATCTCGGAGCGGCCTCGAGCAATGGTTTCGATCTTGCGTTGAGCGCTTTGATCGGAACTCATTTCAGAGTGGGCTTGTCGGCGGGTTACACCAATGCTCATTACACCAAGACGATCCTCATCAACGGTATCGTCACCGTCGATAAGGGCAATGCCATCGGCACCGTGCCGCAGGTGCCCTCACCGTGGAATGTGACAGCCTCTGCCGAATATGCGCTCGATGTGGTCAACGATTGGCGGGTGACGCTGCGGCTGGAAGATGTTTTTCACAGCAGGAACCCGGGGCCCTTTGCGAGCAACGACCCCGCCGCCATCAGCTATGCGCCGGCGATTCCGCCGAACCCATCGACGAATGTGCTCAATTTTCGGCTGTCCGCCGAATTCCATCAATTTGAACTCGAGGCCTTCGTCAACAACCTCGCCAATTCAACTCCGTTCCTCAATCGGGGCCAGGACACTCCCGCCTCCGACCTGTTTTACAGGACGACCCTGCGTCCACGAACCATCGGCATCGGCGGGTATTGGCATTTTTGACGACTGACGTGCGTTCACGCGTCGTCACGACATGGGGCTCGTGCTGCCTGCCGGCGCTGTGCATAGGATTCGCCTTGGAGGCTGCCGCCACTTCCCTGTCAATCGCGGATCTACGCAGCGCGAATTGGCCCGGCCCGCTGGTATTGAATGCCGAATTCGAACCGCCGGCCCATGCCGCCGTGGCGCACGAGCCCTTTGTAGGCACGCTCTCTCTCGCCGAAACCCGGATGAAGACCCTGCCGTCCGAGTTCAAGTCGACAAGAATTTTGGATCGCGACCCACAGCTTTTCCCGGTGGTCAAACTCGCCTTCTTCACGGTCGGCATTGATCTCGTCCCGGTGACGCAAGAGGTGATTCTGGCAGGGTCCGCGGGCCAAGGCCGCAGCTACTGGGACCTAATCGTGCAACCCGGCGCCGTCTGGTCACTGCCGGACGATCAGGGATGGTCTCGTGCGGGTTTTCCTTTCGCATTAATCAATGCGCTCGAGGGAGAATCCCACCAGGGTGTCGCCACGTTCGCCTACAAGGGAGGCGAGATGACGCATGTGCGCGTGCAAATCGTACAACAGACGGCTCCTTACTCCGTAGTCGACTATTTCACGGCAACTGCACAAGTAGAAACTCAATGGGCGCCTCGTCCGCCTGAGGGCATGGAGCACGCGCGGCTGCGCTATCAGCGGTCTTTGCGAGATCACTTGACGATTCGGCCCTGGCAGGAACTGGAGGCACAATTCGCCAAAGATCGCCTTGCGAGCTTTGATGACGGCAAGACTGCGGATATCGTCGTCTCGGCCCTGGACTACGACGGCAAAATTTACTTGAAGCCTTGCAATACCGTAGCAGGACCATTGCCGTGGTGCGACCGCGCGCGCTTCGGCGTGTGGTCGGCGACAAAGTCTCTGGTCAACAGTGCGGCGCTGCTGCATCTCGCGCAAAAGTATGGTCCCGCCGTTTTTGCCGAGCGGATAGCGGATTTCGTGCCCCAAGCGGCGGCATTCCCCGGCTGGACAAACGTTCGCTTTGCCGATGCCGCCAATATGGCCACCGGCGTTGGCAAGGGCAGTCTTACTCGCAATCCCAACAATATCTTGGACGGCGGACTAGAGAACTACGCGTCCTGGTACGAGGCGCGAACCCAAGAGGAAAAGATTCAAGCAACGCTCACCGGAGCCACGCCATTCCCCTGGGGACCCGGGCAAGTCGCACGCTATCGCGACCAAGACATGTTCATGCTGGGGATTGCAATGGACAACTACATCAAGAAAAAGGAAGGCTCGACCGCCAGCGTTTGGAACATGGTATTGAAAGAAGTGTTCGAGCCGATCGGCATTCACGATGCTCCGGTCAACAAGACGCTGGAGCCGACGGGACGTGAGGGGTCCCCATTGATGGCGTTCGGATACTACCCCACGATCAGCGATATCGTACGGATTGCCAGGCTCTACCAGAATCTCGGCGCCCATCAAGGTAAACAACTTCTCTATGCACCCAAAATAATGGAGATCTTCTCGCGTACACCAACGCCAGGTCTGCCGACGGGCGAAGGCTCGCCATTTGGCGAAGTCTTCTATTTCAATACCTTTTGGAAAGCTCCTTACACCACCTCACAAGAGTGCAAGTTCTACTATCCCCAAATGGAAGGCTGGGGCGGTACGGTCATTGCCCTATTCCCCGACAAGCTCACGGGGATTCGCATCGCCAAGATTTGGGAAGATGACACGCACACGGCGAGTGCGACCTCCGGTATGGCGGCAGTGGCCAATCAACTCAAAGGCTTTGCGCCTGAACATGGCTGCAACGTAAGCACCTATAGGCGGCCTCCTCCGCATCCAGAGATGTTGTCTGTCGCCGGGTGATACCCCGGCCGACCCGTCGACTTTGGTTCCATCCCTAGCCTCGATAGAGTATCGAAACCCAACCGAAATCAGAAACCCCTTAAATTGCAGGTCTTTTCCGCGTGACTTCGCTTCCGTCCCGGGGAGCCAATACCTTATTTTTAAATAATTTAAAGTTCTATACTAATGTAAATTATTGATCCGTCGATACACGGGGCATGTCTGGGGAAATAGAAAAATCGGCGATACTATGTGGGAGCGTCGCGCATTGACGTCAGGCAACGATAGGACGCACTTCATGGAGACGTCTTCTGACCAGGAAAAACTCACGGGCGCCGACCGTCCCTTCTTTACCACCAGAGAAAGCCTTGACGAATTTCAATCGCTGTCGTCGGTACGCTTTGCGCGCGGCGATCTATCTATAGGGCGGTATCGCAGGGATCGTCCTGGTCTCGGCATCAGCACACCCAATCCGATAGTCGCCATGGTTATGGCCGTTGTGATATTCCGGCCGCGGGCGGCACACGTCGGATGGCACGACGGTCGAGTTGTCGAGGTTCCAGCGCTCGGAGCTGGCGCGCTATCGTGTCTGGATTTGCGAGAAGCGTGGTCAATGGATCTGTCGGAACCATTTGATTCGTTCCATACGTTCATTCCTTTGACCGCCTTCGACGAAGTCACGTCGGACTTAAAGCGGCCAAGAATCGAACGGTTGCACTGTCCGATCGGCGTTGAGCACAAAGATGACACGATGCTTAGCCTGGCGCGCGCACTTGATCCAGTTTTGGCACGGCCCGAGCAGGCCACAGCACTCTTTACCGACCACGTTTTTTCAGCGATGGTCGCGCATCTCGCTGTAGCGTATGGAGATCTCGATAGCAGTCA
Organism: Steroidobacteraceae bacterium; assembly: GCA_035996065.1. Lineage (GTDB taxonomy): Bacteria > Pseudomonadota > Gammaproteobacteria > Steroidobacterales > Steroidobacteraceae > Bog-1198. Next base: position 184,174 of record DASYJX010000070.1, on the reverse strand, counting down.
GATGCCAGTCTCTAGAGGGCGCAGAAGCGGCATGCTTACGCCTCTTCAGGAACGACGCGTTACCAGCCGACTGCTTGACGACCTCGCGGGCGACCCGAGGCTTTCAGAGCTCGCGGCCCTTTGCGGACTATCCCGCAGCTACTTCATATCTGCATTCAAACATACCACCGGCGTGCCGCCACATCGCTGGTTGCTGATGCAGCGGGTGAAGCGAGCCAAAGACTTACTTCACGGGACGAAAATGGCGATTGCTGAGATTGCGCTGGCATGCGGCTTTGCTGATCAGAGCCATCTTACACGCGTGTTCTCAAAAGCGTTTGGCATGAGTCCCGCTGCTTGGCGACGGCAATGGAAGATATGAGGAAGTCGATGGCGCCGACCTCACGGCCGGCGCCCGATAAGAGCGTTACTGTTTCAGAAATGCCAGCAGGTCTGCGTTGATGGCATCGGCCTCGGTAGTGGGCATGCCATGCGGAAAGCCCTTGTAGGTTTTCAGCGTGCTGTGCTTCAGTAATTTTGCCGACAGTGGTCCCGAGTCGGCATAGGGCACGATTTGGTCATCATCGCCATGCATCACCAGGACTGGCACGTTGATTTTCTTCAGGTCTTCAGTGAAATCCGTCTGTGAGAAAGCGACGATGCCGTCGTAGTGCGCTTTGGCGCCTCCCATCATCCCCTGCCGCCACCAATTCCAAATTACCCCCTGGGATGGTTTGGCACCTGGCCGGTTGTAGCCATAGAACGGACCAGCTGGAACATCGTAATAGAACTGCGCGCGGTTCGCGGCGAGCTGCGCCTGAAGCCCGTCAAATACTTCCTTGGGTAAACCACCGGGATTGGCAGGCGTCTTTACCATCAGCGGCGGCACTGCGCTGATGATGACCGCCTTGGCGACCCGGCTCTCGCCGTGGCGCGCCAGGTAGTGCACCACCTCGCCGCCCCCGGTTGAGTGGCCGACGTGCACCGCACCTTTGAGATCGAGGTGTGCAGTCAGCGTTGCGAGGTCGTCTGCGTAATGATCCATGTCATGGCCGCTACCGGTCTGGGCGGAACGACCGTGCCCCCGGCGATCGTGGGCTATTACTCGAAAACCGTGTTTGAGAAAGAACAGCATCTGCGCATCCCAATCATCGGCCGACAGCGGCCAACCGTGGCTGAATACGATGGGCGTACCTTGACCCCAGTCTTTGTAGAAGATTTCAACGCCGTCTTTGGTAGTGACAGATTTCATGTCGAGCCTCTCTGTAGTGTTGTTCGCATTGCGCAAATCGGTCGACGCATGCGGTCGGATTTCGTCTGCCATTGCCCACGTCGGCAGGCTAGCTATGCCGGCAAGTGAGGCGCCACCAATAAGAACCGTTCGGCGTGACGTTTTGAACGAACGCTGCTGTGGCATGGTGTCTCCGCGCGATAACCCGAGCGCACGATTGTTATCGCTACATTTTTAACGATTGATTTTCGCCCGTATTGTCAATTAGTCGTGTGTTTTGAACGATTTTTCGCCTGGCACTGATCCGGTCGATTTGGCTGCTGCTCGTTTTGACGAAGACCGATCTTTTCCCGGTACAGCGTGCAAATAATTTTGCCGAACTCATCTCGGAGCCGAAAAGGCATGCGAATTGTCGCTGGTCCCCGTCATTGCGGTGAGACATGCCCAAGGTGCTGCCGGCATTTTTTTTACGCCTGGCCAGGACTCATATAAATAATCCCTTACACCACCTTCTTGAGACCCTATCGAGTCGCGTGTTTCCAGTGTTTCCCCGTGGTGCGCTCCGAAGCATGCTCCAGAATTTCCTGAGCATGCTAGTAATATCACTACCCAAAAAATGACGGCATCACCAGCTTTTACGGGCCGAGATTTCGGGCGACCCTGATGCTTGGCACCCAGCGCATGCCTTCTGCATCGGTGGTAAGTAATGCACCAACACATCGTGCGCCGCAACGCTGGCCGCCGCGTCCTTGGAGGCATCGCGGGGCGCATCAACCTGCACGGCAAAGGGGTGAAATCGTCTATCGATCGAGTTGACGGCGTCGAACAAGGCGATGTCCGCGTAGGCGAAGTATACGAAGGCCACGGTGGGACTCTTCTTGCCGCAAAATTGTTTTCGACCGGGTGCAGGAGAGAGCTCGAGCGTCATGCTCATCGAGCGTGCGGCCGGTGCCGACGAATGACCCAATGTTCATTATTAACGCCGTATTGAGCAGCGGTACTGTTTGTTGCATGAGCCGCTACCATGTGACTCAACACTTCGGTCAGGTGAGCAGTCAGCGCCGGATCGTTGTACACCGCGGTTGGATATCCGGTTTGGGGAAATCGACTCTAGAGCGCAAGTGACGGGTAAAGGCTGCAATCGGCCGCTGCTTGCCGAGCTGCATGCCCTGAAGCAGTCGCTCGTGGCTTAAGGTAGGCTACGGGGACAATAACCCAGGGCCCTTCAATGGCCGACCGCGCTGAACCAGAGGATCTTCAGAGACGAGCCGCAAACGCGACAGCGACGGCCGAGCCAGCGCGTGTGTTCGTCAGCTACGCATCGCCCGACGCCGCCGTCGCCGGTGCTCTCGTCGAGTCGCTTGAGCGGCACGGAATCGCCTGCTGGATTGCGCCCCGTGACGTCAAGGCCGGTGCCATATATGCCGATGCGATTGTGCGGGCGATCAGTGGTGCCAAAGCTTTGGTGCTCGTCCTGTCGAAAGACGCCATCGGTTCCTCGCACGTCGGCAAAGAGATCGAGCGTGCTTCCTCCAAGAAGCGGCCGATCATTACACTGCGAATAGATAATGCGCCGCTGACGCCCGCGCTCGAATACTTCCTCAGTGAATCGCAGTGGATCGAGGCTCGAGCCGAAAAAAAAGCACCCGCATACACCAGCCTGATTGATGCGATTCGGGATCCCGAGCGAGCGGCGCCCGGAATCAATCCTGCCGCTAGTCCGCCGGCCGGCGCAGCGCCGGCGGGACATCCCAAGGGACTTCGTAACCGCATTCTGCTCGCGACCGTTCTCACCGTCGTCGCGGCGGCACTCGCCTATATCATTGCTGACAAACTCTGGCTGTCAAAACGCACGACGGTGGCGGTAACCGAGCGCACGCAGTCATCATCCGACACAGCCGGCGGTTCCCCGGCTAGACCGAGAAGTACTGCAGCTGAATTTACGCCGCCGCCGCACTCGATCGCGGTCCTGCCCTTCGTGAACATGAGCGGCGATCCGAAGCAGGACTATTTTTCCGACGGCCTCTCCGAAGAACTGCTCAATTCGCTGGTCGCCGTTCGCGATCTACAGGTAGCGGCGCGCACTTCTTCGTTCACATTCAAGGGAAGGAACGACGACGTTGCCGATATCGCCCACAAACTCAATGTTGGCGCCGTGCTGGAAGGCAGCGTGCGCAAGGACGGCAATCAAGTGAGGATAACCGCCCAGCTCATCAACGCCTCGACGGGTTTTCACCTGTGGTCGCAGACCTACGATCGGGACCTGAAGAACGTGCTGACGCTGCAGACGGAGATCGCGACGGCCGTGACCAAGGCACTTCAGGCCACGCTCCTGGCCGATGCCGCAGCCACCATCGAAATCGGCGGCACGCAGAATCCCGCCGCTTTCGACGCCTACCTGCGCGGCAAGAATCGGGACCGGATGAACGCCAGCAAAGAAAATGTGGTGGCCCGGATGGCGGCGTTTGCGGAAGCGATCCGACTGGATCCGAAATTCGCCAAGGCTCATGTCGGCGCGGCAGCTGCGCAAATCGAATACGCCGGAAATTACGCGCCCGGCCCGGACGTTCCAACCTGGAACCAGCGGGCGCGCGAGAACGCGGAGACGGCGATCGCCTTGGCGCCCCAGCTCGGGGAAGCGCACGTGGTAATGGGTTTGGCATGGGAGCGTGGATACCTCAATTTCGCGCGGGCCGAGTCCGAATATGAGCGGGCGCTCGCGCTGGCACCCAACGATACCGGCGTGCTGATGCGGTCCGGCCGCTTTAGCGTCACTATGGGGCGAACGGAATCTGGGTTAGCCAACATTCGCCGAGCCATTGCGATGGACCAGCTGAATCCACAGGGGTATACGCAATTAAGTTTCGCGCTTCACGAAGCGAAGAAGGATCGCGAGGCCGTCGTGGCCGTCAACCGCGCCCTGCAAATCGATGCCGATTCGAGCGATCTTAAGAATGCGCGCGGCCTGTACCTTCTCTCGCTCGGCGAGATCGATGCCGCCCGCGAGTCTTGTGAGACGTCAAAGCGCGGCTGGCAGGGCATGCTGTGTCTGGCCATCCTGTATGACCAGCTCCACCGGCATGCCGAGGCGGAGTCCGAGCGGGCGGCAATGCAAGCCGTATTCGGCGATGGTTCTTCGTATCAAATGGCGGAGATCTATGCACAGTGGGGCGACACCTCGAAGGCATTGGAATGGCTGGAAACGGCCTATCGACTGCCGGACCCGGGTATCGTCACGCTCCGAGTGGACGCCATGATCGATCCCCTACGTAAGGAAACGCGCTTCCGGGAGATCGAGCGCGAGCTCAACTTTCCAAATTGGTAGGGCGGGACGCGCGACCCTCTGCGCGAGGGATCCGCCATGCTCGCCCCGCACTCGATACGAACGCGCCGCTTTTGGTCATGGGGCGACTACCATCTCAGCGATCAAGGTCAATCTAACTTTAAATTAGACGATGGAATCGTCGTATAGCAGCGTTGAATTTGTGAATAAATCTCAAGATTCCACAAGAACATGGCGATGTGCAGCTTTGACTTATAGACTCGCGACAACCGCCTCGCTGCGATGAAGATCGCGCGCGCCGCTGTCGTGCCGGCGAATCTTTTCATACCGGCGCCCGAGGAACAGAGCAGCCGCACCCCAGACCAGCGACGCCGCGACACCCACCGCGATCGCGCCGTTCATGCCATACCCCATTGACCTTAATCCCGCTTGTACCCAGGCGGAACTCACATCGCCGAACCGGTAGACCACCGTATCGACGACATTCTTCGCCTTGTAGCGGCTGCTTTGCTCCACCACGGTAAAGCAAATTTCGCGGCTCGGGCGCGCGATCGCATACTGCGCGACGCGCCGCACCACCTGCAGGGCCTGGATCATGAATAGCGTAGGCGAAAAAGCCGTCGCCAGAAACGCGATCACCATCAGCAGCGGGTTGAGCATCAATCCCGCGGTAACGCCAAAGCGTTGCGCGATTCGGCCAAGCCCAAGCAGCAGAATGAGCGCGGTGAAGATGTTCACGACCAGATCGATGTCCGCGATGGCTTGCGTTCGGCTCGCGATCGCACTGTAGCTTCGCGCGATCAGGTCGGTCTGGCAGAAATACGCCACCGTATTGACCCACGTCATGAGCAGCATGAACGCGGCTTGATTGAGCACGTAGCGCGACTTGAGCAACTGGACGAAGCCCTCGAAGGCATTGCCTTTCAACGGGTGATCGAGCGACGACTGCTGGGCCTCATCGCTGCTTTCGCGCAATCGCACCTTCTCCCGCATCAGAAGATAAACGGTGACGATGACCAGCGCGAATCCAGCCGCGGCGAGCAACAGCATGCCGCTCAATCCCAACATTCCGACCAGCAGTCGCGTGAGCAGCGGGCCGGCGATTGCACCCAGGGCTCCGCCGGCCGCGATGAACGCAAAGAAACGGGTGGCCTGCTCCGGAGAAAACACGTCCACCATCAAGCTCCAGAACACCGAGATCATGAACAGGTTCGTGACGCTGAACCACACGTAGTACGCCGAGCCCAGCCAGCGATTCTCCGGCGCAAGACTGAACAGCAGTTCGAACAGGACCACATTGCACAGCCAGAACCAAAAAACGCCCGGCAACAACCGCGTGAGTTTGACTCTGGAGGCCAGCGCGGTGTAGACGCCTGAGGCGATGAAAGTGCCGATGAAAGTGGCGGTGAAGAGCTGCTGCAGATGATCAACTCCGACGATGGTGGCCACGGTGTCGCGCACCGGCCGCAGGATGTAATAGCTTCCCATCAGCAGAAAATTACATACGAATGCGAGCGCCACCGCCTTGTGCTCATGCGACGCCACATGGGCCATGACGCGCATCGAAGATATCCCCGCAGTTGTTGCATCCGGCGTCACGTGTGCTTGCGCCTAATTCACGGCAATGATGACTTTGCCGCGCGCGTGCCCCTGCTCCAGGTACCGGATCGCCTCGGGGACCTCCCTTAGCGCATAGCGCCGGTCGATCACCGGGGTAATTTTTCCCGCCTGCATCCAGTCGCGCAGGATATCGAGGTCTTTGGCATTCAGTTCTGCCAGTAGAAAAACTAATTTCTGACTGACGAAAGGGGCATAAAGCTTCGCGTCGATTAGGCCCGACATGGCCCCGAGCCACCGGCCCTTGTCTTGGGATCCGACGATGACCAACGCGCCCTGAGGCTTCAATACGCGCCGATAGTCGGACAGCGAGTGTGTGCCCACGGTGTCGATGATGAGATCGTATTGTTGCGAGAGCTTAGTGAAATCCTCGTGGGTGTAATCGATCGCCTGATCGGCGCCGATGGATCGCACCAAATCTAAGTTCCGGGTGCTGCAAACACCGGTGACGTGGGCGCCGTACGCCTTGGCGATTTGCACGGCAAAGGTGCCGACGCCGCCGGACGCCCCGTTGATCAAGACGCTCTGCCCCGCCCGAAGGTTTCCCTTGTCGCGCAGTGCCTGCAATGCCGTGACGGCTGCGATGGGCACAGCCGCCGCCTGTTCAAAGCTCATGTTGGCCGGTTTCATGGCCAGCGAGCCTTTCTCGGCGACGCTTACGTACTCGCCGAAGGCGCCATCTCGGCCGCCAAATACTTCATCGCCGGGCTTGAACCGCGTTACGTTTTTCCCGACTGACTCGATCGTGCCCGCGAAATCGACTCCCATGTTAATACTGTCGGGTTTACCCATTCCCGCCATGGCGCGCATGAAGTAAGGCTCGCCGCGCATGTAATGCCAGTCCAAGGGATTGACCGAGGCCGCATGCACCTTGACGATCATCCGGTCGTCCGCCACGAATGGCTTGGCAATCTCCTCGAGCTTCAGCACTTCGGGGGAGCCGTAGCAGCGATACACGATTGCTTTCATTGCCGGCGTGCCGGCCGCTAGGGGCGCCGCGGCCGGGCAAGCGGAGTTGTGACTCAACGCCAGCGCCAACGAGGATCCCGCTACGACCAGTACGATCAACACCAAGCCCAGCACTTTATTTCGTCGCTTCATGATCGACTCCCCTTCCGCGCCGTGCGTGATTTGCGCTTGGGGTCACTATCGGCTCAGCGCACCGCAGCTGCCACTGCATGCGACGGACCACGATCAGGCCGGATCGAGCCGCGATTGCGGCCGACGAGCAGCCGCGCGCAGTAGCCAATTCCGAGCCCTGATCCTCGAGGCCCGCGTCTTTGCACTATAGTGGCATCATGTCGGTTAACGATACCTTCGCCCGGACCGGTGCCCCGCCACCCTTGTTAGGTTGGCCGCGGTTGCGCGTGGCGCTGATCGCATCCACCGTGATTGGACTTATCCTGCGCTTAGGTTCGGTCATGCCCACCGTGGTGGTGGTAGGCCGCACAACGGTCGTCGGTCTTTCTGCGATGGTGGCGTTTGGATTGTTCGAGCGCTGGCCCGCCCGTGTGCCGCGGTGGCTGGCACGTTGGGTGCTGCAACTCCTGGGCGTGGTGCTGTCCGTACCGTTAGCCGCGTTGTTCGCGTATTGGCTCACCACCGGCGGCCATCCACAATTTGCAACCGAGCCAGCCCGAGTGGAGGGCTATTTCATGCTGATGTTTGCAGGCATCTTGTTTGGTCCCTGGATCGCCGTGGGCGCGCTTGTCCGGCAGCGCGATACTTTCGCCCGCGATCAGGCCACCGCCTTCGCCTTGGAGCGCAGCGAGCTGGAACGCAAGGCGCTGGATGCGCGCTTCAGGTTGTTGCAGGCGCAAGTCGAGCCGCACTTTCTTTTCAACACGCTCGCCAATGTGCAGGCGCTGGTGGAAGCCGGCGCCCCCCAGGCTTCCAAAGTGCTGAAGAGCTTGATCGCTTACTTGCGTGCCGCCGTGCCGCGCCTGCATGAAACGGCGACGACGCTGAGGCAAGAGCTTGAATTGGTACGCGCCTATCTCGAAGTCATGCACATGCGAATGCCGGATCGCTTGGTGTTTTCGATGCACTCGGATCCCGGCATGATGGAGCTGCAGTGTCCGCCGATGACGCTGCTGACACTGGTGGAAAACGCCGTACGCCATGGTATCGACCCCAGCGAGACGGGCGGCAGCATCGACATCGACTTGAAGCTCGCGCCGGGCCGCTGCCTCGCCAGCGTCACGGACACCGGCGTGGGTCTGCGAGCAACCGGCACGGGGCTCGGCACCGGCTTGGCCGCGCTGCGCGAGCGATTGCAATTGGCGTTCGGCAGCGAGGCGCAGTTGCGCGTTAGCGAAATCGTGCCCCATGGTGTGCGAGCCGAGCTATCATTCCCGGCACGAAAGACGCCGGCCTAATGCAAGCGGCTCCCACTGCCCTGATTGCCGAGGATGAGCCGCTGCTGCGCGAGTCGCTCGAGCGCCAGCTGACTGAAGCGTGGCCCGAACTCACCGTCGTCGCTCGGGCTCGCAACGGGCGTGAAGCCATCGCTCAGTTCGACCGCATGCATCCCAGCGTGTGCTTTCTCGACGTTCACATGCCCGGCGTAACCGGCATCGAGGCTGCCCGTCACATCGGCCATCGGGCGCATCTGGTCTTCGTCACCGCGTTCGACCAGTACGCCGTGCAGGCCTTTGCACAGGGCGTGCTCGACTATCTCGTGAAACCCGTCGATGCCGCGCGTCTCGCGCAAACCGTGGCGCGGCTGCAGGAACGGTTGCGCGACGCCAAAGCCGCGGTCAATACCGACGCACTGCTGCTCAAGCTGGCGGCCGCTCTCGAGCGGCGCGAGGCACCCGCGCCGCTGCGCTGGATTCGCGCATCGGTGGGGCAAACCGTCACGCTGATCCCGGTTGAGCAAATCGATTTCCTGCGCGCCGAGGAAAAGTACACGGTGGTCGCGTGGCGTGACGACTCCTCCGAGCAGCGCGAAGCCGTGATTCGCACGCCCCTCAAAGAGCTCGCCGCGCAGCTCGATGCGGCGCAGTTCGCGCGGGTGCATCGCTCGGTGGTCGTGAATTTAAGCTCCATCGCCCGTATCGTGCGCGGTCCCAATGAAACGGCCGACATCTATTTGAAAAGCCGCGGCGAGGTGCTCCCCGTCAGCCGGAGTTTTCTACATCTGTTCCGCCAGATGTAAACTATCCCATCCCTGGCTTCAGGAACCGGTGATCCGTGTGAGAGCAGTTGGGCGCGCGCTCCAGCCGGTCACCAAACCCGGCAGGATTTCTCAGGTGACATGGGCTTGCCTTTGGCGCATTGAAACGCCTTACCGAACTCCTCGAAGTTCTGGCCGGCGCCGTTCACGCGCACCCGTCCCACTGAAAGCGGATCGGCTGATATTGATTGCCTGGCAGAAAAGAATGTTTGATTCTCACACGAGATTTGAGCGAACGACAGAAAGAAGCGCTGGCTCTCAGTATAGCCGTCGATCTTGTTGTCAGCCGTCATCCCTTGCGCAGCCAGGGCGTCCATCAGCGCCCGAAAAGCGATCCGCAGGCCGCCATTGTCGGCAATACCTTCGGCCACAGCGAGGTTGTTGACCGGCGGCAGATCGCCCGGATCATCAGACTTCGGAACGAGCTTGGTGTATTGCGCCACTTCGCAGCTCGTCGCTTCGGCAAATCCCTTGCGATCGTCCGAGGTCTGCCAGTCGCGCACATTGCCGCGTTCGTCGAATTTCGATCCGAGGCCGTCGAAACCATGGGTAAGCTCGTGCGCGGCCAAAACGCCAATCCCGCCGAAGTTGACTGCCGGATCGGCGGCACTGTCAAAGAAAGGCGGTTGAATCATGCCGGCGGGAATGTAGAGGCTATTCATCGATCGGGCATAGCGGGCTTTCAGTGTCGTGGGAGCAATGTCCCATTCGTCGGGGTCCAGCGGCCTGCCCAGTTTGCTCAGCAAGTAATTACGCTCGAAGACCGCATTGCGATGCAAGTTTCCGAGAAAGTCATGCCGATCCACTTTCAGACCTGAGTAATCGCGCCATTTCTGAGGGTGTCCGATTCTGACTCGGATCGCCGCCAGTTTCCTTTCCGCGGTCCTCTTGGTCTCGTCGTTCATCCAGGGCAAGCTGCGAATCTCGCCGGCGAGGGCCTTTTCGAGAGCGTCGACCATCGCTTCCGTGCCGCCTTTGGCCTTGGGGGAGAAGTTTCGCTTCACCCAGTCCTGTGCAAACGCTTCGCCGAATGCCTGATCGGTGATTGCGGCGCATTGTTTCCAGCGAGGCGTCGGCTTCTCTTGCCGCCCGATATTGGCGCCCCAAAAGGCAAAATCTTCATCGCGAAACTCCTTCGGCAGCGCGACAGCTTGTTCGCTCACGACATGCCAGCGGAAGTAGGACCTCCAGGAATCAATCGATAGAGAGGCGATCAATTTATTGACGGTACTCAAAGAATCCGGGTTGGCTACATTCAGTGTTTCGATAGGCAGTGTAAGTAGATGATTAAAGTACACGCCGAAGTCAAAATCGGGCACGAGCTTTGCGAGATCCGTCAAACTGACAACTTGATAATGTTTCTCCGGATCGGCTGACTCCGCGCGATTCGTGGATGCGTGCGCCAGCGCAGTTTCAATACCGAGAACAGACGCCGTCTCGCTCCCGGCCTGTTCCAGGGTATCGCCGGTCAGCATGAACACACGTATTATGTGGCTTCGATATCGCTTGACGATATATCGCGAGTTACCCCCATAGTTCTCGCGATCCGGCAATGTCAGGCCTCCCGGGGAAATGCTCAAGATGGGCGTCTTCGAATCCTTTGGGGCGGGCTCGACATTCAACCCGAATAGCGGCGCGGGATCCCCGGCAGCCGCTAGATCGCCGACCAGGGTTGCGATGCCTTTGGAGTCGTTGAGAGCGGAAATGCGCTCGAGTGCCGGCTTAACTGACTCGAGCCCCTTCTTTTGCAGCTCCTCAACGTCCATGCATGCTGCAAAGAAATCGCCATACTTCTTTTCGAGAGGGCTTGCGGGCTTCGCGGCGGCTCTCGCCAGTTCCTGCCGAAGTTCATAAAGGTTGCGCTCCTGAAGGAGCGAGAACGACCGAACCCAGCGCACCTGGTCACGAGGAACTGGATTGTCCTTGATCCAGTTGCCGCATGCATATTGATAGAAGTCGGTACAGGGGTCGGCGCTCTGGTCGATAGCTGAGAGATCGAGATCTCCCACAGTGGGGGCTTTGGGGGTCGCTGCGCCGCTGTGCGCGCGCGCTGTTGTCTGGCCTAGTGCCGCACTTGCCAAAACGGCGAGGACGAAGGCCGTGACAATACCGGTCATCCTTGCCCAATCTTCTCGAAGCGCACGCTTCGTCTCCTCCGAATCAGTCACCGTGATCGTCATCGTGATCGTCATCGTGATGCGGAAGCGCGAAGGCGATCACCGCATCACCGAGTACCGGACTCTCGCCCGGGTTGCCGCCAAAGCCGTAGACGACGTACTCGCGGCCGTTGACGACATAAATGGCTGGAGAGCCATTTGCGCCGCCCGCATTCGGCACGGTCGAGGAATCGAAGGTCCACAGGATCTCGCCCGTCTTTGCGTCCGCGGCATGGAAGAGCCCGGTGCTGTCGCCGAAGAAGACCAGGTCGCCGGCCACTGCCACGCCTGAGTCGGGCGCAGTAGTAATGACGGGGATCCTCCAGGCGACCTTTCCAGTACGTGTGTCCACCGCTCCGTAAACGCCGTGATTCGTCACGCCGGGTATCTGGATAAATTCAAATGTGCACGTCGGCGAAGTTGGGCAATTCGCATTACCCGCTGGATTATCCGTGATTCCGATATCGGCCGGCACATAACGGGCATGCGAGTAGACGAAATGAGTTCGTGGGCTATAAGCCGCCGGAGGCCATTCCATTCCTCCGTCGAAGATTGGTTGGAACACCAATGGCGTTGGTTGCACCGGAGTCCACTGCGGAGCAGCGATGAAGCCGGGCGGGAGCGCTTCAGCATGGTGCTCGGTCAGGGATTCAATCGAGGATTCGGGTTGGGTCGGCCACGGGTGTTGAAATACGGGCGTCGTGGGGACCGGCACTTCCTTGTACGGGTGGAGCGATTGGCCAGTGCGCCGGTCGAGGATGAACATATATCCTGTCTTTGAAGTGTGGGAAAGGGCCGGAGTGCCGTGGAAATCGAATAGTACTGTCGGTTGCGGGCCATCGAAGTCCCACAAATCGTGGTGGGTATCTTGGAAATACCATTTCAATTCCCCGTTCCGTACGTCGAGCGCCACAATAGACGACGAGTATAGATTCGTTCCCGCGCGATCGCCGGCCCAAGGCCAGGGGTAGGCATTACCAGTGCTGAAGTACAGCATATGGAGGTCCGGATCATAACTGGGATTTCCCCAAACCGACGCTCCACCGTGAAGGTACGTGTCACCGGCCCACGAGCTCGGCTCGGTGGTCCAAAAGCGCCAGACGAGCTTCCCCGTGTCCGGGTCGTATGCGTCCAAATGACCGCGCACCCCGAATTCGGCGCCCGACACGCCAACGATCACTTTGTTATCGGCAAACTGCGGAGCAAGGGTCATGGAAGCGCCGTTGCTCGGGAGGTCGACGGTTGTTTTCCAGACTACTTTACCTGACTTTGCATCTAGGGCCACCAAGGTGGCATCGAGCCGCGCGTTGAAAACCTTCCCGTGGCCTATCGCTACTCCCCGGTTGTCGTTGTTGCAACAAATGGGTAGCGAAGACAGCGAAGGCATGTCAGTTGGGTGATACGCCCAGATTTGCTTGCCTGTTGCGGCGTGCAACGCAAATACATCGTCGTCGCCGGTAGTCACGTACATCACGCCGTCGACCACTATCGGCGTCATTTCCATTGACATGTTGGGATCGCTGACACCGGTGTGGAAAATCCACGCTGGTTTCAGGTTGGCGACATTCGAAGGGTTGATCTGGTCGACGTCTTGAAATCGTTGATTAGAAACATCTCTTCCGTGGTATCGCCAGTCAAGATTCTCGTGCGCGACCAACGGGTGGATGTTGAATGCGCAACAAAGCAATGCAATGGCGTACTTCGATATCGGGAAGCTAATCTGAGTTGAGCTCACCGGCAATTGGTCTCGCATGTATATTCTCCTTCTTCACGGTCCCCTTCGTCGCGTCACTCGCTCGAGTGATTCGCTTACTATTCCCACCTCCATGAGTACTCGATGCCATGGAGCAGAAAAAGCATCCGTCAATATTCTATGTGCCGCGTCAATCTGAGATAGTTGCCGCCGGACAAAGAAAAGCACCAATTTCGTTCGGTAATAGTCCACAGTGCGGTCTTACGAAACTCATCAAGCCGGGAGCACCATGCGCCCCTCCTTGAGGCCTTCGTAGAGGCTATTAAAGGACAGCGCTCGGATAACGATTTTCTCTTGCTCGAACGCTCGCTCAAGAGGTCGGCGTCGCCTCGCCCAAGCGGCGCCATTCGCCGTTTTGAGCATAATCTCCAAGATAACGACGTCGTCGTGGTCGATCGTTTGCTTGCCCTGGAGCCAAAGACCCAGGGCCGGTGCGATATGAAATGGCGCGCTACAATGGATCACTCAATGTCGTGTCATTCCATCAGGCTTTAGCACGACCTTTGTCACCTCGTTCTGCTTTTCCTTGAACATCTTATAGCCTTCGGGTGCCTGTTCCAGACTTAGCCGATGGCTGATCAGGAAGGTCGTATCTAACTGCCCCTCCATGATCATTGTTAAAAGCTGCGGCATATATTTCTGTACATGGGTTTGTCCGCTCTTAACTGACAATCCCTTTTCCATCAGTGCTCCGATCGGAAACTTATCGGTCACACCGCCGTAAACCCCCGGAATCGAGATCCGACCGCCCTTCCGGCACGCGACGATAACTTGGCGCAGCCCGTGCGTTTGGTCCGTCACTAATTTCACGGCCGCTTTGACCTTGTCCATCACGCTATCGGCGGAGAAGCCGTGGCTTTCCATGCCAACGGCGTCGATGCAAGCGTCGGGGCCAATGCCGCCCGTCATTTCGACCAAGGCCTCGCGCACGTCCACTTCCTCAAAATTAATGACTTCGGCGCCCATCGATTTCGCTAGGTCCAAACGATGCGGATAGTGATCGATCGCGATCACGCGATGCGCGCCCAAAGCAAAGGCGCTCTGCACGGCAAAAAGTCCCACGGGACCACAACCCCAGACCGCGATGGTGTCCGTGGGTTTAATCTCACAATTGTCGGCTGCCATCCAGCCCGTCGGCAAAATGTCGGAGAGGAACAGTACCTTCTCGTCCTCGAGGCCGTCCGGGATGACGATCGGTCCGATATCCGAATAAGGCACCCGGACGTATTCCGCCTGACCCCCCGCATAACCGCCCGTGAGGTGTGAATAACCAAAGGCACCCGTCATTGGATATCCGTACAGAAGCTCGGACATGTCCGCGGTCTCGGCGGGATTGGAGTTGTCGCACGCCGCAAATTGCTGCTGCTTACAAAAGAAGCACTGGCCGCACGCAATCACAAAAGGGACGACCACCCGCTGGCCCACTCTAAGTTTCTTGTTTCCGGGACCTACCTCAACTACCTCTCCCATGAACTCGTGGCCGAGCACGTCACCTGATTTCATCGTCGGAATGGTATGGTCATACAGATGCAGATCTGAACCGCAGATTGCCGTCGACGTGATCTTGATAATTGCATCCCGCGGGTTGACGATCTTGGGATCTGGAACGGTATCGACGCGGACATCGTGTTTGCCGTGCCAAGTGAGTGCGCGCATTGCTGGGACTCCTGAACTTCTGAAATGGGATAAGGCGTTGCTATGATCGCGGCGCAGCATCAGGCGACTGCGCTGTGGACACTTCGCCCGTCTCCATGAGTTGCTTGAACCGGCGCAAGTCCTGCCGCGCCTGAATTTTCGGTTCCCTTTGGAAAAGCTTCGCGACGAGTTTACCCAGAGCGCCTCCGGGTGGATCGTAGGCGAGCGTGACGGTGACCACCGTGCCGCGCCCGTCCGGAGAGTCACGAAAATCCACGCGTCCGCTATTTCGGACGCTGGCACCTTCTAGCGAGCGCCACGCGATGAACTCGCCGGGCGCATCCTCGGTGATCTCCGAATCCCACTCGATCGATTTGCCGGCAGGAGCGGCGACTACCCAATGCGAACGGCCCGTATCGGCGATCGTGATGCTATGAATGTTATGCATAAAGAGCGGCAGATTGCGCAGATCGCGCCAGAAACGATACAGTTCCACGCGAGGCCGATCGATGGTAACGGTGCGGCCGACGAGCACGTCGTCCGTGCGAGCGGCCAGATGTTCCCCGTTGAGCGCCACCGGATCGGGATTCTTGGCTGAGGACAACGGCGCGTCATCGTGCGCGGTCCTCGAAAGCGGTTCTGACATGACTCTACTCCTTCACAAGGAATTTCAAGAATGCAGCGAGGAACCCCGACCGGAAAGTCGCTGCATGCCGGTTCAAGCTGTAGGCATTTACGGACGTTCTGGATGAAGTTGCCATGGCCGGGATACTTCCCGTCCGTCTGCGTGCGGTTTCATTGACCCCTCGCCTCACCCAGCGTCCTTCGGACAGCCGGATAACCTCGAACCCTCGCAGGGGAAAGAGATTGGATCAGCCCAAACCCGATCGCTTCGCGATGCCTCTGGTGCGCAAAGTAGATGCGCCCGCCCAGCTCATAGCGAACCCTCCGAAGAATTTCGAAATAGGTGCGTGCCGCTGCGCTGCAGTTTCGCACAAGGTATAGCCAATCGCTGTTCAGCAGGAAATCCACGTCGGCCGTCATCCTGCGAAGCAATGCGCAGTCCTGCGTGCCCAAGGCGTCAAGTTCCCCTTGCACCGCCCGTTGCTCGGTGGTGACCATCGCGACGTCAACACTCGGCGCCATGCACGTCCCCGCGGAAATAAGGTGAGCGCTGCGTTGGTTGATTTTTTGCAACTGTGCACCGAGCCTCCAGAGAAAGCCCTGCGCACGCCAACCAACCACGCATCGGCCTAGCGGCGATGAGAGCTCGTAAAGGGCTGTATTTGTCAGCGCCGCCGCGCCGAAAAATCGAGTCTTGCTTGATAGTTCCCCATCGATCTTCCAATACAACAGGGCACGATGTTCGAACGACGACCGGCGGGCGGAGAGAGCAACCGAAGCACGGGATGCCCGCGCCTTCTCCGGCGATCGCTGATCGGTCAATCCAGCGGTTGGACTCAATTCGAGGACTGGCTTACGGCCGCGGCAAATCTGTTCGTTCGCCTTTGGATTTCGGCTCCTTGTCCTTTGCGGTACCGGGTTCTGCCATCCCTCGATGCATCTGCGCTAACGCACTGTCCGGCGCGATATGCGACACCGCCGCACGCAGTTTATTGCCAAAGCCGGCGACCACTTTAAGTTCCCCTTTCATCATAGCGTCAAACCCGGTTCTAGCCACGTCGGCGGCGTTGGCTTTCTCGTCGGTTCCCACCTTGGTATCCATCAGATCCGCGCGCTCGAAGAAGTCCGTCTCCGTGGCGCCTGGCATCAAACACGTGACCGTAATTCCGCTGTCTTTAAGTTCATTGTTCAGCGCCACCGAGAAAGAATCCAGAAACGCCTTGGACCCATTGTACACCGCCTGAAATGCGCCTGGCATCAGTCCGGCGATTGAGCCCGTGATCAGGATGCGACCTTGACGGCGGTCACGCATCTCCTTGCCCACGTTATGAACGAGGTAAATCGTGCCGTCGATATTCGTATGCGCAACTTTGAGCGCCTGATCGATGTCCTGATCCAGGAAGGCACGTCCCAAACCACGCCCGGCGTTTGCGAGCAACGCATGCACCGGTCGGCCACCCTTGTCAATGGCGGCGATCAATTGGTCAACGCCATCACGGGTCGATAGGTCAGTCTGCACCGGCGTGCATTGAACCCCAAGGCCGCTTAACTCCCGCGCAGCATCGTGGATACGAGGCTCGTCGGCGGCAATAACCAAATCCCACTGCTCTTGGGCGCATAACCGCGCCAGTTCAAGACCAATCCCGGTTGACGCGCCGGTGACCACCGCGAGAGAACGAGTTGTGCTGCTCATAACTAAGAATCCTCAAGTGAAGAGTGACGTGTTTCAGGCACCGACATGTATTAGGGCGTAGCACACCCGTTTTGCGGCTGAGCACGTAGTAGCTATTGTCTCGACATGAGGCAAGAAATAGCTGACAAGTCCTAAAAACAGACCGAAGACTCCGCGGCATTAGTCCCCGATATGCGCGATCGAAGTCCGATACCGTGGTGGTTAGGTGAGCGCGGCTTGCGCGACGTTTCTTTTTGGAGAAGTCCGTGCAGATGCCGCAGTTATGTCTTGCATTCCCGGGTATCGCCGGCCTTTCGCAATCTTCGTCTTATTCCAGCAGCGCTGCGACATCGCGATTGGGGCGTCAACGGTGTCGCGGCATCACGGAGCTGTCGATTCTCCGCCAATATACCGCATCGCCCAAGAAGGCGCGGAGTAGGCACAAGGCCGCCCGGCTTCGCTTACGAGCAATGCATCGTGCAGTGAGTACATCGGCTCTCAAGGAGGATCAGCTTCGTTCCATTCGTCATCCATGCGGTCTTGAGGACCGGTCGCCCTTAGAAAATCCCTCGCGCACCGCTTGAATTGCGGCAGCAGCGCCTTGCCGACCATGTAACTTGAATGGGCGATCTTGCTCGCGATTGTAGGCGACAAAGAATTGCTCAAGTGCGTCCAAGCGATTTTTCGGAATGTCGCGAATGTCGCGGGCTCTAGGGTGGTTTACCGACGTCACCGGTATTCCCAGTAGACGATCATTCTTGATGCTGTGACGCTGCTCCATTTGCGTGGCGCGGATGACGCCTAGTAAGCGTACGGTCATCAGACACCCAACAAAGCTCGCCGCGTCGACCAAAACGGCCACGTCCAGCGGATCTCCGTCGTCTCCGGCAGTGCCGGGAATGAACCCAAAGTCACATGGGAAGTGCAGACCCTCTGGAAGAATGCGGCTCAATTTGAAAAGGCCCGCATCTTCGTCATACTTAAATTTGTTGCGGCTGCCAAGGGGGGTATCGATAATGACGTTCAGGGGGCCGCGGGTGGCCCGTCGCCCGAACGCTCCCGCCAGTCTTGCCTGAACAGTATCCATCTCTTGGGCTAACTGGATCTGTTCACCGAGAGATCCCGCTGAGGCTGCTGGCAAATTACTGGACGGGTCAGGTCCGTTGCCAGCCCGTCGTCCCCGCTCACAAGGTATGCGGCGTTGGTTTCGGCAGATTCGGTGGCCGCAAGCATTCTCATCGTCATTCCAGTGCGTTTTTATGAGAGGGTCATGCTCTCGGGCAGGCCATGACCGATGTTGACCCAGGGAAGTCGACCTTCGATCCCATAGTGGTGGGTAGGGATCAGTGCGTCCGCTTGATCGAACGCCCCTAGGAGCAGCGCGACGTCGGACTCACCGTCGTATTTTAAAAAAAGTGGAGTACCGCAGTGATCGCAGAAGCCGCGCTTCGCCATAGGAGATGAACGGCGACTCGTCGCAGGCTTATTCCATGAGATTGATCGCTCTGGCAACCATACCAGCACCGCGAAAGGCCCACCAGTGGCTCGCCGACACATGCTGCAGTGACAATAGTGCACGCGAGGTGTCCCTAAGGCTTCGAAGGTAACGTCGCCGCACAGACACTGGCCGGTATACATCCCTATCCTTCGCCAATGTCACGGGGCGCCGTCGGCGGTCCATTGTCGGACTCATCCACAGGACCGTCGCTGGTGTTCTTTTGACGTTTATCATCAGGAGGTTTCGGCTGCGCTTTGCCACGATCCCACCTTTCCCGCGGATTTGTTTTCGAATATTCATCTCTCGTCATGGATGAAACCTCTGATTGCGATGCGGAGTGATCCCCGATGCCCGCCGCCGTTTCGCACCGCATCTCAATGCACTTGGCCCTTTCTTAATGATGACTGTGGGCGCCGATCAGGACTATCGGCCCAGTGCACGCCAAGTCGTGGGATTTTTCCGATGCGCGTCGCACCTCTCTAGCTAGCGTCCAGCGGAACGCAGTTATCTAATCCAAGTGCCGCCGCCTAAGCAGGAACGGAGCTTGTGCGCGCGACTTCCGATGTGTCCTCCAGGTCCGTCAAATCAATGGCTTACGATTCTTTCCTGTGAACCTACTACGCCATCCTCGAATATGCAACTGAGCCCTCGTTTGCGATCGAATCCCAACGCCGGACGCGGGTGCTTCGCGGACCGAAAGATCGCGGTCGGAGGTCATTGATTTTGTTACAGCGTGTTTTCTAGCGACTGATACCGGTTGCTACTTACCATATTTTTCATAGATGCATCCGAACGAGATCAGATCTTCACCCGCAGTAATAGACCCCGCAGCTGCAGGCCCGTGGACGGCAGCTATCCGGACACTCGCGCAAAATGAATGTGCAAGCTAATGGAAGTCGGATGTAGCCGGCCACCGCTGCCGGGCAATACCCTTCAGCAATAGCCACCCGGCGAGGGCAATCATCGTCACGAACATTGGTGCGAGCAGCAAGCGACGCGATGAAGTAGAACAGCTCAGATGTAGCGAAAGTGGCGGTAGAGACGATCCCGAAGAAGGCTGCCAGCAGCGAGAGCGTTGAACTCACCGGCCGCAGTAGAACGTAGAAGATCAAAGCAAGAGTGACGTCGCAGACCGCCTCGATAAGATAAACAAGGAAACTGAGTCGGAAAGCTGAGGTGAGGCGGCAACGTTAGCGGCGGTAGCGTTCGGATCGGAGGTGACCAGCAATTTGCCCGGAACGTAAACTTCCGTAAAGCTACCGGCAAAGATCGAAATCACAACGAGCACGCCAGCGACAGCAGCAAGCCGTCGCGCTTGTTCTGCATTCATCGGGCCGGTCCTCCCAAGGTTGTGAAACGCTACTATCCATTGGTGTAGCAATATAGATCATCCTCCTCGAGGCCCGACTTTGGGAACCCTCATCAGCGCCGTTGGGCCGCTGCCTTCGAAATGTTTCGGAACCTGCTTTAGCTCCGAGCTGGTTGAGTCTAGCGCGACCGCGAACGCAGCTAAGTCTCTGCGACTTGAGGCTATCGAATGACCGGATTTGGCCGGGTTCACCACTGTCCATCCAAGCGCAATCGGTTCTGATTTAACTTACAGCGATCTTTCGTGGAATGCGCGTCGCAGTGCTGGTATGTCCTTATCCGCGAAAGGGACCTGTCTGCGACACTGTGTCGCGATGGGGTTTAAGTATCGAACATCTTGGAGATCGTCTGAATCCGTTTCAATCAGAAGTATTTAAGTACTTTTGGAGATGTGAATCATGAGTTGGACGCTGGTCTTCCTGATCTACACCGCGCAAGGAGCCGTACACCGCGACATACTGCACGGGTACGGCAGCAAAGGTGACTGCCAGGGAGAAGCTCGGGCCTTCGAGCGCCGTTTTGATTTGATCAACTGGCAATGCGTGCGAGACGAGAGCGCCTTAATCCCTGCCCTTAAGCCCTAACTGCTCATCGTGATCCGCTGTCAGGACTCCTGATCGAATGAGTCCAGGGCCCCCTTCCGGCTGTCCTGAAGCTGCCGCTGACTATCCGCCGGAATGGGTCGCGGCGGGACAATGGATGTCGGTAGCCCCCTGAAGCGGCTCGACCCCGCCGGCGCGCGACTATGCCGCGTCATCGACCGCCCATGAGTGCTCTCCACCCAAAGCGGACATTAGGTAAGATCGCTCAGCAAGTCTCGCGCTGTCTAACCACAGGTCGAAGACGGGGCCGGAACGTATAAGCGTGGCGAAGGTGAACCGCGCGAAATATATCCGGTAAACACGCTGTTAAGCTGCCTTGTGCTTGTACTATCGATGTATGTCCTATTGACCTCGCAACAACAAAATGGAGAAGAAAAAATGAGGCACGCTATTGCTTGGGCGCAGTCTTCGCCGCCGGCGTTTTGGTCGGCGCTTTGTGTGGCGAATTCGTGCATGCACAGGGATCGCAGTACGCGACAGAGCAGGTCTTAAAGACTTGAATAACCTGCCCGGCCAGGAGATGTTGATATTCGCCTCCCCATGGCAACCCGGCTTCCGGTTGCCGCTGCATACGCACCCGAACGGGCATGAGGTCACATACGTCGTCGAGGGCGAGCAGACGCTCTACATCGAAGGTGTCGGAACGAAAGTCGTGAAAGCGGGCGATGGCACGAATGTCTCTTCGTGGCCGGTTGTCGCGGGTGCCGACCCAAATTCGGTTCGACCGTGAGTTGCCGGTCGCGAATGACCGCTAGCAGTCGCTTACTCGGGCTCTGGCATATTCGTACCTGGCGAAAGATCACGTATGCGCGATCGGGCAAGGTCAATCATGCACTTGGCGAATCCCGCAGCTTTCCCGGTCCCCGCGAGATACTCTCGCGCAACCATGTCGCAATGGGCATCTCTGTATTTCTGCCACGCCGTTTGAGCATGCTTCAAGCTCGCGAGCGCACCTTCGATCTCGGCTGGAAACTGCGACATCGCTGGCGCTCCCGAGGCCGTGCGAAGGTTCCGTAAAACGTCCTTCTTTGCGTCGTAATAGCGCGAAAGAATAGGTTCTAACGCACTCAAAACCGATCCGAGGCATTCGGTGTATTCGCGATTATTCGTGTAATCGCACGAAGCTTCGCTCGGAATTCCAGATGTGGTGTCGGCTGACGCAATTCCAACGGATAAACAGGCAATTAATGAGACGCATAATGTGCACACTATCCTCATTGAAAGCCCCCTTAGATTTGTCGGTCTAGCACTAGTTCGAGTCACAAAGCCGATCGAACTGGAAGCGGGCAATAGACCATACGAGGCGGAGCTGCGCGAGTACCTGACGACCGGACAATGGCACAAGACCAAGCCCGGGCTGATCGTGTCGGTGTTTGAAGGCTATCGCAACAGCTCCGAAATATTGCATCCGCTGATCGAGAGGCACGGCTTCATCGGCTGGTACTGGATCATCATCGGCTTCATCAACACGCCGGTGCCAAAGCAGCTGAGCTACGCCGACCATCATGACATCGACATGTTGACCCATGAGTACTCAGATGGGTGTTATGCGCTCAATTGGGACGTGCTGCAAGGCCTGCTCATCGAGGGACAGGCACCCGGCAATCTAGTGTCTGATGCACACCTGGCGGCGCTCGCCGCACAACACGGCTGTACTCTCACGTACACGGATGGGGACTTCGCCAGGTTCCCCAAACTGAAATGGACCAATCCTCTGTGGTGACCGCCGCTCGCCGGATCGCCGACATTGTAGTCGTCAAGGGGGATCCGCTCTTTGACATAGTCGCCCTTTCAAACGTCGATGTAGTCGTCAAGAACGGGGCGCCCTACCAAAATGCGGAACGCATGCCGCCGGTCCTCCGTCGATAGAGCAATGCCGCTGCGGCCAGCCAGCCGGTACTCGCACGAGATTGGCGTCATTTTTCTGGGCAACTACGCCGTGGTATCTTTGGGGTTTCGAGACAAAGCATCCGAACGAGAGCAGAGATCTTCACGGGTACTCACGACGCGAACAAAGGGGACAATGAATCCACTCGTCAGTAAGGTTCATGGCAAGGAAAGACGCTGGAGCGCTGAATATGCCGCGCTCCGCCAACTCTGTCTTGCATCGGGCCTCAATGAAGAACTGAAATGGGGCCAAGCTTGCTACGATTTAAATGGTAGCAACGTGGTCTTGATCCATGGCTTCAAGAATTATTGCGCTTTGCTTTTCATGAAGGGCGCTTTGCTTAAGGACCCCAAGGGCAACCTCATTCAGCAAACCAAGAATGTGCAGGCCGCGAGACAAATCAGATTTGCTTCTCTTGCGGACATCAACAAGCAGAAAGCGGCAGTTAAGACCTATATCAAAGAGGCCATTGCAGTTGAGAAATCCGGCGCCAAGGTGGAGATGAGAGGCGTGGCACAGTTCGATGTGCCCGAGGAGTTTCAAATGCGTTTGGATGATGACCATAAACTAGCCGAAGCCTTTCATGCGCTCACCCCCGGAAGGCAGAAAGGCTATTTGCTGCATTTCGCCGGGGCGAAACAATCGGCGACGCGCACTGCGCGTATCGAGAAACATGCGCCCAGGATTTTGAAAGGCCTGGGACTTGATGACTAGGCATATGAAGCGCAAAGGCAGCTCCAGGTAGATCAGGCTGCTGTTTACGCGGCCATTCGCGAAGCCAGCGACCCTCCAGGTAGGCATGATCCTGGTGCGCATCAAGGGCGGGGAGTCGAACCCCACGGTGTACACCATATCCTTCCCGTGTTTGGCCATAAGCTCGTGCATGGCATCAGCCTTCGCTTCAAAGCCTAACAATTCATCCGTGTTGATGCCGACAATAGTAAGCCTGCCCCTGCAGACTGGCCCCGGGAGACGTACCCCCATCTTCTACACAGTTCTGCGGGCCCGTCTCCGCATTCGTGACACACCATCTATGGGAAAACGCTACTGACGATTGTCCATTGTCTATTACGCTTCACCCACGTTTCCGTAAACAGGCCCTCCTCCGAGTACTCCACACCCTCTCGCGCGCCGGTCTCCGTGTAGTCGCCCACAAAAGTCGCCACATCCCCATGGAGATAAACCTTCGTATTCAGCAGTTCGACGGAGTGGTACTTGTGCTTTCCTGATCGCAATCCTTCGACCCATTCGCCCTTTGTCATCGTCGCCCAATGCGCTTTATTCCCACCGGTCGCCGGCCCCACCAAAAACATGACGTAGTCATCGGACATGAAGGCGCGAAAGCTGGCCACATCGCCGTTCAAGGCCGCTTTTACGAAAGCCAAGGAGCGAGCGGCAACAGCTTTCTCAATGGCAGACCTGGAACTCGCCGCCGAATCGGCAGCCCACGCACTTCCGATCGCTAAGATCAAGGCCGATGCGCAAAGTACCAATTTCAGTTTCATGCGATAGGCTCCAGTGTGGGTGGCGGTCGGTGAACGCGATCGCCAAATAAAATGCCGTGCGGTAGCGAACAAGCCCAATACTACGGCAACCGGTCAATGGCTGCTCGCAGGCAGCATCGTACATCGATCGACTTCCCAGGTTCTATTGATCTTCAGATCACAGCGATCAAACGCCCAGCATCGCGCAGACTTTCTCATGCTGGTGCTCCTCATGAATCCAACTACCGCACGAAGGCGCGATCTGCGTGCGCGCCCGCTCCTGCGGCGCAGCTCGTCACAGGTACAGTCCCTGCGATGCAACGTGCGCTCGCAAGCACGCCTTTGCAGTGGGGTGAATACCCCCGTCCCCCTCAACCACAGCGCGGCAAACGCTACTATAAAGGCTCACGCGCTCGGAGTGCCGCGAGGCTCTGGCGCTGGACACCGGCCGAATCGAAATTCGAGGGCGCCAGCCAGCGCTCGAACCCTGCCTTCGCAGCCGGCCACTCGTCATCGAGCATCGAGTACCAGGCCGTGTTGCGATTGCGGCCTCGAACAATCATGTGCTTTCGAAAAATACCCTCGAAAGTAAACCCGAGACGTAGAGCTGTCCGGCGCGAAGGCTCGTTGAGCGCATTACACTTCCATTCGTATCGCCGGTAGCCCAGATCCTCGAAAATGTACCGCATCAGCAGGTACTGAGCCTCGGTCGCGCCCGGAGTGCGCTGGAGACTCTTCCCATAAAGAATGTTTCCGACCTCGATGCACCGGTATATCGGTTCAATTCGCATCAAGGTCTCGACGCCCACTGCGCGCCCGCTGGATTGATCGATAATCGCGTAGAAAAGTGGATCTGTTGAAGCTCCCTTGCGAGTCAGAAAGTCGTGGAACGAATTCTCGTTCGCGAACGGTTCGTCGAACAGGTATTGCCACCGCGCTGCGGCGCCAATCCCGTGGGTCTCCCGCCAAAGCGATGCGCCGTGCCGATCCGGGTCGAGCGGCTCGAGGCGAATGAAGCGACCGGCGATCACCCGACGTTCGGGGCGGGGAGCCGTATGCGCCGCTACCTCCGGTCCGATAGGGAGGCCTGAGATGGGATCGAGAACGATCATGAGAGGGCTCCAAGAAATCGGTGTGACTGCGCGCCGCCGCGGACAGATGTGTGACCTTGCACTCTAAGACATTGCTGGCCTGCCCGACAGCAGACCGTTGCTGACCGCCAGCGCGATCTCTCAAAGTAGATAAACTGCCCGCGCAAGGCTCTCAATTTACAGCACACGACTCGCGCGCTGCCTACTGTAGGCGTACTCCCTACACGAACTGTCGGAAATATCAGCTACTCCCAATCACACACTCGGTCTAGATTGGCCGCACAAGGTAAGGAGATGCTCGTCATGGCTGGAACACGCAAGGTTATTTCTCACTTTTTCCTCTTCGGTTTATTGGCATTGAGTTCGGGATGCGTCATTCACGAGCGCGGCAGCAGTGAGGCGCGCGAAGAGGGTTATCGCGAAGGCTACTATGATCGCGAACACCATCGCTACTACCATGATCGTTCATGGCATGAATGCATGGAAAACGACGCGTATTGCCGGTAGCGCAGCGACTCAAAGTGCCGGCGGAGCAAACCGCCGGCCTCCTCCTCTTGCCAGAGATCCCATCGGGCCGGCCGAGACGAGTTTGTTGAGAGTCGCCTCGCAATAACATCTTTTCTTACGCGAAAGTGGACTCGGGAACTCGATTACCGTCTCATCAAGGTGTTTCGGTGAATGTCGAATTGCAGTCCGCTTCGCCTATGAATGGCATAACGATTCGTCAAGCTGGTTCCGTTCCTATGGGAATGAGAACTGGGAATTCAGTCCCGAGGGTCTGATCCGGCGCCGTTTCGCAAGCATCCCCGTCCCTCAGATCATCCAGGACTTTCGCAGATCAATCTTCAAGAATGCGCTGCGCAGCGCGCCGGCCTGCCGCATCTTGACCGGAACACTGCTTTAAACGCTCGATGAGCCACCGACCCGCAGGACCGGGTGGTTTGGCAGTCAGGTAAACGGCGGACATCGGCAGTATCAGACTTTCCTCCGCCAAATCTTCGATCGATAGGCTGACGAGTCGATCTTCCAAAAGATCCTGCTTGACGGCGTGCAAGGGCATGCCGCCCCAGCCCAATCCTTTAAGAAGGAACGCGTGCTTGGCGAATAAATCGCCCAACCGCCAAGTGAGTGGAGACATGACACCGAATTCGCGCCCGGCTGTCAGCTCGGATCTGTCGGTAAGTACGAGTTGCACGTGTTTGGCGAGTTCTGCTTTTGGAATCACACCATTGAACAGCGCGAGTGGGTGCTCGCGCGCAGCGACCATGATCATGGGGAGCCCTTGCAGTCGTTCTAAAGTCATGGAGTCCGGAGCGATTGGCAGGGACCCTACGACCCCTAAGCTACAGCGGCCGTCGATCACGGGTTGGTACGCGCCGCCGAGCGCTTCAACGTACAGTCGCAGGGGCGTGCGAGGAAATCGGTCCCTGAATTCCTTGGCCGATTCAGCAATCGCTTCAATCGGAAAAAGCACGTCCACGACGGCGGAGAGCTCCGATTCGAGGCCACGGGAAATTCCCTTCGCGCGCGCCTTGAGCAGATCGACGTTGGCCACGATACCGCGCGCATCCGCAATCAACTGCACGCCGGCGGGGGTAAGCTTCGGGTAGCGCTCGGAACGATCGAAAAGTACGACCCCCAGTTGTGCTTCGAGGTTGCTGACGAGTTCGCTGACCGCAGATTGCGCGCGACGCAGCCTGCGGGCGCCCGCCGAAAAGCTCCCTTCATCCACTGCCGCGATGAAAGCCCTTAATTGATCCAGGGAGACGCCGTCCAGCACGATTTTTGGTCCTATGTATCGGATATTCGGATGGATAGTATCGCAACATAACGGCTACTCATGGGACAACCGCCGGCGCAGGGTACACCTCAGATTCGACCTAGCCAAACGAGGCAGTGACTATCATGCAACTACTTCACATCGATTCCAGCGTTCTGGGACCCAACTCGGCAAGCCGCGCGCTATCGGCGGAAATCGTCGCAAGACAGATTGCGCTGCACCCCGCCACGACCGTCATACACCGGGATTTGGCGGCGGATGCCGCGCTTCACCTGTCGTCGGCTCACTTAGCCGCATGGCAAGGCGGCGCAGTTGCAGATGCGAATCTGGGCGCCGACTTGGCGAAGGGCGGAGCTTTCCTGGGCGAACTCGTCGCTTCCGACATCGTGGTTATTGGCGCCCCGATGTACAACTTTTCGATTCCAAGCCAGCTTAAAGCGTGGATCGACCGCGTCGTCATTGCCGGCAAAACATTCCGCTACGGCGCGAATGGTGCTGAAGGGTTGTTGAAGAACAAGAAGGTATTCATCGCGTCCTCTCGCGGCAATGTCTACGCGCCGGGCTCTCCGGCAGCAGCCCTCGAGCATCACGAGAGCTATCTCATCGGCGTTCTGTCCTTCATCGGATTGACCGATGTCACCATCGTCCGCGCGGAGGGCCTGGCGTTTGGACCCGAGGCAAAAGAAGCAGCGATGCTCAGGGCGCGCGCAAACATTGCAGCGATAGCGGCATGAGCGCGCTGCTGAAAGCGCGCGTCGCGCAGCGCCCCATCGCGCTTCGGACCCGCGGACAACGACACGGACCAATCACGCGCCTGGTTAGCCCATCGGATATCGGCGCGTTCATCAAGCCGTTCGTGTTCCTGGATCTTTTTGACATTTCGGCGGCAACGGCTCCGAGCGTCGGCTGGCATCCTCATTCTGGAATTGCCACGCTCACCGTTCTTCATGAAGGCGCCATCGAGTATCAAGAGAGCACCGGCGTAAAGGGAATTCTTCCCGCGAACGGGATCGAATGGATGAGCGCCGGCGGCGGCGTTTGGCATACCGGAGCGGCCTTGCGGCAAGCGAAAGGCCTTCAGTTGTGGATAGCCTTGCCGGAGGAAACCGAGAACTTACCCGCTCAAAGCCACTACCTATCTGCCGACCAAGTGCCCGAGGAAAAGCCTGCTCGGGTCATCCTGGGATCCTACGGTCGCGCTAAGAGCGCAATTCTCTCCCCTAAGCGCATCAACTACCTGGACGTTCAACTCGCCGCAGGTGAACGATGGACCTATGAGCCACCGTTAGATCATGAGGTGGCCTGGCTCGCAGTCTCCGACGGGAGCATACGCACACCCGAGCCGGTGTCCGCCGGGGAATTTGTCGCGTTCGAGGAGTCCAATAACGCCCTTTCGATTCAAGCAGAGCGTGCGTCGCGGTTCGTTCTCGGTTCCGCGGCCAAACACCCGCACGACTTGGTGCTCGGGCGCTATTCGGTTCACACCACTCATGCAGCGCTTGCTTCGGGTGAGTCGCAGATTCAACGCATCGGCAATCAACTCGTGGCCGCTGGCCTGCTTTGAGCACCCCATGGTCAACATGGCACGCGGAGCGGATGCGCGAGCCGAAGAATCCCCGTTATACGCCGATAGCGCAGGCGCCCCTTGGCCACCGCTTAGGCAGCGTATCCCAGCATTGCTGATAGTCTTGCTGTAGTTGAGGCAGCGCCAATGCGGTGGCGCTCGGACAGATCACCGCTCGGGTTTCGAACATGAACGCCATGGTTCCATCGATGTACTCGGGAGCGTGCGTATCGGCCTTACTCGCTTTCTCGTATGTTGCGCCGTCCGGTCCATGGCCGCTCATGCAGTTGTGCAAAGACGACCCGCCGGGCAAGAAGCCCGCCTCCTTGGCGTCATATTTCCCTGCGATCAATCCCATGAATTCGCTGGCCACATTGCGATGAAACCAAGGAGGGCGAAATGTGGACGTCATCACCAGCCAGCGCGGCGGGAAAATGACAAAATCCACGTCATCCACGCCCACCGTGTCACTTTGAGATTGTAATACCAGGAAAATCGATGGGTCCGGGTGGTCATAGCTGATCGACCCCATCGCGTTGAAACGCCGCAGATCGTATTTATACGGTGCGTTGTTGCCATACCACGCGACTACATCGAGCGGCGAGTGACGAATACGCGCCGACCACAGACTTCCGGTGAATTTTGTTACAAGCTCGAAATCACCCTCGATATCTTCGTAGGCAGCAACCGGCGTCTGAAAATCCCTCGAGCGTGCAAGGCCGTTGGCACCGATGGGCCCGAGATCCGGCAATCGAAACGGCGCACCAAAATTTTCACAGATGTAGCCGCGCGCTTCCGGTTCGAGAAGGTCCACCCGGAAGCGCAATCCGCGTGGTATCACGGCGATCTCGAGCGGCATGAGTTCAAGAATGCCCAGCTCGGTTGCGACACGCAGACGCCCGGTCTGCGGAACGATGAGAATTTCTCCATCCGAATTGCTGAAGAAGCGGTCGCGCATCGATCGATTCGCCGCATACCAGTGGATCGCGCACCCGGCATAGGCCGGACTCGAATGAGTACCTCCCGCGGTGACCATTCCGTCGACGAAGTCGAGCGGCTCGTCGGGTATGGGTAACGGACTCCAGCGTAGCTGGTTTGGTGACGCCAGATTCGCATCGAATGTCGATACGAGATTGCGGGCGTGGATCCGGCGATACGAGCCGTGAACAGCCGCGGGGCGAATGCGATAAAGCCATGAGCGTCGGCTGGCATGGCGAGGCACCGTGAATGCCGTTCCGGAGAATTGTTCGGCATACAATCCATAGGGACAGATTTGCGGGGAATTGCGCATATCGGGAAGTGCACCCGAGATGGCCTCCGTGGCAAGTTCATTTCCGAAGCCGGTTTGATAGCGCAATGCCATGATTATCGGGTGGGGGTTGTTGTCTTGAGAACACCCCGGCGAATCTGGTCGCGTTCCATGCTGACGAAGAGAGCGCGGAAGTTCCCCTGACCGAACCCATCGTCTCCCCGCCGTTCGATGATCTCGAAGAAAATAGGCCCGATCAGCGTTTCGGTGAAAATCTGCAGCAAGAACCGGCCATTGGCGCCATCCAACAGGATGCCGCGCGACTGAAGTTCCGCGACCTGTTGACCGTGTCCGGGAACCCGCTCCTCGAGCATTTCATAATAGGTGTCGGGCGGGGAGCTCATAAACCTGAGACCATTGGCATGCAGTCGGTCCCAGGTATCCAGAATATTGTCGGTCCGCAGCGCGACATGCTGGATCCCCTCGCCGCGGTATTGTTGAATGAATTCTTGGATCTGATCGATCTGGCCCGCACCAACGTCGTATTTCGATTCATTGATCGGAATGCGGATCTTGCCGCATGGCGCAGATAGCGCCCGGCTCGTCAGGCCCGTGTACTCGCCGGTTATATCGAAATACTGATGCTCACGAAAATTGAACACCCGGTGGTAAAAGTCGTAGAAATGATCCATTCGACCCTTCGACACGTTGTGCGTCAGATGATCGATCTCTGCTAGCCCGGCGCCCGTCGGATGCAGGGAAACGCCCGGCTGCCTGACAAAATCGATGTCGTAAATCGAGGGATCTGCATATCGATCCACCAGATAGATGAGACTGCCTCCAATACCTTCGATTGCCGGAATATTAAGTTCCATCGGGCCGACTGCACCTTTGACCTCTCTCGCCCCGGCTTCGAGCGCCGCACGCAGCGCGTATGCGGAATCCTTGACGCGAAACGCCATTGCGCAGGCGCTCGCACCATGATCGCGGGCAAATTGCTGCGCAAGACTATTCGGCTCGGCGTTTACCACGAAGTTGATGTTGCCCTGTCGGTACAGGATCACGTCTTTGGAACGGTGCCGCGCGACCCGGCTGAAACCCATGACCTCAAACAGGCGGCCCAGTTCTGCGGTATCCGGTGCAGTGTATTCGACGAATTCGAAGCCGTCGGTGCCTAACGGGTTGTCCCAAAACGGGGCCGACGTATCCGAGGGAGTTGAAGCGGCTTGGCGATCGCTGGTAGCCATTTGGATTTGCCTCAAGAGAGCAATGACGTCATCATAGTAGATAGTTGCGCCCGCAACTGTCAATGGAAATTTAGGATCATGCTTATGCAA
Organism: Steroidobacteraceae bacterium; assembly: GCA_035996065.1. Classification (GTDB taxonomy): domain Bacteria; phylum Pseudomonadota; class Gammaproteobacteria; order Steroidobacterales; family Steroidobacteraceae; genus Bog-1198. Next base: position 153,185 of record DASYJX010000070.1, on the reverse strand, counting down.
TTGAGCCGACCCGATACTCTTGTGCTTGAGCGCTTCGCGCCTTTTCGCCTCAATCGCCTTGCTGATGCAGTCAGCGTGAATCTGTCGGAAATCTATCGTGAACGATTCGGCTTGGAAATCTCAGAGTGGCGGGTGCTCGTGACCCTTGGTCAACACGCGGAATGCACTGCGCAACACATCGCATGCAGCACTCGCATGCACAAGACGCGCGTTAGCCGCGCCGTTGCTTCGTTGGAACGTCGCAAGCTTCTCGCAAAGACATCCAACACGAGCGATGCCCGTGAAATGTGTCTTGCGCTGACCAAAGCGGGACAGCGGATGTACTCGGCCTTGGTGCCTTTGGCGCTGCAACGGGAACTCAGTCTACTGTCCTGTCTCTCGGACACCGAGCGCCGTGCATTCTTAGGCGCGATAACGAAGTTGGAAGCGGCCTTGCAACTAAGCGGCGGCAACGTGCGCGCGTAGCATCGATAGCAGACCCTGCAGGTGCGCATTTCGATCGCGCTCGCGAAACCCAAGATACAGCGTGGAAAATGCGTCTTTGTCGCGCAGAGGAATGTAAACGACGCCGTCCAAGCGGATCGACCTTGTATCCGCCGGCACGATTGCGATGCCCTCGCCCGCATCCACAAGACCGACAATCGTCGTCAGCTCTTGCACCTCCCGGGCAATCAGCGGCCTGAATCCGGCCCCGGCGCACAGTCGAAGCACCTGCCAGTACAGTCCGATGCCCGATTGGCGCGGATACATGATCAGCGGTTGGTCGCGCAGATCGCTGATTTTGATCGCTCGTTTCTTGGCGAGGACGTGATCATTCGCCATCGCTGCGACGAGCGGCGCCCGATACCATTCTTCCACCAGGATGCCCGAGGGGACCGCGACATCGGATTTGCGCAGGATGCCCGCATCCAAGGTGCGATAGTGCAAGCCATTGAGCTGGTCCAGCGACGTCATTTCGTGCAGCGTCAGCAGCACATGGGGAAACGCGAGCTGGAACTCTTTGATCGCCGACGTCAACGACGAGGTGAACATTGCGGACGATGCGTAGCCTATTTGCAGCGAGCCGACTTCCCCGAGCGCCGCGCACCGCACCTCGGCCTTGGCCGCCTCCACGGAATCGAGAATGGCGCGCGCCCGCATCAGCAGGTGCTTACCCGCCTGAGTGAGATGCACATGCCGCTGATCCCGATCAAAAAGCCTAGCGCCGACCTCTTGCTCCAGCGCCCGGATCTGAATGCTGAGGGGCGGCTGCGCGATGTGCAAGCGCTCGGCGGCGCGCGTGAAGCTCAGTTCTTCCGCAACTGCTACAAAATAGCGAAGCCGGCGAATTTCCATGATATCTAGATAGTATCGAAAGTGATCGCTATTTTATATTGGCGAATATAACGGACGCTGCCTAGGATTGGTTCAAGGAACCGCCGCGAGATCGGGAGAAAGTATGCAGGATGACCAGGCGCCATGGCTCGTTGCCAGAGCCGCCATTGAGCGCCTCACTCAAGGCATACCGGTTGCCGCCCTGGGCGTTCGCAGTTCGCGTACCGCCGACATCGCGCGCATCGCGAAAAGCTCCGGACACCACGCGCTGTGGGTCGATCTCGAGCATAGCACCATGCCGATCGACACCGCGGCCTCGATTTGCGCCGCGGCGCTGGATCTCGGCCTCGCGCCCTTCGTGCGCATACCCGAACGGGATTACGGTGTCATCGGTAGACTGCTCGACGGGGGCGCGCTCGGGATCATCGCTCCGCGCGTGGAAACTGCCGAGGAGGCGCAAGACATCATTGCGGCCTGCCGCTTTCCGCCATTCGGTCACCGCTCCGCGGTCGCTACCCTGGCCCATTTGGGATTCCAAAAGATCCCCGCTCCGCAATTCAACGCTGCGTTGAATCGAGCGACTGTGGTCAAAATCCTGCTCGAGAGCCCCCGCGGAATCGAGAATGCCGAAGCGATCGCCGCACTGCCCGGCGTGGACATTGTCGGGATCGGCACCAACGATCTGACGGCGGAAATGGGGGTCGAGGGCCAGTTCCGGCATCCGCACGTGCGTAAGGCTCACGAATCCGCGATTGGGGCGTGTCGGCGGGCGCAAAAGCCCCTGGCGATCGGCGGAATCGCGGATTTCGCCTATGCGGCCGAGCTGATCCGGCTGGGCGCGGCCCCGTTCATGTTCACCGGCATCGACACCGACCTTCTTGTTGCGGGCGCGCGCGATCGCGTCAGTCTGGCGCTCGCGTCTCTAAAAGCATAGTTCTCGGGAATCATACGCACATGTCGTCGACGATTCTGACTTCCAAACCGATGCGCGATGCGGCCACGCTCACGCGCCCCGCATTTTCCGTACCCCCCGACGCCTGTGATTCTCACGTACACGTATTCGAGTCCGCGGCGACGTATCGAAGCGTCGCCATCCCGCATTACACGCTGCCCGACGGAAGCCTGGCGAAGTTGCGGCGGATGACCGCGATGTTGGCGCTGCAACGTTTCGTCATCGTTCAGCCCAGCTACTACGGCACCGACAATCGCTGCATGCTCGATGCATTGGACGCAGCCGGCGGAATCGCACGAGGGGTCGCCATGGTCGGAGAGAACTGCACCGACGAGGAATTGAACGCGATGCACCGGCGCGGCGTGCGTGCTCTGCGTCTGGACTTGTTTCTGCGCTCCGGTTGGCCGCTAGCCGATATCATCGCTTACATTGAAGACAGCGTCCGCCGCACGCAAGCGATGGGCTGGCACGTGCAGTTCTACACTCCCGGATGGGTGGTGCGCGATTTGCTGCCCTTTCTGGATGGGCTGAACGCCGATTTCGTCATCGATCACATGGGCTACATGCTCGAGAGCGACGGACTTACGCATACCGATTTCGACCGCCTCATCAACGTCATCCGGGGGGGACGCGGATGGATCAAGCTATCCGCGCCGTATCGTCTTGCCAAGGACGGAAACTTCGAACACTTGAAGCCCATGGCCCGCGCCATCATCGAAGCGGCTCCCGATAGGATCATCTGGGGTAGCGACTGGCCGCACATTCCAGAAGGCGGCAAAGACACCGGTGCGCTCCTGAACCTGCTCTGCGAGTGGGTCCCGGACGCTGCAGCGCGCAAGCGAATCCTGGTCTCGAATCCCGCGAGGCTGTTCAGATTTGAGGAGTGAGCTCAACCTGGTTCTGCGGCAGCGAGATACCGCTCGGAATTCACGACTAAGAATTGCCGCGGCGACTCTCCGTATTGCCGCCGGAACATGGCGATGAAGGCGCTGACACTTTGATACCCCACATCCAGCGCGACGGACGAGACCTTGTGTCCGGCCGCCACGAGTTCCAGAGCATGTTGGGCGATCACTGCGCGCTTCCACTGGGCATAGGGTAGTCCCGTCTGGCTTCGGAAATGACGGGCAAACGAACGCCTGGACATGCCCGCACGAGTCGCCAGCTGGTCGAGGCTAGCGGCGGCGCTGGGTCTGGTGAGCACGCTCTGCGCCGCTTTCAGCAGGCGCGGGGCGCTGGGCATAGGAACCTCGAGTCGCTCGGGCTGCGCCGCGCTGACTTCGGCGGCGACAACCTGCCAGAGGAGACATCGCATGGGTTCGTCGCCGGAGTTCAATTGAGTCAGACGCTGGAGCGAGGCGCTCATCAAGGCTGAGGCGCGCAATACGCAAACGTGGTTCGGAAAACCCTGCAGTTCGACCGGAGGGATAACCACCCAGCCAATACCGCTTCCGCCCGGTCTCGAGGCATGACGCACGCCGGGTGGAACCCATGCCACCCGGCGCGCCGGGACGATCCAGGCGCCAAGCTCGGTGCGCAAATGCGAAATACCGGTTTCCACGAGGATGAATTGGCCGCATTCGTGGGCATGCCAATTTGGCTCCTCGGGATTCGCGCTGTAGAACCGATTTGTTCCGCGCCGGTGGATCCTGCTGCGCATGGCTGACGAGGCGTCCCGGCTCGCTTAATCGGGCGCAACAACAAGAAATTCGAAAGTGCCGGGTAAGACCGTCGGATAGGGAAGCGGGGGTTTCGGCGGGCCAAACTTCGCGGATGGCAGGTACAGACGTCCGCTGTCGAGATCGAGGGCGCCCAATCGCGTGCCGGTTTGCGTGCGCAGCGTCTGCACCCGGGCGATATCGCGCATGCCGCGAATCGCGATCACGCTCAGCGTACCGTCATCGCCGCTTGCCACGAAAGCGCGGTGCCGCTTTCCATCGAACATCACGCCGTCCGCACCGCGCCCAACCGCAATGCTTGCGACCGTGCTTTGGGTACGCGTATCGAGCGCTTTGAATATTCCATTATCGCAAACGGACAAGAGGAGGCCGTCGGCCGCATCGTAAGCCAAGCCTGTGGCTTCCTCGCATCCATCAAGCGGTATACGATTGATAATCTTACGCGAAGCAATGTCAATTGCCGCGATATCGCTGCCCTTTGCGCGATTCACGTTGACGTAGATCTTTCCCATGCCATCCGCGGCGGCGAATTCGGGATGTCCGTCCACGAGCACAGTTCCGACGATGATGGAGTTCTTGACATCGACGAGCAGCGCCTGCCCCGATTCGCCGTTGAAGGCGACGAGCAATCCGCTTCTTGGTTCGAGCACAAGGGCGTCGAGCGCATGGACGCCGCTCCCGCGGTTCTCGCTTGCCGTGGAAATCGTGGATAAAACCTGTCCGCTCGCGCCATCGAAGATCGTGATGACCTTGTTCTGGCTGTCATCGACGGCGAGTGTTCCATCACCCATAGGCGCCAGCCCATGGGTCATCCTGCCGGGCACGAGGCTCGTCGTGACCGTGTTGGTCTTGAGGTCGAGCGCGGTCACACCACCCTGGGCGAGAAAAAGCCGGGCTCGAGGCGCGTCAACGACCGCATAGTCCCAAGCGCCGCCCGAGCCGGAAACGTGCGCGACGATCGAATAGCCGCCGGTTTCGATGGTGCCGTTGCCGAGGGCCGACGTAGTCGCAAGGCAACTGACTGCGATCAAGAAGAGTTTTGCAAGCATTTGGCCTTCCCCGGAGACGGGCCTCCAGCTACCACCGGTAGCTCAATGTGACGGTCCAAAGGCGCGGTCGGCCGATCCCAGCCACATTGAAGGGCGCTTGGACTTCCGCCGCGCTGACGTACTCAGTGTTATAGAGCTTGTTGAATAAATTCGAGACGTGACCGGCAATCGACCATTGGGGGCCCTCCAGTCGAACGCCAAGATTCACGAGTTGGTGAGCCGGTTGCTGGAAGTGGTCCGTCGGATCCCAATACTGGTGTCCGACCAGCGTCGCATCCGCTCGGGCGCCGAAAGTTAGATTCTCGGTCAGATGATGCGACCAATTGAGCGACACCGAGCCTTGATAGTCCGGAGCGTACGGCGCCGTGCGGCCGCTCAGATTGGTCGCTTGACCAAAATCCAGGTCGTAATAAGGGACATTTCCCCAGATCGCCTTCGTCACACCGAAGCTCGTCGTCAAATACAGGTCCTGCACGAGCCGTGCGGAGAAATCGAATTCGCCGCCATAGTTGCGCGAAGCGCCGATATTTTTGGTGAGCTGGATGAAATTGTTCTGCTGCAAAGCCACGGTCTGGAACAGACGATCCCGGTAGTCGATGTAGAACACGGCGGTGTTGAAACGCAGTCGATCGAAGAACGTGGACTTCAACCCCAGTTCGTAATTCCAGGTGGTTTCGGGTTTGTATTTGGCGACAAATGCATTGCCGTTGGCGTCGAATTCTTCGACTAGATCGCCGGGTTGGAAACCGCGGGAAATGGAACCGTAGCCCATCACGTCCCTGTTGAAATGATAGGAAGCCGAGAACTTCGGCAGGACTTCGGTGCCGTGCTGCTCGTTGGCGATACCGTAGGTGGGATCGTTCATGGAGCTATTGTTGTAGTCCGCTCGCACGCCTGTTTCCAAAGTCCACTTGGCCAAGGTATACGATGCGTTGCCGAAGAGCGCGTACTCCCGATGCCGCTGGACAACATCGGTATTGAGAGCGCTGAACTGGGCAGGATCATTGAAGTTCGCCGGATTCGAAGGGTCACCGTTGAACGCGACAGTGTTCGTGAAGACGCTGGGTTCATAGGCCTGGGCAAACAAACCGACCAGCCATTTGAGGTTGCTGTCGCCGGAGTTGGCCAGCCGCAATTCCTGACTGCCGACGTCGGTCTTGAAGACTTGGTAGCCGGCTAGGAACGGTAGCGGTCCCTTATCGATGTCCACCGTCACGTCCGCATAAGAATGAAAGTACGAGGAAATCGAGGTGAGATCCAAGCTGTCGCCGAGTCGCTGATCGATCTTGAGGGCCGCCGAGTAAAGACCTCGTAAGTACCGCGGTTGCGTTCCGTCCGCAATGTTTAAGGAGTAATCCGTCGGCGAATCCGGCCTATAGTAAAGATTGGCGCCGCTTCCGGCGTGATTCCAATCGTAATTGAGGTACAGGGTGGCGGTGGTCGCGTCCGTCTTGTACAAGAACGTGACGCGCCCGCCTCGTTCACTTCCCCCGTCGGCCGTCCTGTTCAGAGCGGTATCATAGATATAGCCGTCGGTATGCGTGTCGAAAAAGCTCGCGCGTGCGTCCAGGAGTCCGGAAACCAACGGACCGGAAACGTAGCCAGAATAGGTTTGCGTGCTGTAGTTGCCGAACTCGACGCTCGCTTGCGCATGAAAATCATCGGTTGGCAGCTTGGTGATATATTTGATGGCGCCGCCGACGTTGCTGCCGCCGTACAGCGTGCCTTGCGGGCCCTTGAGTACCTCGATGCGCTCGATATCCTCCGTTCGAACGCTTTGACCGTCGAATAGTTGGACATCGTTGGCATAAAAGCCCACTCCGCTGACGACCCCGAACGAACCGACACCGCGCAGCACCACATCCGGAGTGTTGTCCGCTCGCGTCGTAATGTTCAAATTGGACACCAGATTTCCAAGATCGTCGATCTTGATGATGTGCGCGTCGGTGATTTCTTGGCTGCCGAACACTGCGATCGACTCCGGAATCGACTGCATCGTTTCCTCGCGTTTGCGCGCGGTGACGACGATCTCTCCAAGGCCGGCCTCGTCGCTCGCGGTATTTGCCGCGCTCGACGACGGTCCCTGTGCTTGCGCGGCCGATGGGATGGGCAGGGACGTGCCCACCGCAATCATCAACGTGCCGGCCGCTAGACCAATCCGGCGGATCATCTTCCTCCTGAATGAATGCATCGTTCGCTCCCCCGCCTTCCATAATTGTTTTCGCCGCTGCACCGCGGGTCGAGGCGCGGCGGACCGGCGCAAACGCGCGATCGCCGCAAGCCGACCGGAGAGTACGAATTCGCTGTAATATTATCCAATACATATTAGTTTCCCTCGGTTATAGCCATTTCCTATTATGAAACTTCGCCAACTTCAGTTTTTCATCGCGGTGGCCGAGGAATTGAGCTTCAGCCGCGCGGCTGTCAAACTTCACGTGGCCCAGCCTTCGCTGAGCACCCAGATCAAGGCGCTCGAGGACGAGGTGGGCGCCCGGCTGTTCGAGCGCGACAAGCGCCACGTCTCTTTGACCCACGCCGGCAGGCGCTTCCAGAACCGGGTCGCTTCGGTATTGGCGCTGGCGGACAGCGCCAAAGCAGAGGCTCGTTCCACCGAGCGCGGGCAGCTCGGCACGATCGCCTTGGGATACACGGCGCTTTCCATGTTCTCGACGGCATTGCCGCATGCGATCCGTCGATTCCGCCGGCAGGAAACCAACGTCGTGATCACGCTGCGCGAACTCACGTCGCTCGAGCAGCTTCACGAATTGGGTGAGCGCACCCTCGACGTCGGTGTGCTGCGCAAGGTCGATGGCAGCGCTCCGAAGGGGATCAGCATCGTCGAGTGGTACCGTACCCCGCTCGTGGCGGCGATCCCGAAAGATCATCCGCGCGCGGCATCCGATGCGTTGTCTCTGATCGAGCTGAAGAACGAAGCTTTCATCATGTATCCCCGGCAGGCGGGCACGGGCATTTACTGGCAAGTCATGAACTTGTGCACCACCGCGGGATTTCGCCCTCGCGTCGTCAGAGAAGTGCTCGAATCCTCGACCATCATCGGTTTGGTCGCAGCCGGAGTCGGCATCGCCATCGTCCCCGCCGATATGAACTGCATCCAATTTTCCGGGGTCGTGTACCGGCGGATAATCGACCCGGAGGCGTACTCGGCGCTGCACCTGGCGAAGCGCGAAGGCGACCGAAGCGAACATGTGGGCAGCCTCTATAGCGTATTGAAACAGTTTGCCCGGCGCCGCTTGGCGCAACAGAGCGGGAGGTGAGGGCAGCGGCGCTGTGTCGCAAGTGGCCCAAACTCGCCATCGATTGGGGAAATGGCGATATTCGGTAGACCTTCAATTGGTACAGAATCGTTCCGATGTTGAGCACCACTCACGATCCAATGGCAACCAGGCGCTTTTATGTGATCGCCGCAGTGGGATTTCTCGTCGCCATGGTCGACGGCTACGACACTTTGATGCTGGCCTTCATCGCGCCGCTGATCTCCAAAGAATGGGCATTGCACCCACAAACCGTGGGCCAGATTTTCGCCAGTTCATACGCCGGCGCTGCGCTAGGCGCAACCGCGATCGGCATTGCAGCCGACCGATTTGGCCGCAAGCCCATGCTGCTCGCGTCGTTGGCGGCCGCTGGAGTATTCACCGCTCTGTGCGCTCGCGCCGCGAGTCCGTCGCAATTGATGGCGCTGCGCGCGGCGGCGGGCCTGGGACTGGGCGGCGCGCTGTCGACCATCATCGCGCTAACCGCCCAGAACGCGCCGGCCGAGCGGCGCCGCGCAACCGTGACCCGAATGTTCCTGGGATTTCCTGTCGGTGCCATCGCCGGAGGCGCGCTGACCGCGACGCTAATGTCAGTGCTGGGCTGGCGCGGCATATTTCTCGGCGGTGGAATTTCCGCGCTGCTGCTCCTACCCCTGGTGATGTTCGGCGTAAGCGAGCCGGCAATCGGCCGCGCGGCCCGGAATTCGCGCGCGGTTCATTCTCGCCGGCCTTTCGGCGAATTGGTGTCGGACGGCCGCCTTGGTATCACGGTCTTGTTCTGCGCTTGCGTGTTCCTGATGCTGGTCACGAGCTACTTCCTCGTCAGTTGGATACCGACCGTGCTGACCCTCAACGGAATGCCCGCCGGGCGCGCGGCAATGGCTGCGGTCGTCGTGAACTGCGGCGGCATCGTCGGCACGCTGACCCTGTCATTCGTGATCGGCCGCAGGAGCCCTCTGGCACCGCTCATCGGTTGCCTGTGCGCGGGTGCGGTTTTGATCGCGCTGCTCGGCCCCGGCATCGTATCGACCGGCAATTCAAGGTTTTTTATGGTATTTGCCGTCGGTGTGCTGATCATCGGCGCTCAGGGCGGTATCCCAGCGCTGTGTGTGCATTTGTATCCAGAGTCGGTGTATGCGACAGGCGCGGGGCTTTCCGTTGCATGCGGCCGATTGGGGTCGATCATCGGCCCGCTGATCGGGGGTTACCTTGTTTCCGCAGGTCTGGGCTGGAACCGGCTGTTTGTGTTGGCGGCTCTTCCGGCGATATCGGCCGCGATCGCCATGATCGCACTCTCTGCGGTCCGACGAAGAACCGGCCGGCGCGCCGAGGCATTTGTTCGAGCGCGGCGTAATTCTTGACGACAATCATCGAGGACCCATACGTGATGCCACCGAATTCATATGCTCAGGGCGGCACTCTGCTCGCCGAACATCAACGCCTTGCGACATCGGGAGCGCGCGCCGTGCTGGCGTTTCGCACAGAGGGGGCATTGCGTTTGGCCATTCCTCAGCTCGCAGTCGATATCCCCGGCACGCCGGCGTACATGAACGGCGGCGACAGCAATACCGACATGCTGCTCTACTGCTGGTCCGGCGGAAAGTTCATCGAGGACGGGCGGCTATCTGTGCCCGGCGGCGAGGATGCGCTCTACTTCAAAATCGGCGGCATGGAATTTCTCGCGACGGCCAGTATCCGCACCGGCTCCGGACCGTACGATCTCAATACGGATTCCATTCTGTACCGGCGCGCCGGAGACCGGTGGGAGGCGTTCCAATCGTTTCCAACCTTTGCGGCCAAGCAATGGCACTTTTTCGTCGTTCATGATCGCCTCTTTCTCGCGCTTGCGCAGGGAGTGACCATCGAAACGGCGGTGGCGAGGAATCCAAGGCGCTCATGCATCTTTGAATGGAATGGAAATAAATTCGTCGACTTTCAGATATTGGACGGGGCATGGGGGTATAACTGGATCGATTTCGAAATCGACGGGCGGCATTTCCTGGGATATGCCGACCATACCAGTCCCTCCGGTCTGATGATTTGGAACGGTGCCTCCTTCGCGCCGTTCCAGGAATTTGCTCCACTCGGCGGGCGCGCCTACCAGTTTTTTCGGGCAGATGGCGATGCTTGGCTGGCGTTTGCCAACCTGACAGGCGAATCGTTTCTCTACCGTTGGCACGAGGGCCGCTTCGTCGTGCATCAATCGCTGGGAGGACCTGGCGCTCGCGAGTTTGCGGTGGCTCAAACCAACAGCGGTCTCTATGTCGTCCGGGTCAATTTCATTCACGGGACTCCGGCCGCGCCCAAAACTGATCTTGTCTCTTGCGTCTATCGGTGGCAGAAGGGGCAACTGGTCGCGGTCGAGGAATTCCCCACCTTTGGAGCGACTGATGCGACGGTATTCTCTGCCGACGGCCAGATGTTCATCGCCGTGGCCAACAGCTTGAGTCGAGACATCCGCTTTCGGCAAGACTCCGTGATTTATCGCTTGAATGCGTAACGTCAATCGGTATCGTTCCTTCAATTGTGCTCCTGTACTTCGGATCAGGTAGTCGCCATGACATACAGTCCGCCGGTCGAATTCTCCGACCTATATAAAATCTACACGTCCGACCCGCATAGCATGGGCCGGCACTTGACGGCGCGGATGTCCGAATTGAGTTCGGAGGACCCGCTGTTGGTGGTCACGGGCTCGGACGCCGTTCTTTTCCCAGGCGTTGGAAGATCGCCGATCGTCGAGAGCTTTCGTAAGTCGACCCGCGGTTTCATCGAGCTTGCGAGCGTGTCGCACCTGGGCACGGCCGTCGCCTGGCTGGTGCGTCTGCGCGAGCTTGACGATCCCATCTGGCGCACCGACGCTGAACGCCTGATCGGCCAACTCGACCGCACACGGCGCATTAATACGCCGGAGCTGTGGCGCGACGCGATTTCCGTGCCGGCCCTGTCTGGATACGAAGCGAAGATCGCCAACTTGGTCGACTACAGTTGCGCAGTCACAGAGGCGTTCCTGCGCGCCGGCTTGGCCGATGAATCGCTCATGAATTTTCCCCATCTTCGGGGGCACTATCTCGAACCGGTCCGCTCCCCCACCGTGCCGGTGCCCATCAACGATATGATGGTCGCCACGTTCGCCCTGGCATTTCTGGACATCGGCCATCGCATCATTCGCTGGATGCGCGAGCATGTGCGCGATTGGGGGCGCCTCATGGTGATGTTCAGCGGCCGCTCCGGCCGACCCACGGCGGGATTGACCTGGGCCAGCAACAATATGTGCCACCTGATCTGGAAGGCCTCCGATCAGCGCCTGTCGCCGCAGCGGGTGTATATCGCACCGCACGCGCCGTCGTTGGTTTTGGCCGACATCCAGGATGAAGAGCATATACGCAGGCTTGGCGCGGAATTTCGCGATATCTGGAACAACACGCGCGCATCCGTCGAACTGGCTCGAGGCATGTTCGAGGGCTTTCCCGCGTTTGAGCAGACCCTGCGCTCCGCACCGACCGTCGATGCCAGCGGAACAAGCGTCATCAGCGAAATGCCGCCTTTGCGCTCACCCGACGACCGCTTCACCGCGATCACCCGCCTGCGGATGGTGATGGAGGATCCGTCGCAGCTGCTAGCCAACTCCGTGGCCTCGTACATCATCGATCAGCTATGCGGCTGCGGCAATCGACCGGAAAAGGTGTTCATTCCCGGCTTTACCAACGTCGACTATCCGGTGCGTGGGACTGTATAGCGCGATTCTCTCGCATCACGGAGCCGCGCTGGCGCCGATCGACACCTTCAGAAAATCGACGATAGTGTCCATGGTTTGCCGAGCCGACACGGCAGGCCGGACTCGGTATCGCCGAGAAACGACAGATCTCCGTGACCGGCCCCATCGAGCACGTAGCGCACGCTATGTCCGCCAGCCGCGCTCAAGGCGTTGTGCAAGATGAGCGTTTGGCTCGGCGAAATCAATCGGTCGCGGTTACCGTGAAAAATCAGGAACGGCGGGTGGTCGGGCTTCACGTAGGTGACAGGATTCGCCGCCGTCGTTGCGATTTGCGTGTCCAAGAGACGAGTCCCGGGGACCATGGCAATGTATTGCGCGAGCGAGTTGCCGGGCACGTTGCCTTGACCTGCGTGCGCCCGCGCGCCTGTCGGGATATCATCCGGGCGCGCTCCAAAAAACGTCTAAAGATCAAATCAAGAAACGGAGACTTTATGCACAGAGTAATCATTGGACTGGCCCTCGCCGTACTAGCCGCGGGTCCGGCGGTGGCGACGGATAAAGCAGATGTGATGTCGGTCATTCAGCAGTGGGTGGATGCCTTCAACAAGGGTGACGCGAAGTCGTCGACAGCGGCGTGCGCTGATCAAACGTCCATAATCGACGACTTTCCACCGTATGAGTGGCACGGTGCTGGAGCATGCGCCAAGTGGTTTAGCGAATTCCAAGCTGCCACTAAAGCGGAGGGGACCACCAATCACGCCGTAACCCTGGGCAAGCCTCACCACATTGACGTCACATCTGACCACGCTTATGTGGTTGTCCCTGGCGGTATCTCGTACAACAAGAAGGGGGCGCCCGTTAAGGAGACGTCAACCATCACGATGTCGCTCCAGAAGGGCACGTCTGGCTGGCGCATCACCGGCTGGTCGTGGGCAGACGGTTAGGCTGCTGCGTGGCAGTCACGACCGGGCGCCCATGACACGAATCATGCCGCTCATTCAGCCTCTCGGATAACCCGTGTTGGGGCCCGGACCTCGAAATCTCATTACGGATGTCCCCGGCTTGGCGGTGGGACATGCGACCGACGAGCGGGTCAATTCCGGTGTATCCGTGCTGCTGTGCGCCGGAGACTGGGCGGCCGGTGTCGACGTTCGCGGCGGTGGTCCAGGCACTCGCGAGACGGAAGCGCTTTCGCCCGAAAATCTCCTCGGACGCGTGCATGCGCTGGTCCTCGCCGGCGGCTCTGTGTTTGGGCTGGCCGCCGCCGACGGCGTCGCGGCCGCGCTGTCGATGCGCGACGTGGGGTTGCACCTACGTCCGGGCTCGTTGGCCATTCCCATCGTTCCCGCGGCAGTGCTTCACGATCTGGGCAACGGCGGCGACAAGGCCTGGGGTCTCGAGCCGCCCTATCGCCATCTCGGCATCAAGGCACTTCAGGCCGCTGCTCCGGACTTCTCGTTGGGATCGGTCGGAGCCGGCCGCGGCGCCAAGGCCGGCCTCCTCAACGGCGGTATCGGCTCGGCGTCCATCGATTTAGGCAACGGGCTGATCGTCGCTGCACTGGTCGCGGTGAATTCGATCGGATCGGCGCTCATGCCGGACGGCAAAACCTATTGGGCCTGGGCGTTCGAGATCGACAATGAATTCGGCGGTGGCCCACCGCCGGCTGCGAAAATGGACTTGAGCGATCCTGCACCCGGGGATAGCCGGTTGCTCGCGCTCGGACGGCGACAGCCCGGAGCGAATACCACGCTCGGAGTGGTCGCATGCAGTGCGAGCTTGACCCCAGCGGAATGCAAGCGCGTCGCGATGATGGCGCATGACGGCATCGCGCGTGCGGTCCGGCCCGCACACACACCCTTCGATGGCGACACCATTTTTGCGGTGGCGAGCGGCTCCGGCGTGCCGTCAGAGGGTTTGCAGCGAGGAGCGGACGTCGGAACAATCGGATCGGCCGCCGCCGATTGCATGGCCCGAGCCATCGCCCGCGCGGTCTATCACTCACGTGGCGACATCGCTCTAAGACGGCCCTAGCCGCTGCCGCGCCGCGAGCGTGGCGATGGCGGCCGCGGTGCTTGCGGTGTCACGCGCCAAGTCCCATCACTTTCGCGGCAGTCACCATGTCGTCGATCGACACGTACAACCTTTCCGAAATATCGCTGAAGATGGCTTTCTCAATGAGGATGTCGTGACCGGGTCAGGGCGGCGCGCTGCCGCGCCTGCAGGGCGAGGCTGGGCAGTTGCAGGTCCTCATAGACCCGCGCGAGCGCCGAGTTGAGCGGCACCCCTTCCGCGTCGTACTGGCGCCGCAGCTCGAGCATCTGTTGCGCGAGGATGGACCGTCCGCTCTTGATCGCCGCTTCGAGCACTATCTGTTCGAACAGGTCCCGCTGTGCATGACTGCCGCCGGTCTCCTGCATGCGCGGCATCGCGAGGCTCAACTGCCGCCAGGCGGCATCGAAGTCGCCCCGCGCATAGGCGTGCAGTCCTTCGCAGGCCGGCACCACCACGTCCCGCCACACCCCCTGCGTGAAGGACGGCGCGTTGCGCGATGCGTGCCGAACCGATTCGAGCAGTGCCTCCGCCTGCACGCGTCCTGCCTTCGCCAAGCCGTACAGATACTGCATTGTCAAAAACGGCAGCACCGTGTCGTGGGCGCGGGCCACGAGATGATCGCCGAGGTCCTGCCAGCGTTCGCCGACATCGATACCGGCGATCTCCATGCGCGCCAGCAGGGACACCGCGCCGATCTGATCCTGAGAGTAATTCTTGGCAATGCCCCAACAATGGCGATCATAGATCTCCAGCACCCGCGCATGACGACCCTGGCTGATATAGAACAGCGCCAGATGCCACCAAAGGTGAGTGCTCATGAAGGAATTTAGCCCCGTCCAGGTATCCTGCATGCCCTCGAGAAACCGGGCGCCCGCATCAATGCGGCCCCGCGTCAGCATGACGTGCGCAAGCGCGTGCTGCGCCCACGGTTCCTTGCGCCGCAAATCGAGCGCCATGCGAGCCGCCGCTTCCGCCTGGTCGAGCAGATGGCATTGTTCGTACGCGAACGCTGCCATGCCGTGCACGTAAGCCACATCGCGGTTGCGTGGGAGGACCTTCATGGCGGCGCGCAACATGGCCGGTGAGTTGCCGCGATTGAACTCGAAGTACTGGTAGGTCTTGACGATCACGAGGTCGCGCGGAAATTCGTCCGATACGAGCTCGCACAGACGCAAGCTCTCGGGCAAGTCGTCGCCCACCCATGCGCGCAGCAGCGCTGTATTCAGCTGCTCGCGCAGCGTGGCGGAGGGCGAGGACCGTTCGGCCGCCGCGAGATACTTGGCGGCGTGCAATGCCCCATCCGGAGCCTCCAGGAACATCCATAGCAAACCGGCGTAGACGTTGGCCAGGCAACACTCCGAATCCGCATCGGCCGCCGCCACGATATCCTCCGCCCGCCTCTCGTACGCCAGATAGCCCTCGATGAACTCGTCGATGGCGTGCAGCGTCCCCTCATGCGTGCAGCTCACCGGGTTGCCCAGATAATCGTGTGTCATGGAAGAATGATACCGAAGTGCGCGGGCCGCGGATCGCGGCTTTATCCTATAGACACGTCGCTACGACTTAAGATAAACACCGCATAAGCGGGAAAGTCTCACGCTACCGGTCGGATTTCCCGCCGTGATGAGGTCGAGGCGAAAAAGAATGAACTGGAGATCGAACATGTTAATAGCTTCCAAAGCCGTGATGCTCGCCGTCGTTGTCTGCTTGGCTTCTGCGCTCCTCTATCCAACCACCGCCGCCGCGCGCACCTTTGAACGCTGTGATGTGTATGGCCATCACTGTGTTCGTATGACGTGCGACCGAGACGGCGACGTATGTTGGCGTCAGTCGAAATACCATACCACTCACTATTATCGACGTCGCGGGCATTGGGTGTGCGACTCCGATGGGGATGTGTGCCACTACCAGTACTATGGTCACAAATGGAATCCGCATTGGGACCGCGACTGAGCGCTTAGCTCGCGAACTGAGCGCTTAGCTCGCGATTTGAGCCGCACACCCGATTCAGAAATGCTTAACCGTGGTTAAGCGAGTTTTAGCGCGCACCGATCCGACGCGCGAGTGCGCGTCACGCTTGCAATGGAACCTTTGATATGTGCAAACGCTGCGCTCCGCTCCCCGCCGTCCTCGGCTGTCTTTCGCTCGGGCTCGCTGCCTTCACCGTCGCTGCGCCGAAAGCGCCCGAGGCCGAGACCATGGACCGCGACCTCATCGAGGTAACCGTACCGGCACTGGAGCGCTTTTACTCCGAGCACAAGTACACGGTCACCCAGGTGGTCCAATGGCACCTCGCACGGATTCGCAGATACGACGGAATTTACCGCGCGGTCGAGCAAGTGCTTGAAAGACAGGCACTCGAGGCAGCGGCCCGCGAGGACGCCGCGGCGGCGCGCGGCGGCGCGCGTGGCCCGCTCTGGGGGGTGCCAATCGTGATCAAGGCCAATACCAGCATCGAAGGTCAGGTCACGACCGACGGTTGGGACGGCTACACCATTCCCGGCCACGAACTCGTCGCGCCGCGTGATGCGACGGTGGTCTCGAAGCTGCGCGCGGCCGGGGCCATCCTGATCGGACATACGAACATGCCGGACTTCGCCAACTCGGACACGAATCGCAGCAGTTCGTTTGGCCGCACCGGCAATGCGTACGACGTACGATTTTCGCCCGGCGGTTCGTCGGGTGGCACGGTCACGGCGGTGACCTCGAATATGGCGGTGCTGGGCAGCGGCACGGATACGGGTAATTCGATCCGGATGCCCTCCGCGACGAGCGGGGTCGTTGGTATATTCCCAACGCGAGGACTGGTCAGCACTGCCGGCATCGCGCCGCTCGATTGGCTTCTCGACAACACGGGTCCAATCGCACGCAACGTGACCGATGCCGCGATCGCGCTGTCCGTCATGGCCGGACCCGATCCGCTCGACCCCCCGACGGGTGAGTCCTCGGAGAGGGCGCAGCCGGGTCCGTATGCGCGGTATCTGAAGGCCGATGCGCTGAAGGGAAAGCGTTTCGGCGTCCCCGCGTTCATCCTTGACGGGGTCGGACCGCCGTTCCACGGTGTGCCGGCGGTGGTGCCGGACGTGCTCGCTGCGAAGCAGGCCGCCGACCAAACCAATGCACTGGATCCCGCGACGCGCATCGCGTTTCTGAAGGCCGTCGAGGAGCTTCGCGGCGCCGGCGCGATCGTCATGATGGACGATTCGATACTTCCTGACCGATTCGCCAACATCGCGAGCCGCGTCGCGACGTATCCTTACGTGAAAGAGGGCACAGACCGGTTTCTAAAGACATTCGGGCCCGCGCAATACCACTCTGCCTCGGAATACGACACGGTTGTCGGCCAGCCCCTGGGGCAACCCATCATCGGGACCGAGACTCTGAATTCTCAGTTCGGCGACGTGACGATCACGCAACGAGCCATCGAGACTGATCCCGAGGCAGAGGCGAATTTTTTCGGACCGCGCAAGCGATTGATGGACCTGTACCTCGAGACCATGGACCGGCTGCATCTCGACGGCTACGTCTATCCCGCAATCCAGATGCCGCCGATCGACGAGACGCTGCCCCAGAACGGACGTGTGAGCGAGGGGCCGCATTCCGACACGAGCTGGGTCAACATGCTGGGTGTGCCGGCCATCGTCGTCGTCGGCGGAATCTACCCCAGCGGGCTGCCCTTCGGGCTCGAGATCTCGACCCGGCCCTGGCTCGATGGCGACCTCATTGGATACGCGTATGCCTACGAGCAGGCAACTCACCACCGGCGTCGACCGGTGCTGGTTGAACAAGGACTCCTCACTAAAGCGCCTTGACGGCCGCGCATGCCGGCCGCGCATGCGTTGACAGGACTCACGCGGAGATTGTACTGCCTACCAGATGCCGCCGAGAGCCACGGTGATCGCCTCCCCGTTCACGCCCCCGGCAGCATCGCTGCAGAGGAACGCAATCACCTGGGCGACTTCACGCGGCTCCAGGACTCGCTTCTGCGGGTAGATCGCTGCGCGCTCTTCCCACACTTTCTCGACGCTGATGCCGCGTCGCTCGGCTTCGGTCTTCGCCGAGCGCTCGGCCATTGCCGTTCGCACCCATCCCGGCAGTACTGCGTTGGAGGTGACTCCGAACGGCCCGGCATCCTGGGCCACCGCGCGTGCAAGTCCGATAACCCCATGCTTTGAAGCGGTATAGGCGCTGCCGGAGCGTTCCGCTTTTTCGCCGGCAGTGGAACTTGTGAATACGAGCCGGCCGAAGCCGCGCTTGCACATCCCGCCGACCGTCAGCCGCGCAAGTTCGAACGGACCATCGAGGTTGATGCGCATCGTCTCGCGCCACACCTCGGGATCCTGCTCCCACACCAGGCGTTCGTGGGCCGAGCCGATGCCGTGGTTCACGACCAGCAGGTCGATAGGCCCCAGTCGTCGCTCGGTCTCGGCAACCGCGAGGGCGCAGCCCTCGGCGGTTCCGAGGTCGGCCGCGACATACTCAAGACCCACGGCCGCCAGTTCGTCCGCGCTGCGCGATACGACCATCACTCGCGCTCCCGCTGCCGACAGCAGCAGCGCCGCCTCACGCCCGATCCCCCGGCCGCCGCCCGTTACCATCGCTACACGTTGATTCATTTATCCGCTCCTGTACGAATGCCATGCGAAAATAGCCGAACGATCGGTCGTTGTCCCGGGGCGAACTCGACCGCTCAAGGGATGTCCAGCACTACGTTCCCCACCACCGAGCCCTGCTCGATCCGATCGTGGGCGCTCGCCGTTTCGCGCAGCGGTAACCGCAAACCAATTGAATGCTTGAGATTTGCCGCCTTCAGTAGCCCTGTCAATTCGCTCAGCGCTGCGTCACGCTCTTCTTGCGTAATCTCATAGATCAAGAAAAACCTAAGCGTGATGGAATTCTGCATCAGCCACAGACTGGGCAATGCCGTCTCGCTCTTCGACATACCGTAAACGATCACGTTGGAGCGCGGCTTGAGAATCTGCGGATAGGCGGCAGCGTTTCCTGAAAAATCCATTTCTATTACCCCATCCACGCCGGCATTGGCGGTAATTGCCTTAACCCGCGAGCCAACGTCTTCCGTGCGATAGTTGATGATGTGATCGGCACCGGCATTGCGGGCATGCGCCTCTTTGGCGGCATTGCTCACGGTCGTCAACACCGTGGCGCCGCGTGCCTTCGCCATCTGGATCGCATAATGCGCTACCGCACCGGCACCGCCGACGACCAGGATGTTCATGCCACGCCGGGCTTCAGCGAGACGCACCGCATGCATGGCGGTCAGAGCAGGTATGCCGAGACAAGCGCCCTCCGGATAGCCAAGGTTCGCAGGTAAGGCTACCGCCTGGAATGACGGCAGTGAGATGTACTGAGCCGCAGTGCCGAAAGGGCGCTTCCATTGGCCGTTCCAGATCCAGACGCGCTCACCAATCCGGCTTGCGGGCACGCCTTCGCCCACTGCGTCGATATCGCCCGCGCCGTCACTGTGCGGAATGATGAGCGGCGCTATCAGCGGTCGGCCGAAACCGCCCTTGCGCGCTTTCCAATCGGACGGATTTGCGCCGGATGCGCGGAGACGCACGCGCACGTCACCCGCAGCGGGTTCCGGCAGCGGCTGTTCGCCGTACTGGATTACCTCGTTCGCCGGCCCCTGTCTGCAATAAAACGCTGCCTGCACTGTTGGGCTATACCTGTACCGTCCCGATCGTCAATGCAAGCAGTGCTAGCGTTTTCATTGTTCTTGCCCCTTGCGCTGCGCGGGAGCGTCCCGGCCACTGCTGCGGCGCCGAGACGGTTTACGGCTTAGGGTTTACCCAGGTCGAGGCGCTTTCGCTTCGCGTCCCGTTGGAGTTTATCCATCGACGCCGTTGTCAGTTCAGCTCGCGGTTCCGCTGCCCGTTTCGCCTTCTTTGGGGGATCGAAGTGCGCCATGTTGGGGCGTTTGGGCGGGTAGATCTGCTCTTTCATCACAGCCCTCCTTCACGTGACTAGCCTCGATTCGACACGAGTGTACACCTTGCGCCGCGCTCCCAGCGACTAGCACGATGGATCGTGTTGGCGGAGGCTTCCGACAAACCCAGATAGCGCACCTTGCCCGCCCTGACCAGCTCGCCCATTGCGCCGACGGTCTCCTCTATCGCAACGTTCGGATCGACGCGGTGCTGGTAGTAAAGATCGATGTGGTCGACGCCGAGCCGGTGGAGACTCGCGTCGCAGGCCGCACGCACGTACTCCGGAGTTTCATTGATGCCGAGGAAGGCGCCGACGGGGCTGCGCAGCTTCGAATGCGCAACGGCCGCGCATCGTGTCGGCTACGAAAGCCCGTCGCAGTTCAGCCGCGAATATCGGCGTCTATTTGGTGCGCCGCCAAGCGTTGAAATCGCGCGGCTCCGCGAGATCGGCGCCGAAGCGTAGGCACCTTTGCCTACGCCGCGGGATCAGCGCGCTCCGCGCAGCGGGGCGGCGGGCTCGGCCTCCAAGGTTCGACATGTCTGCGCTCCGTCGCGGATGATCTGCGCCAACCGCAGCGCACCGGGGCCTGCGTAGTCGCGGTCGGCGAACACCAGGTAAAGATCACCCCAGCGTTCGCCGCCCTCCCGCAGCGGCAGCGGTTTGAGTTCGCCGCGCTCCAGTTCGCCGCGCACCATCTCTTCCGGGAACCAGGCGAAGCCCAAACCCATGACTGCGGCACGGATGGAAGTGGCCTTATGGCTCACCGTCCAGGTTTGCTCGGCGCCAAGCCAGCTGCCGCTGCGTCGCTGGCTCCCGGTGTCGCGGATCACTAAGTGGCGGTGGCTGCGTAGATCCTGCAGTGTCAGCTCGCGCCGGAGTTGATGCAACGGATGTTCTGGGTGCGCCAGCGCGAGGAAACGCAACCGCATCAGCGAATCGCCGACGAAACCCGCCGGTATCTGCGAGCAGATCGCCAGATCGACTTTGCGCTGTAGCAGGGCCTCCTCGGTGCCGCTCAGCACGCTCTCATACAGCTCGATACGCGTCTGGGGGCGCTCTTCGCCGAAGCGCGCAAAACATTGGAGCAGCAGCCACGTCGGAAAGATAATCTCCACCGCCAGCCGCAGCTCCGGCTCCCAGCCCGCCGCGAGCCTTCCGGCCGCCCCCTCCAGAGCACCGGCTTCATCCAGCAGCGCTTTGGCGCGGCGGTACAACACCTCGCCCGTGGGGGTCAGATGCGCCTTTCGGCCGATGACTTCGAACACCTTGACGCGGAGCAGTTGTTCCATCTTCTGCACGGCGTACGTCACCGCCGACTGACTCTTGTGCAGCGCACTTGCAGCCTGCGCGTAGCCGCCGGCGTCAACGACCGCCAGCAGCGCGCGCCACTGCTCCAGTGAAATCCGCGGATGACCCATCATTAATCCAATCAATAGATAGATAAGCCCTAAATCTTGTGCTTTTTTATCTAATGAATCAATAGTCAAATACGCGCAAGGACCCGTTCTCACCCCGATTAAAAGGAGGATTCGCCATGTTCAACTTGCTGCAAATCAATGCCAGCATCAACCACAGTAGCGGGCAATCGAGCCAGCTTGCCGACCAGTTCGTCGCCGCCTTCCAAGCGCGTCATCCCGACGCGAGGGTCGTGAGGCGCGACGTCGCGGCGGCTGATCCCGTGCCGCATCTCAATGCCGAGCGCTTTGGAGCCTTCATCACGAAGCCGGAAGAGCGTAATTTTGAGCAGCATGCGGTGGTGGCTTACTCCGATGTGCTGATCCGCGAACTGCAGCAGGCCGATGTGATTGTGTTCGGCTTGCCGATGTACAACTTCGGCGTGCCGTCTCAACTGAAGGCCTACTTCGACCACGTCGCCCGGGCGGGCGTGACCTTCAAATACACCGAGAAGGGTCCGGTGGGTCTGCTTACCGGCAAGAAGGCGTACGTGTTCGCGGCCCGCGGCGGCCTCTACGCCGGTACGCCGATGGACACGCAGACCAGCTATGTCCGCGACTTCCTGCGCTTCATCGGCATCGCGGAGGTCGAGTTCGTCTACGCTGAAGGCCTCAATATCAGTCCCCAGAGTAAGGATGCGGGATTGGCAAAGACCTCCGCCGAGATTGCACGGCTTGCCGCCTGACCTCTACCATCGATAACCATGCTTCACCGACAGCTCGGCGTGATGACATCAGGAGACTTCAATGAGCACTCGCACTCTCGCAAATATCATCCAGTCGATGCCGGCTTCCGACGGCGCCGGCGTCAAGCTGCGTCGCAGCCTCGGCGGTCAGCGCGGGCTGCATGTGGATCCGTTCTTGATGCTCGATGAATTCTATTCCGATAACCCGGACGATTACATGGCGGGCTTCCCTTCGCACCCGCATCGCGGCTTCGAAACCGTCACATACATGCTCGACGGCCACATGCGGCATGAAGATCATCTTGGTAATCGCGGCGACCTCGGTCCCGGCGATGTGCAGTGGATGACGGCGGCACGCGGCATCATTCATTCCGAGATGCCGCAACAGAGCGAAGGGCGCATGCGCGGCTTCCAGTTGTGGCTCAACCTCCCGTCGAAGGAAAAAATGAAGGCGGCCGCCTACAGGGACATTCCCGCCGGCGCGATCCCGTTAGTGAAACTGCCCCGCGGCGGCGAAGTTAAGGTGATTGCCGGCAAGCTCGACTTGGACGGAACCGTCACCAGAGGCCCGGTCAACGGGGACAGCGTCAATCTCAGCACGGATCCGATGTACCTCGACGTGCGATTGCCGGCGGGAGCGGAATTTCACGCGCCGGTAACGAGGGGTCACAGCGCCTTCCTGTACAACTATGAGGGCAACGCCCAGATCGGTGCCGCCAACGCGGCGCAGCCGTTGCCCCATCGCGCGGCGGGCGTGTTGTCGGATGGCGACAACGTGCGCGTACAGGCCGGAGGCGAGGGCGTTCGCTTCCTGCTGCTCGCGGCGATACCGCTGCGCGAACCGGTGGTGCAGTACGGGCCGTTCGTGATGAACACGCGCGAGGAAATCGAGCAAGCGCTCGCCGATTTTCGGGAGGGACGTCTGACCGCCGCGGCCTGACGCCGGGATGACAGCCCGCGATGCGGCGTGCAGAAACCGGCGACGCGGAGCATCTGTTTCCGTGCGAAAATCGAGGCGTGCGGTTTCTACATCATCGTTGTCTCCGTTCCGCGCCCGCAGCCGTTATTGCGGCAAGCAGTGTATTTCTCGCAACGGCGTGCGGCGGAGGCGGAGGTAGCGCGGCCGCTCCTATCCCCGCCACCCCGTCGCCTTCCAGTGACGTCGTTGCGCGAACTTCGGCCGCATCGCCTTTTGCGGCAAACTGCGACGGCGTGCCTGCAAACGGCGTGCTGTACGCCAATGCCGAGGTGGAACCCTCGCTCGCGGTAAACCCCGTGACTCCGCAGAATTTGGTAGGTGCCTGGCAACAAGACCGGTGGTCAAATGGCGGAGCGCGCGGTGTCCTGATTGGCGTCTCTTCGGACGGCGGGCATACATGGACGGCGTCGACGGTGCCCTTCTCGCGCTGCACGGGCGGAGATCTCGCGAACGGCGGGGACTTCGAACGCGCATCGGATCCTTGGGTAACCTTCTCGCCGGCAGGGATCGCCTACGCACTGGCACTCGTCTTTAGCGGCGAAACGCTCGCTCCCGGCTCATCCAGTGCAATGCGCGTCGCACGATCGGCCGACGCTGGCAATTCCTGGTCTGCTCCACAAACACTGATTGCGGACGGAGCGCAATTCTTCAACGATAAGGGCTCGATTACCGCCGATCCCACCGACGCGAGCCTCGTATACGCGGTGTGGGATCGAGTCAGCGCCGCGAACCATTCGACATCCACGCTCGTTCGCAGCACCGATGGCGGTACCACCTGGGAAGCGGCACGAGTGATCTACGATCCAGGCCCGAGCAATCAGACCCTCGGCAACATCATCGTGGTGCTTCCGGGCGGTACGCTGGAGAACGTTTTTACCGAGATCGATAGTCCGACCGGAGCCGCCCAAAATGCGTCGCTGCGCGCACTCCGTTCTACTGATCACGGCGTTACGTGGAGTGCTCCCGTTCAGATTGCCGACGAGCTGTCGATCGGCGCGTATGATCCCAATACCAGGCTTACGATTCGGGACGCCGCGGATCTGTGCTCCGTGACGGTCGACGCTGCAGGCGTCACGTTCGTGGTCTGGCAAGATGCCCGCTTCTCGGGAGGACTTCGCGACGGCGTGGCCATGTCGCGGTCGACGGACGGGGGGCTCAATTGGACGGCACCGGTTCAAATCAATGCCGCGACCGATACGCAAGCATTCGTTCCCATCGTGCATGTGCGCAACGACGGTGTCATTGGCGTCACTTACTATGACTTTCGAAACAACACCTCCGATGCTCGGACCCTGCTGACGGATTACTGGATCGTCACCTCGACCGACGCTGCAAAATGGACCGAATCGCACGTCACCGGACCTTTCGATTTGGATATTGCGCCGCAGGACGGCGGACTGTTTCTCGGAGACTACCAATCCCTGGGGAGCATGGGCACAACGTTCCTGCCGTTCTTCGCCAAGACAAACACCGCCGATTTGTCCAATCGCACGGACATATTCGTGGCCTTCAGCGAAATGACCAGCCAATCGGCCCGAGCAACGTCGGCCTACGCCCTTTCAGCGGCTGCCGCCGGAGCGTCCGTAATGAATACACAGTGGCAACGGCGAATCGATGACAATATTTCGCGCGTGCGCCGAGCGCGCTGGCTCGGTCGCACCAATTGACACGAATAGATTGCGCCACTATCTCCTGAAGGTTTCTTAAGCGTTCGAGATGCACACCCGAGGCTGAGCCAAGTGCTACGGGAGGAGGAGCGCTCGTAGGGCTTGCGATCTACGTGGAGCCCAAATAGCGGCGGCATTGTTGGGTAAACTCGCGGCGCTCCGCTTCGGATTCCAGGTCCGTCGCCAGACGGTGGACGAGATCCTCGACATCGGCGGCACGCGCGGCCGCTGTCCTGACCAAGTATTTGGCGACCGGACCGATGTAGCCGGCCAGCAAGCGCTCGATTCGCTGCAACTCGGCATCATCAACGTGTCGGGACCTCGCACCGGCCGTATTCACCGGACGCGAGTCAAGAGCTGCCGGCGCGGCAATCGACTGCGCCTTGAGATAAGCCGCCAGCCGCAGGTAGTATGGCTCGCGCGGCGGCGGAAACGCATCCATCCAATGCTGGGTGCTCAAGAAAAATTCCAGGCTCTTCGACGGCAGCACATCCTCGATGCGGAACGGCAAGACGCTCAACTCCCTGTGAACCGCTCTTTCCACTTCACGGCGCACCTGCTGCGATCGATTGCTGGCAGCGGAGAACACCAATACCATGGTTTGAGCTGAAGATATCGCATCCATGATTGCCGCCGCCCAATCCGCCGACGGCGTAATATCGCGCGGTGCAATCCAGCACTTGATGCCCTCCCCCTCCAGTCGCTCCAATATTTCGAACGCACAGTCGCGGTCAGGTTGGGAGTAGCTCACGAATACCTGGTGCGTCATGCGCTATTGCTCGAGCAACCGCAGAGCCTTTTCGAGACTCTTGCGCATGCGATTGAACGAACGGGTCACGGAGGCGATCTCGTTCGCGCCCTGGCGTGGAAACTCTTCCGCCGACATATCTCCGACGCTCAATCGATCCGCGACCCGAGCGATCTGCCGCACCGGCCGCACCACCAAAAAGTACAGCACTCCATCGACCACCAGAAACACCGAGACGAATACGGCAATCAGTGAAACCAAGAAGGCGCGAAACGCCCGGTCGGCATTCGCCGTCGCACTTGCAAAGGGCACTGAAACTACCTGGGCGCCCACGATCTCATTGGGCTGCCAGCCAAAGCCGTTATCACGGCCGTAACGAGCGGTAAGGGTTTGCGGCGCAATCGATGGATTGCTGTGACAGGCTGCGCACCCCGCCTCGTTGCGGATGGGTCGCGCCAGGTAGAGCGATTTGCCCATCGGTGTATCGCGCTCTCCGACCATTTCCTGAGCACGTGCATCATTCCTGAAGCGTTGAATGATGTCCCCCTCCCAATCCGCAGCTCGATCGCGTGGATTCATCGGGTTGAGGGTCGCCTCTTTGTACGTATAATCGGGGTGCCGTTCGCGAAGCCGTAAGAAGTTCTGGGTCGCCGCATAGAAAGGCACGCTCTGCGGCGGAAACTCATTCTGAATCTGCCGGCTGAGCAACGGCAAGATCTCGTTCGCAGTGTAGTCGCGAATGGCCCACGCGCTATCCATCATCAGCCCGGCCTCTACGAATACTTCTCGCTGTGCGTTGGCTTCGAGTATGTTGCGGCAAGTGTATCCCGCGATCAATGCCGCGATTACCAGCACCGCGCCGAGCGCCAAGTTGATTCGAAGCAACAAACTCATGCTGTAATGACCGCGCGAAACGCGTGTATCCCCTATGAGTGTTTATCCGGCTCGCACGCGCATGCCGCCGAGGCGACATCAGTGCCGATATAGTAGATGATTCGGATCGATAACTCACGTAGCGTCCATACGAGGAGGAATATGAAGATGCGAGCGCATGTCAGCGTCAATGGCATTCGAATCGATCAGGTCTTATATGACTTCATCGGCAACGAGGTCATGCCGGGCACCGGCGTTCAAGAGAGGACCTTTTGGACCGGATTTGCAGCCCTCGTTCGCAACCTTGCCCCAAGGAATGCTGCGTTGCTGCTTCGGCGAGACCAGCTTCAGTCAAAAATTGATTCTTGGCATCGCGAACATCCAGGCGCCGGCTTCGATCACGCGCGGTATAAGGCTTATCTGCTCGAGATCGGCTACCTGGTACCCGAGAAGGATGCGTTTCTAATCGACACCGCCGGCGTCGACCCGGAGATCGCGCATATCGCCGGCCCGCAATTGGTGGTGCCCGTGAGCAACGCCCGCTATGCCCTCAATGCGGCGAATGCACGCTGGGGCAGCCTCTACGACGCCCTGTACGGCAGCGACGTCATTCCGGAAGACGGCGCGCCGCGGACCGGCACTTACAATCCACAGCGGGGCGCAAAAGTCATCGCGTTTGCGCGCGATTTCTTGAACGAGCATTTTGCGCTTGCCGAAGGCTCGCATCACGATGCCGTCGCCTACCGCTGTTCTGCGCAGGGACTCGACATTCAATTGAAAAACGGCGGCGTCACGCGACTCAACGATCCCGCAGCTTTCCGCGGCTTTCAAGGGGAGCGCAGCGATCCCAGCGTGCTTCTCCTGGTCCACCATGGACTGCACGTGGAACTTCACGCCGATCGCCGGCACTTCATCGGCCGCGATGATCCGGCAGGCATCAGCGATGTGCTGCTGGAATCCGCGATCACCACGATTCAAGACTGCGAGGATTCTATCGCGGCGGTGGATGCGGACGACAAAGTTCAAGTGTATCGAAACTGGCTGGGACTCATGAACGGCAGCCTGCAGGCCCGGGTCGAAAAAGACGGCAAATCCGTGCTACGCCGTCTAAGCCCGGATCGGCGGTACCGCACGCCGAACGGCCAGAATCTGGAGCTGCCGGGCCGCAGTCTGATGCTGGTGCGCAACGTCGGCCACCACATGATGTCCGACGCGGTGACCATGGACGGCAATCCCGTGCCGGAGACTTTCATCGACGCGGCGGCGTCCGCGCTCATCGCACTGCACGACTTGCGCGGCACCGGCACGCAGCGCAACTCGCGCACCGGTTCGATCTACATCGTCAAGCCGAAAATGCACGGGTCCGAAGAGGCCGCCTTCGCCGATGAGTTGTTCGGCGCCGTCGAGAATCTTTTGGGCCTGGCCCGAAACACACTGAAGATGGGGATCATGGACGAGGAACGGCGCACCAGCGTCAATCTGGCGGAATGCATCCGTGCTGCGCGGCACCGGGTGGTATTCATCAATACAGGGTTCCTGGATCGCACGGGCGATGAAATCCACACCTCGATGGAGGCGGCGGCGGTGCTGCGCAAGAGCGAACTCAAGAGAGCGGTATGGCTTGACGCCTATGAGCGGCAAAACGTCGATATAGGACTCGCTTGCGGCCTGCGCGGCAAGGCGCAAATCGGCAAAGGCATGTGGGCGATGCCGGACCTCATGGCCGATATGCTCAAGACCAAGATTGCGCAGCTGCAAGCCGGAGCCAACACGGCGTGGGTCCCCTCCCCGACCGCCGCGACTCTGCACGCTTTGCACTATCACAAAGTGGACGTTGCGCGGGTGCAAACGCAAATTGCGGATAGGACACGCGCTTCGCTCGATGACATTTTGACGCCGCCTCTCGCTGCGGACCGGAGATGGAGCGCCGCTGACATTGAGGAAGAGCTCAACAATAACGCGCAGAGCATCCTGGGTTATGTCGTGCGCTGGATCGATTCCGGAGTCGGTTGCTCGAAGGTACTCGATTATTACAACGTTGCGTTGATGGAAGATCGCGCGACGCTGCGAATCTCCAGCCAACATGTCGCCAACTGGTTGCATCACGGCATTTGCACACCGGAACAAGTAATGCACGCCCTGCGGCGCATGTCGGCGGTCGTTGATCGGCAGAACGCATCCGATCCTGGATATCGCCGGCTCGGCGAGGATCCTGAAAATAATGTCGCATTCAAGGCCGCATGCGATTTGGTGTTCAAGGGCCGCGAACAACCCAACGGGTACACCGAGGCCATCTTGCACGCCCGCAGGATCGAACGGAAAGCTCAAGCCCGTCAACCCTCATGAATGAGGGCAACGGCTGCAGCGTCCTATGCGCGGCTGAGACGTCGTAGTCCCAGCGCTGCCAAGGCGACGCTGCCGGCGAATGCCAAATAGCCGCCTACGCCGATCGAGATATGCCTGGATACCAACCCGCTGGCATGATTGATGAGATCATTGGCGAATCGAATGACGCCGCTGGCCGGGGAGGCGGCGCCGTGCGCAGGGAAAAATTCGCTCGACGTCTTGGCATAGAGCAATGTTCCGCACAGCAACATAAGGGCGAGCGGCGCTAGATACGATGCCCACGCCAAACGAGACCTGCGCCAATGAGGCCAGAGCGGGGCCAGTAGGCAAATCAAACAGATCAAGGCGAAGAAAACTCGTTGCAGGGAGTCATCGACCCCGAAAAATATGCGCGTGGGGTCGGCGATAGCAGCGGATATGTCAAAGAATCGCACGCCGCGATGCAGCGAGCCCAAGGTAACGACCAGAGTGTCGACGAAAAACCAGCCTATGAATATAGCGAGCATGGCCGCCAGGCTGATGCCATCCATCTGAATCGCCGCGTTCACGAGCTTGCCGAACGCCGTGGACGCGGGCGTGGCATCCAAACTTCGTGGGGTTCCCATATAACATAGCGTAGCGCCGTCGTTGTGCTTTGGCAGCACAATTTTCGCGTGATAAGCTTTGCGCAACTCAAGCAAATGAATCGACTCACCCAATCGCATGGCAGATCCGCAATGGGCCGCACGCGCCTCGCTGCCCTCGCTGCGGTTTTGAGCGCCAACTTCTTTGCGGGGTGCGCGACGGTCGATCAGAAATTCGGCGATCAAGAGTGGTACCAAAAAAGCAAAGTGGTTTCCACCAAAGCGGTCGAGGTGACATCGACGACTGCCGCGAAGGCATATTCGCGGATGCAAAAATATCTCGCCGAGAAGGATGTGCTGAAGACGTTTCAGGATGCTGGAGAACACAGTGAAATCGCTGTGCTCGGAATATTGCATAAATCAGGCATTGCGAAGACGCCCGTGGCGCCGCCCGCCGGTACTCAGGCGCCGCCGAAAAAGCACGCCGCGCCTGCGCCGCTCACCACGGTGCCCGAACAATATGCCGGTTCGCTGCGGTGGCCCCTGGATGCCTACATCGTGAGTTCAGAGTATGGCGACCGCTGGGGCAAAATGCACAAGGGGATGGATATGGCCGCGGACGCCGGCGAACCGGTTTACGCCATCGCAGCCGGTGAAGTCATTTACGCCGGCGACGGTCTGCGCGGCTACGGCAATGTGGTCATCTTGCGGCATGACCGGAAAACCAGTTCGCTCTATGCGCACAACAGTGAACTTAAGGTCAAACAAGGCGAGCAGGTAGCGCAGGGCGCCCTGATCGCATTGCTGGGAAGTACCGGACACTCAACCGGACCCCACGTGCATTTCGAGATCCGCGACGGCGATACGGCGGTTAATCCCCGTACCGTATTGCCCAAATCGAAGGTCGCCGAGGCCATGGACGAGAATACGGCGACCACGAAACTTGCACGCAACCGCTAGCGCTTGCACAACCGCTAGCGTGCCGCCGATTTTCAGCCCTCCTGAGGCCCACGCGGTCGACAAACCTGCCGTCGCAGGCCCTTCCTGGACGCCGCAGCTGCCATCCTGTACAGTGCGCGCAGCTTAAAGGGTCGGTGCTCGGTCAGTGCCACCTGAAGCTCGCGGTCCGTCCTCGACGACTTCGCTTAATTTACCCCCTCGCTGCTGACCGCTGCCGAAGCAATTGCTTCTGTCGTGCGAGTCCACCAATCTAAGGATTTCTAATGTCATTTTCCGATCTCGGGCTATTGCCCGAATTGCTGCGTGCTGTCGCCGATAAGGGCTACGATTCGCCTTCTCCCATTCAGATTCAAGCCATCCCCGCGGTGCTTGCCGGCCGCGATGTGCTCGCCGGCGCCCAAACCGGAACCGGCAAGACGGCCGGCTTCGTCCTGCCCATCCTGCAGCGCCTCGCCGCCGATCAGATGAACGGCAGCAGCCGAGCGCCCCGCGCGCTCGTGCTCACGCCAACCCGCGAACTTGCGGCGCAAGTGGCGCAAAGCTCTCGCGACTATGGCAAATATATGCAACTGCGCACTTACCAGGTGTTCGGCGGGGTGAGCATCAATCCTCAAATCAGCGCATTGCGAAGCGGCTGCGATATCTTGGTGGCGACGCCCGGTCGACTCCTCGACCTCGCGCAGCAGCGGGTGGCCGACCTGTCGAAAGTGCAGGTGTTGGTTCTTGATGAGGCCGACCGCATGCTGGACATGGGGTTCATCAACGACATCCGAAAAATAATCAAGCTACTGCCGCAAAAGCGGCAGAATCTCCTGTTTTCGGCCACCTATTCGGACGACATTCGCGGTTTGGCCGAGCGGCTGCTGCATGATCCGCTGTCGATACAGGTTGCGCCGCGTAACGCACCGATCGAATTGGTCGAACAACGCGCATACCGCGTGCAAAAGGAACAGAAGCGCCATTTGTTGGTGCACCTGATCCAGGAAGGGCAATGGCGCCAAGTGCTGATCTTCACGCGCACCAAGCATGGCGCGAATCGCCTGGCGCAACAGCTCGAGGGCGCGGGCATTCATGCTGCGGCCATCCACGGCAACAAAAGCCAGGCAGCACGGGTAAAAGCACTCGACATGTTCAAACGCGGGCAAGTCACCGCGTTGGTAGCCACGGAGGTTGCTGCGCGTGGGCTCGATATCAAGGAGCTACCCCAGGTAGTGAACTACGAATTGCCGAATGTGCCGGAGGACTACGTGCATCGCATCGGCCGCACCGGCCGTGCGGGCGCCGCGGGAGAAGCGATCTCGCTGGTTTCCGGCGACGAATCGGGACTACTGCGCGACATCGAGAGAGTTCTACGCCGCAGCATTCCGACCTTGCCGACGCCGGTTTTCAAGATGGTCGAGCCGGCTTCGCCGCCGTCCTCGCATGGCGCGGGCGCTCCGCACGAGCGCGCGGCAGGCAATCGTCCCGGCACTCGTCCGGCACAGGGGCAGGGTCGTCAGCACCACGGCGGGCGCGACTCGCGTCGCGCACCTGCGGGCGGCGGTTCAGGTGCGAGGAGCTTTGGCCAGCAGCAACGCGGACGTTTCCGCTAGCAGCCCTTCCGCTGCTAGGACAATTTGGGAACCAAGTCTCGCAGATAGTTTGCGAAATCGCCGCCTAGGCTCGGATGCTTCAGAGCGTACTCGACGGTCGC
This sequence comes from Steroidobacteraceae bacterium, assembly GCA_035996065.1. Lineage (GTDB taxonomy): Bacteria > Pseudomonadota > Gammaproteobacteria > Steroidobacterales > Steroidobacteraceae > Bog-1198. The sequence continues at coordinate 121,231 of DASYJX010000070.1, read as the reverse complement.
CTGCAAGTATCCGAGCTTGCTGCCGCAGTCGTAGCGCTTGCCTTCGAATTCGAATGCATAGACGGGTTCGCGCTGCATCAGCCGGGCGATGCCGTCGGTGAGTTGAATCTCGCCGCCGGCTCCCTTACCGATCTTTGCCAGATCGTCGAATAATGCCGGGGTGAGCAGATAGCGGCCGACCACGGCGAGCGTGGATGCGGCCTTGTCCGGCTTGGGCTTCTCAACGATGTGCGACATTTTGCCGACGCGTGGCGCTATCTTGCGCTCCAACGTGACGATGCCGTACTTATCCGTGTCCTGTTTAGGCACGTTTTGCACGCCGAGGACACTGCCTCCGTGCGTCGCGAAAACTTCCACCATTTGCTTCAGGCACGGCACCGCGGCGTCGATCAAGTCGTCCGCCAGATGCACCATGAAGGGAGCGTCCCCCACCACGGGTCTTGCGCACAAAACGGCATGGCCGAGCCCCAACGGCGCCGGCTGGCGAATGTAAACGCATGACGCCCAGCTCGGCAGGATGCCGCGCAAAGTATCCAGCAATTCCTGTTTGCCTTGCGCCTGCAGTACCGCCTCGAGTTCCGGATTCGTGTCGAAGTGGTCCTCGATTGCCCGCTTGGAACTTCCTGTAATGAACACCAGCGTGTCTGCTCCGGCCGAAAGCGCCTCGTCGACCGCATATTGGATCAGCGGTTTGTCCACGATCGGAAGCATTTCCTTCGGGCTTGCTTTGGTGACCGGCAAAAATCGAGTACCGCGCCCGGCAACGGGAAAAACCGCGGTTTTTACGGGTTTGTGTGGCATCCTGAAATGATAACGGATTTCATTGCGGCGCGCCGTCGGACAAATCTCACAAGCTAACGCAGCTTGACGATGGCATACGCCTCGAAACTATCCCAAGAGTGACAGGCGGGGCAGTGCCAATAAAATCTGCGCCCGGAAAAACCGCACTCATTGCATCTATATTTCTCCGCATGAGCCAGCAACGCAGCGATCTCCTGCGCGGTGCGTTCATATTGCTCCGGACCAGCCCGCCACATCGCCTGCAATGCGGAGTCCAACGCAAACACTTTTTCGATCGAGGCGCGAAGCGGCGCGGCACCGGCCAAATCCGCCGCGATCGCGGCGAATACCAAGCGTTTCAATTCGTTGAAGCCGCGCGATTCGGCTTGCGCTGCGAGATCGGCAAGCACCGCATCGCGCTTGTGCGGCTCGACCCATCTGAGTAAATGCGGCAGCTCCTCTTGCAGCAACTCCGGAGAATCGGCAAGCGCCTGCCTGAGAAGGCGCACGGTCAATTCCGGCTGCGCGTCGCGCTCTGCGATCTGCGCGCGCAGCAAAGTCGCGCGCGGGAACGGCGCGGCCTCTGCGCGCGCCTCGCGCAGCAGGCGCCGCGCGTCCATCGTTTCGCCGCGTTCGATCGAAAGCATGGCCAGTTCGCACAAGTAGTGAGCCGCTACGAGGCGCGGCGGCGCCGCCTTGGCGTTCGCCAATTGCCGGTAGGCGCCCAACGCCTGTTGCCAATCATGCTGCCTTTCGTACACCAAGCGCAGCGCATCGAGCGCGCTGTTGCGCAAGCGCGGAACCTCGCTCACCTGCTGGAACAAACCTTCGGCACGGTCGAGCAGTCCGGCGCGCAGGTAGTCCTGCGCAAGGGCCAGCAGCGCCTGCTCGCGATGCTCGGGAGCGAGCGCAGCGCGTGCCAATAGATTTTGATGAATGCGGATGGCGCGCTCCACCTCTCCTCGCCGACGATACAGCGTGCCCAATGCGAAATGCGTCTCGATGGTGTCCGAGTTGGCGTCCATCAACTTCAAGAACATGTCGAGAGCTCGGTCCGGCTGTTCGGTGACGAGGTAATCCAATCCGGTCAGATAATCGGGATGAAGTTTGCCGAGCGAGGCGGGCCAGCGTTTGCCCCAGCCGAAGTGTCCGGCAAGAATGCCGAGGACCAACGCCGCAACGACGAAAACCCAAGTCATCAGCGGCAGGTCGGTCACCGGAAGACCGCCGAGCAGCCCGAGCCCAAGTCAATCGCGTATCGGCTGGTCCGCACCGTCGTTGACCCGCTCCCGCAGGTCTTTGCCCGGTTTGAAATGCGGGACATGTTTGCCGGCAAGCGCGACGGCTTCTCCGGTCTTAGGATTGCGCCCTTGCCGCGGCGGTCGAAAATGCAGCGAGAAACTGCCGAAACCGCGAATCTCGATCCGCTCGCCGGTCGCCAGCGCATCGCTCATGATTTCCAGGAGTTGCTTGACGGCGAGCTCGACATCTTTGGCCGGCAAGTGCTTCTGTTTGGCCGAAATGATCTCGATGAGTTCCGATTTCGTCATTATCGATCCGTGGGCATCACTAGACATACTTAAGAGGAAAGGCGCGGCGGCAAACCGCCGCGCCTAGCCTGTCCTCTCAATCCTGGCCGGAGATTTGCTCTTTGAGTAGATCTCCCAGGCTGGTTCCGGTCGGTGAATCGGTTCGATAATTCTGCATGGCTTCTTGTTCCTCGTGGATGTCCTTCGCCTTAATCGACAACGAGATGCTGCGCCCCTTGCGATCAACCCCGGTGAATTTCGCTTCGACTTCCTCGCCTACCTTGAGGAGCAAGCGAGCATCTTCCACACGATCGCGCGACAACTCCGAAGCCCGCAACTGGCCGTCAACTCCATTGCCCAGATCGATGATTGCTCCTTTGGCGTCCACTTCCCGCACCACCCCGGTCACGATGCTGCCCTTCGGGTGCTCGGCAATGTAAGCGGAGAAGGGGTCCTTCGCTAGTTGTTTGATCCCTAGGCTGATGCGCTCGCGCTCCGGATCGATGGACAAGACCATGGCGTCGACCTGCTGCGCCTTTTGATAACTGCGCACGGCTTCTTCACCGGGCATATCCCACGAGATGTCCGACAAATGCACCAAGCCGTCGATGCCGCCGGCGAGTCCGATGAAGATACCGAAATCGGTGATCGACTTGATCTGGCCGCTGACTTTGTCGCCGCGATTGTAGTTCTCGGCGAACTCCTTCCACGGATTCGTCTTGCACTGCTTGACGCCGAGGCTGATGCGCCGGCGCTCCTCGTCGATGTCGAGCACCATGACCTCGACTTCTTGCCCGACATGCACCACCTTCGCGGGATTCACGTTCTTGTTGGTCCAATCCATCTCGGACACGTGCACCAAGCCTTCGACGCCCTCTTCGATTTCGACGAAGCATCCATAATCGGCGATGTTGGTGACCTTGCCGAACAGGCGCGTGTTGGCCGGATAGCGCCGCGCGATGTTCTGCCAGGGGTCCGCGCCCAACTGCTTCAGGCCCAACGACACGCGCTGTCGTTCGCGATCGAACTTCAATATGCGCACGTCGATCTCTTCGCCGACTTTGACGACTTCGGACGGATGCTTGACGCGCTTCCAAGCCATGTCGGTGATGTGCAGCAGCCCGTCGATTCCGCCCAAGTCCACGAACGCGCCGTAGTCGGTGAGATTCTTCACCACGCCCTTGACCGCCGCTCCCTCCTGCAAATTATCGAGCAGCGCGGAACGCTCGGCGCTGTACTCCTGTTCGACCACCGCACGCCGCGACACGACCACGTTGTTGCGTTTCTGGTCGAGCTTGATCACCTTGAATTCGAGAGGCTTGTTCTCCAAGTACGAGGGATCGCGCACCGGCCGCACATCGACGAGGGAACCCGGCAAGAACGCGCGCACATTGTCGATCTCGACGGTGAAACCACCCTTCACGCGGCCCGTGATGATGCCGATCACTACTTCCTGCTTTTCGAAGGCGGTTTCTAGACGCGTCCAGGTTCTTGCGCGCTTGGCCTTCTCGCGCGAGAGCCGTGTTTCTCCGGAACCGTCTTCGACGCTGTCCAGCGCGACCTCGACGGTCTCGCCTACGACGACTTCGATTTCACCCTTTTCGTTCTTGAATTGATCGGAGGGAATTACCGCCTCGGATTTCAATCCGACGTTGACGATGACGTAATCTTGGCCTACTTCTACGATCAATCCATTGAGGATGGTGCCAGGACGAATGCGCTGGCTCGCGATGCTCTGTTCGAACAGTTCCGCAAAACTTTCTGTCATGTTCTCTCTTACTATTCCCTGGCGCTGTTCCTGTGTGCCGAGGGGTTACCATATAATAACGGCGATCGTTCCATGAAAGCCGCGACCTAAATCAATTCGACGTACGTCTGCGGGCCAAAGCCAACACGCGCTCAATCACTTCTTCTACGGACATCCCCGTAGTATCCAGCAGGACTGCGTCTGCGCTTGCGACGAGAGGCGAAATCGCACGATTGGTGTCGCGACGATCACGCTCCGCTATCTCCAGCGAAAGGGCGGCAAGGGTAGCAGCAACCCCCTTTTCTTTCAACTGCTTATAGCGTCTGGCGGCCCGCTCCTCGGCGCTCGCCGTGAGAAAAATCTTAAGCTCGGCGTCGGGGAAAACGACGGTTCCCATGTCGCGCCCATCCGCGACCAGCCCCGGGGGCACCGCAAAGCGCCGCTGACGCTCCAGGAGGGCAGCTCGGACCACGGGCTGGGCGGCGACCTTGGAGGCGTCATTGCCCGCTTCCTCGGTCCGAATGGCGGCCGTTACCGCCTCCCCATCGAGCCGGACGATCTCCTCGCCCGCCGCATCGGAGTCGAATTGGAGGTCGAGCTCGTGAGCCAGACGGGCCAGCCCCGAGCCGTCGTCGAGTCCGACGCCCGCTGTCCGGGCCGCCAGGGCAACCAATCGGTATAGCGCACCACTATCGAGCAGCCTCCACCCGAGAGCGCGCGCGACCGCACGGCTGACGGTCCCCTTGCCCGAGCCCGAAGGTCCATCAATGGTGATGACCGGCACTTTGTTCATCGCATCACCCTACGGAGCCGGTTCGCCGATATCCAGGCCTATCGATCTCGCCAGACCGACGAAGCCCGGAAACGATGTGGCCACGTTCGCCACGTCACGGATCGAGATGACACCCTTGGCCCGCAAACTCGCGATGGCAAAGGCCATCGCGATCCTATGATCGCCGAAGCTCTCGACCTCTCCGCCGCTGAACGCCGGCCCATCGCCGCGACCCTCGATTCGCATGCCGTCGGGCAATACGCTGTGCGCCACGCCCAGGGATCTCAGACCCGCGCTCATCGCCGCGATGCGATCGCTTTCCTTGACCCGAAGTTCTTCGGCGCCCGTTACCACGGTCTCGCCCGTCGCACACGCCGCCGCAATAAATAACACGGGGAATTCATCGATCGCGAGCGGCACCAGTTCAACGGGAACTTGCACCCCTCGCAGCGCGGATGCTCGAACCAATAGATCCGCCACCGGCTCGGCGCCGCTCTCGCGCGGGTGGAGGATCTCTATATTCCCGCCCATGGCGCGCAAAACATCGAGCAGCCCGGTGCGCGTGGGGTTCAAACCCACGTTCTGGATTAATAATCCGCCCCCGGCGGCGCCCAACAAGCCCGCAACGATAAAAAAGGCGGCCGACGAGAAGTCGCCCGGCACATTCAATTGCTGATTCGCCAATCGTTCCGGCGGATGCAGCGTCGTGCGAAGACCGTCGATTTCGAGGCGCACCCCGCAACTCTCCAGCATGCGCTCGCTATGATCGCGATTAATCGCCGGTGCGATGACCGTGGTGGCGGTGTCGGCATACAGTGCGGCCAACAGAACCGCCGATTTCACCTGCGCGCTCGCCACCGGCATGCGGTATTCGATTCCGTGCAGGCTGCGCTTTCCGCCGATGTCGACCGGGGGGAGGCCATTGCGGGTGCGGATGTCCGCTCCCATTTCGCGCAGCGGCGTGGCGACCCGCTCCATCGGGCGCTTCATGAGCGATGCGTCGCCGACCAATCGGGAATTGAAGGCCTGCGCCGACAAAAGACCGGCGAACAAGCGCATGGCCGTTCCGGCATTTCCCATATCGAGCGCGCCGCTCGAACCCGCAAGACCGCGCAATCCCACACCGTGAATCACCACGTGCGTCGCGCTCGGCTGCTCGATCCGAACCCCCAACGCGCGCATCGCCGCCAAGCTCGCCAAGCAGTCCTCGCTCGCCAGAAAGCCGGTCACCTCGCTCCTGCCCTGCGCGATCCCGGACAACATCAATGCGCGATGCGAAATGGATTTATCGCCCGGAACTGCAACCGCACCCGATACGTTGCCTACCGGCTTCGCCTCGAATTTGCGGCCGGCGGCGGTGCTCAAAGGACGGCTCGCGGATACGAGCCCAACACTTTGAATAATGAGGCCCGCTCCTGCAAAGCCGCGAGCGCCTTGGCGACAGGCGGATCGCCGACGTGCCCTTCGATGTCGATGAAAAAGACGTAGTCCCATTTGCGCTTGCGGGAAGGTCGGGATTCGATGCGCGTCATGTTGACGCGATGCTCGGCCAGGGGTTCGAGTAGGCGGAACAAGGCCCCTGGATCATCGGTATCCGTGCCGGAAACCAACAACGTGGTGCGATCGACGCCGCTGGCTTGGAAGAGTTTTCTTCCCAGCACCAGGAAGCGGGTTGTGTTGTCCTGTCGGTCTTCGATTTCATTCGCCAGCACAGTAAGCCCGTAAATCTCCGCCGCCGCGTTGCTTGCGATTGCCGCAGTGCCGCGCTCGTCGCGCGCTCGTCGCGCGCCCTCGGCGTTGCTGGATACGGCGACCCGCTCCGCGTCGGGAAGCTGCTCGTCCAGCCAACCGCGGCATTGCGCCAAGGCTTGGCTATGGGCGCACACTCGCTTCACGGCGTCGGTGCTGGTCATCTTTCCCATCAAGTGATGATTGATCCGAAGTTCCACCTCCCCGCAAATCTTTAGAGCGGATGATAAAAACATGTCCAGGGTGTGATTGACCGTGCCCTCGCTCGAGTTTTCGATCGGCACCACGCCGAAATCCGCGACGCCGCCTTCGACTTCATGGAATACCTCGTCGATTGCCGGGAGCGGCAGCGCGCGCACCGAAGAGCCGAAATGCTTGAGCACCGCGGCCTGAGTGAACGTGCCCTCCGGCCCAAGGAATGCCACTTTGAGAGGTTCCTGCTGCGCAAGGCAGGCCGACATGATTTCACGAAACAGTCGGGCGATTTCCTCATTGCGAAGCGGTCCCTGATTCCGTTCGAGCGCCATGCGTAAAACTTCAGCTTCGCGTTCCGGCCGGTAGAAATCCACCGCCTTCCCGGACGCCGATTTGGAGATACCGACCAACTGGGCATAGCGTGCGCGCTCGTTTAGCAGGGCGTGGATCCGCGCATCGATGGCGTCGATGCTTTCCCGGATATTGCCGAGTCCGCCGCTGGCCGGGGTTATCCCGGGAATCGCTTTCGCCGGGCTCGACCCGGTCGGGATCGACCCGGTCGGGCTCGCCCTCGCGAGCGCCGCTTCAGCCGACGGCGCTGTGCCGCTGTGATTCCTACGGGGTCGGCCCTTGCTCGGCGGCGTCCTTTTGCTTGGCATCCTTTTACCTCACGTGCTGGAGTTCGAACTCGCGCATGAACGCGATCAGGGCCTCGACGCCGGCAAGTGGCATGGCATTGTAGATGCTCGCCCGCATACCGCCTAACACACGATGCCCCTTGAGCCCCTGCAATCCGGCGGCGGCGGCTCCGGAAAGAAACGCGGCATCCAGTTCCGGCTTGTTTAGGGTGAATGTCACGTTCATCCGGGACCGCGCGTCTTTCGCGACCCGGTTCTCGTATAGACGAGACCCATCGATGGCGGCATACAGAGTCTGCGACTTGATGCGATTGCGTTCGCCGGCGGCCGTGAGCCCGCCGGCGCTTTTCAGCCATTTAAACACCAGACCGGCCATGTACCAGGCAAACGTCGGCGGGGTGTTCAGCATCGATTGATTGTCGGCAACCGCCTTGTAGTCGAACACCGCCGGGGTCTCCATCCGAGCATGGCCGATGAGGTCCTCGCGTACGATCACCACGGCCAATCCGGGGGGCCCGATGTTCTTTTGCGCGCCCGCATAGATCAGCCCGAACTTCGAGACATCGACCGGCTGCGACAGGATACTGGACGACATATCGGCGATGAGAGGCACCCGCCGCGTTTCGGGAATGTATCCGAACTCGACTCCGCTGATGGTCTCGTTGGGCGTGTAATGCGCGTAAACGGCAGACGCGCTGAACCGCAACTCGCTTTGCGCCGGGACCCGCATGTAATCGCCGCCGGCGTCACCGGCGACGTGCACCGTGCAGTAGCGCTTTGCCTCCGCAATCGCCTTGCGGGACCAATGTCCGGTGTCTATGTAATCCACGGCGGAATGCGGCGCGGCCAGATTCAGCGGCACCAAGGAGAACTGCGCCGACGCTCCGCCTTGCAGGAACAAGACCTTGTAGTTGCGAGGTATCGACAATAAATCGCGCAGGTCTGCTTCGGCCTCGGCTGCCACTTGCACGAACTCTTTGCTGCGGTGGCTGATCTCCATCACCGACATGCCGCTCCGCTGCCAGTCAAGCAGCTCACTCTGCGCCTGTTCCATGACCTCAACCGGCAACGCGGCGGGCCCCGGAGAGAAATTAAAGGCGCGCATCTTTCGGGAAATTCTTTAAGTGTCGGCCGCCGGGGCGTCGTCTTCGCCGGGCGACTCGTCAGCGTCTCCCGCCAAGCCGTCGATGCGCTCCAGCCCGGAGAGCTGATCACCCTCTTCCAGCCGGATCAAACGTACCCCTTGGGTATTGCGCCCGACGATCGAAATGTCCTTCACCGGCGTGCGCACGAGAACTCCGTTCTGACTCATGAGCATGATCTCATCGTCCACGCTCACCTGCAGAGCCCCCACCATCCGGCCGTTGCGGTCGGTGATTTGCAATGCAATGACGCCTTGCCCGCCGCGGCCATGCTTCGGAAATTCGTCGAGCGGCGTGAGCTTGCCGAAGCCGTTTTGCGATGCGGTGAGAATGAATCCCTGTTCCGCGACGATCAACGCATTGACTTGGCTGCCGTCGGTCAATCGCACGCCCCGGACCCCCGCCGCTTCGCGGCCCATCGGCCTGACCTCCTCTTCCACGAAACGAATGGCCTTCCCGGCGGTCGTGAACAGCAAAATATCCTTCGTGCCGTCGGTGATCGCCACGCCGACCAATTTGTCGCCGTCGTCGAGGGCGACGGCGATGATGCCGCTTGCGCGCGGCCGCGAGAACAAGGCAAGCGAAGTCTTCTTTACGGTTCCAAGGCTGGTCGCCATGAAAACGAACTTGCCTTCCTCGAAATCCTTGAACGACATCATGGCGCTGATGCGCTCGTCCCCCTGCAAGGGCAATAGATTGACGATGGGTTTGCCGCGGGAACCGCGGCTAGCCTGCGGCAACTGATACACCTTGAGCCAATACACCTTGCCGTGATCCGAAAAACACAGCAGCGTGTCGTGTGTATTGGCAACGAATAGCTTGTCGACGAAATCCTCGTCCTTGACGCTGGTCGCCGCTTTGCCGCGGCCGCCGCGGCGTTGCGCCTGGTAATCGGATACGGGCTGAGCCTTGGCGTATCCGCCATGCGACAACGTCACCACCACGTCCTCAGGCGATATCAGATCTTCGGTCGTGAGGTCTTCGTGATTGACGAGGATTTCCGTGCGCCGCTTGTCGCCGAACGTGTCGCGAATGTATTGAAGCTCGTTCCGAATCACTTCGAGCAGGCGCTCCGGCCGGGCCAAAATGTCCGACAAGTCGCGAATTTGCTCCAGTAACTCCTGAAACTCCGCGAGGATCTTGTCCTGTTCGAGGCCGGTTAGCCGGTTGAGGCGCATCTCCAGAATCGCTTGCGCCTGAGTTTCCGTGAGCCGATAACCGCCCTCGACGATGCCCAGACGGGCAATCTCCCCATCCGGCCGCGTGCTGATGGCACCCGCCCGTGCGAGCATCTCCGGCACGGCGCCCGATGCCCACGGCCGTGACATCAACGCAACTTTGGCCTCGGCGGGCGAAGGCGACGCTTTGATTGCCGCGATGATCTCGTCGATGTTCGCGAGCGCGATTGCGAGACCTTCCAATATGTGGCCACGCTCTCTGGCTTTGCGCAGTTCGTACATCGTGCGGCGGGTGACCACTTCACGCCGATGCCGCAGGAACGCATCGAGCATCTCTTTCAGGCTCAGCAGCCGGGGTTGGCCGTCGACCAGCGCGACCATATTGATGCCGAAAACCTGCTCCATGGTGGTCTGCGCATACAGATTATTGAGCAGAATCTCCGGCACTTCGCCGCGCTTCAGTTCGATCACCACGCGCATGCCGTCCTTGTCGGATTCATCGCGCAGTCCGTCGGAGGCGATTCCTTCGATGAGCTTGTCGCGGACCAGGTCGGCGATGCGTTCTATCAAACGCGCTTTGTTCACCTGATAAGGCAATTCGGTGATGATGATCGCTTGCCGGTCGCCCTTGCCGACGTCTTCGAAGTGAGTGCGAGCACGCACGTGCAGGCGGCCCCGACCGGTCTTGTACGCGGCGACGATTTCTTGCGCGCCGTTGATCAAGCCTGCCGTGGGGAAATCGGGACCGGGAACTATCTGCATGAGCTGAGCGAGGGTGATCTCGGGATTCTCGATGAGCGCGATGCACGCCGTGATAATTTCGGTCAGGTTGTGCGGCGGGATATTGGTCGCCATGCCGACCGCGATGCCCGATGATCCGTTGATCAGCAGGTTCGGGATGCGCGCCGGCAGTACCGCGGGCTCGTGTTCGGACTCGTCGTAGTTCGGGTTGAAATCGACCGTTTCCTTGTCGATGTCGGCGAGCAGTTCGCCCGCCAGTCTCGACATGCGCACTTCGGTATACCGCATCGCGGCGGGCGGATCGCCGTCCACCGAGCCGAAATTTCCCTGTCCGTCGACCAGCAAGTAGCGCATCGAAAATTCTTGCGCCATGCGCACGATGGCGTCGTACACCGACGCATCTCCATGCGGATGATATTTGCCGATGACGTCTCCTACGACGCGGGCGGATTTCTTGTAGGGTTTGTTGAAGTCATTGCCCAATTCGCGCATCGCGAAGAGTACGCGCCGATGCACGGGTTTCAAGCCGTCGCGCACATCGGGCAGGGCCCGCCCGACGATGACGCTCATCGCATAGTCCAGGTAGGACTTGCGCATCTCGTCTTCGAGATTTACGGGCAATATTTCGCGAGCGATCTCGGCCATTTGCGAGAGTCCGGTGAAGCCTACGCGGCTAAGTTAAGCGGGTTTAAAGGAGGCGAGACATGGTCTCAACATGAGCTAATTCTAGCACATATCCGCATCGGTTCTTAAGCCCGCGCCGCGGATTAGCCGATATACTGAGGAATGCCCGCCGTTCCCGCCGATTTACGCATCGACGCCCGTTGGATAGTGCCAATGACTGCGCGGGGCCGAGTGCTCGAGCACCATACATTGGTCGTGCGCGACGGGCGAATTGTCGACCTCTTGGCGACCACGGACGCGGCCCAACGCTACGCCGCCGCGGTTGCCATCCAACGGCCCGGGCATCTTCTGATGCCGGGGATGATCAACACCCACACCCATGCCGCCTTGTCGTTGTTGCGCGGGCGCAGCTCGCCCGCGGCTCCGGGGCTCGAAGCGCATTTGGTCGGCCCCGAATTCGCGCGCGACGGCGTCCTGGCGGCGATCGCCGAAATGCTGGTATCGGGCATAACTTGTTTCGCGGATCGCTGCTATTTTCCGGACGAAACCGCGCGGGCCGCCGGCGAACAGGGGGTGCGTGCGGTCATCGGATTGCCTGTGGCCGAGACGGCCAGCCTGTGGGCAAAATCCGCTTCCGACTATTTGACTCAAGGGCTGCGAGTTCGAGACGAATTTGCCGGTCATCCGTTGATTTCGACTGTTTTCGCGCCGCATGCCGCGAGCGCAATCAGCAACGGCACTATCGCGAGGATCGTCACCCTGGCCGATGAGCTCGATGCCGGTATCCTGATCGATTTGCACCGATCGGCGGCCGAGATTTCTCAGTCCGTTGCCCTGCACGGAATGCGGCCGATCGAACGGTTGTGGCAACTGGGGATGCTGACGCCTGCGCTGACCGCAGTGCACATGACGCATGCCACGGCGGCCGATGTCGATCTCGCGCAACGGACCGGCGTTTCAATCGGCCTCGGCCTATCGTCGAGTCTCGGATCCGAACACCAGCTCCCGCCCGTCGCTTCATTCATCCTTGCCGGCCTCCGCTTGGGACTCGGCACGGGCGGCGGCGCGTGCCGGAATCAGGACCTGTGGAGCGAAATGAAGCTCTTGGCCGTCACGATGCCGAGCGGCACCGCCTGGGACGCTCTCGCCGCGGTCACTCGCGGCGGCGCCGCAGTCCTGGGACTGGAGGCCGACGTAGGCTCGCTGGAGCCCGGAAAATGGGCTGATCTCTGCTGCGTCGACCTTGGCAGCCCGGCCACCCAGCCGTTGAACGATCCCGTGAAACAATTGGTTTTCTGCGGCGGCCGTGACATCGTGAGCGACGTCTGGGTGGCCGGACGGCAGCTGCTGTCGGAGGGAGAATTGATCCGTTTGGATTGGACTCGCGTTGCCTCACGCGCCGCCGCCTGGGCCGCGCGAATCGACGTCGGAGGATGAAACCATGCCTGAATCGGCTCGAAATGTTGACCCCGCGGAACTGGCGAAATTCGCCGCGCTCGCGCAGAGTTGGTGGGATCCTCAGGGTCCATCGAAGCCTCTGCACGATCTCAATCCGCTGCGGCTTCAGTACATCGAGCGCCTGAGCCTGCGAGATAAGCAGGTGCTCGACGTCGGTTGCGGCGGCGGCATCCTGTCGGAGGCGATGGCGCGCGCCGGTGCGCGGGTACTCGGCATCGACCTATCGCAGCCGGTGCTCGACGTCGCTGAACTGCACGCGATCGAACAAAACATTCCGGTGGCCTACCGGGCCGCGGCCGCGGAGGAACTGGCGCAAGAACAGCCCGCGGCCTTCGATCTGGTGACCTGCATGGAGATGCTCGAGCATGTGCCAAACCCGGCTGCCACCGTTCGGTCATTGGCCGAACTGGTGAAGCCCGGCGGCGATCTGATCGTGTCCACGTTGAATCGCAATCCATTGGCCTTTGCGGTGGCCATCGTCGGAGCCGAATACATTGCCCGCGTCCTGCCGCGGGGTACCCATGAATATTTGAAATTCATTCGTCCGTCGGAATTGGCCCGCTGGGCACGCGCCGCGGGACTGGAGCTGCGCGACTTGACGGGCATTGCTTATAATCCGTTCACGCGTTCTTTTCGATTCTCCTCGAACACGGACGTCAATTACCTGGCCCATTTTTCGCGGCCCGGATGACACTGTCCTTGCGGGCCGCAGCATGAGCGACGGCACATCCTGGTTGGCTTTGGTGGTGGGTATCGCGCTCGGCGCGCTCGCGGCGCTCGTATGGCGGGCACGCCGCGAACGAAGTTTGAGCATCGAAACGGAGTTGCTGCGGGCTCGGCTGAAATCCGAGGAGACCGTGAGTGCGGAACGCGAGCAGGCTTTGGCGCGGGCTCGCGAACAATTGCAAGGAGTCTTCGGCGAGCTCGCGCGAGATAGCCTGCAAAGCAACAGCGAGGTATTCCTGCAGCTGGCTCGCGAACGGCTCGCCCGTCAGCAGTTGGACGCGGCGCAATCGCTGAAGGAGCGCGAAACGGCGATCGAGACTCTGGTGCAACCGATTCGCGACGCGCTGGCCAAGACCGAGGCGCAGATTCACGCGATCGAGCGCGATCGCATCGACTCGTTCGCGACCATCAAGACGCAGATGGAAGTCCTGGCCGGCGGCCAGAACTTGCTGTCTCGGGAGACCCGGAATCTGGTCACCGCTCTGCGCCGCCCCGACGTGCGCGGCCAGTGGGGCGAGATTACCCTGCGCCGGCTGGTCGAATTGTCCGGCATGACCCTGCACGTCGACTTTAGCGTGCAGCACCGCCAAAGCACCGACGACGGATTCATCCGCCCCGACATGATCGTGCACATGCCGGAGCGGCGCGAGATCGTAGTCGATGTGAAGACGCCGCTTGACGCATATCTCTCGGCGGTGGAGGCGCAGAGCGAAGAAGAGCGTAGCTCGCAACTGCGTCGCCATTCGCAAATCGTCGGCAACCGCGTGCGGGAACTGTCCTCGAAGCAGTACTGGGCGCAATTCGAGCGCAGCCCGGAGTTCGTCGTGCTGTTTCTGCCGGGCGACCAGTTTTTGACCGCAGCATTGCATGAAAATCCGGGACTGATCGACGACTCGCTGCGGCAAAACGTGATGTTGGCGACGCCGACCAGCCTGGTGGCGCTGCTGAAGATTGTCGCCTACGGCTGGAAGCAAACGGCCCTGGCCGACAATGCCGCCGAGATCCGCCGGCTGGGCGAGGACGTGTACAAGCGGCTGGCGGTGTTCGGCGAACATCTGGGCCGATTGGGAAAATCGCTGGGCGGCAGCGTCGATGCATTCAACAAGGCGGTCGGCTCGCTCGAGCAACAAGTAATGCCCGCGGCGCGCCGCTTTCCGGACCTGGGCCTGCGCGTGAACCGCGAGATCGAGCCGATCGAACCGGTGGGGAATTTAGCGCGCATACCGCGCGAAGCGGACATCGAACAGGACCCGACGGACGAGGCCGGCTCTGAAATCACTTGATGCGACCTACCGGGCGCGCGCGATCCCGCCGGGCACGGCGCGCTATTGGAGTTGGCTTTTCGCTGCAGTGGAGTCCCGCGCCCCACTGCTCGGTATCTACGCCCTCGGCGCCGAATGGCAAGCGCTGATGGATCCCGCTACCGAATCGGCTGTGGCGCATTTGAAGCTCGCCTGGTGGCAAGAAGAAATGCAGCGGCTCATCGCAGGCTCGCCCGTCCATCCGATCGGAATCTATCTCGCCGCCTTGCCACGCGCAACCGTGGTCGATTTCACGCCGCTCCTGACCGCCGTTAACGCCGCGGCTCATCAGGTCGGCGGCGTGCCGCTGGAGCGCGGCGCGGATCTCGAGCCGCAGTCCTCGGCATTGTGGGGCGGACCGTTGACTCTGGCATCGCGGCTCGCCGCTGAGGTGCCGGATCAGGCAAATTTGCAAAAGTGCACGGACGCCCTGGCCGCTGCGCATTGCCTCTCGCGAGCGATTCGACATTACCGGCGGGATGCCCGAATCGGGCGCGTGCCCTTTGCGATCGATGAACTCATCGCCGCGCGCGTCGACAATGATGAACTCATCGCCGACCCGCCGCCGGCCCATCTCGAGAGCTACCTCGACCTTTTGCGCGCACGGGCTGTCCAATACTTTGAGAGCGCCGCGCAGGTGCTGCCCCGCGCGGAGCGGCGCCCCCATCGGCACCTCCTGGTGCTGGCGGCGCTCGGGAAGACTCATTTGCACACTCGCGCGCCCAAGCTTCCGCGCCGGCGGTTACAGGATATGCTCCTCGCCTGGACGACGGCGCGGCGCGCCCACGAATGAATTCGGAGCTCGATATGATTCCCAAACAATTCACACCCGACAGCGGCTTGCTCGCCGGGCGCGTCATCTTGATCACCGGAGCAGGCAGCGGCTTGGGAGCCGCCCTCGCGATCGAATGCTCGAGGGCGGGCGCCAGCGTTATCTTGTCCGGCCGTAACATCGCCAAGCTCGAGCGCATCTATGACCAAATAGAGTCCTTGGGCCCGCAGCCGGCCATCGCGATGCTGGACCTCGCCGCCGCGACTGCCGTGGACTACGATAATCTGGCGAAAACCATCGGCAGCGAGTTCGGCAAGCTCGACGGCATCGTCCATGCTGCCGCTTTGTTGGGCGATCGCACGCCGCTCGAGCAATACGACGTGCCGACCTGGTGCAGAGTGCTGCACGTGAATCTGACCGCGCCTTTCATATTGACCCAGGTTCTCCTTCCTAATTTACGCAAGTCGGCGGACGCTTCGGTGATTTTCGTCACCAGCGGGGTCGTGAAGAACCAACGGCCCTTTTGGGGAGCATACGCTGTCGCAAAGTCCGGATTGGAGTCGGTGCGCAGCATGTGGTCCCAAGAACTCGAGGGGGAGCCGAATATTCGAATGAACAGCGTCAACCCCGGCCGCATGCGCACGGCGATGCGAGCCGCCGCCTATCCGGCGGAGGATGCGAACACGGTTCCGGCGCCGTCGGCTGTGAGCGGCACTTTTTTGTACTTGCTGAGTGCAAGCAGTCGCGGTATTGATGGGCAATATATCGAGGCGCAATAACGTCCCTGGAGTAGCATTGATGCGGTCACGAGTCGTTCTATTGGGTTGCGCATGCGTCGCGGCGTTGGGCCTTTGTCTGAGCGCGGCCCGTGCCGCATCACCGGAATCGGCTTCGCCCTCTTTCGAAAACGATTATGTGATCCGTGATTTTCACTTTGCATCGGGCGAAACGCTTCCGGAACTGCGGCTGCATTACACGGTTCTCGGCACGCCGCGGCGCGATTCGCGTGGCAGGGTCAACAACGCGATTCTCGTCCTGCACGGTACTGGTGGGTCGGGCCACAGCCTGCTCAACGAGCGTTTCGCCGGCGTGCTGTTCGGTCGGGGGCAATTGCTGGACAGCACCAAATATTTCATTATTCTGCCGGACGGAATAGGACACGGAAAATCCAGCAAACCGAGCGACGGTTTGCATGCGCGCTTTCCCGAGTACGTCTACGCGGATATGGTGAGTGCGCAGCACAGCCTGCTTGTTGAGGGCCTCCAAGTCGACCACTTGCGGCTGGTGATCGGAACCTCGATGGGGTGCATGCACACCTTCATGTGGGGAGAGACGTTTCCTGATTTCGTGGATGCGTTGATGCCGCTGGCCTGCCTGCCGGCGAAGATTGCAGGCCGCAATCGCCTGTGGCGCAATCTTCTCGTCGAGGCGATTCGCAACGATCCGGAATGGCTGCACGGAGAGTACAAGAGCGAACCCTTGAGTTCGTTGCGCACGGCCGCCGGACTGCTGTTGATCGCCGGGAGCGCGCCGATCCAAATGCAGATCACCCTGCCGACTTCGGAGGCGGCGGACCAATTGCTCGGCAAATTCATGGAGCGTGAACTCCAGGACTTGGACGCCAACGATCTGCTCTATCAATTCGGCGCGTCGCGCGACTATGATCCCTCCTCCGGCCTGGAGAAAATACTAGCGCCGTTGACGCACATCAACTCGGCCGACGATTTCATCAATCCACCGGAACTCGGCATCGCGGAACGTGAGATAAAACGCGTGAAAGGCGGCCGCTTCGTGCTGCTGCCGGCGTCCGACCAGACGCATGGCCATGGCACCCATACTTGGGCTGCAGTGTGGCAGCAATATCTGGCGCAACTGCTCCAGAGCTCGCAGCCCTCCGTCAACTAGAGGGGCGGAGGTTCGGCATCGGTGCCCGGTTTGGCCGCATCGATCTCATTCATCAGCGCGTTGCGTTCGCTCGTCAGCAGTGCGCGGGAGTGCCCGCGAGGCAGCTCGCGTGACAGATGAATCGGGCCGAATCGCACGCGCATCAAGCGGCTCACGATGATGCCGCGCGCCGCCCACCAGTGCCGCACCTGCGCCGAACGCGTTGCACGCACGGTGACGTTGAGCCAGTGATTGAATCCCTCGCCATACGACGCGTCCGCTTGCAGAATGGTCATCGCTTCACCCTCGCAGTCGGAGGCCGCCCGAAATTCTGCGACCAGTTCCTCCTTGAGCGGCCCGCGCATCCGTAAAACATAGTCCACGGTCAGCGCATGCACGCCGCGAGACACCCGGTGCGCCCAGGATCCGTCGGTGGTGAGAATCTCCAAACCGCCGTCGACGGGCGGCATCGGTTGGATTGCGAGCCATCGCCCCCCGGAACGCGGTAGGTTCAAAAGCTCCGCCGCACGCGAGGTCGCGGCCTTAAGATCCAGCGTTTCGCCCGGCGAGCGGTGAAAAAGCAGCACGCGCAATTCCTTGTTTGACGGCGCGTGCAATCTGACCGGCCGGCCGTCGAGCGTGATGCGGTCCCGCGGCGTGAGCTTGGCTCCCAGCGCGGGCACTTCGCCGTTGATTTGCAGCCGTCCCTCGCGGATCCACCCCTCGACTTCCCGGCGCGATCCGATACCTGCGGCCGAAAGCAGCTTTTGCACGCGCTCCGCCGGTGGCTGGTCGTTTCGCGGCGCCGACAGCTTGCGGGGCGGTCTGGGCCGCATCAATTGGAATCGTCTTGCGCACCGCTTGCCACCAAGCCCTGCTGCCGCGGCGACCCGCCGTCCGATTCCTGGCCGCCCGCCGAGTCCTCGACATCGTCGTCGTCGCTGCCGCTCGCGAGCTGCACCCCGTCGGCGCCGGCATCCGCGCCGGGGGCATCCTCGGTTGCGAGCGCGACTTGCGGGCTCGCGCCCGGCAAACTCAATTGCACCCGCAGATCCTCGAGTTCCTTGAGCTGCGCCAGCGTCGGCAAGTCATCGAGCTTCTTCAAGCTGAAATAGTCGAGAAATTCGCGCGTGGTGCCCAGCAATTCCGGCTTGCCCGGAACGTCGCGGTGGCCGACTACGCGAATCCAGGCGCGCTCCAGCAGAGTCTTTATGATGTTGGGATTGACGGCCACGCCGCGGATTTGCTCGATCTCGCCACGAGTGATCGGCTGGCGATAGGCTACCAATGCCAAAGTCTCGAGCAAGGCCCGGGAATACTTGGCGGGCCGCTCCTGCCAGAGCCGCGACACCGGCTCGGCCACAGCGGCTCTGATTTGGATCCGGTAGCCGCTTGCCACTTCCAGCAACTCCAACCCACGGCTTTCATAGTCGGCCGTGAGCGCCGCAATCGCGCCGCGCACTTCTTCGGCGTTCGACCCATCGCGTTCATCGAATACGCCCACCAGCTCGTCCATCGTCAGCGGGCGCCCGGCGGCTAGCAGGGCCGCTTCAACCACATTCTTAACGTATTGATCGTTCATTGGGTTCTCGCAAGGTCGCCATCATTGGCGGCACCATCGTCGGCCACCAGTTTTAGATACGGGGCCGGGTTGCCAAGGCGTACGTGCAGCGGCGCATACGCCTCCGCCTGTACAATTTCGATCAGCCCTTCGCGCAGCAACTCCAGCACGGCAACGAATGTGACCGTCACTCCGCGGCGGCCTTCCTCGGCGCGGAACAATTGCACGAAATCCACGAACGTGCTCGTCGTCAATGACGACAATACTTCGGTCATGCGCTGCCGAACCGACAGCGGCTCGCGCTGTATGTGGTGATGGGCGAACATATTGCTGCGCGATAGCACTTCCTGAAACGCCGATAACATTTCCTGCAAGGTCACTTGCGGCGGAATGCGCACGATTTTTCTGTCCACCAGATCCGCCGATGCAATCCAGGTATCGCGATCGATCCGGGGCATATGATCGATTCCTTCGGCGGCCCGCTTGAAGCGTTCGTATTCCTGAAGGCGGCGCACCAGTTCCGCGCGGGGGTCCGACTCATCCGCCGCATCCTCGCTAGCGATGCGCGGCAACAGCATGCGCGACTTCACTTCCGCGAGAGTCGCCGCCATCAACAGGTACTCGCCCGCCAATTCCAATTGAAGCACCTGCATCAGTTCGATATAACGCATGTATTGCCGGGTGATTTCGGCAATTGGAATATCGAGAATGTCCAGGTTCTGGCGCCGTATGAGATAGAGCAGCATGTCGAGCGGTCCCTCGAAGGCCTCGAGAAACACTTCGAGTGCCTGCGGCGGGATGTACAGGTCTCGGGGCATCTCGGTAACCGGCTGACCCTCGACCACCGCAAACGGCATTTCACCCTGCGCAGGCTGCGGCACCGCGGCCGGCGGCGTCGGTGCGACATTTTGCACAAGCGTCAATTCAGGTTTCATCGGTAATCCATTGCCATGGCTTGACGGACGGCATCCAGCGTATCGCGAGCGGCGCCTCGCGCCCGTTCGCAACCTTCGGCGATGATACCGCGTACCAGTTCGGGATTCTCTTCAAACTCCTGCGCTCGTTTCGCGATCGCGGAGACCTCCTCGACGATTTTTTCGATGAGGGGAGCCTTGCATTCCAAGCAGCCGATCCCGGCGGTGCGGCAACCTTGCTGCACCCAGGCTTGGGTGTCGCTGTTTGAATACACTTTGTGCAGATCCCACACGGGACACTTGTCGGGGTCGCCCGGATCGGTGCGCCGCACGCGCGCCGGATCGGTTTGCATTGCCCTGAGCTTCTTGACGATCGAATCGGGGTCTTCGCGCAAGCCGATCGTGTTGCCGTAGGATTTGGACATCTTACGGCCGTCCAAGCCAGGCACCTTGGGCGTCGCGGTAAGCAGCACTTCCGGCTCGGGCAGTATTGCAATGCCGGTGCCCTCCAGGAATCCGAACAGACGGTCTCGGTCGGCGACGGTCAGACGGGCGTTCGATTCGACCATTGCACGCGCTTTGGCCAAGGCGTCGGCGTTGCCCTTTTCCTGAAACTCCTTGCGCAACGCGCGGTACATGGCCGAATTGCGCGACCCCAAACTCTTGATGGCCTTCTCGACTTTTTGTTCGAACTCGGGTTCGCGTCCGTAAATGTGGTTGAAGCGCCGCGCCACCTCGCGGGTGATTTCGACGTGTGCGACTTGGTCTTCGCCCACCGGCACGTACTGCGAGCGATACAGCAAGATATCCGCCGATTGCAGCAAGGGATAGCCGAGAAAGCCGTACGTGCCGAGGTCTCGATCCGCGAGCTGCGCCTGCTGGTCCTTGTAGGAGGGCACGCGTTCCAGCCATCCTAACGGCGTGATCATCGACAGCAGCAGATGCAGCTCGGCGTGTTCCGGCACTTTCGATTGAATGAACAGCGTCGACACCCCGGGGTTGAGACCCGCCGCCAGCCAGTCGATGGCCATCGTCCAGACATGCTCCTCGAGTTTCGAGGTGTCCTCGTACCCGGTGGTAAGCGCATGCCAATCGGCGATGAAAAAATAGCACTCGTACTGATACTGCAGCTCGATCCAATTCTTGAGCGCGCCATGGTAATTGCCCAAATGCAGCTGGCCCGTCGGCCGCATGCCCGACAGCACGCGCCGATTCTGGATGGGCCCGCTCACGCGGCGCTCCCCATCAAGGTGAGAATTACATGCCCGATGGCGCGATACGCCGGATTGAACAGCCACCCGAACAGGCCGAACGCCGACAATCCGAGCACGATGAAGAGGCCGATCGGCTCAATTTTTTCCAAGCGAGCGCTCAAGCGGGGCGGCAGCAGTCCAGCCAACACGCGCCCGCCGTCGAGTGGCGGAATAGGCAGCAGATTGAACACCGCAAGCACCACGTTGATCACGATCCCCGCCTGCGCCATGAGCGCGATCCAGTGATCCAAGGTGCCGTTACCGTTGAACCGCGCGATCGTTCCGAGCACCGCGCACCACCCTGCCGCCATGAGTAGATTGGCTGCCGGACCCGCGAGCGCGACCAGGATCATCGCTCGACGCGGATTGCGCAGGACACTGGTGGCAACGGGTACCGGCTTCGCCCACCCGAACAAGGGGCCGCCGAAGGCAAGCAACAGACCCGGAACCAACACCGTCCCGATGGGGTCGATGTGGCGCAGCGGGTTCAGACTCAAGCGGCCGAGCATTTCGGCGGTGCGATCACCGAAGTATCTGGCTGCCCAGCCGTGTGCGACTTCATGCAGAGTAATTGCAAATAGTACCGGGATGGCCCAGATCGAAACCTTGTAGAGAAATGCAAATAAATCCAATGCTTACACTCGCTATTTAGACTACAAAGAGCCAAATCGCCCGGCGGTAGCCGCATTATACGGTGGTGGAGTCAGCAAAGGGGCTTAACGAACCGCGTCCCGCGCGCACCACAATTGCACGGTCGCCGGACAGATCGATCACCGAGGTCGGGATGAGGCCGCAATTGCCCCCATCGAGCACTAGATCGACACTGTGTTCAAGCTTGTCATAGATTTCTGCGGCGTCCGTACGCGGCAGTTCTTCACCCGGCAGAAGCAGCGTCGAGCTCATGACGGGTTCACCCAGTTCGCTCAGCAACATGGCGGTCACGGGGTGGTCCGGAACGCGCAATCCGATGGTGCCACGCCGCTCATGTTTCAGCCGCCGCGGCGTCTCGCGAGACGCTTTGAGCAGAAAGGTATAGGGACCCGGCGTGTGCGCACGCAATAGCCGATACTGCCAATTCTCCAGCATTGCGTACTTTCCGACGTCCGCAAGGTCGCGGCACACCAAGGTGAAATGATGATTGCGATCGGTTTGCCGAATGCTGCGGATGCGCTCCAGCGCCGCTTTGTCGCCGATATGGCAGCCGAGCGCATAGCAAGAATCGGTGGGATATACGATGACCCCTCCACCGCGCAAAACCTCGACGGCTTGGCGCACGAAGCGCCGCTGCGGCGTCACCGGATGCAGTTGCAGATAGATGCTCACGTCGTCGGCTATGATACGCGTATGAATCAGCTCATCGAATGGTTGCCCCTCATCGTTTTTTTTCTCAGCTTCAAACTGCTCGGAATCTACTGGGCCACTGCGGCGCTCATGTCGGCCTGCGTGCTGCAGCTGGTCGTGCACCGGTTGCGCACCGGCAAATACAAGACCATGCATATCGTCACCGTCGCGGTAGTGCTCTTGCTGGGCACCGCCACTCTGCTGCTGCACGACCGCCGGTTCATTCAGTGGAAACCCACCGTGCTGCTCGCCCTGGCAGCGGTCGCCTTTCTGGGGAGCATGTTGATCGGCAAGCAGCCTCTTGCGCGGCGCATGTTGGAGGCAGTATTCAAGGAGCCCTTGAATATCTCGCCGCGTACTTGGTTGGTGATCAATTCCATGTGGGTAGGCTGGCTTGCCCTGCTTGCGGCGGCCAATATCTACGTGGCGCGGAACTTTGCCGAGAGCACCTGGGTCAATTTCAAAGTGTTCGGCATCACCGTGGCGATGCTGCTATTCATGGTGCCGCAGGTTCTATGGCTGAGCGGCAAGACCAAAACGGCGCAATCGGATCAGGCTAACATATGAATCAGGTAGATTCCGGCCGCGAGCAGCGGTTGCGCCAGCGCCTCGAGAGTCGTTTTGCGCCCTCGGTTCTGGTCATCAAAGACGAAAGTCACCTGCATGCCGGCCATGCTGGTGCCGCCGGAGGCCACAGCCATTTCAGGATACGCATCGTTGCCGAGGCCTTCCGGGATGTCTCTCCGGTGGGACGTCACCGCCTGGTATATGCGGCTGTCGACGACCTCTTGAAAACGGACATCCACGCGCTGGCGATCGAGGCCTCGCCCCCGCCGGCATAGCCGAGGCCGCTTGTTTATCGAATCGCATTGATAGTTGGAGAGATCGCGCGGTAAAGGCTAAACTGCGGCCCCGGCGCGTCGGCCATGTCGGCCAAAACCGCCTTTTTTCGTGTGCAGAGGATACAAATGACGCAATTTTTCAGTACACAGTGGGCCCGCGTGTCCGCCGTGGCGGCAATTACCCTACTACTTGCGGCCTGCGGCAAGGCACAGCAGGCGGCCGCGCCCGCGACCGCCAACAAGCCGGCTGCAGCGCCGTCCGCCACGGCGGTCGCCATCGTCGACGGCACGCCCATTTCACGCGAAGCCTACGATGATTATCTGAAAGGGCTGCTGCGCGGCAAACCGCTGACCGACGTAACGGCGGAAGAAAAGAATCAGGTCCTCGACCAGATGATCAATATGCAGCTCATCGCCGCGCAAGCCGAAAAAGATGGTTTGGAAAAGGATCCGGATGTCGCCACGAAAATCGCCCTACTGCGTACGCAAATTTTGGCGGACGCAGCCGCGCAAAAGTACATCAAGGGCAACGAACCCTCCGATCAGGAACTGCACACTGCGTACGACGCCGCGACGGATAAGACTGAATATCACGCTTCGCACATCCTGGTGCCGACCAAGGAGAAGGCTGTTCAGCTCCTCAAGAAGATCAAGGGCGGAGCAAAGTTCGCAGACGTCGCAAAGGCTGAATCCACGGATAATTCGAAGGCGAATGGCGGCGACCTAGGCTGGTTCACGACGGCGCGCATGGTCAAGCCCTTCGGCGACGCCGTTAAGGGCTTGAAGAAAGGCGAAATCACCCCCGAACCCGTGCAGACTCAATATGGCTGGCACATCATCCAGCTCGTCGACACGCGCGAAGCACCGTTCGACCAATTGAAGCCTCAGCTATCGAACGCCATCATGCAGAAGAAATTTCAGACGTATATCGACGAATTGAAGAAGCCCGCCAAGATCGAAAAGAAAATCTAGTCAAATTTGCGCAAGGAACGTCAGCGGATTCACGAGAATCCGCTATTTCTTGAGCAATTCCAGAAACGCTGCTTCATCGAGCACCGTGACGCCCAGTTGCTGGGCCTTCTTGAGTTTGGATCCCGCGTCGGCCCCCGCAACGATGTAATCCGTTCGTTTGGACACGCTGCCGCTGACCTTCCCGCCGACTTGCACGATGGCTTGCTCCGCCGCCTCTCGTGTCAGCGCCTCGAGGACGCCGGTCAGTACGAAAGTTTTTCCTGCAAATTCCTCGTGAGCCTCGATCGGTGCCGGAGCAGGCCAGGTAACGCCCGCGGCGAGCAGGCGACCGACGATCGCCGCATTGTCGGAATCGTGAAAATACGCCGCGACATTCTTTGCCACCACCGGGCCTACGTCCGGAACACGCTGGATTGCCACAGCTTCGGCGCGCCGCAACGCCTCAATGTTGCCGAAATGCCGGGCAAGTGCGAGCGCCGTCGCTTCGCCCACATCGCGGATGCCGAGTGCGTAGAGAAAACGCGGCAAGCTCGTATGCTTCGACGCAAGAATCGCCGATTGCAGTTTCTGAGCGGACTTGTCGCCCATGCGTTCGAGCGTCGAGAGTTGTGCCGATTGCAGGGCGAAAAGATCCGCCGGCGTTCGCACCCAATCGCGGTCCACCAGTTGGTCGATTAGCTTATCGCCGAGACCCTGGATGTCCATTGCGCGGCGCGAAGCAAAGTGCTTGATTTCCTCTTTGCGCTGCGCCGCGCACAACCGCCCGCCTGTGCATCGCGCGACTGCCTGCTCGGCCTCGCGCACCACCGGCGATCCGCACACGGGGCATGCGGTGGGCAGAATCACCGGCGTAGCGCCGGCCGCCCTGCGTTCTGGAAGCACTTTCACCACCTCCGGTATCACGTCCCCGGCGCGTCGGATCACCACCGTGTCGCCGACTCGCACGTCCTTGCGGGCCAATTCATCCATATTGTGCAAGGTTGCATTGCCGACGGTGACACCGCCGACGAACACCGGTTCGAGCCGAGCCACCGGAGTCAGCGCTCCGGTACGCCCGACTTGGAACTCGATGGCGCGCACCGTCGTCAGAGCCTCCTCGGCGGGGAACTTGTGCGCTATCGCCCAGCGCGGTGCCCGCGAGACGAATCCGAGCCGCCGCTGCAGCTCCAGGTCGTCGACTTTGTAAACTACGCCGTCGATTTGGTAGGGCAGCGTCGCGCGCAGCGCACCCAGCTCACGGTAGTAATCCAGACATCCGTCGGCGCCATCCACTACGCGGGTTTGCGGGCAGATCTTGAAACCCAATTGACGCAGTGCTTGCAAGGTCGCGCTGTGCTGTGTGGGCAGTTCGCCGCCGTCCACGATTCCGATCCCATAAATGAATAGGTCGAGCGGGCGCGCCGCCGTCATTTTGGCATCCAGCTGGCGCAAACTTCCCGCGGCCGCATTTCGCGGGTTGACGTAGCTCTTTTCGCCGCGCGCGATCGCTTCCTTGTTGAAGCGTGCGAATCCGGCCAAGGGCATGAATACCTCGCCGCGGACCTCGAGCACTCGGGGCGGCCGATCCCCGCGCAGCTTCAACGGAAGAGCCTTGATGGTGCGCAGGTTCTGCGTGACGTCCTCGCCGGTTTCGCCGTCGCCGCGCGTCGCGCCCTGCACGAATACACCGTTCTCGTACCGGGCGCTGATGGCCAAGCCGTCTAATTTTGGCTCTGCCGCATAATGAATGGGGGCGACGCGGGCGAGCCGTTCTTGGATTCGCCGGTCGAAATCGCGCACATCCGCGTCGCTGAAGGCATTATCCAACGAAAGCATGGGGAGCCGGTGCTTCACCGCTCCGAAAGCGGCCACGGGTGCGGCCCCCACTCGCTGCGTGGGCGAGTCCGGCGTCAGCAATTCAGGATGCTGCGTCTCGAGCGTTCGAAGTTCGAGCATGAGGCGGTCGTATTCGGCGTCCGGAACCTCCGGATCATCGAGCGCGTGATAGCGGTAGTTGTAGCGGTCCAGCGTTTGCCTGAGTTCGACGACGCGCGCCGCCGTCTTGCTGCGCAGCCCCGCTGCTTTCTGCGCGCACATCGATGTCAGTGCCGCGCGAGCGACGCCTGAAAGCGCGCAATGTCCTCGCGCAACGCTGCCGCGCGCTGCGGCGACATCGGCATCCCCCTGGCGTCCTGCACCATGCCCGATAAGGCTTCCGCCAATCCACGCGCCGTACCGATCAGCTCATCCATCATTTCGAGAGGCGGCAGGGGCCCCGGCAACACTGCAAACAAGCTGACGCCGCGAAATTCTTGGTCCGCCATTTTCGCAACGTCGAAAGTTCCGGGTTCAATGAGGCTCGCAACGCAAAACAGGCTGCGCCCGTCGGCGTGCCTGCGGTGGAATACCTGGTAGCGTCCAAATGCCAGACCGTGCAGCTCCAACGCCGCCGTCAATTGAGCCCCGGTCCAGCGCATTTCACCCGCGGCGCAGACACGAATGGTCACGATCCTTTGCAGCTCGGCCGGATGGGGAGGCGCGACGGCCGCGAGGCGGGCGCTGCTCTCCTGGGGCGCGGCGACGGCGGGCGCCGCAGCGGCTACGAGCGCCGCTGTGATTGCGGGGGCCGCCGTGATTTCGGGCGCCTCGGCAGTTACGGCCGCCAACGGGATCCCAAGCGCCTCGGCGATCTCGGCCGTCACAGTGATCGGGGACGTCACCGTGAGGGGGGATGTCCCCGTGATCGCGGGCGCTGCCGATATTGCGGGAATCGCCGTCATTTCCGGCGCCGCTACCCGCTCGGACATGGGTGCGGATGCGGTGGGACCGGCATCGACCAAGATCGGACCCTCCAATACCGGCACTTGTTCGAAGTCGGCGGTGCGGATGTGGAGCCGCTCGAAGGGTGGTACACCCCAGTCCCGGGTCACCGGGTGCGGCCGCATCTCATCCTCGTGGTTCGAATCGGTGTAACGGGAATCGGGTGTCGGCGTCGATTCGCGCAGCTCGGCATTTCCCGGAGCTTGACCGGATCGCCGCACAGTCCACCACCATATGCCTGCCAGCAGCGGCAAGCTCAGTCCCAGCAATATCCAGCGGAGCTCGGCGGCCAAAGCCTTGGGCCTTTACATCGCCGCCATGCGCACGGCCTCATCGACATCCACCGCCACCAAGCGCGACACACCCGGCTCGTTCATGGTAACGCCGACCAATTGCGAGGCCAGCTCCATGGTGCTCTTGTTGTGCGTGATGAATATGAACTGAACGTTGCGCGACATGTCCCGCACGATATCGCAGAAACGGCCTACGTTGTTCTCATCGAGGGGCGCGTCGACCTCGTCCAGCAGACAGAACGGCGCCGGATTCAAATCGAATATCGCAAATACCAGCGCAACAGCTGTAAGCGCTTTCTCCCCGCCTGAGAGCTGACTGATCGTGCTGTTGCGTTTGCCCGGCGGACGCGCCATGACCGACACGCCGGCCGCCGCTCCATCTTCGCCGGCGAGTTCGAGATAGGCGTGGCCGCCGCCGAACAGCCGCGGGAATTTTTCCTTGAGACCCGCGTTCACCTTGTCGAAGGTGTCCTGGAAACGGGTACGGGTTTCCCGGTCGATCTTGCGCATCGCCGATTCGAGCGTTTCCAAGGCATCCGTCAGGTCCTTGCATTGCCGATCCAGATATTCCTTGCGTTCGGACTGCTCCTTGAATTCTCCGATGGCGGCGAGATTGACCTGGCCCAAGCGCTCGATCTTGCCCTTGGTTTCCTCGAGCTGCGACTCCCAGGCGGAAACCGTTGCGACCTCTGCCAGCTGTGCGAGCAGTTCGGCGAGGCCGAATTGCGTCCCGGCAAGCTGCTCGGCAACGCTTTCACGGCGAACCCGCACTTGCGATGCGGCCATTCGTGCTTCATCCAGTTCCGCACGCGCGGCTTCGACCCGCTGCTCGACGGCGGCGCGTTCGGCATCGCGCTCCCGCAGCCGGGCCTCGAGTTCCTCGCTAGCGATTCTGGCCGCCTGCAGCTCACCGTCGATTTGCGCGCGAATGCGCAACGCCCGTTCGAGCTGCAGCTGCGCAGCGCCGAGCGGTGCTTCGCCCTCCTCCAGTTGGGTCGCCAGTTCGTTGCGCCGGTTCTCCAACCCCTCAAGCTGCTTCTCGATGCGCGACAACGCCGTGGTCAAGGAGGTGTGCGACGAACGCCGGGACTCCACTTGCAGCGCCATTTCGCGGGCGATCTGCTGCGCCGACAGTGCCGCCGCGCGGGCGGTGCCGACCTCTGCGCGCATCCGGTCGCGCTCCTGTTCGAGCGCGGCGCGTTGCGGCTCGAGAGCCGCCAATATGTCGATCGCGGTCTCCATGCGGCCGCGCGCAGCGCGCAAATCCGTCTCCGTGAGTTCCAGCTCGCTGCGCATGTCGACCAGACCGGTCTCCAGCTGCGCCATGCGCCGTTCCGCATCGACATTACGGGCTTGCGCCGCATCCAGCTCGGCGCGCCGATCGACATGTTCGCGGTGCAGCCGGTTGACGTCCGCCTGAATGCGGTCGCGCCGATCTTCGTGGTCGCGCACGCGCTCACGAGTGATTTCCAAACGTTGCTCGAGATCCTTGAGCTCGTCCCCGAGACCGCTTAGCTGCACGCGGATCTCACGCAACGTTTCCTCGCGCTCGATCACGCCCGTGTGGGGATCGGCATCGCGGGACAAGCGTAGCCAGTCCGAACCCAGCCAGATACCGTCGCGCGTAACCACCGATTCTCCCGAACTCAGGCGGCTTCGCATGCGAAGAGCTTCATTCAGCGTCTCGGCGGTGTACACCGATGACAGCACCGAACCCAGGACGGTCGAACCCTGCACTCTTGCCTGCAACGATGCGGAATCGCCGCGCACGGCCGCCGCATCTCCCAGGCTCACCACCGCCAAATGCCCGCCGTCGAAGCTCGCCAAAAGATCGGTGACGCTGTCCAGGCCGTCGACGCACACCGCCTCGAGGTAGGACCCCAGCACGGTTTCGACGGCGCGCTCCCATCCGCGATCGACGCGCAGCTGCTGCGCGACGCGCGGCTGCCGATCGAGAGACTTCGACTTCAACCACTCGGTGACTTTGCCGGACACTTTGCCGAGCGCAGCCTGTTGCAGCGCTTCGGTCGACACCTGCGTACCCAGCGCCTCTTGCCAGCGGGTGCGCAAGGCGATCAGGGCTTGCGACTGTTCGCGTTCATGATCTCTGGCGACGATGAGCTCGGCCAGCAACTCTTGAAGTTCGGCCGAGGCCCTCTCACCCGCGTCACGGGCCGCTCTTGCGCGCAGCTCGAGCGTATCCAGGGAAACCGCCGGCTGCGATTGGGCCAGCGTCGAGCGCTCGCTTTCTTGTCGCTCCTGCTGCAGAAGCAGACGTCCTTGCTGACTCTCGAGCTGCTCGATGCGGGCGCGTTCGACACCCGTCTCACGTTGACTCAGGGCAACCGCCTGCGCGTGCGCATCCCACGTATGCTGCCAGGCCGCCAGCGCATGCTCGCAGTTCGAGAGCGTCTGAGTGGTGCGGTGTTCCTCGGCGTGTGCCGCATCGAGGGCGGGCACCATCGTGTCGAGTTGCCGCGATAGCCCTTCGAGCTGGCCCCGGTCGCGCTGCAGAACCTGGGTCAGGTCGGCAACTTGCGCCTCGGCTTGTTCCAAGTCCGTGCGGTGGCGCTGCCGCAACTCGCGCGTGAATTGAATGCCTTGCTCGATCCGCGTTACCTCGCCGCCCGCCTCGTAGAAGCGGCTCTGTATCGCGCCGAGGGCATCGGCTTTCGATCCCTGATCGGCGCGAATGCGCTCGATTTCCGCTTCGACTTCCCGCAGATCCGCGAGCACGGCCTGCATCGCGGTCTCGCAGCTCGATGTCGCGGCATCGCGCACTTGCGCCTCGGCGTCCAGGCTTTGCAGGCGCAAGGCCAGCAATTCGGCCTGAAGTTTGCGCTCCTCTTCCTTCAGCGTCTGATAGCGTCGCGCGGTCGCGGCTTGGCGCTGCAAGTGGCGGATCTGCTTCTCGACTTCTTCGCGCAAATCGTTCAGCCGGTCCAGGTTCTCGCGCGTGTGGCCGATCCGATTTTCGGTTTCGCGCCGCCGTTCCTTGTAGCGAGAGATGCCGGCGGCCTCCTCCAAAAAAGCGCGCAGATCGTCCGGACGCGCCTCGATGACGCGCGAGATCATGCCTTGCTCGATGATGGCGTAGCTGCGCGTTCCCAAACCGGTGCCGAGGAACAACTGTGTGATGTCCTTGCGGCGCACCTTGATGCCGTTGATGAAGTAATCGGAAGTTCCGTCGCGGCTTACGGCGCGACGAAGTGCAACTTCGTTGTAGGCCGCATACTCCCCGCCGATCTTGCCGTCGGAATTATCGAACACCAGTTCGACCGATGCGGCGCCCAGGGGCTTACGCGCGGACGAGCCGTTGAAGATGACGTCGGCCATGGATTCGCCGCGCAGATGCTTCGCGGAAATTTCGCCCATCACCCACCGCACGGCGTCGATGATGTTGGATTTTCCGCACCCGTTCGGTCCCACGACTCCGGTCAGACTGCTCGGAAAGGTGACGGTCGTCGGATCGACAAAGGACTTGAAGCCGGCAATCTTGAGTTTCGTTAAGCGCATTATTCCCCGAAGCTAGACGCGTGGCCGTCAATCAGGGGCGTAGTGTAAAGTAAACGTCACTTTCGTAAAGCCCAAGGCGTTGTCGCCGCAATTTCCTCCATGACCGAACCCAGCACCCGCTTGGAAACATTCGCCAATCCGGCGCCTGAGCGCGATTACACCATACGCATGACGATCCCGGAGTTTAGCTGTCTCTGTCCGAAAACGGGACAGCCGGATTTCGCCACGCTCGACCTCGAATACGTTCCCCATGAACTTTGCGTCGAGCTCAAGTCGCTGAAGCTCTATATCTGGTCATTCCGCGACCGCGGCGCTTTCCACGAGGCGGTGACCAACGAGATATTGAACGATCTGGTGGCTGCAACGGCCCCTCGATTCATGCGCCTTTTGGCGAAATTCAACGTGCGCGGCGGCATTTATACGGCCGTGACGGCCGAACACCGGCAGACAGGCTGGTCCGCGGGCCCCCCGATTGCACTTCCCTAGGGGCCCGAGGCGGGCCTAGGGGCGGGGGCGGCGCGCGCCCGCACCCTCTCCACCCCACCCCCCCGGGTTTTGCTTCCCAATCATAGGCTTAGATAATGAGAATATGTTGCATAAGTGCGCTGTACACGCCTGATTGCGTCGGTATAATCGCGCGCTCTTTCGTTAGGAGCGGAGACTACAAATGCCCTCGAAGAAACCCAATAAAGCGGCTAAGCGGCCAGGTAAGGCGAAACCTAAGAAAGCGGCTCATAAAGCGGCCGCTCCTAAAAAGGTGGTTCGACCGCCTGCGAAAGCGAAGCCATCGCCTGCCACATCGAAGGTACCAGTGAAACCCAATAAGCCCGCTCCCAAACCCGCGATCGCGAAAGCCCCGACCGCGAAAGCCCCGACCGCAAAACCCGTGACGGTCGCACCCGCCGCCGTGAAAGTGCCGCGCGCGAAGCCGGAACCGATCAAAGCCAGCCACGAGAAAGTCGCTCCGATTAAATTCGACACCCGTCCGCTCGTGCTGACTCGCATGCCGCAAAATGATGAAGACAGCGACGGTGAGGCCGCCGTTTCTGCCAGTTTGTTGGCGGGTCCGCGCAACGTAAAGCCGTATATCGCCCGCCGCGGCGAGCAATACATGAACAAGGAGCAGTTGGAGCATTTCGCTCGAATACTGCAAAATTGGAAGCGGGATCTGATGGTCGAGGTCGATCGCACCGTGCTGCACATGAAAGACGAAGCAGCCAATTTCCCGGATCCCAATGACAGAGCCACACAAGAAGAGGAATTCAGCCTCGAGCTGCGCACGCGCGATCGCGAGCGCAAGCTGATTAGGAAAATAGACGAGGCGCTGAAGCGCATCGAGGATGGTTCGTACGGCTACTGCCTCGAGACCGGCGAGGAAATCGGCATCAAGCGATTGGAAGCCCGCCCAGTTGCCACATTGTCGGTGGAAGCTCAAGAGCGGCGCGAGCGCCGGGAAAAGCAGTACGGCGACCGCGACGACCGGTACCGGTAATACGCGGCCCTATGTAGGCCGCTTCGCCCCGACGCCTTCAGGCGACCTGCATTTGGGTTCCCTGTATACGGCGGCGGCGAGCTACCTCGATGCGCGTGCCCATGGCGGACGCTGGCTGCTGCGGATCGAAGATCTCGACCGGCCTCGCGAAATCGCGGGTTCGGCGGCCGCCATCCTGCAAACGCTGCTGGCTTTCGGCTTCGAATGGGATGGCGAGGTCGTTCGCCAGCGCGATCGCGTGGAGCCCTATGTCGAGGCCTTGCAGACCCTGCAGGGGCGGCACCTGACCTTCGAATGTTCCTGCAGTCGCCTTCAGCTCGAGGAAGAAAGCCGTTATCCCGGCACCTGTCGCGTGCGTCCGTCGCTATCGGGAGTACCGACCGCTACCCGGCTGCGGATCGAGCCGGGCTCAGTCACGTTCAGCGATCGTATCCAGGGATGCTATCGGCAAGACATCGCCGCCGCCGTGGGCGATATCATTTTGAAGCGGCGCGATCGAATATTCGCTTACCTGTTGGCGGTCGTCGTCGACGATGCCGCACAGGGGGTGACCCACATCGTGCGCGGCGCCGATCTGTTGGACAACACGCCGCGCCAAATTTATTTGCAAAGAGCATTGGGGTTGCCTCAGCCGGCCTATGCCCATGTGCCGGTACTGACGGAGCCGGATGACACCAAACTTGCCAAGTCGCGGCGCAGTGTGCGGTTGGCCACCGATTCGCCGTTAGCGCAGCTTCTGGCGATATTTTCTATGCTGGGGCTCGCCCCACCCGATTCGCTGTCGACGGCGAGTCTGGCTCTAGCCTGGGAGTGGGCCATAGCACACTGGGACGTCATGCGGGTGCCAAAGCGCCTGAATGTGCGCGTAACGGATTAAAAAATATACAAAAAAATGCCGATTTGCCTTAGCGCTGCATTGCGCTATCCTTGAACCGTCCAAGGATTGGGTCATGCGTGGTCAGGCACGAGCCGGCATCTTCCGGCGGCGCGTCGGCCAACACGAGCGAGAAGCCCTATGAGCGAACCGCGAGTGATAAAAAAATATCCGAATCGTCGCCTGTATGACACGGTTGAAAGTCGGTACATCACACTGGCCGATGTCAGGCGCTTAGTGATCGAAAGGATTGAGTTCGTCGTCGTCGACAAGAAGAACAATGCGGACATTACGCGCAGCATCTTGCTGCAAGTGATTGCCGAGCAGGAGCATCTTGCCGAACCCATCCTGAGTCAGGATTTCATGGTCAACGTGATCCGCGCCTACGGAACCGGCATGCAGGGGTTGGTGAGCGGCCACTTGGAACAGAACCTGAAGCAGATCATGAGTCAGCAGCCGCAGGTGCGGCCTGCCCGCATCCGTTCGGCGGCGGACGATCCCTTCAAGGGTATGTCCCCGGTCCGTACGCGCGACGGCGAGAAAGAACGCGACGAGCACCTCGATACCAAGTGAGCTCGTCGATAAAGACCTCAGCCGCCGACCAGGATCGGCGGCGCGGTGCATGCCGGCGGGCGTCGCTACGCCGGGCGCAGTGCGCGCGCGACAGGCTGGCTATGCAGCGTCTACGTTCCGCATCGACAAACGCACGCGCCCCTGACGATCCACTTCGAGAACTTTCACGCGTACCACGTCGCCTTCTTTCAATTTGTCGCCGACGCGTTCGACGCGCTCCTCGGAGATCTGCGAGATGTGCACCAAGCCGTCGCGCCCCGGAAGAATGGTCACGAACGCGCCGAAGTCCATCAACCGGGCCACCTTGCCTTCGTACACTCGGCCGACCTCGACGTCGGCGGTGATCAGTTCAATGCGCCGTTGAGCTTCGCGGCCGGCGGCACCTTGCACGGAAGCGATCTTGACCGTGCCGTCGTTCTCGATATCGATCGATGTGCCGGTCTCTTCGGTGATTTGCCGGATGACGGCGCCGCCTTTGCCGATCACGTCGCGGATCTTTTCGGGATCGATCTTCAAGGTGATGATGGTGGGCGCCCACTCCGACATGCTCTCGCGCGGCTTGGAAAGGACTTTGTTCATCTCTCCCAAGATGTGCAGACGGCCGTCGCGGGCCTGATCCAGCGCCACCTTCATGATCTCGCGCGTAATGCTCGTGATCTTGATATCCATCTGCAGCGCGGTGATGCCATCCTTCGTCCCGGCTACTTTGAAATCCATGTCGCCCAGATGGTCTTCATCGCCCAATATATCCGTCAGAACCTGGAATCGGGAGCCTTCCTTGACGAGGCCCATGGCCACTCCGGCGACCGGCGCCTTGATCGGTACGCCGGCGTCCATCAACGCGAGACTGGTGCCGCACACAGAGGCCATGGAACTCGATCCGTTCGACTCGAAAATTTCCGATACGACGCGGATGACGTACGGGAATTTCTCCACGCCCGGCATCACCGCTTTGACGCCGCGCTTGGCAAGGTTACCGTGCCCGATCTCGCGCCGCTTCGGCGAGCCCATCATGCCGGTCTCACCGACGCTGAACGGCGGGAAATTGTAGTGCAGCATGAACGGTTCTTTGCGTTCGCCCGTGAGACCGTCGATGATTTGCGCATCGCGCCCCGTGCCCAGGGTAGTGACCACCAACGCCTGGGTCTCCCCGCGAGTGAACAACGCCGATCCGTGGGTCCGCGCCAGCACGCCGGTGCGAATGTTGATGCCGCGCACCGTCTTGGTGTCGCGGCCGTCGATGCGCGGGTGTCCTTCCAAGATTCGCTCGCGCACCAAGCGGTATTCCAGATTGAAGAATTCGTTGCTGACCTCATCCGGCGTGAATTTCGGCGGCTCGCCCGAGAGGCTCGGCTTGGCCAGCGCATCGAGCGTTGCGTTCTTGATCTCGCTGATCTTGGCATGACGCTGTTGCTTCTCGGTCAGCGCATAGGCTGCGGCGAGGATCTTCTCGGCGAGTGAACCCACCGCATCCTTCAATGCCTTATTCGGTTCAGGCGCGACCCAGGACCATTTCGGTTTGCCCGCTTCCGCCGCAAGTTCGTTGATCGCCTTGATCGCGGTCTGCATCTCGGCGTGACCGAACATGACGGCGCCGAGCATCGTTTCCTCGTTCAAACCATCCGCTTCGGATTCCACCATCAGCACCCCTTCCTGGGTGCCGGCGACCACCAGATCGAGTTTCGATTCCGCCAACTGAGTGGCGGTGGGATTGAGGATGTACTTGCCGTCCAGATAGCCGACGCGTGCGGCGCCGATGGGGCCCATGAACGGCATTCCGGAAATGGCCAGGGCTGCGGAAGCGCCGAGCAATGACGCGATGTCCGGGTCTACTTCGGCATTGACCGATAGGACCGAGGCAACTACCTGCACATCATTGATGAAGCCTTCGGGAAACAACGGCCTGATCGGGCGGTCGATCAGCCGCGACGTGAGCGTTTCTTTCTCCGTCGGGCGGCCTTCGCGCTTGAAAAAGCCGCCGGGGATGCGGCCGGCCGCGTAGGTTTTTTCTTGGTAGTTCACGGTCAGCGGGAAAAAATCGCGACCGGGCGTCGCCTTCTTCAAGCCCACCGCCGTCACCAGCACCACCGTGTCGCTCATGGTGACGAGCACCGCGCCGTCGGCCTGACGAGCGAGTTCGCCCGTCTCAATCGTTACGGTGTGATCACCATATTTAAAACTTTTTTTGATAGCGCCCACTTAGAGCCCCTTTGCGTATTCGGAAATGTATGGACGAAGACCGAATGCTCCAAGCATCTGGCCTGCGGCGGCGCCTGCTAGCGGCGTAACCCTAAGCGTTCGACCAATTGCGTGTACTTGTCCGGAGTTCTGCTCTTGAGATAATCGAGCAGCTTGCGGCGCTGGTTGACCATTTTGAGCAGACCGCGGCGCGACGCATGGTCGGCTTTATGCGTGGTGAAATGCTGGCTCAAGCCGTTGATGCGCTCGGACAACAAGGCAATTTGAACTTCGGGAGAACCGGTGTCCTGCGCACTGCGCTGGAATTTACCGACGACGCCCGTCTTTTCTTCTCGAGTAAGTGGCATTGAAATCAAACCTCAATCAATAACTTAGACCTTTTAAGAAGGCGCGCATTGTACGCGTCGCGGCACTCCCCCTCAAGCTTGGGATTAGCCTTAATTCGCAATCAGTCGCAATGGCACCAGCCGGCCGGCGGCCTCGATCTGCCCCAAACCCAGAAATCCCAGGCCCGCCGCATAGATACGGGCGGTACCCGGCGAGCTCCCGGGTACGCCGGCGGGAATCGACACTGTCTGGCCCTGACGAAACGCACTGACTCCGCCCGCGAACAGATCCAGCCGCTGAAACGCTCTGAGGGCGGCATCGACCGGCAGCAGTGCCTCCTGCCGTTCTGCCTGGCTCACGGATTCAAGCGCCTCGAAGGACCATTGCGGTTCGGCGCCAAACGGCGCAACACCGAGTCTGCGGAGCAGCGCCAAATGGCCGATCGTACCGAGCTGGGCCGCCAAATCCTCGGCAAGAACCCGGATGTAAGCGCCCTTCGAGCAGCGCACGTCGAATGATAAGTCCGGCGGCTGCCAGCCGAGCAGGCGCATCTCGTGGATGATGATGGCGCGCGGCGAGCGTGCACGCGTTATTCCCGCACGCGCGTACTGGTACAGCGGCTTGCCGTCCTGCTTGAGCGCCGAATGCATCGGGGGTATCTGGGCATATTCGCGCGGAAACGTCGCCAGCGCTTCCTCGAGCCGTTGCGCCGAGTAAGGCGGCAATTCACGACGCTCGATCACGTCGGATTCACGATCGGCACTCGGCGTGCGCTCGCCGAGGCGCACCGTCACTCGGTAGGTTTTGTCGGCCTCCAGGAGTTGCGCGCCGAACTTGGTGGCTTCACCGAAGCAGATGGGCAGCAATCCCGAGGCCAGCGGATCGAGAGATCCGGTATGTCCCGCCTTGCGGGCATTGAACAGCCGTTTGACTCGCGCGACCGCGCCTGCGGAACTCAGGCCTACGGGCTTATCGAGCAAGAGAATCCCGTGTATATCGGCCGGCATTACTGCTCTCTCGGCGAAGGATCGCCGGCATCGACCACGTGGCCTTCGTCGGCTGCGTTGCCTTCGTCCTCCGTCGTGCCCGCCGCACGGGTTTCTGATTTGTTGACGGAGTCGATCAACTGCGTCAAGCGCACGCCGTGTTCGATCGACGTGTCGAGTTCGAAACTCAAGGTAGGCGTATAGCGGATCATCAAGGAACGTGAAAGTGCGTTGCGCAAGAACCCGGCGGCGCTTTCCAGACCGCGTTGCACTTTGGGGTCTGGACCGTCCTTGCCGAAGACCAGGTAGTACACCCGGGCCGTGCGCAAGTCTCCCGTGACGCTGACGGCCGTAATCGTCACATTGCCGATGCGCTCATCCTTCACGTCGCGCCGCAGCAACTCGGTCAGCTCGCGCTGGATTTGCTCACCCAGTCTGCGTGCTCGCGGATTCTCCTTGTTTGCCATACTTCTTAGGCGCTACGTGCCGTATTAACGGGGTCGACGCGACCCCGCCCTATAAAATTCCCGTTCAAAGTGTTCGAGCCACTTCCACTCGCGAGTAGCATTCGATCTGGTCGCCTTCCTGGACGTCGTTGTAGTTCTTGACGCCGATACCGCACTCGGTTCCCGCCCGCACCTCGTTGACGTCGTCTTTGAAGCGCTTCAAGGATTCCAAAGCACCTTCGAAGATCACGACGTTGTTGCGCAGCACACGAATCGGAAAATTGCGGCGCACATAGCCGTCGATCACCATGCAGCCCGCGACCGTGCCGAACTTGCTCGAGCGGAAAACACTGCGGACTGCCGCAAGTCCCACGATCTGCTCCTTGACCTCGGGCGCCAGCATGCCCGTGAGCACGGCCTTTATGTCATCGATGGCTTCGTAAATGATGCTGTAGTAGCGAACGTCGACCGCGTGGTCCTTGATGGCGGCGCGAGCCGCGGCGTCGCCGCGAACATTGAAAGCGATGATCCGCGCCTTGGAGGCGGCGGCGAGGGTGACGTCGGATTCAGTTAAGCCCCCGACGCCGGAGGCCACGATGTTCACCGCGACTTCGCCGGTCGATAGTGCGTTCAGCGCATCGCGCAATGCCTCGACGCTGCCCTGCACATCGGCTTTGACCAAGAGTTGCACCAGATCGGCCTTGCTCTCGCCCATGGTCGAGAATACGTCCTGCATGTTCGCGCTCTTTTGCGCCAGCTTGACGTCGCGCGACTTGGACTGTCGATGCATGGCGACTTCGCGAGCCTTGCGCTCGGTCTCGACCACCAGCAATTCGTCGCCCGCATTCGGAGCGCCGGACAAACCCAAGACGACGACCGGAATCGAAGGACCCGCCGCATCGACGGCTTCGCCCGCCTCATTGAACAACGCTCGCACGCGGCCGAATTCTTGGCCGATCAGCAAGGGATCGCCGAGCTTGAGCGTCCCGCGGAGCACGAGCACGGTCGCGACGGCGCCGCGCCCCTTCTCGAGGCTGGACTCGATGACATAGCCCGCCGCCAGCCCGGTCGTCGGCGCCTTCAGTTCGAGCACTTCCGCCTGCAGCAGGAGGCTGTCGATCAGTTGATCGACGCCCTGGCCGGTTCTCGCGGATACGGGCACGAATATATTCTCGCCGCCCCATTCCTCGGGAATCACGCCGTATTTCGTGAGTTCCTGCTTGACCTTTTCCGCGTCCGCTTCCGGCTTGTCCATTTTATTGAGCGCCACCACAATCGGCACCTTGGCCGCCTGCGCGTGCTGGATCGCCTCGACGGTCTGCGGCATCACGCCGTCATCGGCGCCCACCACCAAGATCACGATATCCGTGACCTGCGCGCCGCGCGCGCGCATGGAAGTGAAAGCCGCGTGGCCCGGCGTATCGAGGAACGTCACCATGCCCTTGGCCGTTTCCACGTGATACGCGCCGATGTGCTGAGTGATGCCGCCCGCCTCTCCCGCCGCCACCTTGGTCCGGCGTATGTAGTCGAGCAATGAGGTCTTGCCGTGGTCGACATGCCCCATGACCGTCACCACCGGCGGACGCGGCAAAACCTCGAGCGAGGAATCCGTTTCGCCCTGCAGATCGTCCTCGATGATGTTTTCCTTGCGCAGCACCGCCGTGTGGCCCATTTCCTCGACCACCAATACAGCCGTGTCCTGCTCGATCATTTGATTGATCGTCGCCATCACACCCATGTTCATCATGACTTTGATGACTTCAGTAGCCTTGACCGCCATTTTTTGCGCCAACTCGCCGACGGTCATCGCCTCCCCGATCGGGACCTCGCGCACCACGCGCTCGGTCGGCATTTCAAATCCATGCTTCGTATCTGAGTCGCCGCCGACCGAACGCCGGCGCCCGTCGCGCGATTTCTTCTTTTTGTGCCGCGAACTCACATCGCCGACGATGTGCAGTTCCTGCCGGCCGTAACGCGTGGCTTTGTCATCCACCACAGTCCGAGCGGCCTTGCCGGGCTTCGCAGCGGCGGCCTTGCGGTCGCGCTCCGCCACTTCGCGGGCCTGCACTTCGGCGATGCGGCGGGCTTCCTCTTCCGCGCTCCGCTTGCGCACTTCTTCATCGGTGCGGCGCCGGCTTTCCTCCTCGAGGCGCTCGCGATCCAGCCGTTCTTTCTCGAGGCGCTCACGCTCGGCGCGCTCGACGGCAACCTTGGCCTGCTCTTCGGTCTCGCGTTGCCGATCGATTTCTTCTTGCTGATGGCGCGCCTGGTCCTCGAGGACTTCGCGCTTGATATACGTGCGCTTGCTGCGCACCTCGACGTTCACGGTGCGGGCGCGGCCCTGCGGGCTCGCGAGCTTCAGTTCCGATTGCGATTTGCGCCGCAGCGTGATCTTGCGCGGAGCCGCGTCGGCCTGTAGGTCGTCATGGCCGTGGCTGCGCCGCAGATGCGTGAGCAGTTCGTGCTTCGCGTCCTCGCTGATCATGTCCTCTGCGCTGTCGACCTTGATCCCCGCCTGATCGAGCTGCTGCAGCAGACGATCGACCGGGACTTTCAGCACCTCGGCGAATTGGGCGACGGTAACATCTGCCATAGTTGCTCCTAAACCTTAGCTTCTTCCGCGAACCAGTGTTTGCGGGCGTCCATGATCAGCTCGCCGGCTTTTTTCTCGTCGACGCTTCCTATCTCGACCAGCTCGTCGACCGCGAGGTCCGCCAGGTCATCGCGTGTGCGGATCCCTTTGCGCGCCAAGGTTTTGGCAAGAGATTCGCCCGCGATTTCGATCAGGTCGACCGCCGCTTCGGCGCCGTCGACCGATTCTTCGCTTGCAATCGCCTGCGTGAGCAACACGTCGCGGGCGCGCGTGCGGAGCTCTTTGACTATTTCCTCGTCGAATTCCTCGATGCCGTTCAATTCGCTGGCTGGCACGTAGGCGATCTCTTCGATGGTCGAAAAGCCCTCTTGCACCAATATGCTCGCGACGTCGGCATCGACATCGAGCTGCTTCATGAACGTCTCGCGCAATGCCAGCGACTCGGTCTCGCTCTTCGCCTCGGCCTGCGACTCGCTCATGACGTTGAGTTCCCAGCCGGTCAGCTCGCTGGCCAAGCGAATATTTTGCCCGCCTCTGCCGATGGCTTGCGAGAGCTTGTCCTCGGACACCGCGATATCCATCGAGTGCGAATCCTCGTCCACGACGATCGAAGTCACCTCCGCAGGAGCCATGGCGTTGATGACGAACTGCGCGTTGTTGTCGTCGAATGGAATGATGTCGACCCGCTCGCCGGCAATCTCGTTCGAAACAGCCTGTACCCGCGAGCCGCGCATGCCGACGCACGCGCCCACCGGATCGACGCGCGGATCGTTGCTGCGTACCGCGATCTTGGCGCGCACGCCCGCATCGCGGGCAGCGGCCAGGATGTTGATGAGCCCTTGACCCACTTCCGGCACTTCGAGCTTGAACAGCTCGATCAGGAACTCGGGAGCGGTGCGCGACAGGAACAATTGCGGACCGCGCGGCTCCGTGCGCACTTCCTTCAAGTAGGCCTTGATCCGGTCCTGTGAACGCACCGGCTCGCGCGGAATCATCTCTTCTCGAGCAATGAAGCCTTCGGCGTTCGCGCCGAGATCCACATAGACGCCGTTGCGATCGACGCGTTTGACGATTCCGCTGACGAGGGTCCCCGCCCGATCCTTGTAGGCGTCGACGACTTGCGCGCGCTCGGCCTCGCGCACCTTCTGCACGATGACTTGCTTGGCGGTCTGCGCCAGAATTCGGCCGAAAGGCACCGATTCCATCGGTTCTTCCACATAACCGCCCGGCTCGACGTCTTTGTCGATGTCCCGCGCATCGTCCAAGCGAAGCTCGCGCTCCGGTACCTCGAGCTCCTTGGAATCGTCGGCAAACACCTTCCAGCGGCGAAAGGTGTCGTAGGCGCCGGTTTTACGGTTGATCGAAACGCGCACATCCAGCTCTTCGCCGTGTTTTTTGCGAGTTGCGGACGCGAGCGCGGCTTCGAGCGCCTCGAAGATTATTTCCTTGTCGACGCCTTTCTCGTTCGAGACCGCATCAACCGCCATCAATATTTCTTTGTTCATGGTCCTATAGACTCCTCGTCACTCCGGCCGCAATCTCGCCTTCTGAATTCGCATGAGCGGCAGGCTGTGCGCCTTGCCGTCCACTTCCATTACAATTGTGTCGCCCGCGATCGACTTCAACTTCCCCACATAACGCCGCCTTCCGTCGATAGGCAATTTCAACTCGGCGAAAATGCGCTCGCCGATAAAACGCTCGAAGTGCGCGCGAGTTCGCAAGATCCGATCGAATCCCGGCGAGGAGACTTCCAGCGTGTAGTGCCCCTTGATCGGATCCTGGGCCTCGAGCGCCTGACTTACGGCGTGACTCACGGTCGCGCAATCATCGACCGTGACACCCGGTCCGGAATCCCTTGCTCCGCGATCGATGAATATCCGCAAGACGCCGCCGCGCCCATCTCGCGCAAATTCGATGTCGACCACGTCAAATCCGAGCGCCTCGATCGGCGGCTCTAATAGGCGCATCAAGGCGTCACGCATTTGCTGAACCTAAGCCCTTAAAACAAAAAGGGGACCATCGGCCCCCTCTCTGCAACGAAAAGCCCACTGAAGGGCTATCACCTGTCGGGCGAGGTTCCGGATTTAAACAGGTCCCCCGCCGAGGGGCGCGATTATAGGCAAAGCCGACTTAGGCGTAAACCCTGATCGCGCACATCCGGTCGTAAAAATGACTGGGGCCGCATCTCTGCGGCCCCAGTTCTCGCACGATTTCAGAATGCTGTTACCAGCGCTTCGGACCGCGCGATCCACCACCGCCACCACCGCCACCACCACCGCCGCCGCCGGTGCGCTCCTGAGCCTCATTCACCTTCAGCGCTCGCCCGTCGACATCGTGGCCATTCAAGGCCTGCATGGCGCGCGCAGCATCTGCGCTAGCCATTTCAACGAAGCCGAAGCCGCGGGGCCGACCGGTGTCGCGATCATTGATCAGCGCAACCGACTGAACGGCGCCATGCTTTTCGAACAGCGCGCGCACCGCGGACTCGTCCATTGAGAACGGGAGATTGCCAACATACATTTTCGTCATGTGAAGAATACCTACTGCAAAAGAAGCTATCGGCCGGTCACGCGTGCGTACTGCGATGCAATGTGCCGAGTGCCTGCCACCTGGATCGAAGAAACCTGCTTTGTGGGTTGTGGTCAAGGTGACGCCGGAGCGGCGCGGTGACCAGAAACGGACCAAGTAGAAATCACGAACCGGGCCGAATGCTACAGCAATTTGCCGATAAATACGAATACTTCGCGATCCAGAGGCGTCGACCGAGGAGTGTTCGACCACCTTGCCCGGCATGCCCGGAGCT
Organism: Steroidobacteraceae bacterium; assembly: GCA_035996065.1. GTDB lineage: Bacteria > Pseudomonadota > Gammaproteobacteria > Steroidobacterales > Steroidobacteraceae > Bog-1198. The sequence goes on along the minus strand of DASYJX010000070.1, from coordinate 78,211 downwards.
GGCAGGAGCGGTGATGTTGCGATGCAGCACTCGGTCGCGGCTCGGCCGGGGGCCACTCGATCTGGTAACCCTCGTGCAACGCAGCTATCCTCTCGCGTGCTCGGGGTTTACGGTACAAAGTTCGCCGGCCAGCCATGAATACATTCGCTAAATCCCACGCAAATCCGGCGGCAGCGTCGAGGGTGCGCGCGCATTGACGATGCGGGTAGAACTTCTTTTGCCCAAATACTGGGCGACTTGGGCCGGTTTGAGCGTACTGCGGATCGTCGAATCGCTGCCCTTTTCGGTTCAAAGGCACCTGGGCTCGATGTTCGGCAAGCTTCTCCGCCGTCTGCCCCTCGCCTATGTGCGCATTGCCCGCCGCAATATCGAATTATGTATGCCCGCCCTTTCGCCGCAAGGGGTGGCCGAACTGGTCGACCGGCACTGCGAAAGTTTGGGAATTGCGTTGTGCGAGACAGCCACGACCTGGTGGAGCAGCGATCGCCGCGTAAACAAGCTCGCCGAGGTGCGCGGCCTTGAGCATTTGCAGGCGGCACTCGCCAAAGGCCGCGGCGCCATCCTGATCGGCGGCCATTTCACCACCATCGAGATCGCCACCCGCATCCTGGGCACCGTCGTGCCTCTCAACGTGGTGTATCGCCCGACGAAAAATGCGGTCCTCTCGCACACCATGTTCACCAGTTTTTCGCGCCACGGCAAACCGATCGCACACGATGACATCCGCGCCATGATTCGGGCCCTGAAAAAGAATGAGGCGGTGTGGTATGCCCCGGACCAGAGCTACCGCAACAAGGGCGCGGCCATGGTGAAGTTCTTCGGCATCCCGGCAGCCACCACCACCGCGACGTCGCGTCTGGCGCGAATTTCCGGCGCCGCCGTATTGACCTACTTCCCCGAGCGCCTCCCGGGCAATGCCGGGTATCGGGTGATGATCGGGCCCGCGCTTGAAGATTTCCCCAGCGGTGATCCGATACGCGACGTCGAGCGCTTCAATGAGCTATTGGAGGCGCAGATTTGCCGCGTACCCGAACAATATCTGTGGATGCATCGGCGCTTCAAGGGACTGACGGCAGACTATCCGGACTATTACGGGCGCGACTCACGCAATCGAACGCCCGTGCAGGCCGCAAAACCAAACCGCTAACGAGAACACAATTGCCCAAAAGACATTCGATCGCTGCCTTACAGGCGTTGAGCGCTCTGTGCGGCCTGTTGCAGGGGCCTATGGCCGCTGCACAATCCCCAAGCAAGGCCGACATCGTCCTTACCGGAGGGAAGATCTATCGCGGAGCGAAACTGCCGGCCGCGCAGGCGATGGCCGCGCGGGGCGGCCGAATCGTATTCATCGGCACCGACCAGGAGGCGGCGCGATGGGTCGGACCCGAGTCGAAAGTGCTTGAACTCAAGGGTGCGCGGGTGTTGCCCGGCCTCGTCGATGCGCATATTCATCCTCTGGATATCGTCGATCTGGATTTTTGTGATCTCGACAGCAAGCCCCTCACCTTGAGGCAACTCTCCGCATTCGTGCGGCAATGCATAACCCGATATAAAACTGCTCCCGGAGAACGCCTCATCGTCCATCAGTGGAGCTACACGGCGGGCAATCAGCCCGACGGCGACTTTCCCACCCTGCGCGTTGCCCTCGACAAGGCCTCATCGGGCCAGCAGGTGCAGTTGCTGGGCAATGACGGGCACCACGGCGCTTTCAACAGCCTGGCGCTCGCTTCGGCAAAAAACGCCGCCGGCAAACCCGTCGGTTTATCCAAGGCGAGTCTCGAGACGGAGTTCGCGGCCTACAAGAAATTCGTCGGCATCGACGAGCGCGGGGAACCCAATGGGGCGGCAAACGAAGATGCTCGATATCTGATCAATCCCAACAGCATGCTCAATACGGACCTGGCTGACGTCATGCAGGCGCCGCAGCGCATCACCGAGCGGCTGAACAGCGTCGGCATCACGGCTATTCTCGACGCCATGACGGCGCCCGATACCATCTCGGTGTTCGAAGCCTTGCAGCAGCGTGATCAATTGACCGTGCGCGTGAGTCTGGCGCAGTTCTACGATCCCGCGGTCTACCGCACCGCGGCCGGCAACGTGGATTACGACGCGATGGTGGCCAAAGCCGTCGCGATCCGCGACAAGTACGCGTCGAATCCATTGATGCGCGCCGACTTCATCAAGTTATTTGCGGACGGAGTGATCGAAGGCAATCCCTACGCGGTTCCCCCTACGTTGCCGAATGGAGCGGCGTTGAAGGATTTTCTGCAGCCTATCTTCCGCGTCGATGCCCAGGGCCTGGCAAGCGTCACCGGCTACGTCGACACAGCCGCGCCGCTGTGCGCGAATGTGCGGGCCAATGCCGCCACCTATTCCGACGCGGCAAGAGCTGCCGAGTTCGTCGAGCAACATGGGTACCACCCGGCGCAATGCAACGTGTCGAATGGTGAACTGCAGCATGACCGGACGGTGATCCTGGAATTCGTGCGTCGTTTCCACGTGGCCGGCTTCAACATGCATATTCATGTAATCGGGGATCGCGCGCTGCGTACGGCCCTGGATGCGATCGAGGCTGCGCGCAAGGCGGACGGGAACTACGGAACCCGCGACAGCTTGGCACATATTCAACTGTCGGCACCGGAAGATGTGGCGCGCGTCGGCCGCGATCATTTGTACGTCGCCTGGACTTTCGCGTGGATGAACGTGGATACAGCGTATGACATGACGGTCATTCCTTTCCTCGAGAAGATTCAAGGAAACGGCTATCGCGAATTACACGCACCCGGCAGCTTCTACGAGGCCAACGCCTACCCGGTCCGCGCGGTTCAAAATGCGGGGGGCATTACTGCCGCCGGCTCGGATGCCCCGGTAGAAACGCGCGACCCGCGGCCGTTCGTGAACTTGGCGCACGCCGTTACTCGCCGCAATGCCGGCGGCACGGCGCTGAACGCGTCCCAGGACCTCAATGTCGATGAGGCCATCGACGCCTACACCATCAATGGCGCCCGCATGCTGGGCATCGACAAGGACGCGGGATCGCTGCAGGTCGGCAAGTCGGCGGATTTCATCGTCCTCGACCGCGACATTATCCAGCTGGCCGCGGACGGGCACGCCGACGACATTGCGCAAACCCATGTCACGCGCACGTGGTTCCGCGGCAAAGAAGTTTACGCGCAGCCTGCGCATTGAACATGTCCATGCATACCGGCTTGGTCGCCCACGAGCGTTATTTTTGGCATGACCCCGGCAACGGTGCCGGATTTTCCAGTTCCAGCTCCTTCGTACAGCCGGACCGGCATCCGGAGACCCCCGAGTCCAAGCGTCGCCTCTTGGCGCTCCTCGAGGTCAGCGGCCTCGGCGAGCAGCTGACCCGGGTCAAGCCGCGTCCTGCCGAATATGCGGAGCTGCGTTATTTTCACACCGAGCGCTACATCGAGTCGGTGCGCACCCTATCGGCGGGCGGCGGCGGCGCGATCGGCGACAGCGCCAGCATCGGCGCCGGCAGTTATGAAATCGCGCTGCTGGCAGCCGGCGGCTGCATCGAGGCCGCGGATGCCGTGCTGGCGGGGCGCATCAAGAATGCCTACGCCTTGGTCAGACCGCCGGGCCACCACGCGGAGGCGGACGCGGGCCGCGGTTATTGCGTCTTCGGCAACGTGGTTCTGCTGGTGCGTCACGCCCAACGAGCGCGCGGCGTGCAGCGTGTAGCCATCGTCGACTGGGATGTGCACCACGGCAACGGCACCGAGGGTGCGTTCATTGCGGATCCATCCGTGCTCACCGTGTCGATACACCAAGACCGCTGCTATCCCATCGATGGCGGACAGCTCGGCGTCACCGGCATCGGCGCCGGCGCCGGTACCAACCTCAACATTCCCTTGCCGCCGGGCTCCGGCCACGGGGCCTATCTCGCCGCTTTCGACCGAGTAGTGTTGCCGGCGCTGCAACGCTTTGGCCCGCAACTGATCGTCGTTGCATCCGGTCTCGATGCGAGCGCCATGGATCCTCTCGGCCGCATGCTGTGTACCAGCGAAACTTACCGTGCAATGGCCGCTCGAATCGCCGCCGCCGCCTCTTCCTTATGCGCCGGCCGCCTTGTGGCAACCCATGAGGGCGGCTATTCCAATGCCTATGTGCCGTTCTGCGGCTTGGCCGTCATCGAGGAATTTGCCGGCGTCAGAACCTCCGTGGTCGATCCCTATCTCGAGGAATTGATGCTGATGGGCGGCCAGGAACTGCAGCCCCATCAAGCCGCGGCGGTCGACGCGGCCGCAAACTTGGTGCGCAACGTACCGCAAGGTCGATAACCGCATGCGCCCGCGGAGGCTACAACGGAATGTGCAATTCGTCGCGTCGCTTCGCCTTCAGCACCAATCCGTAAACCAAGCCAACCGCCAGCCATGCTGAGCCGACTTTGACGGCGAGCGCGCTCATGCCCGACAACACGGCGAGGACGACGATGATGCCGCAGGAGGGCACCAGCCGGTGCCTCACCCACGACGCCGAGCGCCGCTTCACGCCGAAATACGCCAGCACCGAGATGTGCAGGAATAAAAACCCGCTCAAGGCGCCGAAATTCACGATCGATGCCAGATCGTCGAGGCGGTTTTTCATGTAAAGGGCCGCGGCAAGCGACAATGCGGCCGTGGCCAGCATGCCCACGTACGGGGTGTGGTAGCGCGGATGGACCCGTGCCAGGATTCGCGGCAGCTGTCGATCGCGTCCCATGGCGAATACCACCCGCGCCACGCCGACCTGCATCGGCAATGCATTCGACAAACCGACTATTCCGACATAGGCCCACGCCAGCACGGCCGCGGTCCACGGGCCCGTAGCCCACTGCGCCAGTTCATACACGGCAGCCGCTGGATCCTTGATGGCAATCCCGGGCAAGAGATTGCCGAGGACCCAGGCAACGGCCACGAAAAAAATCGCGGACAACACCAGCACTGCGATGATCGCCCTGCCGATGACGCGCCGGTCGCCCCCTTCCACCTCTTCGGCAAGCGTCGAGACCGCGTCGAAACCGAGGAAGGACATGATGCAAATCGAAGTGGCGCTGAATATCCTCCCCGCGTCAAAGGCGGCGGCGGTGAATACGGGCTTGAGCGTCAGCGCGCCGTTGCCCTTGCCGGCGTACAACGCCATCACTCCCAATATCAGGAATCCAACCAGAATAATGACCTGCAGTCCCACTGAGATGAAATTTGCGCGCGAGGTAACCGTGATGCCGAACCAATTGACCAGGGTGGTCGCCGCGACCATCGCTACGATCCAGACTCCGCGATCGATGCCGGGCAGCAGCGTCTCCAGCGCGACCGCGATCAGCACGTATACGAAGGCCGGAATCAACAAGTAATCCAGCAATATCATCCAACCGGCGATGAACCCGGGGAAGGCGCCCAGGGCATGACGCGCGAAGCCATAGACCGACCCCGCGGTGGGCAAGGTCTCCGTCATGGTGGCGTAGCTTTGCGCCGTGAAATACATGCATATCGCACCCAACACATACGCAAGAACGATCAAGCCGTTCGATTCGTTCCACACGAAACCCAGCGTACTTAGGGGCGCAAACGGCGCAATATAGGCCAAGCCGTACAGAACCAGATCCCAATGCCGCAGTGAGCGCTTCAAGGGGGCGCCGCCGACACCCGTTGCGGCCGCGAGGACGGCCTCCGTGCTCATATCGCCGACACCGACACCTCGATGCTGTGCACCGCCGTACTTTCCCCCATATCGCTTTTCTCTCCCGGATTCAGCACATTGACGTTGGCGCCTGCGGCATCCGTGCTGAGCCAACGGCCCTTGTGGGTCAGCGCCACGCCGCGCGGTACTTCGTCGGAGATCGCCACTGTCAGCCGCAGGCTGCCACAGCTGTTGTGCACCAGAGCAGAGTCGCCTTCCGCCAGGCCCCGGTCGGCGGCATCGCCCGGATGCAACGCAATCGCTGCGTCGCCGATCCGTTTCTCGATCTGACGTACGTTGCCGAAGGTGGTATTCATGAGCCACGCGTGCGCCGGCGACAGCAAGCGCAAATGGCCCGCAGCAGGCCGAGGGTCGCTCCAAGCTTGAGGCACCCTGGGGTGCCCGTCCGCCGCGGCGCGCGCCGAGGCGATCTCGATTCGTCCGCTCGGCGTTGCAAATACGCCGTCGACGAATTGCACCGCAGGCTTCTCCGGCACCCAGATCGACCCGCGTTTCGCAAGCGCCGCGAAGGTGAGCCCGAGACCGCTGCGTTCCATGAGAGTGTCGAGGATCGCCGCGTCGCTTTCCTGCAATTCGGGCTCGGAGAATTCCATGGCTTGGCCTAGGCGCCTGAAAATTTCCTGATTCGGCAGGGCACTCCCCATCGGCTCCATCGCTTTGACCTGCGCGGAAAGAGTCAATTGGAAGTACGACGCGATGAGATCGTCGAACTCCAGGAAGCTTGCCGCCGGAAGCACATAATCGGCCATGCCGGTCGTATCGGTTGGGAACAGATCCAAAGCGATCGTCAATAAGTCCTCGCGCTGCAACGCGCGGCGCAGGCGCGCCTGTTGCGGGCAAGACGCCAAGGGATTCATGTTCCACACGAACAGTGCCTGCGAACGTGCCGGATCTTCGAGCGCCGCCGCGAAATCCATGTGACTGACCGACGGTGCACCGCCGCCGGGCGCCAGGTGAGCGCCGCTCAAGTACTCCTCATCCATGCGCCGTTGCCGCAAGTTGCCGTTGAGATACAAAAAGCCGGCTCCGGGCTTGCATAGATTGCCGGTAACGGCCGGCAGCAGGCCGCAGGCGCGCATCACATTGCCGCCGGTAGTCTGACGCTGCAGACCTTGGCCAAGCCACAACAGCGAAGGGCCGCGCGCGTAAAGAACGGCTACTTCCTCGATCAACGCGGCGGGCACGCCGGTGACGGCGGCACCCCAGGCAGGATCGCATGCGCCGAGCAGCGGTTCGAGTTCCTCCCACCCCTGCACATGAGCCGCGATGAAGCCGGAATCGATCAGTCCTTCGCGCCGGATCACGTGCAGCAACGCGAACGCCAGCGCGGCGTCGCTGCCGGGAAAAGGCTGCAGATGAATATCCGCTTGTGCCGCGGTCGGCGTACGGATCGGATCGACCACCACGACCTTGCCGCACGCCTCGGGCAGCCAGTTCTCATGCGCATGCGGCGCGGAGGCGTGCGGATTCGCGCCCCAGACTACGATGCAGGCCGCATCCTGGGCGGTACGCGGGTCGAACCCATCGACGGACGAGCCGTAAAGGTAGCGCAGAGCGACGTGCCCCGCCATGTTGCAGATCGTGTCCGGCGTAATCTCGGTGGCGCCCAGGCGGTGAAAGAAGCGCATCGGCGCAACGCCGGCGAGCAACGAGATCGTTCCCGTGTAGTGCGCATTGAGAATCGTTTGTGCGCCTTGCGATGCAACGATGCGCCGCAGCCGCTGCGCGATTTCCGCACAGGCCGTGTCCCAGGCTATGGGTTCGAACCGGCCGGCTCCCTTCGCGCCCACGCGCCGCAGTGGTAGGGTCAACCGTCGCGCCGGGTCCCGCCACTCGCGGTTGTAGGCGGTGGAACATTTTCCGCAAAGGGTGCCGCGGCTGACGGCGTGAGCCGGATTGCCGCGAACCGCGGTGACGATCCCATCGCGCCTGTGCACGAGCATGCCGCACGTATCGTAGCAATCACGCGGGCAAGTCGTGAGCACCACATCGTCGCGAGATTCGTTCATGGCGTCTCTGATGCATCCGCCTTCTTGAGCAATTCAGCGCGCATTTGGGAAGCTTCGAGCCGCAGCGGCGCGCCGCGCAACTGCCCGATCTCGTTTGCCGTGAAGGGCCGAAAATTCGCGGGCAGGTGTTCTTTATCGAACCGCCACAGCATCCAATTCATCACCTCGGACAAATCCGGGTCCGACAGCGCTGAGGTCGCGACACCGGGCACCCGGCCGAGATATTCACGGCCTCCCGGCACGGACAAGAATCGGGACACCGTGCCGGCAAGGCTCGGCGCCGTCCCCGATGATCCTGTTCCATCCGGTCGATGACAGCCCTGGCAGTTGAGCGTCCAATGCTGCCAGGCGCGCTGCGGATTATCCACGCCCGCCGGCGGTGATTCATCCGCATGTCCAGAGCCGCAGCCCAACATCGAAAAATATGCGGTCGCCAACAGAGCCGTCGCTCGTGTCGCAGACCGCACCGGAGCGGTCATAGGTCCGTGGCCGGTCGTAGCGCGCGCGTGGCTTGGGCCGAACTATCGGCGTGGCGCGCGCGTGCCTCGCTCACGTCGCCCGCCGACAGCGCCGCGGCGCCCGGTACGGCCCTGCCCATATTGCTCGCAAGATAACTCAGCACTGCCGCGACTTCGGCCTCGCTCAATCCTGACTGGGCCGGCATCACGCCGTTGTAGTTGGCGGCGCCCACTTTGAGGGTGCCCATGAGACCGGCGGTAACCACCATCACCAGGTAGTCGCGGCCCTCCGGTGTTTTCGCAAAGGCCACGACTTGTTCATGCAGAGATGGAAAGCTGCCGGGTATGCCAGCCGCCTGCGGGCCGTGACAAACGGCGCAGTGATCGGCGAATACCGATGCACCCAGCGAAGGGGCATCCCCCGGCTGCGCGTCTGCGGCGACCAAGGCCACGCGGCCGCCCAGCGCCAACGCGCCAAACGCAGTGGCGGTCCCCGTGACCTTCGCCCACCGGCTCCGCGGTTTCAGCCCGCTATTTCTGGTCAATAGCCACACCCAAAATAATTGCGGTCGAGCAAGTATACGACTGGCTCTTGGTGCCGAAACACCAGGTGACTTCATTATTGTTTTGCGGCCGCACTACGGGCCGATCGCCTTGGTTGTTCTGACAGGGACATCGTCCCCACGCGACGCCGCCGCAACAATCGTTATACGAGATGATGTAATTGCGCCGATCCGCCGGGTTGCGGCAAGTGCCGATCCATGTGATCGGTGACATTTCGGTCCCCGGCGGACACGAATTGGCGCTTCCCCCATAGCAAGCGCAGAGCGAACCGTCGATGGCGCAATATCGCCAATAATCGCACTTGGTCGGATCGCCGGGATCCTGCGGATTGCCGCTCCCCTGGGGCGCGGTCTGGCCGGAATTGGGATCGGTGGAGGAGTTCGGCTCAGCCGCTCCCGCCCGCTCCACCGGCAGCAAAGGCAGCGCCGCTGCACCGGCGAGGAAGCCGCCAAGCACGCTGAACATGCTACGCCGCGAGGTGCGGCTCGCGAACCCGCGCAACACTTTCTCTGCCAAATGATCGAATTGAGCCACTCTTATTCTCCCGAAGATGCAGGCCTCGGTCTTTGACTGAGGAATTGCTGAATACTGCTGACGCCGGTCTCCTTGGCAACGAAGAGACTTTCCAAATGTTCGCGGGTATTGACCAGGCCGGTCGACGATAACTTACCCGCTTCGTCTATCAATACGGCATATGGAAGCTTGGCAACGCCGAAGCTGCGCCCCAGATGCTCGGACACCACGTACGGAAATCTGGTCAAGCCCTTCTCGCGCACGAAGGCCTCATGCTGGTCGTGTTCGCCGTCGCTCGCCAAAACGATATCGAGCCAGCTGCGCTCGGCGCCCTGAGCGGAGCGCACGGCGGGCAGCAAGGTCTCGCATACCGCACAGCCCGGCGACACGAACAACAACAATTGGCTGCGGCCGCCGCGCGTGCCGCCGATTTTGACCAGGGATCCGTCCAGCCCAGGCAGCACCGTCTCGGGCGCGAGTTCCCCGAGTCTCAGCGGCTGGCGCAGCGACAAGGCGCCCGCAGGCGCGATGCGTTGATGCAAGACGCCGACCTGGCGCGCCAGGGCGATGCACACCACACCGAGGACGAGAAGTCCGATCCAGAGCATGATCTGCGAGGCTATCAAGAAGCTCATAGCAATTCTCCGGTGCGCGGCGGCGTCAGAGCCATCGCTTGATCCAAGGCGCCGTACAAGGCCAACAAGGCGATCGCCGCCAGAATCTGCGAGCCGAGGACCGGGCCGCCGCCACTTGCCGCCGAAACCGCTGCCACCAACGATGCCATGCCGGCCAACCACATATTCCTGCCCACGTGGTAAGCGCCCAAGGGGCGCAGCGCGGCGCCAAAGCTACACCCGCAATCCACGTCGCGCCTTCCTTGTGCAATCGCGCGCAAAATCAAGAACAGGTATGCACTCCAGATCAGGGCCGCAAGCGCACCGCCGGCGGCACGGTAAGGCTGTGTCCACAGCAACAAGCCGGCCAGCGCCTCGGCCGCCGCAATCAGAACAGTGGCTGCGACTGCGATCCGGCTCGGCACTCCGGCGAAATCATGGACCACAGTCCGGGCGCGGTCGGGCCGTGCCATTTTATGCAAGGCCGACGCCAGCAGGAGGACGGCCTGAAATGCCGCAAGCTGTACGATCAGCCATTGAAAAATCTCGAGCATCGGTGTTGCCGCGCCCGCCATCAACGCACGGGCTCGATCTGCATGCGAGTATGGAAACCGGGCAAGTCCAAACTGCGCACCAGACTGCCGCCTGGCTCGTACACGTCGAGGCGCTCGCCAGCCTGCACCAATAAAAGCGGTTCCGCGCCATGCGTCAAGGAAATCGATGAACCCGCCCGAACGAGCCGCAGACGTTTGATGCGGGTCTTCGTGGGCGTGTTGTACACCCACACTTCCGCCGCCGGATCCTTGTGTGTTCCTTCATGCGCCTGCGGCTGCATCAGCACGTAGAGAAGTTTTTGTTCGTCGCCCGCGACGACTTGCCAGCCGCTGGGGCGCCACTCGCCTGCCTGGTCTGCAGCGGTCACCAAAGGCCAATCCGGCAGTACTTTCACCTCGTCCCCGCGCATATCGATGGGCTGAATGCGGCCATGCAAGCTCGGGAAATAGCGCACCCCGCCAACGAGCGTCGACGCGGTGAAAAGAGGATCGGTGTCGAGCGGATTGAATGCCTTGGACTCGGTGCGGCCGGTCACCGCGCCGTTGGCGTCGAGCCGTACGGTCAACATCGTACCGCTCGCGCACAAGGTCGAAAACCCACGAGCGCCCGAGGGATAGACGAGGGAGCAGCCCGGAATTTCGACTTCGCCTAGCACCTGCCGCTTCGTCAGATCGACGACGGTCACCGAGGAGGCGGGCGTGAAGTTGAACACCAGCGCCATGCGCTGATCGTCGGTGAACGCGATCAAACCTTCCATAGCCGTGATCAGCGCGCGCTTGGCTCCCGGCAATACGATTTCGCCGACCGGATTCAGCGTATGCGTATCGTAGACGGTGATGAAATCCGTACGCGTGCCGCGCGAGCCGCGCGACCACACCGTGTCCGCCACATAGATTTCCGGGCGTTTATCCGGGACCAAAAACGTGGCGGAGTCGTGCGCCGGCAATTGACCCTTGACCTCGCGGCTGTCGCCGCCGACGTTGCGCAGCTCGATGCGATCGCCGGCGTAGTTGAGAAAGCTCCACGTGGTCGGATACTTCGCCGGCAACGTCTCGACCTTCGGAATGGTCTCGGCCGGCAACGGGTTGGGGAAATCGGCTGCCGCCTCGGCCGTTCCTACGTGCGCCGCAGCCGCGAAGGCTGCGACGACGATGGTTGTAAATCGCGCGCAATTCCTCTTCGGCGCCGCGCATGGAACGCTTGCTGTCATTTCGTTGGGCCTCTCTCGCACTGACTCTGCGACCGTTGCTGACGTAAACATGTTTGTCCCTAGATCCCCATGTAATTTTTTGGGGCGGGCGCCCTCTTGCGATCCAGTGTACGTGAAGCACCGCAAACTGAATACTGCCACGCGTTGTGCGGTATTTCGCGTCCCCCGCAAGGTATATTGTCTCTTCATGAATGCCGCACAACTTGCCTTTTATGTCGCCATCGGCCTGGCGGGCGCAGCCTTCATTATCGGCGCGCTACGCGCCGCGCGGCGCAGCACGACAGTGCGCCGGCCCGCGCCGATCGAACTCCTCATCGGCTTTGTCACGGATTTCTTCGATACCTTGGGGATCGGATCGTTCGCGCCGACCACGGCGATTTACAAATTGCGCCGTATCGTTGCCGACGAATTGATTCCCGGTACCCTGAACGTTGGCCATACCCCGGCCGCGCTCGCAGAAGCGCTCATTTTCGTCGGCACCATTCTGGTGGACCCGATGTTGTTGGTCGCGGCGGTCGGCAGCGCGGCGGCAGGCGCGTGGCTGGGTGCCGGCGTGGTGGCGCGCTTGCCGCGCCGCGCGATCCAAATCACCATGGGGATTGCCTTGCTCATCGCCGGCACGGTTTTCACCGCCGTCAATTTAGGCGCCCTTCCGGGAGGGGGCACGGCGATGAGCCTCGGCGGCTGGAAGTTCGCTCTGGCGGTAGGCATCAATTTCATACTTGGCGCACTCATGAGCGCCGGCATCGGACTGTATGCGCCGTGCATGATCACGCTGGCGCTCCTCGGGATGCATCCGATTGCGGCCTTTCCAATCATGATGGGTTCTTGCGCGCTACTGCAGCCCGTGGCGAGCTTACGCTTCTTTCAAACCGGAAAATTCGCGTGGGGTCCTTCGCTCGGCCTCGCTTTTGGCGGCGTGATCGGCGTCATCGTTGCGGCCTACATCGTCAAGACGTTGCCCCTGAGCGCGCTGCGCTGGCTCGTTATCGCCGTGATCGCTTATGCCGCATTTGCGATGCTGCGTTCGGCCGCACGCTCCGAGCGCTGATAAGTACGTATGGCGATCGTCTTGCGCAAGGCCCGGCTCGTCGATGTCCCGGAAATAGAAGCGCTGATCGCCCGTTCCGCGCGGGTCTTGAGCACCGAACACTACCGTCCCGCGCAAATCGAAGGTGCGCTGCGCGGTGCATTCGGCGTCGACACTCAGTTGCTGGCCGACCAAACCTATTTCGTAGCCGAACAAGACGGTCAGCTCGTTGGTTGCGGCGGCTGGAGCTTCAGGTCGACTCTTTTCGGCGGCGATGCGCGAACCGATCGGGATTCTTCGATGCTCGATCCGCGAACCCAAGCAGCGAAAATACGCGCCTTCTTCGTCGATCCCGCCAGCGCGCGCCGCGGTATCGGCTCCGCATTGCTCGAGCACTGCGAGAATCAGGCGGGTGTCCACGGATTTTCACGCGTGGAACTCATGGCGACGCTTCCCGGCGTCAGGCTCTACGGCGCACGCGGCTATGTCGCATCGGCCATGATGCGTTTCGACGTCGGCGGCGGGGAAAACATAGAATTCATTCCGATGTGCAAGAACTTAGTCGTGCCATAGCCGCTGCCACCCCGCATGGCCGAGTTCGCGCAGCGTGCGGATGTTTCTGCGGTAGATCTCATCGGTATCCGGTACCGCAGCGACGGCGCGCTCAACGCTCGCCTCGCGCAGCAAATGCAGCATGGGATAGGGTGAACGGTTGGTATAGTTTTCGATGTCCTCGGACTCGGTGCCGGCGAACCGGTATTGAGGATGAAAGCTCGCGACTTGCAATTCTCCTTCCAGGCCAAGTTCGGCGATCGAAGCCTCGCAAACCTCGAGGAAATCGTTGTACTCGATAAAATCGCCTAAGACCCACGGATGTACCAACAACACCGTCTCGCAATGCAGGGGATCCGCCGCCTGCAGCTCGTTCAATTCCGATCGAAGTTCTTCCAACAGACCGGATGCAGATCGCTGTTCGCTGACGCGAATGCGCAGCCGTCCGCCCCGATAAACGCCCTCGGCGAATGGACACAGGTTGAGGCCGATGACGGACCTTTCCAGCCAACGGCGCGTCGCTGCAATGATTTCATCGGTGGTAATGAACAATCCTCGCAACAGCGCGCAGTCCGATCTTCGCGCAGTCTGAACTTCACGCAGTCTAATCTTACCCACTTCGAGTATCCTAATCGCTCGATCCATCCGGAGACCCGAAGCAGATGCCTCAATCGATCCCAGCCACACTGATCCCCGGCGATGGGATCGGCCCCGAAATCATCGACGCAACGCTGGCCGCGCTCGAAGCGCTCGGGGCGCCTTTCGAATGGGACACGCAAATCGCCGGCTTGAAGGGCGTCGAAGCGGCAGGCGACCCGCTCCCGGCCAAGACCCTCGACAGCATCAGACGCACGCGCTTGGCTCTCAAAGGTCCGCTCGAAACCCCTTCGGGCGGCGGATACAGATCCTCCAACGTGCGCTTGAGGGAGGAGTTCAAGCTGTATGCGAATCTGCGGCCCGCACGTACCCTGATCCCGGGCGGCCGCTTCGACAAGATCGATCTCGTGGTGGTGCGCGAGAATCTGGAGGGCTTGTACGTCGGGCACGAGTATTACATCCAGATCGACGACGACCCCCATGCCGTCGCCATGGCCTCGGGCGTGAACACGCGTCAGGGCAGCCGCCGCCTCTTGGAATTCGCATTCGAGCACGCAGTCGCAACCGGCCGCAAGAAAGTGACCATCGTGCACAAGGCCAACATCATGAAGATCTTGACCGGGATTTTTTTGGAGGCGGGACAGGAACTGTACGAACGTAAATACAAAGGCCGCTTCATCTTGGAGACGGTCATCATCGACGCCTGTGCCATGAAGCTGGTGCTGAATCCCTGGCAATTCGACGTGCTGGTGACCACCAATTTGTTCGGCGACATCTTATCCGACCTTGTCGCCGGACTGGTGGGCGGCCTGGGAATGACTCCCGGCGCCAACATTGGCGCCGATGCCGCGATATTTGAGGCCGTGCATGGTTCGGCTCCCGACATCGTCGGCAAGGGGGTGGCGAATCCCACTGCGATCATGCTCGCGGCGGCCATGATGCTCGAACATTGCCACTTGCCGCACATGGCCGCGCGCCTGCGCACCGCCATCGATCAAACCCTGAATGTCGACAAGACAAGAACCGGCGACCTGGGCGGTCATTCCAGCACGGCCGAATTCACCCGCGCTCTGGTCAAACGCATCGCCAATGCCTGAGATCGCGTCGCCGGCGCCCGAGGTTCCCATGAAACCGGTCATCTCGATCCGTAACGTCGTCAAATCCTATGCCTCGGGCTTGCAGGCTTTGAAGCCGATCAGCCTCGACATCGACAAGGGCGAGATTTTTGCGCTGCTGGGCCCTAACGGCGCGGGCAAAACCACCCTGATCAATATCATTTGCGGCATCGTCACCGCGAGCGGCGGTACGGTGGTCGCGGATGGCCACGACATCGTGCGCGACTATCGGGCGGCCCGGACCATCATCGGCTTGGTTCCGCAAGAGTTGAGCACCGATGCGTTCGAGACGGTATGGGCAACGGTGTCTTTCAGCCGCGGCTTATTCGGACGAGCGCCTAATCCTGCCTTCATCGAAAAGCTGCTGCGCGATTTATCGCTATTGGACAAGCGCAATAGCAAGATCATGACGTTGTCCGGCGGCATGAAGCGCAGGGTTATGATCGCAAAGGCGCTGTCCCACGAGCCCCAGATATTGTTCCTCGATGAACCGACCGCGGGCGTAGATGTGGAATTGCGCCGCGATATGTGGTCCTTGGTGCGAAGCCTTCGGGATACCGGGGTTACCATTATCTTGACCACGCACTACATTGAGGAAGCGGAGGAAATGGCGGACAGAATCGGAGTGATCAACAAGGGCGAGTTGATCCTGGTCGAGGAAAAGAAAGAGCTGATGAAAAAACTTGGCAAGAAGCAGCTAACCTTGCATTTGCAGCAGCCGCTCCGGAGGATCCCGCCGGAACTCGATTCGTGGGGCCTTGAGCTGAACTGCGAGGGATATGATCTGGTGTACACCGTGGATAGCACAAACAGCATCGATATCTCCGCGCTGCTCAAACGCATGAGCGAGTTGTCGATCGTGGTCAAGGACCTCCAAACCCGTCAAAGCTCGCTCGAGGACATCTTCGTCGAGCTCGTGAGGCGACATCCATGAGCCCGTCCATGGCGCCCGCAGCATTCAACCGTCATGGCGTATGGGCAATCTATAAATTCGAGATCGCCCGCTCGCTTCGCACCTTGGTTCAGAGCCTGCTGACCCCGGTTCTTACCACCTCGCTGTACTTCGTGGTGTTCGGCGCCGCCATCGGCTCGCGCTTGTCCACCGCAGGCGGCGTCAGCTACGGCGCGTTCATCGTTCCCGGACTGATCATGTTGGCGCTGTTCACAGAGAGCCTCTCCAACGCTTCGTTCGGCATCTACTTCCCCAAATTCACCGGCACCATTTACGAACTTCTGTCTGCGCCCATATCCTATGTCGAAATAGTCGTTGCCTACGTCGGAGCCGCGGCGACCAAATCGGTGGCTCTGGGCATCACCATTCTGATCACTGCGTCTTTTTTCGTGCCTATCAAAATCCTCCATCCGGCTTGGATGATAGGCTTCCTGTTGATCACGGCGTTCACGTTCAGCCTGTTCGGATTCATCATCGGCCTTCTTGCCAAAGGATTCGAACAGCTGCAGTTCATACCCATGCTGATCATCACTCCGCTCACATTCCTGGGGGGCGCCTTTTATTCGATCGACATGCTGCCCCCGATCTGGCGCACCTTCAGCCTCTTCAACCCGATCGTGTACTTGATCAGCGGTTTCCGCTGGAGTTTCTACGGCACTGCGGATGTTAGCGTCGGCACCAGCATGGGCATGACCGTGGGATTCTTGGCTGTTTGCTTGGCCGTAGTTTCTTGGGTTTTCAAAACCGGGTTTAGGTTAAAGAACTGACGTACTATTCTCATATGAATCAAAACCATACCCCGGTACACCGCCGGCGCCGGCTGCACTTCGTTGCCGCGCTGCTCTGCAGCTCCCTTCTGGCCGCGCACGCCGGAACGGCGGCGGCGCCGCCCCCTTCGAAGATCGATCTCGATGCCTTCGACGCAAGCAAAAAGTCGCTCGCGCTGCCCAACGGCGAAACATTGGCCTACATCGACCGGGGTGAGCGCTCCGCTCCCGCGGTGGTGTTGATCCATGGCTACACCGACAATGCGCGCGATTGGGTACCCATGCTGCCGTATCTATCGGCGCGCTATCGTCTGATCTTGGTGGACATCCGCGGGCATGGACAATCGAGCAAGCCGGAGTGTTGCTACACCCGGCTCGATTTTGCGTATGACATCAAGCTGCTGTTGGATGCTCTCGGCGTGCGGAAGGCGGACATTGTCGGGCATTCACTCGGCAGCATCATTGCCCAAACATTTGCCGAATATTGGCCGGAACGAACGGCGCACGTCGTGTTGATTTCCTCGACCGGCGGTAGGCCGGCTAACGGGCCGAAAAAAAAGCCGCAGTTCGATTTCGCCTCCGAAATTCGCAAGCTCAAGGAACCTATCGACCCGGACTCGCCCTTCATGATCGCCTGGTGGGATTCCCCGACGCCGGTAGATGCCGATTTCATTCGTAGGCAGCGCAAAGATGCCGCCGGCATTCCTCTGCGCGTTTGGCTCGCGGTTCTCGATCAAGCTCTTCCCGCCGATAACACCTTCGGCGACCTGCAGAGCACTCTGCCCCGGCTCAAGGCGCCTACTCTTCTCATCTGGGGCAGCAAGGATCCCATCATGGACGAGGATGTGCGCCAATCCTTGCGCAACGCCTTGCCGAGCGCGACGGTGAGTATCTTCGACGGCCTTGGCCACAACCCCTTTTGGGAGGATCCGCGCGGGGTGGCCCTCGTCATCAATGCTTTTCTGAGCACCCCCTAAGCGGCGTCGGGGTCTAGGCCCATATCCGCAGCGTGCGCTCGGCGACGATCCGCCGCGATATCGAGCGAGCGGCATGCAGCAATGTACACCAGTGCCGAAACCGGCAGCCCGATGAGCATCGCTATGTCGGCTCCGCCGAGCGCCTTTGCCACAGGTCCCTTGAAGTGCTCGGTGCTGAAGAATGGGATCATGGAGACGAATCCGATGCCGTAGGCCCATAAGCCGCGCCAGTTCCAGCGCCCGTACATTCCCCGCGGATTGAATATCTCGCGCACGGAATAGTGGCCTTTGCGTACGAGGTAGAAATCCACCAGGTTGATCGCCGTCCAGGGAGTGAACAGATACAAGAGAACGGCCAGGAACTCGCCGAATTTCTCGACGAAGTTTTGCGACGATGCGAGGGCGAGGCCGGTCGCGATCACGGCCGATATGAGCAAGGTGCCCAGACGCTTGGCGAGCGTAAGACGGCTCGGTTTGACCGAGTCCATGACGCTCAAGAGGGTCAACGATGCACCGTAGTAATTGAGCGACGTGATCGTCACGAGTCCCAGCAGCGAGCACAGCAACAGCGGTTTGCCGAATCCCGGCAACACCGCATCGGCAACGGTCCGCAGCGCCGTCGCCACTTCCATTGTCGGATGCAGCGCGGCGGCCAGAGTTCCCACGAGCATCATCCAAGTGCCGCCGATGAAGGCGCCCAAATAGGTCCACCAGAATGACGCGCCGACGCCGACGTCGCGGGGAAGATAGCGCGAATAATCGGAAACGTAAATGGACCAGGCGATCTGATAAGACGCGGCCGCGAAGAATTGCGCCAGAAACGGCACGGCGCTGAAGTTCCGCAACGTGATTTCCGCCGCCGGCAGGTGCACCGTCGCAAGCACTGCCACCGTGAATATCAACAGCGCGGCGATCAACAGGTACGCGACCCAGCGCTGCGCGATATGGATCAGGTCATACCCGATCACGGCCAAGGACACGGATAGCAGCGTGAACACCAGTATTGTCAGCGTCGAATCGCCTCCGTACAGGGACAGTACGGTTTGCGCCGCGAGAATTTGATTAAAGGCATTGAATCCAATGTAGGCAATGAGCGCCACGATCCACACCAGCAGGGCGCCGACGCAGCCGAACTGAGGACGAGACTGGATCATCTGCGGCAATCCGAGTTGCGGCCCCTGGGTCGAATGAAAGGCCATAAAGAACGTGCCGAATGCGCACCCGGAAAGCACCGCAAGCGCCATCCACACGAGACGTCCGCCGAGCGCGACGCCGACCACCCCGGTTGCAACCGTCGCCAGATGCGCGTCGCCGGAAAACCAGACAGGCCACAGGTGCCACACTTTGCCGTGCCGTTCGGCGATCGGAACGTAGTCGATTGATCGTTTTTCGATCATCAAGTCGCCGAATTTGACCGCCATATTTATGCTTTTGATATTGGTAACGCCGAAAATACTACCATCAGCCGGCACTTGCGGGTGTTACGCAAAGCTGGATTGGTGGCAGATCGAAGAATTGTGGCGCGGCCAGCTGCAGTCCTTCAAATCATATGCTGAGAGCGCCGCAGCGCGGCCACAAACCAAAGTTATAAGCGGCGACGCGCTTCAAAGCCCGAGCACGACCACCTTGCCGTTGATCTTGGGAGTCGGCCAAATTGGCGAGGTCATCCCGGCGGCAACCGCGATTTTTTGCCCCTGGCCGCTGTCATAGGTAATCACCCCGCCGCCAACCGCACCGCCCAGATCGGTCGACCACAATTTCTTGCCGCTCGCCGCATCGAACGCATAGAAGTTACCGCCCATGTCGCCGAACAATACCAAGCCTCCGGCGGTCGGTGTAACCCCTCCTATCAGCGGAAAAGGGGCGTGGAACTGCCATTTCATTTCGCCGCTGGCCGCATCGCTTGCCGTCATCCACCCACTCCATCGCTTTGGGTCGTCTTGCTGACCGAATCCGTTGGTCGCGCCGCTCCAAGGTTTGCCCGGCGGCAAGCTCGCGAGCGAAGCGGTGGGAGCCGCCCGCACGGTCGTGCACCAGTCCACTTCGCCGGTAAAGATGAGATTGTGCCCGGGATCGAACGCCGGACCGTTCCATTCCGCGCCCCCTTGCGTGCCCGGACAAAACCTCGTTCCTTGCGCCGTCATAGGCGCCTCGATGTTTTCCATCGTGGTCAGCGGCTTTCTGAACACCGTCCTGCCGTCGTTCAGATCGATCAGGTACAAGTGTCCATCCTTCGGCGCTTCGGCCAGCATCCGATGCCCCACCCTATTCAGAAATAGAACCGGCGCACCCGATATGTCCCAATCATGGAAATCACGCTTCACCAATTGAAAATGTTTCTGATAGGCACCGCTTTTGGCGTCCAGGACCACGATTGAACTTGCGTATAAATTCTCGCCCTCGCGAATACCCTTGGCGAAATCAGGTGCCGGATTTCCGCCCGGCACGTAGAGCAATCCCTTCACCGGATCCAAAGAATACGTGGTCCATGTTGCCCCACCCGAGATGGGCACGCCCTTGGGGTTTTTCCATGTAGCAGTTGATGGGGCGCCCGGCGCGGCGGGGCCGCGCGCCGCGTCACCGGGCGCCTTCGGCACCATATAGAATTCCCACACAATGTGGCCGGTGCCCGCATCGAGCGCATACATCCGGCCCTTCCCGCCCTTGTTGTCCCCGCCCGCATTGCCGACGAACACCAATCCATTCCACGCGATCGGCGCTGCCGCGACCGACTCGCCTTTGGCAGGGTCCGCGATGACCGTCGACCAAAGGGGCTTGCCGCTTTTGGCGATGTAGGCGATGACCCGGCCGTCGACCGTGCCGCGAAAGACCTTGCCGTCCAGCCAAGCCAGTCCGCGATTGACTTTGAGTTCGCCTGAAGCGAATTCTCCGTGCGCACGCCAATTTTGCTTGCAATTGTTGGCGTCGATGGAAAAAGTATCGTGCTCGGTTGTGCCGAATAGCGCCCCGTCCACCTCAATGAGCCCGGTCTGGAAGGATATTTGTTCGCCGGTATCGAAGCTGCAGTGCACCTTGAGTGCGGCTGCATTCTTCGTGTCAATCGCGTCGAGCGTGGAAAAACGCTCGGAGGTGAGAGTGTTGTTATAGCTTGGCCAATCCTTGAAGGCCGATGCCGCCTGGGCCCATGCCGGACCGCTGAGCACGGCAGCGAAGGCGAGAGCTTGAAGTTTCCCCTTCATTATCGGCTCCTGAATGCTCCCTGAATTGGCTGCAGTATTCCATTGCCGCTTTGCCGACGTCCAGCCCGGAACGGCGTGCATGGTGTAAGCGCCCTCCTACACCGGCGGCCCTGATCGCGGGGTTATCTTGCGACTTTCGGCCTGGGGTCGAACTCTAGGTTCTGAGCGGGAGTCATAGGCGCATGGGCAATCAATCGCAAGAATCCGAAGCACTCGACAGCGCCGGCAATCTTTCACCCTCGGCGCGGGGCAATCTCGAACTCCTCACGAAATTCGAGGATGTCGAGGATGCGCAAATCTCCGGCGCGCAGCTGCTGATCGAGCGCATCAGCGCGTTCTTCGGCAGCCCCGCCTATTTCGCCTTCGCAGTCTCATTCATCATCCTGTGGATGCTGGTCAACGGATATGGCGTCCATGCGGGCTGGCGGCATGTCGATCCGCCGCCCTACTTCTGGCTGCAAGGACTGGTGAGTTCCAATGCGCTCTTGTTGACGGTTGCCGTGCTCATTCGACAAAACCGCATGGCGAAAGTCGCCGCGCATCGCTCGCACCTCGATCTGCAAATCAATCTCTTGAGCGAACAGAAGGTGACGAAGATTCTGCAACTCGTCGATGAGTTGCGCCGGGAGCTCACGGCGCTGCGCGGACGCCCGGATTCGCAAGTAGACGAGTTGACCAAGCCGGCGGATGCTCACGCAATGATGCACGCGATCAAGCAGCAACAGACGGAGCGCTAGGAATACATGTACCGCCGCGTGAGGGGCAAAGGCAGGCTTCCTTCGGCCCGCTTGCTCGCCAATACCTGGTATATCCCGACGCCGCCCGCCTCGAATTCCAGCGCGCAAGCCGCCATGTACAAACGCCATACGCGAAAAGTCGCTTCATTGACGTACTGCAGGGCGCGCGCGTGGTTGTGTTCCAATCTCCCGACCCAATGGCGAAGCGTCAGCGCATAGTGCGGTCGCAGCGCCTCCACATCCGCTATTTCGAATCTTGCGCGTTCCATCACCTGCTGGATATTGCTGATATTGTCGAGCTGACCGTCGGGAAACACGTAGCGGTTGATGAATTCGGTCGACAAGGATTTCTGCCATCCGTCGGAGTCGTGCGTGATTCCGTGATTGAGAAACAGACCGTGCGGCTTGAGCAAACGATGGACCGTGGAGAAATAGACAGGCAGATTCTTCAAACCCACATGCTCGAACATACCGACGCTGGCGACCTTGTCGTAAACCGGTTCAGCCGGAAGATCGCGGTAATCCCGCAATTCGACTCGGACGCGATCCCCGAGGCCCGCCTCCGCAATGCGTTCCTGCGCGACTTTCAACTGTTGGGGACTTAGGGTCACGCCGTGCGCCCGCACTCCGAAGCGGCGTGCGGCATGGATGACCAGTGCGCCCCAGCCGCAGCCGATATCGAGAAATTCTTCTCCCGGATGCAGCAAGAGCTTGCGGCAGATATGGTCCAGTTTCGCTTCCTGAGCGGCGTCCAAATCGATCTCGGGTTTCTCGAAATAAGCGCACGAGTACACCATGGCACGGTCTAGCCACAGGGCATAGAACTCGTTCGACACGTCGTAGTGGAACTGCACGGCATCGCGATTTTCACTCTTCGAGTGGGCCTTGACGGCGCGTCCGTGCGACGGTGCCCAACGCAAGCGCGCAGGCCGTTTTTCCGCATTCAGGGCCCGCAAGCGCAAGGCAGTGGCGGCTACTCCGATCTGCTCGCCGACCGACAGTTGCAGAGCCTGCAAATGATCCTTCAGCTGGAGAGCCGCAAAAAAGTCGCCTTCAATATCCAGGTCTCCGCGAAAATAAGCTTCGGCAAGCCGCAGCGGGTCTCGCCCGAGTACCGTCGCGCAGACGACCTCGGGGTTGCGAAACACCAGGGTGAAGCGGGAATCTTGCGGGCCCGACTCGATTGCGCCGACTTGCACCGCTGCGCCATTCCATAAGCGCAGCGTAATACTGAACGGCAAACGATCGAACAGACGTTTCAACAAGTCGGAGGCGAGTTCGCTTCCCCGATATGTCGACGGCGAAGGTTCCTGCAACGCTTGAACGGACATCCGAGTGCCCGCCGCAGAGGCCGCCCCCATCGCCGAATCCGTGTGTGTTTGATTTTGCATGGACGCCCTCCAAGGCATCGGATTGTCACGGGATCGTCACCAGTATACGTCGATGTTTTCGGTTTGGCATGTCAGCCGAATCTTAGGCAAATTCCATACCATCGCCGACTGTCGAACGGCGCGCGTGCAATTTTTACATACCGGCGCCGCGGCGCGTCTTCTCGATGAATGACGCTACATTCGCATGCAACGCCTTCAAGTCGGGTTCATGGGCGTACACCATGTGGCCGGAGGTGTAGAAATGCATTTCGATGTTGCCTTGGAGGGCCGGTTGAATGGGCAGCTGGCGCAACTCGTAGACCGCGGCGAAATAAGGAGTCGCAAGGTCGTAGTAGCCGCCGTTGAGTTGAACCTTGAGGTTCGGGTTTCGTTTCATGGCGACGGCGAGATCCGGGATGACATTGATCGGACCCGGGACCTTGGTCGCCGAGCCGGGCGGCTGGTGCAGCATCTCCCAGAGCTTGTCGACGTCCAATATCGGTTTATAAGTCTTTCTCTCGCCGAATTTGAGAACGGATCGAACGTAGTCGTTGAACGCCGATACGTAGGCCGACGAAATCGCCGCCGACTGCGGATCGTAATCGGCTTCCTTGCTCATCGGATCGATGGTGGGTCCCGCAAAACGGGTGTCGAGCCGACCGGTCGTGATGTCGCTTCCCATCAGCGTCTTCTCGAATTCCCCGCCGTTGACTCGCAGATCGGCGCGCTCGATGTAATCAGCCGCCAATCCCGTGTAGTTGTGGAGCCTCGTGGCGATTTCGGATTTGCGTTCCGCACTCAGGCCCGATCCCGCGGCCAGCGCCTGCAAATAGTCGGTCAGTGCAAAATTCTCGACCTCTCTCAGCAGAGCTTCGAGAGCCGCGGGCTGATTGGGGAGTTTGTGGTGATACCACGCAGTGGCGGCATAAGTGGGGAGCGCCAGCGCATAGGGGAGGTCGACGCCCGGATTGAATTGCGGCTGATCGACGCTGGTATCGAAGTTCAAAATTTGCGACAACAAAATGATGCCGTTCAGGTCCAGCAATTTTTCACCCTGCAGAATGTTGGCGAGCGCGGCGGAGCGCGTGGTTCCGTAACTCTCGCCGAACAAATACTTCGGCGAATTCCAGCGATTGTGCCGCGACAGGAACTGAACGATAAAATTCGCGAATGCATGCGCGTCTTGATCGACGCCGTAAAAAGCCTTTTCCTTGTCCGCGCCGCGCAAATGCCCGAATCCCGTGCCCGGCGCGTCGATGAACACCAAGTCGCTCGCATCGAGAAGGGTATATTCATTGTCGATGAGCCGATAGGGAGCCGCGGGACTGTGCGTGTCGTCCGCCGTCACCACGCGCTTCGGTCCGAACGCGCCCATGTGCAGCCAGACGGTGGAAGAACCGGGTCCGCCGTTGTATAGGAACGTGATCGGGCGGTGAGAGTCCTCCTTGTCGCCGTGAAAATAGGCAACGTAGGACATTCCCGCCTCGGGAGGCTGAGGCGGCGGGGGAGCGCTTTTGTC
Organism: Steroidobacteraceae bacterium; assembly: GCA_035996065.1. GTDB lineage: Bacteria > Pseudomonadota > Gammaproteobacteria > Steroidobacterales > Steroidobacteraceae > Bog-1198. Next base: position 53,766 of record DASYJX010000070.1, on the reverse strand, counting down.
CTCGCGCAGCGGCGGAGCGTCGTCATCCAGCGGATCTTTCACATGAACGACCAATATCCCGGCTTCGGACTGATAGCCGAGCGCGCGTCCGGCGATCGTGATCGACCCCTTGGTAATCTTGGCCTCATCCTGCAAATACCGCGGTGACTCGGTCGGCTCGGGAACCACCGCTATTTTGGTGTCCGGGGCATCGCCCGCTGAGGAGCGCTCCGCACCCATCGACGGCGAGGCGGCCAGCGCCGCAATCAACCACAATGAGCCAACAAGAAATCGATCGCTTAAAACCATTTTCCATTCTCCGCGGCGGCAAACGATCATTCTATGCTGCCGGAGAAGGCGGTTGCTAATACTCAAACTGATAGATCAAACCAATGCTGCTGCCCGGATCGTTTTCCGGCGTGGTTCCTTGCACCGTGGCCGTGCCATTTCCCAAGCGAGTCTGCAGTTTTAGATGCTTTGTCAGATCAACGTCCGTTTCGAGCTGCGTGGTGCCTAGCGTGGTCTGTTTCGCCTCGACGTAGACTCGCTTGGAGATGTAACGACCGGCTGCGATGCTGGCGCCGGTGCTCTCAGGGCCGGCGGCCGTATTGGTCGTCGCTCCCGAACCGACGGTCAGCCGGTCCAGCCCCAGGCTTTTCTGAATTTTGACAAGAGGATTGAGCCCGCCGTCGCCGCCCACGCCGCTCAAGGTTGCGAGAGTCGCGCCGATTTGCGCCACCTGCAATGCGGAAAGCTGCGAGATGTTCTGGCCAAACAAGAGCTGAGCCATGATCTCGTCCTGCCCCAAAGGCGGAGTGCTCGTGAATTCGAATTGCGGCGCATCCGCAAGGCCGTTTATCTGCAACTTCACGGCAGTGATCCCTACCGTCGTCTGCGCGGTAAAATCCAAAGCTGGGTCGATCTTATTCTTCAGACCCGAGCCGGTGAAGTAGACGCGGCCGGACGTGAAATCGAGCTTGTTGCTGCCGAGCGAGAAACTCCCGCGCTGCAGTTCGAAACCGCCGCCCACGACGGGCGTGTCCGTCGTCCCGCTGATGTGCAGTTCGCCGCCCATTTCTGCATCCAGCCCCCGCCCCTGGACCAAAAATTCCTGGGGCGCCTGCACCGTCACGTCCAGGCCGATCACCAACTGTTTAACGGGCGCTGTGGGCGCAGGCTTGCCGCGTCTGCGCACCTCGAGGACGGCGACATTGGGAGGCAAGCTGTTCGGAATCCCGATCAGCGTGCGATTCAAATGTATGGTGCCGCCGATGTCGAGCCGCTCGCGTGCGGTGCCGCCGATGCGCAAATCCGCGTTGAGATTCGCGGTCACCAACTTGCTCACCACCGGTTGGGCATTCTCGGCTTTGATCTTAAGGTCGACCGGAATGCCCGCTTGCAGCACACCGACCTTGCCCGTCACCGACACCGTCCCGGGGGCGGCCGTGGCGGTCAGACTCTTGATCTGCAAGGTTCCTTCACTGCCGACGATGGCGGCGGTGATATCCGTCAGGCTCGCGCCGCGCGCATAGTCACGCACGGTGCCCTTGGATAGATTCACCGTTCCTGCGATCTGCGGCTCTGCAATGCTGCCGGCGACCGTCGCATCGATGGCAAGGTCGCCGGTCGCGTGCTGGCCTCGCGCCTCCAGAAGCGGATTGATCAGTCCGACGTCGAGGGCGCCGCTGATTTTCAAGTCCAATGCACCTTGGGCGGCGAGCGGCGCGCGGCCGTCGATGCTGAGCCGCGACCCGGCACCCGCCGCCATCCGGGCATTGACATCCGCGGTATCCCCCCTCAATTGTGCGGTCGCGTGCAAGTTGAGCGGCGGAAGACCCAAAGCGGCATCGTCCGCCATGCGCATATCCGTGGCGGTGAACTGGACTGGACCCGTGGGCGATTCCGTGCTGCCCTTTAACTCGGCGTGCGCCTCCATGGTGCCCGACGCCAGCAAGCCCGGCGCGAACACATTGACGAGAGAGGGCTGTACCTGGCGCAATGACACGCTCAGATCGAGCGCCGGCGAGATTTCCCCTTTGAGCGAAAGGACGGCCTGCTGCGCCCCTATAGTGAGCCCGTCCACCGAAATGCCGTTGGCCAACGCGATCTGCGCCGGGGCAAGCAAACGCAGATCGAGTCCGCGATAATTCGCCACCGCTGCTGCGATGGAAATCTTGCGCGCATCGAGATTCAATGATCCGGACGCCGACACGCTCGCCTTGGAGCCTCGCAACTGCGGCACCTGCGCGTCGAGATGGAAGTCCGCCGCATCGGTGAATCCCGCTGCGGTCAGCTGGGCATTCCCAATGAACCGCCCCGCCGCGATGTCCCGAGCGTCGACGTGCAGCTCCGCGCGTGTGCGCCCCTGATCCGGACGCAACACGGCGGTCGTATGCAGGCTGCCTGCGATATTCGCACCAACCAAGTTTCGTAGATCGCTGAGCTGCCCTATTTGCAGAGCGAGTTGGCCATGGGATTGCGCGATCTCCTGCGCAACGGTGATATCGCCATCGAGATGGGCGCTCTTCCATTCGGCGCGGTGAACGAGCGCCCGAAAAGAACCGGCTTGGGCTCGCTGCACCTCGACATCGACATGCAGGGGCGCTCCATCCAAGAGGCCTTGCGCGCCAAGCGTGCCGCTCACCCTGGACGGCAGACCGTGCATCTTTATCGCGGCCGATAGCGTGCCGCTCGGAGAGCCGTGCACCGAAAGAGTCGACGTCACTTGCGCCTCGCCGCCGAATGCGGTGGCCGGTCCGTCCATCGTTCCCGAGCCCCTTAGGGTGCCGGACAGCGCAGGCGATAACGTTTTGAGATCCGATGCATTCAAGTTCCAGCGGGCATGGAGTCGCGCCGGTTCCTCCGCCTTAGCACCGGGGTCCGCTCGTGAAATCGCGCCGCTTGCCGCGAGCTCCACCGCGCGGCCGGTAAATTTCATGTTCTCGATGGTGATTGCCCGATCGGTGAGCACACCCGACAATTGCAAGGCGGCTCTGTCACCCACCATGCCCGCCCACACTTCTGTGCCGACGCGAAGGGTGGCGTTCGCCTCGAGTGTCACGTGCGTCGCGCTAGCGTCATTTTGCAGCTGCGCCTTCAAGAGCGCACTACCGCGCAGATCCTGGTCGGCGAGTGCCGCGAGCGCGGCTAAATTCGGCAGCCGCAGCTCGAGCGTTGCACTGCGTCGACCTGCCGTGACCGCAGCCGTCTCCGCGGATGCATGCAGAGAAAACAAGCGGTGCGAAGCGGACACATCGAGCGGCCGAGCGGCTTCGTCGAGCCGCATCGAGGCGTCGATGCTGACGGGAGAAGCTTCGAGCAACTGCGGTTGAGATCCAGGGATCCTCAGGCCGCCGATCAGTGCGTGCAGAGTCGCCGTGCCGGAATCCACGACAAGGTCGCCCGCGAGCGTTTCCAGCCGGATATTCCCCGGCAGCCGCAGGTGGGCGGCCTCGATACGCCCTTGCGCCATCGGCGCCTTGACGCTCCCGTGCCAGTGCCCGTGCATGGCTGCATGGTCCCACCCAAGATCCGGTCTCGGCGCCAAAGCCGGCGAGTCGAGCGCAAAATCAAGATCCGCCGACAAATCGGTCAAGTTGAACGTACCGTGCGCATCTCCATGCAGCGCGCCTGCGTCGATAGACAGATCGAGACGCTCGGCGGCCCGAGGCCCAGTCAGGCTCATCGTTGCCGCCAATGCACCCAGGCCTGGCAACTGAAGCAAGTTCTCCAAGGGTCCGCCGGCAGGTTCATGCACATTTAAAGCAGCGTCCATTCGATTTGGGTCGAACCGCAACTGCAAGTCATAACTTCCGTCGCCGTCGATGCGGTGCGCCGAAGCTTCGATGTTCATGTCCACGGCGGAACGCAGACGGGCGTTGCCGCGCAGAGTCAGCGACGCGGGGGCCCCGGCAAGCTGCGCTCCCAGCTTCAGCACATCAACCGACATCTTTGCGATATCGATTCGCGGTATGGAAACCGGGCCGCTGTTCGGAGCCTGCGACGGCGATTCGGGAAGCCGCTCCATGTCCACATTCGCGGCCTGTAATGCGTCGATGTGCACGCGGCGTGCCAGCAGCGCCGTCGGCGACCATTCGAGCATCAGCCGCTCGGCGGTGAGCCATACGCCGCGATCGTCGCTGAGTTGCAAGCGTTCAACCATCAACACTTGGGGAAACGAACCGCTCAATCCCGTCAGCGAGACGTGGCCGGAGGTTAGACGGTGCGTCAATTTCTCGATCATCACGCGGCCAGGGCCGGTATTGCCCGCAACGAACAGGAAACCGCCCAGCAACAAGACCAGGAGCATCATTGCCCCGACGATCCATGCGGAAATTTTGACTGCTCGGCGCATCAGAATGCCTGCCCCAACCCGATGTAGACCTCGAAGGTAGCGTAGCCGGGGGTGAGACGGTCACCGGCGGTTCGTGTGGTCGGCACGGCGACATCCAATCTGATCGGACCAATGGCCGTGAAATACCGTATGCCTGCCCCGACCCCGATGCGAAACTCATTCGGCACCGCTTTGAGGCTTGCGCTGACCTGCCCGGCATCCACGAATATAGCCGCGCCGAAATTGGTGCCGAAGCGTTGCCGCAATTCCAAACTACCTGCCTCGATCGCGGTGCCACCGATCGGCAAACCTGAGTCAGGGGAATTTGCAGGATACTTCGGACCGACCGACTGATACGCATAACCGCGCACGGTGTCGCTGCCGCCGGCGTAGAAGCGCTGATCGGGCGGCAGGCTTGTTTCGCCGGCCCCCGCGGCGCGTCCGGCAAGCACACGGGCGGCGAGCACCGTACGGCCAGGATCGGTGGGCAGCAAATGATTCAAGTCAAAATAAGTCGCAACCTTCACCTGGGTAATGATGAACGTCGCATTGGGATGGCCCAGCGCGAATGTCGGGGCCACGTTCAACGAGGCGCGGAATCCACGGCGGGCGTCCTCGAGCGGCGAGGCTAGATTGGTGGAATCGACGGCGACGTTCAGTGGCACTGCGAACAACGTATAGTTGAGCGGGAGCTGCTTTGGAATGATGATTTGCTCGTCGGTGGTGGCGCCACCGACACTGGCGCTCCAGAAACTGGAAATCTTGCGAGTCAACGTCACGGTGCTCGTGCGCGCTGTCTGCTCATAAGCTTGCAGCGACTGTTTGAGCGCGCCGACCGTGAATTGCAGCGATTGATCGCGGCGGCCGAAATCCGGCATGATGAATTTCGCGCTCGTGTCGTAACCTACGCCGGTCGTATCGCTGCCGCCGAGATTGATCACCGAGGCCGCGAAGGTGAGTTGCTCGGCGTTGCCGAAGACATTGCGATCGGTCCAGGTGATGCCGCCGCTGCCTCCGAGGTCGCTCGAAAATGCGGCTTTGACGGCAACAGCGTGGCGCGGGCGCTCTCGTACCTGAAAAGTGATCGGCACGCCTCCGGTATCGTCGACTGCCGTCCCCGCCGTCAAGCTCACCTGACCGAACACGCCCAAGGCCAAGAGGTCACGGCGCGCCCTTTCTATGGCGGAGGCACTGTACGAGTCCCCGGTGTGCAGCCTGAGCCTCGCTCGGAGCAACGACTCATGCACGCGCTTCAGGCCTTCGATGCGGATCGCTCCGATGTTGACCTTGGGGCCCATCTCGGCGTGAAAGCGAACGTCCAGTGCGGGCGCGTCCGCGGCCTCGTAGGCGACCGGTGGATCGACCTTCGCGAACGCGTAGCCTCGCTCCTGCAAGGCATTCAGCATGCGTGAACCCCCGGCAAGCACGGCGGCTGCGACAGCGGGCTGGCCGGGGGTTAGCCCAAGCGAATTGCGTACCTCCTCCGGCAAGTCGCCGTCGATATCGATGCGCCGCAGATGATAAAGGGGCCCGAGTGTGAAGCCGATCGTGGCCGGCGCTTCCTGGCCGTTGGGCAACGCGCTCAACATGTCCGCGAGACCTGGATTGCTCACCGGCGTACCGTTGATCTTGATGGTGACGGTGCTCTGATAATAGCCAAAGCTCTCGAGTGTCGTCTTGAGACGGTCGACATCGCTTCGCGCCCGCGCTATCAGGCCGAAAGGACTGACCGGTGCTGCTTTTCGCAGCGACAGCAAATCTGACGTGGCCTTGAGAGTCGCGTCGATCTCGCCGTCCCCGACCGAAGCGATTTCGACGCGGTACGGCTGAGGGTCGGCTGCATGCGCGAGAGAACCGAACGCCGTGAAGGCAATCAGAAGGGCGAATACGGGATGGGTCATTCGCCACGAAGGATACACCGATGAGCGACCGCAACTTGTCGGCTAAAGCCTACAGTTCATGGCCCTAGCACACGGATACGCACGACCACGCATGCGGAATAGTCTCGCGCTGCACATTGTCACGGGAGTTACTGATGGGCAACGTAACCAGCGAAAACGATCGGCGGGAAGCGAGCGATGAGTCCGGTGAAAGCGAGCTTCGGGGCGCCGCTTTGGACGGCTCGGAACAGAAGCGAGCGGCCGGCCATACGAAGTACGCGAAGCGCAATCCCGACCGTGTCATGCGGGTCGACGGCGAAGAGGACACTTTGTATAGCGACGGGCTCGAGCTCGAAGACGACACGCCCGCGATGGGCACCTCGAGCAGCTACGACAAGACGCCGGAATAGGGCCGAGCGTCGGGCGGACCCACGGGCGGGCCACGGTGCTTGAAAGGGCCATGCCTGAGGGGGTATGGTCTGGCATGGCTTGCGCACGCTCATATGGGACCTCGGTAATCCTGGCGCTGCTGGCGGCGCTTGCCTTCGCCGGCGGTCGGGCGGCGGAACGCGACATCTACCCTGCTCCCGAACAAGCAAAAACCGACCTCGCGGCCGCTCTGGCTGCCTCGGCTGCCTCCCATAAGCGGGTGATCTTGGACTTCGGCGGTAACTGGTGCCCCGATTGCCACGTTCTTGATCGCTATTTCCATGACGCGGCCAATATGCCCATCCTGGAAGCCAACTACATCCTGGTCCACGTCAATATCGGCCGCATGAACGAGAACCTCGATATCGCCGAGCGCTACCAGATTCCGTTGCGCAAAGGAGTTCCGGCCCTCGCCGTCCTCGGCGACCACGGAGAGCTGCTCTACAGTCAGCGCACCGGCGAGTTCGAGGCGATGCGCGGCATGCAGTCCTCCGCCGTGACCGATTTTCTCGTCCGCTGGAAATCCCACCCCGCTTGATGGGCTGCATGCCTCCTGGCCGGCAATGCCGGTGCTGCCTTGACAATTGTTGCCCGGGCAACTATCGTTGTCGCCATGAACGAGGTGCGCGATTCGAGCTCGCTGGAGCTGAATAACAGCCTGGCGCCGTTGTTAAGCCAGGTGCGGCTGGCCATGCTGAGCGGTGTGGATCAAGAGTTTCTTCGCGATGAGGATGTGGCATCGCTCGACGTCACCGCCGCCCAGTTCATCATCATTGCGAATGTGCTCAAGGGGCACGCGAATTCGGCGTGCGAGCTGTGCAAATTCATGGATTACGATCGCGGCGCCATGAGCCGCATGATCGATCGCCTGGAGACCAAGGGTCTGCTCCGGCGCGTTCCCTTGGCGCATACACGCCGGACGATGGCGCTGGAAGTGACGGAAGCGGGCAAGGCCGCTTTTCCGAAGATGCAGGCCTGCCTGACCAGGGTCGTCAATCGATTGTTGAAGGGCGTGACCAAGACGCAGGTGCGGGAAGTGGAGAAAACACTGAAACGGATGCTCGCGAACAGCTGAGTATTTTTTTGCCTGGATAGTTGCCCAGGCATATGTTGTCCAGGCAGCTACCGCGAGACTCACGAGTCGGCGGTCGAGGAGAAGAGAATGATCAATTTTATCGAATCCAGCGCCGGCCGAATCGCGGCTCGAATCCAAGCAATCGGGGCGGGTTTCGATCCCGAGGTGCTGTCCTTGCCCGGCGGCAGCCTTATCGCCGCGTTTCTGTGGCTGTACGCGAGCGCCATGGCGACCTTGAAACATCGGCCTGCGCACGGAGAGTCTCTGGTCGACTCGGCCGCGGCGCCCGCGTGCAACGGTTGTACGGGACGTCGCTGATGCCGCACGCTATCCATTGATTCCGCCGAGTGCCTTGTACACCGCGACCGCCCCGGTGTTCGCTGCGGTTTCGGCCTGTGCGAGTTCATCTTCGGCCTGCAGCAGGGTGCGCTGCGCATCGAGCAGAACGAGAAAATTGATGCTGCCTTCACGGTACTGGATCTCGGCCAACTGCTCGGCTCGGCGCGAGGCCTGTGCTTGTTCGAGAACGCTCGCGAGCCGCGCCTCCTGCGTACTGTAGCCGGCGCAGGCATTCTCGAAGTCTTCCAAAGCTCCGAGAACCGCCTTCTGATACGCCGCCAGAGCGCCGTCGGCCTCCGCCTTCGCGCCCCGCAGGCGCGCATGCACCGACCCGTAGTCGAACGCGGGCCAACTCACTGCGGGGTTGATCAGCCAGGCACGGCTTGCAGCTTTCCCGAGTTGCGAGGTGTCGCCGGAGAGAAAGCCGACGAAGCCTGTGAAGCTGATGCGCGGAAAGAGATCAGCGGTGGCGACGCCGACTCGCTCGGTGGCGGCCGCGAGATTGCGTTCGGCAATGCGCACATCGGGTCGCGTTCGCAGCAGCATCGAGACATCGCCGATGGGCAAAGGCGCGGTCATGGCCTGCACCGGCACCGGGTTGAGCTCGGCATCGATGCTCCCGGGCGCCGCGCCGAGCAGCACCGCGAGACGATAGCCATAGCGTTTTTCCGCCGCCTCCAACAGCGGCAAAGTCGATTCGGTCGCCTTGAGCCGCGCCTGCGCGCTGTCGGTGTCAAGTTCGGTCACGCGCCCTGCCTCGTATCGGACCTGCGTCAGGCGCAGCGCCTCTCGCTGATTGCGCAGATTGTCGCGGGCGACGGCGATCTGGCGCTGGGTGCCGCGAAGCTCAAAATAGTTGCGCGCGACTTCGGCAGCAACCGTGACCTCGGCGTCCGCAAGGCTCGCCTGCTCCCCTCCGAGCACTGCCCGCGCGGCCGCGTTCTCGTGACGCACATGGCCGAATAGATCGATTTCCCAGCGCGCATCGAATCCTATGCTGGCGGTACTCACATCGATCCGGTCCGTCGAGAAGCCCGGCAGCTGCTCCTTGCTGCGGGCGTAGGATCCGCTCGACTGCACATGCGGCGCATAGTCGTACTGCGTTTGGGCGAAAACCGCGCGCGCGGACTGCACGCGCGCAATGGCGATGTGCAAATCGAGGTTACCGGCCAGCGCCCGTGCCTCCAGATCGGCGAGCACCGGGTCCCCGAATTGCCGCCACCAAGCCGCATCGGGCGCGGCGGCCGTGAACCGCGCATCGACATTGTGCGGTTCTACGAGGCGTGTCTCGGGGCGATGATAGGTGGGCCCGACGGCACAGGCGGCCGGCAACAGCAAAGGCAGGCACGCGATTGCGCGCGCCCATCGCTGCATCCAAGGAGTAGGGAAATTCCTGCTGATCATGATGTCCTCGTTCATGGATGCGTTTCGCTCGTCCGAGCCAGTGCATTGGGCGCCGCCGCGGTTCGCGGCCACGTCCGGACTAGGTTGCGGATCACGAGGTAGAAGATGGGCGTGAGCAGCAGGCCGAAGAAGGTCACGCCCAGCATGCCGGAGAATACCGCCACGCCCATGGCCCGGCGCATCTCCGCGCCGGCGCCGTGCGAAGTCACCAGCGGCACGACGCCCATGATGAATGCGACCGATGTCATCAAAATAGGCCGCAAACGCAACCGGCAGGCATCCAGTACCGCCTGCCACACGCTCTCGCCCTGCGCTTCGCGGTCGCGTGCAAACTCGACGATGAGAATGGCGTTCTTGCAAGCGAGACCGACGAGCACGATGAGGCCGATCTGGGTGAATACGTTGTTGTCGCCGCCGAAGATGTGCACGCCCGCGATGGCACTCAGCAGGCACATCGGCACGATCAGGATGACGACCAGCGGCAGGCTCACGCTCTCGTACAATGCACCCAGCACCATGAATACCAGCAATATCACCAATGGAAACACGTAGGCGGCCGTGTCGCCGGCCAGAATCTGCTGGTAGGTAAGCTCGGTCCATTCGAAGTGCATGCCATTCGGCAGCTCCTGGCGCGCGACCTCCTCGATCGCCTGCTGCGCCTGCCCGGTGCTGTAGCCCGGCGCGGGGCCGCCATTCACGTCCGCAGCCGCGTAGCCGTTGTAGTGCGTGACGCGGTCGGGACCGGAAGTCTCTCGTACCGTGATAAAGCTGTTGATCGGAATCATGTCGCCGCGCTGATTGCGTGTCTTGAGCCGGCCGATATCCTCGGCGCCCAAGCGAAAACCGGACTCTGCTTGCGCATTGACCTGGTAGGTGCGGCCGAAGCGATTGAAGTCATTGACATACAGGGTGCCGAGATATACCTGCATGGTGTCGTTGAGGTCCTGCAGGCTGACACCTGCGGCCTTTAGTTTTTCACGATCCACGTCGACTTGAATCTGCGGCACGTTGACTTGGAAGCCCGAGAACACTCCGGCCAGCTCCGGGCGATGCCGCGCCTTGGCCAACAGGTTCTGGGTTTGCCGGTACAGCTCCTCGGGGCCAAAATTCCCGCGATCCTCGATTTGCATCTTGAAACCGCCGATCGTGCCCAGCCCTTGAACCGGCGGCGGCGGAAATACCGCGATATAGGCCTCCTGGATTTGGCTGTATTTGGCCGTCAGCGCGGCGGCAATGGCGCCGGCCGATTGATTGGGGTCGCGCCGTTCCTCGAACGACTTGAGCGGGGTAAACGCAATCCCCGCATTCGTCGCATTGGTGAAGCCGTTGATCGACAGGCCGGGAAATGCCGGTACGGACTCGACGCCCGGAGTCGCGAGCGCGGTTGCGCTCATGCGCTTGATCACGCTTTCGGTCCGATCGAGGGTCGCCGCATCGGGAAGCTGCGCATAGGCAACCAGGTATTGCTTGTCCTGCGGCGGCACGAAGCCGGTCGGCGTGTGAGCGAATCCGAACCACGTTAAGAGAACGAGCCCGCCATACACGAATAGCGCGATGGCGCTCGAACGCAACACGCGCGCGACGGCGCCGACGTAGCCGGCGCTCGCTCGGGCGAAGAACCGATTGAACGGCGCGAAAAACCATCCTAACCCTAGGTTGAGAATGCGCGTGAGGCGATCCGGCGGAGCACCGTGGGGTTTCAACAGCACGGCGGAGAGGGCCGGCGACAGCGTGAGCGAATTGAACGCCGAAATGATGGTGCTGATCGCAATGGTCAGTGCAAACTGCTTGTAGAACTGCCCGGAGAGGCCGCTGATGAACGCGGTCGGCACGAACACCGCGCACAGCACCAACGCGGTCGCGATGATCGGGCCCGTGACCTCTTTCATGGCCTGACGCGTGGCATCGATCGGCGCGAGGCCATCGTGAATGTTGCGCTCGACGTTTTCCACGACCACGATGGCATCGTCGACGACGATGCCGATGGCGAGCACCAAACCGAACAGAGACAGGGCGTTGAGGCCGAAGCCCAGAAGACGCATCACCGCAAACGTCCCGATCAACGACACCGGCACGGCGATCAGCGGAATGATGGATGCTCGCCAGGTTTGGAGAAAAACGATGACGACGATGACGACCAGTGCGACGGCTTCGATCAAGGTGTGCGCCACCGCGCGGATCGAGCCGCGCACGAATACGGTGGGGTCATACGCAACGTTGTAGTCGATGCCTTCCGGAAATCCCTTCTTGAGCTCCGCCATCTTGGCGCGTACGGCGTCGGAGACGGCGATGGCATTGCTGCCGGGACGCTGGAATATCGGAATGGCCACGGCGGTTCGATTGTCGATCATGGCTCGCAAGGCATAGTTGTCGGAGCCGAGCTCGAGCCGCGCCACATCGCGCAGACGGACCATCTGTCCGGCCGCACCGGTCTTGACGATGATGTTCTCGAAGTCCGTCTCGTCGCTCAGGCGGCCTTTCGTATTGATCGCGAGCTGGAAATTGGCGCCGTTCGCGGACGGCGGCGCGCCGAGTTGCCCGGCGGCCACCTGCACGTTCTGTTCGCGAATGGCATTGACCACATCGCCGGTCGTGAGGCCGCGCGAGGCAACTTTTTCAGGATCCAACCAGACCCGCATCGAGTAGTCGCCGCCGCCGAAGCGCTGCACATCTCCCACCCCGTCGAGCCGCGCGAGTTCGTCTTTAATGCGCAGCGAGACGAAATTCGCGAGATAGGTTTGATCGTACCGGTCGTTCGGCGAGTACACGAAGACCGCAAGCGTGATGTCCGGCGATGACTTGTTGGTGACCACTCCGAGGCGTTGCACTTCCTGCGGCAACTTGGGGAGCGCCTGGCTGACGCGGTTCTGCACCTGAACCTGCGCCTTGTCGACGTCCGTACCCAGCTTGAAGGTGACGGTCAAAGTCATCACTCCGTCGCTGGTGGCCTGCGAATATTGATAGAGCATGTCCTCGACGCCGTTGATCGCTTGCTCCAGCGGCGAGGCGACGGTGTCCGCAATGACGGTCGGATTCGCACCCGGATAAGTCGCGCGGACGACGATCGTGGGAGGCACCACCTCCGGGTACTCGCTGATCGGCAAGCTCGGCAACGCGATGAGCCCGGCGAGTAGAATCAGCGCCGACAGCATCGCGGCGAAAATCGGACGCTGAACGAAAAACCAAGATATATTCATTGTATATCCAATGAGTTACAGGATAGTTATGATGTTGTATAGTAAGCCATCAAGGATGCGCCGCACCCGCGGCGGGCGCGGTTTCACTGCGTACGAGCAGTCGTTTGCCCGATGGCGCAACGGCAGCCACTTGCGCGAGACCTGAACCGTCGGCCGTCATGGCGACCCGCGTGGCCCGAACCACGGCGCCGGCGGTGACATGCTGCAGACCGTTGACGACGATGGTTTCGGACGGGTGCAGGCCATCCTCAACCACACGCAGACCATCAACCCGCGTTCCCAACGCGACCGGGCGGTACTCGAGCGTGTTGTCCGGTTTCAAGACCAGCACGAATTTCTTGCCGAGGTCATTGCCGACGGCGCGCTCGTCGATGAGGATGGCGTCGTAGCTGTCATTGGCAACCAGCTTGATGCGCGCGAACAGCCCCGGAGTGAAATGCCCGTCCTTGTTGTCGAACACCGCGCGGGCATGAATGGTACTGCTGCGCGAGTCGACCTGATTGTCGATGAAATCCAAACGCCCCTGGTGCGGGTAACCATTCTCGCCGACCAAGCCGATGTAGACCGGACTTGAACTCGCGCTGCGGCCGGAAGTTTTTCCCGACGCCGTGCCGCCCTGCTGCAATTGCGTAAACTTAAGGTAGGTCGCTTCGTCGGTGTCGAAATAGGCGTAGATGGGGTCGTCCGAGACGACGGTCGTCAGCAAATTGACATTCGATACGAGATTTCCGGAGGTAATGAGGGCGCGCGATACATGACCCTCGATGGGTGATCGCACGTGCGTATATTCGAGATTCAAGCGGGCCGCGTGCAGCTGCGCGTTCAGAGATCCCAGATCCCCTGCAGCCTCCGTCTCCGCCGAGGTCAATTGCTCGTATTCCTCGCGTGCAATTGCGTTTTGGGCGAAAAGCCGCTCGGCACGCGCATGCCCCGCCGTTGCAAAATCGAGCTTGGATTGGGCACGTTTGATCTCCGCGCTGAGGCGCTCCATTTCGATTTGGTACGGGCGCGGATCGATCTGAAAGAGCAGCTGTCCCTTGACGACCCGGGCGCCCTCGACAAACTCCACGCTGTCGATGAACCCGCTGACCCGCGGGTGCACTTCGACGCTATTGACCGCCTGGAGTTCTCCCGTGAGCTCATCCCAGTGATGCAGGGGCCGGGCGATTACCTCGGCGACCGTGACCGTCGCTGGTGGCGGTGTCGCTGGTGGCGGTGCAGCATTCGAGGCGGACTGAGCGCGCGAATGGCCGCATCCCGCGAGTGCCAACGCGCAAATAGTCGCTGAAAAAGACTGTGTTATCCGCAAATACATGGTGTGCTCCGTGAATCCGACCTTGACTTCAAACTTTTAGGCGACGATGCTGTCTATGTAAGTTACTAGTAAGTAACATTGACTAAGTTACCGATCGGTAACATTGTTGTCAACAGAGATTTTGGTATGGGCGGCGATAAAACAGCCATGAGCGGCAACGAGAGTTCGGGGGCGTGCGCTGCGATCCCGGGCGCAAAGACGCGCGTGCGCGACCGCATTTTCGAGACGGCTTGCGAGCTCTTTTACCGCCATGGCATTCACGGCGTCGGCGTCGACGCGATTGCTGCGGAGGCCGGCTCAAATAAAATGAGCTTCTACCGCAGCTTTGCTTCCAAGGACGCGCTGGTCACCGAATATCTTCGCGAGCAGGAACGAGAGTATTGGGCGTGGTGGGACGGAGCGGTGGCGCCGTATCCCAATGATCCGCGCCGCCAGATTGAGGCTCTCTTTGAAGCACAACTCGAAATCGCCAAGTCCAATAGCTGCCGTGGCTGCGCGCTCGGCAATGCGGCGGCGGAACTCTCCGACGACGAGGACGAATTGAGCACCCTGGTGCGCGCGTACAAAGAGAAAGTGCGCAAGCGGCTGCATGCACTCGCTCGCGCCATGGGAGCGCGCGACGCCGAGATCCTAGGCGACTCATTGATGTTGCTGCTGGACGGCGGATATTTTACCCGCCTGATTTTTCCGCTCGGCAGCGGACCGATCTGCGCAGCAATACCCGCGGTCCGAGCTCTCATCGACGCCCACCTTTCCGGTGGGCACGCCTTGCCCCCTCCCCGCTAGAATTCCGAGGTTCTGTCCATTAACGGATCTTAACAATCCGGCCACAGGTGTTTAATCGCCGCAAGCCCAGGGTGGTGCGCATGAAATGGCACCGCCGTAGCCTGGCGCTTTTCGCATCCGTCTGCATCTTGATTGGGTGCAGCGTGGGACCCCCTTACAACCGTCCGCAGTCGCCCCTTCCTTCGCAATGGCATGAATCGGCGGCCGGCGGAGCGAGCACCGAAGAGGCCGCGCTTTGGCCGGCGGCGCAATGGTGGCACGGATTCGGCTCGGCGAAACTCGATGAATTGATTTCGGAAGCCGAGCTCAACAACCTTGACCTGGCAGGCGCCATCGCCCGCGTGGAAGAAGCGGACGCGCAGGTGCGCATAGCCGGCGCGCCGCTTCTGCCTTCCCTGGATTTAGGAGCCGCCGCCGCCCGCGCACGCACGCAGATCACGGGAGGGGGTGCACGGGTGTTCAATGTCTTCAGCCCGGCGTTGAGCGCGAGCTACGAACTCGATTTCTGGGGCAAGAATCGGGCGACGCGGGCCGCGGCGCGCGCCGCCGCGATGGCCAGCCGTTGCGATCAGCAAGTCGTGGCGCTCACGATGGTGAGCAGCGTCGCAACGACGTATTTTCAGGCGCTCGAGCTGCGTGACCGCATTCAAGTCGCGCAGCGCAATCTCGATAACGGCGAAAGGATCCTCAAAGGATTCCAGTCTGAACAATCGGCGGGTACCGCCACAGGGCTCGACGTCGCACAGCAGGAAACCACGGTGGCGTTGCTGTACGCAGCTCTCCCGCCGCTGCTTCAGCAATTCCGCCAGACGGTCAATGCGCTTGCCGTGCTCATCGGCAAGACGCCGGAGTCGCTGGGCATCGACATGGGCTCGCTGTCGAACTTGTCGAGCCCAACCGTCGTCGAGGGCCTACCGTCGCAGCTCCTGGCGCGCCGCCCGGATGTGGCCGAAGCGGAACAACAATTGATCGCCGCCAATGCCGATATCACCGTCGCGCGGGCGGCCTTGTTTCCGAACATCCAGTTAACCGCGAGCGGCGGCTATCAGAGTTCGGCGCTGACGTCGCTCTTGAGTCCGCCCTACCGGGTGTACGCCATCGGCGCGGGACTGACCCAGCCGATCTTTCACGGCGGCGCCTTGCGGGGGCAGGTCGCCTACAGCCATGCGCGCTACACGGAGCTGCTGACCGCTTATCGCAAAACGGTGCTCACGGCGTTCAGCGACGTGGAAAACGCGCTGGTGGCGGCTCGACAAACCGCCGAGCAGCAAAATCGACAGCAGCGCGCCGTTGCAACAGCCCAGCGCGCTTATGAATTCGCGCAGAGACAGATGTCCGCTGGAACCGTGAATATCCTCACCGTGCTCAATACTGAAAATGCGCTGTTCAGCGCGCAGGATCAATTGGTCCAAGTGAATTATTTGCGTCTGCAGGCGTTGGTGAATTTGTTCACCGCTCTCGGCGGCGGATGGCATCAAGGTTGACGCACGCATGAAAGATCTCTCGAAAATCCGCAAATACCGTTGGCTAGGGGTGCTCGCCCTCGCCGCGCTGATCCTGATCGCCTGGCGCGCCCTGATTCATCATCCGGCCGGTGCGTCCGCGGCCGATGCTCCGGCGGCGATCGCCGTCGACACCGCGGCCGTGACGCGTGCCGACGTACCGATTTATCTGCCGGGATTGGGCACGGTTCAGGCTTTTTACACGGTGACGGTCACTGCGCGCGTCGATGGCGAGCTGCAAAAAGTGGCCTTCACGGAAGGTCAGACCGTGCACAAGGGCGACCTGCTCGCGCAAATCGACCCCCGCCCGAACCAGGCCGCGTACGAACAGGCTGTTGCCGCGAAGGCCAAGGATGCGGCCCAACTGGTGAACGCCAAGCGGGATCTGGAGCGCTACACGATATTGCAGCCGCAGGATTTGGCGAGCAAGCAAACGGTCGACACTCAGCACGCGATGGTCGATCAGCTGGCCGCCCAAATTCAGGTCGATCAGGCCCTCGTCGACAATGCTCACACGCAGCTCGACTACACGCGCATCACGTCGCCGATCGAGGGCCGCACGGGGATACGTCTGGTGGATCCGGGGAACATCGTGCATGCGGCGGCCACCACCGGCATCGTCGTCGTGACGCAGATGCAACCCATTTCGGTGATCTTCACGCTCCCGGAGGAGCAATTGGCTGCCGTCAACGACGCCCTCGCCGCCGGTCCCGTGAATGTCACGACCTTGTCCCGCGACGGAAACACCGAACTCGATCGAGGCGCCCTCTCGCTGGTCGACAACCAGATCGATCAAGCCACCGGCACGGCGAAACTCAAAGCCACGTTCAGCAACGCGCACAACACGCTGTGGCCCGGACAGTACGTCAACGTACGCGTACTGGTGCGAACTGAACGCGATGTGCTGACGCTGCCGACACCGGCCGTGCAGCTGGGACCGACCGGTCCTTTCACCTATGTGGTGAAGCCGGATTCCACGGTCGAAGTGCGGCCGCTGAAGCTCGGCGAAGAAAGCGGCGGCTTGACCGTCGTCAACGCCGGCGTCGCGAGGGACGAGCAGGTGGTGACCAGCAATCAATATCGCCTGCAGGCGGGAGTGAAGGTACGCGCAGCGGCCGCGGCCGCCAAAGCGTCATGAGCATTTCGGAACCGTTCGTCCGGCGGCCGATCGCTACCTCGCTCCTGATGGGCGGCATCTTCCTGGTGGGCCTCGTGGTCTACCCCTTGCTGCCGGTGGCGCCGCTGCCGCAGGTCGATTTCCCCACGATTCAGGTCAGCGCGCAGCTGCCTGGCGCGAGCCCCGAGACGATGGCCTCATCGGTCGCGACGCCGCTGGAATATCAATTCGCGCAGATCTCGGGTCTGGCTCAGATGACCTCGACGAATGTGCTCGGCACCAGCCAGATCACCCTGCAATTCGATCTGGCCCGCAACATCGATGCGGCAGCTCAGGACGTGCAAACGGGCATCGACGCGGCCGGCGGGCAGTTGCCGAAAAATCTGCCGAGTCCGCCCACCTACCGGAAAGTCAATCCGGCCGATTCGCCCATTCTGATCCTGGCCGTGCATTCGGACGTGCTGCCGGTCACCACGGTCGACGACTACGCCGAGAACATCCTCGCGCAGCAGATTTCCCAGATTCCGGGCATCGCGCAGGTGTCGATCGGAGGACAGCAGAAGCCTGCGGTGCGCGTGCAAATCGATCCATTGAAGCTCGCTGCGTTGGGATTGCAAATGGAGGACGTCGCCGGCGTCATCACGACGGCCACGGTCGACGCCCCCAAAGGCTCGATCAATGGTCCTCTGCGCAGCATGACGATCTATGACAACGACCAATTGCTGAAGGCCGCTCCCTGGAACGACGTGGTGGTCGCCTACAAGAACGGCGCTCCGGTGCGCATCCGCGATGTCGGCGTCGCGGTCGACGGCCCGGAAAACAGGCTGCTGACGGCCTGGCAAAATGGCCGCAACGGTATCTTGCTGCTGATCTTCAAACAACCCGGCGCCAATGTCATCGACGCCGAGAAGCGCGTCGAGACGCTGCTGCCGCACGCGCTCGCGTCCGTGCCGCCTTCGATCAAGGTGGAAACGGTCGCGAATCGCACGACCACCATCAGCGCTTCCGTGCGCGACGTCGAGTTCACGCTGGCCGTGACCATCGCGCTGGTCGTGATGGTGATTTTCCTGTTCCTGCGCAATGCCTGGGCGACCATCATTCCCGGCGTCACCGTGCCGCTGGCGCTGCTCGGCACCGCGGCGCTGATGTACGTGCTCAACTACAGCCTGGATAACCTGTCGCTGATGGCGTTGACCATCGCCGTCGGCTTCGTGGTCGACGATGCCATTGTCATGCTGGAGAACATCTATCGGCACATCGAGGCAGGGTTATCGCCGTTGGAAGCGACGCTCAAGGGCGCGGGCGAGATCGGCTTCACCATCATGTCCATCAGCATCTCCCTGATCGCCGTTTTCATTCCCTTGCTGCTGATGGGTGGGATCATCGGCCGGCTGTTCCGCGAGTTCGCCATCACCATGACCATGACCATCGTCATTTCGGCGTTCGTGGCTTTAACGCTGTCGCCGACCATGTGCGCGCTCTTCTTACGCGATGAGAAGCATGCAAAGCACGGCCGGGCCTACATGTTCGTCGAAAGAGCGTTCGATCGGCTGCTGGCCGGATACACCCGCGGTCTCGATTTTTGCCTGGATCATAAGCGCGCGACCTTGACGCTGTTTCTGGTCACGGTCGCGGCGACCGTCGTCCTTTATATCGAGATTCCCAAGGGTTTCTTCCCGCAGCAGGACACCGGAATCATTTCCGGCCTATCCGACGCCCCCCAGGATATTTCGTTCGACGAGATGGTCCGCCGGCAGCATGCGCTCCTCGATGTGGTCGCCAAGGATCCGGACATCGCGAGCTACGGCACCGGCCTCGGCGGCAGCAGACCCATCAACAACGGATTTGTGGTCATCGGCCTCAAGCCGCGCGACCAGCGCGGCGCCAGCGCCGACCAGATCATCAACCGTTTGCGGCCGCAGCTCGCGAACGTGCCGGGGGCGACGCTTTTCATGCAAGCCTCGCAGGACCTGAATGTCGGCGGCCGAACCTCGCGCACGCAGTATCAATACACGCTTCAGGATTCAGACATCACTGAGCTCAATGCCTGGTCTCCGAAACTTCTCGCGGCGCTGCAGAAATTACCCATGCTGCGCGATGTGGCCTCCGATCAGCAGACTAGCAGCGGTATGCTGTCGCTCACCATCGATCGGGATCAGGCGGCGCGCTTCGGCATTCAACCGGCAGCCATCGACCAAGCTCTTTACGATGCCTTCGGACAGCGTCAGGCGGCGCAGTTCTTCACGCAATCCAACAGCTACCATGTGGTCCTGGAGATCACGCCCTCGCTGCAGTCCGACCCCGCATCCCTCAACAAGCTGTATTTGAAATCCGCATTGACAGGCCAGATGGTGCCGCTCTCCGCCATCACCAAGTACGACACTCGGCAGGTCACTTACCTGTCGATCAATCATCAAGGGCAGTTTCCGGCCGTGACGCTATCCTTCAATCTCGCGCCCGGTGCGGCGCTCGGCGATGCCGTCAATGCCATCAACGGCGTTTCGGCATCAATGCGCCTGCCCGCCACCATCACGGGTAACTTCCAGGGTACGGCGCAAGCCTTCCAAAGCTCGTTGAAAAGCCAGCCCTACCTCATTCTCGCGGCGCTCGTGGCCGTGTACATCATTCTCGGGATGCTCTATGAAAGCTACATTCATCCGCTGACCATTCTTTCCACCCTCCCCTCGGCGGGCGTCGGCGCTCTGCTCGTGCTGTTCATATTTCACGTCGATCTATCGGTGATGGCTCTGATCGGTATTATTCTGTTGATCGGTATCGTGAAGAAAAACGGCATCATGATGGTCGACTTCGCGATCCAGGCGGAGCGCGAACAGCATCTGTCGCCGCACGATGCGATACGTCAGGCGTGCCTGCTGCGATTCCGGCCGATCATGATGACTACGATGGCGGCCCTGCTGGGTGCGCTGCCGTTGGCCCTCGGGCGCGGCACCGGATCGGAGCTGCGGCAGCCGCTGGGGCTCACGATGGTGGGAGGCCTGATATTGAGTCAGGCGTTGACGCTGTTTACAACGCCCATTATTTACCTGTATCTGGATGAGCTGAGTCTGCGGTTCAAGCGCCGCCGCCGTCAAAAGCAGCCCGGTGCGCCCGCGGCAGAGCCGCCGCCGCGCTCGACCGAGCGTGCGGCGCCGCCGCTCGAGGGAATTTAATTGAAGATTTTGCTGGTCGAAGACAACGAACGGGTGACCCAGTTTGTCCTGAAAGGTCTGCAGGAAGCCGGCCATACCACGGATCATGCGGGCAACGGCCGCGACGGCATGTTCCTCGCGGCGAGCGAGCCGTACGACGTGATCATCATGGACCGCATGCTGCCGAGCGCCATCGACGGCCTCGCCATCATCGAAGTGCTGCGCAAGGCCGGCAAGCGGACTCCGATCCTGATCTTGAGCGCGCTCACGGACGTCGACGACCGGATACGCGGACTGCGGAGCGGCGGCGACGACTATCTGACCAAGCCCTTTGCCTTCGGCGAGCTGCTTGCGCGGGTCGATGCGTTGCATCGGCGCGCGCTATCGATCAACATCGAAATGCCGCTCACCGTCGGGGACTTGCATATGGATCCGCTGACGCGCAAGGTTACGCGGGGCGATCGGCCGATTACGCTGCAGCCGCGCGAATTCAAGCTTCTCGAATACCTGATGCGCCATGCCGGTCAGGTGGTGACTCGCACCATGCTGCTGGAGAACGTGTGGGATTATCACTTCGATCCGCAGACCAACGTCGTCGATGTGCATATCAGTAAACTGCGGCAGAAGATCGACGCCGAGTTCGAGCGGCCGCTGCTGCGCACGGTTCGCAATGCGGGCTATACGATGAGGGCCGGTGACTAGCGTGATGCGCTCATCCGCGTTGTCGCTGGCTCTCGGCTATGTCGCGCTCGGGATTGCGGCGTTGGTCTTGTTCGCAGCCCCGCTGTGGTATGCGTGGCAAGTGACCGTCCAGGACGGGCGCGCGGAATATCTGCAGTCCGATGCGCAACGCCTTACCGATGTTTTCCGCCGCGACGGCGCCGAGGGACTGAAGACTTTCATCGATACCCGCGTGCAGATGCAGATCCCCAACGAAAGGTACCTGTTGCTGGCCGATGCGTCGATGCATCCGCTGGCCGGCAACTTACGGGCGTGGCCCGCTACCGTGCCCGCCGAACCCGGCAACTATACGATCAAGTTCAATGTGGGTAATCAAGGCGTGCAGACGGTGTTGGTGCACGTCGCCCTGCTGGGCGCCGGCTACAATCTGCTGGTGGGCCGGGACAATGCGTTGTTTGCACCGCTGCAAACCCACTTCTGGTACGGCTTGGCCGGCGCCGTCGCCGTCTTGTCCATCGCCGGCCTGTTGATCGGCCTCATCACCCGCCGTGCGCTGATGTCGCGCGTCCATAGCATCCGTCAGACCGTATCGGCCATCATGCACGGCGATTTGAAGCACCGGCTGCCTACTCAGATCTATGACGACGAACTCAACACGCTGACGCGTACCATCAACGGCATGCTCGAACAAATCGAGCTGTTGGTGCATGGCGTGCGCAACGTATCCAATTCCATCGCTCATGACCTGCGCACGCCGTTGGCGGAGCTGCGCTCCCGGCTCGAAGAACTGGCGCTCATTCGGCCGCCCGCCGAACAGACGTTCGCGGAAATCGACGGCGCGGTCGCGGATGTCGACCGTGTGATTCGCATATTCGACGCGCTGCTGCGTCTGGCGGAAATCGATGCCGGCATGCGCCGGTCCGGCTTCGTGACGCTCGATGCCGCCGAGGTTGCCGCGAACGCCGTGGAATTCTACGCACCCGCGGCGGAGCTCAAGAATATCGAATTGGCGTTGCGGTCCGATGGGCCCGCAGCCGTGTCGGGCGATCCGATTCTGCTTGCCCAAGCGCTCGGCAATTTGCTCGACAACGCCCTGAAATATGCTCCCGTCAACGGTACAATCGAGGTCGCGGTGCGCAAGCGCGTCGACAGCACCGCCGAAATTTCGGTCTCGGACAATGGTCCGGGCATAGCCGATTCGGAGAAGAGCAAGGTGGTGGAGCGCTTTTACCGCGGCGATGCAAGCCGAGGCACGCCCGGCGTCGGGCTTGGACTGAGTGTGGTGCAGGCAGTCGCCAAACTGCACGGCACCGCGCTGTCGCTGTCGGATCGAAAACCAGGCCTGCGCGCTGCCATTATCCTACCGCTCGACCCGGCGGGCGGCACCGAATCTGCGCCGAAGCCGCAACATGCCGAGAATGCCGCCTCGATAGGACGGGCTACGGCGACCGTTTCGTAAACAACATTTCAAGTTGCGATCAAGCGACGTAAGATCCGTTCATGCTGATAAGCTGCGCCGTTTACCAAGACGGCAAGAAACTTCGGGATCTCGCAATCGATCAGGTTCCCGACTACCTGCAGCGGCCGCAATGCTTCGTGTGGGTCGAGCTGCACGACGCGCTTGCGGGCGAACTCAACGACATGCAGCGGCTGTTCGATTTGCACCCCCTCGCCGTCGAGGATGCAGCCAAGGGACATCAGCGGCCGAAGATCGAGGAATACGGCGACTCTCTGTTCACGGTTTTGCACATCGTCGAGCCGGGCAACCGGGAACTGCGGGTCGGCGAGCTCGCGATATTCACGGGCCGCAACTACCTGGTCTCGGTACGCAGTCTCGCGCAGAGAGACTTCCAGGAAGTGCGTGCACGGTGCGAGCGGGAGCCGGATTTGTTGCGCCAGGGGCCTGGCTATCTTCTCTACGCGCTGATGGATGCGGTGGTCGACGGCTACTTCCCACTGTTGGATTCCCTTGAGGACGAGCTCGATTCGATCGAGGCGAGGATATTCGCTCCCGAGGGGGCGCCGCGCGAGAACATAGAAGCATTGTATTTGCTCAAGCAGCGACTGATGGTGATGAAGCACGCTGTGGCGCCGCTGCTCGAGGGAGTCTCGAATCTGTCGGGCGCGCGCGTGCCGGCGTTGTGCAGCCAACTCACCGTATACTTTCGCGATGTGTACGATCATTTGCAAAGACTGAACCAAACCGCGGATTCGATTCGCGATTCGGTGGCCACCGCGGTATCCGTGAATTTATCCATGGTCACGCTGCAGGAAAACGAAACCATGAAACGCCTTGCGGCGTACGCGGCGCTGCTCGCCGTGCCCACGATGATAGCGGGCATTTATGGCATGAACTTCGAGCACATGCCGGAACTCAAATGGCACTACGGGTATGCGCTGTCGCTGCTCGTGATGGCGGGGATCGATGTCTGTCTATTTTTCCGGTTCAAGCGGGTGCGCTGGCTCTAGCAGGTTCTCGCACGCACCGGCGTCATCTGCGTCCGGACCCCCATGTCAGCATCATCGTGACGGCATAATTCCATACCGCTCCGACCAGTATTCCGGCGATTGCGGCGAGAAACCATCCGCGTCCGAAACCGTAGACCGTGGAGGCAACGCCGAGGTTTGCGATCCCGCCGATGCTGCAGGCGAGCACGAAGGATATCCACCCTCGCACCCATCGCATCCCGGACAATCGCATATCGCGGTAGGTGAGCACATTGTTGACGGCGAAATTGAAAGTCATGGCGCAGAAGATCGCAATGGCCTGACCGGCGACAAAACTGCGCTGCATCCCGTGAAGAATCAGGGTAAGCACCGCAAAATGCACCGCAACCCCGCTGGCGCCGACGATCGAGAATGCGAGGAAGCGCACCGGCACCCATCGGCCTATCAGCTTGTCGAGGAGCAGCATGACATAGTCCCACGCCGTCACCGAATCAAGCTTGCTCTCGCCCGCGCGCCGAACTCTGAAGCGGTACGGCAGCTCCTTGAAGCGCAGCGGCCGTGGGAAGGAGGCGAACACATCGGTCAGTATCTTGAAGCCGATTGCCGAGAGCCGGTGGGCCGAGCCGTCCAACACCGAACGGTGCATCATGAAAAAACCACTCATGGGATCCGTCAGTTCACTGGGCACCAGCACGCGGCTGAGGCGCATCGCGAGACGGCTCATGCGCGCGCGCCGCGCATCCCAGTCGCTGATATCGCCGCCGGGTGCGTAGCGGCTCCCGACCACGATGTCGGTATCGCCTTGCTTCAGCGTATCGAGCATCTGCGGTAGCAAGCGTTCGTCGTGCTGCAGGTCGGCATCGATCACCGCCAGATATTGCGCCGTGGTCGCAAGCATGCCCTCCACGCAAGCAGAGGACAGACCGCGCCGGCCGATTCTCGTCAGACAGCGGACGCGGCTATCCGTCGCCGCGTGCTCGCGCACCACGTCGGCGGTGCCGTCAGGAGAGTCGTCATCGACAAAAACGACTTCCCACGAACGATCTCCCAGGCACAGCACGAGGCGCCCGATCAGCTCCGCGATGTTTTCTCGTTCGTTGAACGTAGGCACGATGACGGATAATTCCGGACCGGATCGCACCGCATCCTGGGGTGCGAGCGAATGGTCGAAATACGCTTGGAGCGTTCGGTGTTGTTCGGCAGCGTTCATCTCATTACTATAAACATCAACCGGCGCTGACGCACGATTGGATGATGCTTGATTGCGCTCCACGGAAATGGTTTGGCGAAAGGTACGCGCTTCTGCCGGAAAAATCTGAAACACTGAATCGCTTCACCTCAACGGCGCTGCCGCCGCTGGTGGACGCCGGTCTATTCTGCGCGTTGATCGGCAATGGACTCTCGTTGCGATCCAGCCATATCGCAAGCTACGCCGTCGCCATGGCTTTGAATTATCTACTGAAAGTTCGCACGACGATCGTTGCGCCAGGCCGAACATGGGACTCGAACTCACACTTTCGCCTGCTGGCCGCAAGCTGCATGGCTTTGTTCTTGCGGGGCGGCGTGCTCGGAATGCTGTCGCTGCACTGGGGCTGGCCCGCGCAGGTATCCATCGTGTTTGCGGTGCTCGTGGCGTGGGCCGCGACAACCTTGGGTTATTCGCTCGCGATTTCAGGGTCCGACAGCGGTGCGCGGACGCGCGCGCTCGCGATAGGGCTGATTGCCTATGCGTTTGCGCTACGATTGGTGTACATGGGATCCGTCGACCTGCTTCCGGAGGAAGCGTATTACTGGAATTATTCACGTCATCTGGACTTCGGATATCTCGATCATCCCCCGATGGTCGCGTGGCTGATCAGGCTTGGCACGGCCGCGTTCGGTCAATCGTACTTCGGGGTGCGCTTTGGCGCTGTCTGCTGCGGCGTGATCACCTCCCTCTTTACATATCGTCTGGCGCGCAACCTGTTCGGCGAAACGACCGCGCTGGCCGCCCTGCTGTTGGCGCAGGCTCTGCCGTTCTTTTTTCTCTCGGGCCTGCTCATGACCCCCGACGCGCCATTGGCAGCTGCGTGGGCGGCGGCGCTTTATTACCTCGAACGCGCACTGCTCGCGGGCCGCTCAGGCGCCTGGTGGGGGATGGGAATCGCAGTGGGGCTCGGCGCGGTCTCGAAATATTCCATCGGGTTGCTCCTGCCCGTTACCGTGGCCTTGATGATGTTGGATCGGGAATCGCGGTGCTGGTGGCGGCGTTGGGAACCCTATGGCGCTGCACTTCTGGCCCTCGCCATCTTCTCGCCCGTCATTCTTTGGAATGCGCAGCATCACTGGGCGTCCTTCCTATTCCAAACGTCGCGGCGCCTGGCCGAGGCCTCTAGGTTCGCACTTCACAAGTTGATTGCCTCCTCCGTGGTGCTGATCACCCCTACCGGGGTGCTCGCGGTGGTGGCGGCATTCACCGGCGCCGGCTATGCCGATTCGGGTGACACCGGCAACGCGCAGCGCCGGCGGCTGTTCATTCGAATCTCGGTGCTCCTGCCGCTCGCCGTGTTCGCGATTTTCAGCCTGCGCCATGAGGTGAAGCTCGACTGGACCGGTGCGCCATGGACCGCTGCCCTTCCCCTCATGGCGGTGGGAATGATTGCAACAACAACGCACTTGAACGGCCTGCGCGCGTGGCTCCGCACCGCGTGGATGCCGACCCTGGTGACGATGCTGCTCTTTTACGGCGCGGGCCTACACTACCTGGTGTTGGGCATCCCCGGCGCAGGCTACAGCAAGCACATTGAGCTGGCTCCCGTCGCCTGGCGCGAGTTCAGCGCCCAAATCGCAGAGAAGGCCGCGACCATTCGCAGGGAAACCGGCGTCGACCCGCTGATCGTAGGCATGGATCGTTACGCCATCGCCAGCGAGCTGGCATTCTACGGGGCCGAGCGAACGAATTCGGTCGTGGAAACCTCGAGCGCCCATTTGTTCGGGGGAATTGGGCTGATGTATGCACTGTGGACGCCGGCGGCGGCGCAGGAGGGCCGAACTCTGCTATTGGTCGCCTGGGGTCCGGGCGAGCTCAGCGGCAAGACCATCGAATCCCACGCCGAACGGTGGGGACCTGTCGAGAGCGGCGTATTGACGATGGATGGCCGAGTCGTGCGCCGCTACTACGACCGGCTCGCCTACAATTATCGCGCTATCCCGCGCCCATGACGGACGCCTCTTCGGGAGGATTTTCGATGACACCGACCATTTCGCGACGGCACGGGCCGGCCCTGCTCCTTGCCGCCTGCCTCGCCCAAAATTCCTTGGTCGCAGGCCAGACCCCAGAGCAGCAGAAAATGTGGGATGAGCAGCGGACTCAGATGCAGGCGCAGGAGAAGGTCAATGCCGAACGGCTGGCCAAGGAACGAGAGGCTCGCCGGGCGGATCCGATGGCGTGGGTACGAACGCTGGACCCGATGACGTCCGGAGGTTGGGTATTCAAGGAAGTCGGTACGGACGGATCCTGGGCGACCTTCGGCACGGAACATCAGTTGAAGCGTTCCGGACACCTCGTGACCGAGTGGCTGAGGCAAGAATACCCGGAGCCGCATCGCAGCCCCGCCGGCGGCGCCTATTTAAGCGACGTCGAGAAGGTCCAATACGACTGCGCCAAGGAGCGCGCCCGTGTCCTCTTGGTCATCTATTACGCAGATAATAATCTGGCCGGCGGCCAGCAAACCGAAGAACCCGATCCGAAGCAGATCGATTGGGATCCGATTGTTCCGGGCACGCGAAGCGAATATATATTCCATTGGACCTGCGGTGCCGGTTCAACAGGGGCGCGACCACGATAACCGGATGGTCGCGGCCAACAGTTGCGATCTATCCGCGCAGGGCCCGACCAGAATCTCTACTTCCCCCGGCTCGAACATGGGCTCGAGATCAGGCCCGAGAAATCGCAGCTCGGTGGCGGGCAACGACAAGGTCACGGTGCCCCTCTCGCCTGGCTGCAGATCAATCTTTGCAAACCCTTTGAGCTCGAGCAGCGGACGCGCGACGCTCGCAACCTTGTCATGCGTGAACAGGAAGACTGTCTCTTGTGCGGCCCGCTCCCCCTCGTTGCGCACATCGACGCGAATTCTCATGGTGTCGATGTCCTCGACTTGGGCCGGGGTCACGCGCAGATTGGAGAAGGCAAATCGCCCGTACGTGAGGCCGTGGCCAAATGGAAACAGCGGTTCATTCGGCACGTCCAAGTACTTGCTAGTGTAATGATCCTTCGCGTCGGCCGGTCGGCCGCCGGGGCGCTCGCCGAAGAAGATCGGAACCTGACCCGCCGCGCGGGCCCACGTGACGGGCGTGCGGCCGCTGGGGCTTACCCGCCCCGTGACGACGTCGCCGATCGAATGGCCGGCCTCGCTGCCGAGGAACCACGCTGCGAGCACGGCATCCGCTTTCTCGACCAGCCACGGGACGACCAAAGGCCGCCCCGAGAACAGAACGACGATCACCGGTTTGCGGCCCGCGCGGGCGCGCTCGAACACCGCCTCGGCAAACAAGCGCTGCTTCCCGGGAAGACCCAGGTGCGCACGGCTGGCGGCCTCTCCGCTCATGGCCGCAGCTTCTCCTAGGCACAGCAGGATCGCATCCGCGGTCGCGCAGAGTTCGAGAGCCGCTCCGATGCCTGACTCATCTTCGCTCTGGATCGCGACGCCCGGCGCATGCAGCACCTGTGAGTGCGGGAGCAGCGCGCGCAAACCTGCGATGACTGTGACTTGACTGTCGGCATCTGCGGCGCCCCACCACGGGCCGCGCATTTCCGCCGGTGCATCCGCCAACGGACCAACGACCGCGAGCCTACCGAGCGAGCCCGGCAGCGGCAGGGTATCCCCGTCATTTTTCAACATCACGATGGCGCGCGAGCCCACCGTGCGCGCCAGCCGCCGGCGATGCGCGAAAGCCGCGGCAGACTCAGCCTTTGCGCCCCGACGATAGGGATCATCGAACAGGCCGAGCCGGTGTTTGAGCAGAAGTACCCGCCTTACCGACTCGTCGATCTGCGCCATCGTCACGCTGCCGCGCTCCAGAGCTACGGGCAATCCATGTCGATACGCATCGGACATCATGTCGATGTCGACTCCGGCATTCAGCGCGTGCGCGGCCGCGTCGGCGAGGTCCGCGGCGATGCCGTGGCGCATGAGTTCCGCGATGGCGTTGTAATCGGTGACGATGACGCCCTTGAAGCCCCATCGATCGCGTAACCAACCGCGCAGCAGCTCCTTGTTCGCGGTCATCGGTATACCTGCAAGATCGGTGAATGCCGGCATGACCGCCGCCACGCCCGAGACGACCGCTGCCGCGAACGGCGGCATGTAAACTTCACGCAAGGTCCGTTCGGAAATATCGACCGAGGCATAGTCGCGTCCCGCGGTCACCGCTCCGTAGGCGCAATAGTGCTTTGCGACCGCCGCAAGCGCATCGGCCGACGCGAGATTCGGGCCTTGAAAACCGCGCACCTTGGCCTCGGCGATGCGCGCTGCGAGCCAGGGGTCCTCGCCCGGACCTTCGGCACTGCGTCCCCAGCGCGGATCGCGCGCGACGTCCAGCATCGGTGCGAAGGTCATCGCAAGACCCTCCGCAGCGGCCTCCTTGGCGGCCTCGCGCGCGGTGAGCGCCCAGGTCTCGGGATCGAACAACGCCGCTTCGCCCAACGGCACCGGAAACAGAATGCGATGTCCGTGTACCACATCAAACCCGATGAGAAGCGGAATGCCAAGTCGCGATTCCTCGACCGCGAGCCGCTGCATCTCGCGCACGTGGGCCGCCCCCACCATGTTGAGCAGATTGCCGATTGTCCCGGCCTTGATGGCGTCGGTTGAATCGCCGGCGATGACCGGCCCGGTCACCGCATAGCTGGAGGCCGTCATGGTGAGCTGACCGAGCTTCTCGGCCAACGTCATCTCGCCGATCAGGCCCTCGGTCCGGTTCATTTAGCTTCGCTCCCTGGCTGCATGGCCGATAATGGCGGAATCACATTGCTCCAGGGACGCATGCATGAATCTCGAATCGAATCCTGAAGAGAGTGCCAATTCCGGCCTTCTGCCGCAACTCGGAATGATGATGCGGGCCCTCTGGGCGGCACCCGTGCGCAGCTCGCTGATCTTGATATCGGCCGCGCTATTTCTCGTCGTCGCATTTTCCGCCTACGGTCAGATACGCCTCAATGATTGGAACAAGCCCTTCTATGATGCGCTGTCGCGCCGCGACGTGGGGCAATTCCTCGAGCAATTAGGCGTCTTTTGCGTGATTGCCGGCGTGCTTCTGGTTCTCAACGTGGCGCAGCGATGGCTTGGCGAAACGCTGAAGCTTAGGCTGAGACAGGGCCTGGCCCGCGATTTGATTCAGAACTGGCTGAAGCCGGGCCGCGCATTCCGCCTGAGCCTAGCCGGCCCGATCGGGATCAATCCCGATCAACGCATGCACGAGGATGCGCGCCATCTGACCGAGTTGTCGGCCGATCTCGGCATCGGGCTGCTGCAATCGTCGATCTTGCTCGTCACCTTCGTCAAGGTGCTTTGGTCGCTGTCGAACGATTTCGTCTTTCACCTGGGAGCCCGCCACGTTGCGATCCCCGGCTACATGGTGTGGGCTGCCATCCTGTATTCAGGATCAGCCTCGCTGCTGAGCTTCTGGGTGGGGCGAAGCCTGGTCGACCGCAACGCGCAGCGTTATGCGCGCGAAGCCGATTTGCGATTTTCACTGGTGCGCGTCAACGAGCACATCGACGCGATTGCGCTTAGCGGCGGCGAAGCGGACGAAGGGCGGCGCATCGGGCTCGACATCGAGGCCGTGCTGGCCGCCACGGGCCGGCTGGTCACGGGTCTCACCAAACTCACTTGGATCACTGCCGGCTATGGTTGGTTTACGCTCGTCGCGCCGATACTGGCCGCGGCGCCGCTGTACTTTGCAGGCTATATTTCATTCGGCGGCCTCATGATGGCATCGGGCGCCTTCATTCAAGTGCAATCTTCATTGCGCTGGTTTGTCGACAATTTCAGTACGATCGCCGATTGGCGTGCGACGCTGCTCCGTGTCGCGAGTTTCCGGCGGGCGCTCATCGATACCGACGTACTGCACGATGTCCAGAGCCGAATCGCTTACGTCGCCGGCGAACCCGGCAAGTTCAGCATCGACGAATTGGAGATCGCCTCGCCCGCGGGCTGCACCATGCTCAAGGAAAAAAAAGTCGAGATCAAGGCCGGCGAACGAGTCCTGATCGTCGGCGAATCCGGAACCGGAAAAACCCTCCTCTTTCGAGCGTTGGCGGGTCTGTGGCCGTGGGGCGCCGGACGAGTCGACCGGCCTGCGGGAGAAGAGATGCTGTGTCTGCCGCGCACTCCCTACCATCCTCCCGGCACGCTGCGTGAGATCCTCGCCTACCCATCGAAAACGGCAACCTTCGCGGCCGCCGCCTACGCAAATGCCTTGCTCCGTCTCAAGCTCGATCGCCTCGTGCCGCTGCTGGATGTATCGCAGCGCTGGGATCGGGAATTGAGCGACGATGAACAGCAGATCCTCGCGTTCGCGCGCGTGGTGCTGCACGCGCCGCCTTGGGTGCTGATCGACGAGGTGCTCGATTCGCTGGATGCGGATTCACGCGGGTCCATTTTGGACCTCTTTGCCAAAGATCTGCAGCACACCACCGTCATTCACATCGGGCGCACCAACCCCCAGGATCATCTCTTCTCGCGCGTTCTGCACCTGGTCAAGGATCCGACGCTGCGCAGACTCGAAACGGCCGCTTCGCAGCTGGCCGGCTGAGGGATGCACCACATTGCTCGACCGCGGGGGCGCCTGCCGAAGACTCGCGCGGCACAGGGGCTGAGGCGTTCATCGGATGAGTAGCACCGTCATCAGCGCAGTGATGAAGGAAACCAGGACGGTCGTAGCCATGCCGAGTATGCCGTCCTTGTGCTCCCGGTACCACAGATCCATGCGCCCGCGGCGCGTATGCAGGCGAATCGCCCGATCGGCACCCGCAAACGTCACGGCAACGGAAGCCCTCCCGTCTCCGCGCTTTTCATACTTGATGAGCCGCCGGTATTGCAAGTAACGGAGCGGCAGGTCGAGCTTCGCCGTAATCAGCTTGGACTCGATTTCGGCCGGGACGACCGATGTGTCGAAACTCTGCGGCTGCCCGTCTTTGCTCCAGGCATCCCCATCGCGCAGCGGATGCATTGCGAGCCACAGAATCTGCTCGTCGTTGAGGGACATCTCCGCGTCGATGTCCTCCCGGTGGTAGTAAAGGCCGTGCAAGATTCGATCTTCGTCCTCTCGACTCATGTCACTTCGGCGCCGCTTGTTGTACGAGATGAGGAGTGTACTTGGGTGGGGGTTGCACAGGTAAACCGTGTTTTTCGGCCGGGCAGTGCAAAATATGGTAAATGATTGCCTGCGGAAATCGATTCAGGCCGGAGGACGACGCGATTAATAGCTGGAACGATGCAGCCCGAAATGAGTCCAGATCTCTCGTGGTGTGCAAGTTTCATTTGCGGCTCGCATGCCTGGCCGGCGCGATGCTCGCCAGCGCGTCGATGAGTATAGCGGAGGCAAAAAATGAAGCTCCCGCGGACGGCCTGTCCGAGCGGAGTGTGCCATCGGCTTATTTGCATATGCCGCCGCTCGCCGGCGGCAAGATTCCGCTGCTGCTTTCTCAAACCGGCGCTTTCAGCATTACACGCGACCTCACACCCAGTAAAGGCGTGATTCCATACGACATCGTAGTGGCCTTTTGGTCCGACGGCGCCGACAAATCGCGAGCGGTCGCAGTTCCCGACGGCAAGATAAAGTTTTCGCCCACCGGCGATTGGTTCTTTCCGAAAGGCACGGTCTTCATAAAGACCTTCGAGCTGCAGACCGACGCAGCCGATCCCGGCGTCAAACGACGGCTCGAAACCCGCTTGCTGGTATGCGACAGCGCAGGCGGGGTGTACGGCGTCGTTTACAAATGGAGGCCGGATAACAGCGACGCGGATCTGTTGAGCACGAGCCAGACCGAACAAATCCCGGTCAAAACGGCGATGGGAGAGGTGCGCAATCAGACGTGGTACTACCCGAGCCGGCAGGACTGCCTGACTTGTCACAATGCCAATACCAGCGGCGTGCTCGGCGTGAAAGCGCGCCAAATGAACCGCCCCTTCACTTATCCGTCCGGCGTGACCGATAACGAGGTGCGGGCGTGGAATCACCTGGGCCTGTTCGCACCGGCACTGAACGAAGCGGAGCTCGCTCGTTTACCGACTCTCGCGGCCGCCGACGATACATCGCGAAGTGTCCAAGACCGCGCCCGGTCGTACCTCGACGCGAATTGCGCGCAATGTCACCGGCCGAAAGGCACGGTCGCCTATTTTGACGCTCGATACGACACGCCCCTCGAAAGGCAGCAGCTGATCGATGGACCTGTGTTGATCGATCAAGGGATCGACAGACCGCGGGTCATTTCGCCGCACGACATCTGGCGCTCGATCGCATTCATGCGAGTGAACACGGTCGACGACATCAAGATGCCGCCGATCGCGCGCGAGACGATAGATCAAAAGGGCGTCAAGCTCCTGCAGGATTGGATTGCGAGCTTGCCTGGACGGCCGGTTCTTGATCCGCCGGCCGTGTCGCCCGCAGGAGGCACCTTCGCCGGGCCGATCGAAATTTCATTGACCGAACGCGAACCCGGTGCGGAAATACGCTACACCCTGGACGGAAGCGTACCGGGACCCTCGGATTTGCGGTATGAAAAGCCGATCAAGTTGACGGATCCCGTGGTGGTGCGGGCGCGAGCCTACAAGGATGGTTTCACCCGCAGCATCACCACCCAAGAGGTGTTTGTCGTCGCAAGGTAACCCCCACCGCCGGCCCCCCTTTTTTCGCCTAGTCCCGCTTGTGCTCGATTTGCATCGACGCCACGGCTCGCACCGGCACCACTGCGACTGCCCAAGGGCTCGCGCCCGCCTTGACTCTCGCAATTTCCTTATCGGTTTCGAGATCAACGACGGACACGTCGTTGGACGGTCCGTTTGCCGTATACAAGAACTTTCCATCGGGTGAGAGCGCCATCCCCCAGGGACGAGCACCGACTTTGATCGAATTCAGGAGTTCGTAGGTGCGGCTGTCGAGCACGGAGACCGTTCCGCCGCGTCCATTGCTGACATAGAGCTTGCGACCGTTGACGGCTACTTTGACGCTCATCGGTCGCGAACCTGGGGGTAAGGCAATCACCTTCAGGACTTTGAGGTTCATCGTATCGATGATGTTCAATTCGCCGGTCGATTCCGACGGAATAAACCCAACCGGGGCGTCCGGCATAAAGGCCACGCTGCGGGGCCGAACGTTCACCTTGAAGTGCCCAACGGAGGTGTAGCCGTTGGTTTCAATGACATAAACGTCGCCACCTGCCTCACAGGTCACATAGAAGCGTTTTCCGTCAGGCGCCGTGGCCACTCCTTCGGGCTCCTGGCCCACCGGGATGATGTGCTCCGTTTTGCCGGTGGCAATATTGATTACGCTGGCGGCCTTGATGTCTTCGTTGGAGACGTAGAGCTTCGTGCCGTCCGCGCTGAGGGAAAACTCTTCCGGGTCCGAGCCCGCGGGAATTTTTCCCGTCAGTTTCCCGCTGGCAACGTCCAAAACGCCGATCGCATCGGCTGATTTATCCGCCTTGACGCTATCCTCATCGTCGTCGTCCTTGGCTTTTTGAAAAACCGGATTGCCTTTGGCGTCCAGCTGCGGCGGTGCCGCGATGGGGGTGCCGCTCAAGGCCACATACACCGTCTTGCCGTCGGGACTCGCGTGAATACCGCGCGGTCGCTTGCCGACGAGAGTCGTACGGAGCACTTGATTATCGCTGCCGTTGATGACGGTGACGTCCCCCGATTTCTCATTCGTCACATAGACCAGAAAATTCGGGCTTGCACGTCCGCCTGCAGGAGACAGGGCGATCACCAGGAGCCCCCAGCCAGAAAACCAAGCGCTGCGTTTACGCGTCGACATCGCACCTCCCAAAGAGACCAGGCCGAGTATAAGCGAGCCAAACCTCAAGATTTCTCCGAACTCGCCGCAAACTTAAGGTATGTCAGCCAACTGGCGCGAGCCCGCAGCTCCGTAGGGAGACTGTATTATGTCTAATGTCGCGATATCTAGCCAGGCCACCAAGGCCGCTACCGCGGCCGCTGCCGGCTGCCTGACGAGCGTTGATCAGCGAACGGCGGCGCTCAAGTTCCTGAGCGACCTTGCGGCCGAGGTGTCCAGAGGTACGGTCAATCTTCCGAGTTTCCCGGACGTCGTTGTCCGAATCCGCAGAGCCCTTGCCGATCCCGATACGAAGGTTACCCAAATCGTAAAGATTGTCGGCGCGGAGCCCCGATTGGCGGCACGTCTCATGCAGGCCGCGAACTCGGCTGCATTCAACCCCGCGGGGAAACCGTTGAGCGACTTGCGCGCGGCGATCACGCGCTTGGGACACCGGCCGGTGCAGAGTTCCGCTATTGCCTTCGCCGTCCGGCAATTGCGGCTCGCTCCCGCTTTGCGTTCGATAGACAAGCCATTGAGCGTGTTATGGGAGGAAAGCATTGCGGTGGCCTCGATCTGTCAGGTCGTTGCACGGCGCACCAAGATCAGTCCTGATCAGGCTTTCCTGACCGGCCTGCTGCACGGCATCGGGCGCCTGTACGTCATGGTGCGCGCGGCCGGGAAGTCGGATCAACTCTGGCGAGACCCTTCGTTCATCGACATGGTTGAGGGCTGGCACCCGGCGATCGGCAAAGCCGTGCTCGAGAATTGGGGATTCGCGGAGGACATGTCCCAGGCACTCGGCGATCAGCGGGACTATGATCGCGGTTTGAAACCGGAGGTCGACCTCACCGACGTGCTCATCGTCAGCATCGAACTCGCCGGCCTGTTGCGGACTCCCGGCCCGAGACGGGTTGCCATGAACGGACTGGGCTCGTTTCGACGCTTGGGTCTGCATGCAAAAGACTGCGCAGCAATTCTGCAGCACACGGAACATCAACTGGGCGCGCTTCATGCCGAGCTGGGGTATTAGGGCGCGCGTCGCCGGCAATCCGAGTACCCTTGGATCTCGCCCACGAAGCCTCGCCGGAAGGTCATCACGCACACCAAAAAATGGCGCCGATGATTACCGAAACCCAGGCGCCCACGAGGTCCGAGAGATATTCCTGCAGGGTGACCACGACGATCGCTCCGACCACCGGTCCGAGAAAAGTACCGCTGCCGCCCAGAAGCGTCATCAGAATGATCTCTCCGGACGTGCTCTGGCTGACATCCGAGAGCGTGACAAAACCCAGCACCAACGCCTTGGGATCCGGCCAAACCGGCTAGCGACGCCGACAAGACGAAAGCCACGAGCTTGTAGCGGTTAGGCCTCCTCGTCGCCGTCCGTGCTCTTCTTGTTGTTCGTGGATTCCGCGGTCTTGAAGTCGTCGGCATGGAGCCGATAGCGTGCCAAAAGCTTGTAGAAATCGGTGCGGCTGCGTTTCGCAAGTCGAGCGGCCTTGGTCACGTTGCCGGCTGTGCGCTGTAGGTTCTCTGCGAGATAATCGCGCGAGAATTGATCCCTCGCTTCGTTGTATGTCGGTATCTTTGCCGAGTCCCCGCCCAAAGACTGCTGCACGAAGTCCTTGCTCATGACCTCGCCGTGCGACAGTGCCACATTCCGTTTCACGAGATCGAAGAGCTGCCGGACGTTGCCCGGCCAATCTGTGGTCGCAAGCAGCTCAATCGCCTTCGGGGAATAGATTTTCCCCTGGCCGTCGGAATCGGTTGCTTGCTCCAGGAAATGCGATACCAGCAGTGGGATGTCTTCCCGTCGGCGGCCCAAGGGCGGCATCTCAATCGGCAGGATGTTGATTTGGTAGTACAAATCTCTAAGAAATGCACCGCTCTCGGTCAACGACTTGAGGTCGTGAGACGTGGTTGAAATCAGGCGTACGTCGGTGCGCACCGCACCCAACCACTTTCCCGAGGGAAGATGCTCTTTGGCCAGGGCCTTGGACAGCCCAACCTGGATCTCCATGGGCAATTCGCCGATTTCATCGAGAAACAAAGCGCCGCCGCGAACCCGCTCCAAGGCTGACTCATCGGACGCATCGCCGAACAGCTCCGATGCCAACTCATGCTGCATCCTGCCTCGACAGGAAACTGCGACGAAAGGCTTCTCCCGGCGCGCGCTTGCCGCGTGAATGGCACGCGCGAGCAGCTCCTTTCCGGTACCGTTTTCACCCGTCAACAAGACGGGCACGTCGCTTGTCGCCGCTCGATTGGCGATCCCCAGCCGCTCCTCCATGAGCTGGCTGCGCGACACGATGTTCGCACGCCAATCGTCGCCCAGCGCAAAGCTCGAGGTCGCGGTCGCCCGCTCGACTTGTCCCAGCAATTCTTCCTTATCGACCGGCTTGACCAGATAACCAAATGCGCCGCATTGCGTGGCCTCCACCGCCTCCGCAATGGTCCCGTGGGCGGTCAGAATGATCACGGTCAACAGCGGCCATCGGCTCTTTAGCTCCTTGAGGAAAGCCAGGCCGTCCGCATCCTTCATTCGCAAATCCGTTATCACCAGATTCGGGCGGGAGAGAAGGCAGGCGTCCATGGCCGCCTGCGCATCGCCGGCGGTTTCCACTGCATAGTTAGCCGCGCCCAGACGAGTCTCCATGAGGCGACGCAATGCCGGGTCGTCGTCCACCACCAAAATTTTGGCCTTGCGGACTGCCGAGGGCTCATCGTCGCCGCGTCGGTACTCCTTCGCTTTGCGAATAATGCCAAATCCGAGCGAGACCGTTGGGGGCGGTGGGTTGGACTTCATCGAGACTTTCCTCCTATGACGCTGCGAGGTACGAGTCACCCGGCTCTTTCGCCGCTGAATTGCTAGTTTACACGGGAGCGCCGCATGTCATGATACCGCCCAGGAGCGTATACCGGCATTGCCCGCCGTTGGCACCTGAGGCAAGCGATCACCATGACCATCACCATTTCCCGTCTGACCCCCGCCCTTGGCGCCATCGTCGACGGCGTCACACTTTCAGAGGAACAGGCGCAGCACTCCATCGACCGAATTGGTGAACTCCTGGTGGAACACCAGATCTTGTTCTTCCGCGGTCAGCCGCTGACCCCGGAGCAGCAATGCCGGTTTGCGGCACGCTTCGGCGAGCTGCACATTCATCCGATCTACCCCGTGTTGCCCGAGCTGCCCCAAATCCTGGTGCTCGATACGCACGGCGATTTTCTACCCGACAATGACAACTGGCATACCGACGTCACGTTCAGTCAGACACCGCCGCTGGCCGGCATGCTGGCCGCCAAGCAGCTGCCGAGCGCGGGCGGGGACACCCTGTGGTCGAGCAATCTTGCTGCTTATGATGCCCTCTCCGCGCCAATGAAGCAGCTCCTCGGGGGCTTGACCGCCGAACACTCCGTGGTCAAGTCGTTCCCCGCGGGTCGTTGGGGAGCAGATCCGGAATTCAAGGAACGGTATGAACGCGCGGTCGCGAAACACCCGCCGGTGACCCATCCGGTCGTGCGCACGCATCCCGTGTCCGGGCGCAAAGGCCTGTTCGTCAACCAAGGATTCACCACTCGCATCCACGAGCTTGGGGCGAGCGAGAGCGATGCGCTGCTCGGCTTTCTGTTTGAACACGCTGCGCGTCCCGAGTTCACGCTGCGCTGGCGCTGGAGCGTCGACGACGTCGCGTTCTGGGACAATCGCATAACCCACCACTACGCCGTGGCGGACTATCTCCCCGAGCGACGCATCATGCACCGAGCCACAATTATTGGCGACCGCCCATTCTAGCGGAATCGCCTAAGCGGAATCGCCTAAGCGGAATCCCCTAAGCGGGTCGCACAAGCGGGTCGCACAAGCGGGATCGCCCGATGAGGCCGTCCTAGAGCTCCTCGTACCGGTGGTGCTCCATGGAGAGTTCCGGAATATCCGGCTTTGTGCCGAAACGGACGCGCGCCGCGAAACTCAGCAACAAGAGGCCAAGGCTGATCACGCCGAACAAGAGCGGAAGCCGCTGCTCCGGGATGAAGGCCATCGCCAAGAGGATGCTCAGCATGCTGAATATTGCCAGATAGGTGAGATACGGATAGGCCCACATCCTTATCCGGAGACGGGCCGGATCCTCTTTTTCCAACCGCGCACGCAGGCGCAGTTGGGATATTGCGATCAGCACATAGACGAATATCGCCACTGTTCCGTACGAATTCACCAGAAATGCGAAAATCGTGTCGGGCGAGACGTATGACATGACAACTGCGCCGTAGCCGAATAGCGTTCCAAGCAAAATCGCGCGCGACGGCACGCCATTGCGGTTGAGCTTGGCGAGGCCTTGCGGCGCATCGCCCCGTCCGGTCAGCGCGAATAACATTCGCGACGAAGCATACAACCCCGAATTAAGCGCGGACAGCACCGCGGTGAGGACCACCGCGTTCATGATCTGCGCCGCGGCGGGAATGCCCATCG
Organism: Steroidobacteraceae bacterium; assembly: GCA_035996065.1. Classification (GTDB taxonomy): domain Bacteria; phylum Pseudomonadota; class Gammaproteobacteria; order Steroidobacterales; family Steroidobacteraceae; genus Bog-1198. The sequence goes on along the minus strand of DASYJX010000070.1, from coordinate 14,630 downwards.
CGCTGAGGGCGCTGACATAGGGAATGGAGATTCCTGCGGAATTCCACGGTACCAGGCAAACGACCAGAAGGATCGAGCCTACGTAGAAAAAAAGCGCCCGTCCAATGACCGAGTTGGTCGCCTTGGCGACCGCCTTCGCCGGCTCGGCTGCCTCCGCCGCTGCGATCGTCACGATCTCGGCTCCAAAGTAGAAGCCCGTGGCCGCGACCGCGCCGGTCAGTATCGGCAATATCCCGTTCGGAGCGAAACCGCCGTGTATGGTGAGGTTGGCGACGTTGGCATGAACACCCGGCCATAGGCCAAGGACGTACACGCCCGCAATCGCCAGGAACGCGACTATCGCCGCAACCTTGATCGAGGCGAACCAGAACTCGAACTCGCCGAACGACCTGACCGAGATGAGATTTGTCAGCGTCAGCAGCAGCAGTAGGGTCAAACTGATGAACCATGCCGGTTCGTTGGGCAACCAAAAGCGAACCAAATTCGCGCCGGCGACCGCTTCGAGTGCCACGACGATTACCCAGAAATACCAGTACATCCAACCAGTGAGAAAACCCGCCAGCTCGCCGAAGCGCGGCCGGTCACTCCAAGCCAGGCGGGCATACTCGTAAAACGAGCCCACGGCAGGTAGCGCTGCGGCCATCTCGCCGAGCATGCGCATGACCAGAACGACCAGTAATCCCGTGATCACGAAAGAAAGAACAGCCGCGGGTCCGGCCGCCTTGATGACGACGCCGCTGCCGACAAAAAGGCCAGCCCCGATGACGCCGCCGAGAGCGATCATGGTCATGTGCCGCTGCTTGAGGCTGTGGCGCAGCCCACTCGACGTCGCGGAAGCTCTTTTCACTGACCCTTATGACCCGCGCGGTGCGTTGCCAGACATACGGCATTAACTAACGCCACGTCGCGGCCGTCAAGATGGGCGATGACCAGACCGATTCGACGGTATTCTATGTCGACATTGAAATCGTCTCTTTTGATCCAAGAATTTATCAAACGCTCGGGAAGCTCGACCATGCCGAACGCGGGAGTTGTCCAACCGGAATCACGCGGGAGACCCGGTTTCGTCCGTGCGTCAGCGCACCGGCGATTCCGTTCGGCGATCGGACATGCTGCGATGGCACTGTTGCCGACTTTTGGCTTGGCAGCTTGCGGCGAGCACGGCAAGAGGCCGGCCGCCGATGAGATCCTCAACATCTATTCGTGGGCAGACTACATCGCCCCGGACACCGTGGCCAATTTTGAACGCGAAACCGGCATCAAGGTACGCTACAGCACCTTCGACACGAACGAAGTGCTCGAAACGAAACTTCTGACGGGACGCAGCAACTACGACATCGTGGTCCCCACGGACTTCTTTTTCGATCGCCTTAACAAGGCCGGCGTCTTTCGCAAGCTCGACAAGACGGCTTTGCCGAATCGCATCAACCTTGATCCGGACATCATGCAAAAACTCGCAGTGCACGATCCGGGCAACCTGTACAGCGTTCCGTACTTGTGGTTCACCACCGGCATCGGCTACAACGTCGACAAGGTTCGCGAGCGCCTTGGGTCGACCCAATTCGACAGCTGGTCGTTGCTCTTTGATCCGAAGAATGCTGCAAAGCTGCAGGATTGCGGCATCTTGATCGTCGATTCCCCAACGGACGTTTTGTCCTCCGCGCTGATCTACCTCGGGAAGGATCCCAACAGCCGCGATCCGGCCGATCTGAACACAGCGGCCGAGACCTTGATGAAAATCCGGCCATTCGTGCGCTCGATCGATTCCGTCGGAATCATCGGCGATCTTGGCAACGGCGGGCTATGTTTGATCTTGGGCTGGTCGGGAGACGTCATGCTTGCGCGCTCCCGCGCCCTTGAATCGTCCAACGGCGTTAAGATTCGTTATTTCGTGCCGCGCGAGGGCGGCTTGATCGGCGCCGACATGGTGAGCATTCCCGCGGACGCGCCGCACCCGCGCAATGCGCATCTTTGGATGAATTACTTGATGCGGCCGGACGTGATGGCCGGAATCACCAACGCCGTGAAGTATCCAAACGGAAATCGTGCCTCACTGGCGTTCGTGCAAGATGCGATCAAGAACGACCCCGAGGTTTATCCCGACGCCGAAACGCGCGCCAAACTACACACTCTTCCGGCGATGACGCCGGAGACTACCCGGTTGGTGACGCGCCTGTGGACACGATTTCGCACCGGCCAATGAACAAAGCGGCGCTAATTAGCGAACCGGTTTTGTGGTATAGGCTTTTTATCCATCTCCGACAGTAAACCGGGAGGCTCGCTATGGCGCTGGTCAGTGTTTTCGCATTCACGCATGCAGAGGAGGACAACGATAAAACCGTTCACGAGCCGCGCAAAGCGACGCGGGAAACGATTCGCCGTATCCATGGGACCCCTATAGAATCTTCGAAAGAAGACGTCGACGAGTCCGAGCTCGACCGGGATGGGTTTTACCCGAAAAAAAGCAAACAGGCGGGACCGTGAGCTGACTGCGCCGGCGCGCCATGGACGGTCTGGAGAGGAGGATCTTCTCCGATTTTGGACATATTGCGTTCGGACCGATGGGCAATGCGAAACCATGCCCGTTATGCGGGCTTTTTTGGTGTACCTCATCACATGCGCCGGGCCCGCACTGCCTTAGAGTCATCTCTCCTGCCTACGGCACGGGAGTTGGAAATGACTAGCACAGGCTTTTGGTTCGTTATCGGTGCGACCGCGGCCATGTTTGCTTTGTGGCTGGCCGCAAATATATTTCTAGTGGCCAGAGAAGGCGCCACCGAAATAGTGCCCTTATCCACTCGCCCGAACTGGCGGGCGCGCGTCAATGCAGCCATGCTGATGCTTCCGGTCGTTGCCGGACTCGGGGCAGCCCTCCTTCACTGAACGTCCTCGGCCTCGAGACAGTCACGACCCTGAGATCGAGCTTTCTCGGGGGCCCTTCACTTTGACTTGAGCGCCTCGAGTTCGTCCAACGTTCGCGGCCAATCAGTTCCTAGAAGACGGGATAGAGCGCGATCCGCAAGCAGTTTGCCCGCCGTCTGGCACCGAGCGCAGTAATTGGTTTCGTTGTCGGCGTAGCGGATCCTCTGCACGTTATCGCCGCATCGGGGGCACGGTTGACCGAAGCGCCCATGAACGGCCATGTCCTTTCTAAACGCGGTAACCTTTTCGGGGAATCCGCGTTCGGCCTCTTTGCGCAGACGGTGAACCCATGTTTCAAGCGTGGTTCGCGTTGCCGAATAAAGGCGTCTCCATTCTTCCGGATTCAATTTTCGGGTCAGCGTGATCGGGGAAAGCCGGGCAGCATGCAAAATTTCATCCGAATACGCATTTCCAATACCACTCACGATGCGCGGATCCGTCAGCGCCCGCTTCAGCGTCCGATTTTCCGCCGTCAGCGCGCTGCGAAATTCGTCAAGGGTGGACGAAAACACTTCGATGCCGCCGGGATCCAGCGCAATCAATGCCGACTCGCCGCTCACAACGTGCAATGACGCGCGTCGTTTGGTTCCCGCTTCGGTGAGCACCAGGGATCCGTCTGGAAAGTCGAACGCCGCGAGACTATTCCGTCCCGACAATTTCGCTCCGGGCGCTCGCCAGTGGAGTCTACCGGCGATCATCAGGTGCACGACCAACCACAGATCGTTGTCGAGCCCGACGGCGACCCGTTTCCCGATCCTGCGAAGTTCACGCACCACATGCCCTTGCACATCGGCGATCGCCGGCTGGGCAGTGCGCAACACAAACGGGCTCGCCACTCGAACCCTGTCGAGTGTTCTACCCACGATGCGCGACTCGAGCGCCCAAAGGTACGCGTCGATATCGGGAAGTTCAGGCATGCTGCGAGCTTGCACAGGGTGTCCGCAGCTTTGCAAACTACGGCATTCCAGGCGAAATCGCCGGATCTGCAGATTTTTGAGTAGGAATTATCCGACAACACTTCAATGCCGGAAGCGCTTTCTCTCCTACAAATGCTGTCTGCTACCCTTTCGCCTCCCTATTGGAGGCCAGTGGACTGTGTCCGGAGCGAAGCCACCGTCGGAGCAGAAAGACTATCGGGAAGAGGCTAAGCGGATTCGCGCGCTGGCGTCGGACGTAAAGAATCCGTTCTCGCAAGCACAACTTGAACTCATTGCCTCTCTCTATGAAAAGTTGGCAGACCATGTCGCCAATGAGGGTAACCGGCCTCCGAACAAAGAAATGTAGGACAAAAAGTACGCTAGAAAGGGAGGGGCGGCGCTGGCGCGACGGTATCCCATCAGACATATTCAATGTCGATGGAATTACTGGGGTACCGGGCGGCGTGACCAATAAAGACCGTAGCAGCAAAGCCTTGGACGATATCGCCGTATCGATCAAGCAATTGGTAAATGAACTGGAGAGTCGGGAAAAAAAAGGCGAAATCCTCGCGGCAATCGAAGTTCGAGCCATCGCGAGGCAGCTCCAAGCCCATGTGGCGAACCTGCTGTCGGAGGTCCGTCGACTAGAGGCAACGGTCGACTAGAAGCCGACTAGAAGCGCAACAGCAAGCCATCCCGCCCAACGTCGGGACCCAACTGGATTCTCAGAATGTCGTTCAGCGGGTCGTTCGCATCAACAGCGCATTTATCGCGGTACGCGCGCCTGTTTGACCGCAAACAACGGCGCTCGGCGACCGCACAAGACAGCGAGACTGCCGAAGAAGAACGTCAGAGCGCCGATCGCCGACATCGCGTCGATTTCCGGGGCGGCAACGGCACCCCCCACCGCGGTTGTTGCAACGGCAGCAGCCGAGCGCTCTTGATCGCTCCGAGATCGGGGAGTGGAAATGTGCCGCATTGATTGCGCAGACGCCCTGGACTCGGAAGGGCGAACGAGCACTGCCCTCTCATCGCCGTCTCGGCGAGATTCCCTCTCTTCGCTCGACGCCATTGACGCGATGGGAAAGCTTAAGCTGAGTAAACCCACAATCACTTTCACGTTGTTCACAACTCACCCCCGTTTCCGTGCACCGATGCTTAGGACGCAAAATAAGCACCCCCGCCGCGGAATGCCATAACCCGTGGGCCCCGGATTAGCCGTAAATTCCAGCAAATCTTCCGTCAGAATCGGCCTACATCGCACCCGCGGAGCCTTATTCGCCCACGAATGGCATGTCGGACCCGCGCACGATGTGCACAACTTTTCTCTCCTCGAGGACGTCAGGACGCTGCCCTGGACGTCAGCGCGTCCTACCATCCGCGCGTCCTACACTGTTACGCGGCAGTTTCCGACTGGGATGGGAAACACGACCTAGATCACACTTTCGGCTACCACAACACGGCGATAATCGAAGATTATGTCAACGCTAAATATGGTTTTTCGCATCTACGTCATTGCCGCCGCGCTACCCGTGCTCGGCCTCGTAATCATTTTGCTGGTGGACTCCTACACTCACAAGAAACGGCAAGCGGCCGACCCACTGGGCCACGCGCAGTCCCACACGAGATAGATATAGCGCCCGAACCTGCGTCAAGCGAGCTGGCTACACTCGCCAGCGGCGTTGCTCCTCTGCCGGCAGGTCGTAGCCGGCCAAGAGCGCGGCGAGCCGCTGCTCCTCCACCGCGATGGGGACATCGGGGCGGATGATGTGACGGGGTGGGAGCGCCATGCCTCGGATTCGCAGCAGTGGAGCGAGGCCGCGCCAATGCAGGCCGTCGCCTGGCTCACCGCGCACCCCGATGGCCACCACCGCATAGCCGTGATGCGCATACTCCGCGAGCTGATCGGCGATCACCGCGAGCAGCAGGCGATGCGCGCCCGGTCGGGGCAGCTGCAGCACCCCGTAGCCGCTGGCCTCCAGCACGCTCAGCACGTCAGGTAGTACCGCACGGATCTCGGGCGGCGGATTGACGAGCGTGTCGGGCACCAGCGCTATCCGCCAGCCGCGTGAATCGCCGTTCACGGCGGCGCCGAATCTTCGCCGCGCGGGCCCCCAGCGCTCTCGCGGCTATCCAGGAACTGCTCCAAGTCGCGGCGCGACCCAGCCTCATCGAAGCGCCCCATGTCCAATGCCCAACCCGTGGCCGGCACGGGTGGTAGGCCACGGCGCGCCAGCTCAGCCTCCAACTCCTCGATCCATACGCCCCGGCGCGGCACAATCTCCCAGTCATCCTGCGGCCTGTTCGGCCGGCCGCCCCAATCGGGCTTGCTGGAGGTGAAGCGCACGCCGGTGGAAGGACTGCCATCGAGCCCGATGAGGATCACCTCATCCCCGTCGCGTAGATGGCGCTCGATCAGCGGCGCGATTGCCTGTGCGAGGCGCCGGCAGTGAGCTCGATAGGCAGGCGTGTCGTATTGCTCATAGACCGCCCACCAACGCCGCGCACCAGCGAAGGCCAGCTCGGGGCACGGTAGCTGGAGCAGCACGTAACCCCGACTGCGCAGCGCTTCCACGACCGGACTGACCATACCCCGGTAGCGGGCACCCTCGCAAACCTTGGCGTTTTGGTTCATGAGGCAGTTGGCAACAAGCGCCACCTTGCGCGGCGTTTTCTCCTCCATACGTTGACTCGCTCCCGCCGTTCGCACGCCGGTCCGGCGTCAACCTATGATGCCCGAATTCAAGGCTGCGCGAGCGCCTTGCCGAGCGGCGCGATTTCACCGTTACCGCGCGCGAACATGGCGGCACCGACGTTCACCAGACAGTCGTCAGCAGCATTGACAGGAACTTGAGGCCGGTGTAGTTCTCCACGCCTCTTCGACCCGAACAACGTCCGAGCACAAAGCGAGGAACGTGCGATATGAAAATCCTCGCCGGGAACTGGACGTTCTGAATCCAGCAATCAAAAAAAATTTTAGGGGGGCCACTTATGAATCGTTTTTTGGTCATCTTTGCCGTAGCTCTGCTTGCGGCAGTTTCGGCTGCGGCTGAGAACTCGGTTTCCGTCGCATCCGCCCCCTCGCATCTCAACGAGGTTACCGTGGCCGAACTCCAGGCAAGGATGGCGGCGGGCACGCTCACTTCGGAACACCTCACCAAGTATTACATCGCCCGAATCTTTGCACTGGATCAGAACGGCCCGGGAGTCAACTCGGTGATCCAACTTAACCCGGAGGCCATCAAAATTGCGGAACAGATGGATGACCTGCGTCAGCAAGGAGTTGTCCTCGGGCCATTGCACGGCATCCCGGTGCTGATCAAGGACAATATCGATACCGGAGATCGAATGCAGACCAGCGCGGGATCTTTCGCGCTCGTCGGCAGGCCCGCCTTGTCCGATTCCACCGTGGCGGCAAATCTGCGCGCCGGCGGAGCCGTGATCATCGGCAAGACCAATCTGTCCGAGTGGGCGAATTTCCGCTCCTTCGAATCGATCAGCGGCTGGTCCGGGCGCGGTGGGCAGACGAATAACCCCTACGGTATCAATCGCAACCCATGCGGCTCGAGTTCCGGATCGGGCGCGGCCGTATCCGCAAATTTTGCCGCCGTGACGTTGGGCAGCGAAACGGACGGCAGTATCGTCTGTCCGTCCAATGCCAACGGCGTGGTCGGTATCAAACCCACCGTCGGTCTGACCAGCCGTGCTGGCGTCGTGCCGATCTCGCATACCCAGGACACGGTCGGCCCGATCGGGCGCACCGTCGCCGACGCAGCCGCGGCGCTCGGCGTGATCCAGAGTCGAACGTTTGACGGCCGCGATCCGGCGACAGGCAGCGTGCCGCTGGGCTGGAAAGGCCGCACGCGGCCGGCGAACATCCCCGCCGACTACACCCATTTCTTGAACCCAAAGGGTCTTCAAGGCGCCCGCCTTGGCGTAACACGCGTAGGTCTGGGTGGGTTCGACCCGTTGGTGCCGACGCCGCCAAATGTGCTCGATGCGTTCGAAGAAGCAGTCGAGGCGTTGACTGCAGCCGGCGCGACTGTCATCGATCTGGACGCAGCGGGGTTTACTTTCCCCTCTGCGACTGGCGAGTCCCTGGTGTTGGACTTCGATTTCCGCAACGACGTGAAAGCGTACTTCGCCACTCGAGTCGGCGTGCCGGTGGCGGGCGGCACGCTGCAGAGCGCAATCGATTTCAACAACGCGCACGCGGATGAAGAGATGCCATTCTTCAACCAGGATGTCTTTGAACAGGCTGAGTCGCTCGCACCGGGACCGAATGATCCGCAGCCGGTTTTCGGCGGAATGACCTACAATCAAGCGCTCGAGATCGACCGGCTCTCCGGCGTCAATGGTATCGACGCGGCACTCAATAAATTCAATCTCGACGCAGTCGTCTCCGCAACCGACAACCCGGCCTGGGCGACCGACCTGCTGTACGGCGATCACTTCATCTTTGGCACCTCCGGCCTAGCGGCACCCCAGGGGTATCCGATCGTGCAGGTGCCGGCGGGCATCGTGTTCGGTGTGCCGCTCGGAATCAGCTTCTTCGGGACAGCGTTCAGCGAGCCGACACTGATCAAGTTGGCTTCGGGGTTCGAGGCGGTAACCAAGATTCGCTCGAAAAATCTGCCGACGTTCGCGCCGACGATACCTTCCAACGACATCAAGGGCACGACACTCCGGAAACCGCACCACAAGTCTATGCCGACTCCGGCGATGCCCGATGCCGATAAAAAGATGCCTCGTCATACATAGCTAGGGTCGGGAATCGGCAGCTGTTACCTCGATTCCCCAATGTGAGCGATCTCTCATTGGCGGTCGCCAATAGCGAGACCTACGTCAATTCTCCGCTACTGCGAACGTGGCGATCTGGCGAAAGCAAGACAGGCGCTTGGCACTGCTTGTCAAGGTCTGGTACGAAGTCAAAAAATGAATATTCGTACGAAGATAATTTCTCTGCTGGCGTTGCTGTTTGCGCTGATGATCGTTCTTGAAATCGCCATCCAGCAACGGGTGTTGATGCCGAGTTTCGCGCAACTCGAGCGTGACGAGGCAAGGACGTCGATGAAGCGCATCGACTACACGCTCAATACGGCGCTTGGTCGCCTGGGATTCAGCGCCGCCGATTGGGGGAACTGGGGGGACCTGTACCAGTTCCTGCACACACCCACCGCCGAATTCGAGGACAAGTACATCAATGCCCTCGAATTGAAGCAACTACAGATCAACATGGTGATGATCGTCGATCTGAATGGCCACTCGGTGGTGGCCGGTTCCTGGGATCTGGATTCCGGCGCTCCCTTGAATCTGGACCTGGCGGCGGCTAGGACGTTGCCGGAGAATTTCCCTTGGCGCCGCAATCTCGCAGAGGGCACGCCGGCGCGAGGCCTGATTCGAACCAACCGCGGCATCATGATGCTGGCCGCGGGTCCGGTACTCGACGGCACGGGCACCGGGCGGTCAGTCGGCATGGTGATCATGGGGAAACTGCTCACCGCCGAGCAACTTGGCCTGATCGGCGCCCAGGCGCAAGCCCAGCTTTCGATGATCCAGGATCTCACCTGGAACGGCGAGGACCGCCTCGTCGAGACTGACACCATCACCCAAATATACCGGTCATTCGCCGATATCTACGGCAACCCGTTGATGGCGCTGCGTGTCGAGGTTCCCCGGAAAATAACCGAGTACGGGCAAAGTGCCGTCCATTACGCCGCCGCCTCTCTCATCCTGGCGGGATTGGCGGCGTTGATTCTACTGGTGATCGTTCTGAATCGCGTCGTGCTCGCGCCGCTCGGCCGCGTGACCCGCCATGCCGTGGCGCTCGGCGAAGGCACGGATCTCACGGCGCGTTTGGGCCTGCCTGGTCACGATGAAGTCGCGGTCTTGGCCCGAGAGTTCGACCGTATGGTGGAACGCGTCGATGAATCGCGCCGTCAACTTGTAGACGCGAAGGAGATTGCAGAATCCGCTAACCGTGCAAAGAGCGATTTCCTCGCCAACATGAGCCACGAGATCCGCACTCCCATGAACGGTGTGCTCGGCATGACCGAACTCCTGCTGGATACACAGCTTGACGCCCTGCAGCGTGATTACACGGAGACTATACGCGACAGCGGCGCCTCGCTGCTTACCGTCATCAATGACATTCTCGACTTCTCAAAAGTGGAAGCCGGCAAGCTCGAACTCGAACTCCTGGACGTGGACTTGCGCGATATGTTCGAAGACGTCGCCCGGCTCCTCTCGATTCAGGCCCACGCTAAAGGGCTGGAACTCACGGCCCAGATCGATGCAACACTCCCCGCTCTCGTGAAGGCCGATGCGGGGCGTATCCGACAGATTCTGTTGAACCTCGCCGGTAACGCCATCAAGTTCACAACCAAAGGCGAGGTGTCACTCGAGATCAAAGTCCTCGAGACCGGCGCGCAAGGCACCCGGATGCGCTGCGAAGTTCGGGACACGGGCATCGGCATTCCAGCCGATCGGCTGCAGTCCCTATTTGCACCCTTTATGCAGGCGGACTCATCCACGACGCGCAGATTTGGTGGCACGGGTTTGGGATTGTCGATCGTGCGCCGCCTCGTCGAACTGATGGGCGGTGAAACCGGCGTGGAAAGTGTTGAAGGCTCAGGCTCGCTCTTCTGGTTTACTGCGCATTTTGCGCCGGTCACGGATAGCCTGCAGCCCGTTTATCCGGCACCTGCCTCAATCAGAGGACGGCGGGTGCTCGTGGTGGATGATAACGCCACCAATCGCAAAGTCCTCATGGGGCAACTTCTCCTCTGCGGTGTTGATCCCGTCTCCGCAAGCTCGGCCGACGAGGCACTCTGCCTAATGCGCCAGGCCTGCGCAGCGGGCCGTCCCTACGATGCGGCATTACTCGATCATCTGATGCCCGATTGCGACGGCGCGGAGCTCGGCCGAAACATCATCCAGGATGAGAGCATAAAGTCCACGCGGCTCATCATGCTCACCTCCTCCGGTCAACGCGGCGACGGACAGTTGTTTGCGCAGATCGGGTTTGCCGGTTATCTGTTGAAACCGGTCACGCAACGCGACCTGACAGAATGTTTGATATTGGTTCTCGCGAATCCCGCAGATGCCTGGCATATGCAAAGCCAACCGATGATCACCCGGCACGCGCTGCGTGCACAACGGACTCGGACCGGCAACCGAATATTGCTGGCCGAGGACAATCTCGTCAATCAGAAGGTGGCCTCGAGACTGCTGGAGAGACTGGACTATTGCGTGGACGTGGTAGCGAATGGTCAGGCTGCCATCGCCGCATGGCAGACCGGAAACTTCGATCTCATTTTAATGGATTGCCAGATGCCGCAGCTCGATGGCTATGAGGCAACACGCGAGATTCGCAGGCTCGAAAAAGCTAAGAGCCGCATCCCGATTGTGGCGCTTACGGCGCATGCCATGAAGGGCGATGAGGAGAAGTGCCGTGCCGCCGGCATGGACGATTACCTCTCGAAGCCGATCAACCGTGCCAAATTGGATGCCTGCCTGGATCGCCTCCTGCCGAGCACAGGCTCGACGGGTGCGAGCATTGCGATTCAGGGCGCGCCAAATGGTATCGGAAGCGCGAATTATCCGGTCGATTGGCAAGCACTGCTCGAGTCGTGCGATGCCGATGATGGATTCTTGCGCAATCTGGTGGATGCCTACATCGGAACCGGCGATAGGGAACTTGCGGCAATCGCTGCGGGGCTAAGCGCGGGCGACGCCGCAACGATGCTCGTTTCCGCGCATACACTCAAAAACGCGAGCGCGAACTTGCACGCCTCTGCGGCAGCTTCGACGGCGGCGCACCTCGAGGCAGCCGCCGCATTGGGAGAGAACAGCAAGATTCCGGCCCTCGCCGAGAAGCTTACGACGGAAGTCAGACAGGCGATCGCCTATCTTCGGTCGATGATGAGCAAGGGCGGCACTCGCGGACAGGACACCGGCACGTCCCAAGACAGGTTGCCGACGGCGGCCATGACGAGAACTATGTAAGCAATATTTCGCCCGCGTATTGCAGGCCGCAGCAAAGTCGTCGTGTGTGATACCGGGCAAGCTCCGCCGCCGGCCGGCTTCCTCGGACAACTGGCGCCACCACAGAACTTTGCAAAGTCAGCTTTTCCGTGAAAATGAGCTGGAGCAGTAGGCCTAAAAGCTATATATCCCGTACCGTGCCCACTGCGGTCAAGCGGCAGATCTGATGTCATTCGACACATATGCAGGCTTGGCTGCGTAGGGTCTAAAGGTTAATGCGATCAAGAAGGCGCCCAGACCTATACCCCACGCACCGATGTACAGCCATCCGTAACTGGCGAATGTGTCGTAGATCAATCCTCCAGCCAGCGGGCCAGTCGCCATGCCCAGACTACCAGCCATTGCTGTTCCCCCGATGATCGTTCCCATCATCCGAAGCGGGAAATTTTCGCGCGCGAGTACGGCATAAAGAGGCATCACGCCGGCGTAGATAAAACCAAACAGAGCCGCCACGGCGTAGAATGCGCCTAACTCGCGCACGAAGAAATAGGCCAGTGCGCCGAACGCCTGCAGCAGCAGACCTGAGACCAGAACGCGTTTTGCTCCAAACCGGTCGCCGAGAAACCCGAACGCGACACGACCGCCGAGACCTGCGAGCCCTTCTACGCTGTAGATCGAAACAGCAGCAATTAGCGGGATCCCGCAACTTATCGCGTAGCTCACCGTATGGAAAATTGGACCTGAGTGTGTGGCACAACAAAAAAAATTCGTCAGCAACAGCGTGATGAATTGCGGCGATCTGATTGCCCGACCTAAAGTGATCCCCGATTGCGGCTCCTCGTGTGTGGCACTGAGCACATTTCCGGACTCCAACGCCGGCGGGCGACGCACCAGCAACGCGACTGGAATCATGACGATTGCGGCGAGCGCGGCGAGGATTTGGAGGGATGTTCTCCAATCGTGGTTGGAAATGAGCCGCGCCGCCAATGGAGACATGGTCATTGGCGCCATTCCCATGCCGGCGGAAACGAGAGACACAGCTAGGCTGCGATGTGTGTCGAACCAGCCTGTCACGCAAGCCATCATGGGCGCAAAGATGGCCGCTGTCGCACCGCCGACCACCAAGCCGAAGATCAGCTGAAACTCAATCAGCGATGTCGCCCGACTCGCCAGCGCCAGGGCCGCAGCCAAGACACTGGATCCTGTCAGCACTATTGGGCGCGGACCGAAGCGGTCTGACAGGTTTCCCCAGATGACGCTTCCCAGTGCCATGGCGAGAAAACCGAAGGTCATGGCGCTGGATACGCCGGTGATGGACCATCCGGTATCCCGTGAGATGGGCCGAAGGAAAACAGGCAGTGAAAACATGGCGCCTATTGCGACGCAGCCCAAGAGGCCGCCCGCTGCAACTATCACCCAGCGATAGAGAGATTTGTTCATTTTGTACTTCCCATCCAACCGTTCCAGCTTATTGTAACGACGAGCGAGAACAGCAATGTTCAACACCGACGGACATGTCTTGCCGACACGCAAGTTGGATGGCGTGCGTTGCAGTTGATCGAATTAAATTAACCATTGGACAGGCGCAATTCAAGGAGCGGCAGGTTTGCGGCGAGCCCGCTCCGTTTATTGAATCGAGATAATGATCATAATTGGCGGAATATTAAGGGGAAATTAGGGGTGATTGGCGGCAATACGATTCGGAATTGCAGCGACCGGTGCTGCGGGATTTTCTTCGTCCCGCCGACATCAATGCAGCCGTGCAAATCATTTGATGCGCATGGCCGCCGAGCCTTCCTTCGCGCCGCCGCACAATTGCTGCAGCAGATTTCTCTTTCGGCGTTTCCGGAACGAGCAGCGTCACGGGAATGTTGTGCGATACTGGCTCAAAGCAAAGCAAGCCAGTTTCGTACTGGCCGTCGACTCAAGTCGTCGGAGTTCTGCACTCATGAATGAACGTCGAAAGTTCCTCACAACCCACGTCGGCAGCCTGCCGCGTACGGAGGAACTCAAGCAACTCATGTTTGCGCGCGAGGACGGGCTGCCGTTCGACCCGTCCGCTCTCGATGAGCAAGTGGCGCGCGCCGTCAAGCTCGTCGTCGACCGGCAGCTGCAAGTGGGGCTTGATATCATAAACGACGGCGAGATGCCGAAGCCCAGTTATGCCACTTACGTTAAGGACCGGCTCACCGGCTTCGGCGGCAGCGGCAACAGCTACGTATTCCAGGACCTTGAGGCTTACCCAGGTACCAAGACCCGCATATTCGACGACCCGGGGCGCAGGCATCGCAAGGCGCCGGCCTGCAATGCGCCGATCAGTATGCGCGACCTCGACGCACCGAAGCTGGATGCGCTACGCCTGCAGCGCTCGCTCGAGGGACGCGCCCCTGCCGGGGTGTTTCTGAATGCAGCCTCCCCGGGCGTGACCACACTCTTCTTTCGCAACGATTTCTATCCGAACCACGAGGAATACTTGTTCGCGTGCGCCGACGCGCTCCGACTCGAGTACGAGGCGGTCGTCGCTTCCGGGGTGACATTGCAGATCGACTGCCCCGACTTAGCCATGGGTCGGCACACGCAGTTCGCACACTTGGACCGGACCGGATTTCGGGATCGCATGGCGCTGCACGTGGAAGCGCTCAATCGGGCGCTCGTCAATATCCCCGCCGAGAAAGTGCGCATGCACGTCTGCTGGGGCAACTATCCCGGCCCGCATCACTGCGACGTACCGCTGGCCGATATCGTCGACATCCTCTGGACAGCCAAGCCGCACGCCATCCTGTTCGAAGCGGCCAATCCACGCCA